>NZ_JABMLK010000001.1:1507500-2707500 GCF_013394855.1 Limnobaculum xujianqingii | reverse complement strand
CCATGCCGCCATTTTTACATAGGAAAGGTATTTGTTACCCGCCTCATGGTTTTCGTTCTGCAAGACCAACGATTTGTTGAACACAAAACGACATGCCCCAGCGAAGCAACGCATATCGCGCTCTTGCTGACCATTAGGTCTTAACTGGAATTTGAAGGCTTGTAGTCGTTTCATATGGAAGATTATACTTTTGGCCTATGACAAAAGAAACCGATATTCGTCGAGGAAGACACTGTACTTTCCTGATGCATGTTTCACTTGGTATTTGTTGCCAAGTATCGACGTAAAATATTTGATCAGGATGCTATCGATAGGTTGCGGAGCTATTTTGCTAGCGTATGCGCCGATTTTGATGTTGAACTGGTCGAGATGGATGGTGAAGGAGATCACGTTCACTTGCTGGTCAATTACCCGCCAAAATTAGCGGTATCCAGTTTAGTCAACAGCCTCAAAGGGGTATCCAGTCGGTTACTCCGCCGTGACCGTCCAGATATTGGTGCACGGTATTACTACAAAGGTGTTCTGTGGACTCCGAGCTACTTTGCTAGTAGTTGCGGTGGTGCGCCAATATCCATCATCCGACAGTACATTGAGCAACAGCAAACACCTAGTTAGGTAGAAAACCGTGCCTTATATCCCCGCCCTGAAGGACAGGGTTTTACGGCACACCGGATAAAAATGATAGTGTCAGAAGATTAATTGATATTGTGATCAGTGTTACTAAGGAGTTGAAAATTGATTAATTCAATTCTCTATTCTTTAGAAGCGCTCAATAAGATAGCTGAAAAGTTGCAGGATAAGAATTTCAGTAGAGCAAGCTGGTCTGATGAAGATATTGATTTTATAAGAAAAGAAATTAAGATTTTTTATTTAAAAGAGCAAAAAAATAAATGTGTATATTGTAAGCAAATTACAAAAAGCCATAATGGTAGACAATGGGATGTTGAGCATATTATATCAAGAGAGTCAGTCCATGAATTTATGTTTGAACCAAAAAATCTTTGTGTAGCATGCCCTGACTGCAATCAAAGAAAGGGGATTAATAAAGTTACATATAGCAAGGCAAAAAAGAGATTACCTTTAAACTCGAGTGATTATTATATAGTTCATCCTCATTTCGACAATTATGAACAGCATATTGACGCAATTTATCCGGGGGAGTTTTACATGGCTAAAACAGAAAAAGGGGAGAAAACGATAACGATATGTGGCCTTAATCGATTTCATGAGTTTGTAGGATATGACCCGGCTGTAGCAACTGATAATCGAATTCTTCAGTTTGCCAGTCAACTTCCCAATATTAAAGATGAACATGAAAGGAGTTGCCTTTTACGGGAAATTGCGACTCTAGCTCTTAGACAACTTAGTAGCAAAAAATTAGAAACTAGTAATACTTAACGAAACTATATATGTTCTGAATTTTATGAGAGCCAGCCATGCTATTTCATAAACGCCAACTATTCTTTAGAGCCCTTTCTCTGGCGGCGTTTGATCTCAGTTTGTATTGCCGTAACAATAAATTGCCCTGTACTCTCACCTTCCAGCTTTACCTGTCCCATTGCTTCAACAACTTCATGTGGGACTCTGGCCTGTATCTTTTGTGATTTCTCGTTTTTAGTACCAGTGGCCATTATCGTTTCCTGATTATTGGGTGTAGTACAGTATACATGAAAGATATTTCATTAAAACACTTGAAGTGTAGTCCACTTGAACTTATAGTGGACTACACCTTAATATTATTTAAGGTTTGAAAATGAGCGAAGCTCCAAGGTGCTACCAACACCAGTGGAGCTTCTAACCACTACGTTAACAGGACTAACGCCATGGCTGATGCACAGCATACCCAAACTCATCCCAAATATACATTCCTTATTGGTTTTGCCGCCGTAGATAATAAGCAGGGGGAATACCATGCATAATTTACTCGATAAAACCCCACTTACATCTGAAGAGTTAGCCTCTCACTGTCTGGCGCTAACACATGCAGCATAATTTACTGATGAAGCAACAACCAGAGAGACTTTGTTATTTATTCTTTTGGAAAAGACTAATGCGCTTTATGAAATGTTACCTGAGCCACTAAAAGGAAACTGAACATAAATTAGTTATAAAGTAATTTATCAGTAGCAGGTATTTGGTCGGTTTGATGAGAATATCTTTATATTGTCAGAAAAACCGACCTTGATACTATGAAGTGTTTTTATATGTATCAGACTGGCAAATTAAGCCATTTCCCCCCAGATCTTTAGAGTGGCTATCTCACTTCCAGCCAAATTCACCACCGAATAGTATAAGGATCGTTCCCCAATCCCCAACGGCCATCATCGTTTTGCTCAAGCAGGATCCCCCTGTGCGCCCAGCCATCTTTTTCAGGGTAAAATCCCAGAGAACTACTGAGGTCTTTATCGACAAGCCAGGTTGTCTTGCTTTCGTCAGGTTTCCATAAAAAATCAACCCATGTCACCAGATGGGGATTATTATCAAATGGATTTTTGGTCGGCTTCATAAATTTTTCCATGCCGCCATAGACAATATGTGCACAGAAGCGATTGGCAGTATAAAGACCTTTCTTTCCGTTCAGTGCGCCACTGCTTTTAGATTCATCGTATCGATAAAATGACTTACCGAAAGGTGTCACTTCAACATGGCTTAAAGAAACATCTTTCTCAATGGCCACATAACCTGGTTTTTTAACAGTTGGTGCCCCTTTTCCCGTATTAAATTGAACCGTAATCAAGCCGTTTTTGATTAGCGCCGCTACGTCTTTTTTTACTGTTCCTTCCATCGTTAGTAATGACGCGGTTTCTACATCTGCCGGTAGTTCTGCGGCAGCGGCCGGCAATGTAACGCAGGCTCTCACTGGCACATTTTTGCGGTCAGTAAACGCGGTAGACAAAATCGTATTGATTTGATTCTCGTTCAGTTCATCTTGCAATAAAGCGGAGCCTGTTATGCCAAGTGACAATGCGGTGATCAGGGTACTAACTGTAATCATTTTATTCCTTTTATGATTCTTGAGTGTATGGTTTTAGATCTCATCAGACTTGAACATTATAACTATCAGGGAAAGATACTTTTCACTTACTAAATACCATGGGTATTCTTTTTGATAATAAGAAATAAGGTACCCAGAATATTAATCCAACAAATGCTGAAGTTAACGCTCTGATATCTGGAGTAGTTAATGGCATATTAAAAAGATATGATGCAAGTATCGTAAAATATAAAGCTGTAATGGCACCAAAAATATAATAAGAAATAATGACTTTCTTTATGGATTTTTTCTTTTTAAAGAAAGTCCATGCTGAAAAATAAGTCATTAATATATCGATAAACAAAATAAATGTGCCAGCATATAAATAATAAGCAACATATGAAGGAAGATTGCTGGATAACATACTGAAATACTTTATAAAACTAATTGGTGTCAGGATGGCGCTTATACACAAGCCCAGAGCCGGTAGATACAATAATCCGTTAATTTTAGCCGACTCTTTTGATTCACAGCTATCACAAAGGCCAGATTCTTTATTTGGTTCATTTTCATGACAATGAATACATTTCATTTTTATTTCCATATAACAAATTTCCAGAACGTATTTTAATATTAAAAGGGTAGCTCGTCACCAGAGTTATACATATCTGAGGCATTCTTTATTTAATGTAGTGAATTTTATTGCCTGAAAATATAAAAATCATTTACTTAGTTAGTAAAGAGCAGTGTAAATAATGAGTGAATTTATTATTGCTGCTTTTTATGAGGGTGACTTTCTCTGCTTCTATTGACGAGTTTTTACTGGAAGCAAGAAACAGAAAAGTGCTTTAAACAATAGATCAATTTTTATGTGCTTTTATAAACCCGTTAAACGCGGTTTTGTTGTTGTTTTGCATAAAGTGAATTGATACATTCTAACTGCATGTTATTTCTACACCCTCAATGAAGATTGTTCCTATCCATATCTAGTGCAGAAATAACATGCCAGCCCCGAAAGGGGCTTTTTCATTTCCGTTCCCGTGAAAAGAAGCTTATCTATTATGCAGTTAGCTATTGAAGTCAATGATGTTTAATTGGTACCGGAACATTGATTTTCTAAAGTGTATTATCTTGTCTTTTTGTTAACTTATTGATGTTAATGTTCATAGATTTGGCTATTTAATGGGTTAAAAACCTATCAAGCACATTTATAACAAAATTATTCAATGCGATTAAAAGAGGTATATAATATACATCATATTAGTTCAACGGTGCCGCCGCACTAGATGGTAGTGGTACCAAATAATATGAGGTTGAGATATGCAACGCATTATTATTCCAACAAATTATATCCACACACGAACAACACCTTTCTGGACAAAAGACACCGCTCCCCCCTCTATCTGGAAACGTCACTTAGATACTGGTACACGGCAGGGTGTTTACCCACGCTTATGTGTGATGCAGGGAAGTATTCAATATTTTAGCTATGCTGATGAAACGAGTGTTGAACCAACAGATACCTTCATTATCGAAGCCGGGCAGTTTGGTGTGTTCCCTCCGGAAACCTGGCATCGAATTGAGGCGCTGTCGGACGATACCGTATTCAATGTGGATTTTTATGTAGATCCAAAAATTCTCCTGGAAGATTAAGGTGGTATATAAGATGACTGTTGAGAATAAAGGCTATTCATTAGCATTGTCGAATGGTGGTAATAACCAAATCGTAGAGAAAATTTATCTGAAGCCAATGGCGTTATATGTGCCAGAAGTCGCGGTGGATGCTATTACCGAGTTGACACACCAACTGAAAGATAAAAATATCAGCGGAGAAAAATTTACGCTGACAGTGACTAATAAGAACAATGGTGTTTCCGTTAATAAGCACTTTTCAACGCTTTCAGAGCTTGAAGATCCCGCTGTTTCGGCCGATGCGGTTAAAGAGCTAGTCTATATTGTGCGTGGATACGAGACGGATGAAGAGTCTAACGTCTGTGGATGGTAGATTGACTCATTAGTTGTACTAATTGGAGGTTAAGCACCAGCGCTGGCGCTTAAAAGTGGTACAATATCAGGCTATGAGAACTGCAAAATGAAGTCTCCCGTAAAAGGGAGCGCTTCATGATGCGGGCCTTTTTATCATTATTTCTACTATCCGCATTCAGGTAAGGATTACTTTTATGCAAGCAGATACCCTAATTATTATCGTTATTGCATTGATTGTAATTGTCTCCCTTATTTCTGGAGCAACTACGAAGGCTGTAACTAAACAGTCTGGCATGAGCATAATTGGCCGGGTACTTATTTTTAGCGCCGTCTTTGGGTTACTGTTTTTTATCTTAATGTCTATTGTACTTGAATCGCTTTAACCTTTCCCTGAACATCGCGGCATACCAGCTTATCCCACCAGCCCAACAACACTGCCCTCAAAATCACAGATAAGTTTAAACAAAATAAGCAGCGCTGCACCAATAGCAATAAAGAAGAGTTTTTCGTTCATGAGCATACATCCTTGTATGTTTTGAGTCGGAATGAATTATTTTTTGGGTAATTTTTATAGCAATGTTTATTCTCGCCCTGATTGCTATTGTTAAACTGTTAGCTGGACCACAGTATACACAAAGGACATATCTTGAAAACAGTTTGGGTATGGTAATTACTATCTTTTTTAGCAACATATTCAATGGATTAGACGGCAGATCTTTGCCACACGGTCAGATGACAGGCAGATAAATAAACCCTAAACCCCCAAAATAACTTTTGTTATGATTAGACAATATAAGTGATGCGAGTGATTGAGATGAAAAGGAATTTACTGTTTTTGATACCAATTCTGGTGCTGTTTATTGTTGGTTGCGAAGCAGAAAAGCCGGTTGACTGGTATATAAAAGATAAGAATGAGTTGATAACCAAACTTTCTGAATGCGAATCTGATGATGACAGCACTAACTGCATTAATGCCCGTAAAGCATCCGAGTTAGTAAAATCAGCGGTTGCCGAAGGGTTTAAGAATGCTAATTCCTGCCGTTATCAAATAGACCTTCAGCTAAGCCTGATGGATAAGGTTATCGATGTGGATGCTGCTTGCCCTTCCAATAGCTCAACGTCGCCGAAATATAATATCAACCAGTCAACAGGTGATATTAAAGTTGATTTTACCGGTGATGCTGATGGTATCTGGCTGACATTTTCAAAAAAACGGGCAATAAGCGGTGGGGGAATAGCCTCCAATCAATGGACGTGTTTTACCACACTGGCATATGAACAGTTCATGCCGGAAGTTTGTGTCAGCAAACTGGTTTATCGATAATTTATTTAGCCCCGCCAGACTGCGGGGCAATATGATTACGCATTGGTTCAGAGCAAGGTGTCCACAATGCGACGTGATTTCTCAAACAAACTTTCATAGTGGCTCTGGTTGTCGCCAATATCCTCTTCAACGCCAATGGTGTTGTAAAGGAAGGTGATACCATTATCCTCGATGCCCAGATAGCTGGCGGCACCGTTCAGGAAGTCAGTCATGTTTTTACACCAACCATATTCAATAAACTTATCTTCCGAACCGCCGATCAGGGCGACCCAGCGAATTTTTTTACCTGCCAGAGTGCTGCCCTTGCCGTAAGCCAGGCCGTGATTCCATACCCGATCCAGATAACCTTTGAGCATTGCCGGAAAGCTGTACCACCACAGTGGGAATACAAAAACTAACGTGTCTTTATCCTGTAACTCACCAAAAAGCTGATGTACTTCAGGAGAATACTGTTTTTGCGGGTTTTGCCAGTCCGGTTCATCATCCTGCTCAAGTGCCGGGTTAAAGCCTCTGCGGTACAGATCCAGCGTAGTGACACTAATATCGTTGCGGGTCGCTTCGCCCTGAATTTCTTCAACAATCTTTGCGGTTAAAGAGTCTGCTCTGGGGTGCGACCAAATGATGTAGATATTCTCTGATTTCATGGTGTTATCTCAATAAGTTAAATCATGATTGCCACTTTATCGATGCCAGATTATTCTGTAAACGTAATGATTTGAGATAGAGTAATGAGAGATTTTCACTAATGCGGATGAATTTTGCTGATTTTGCTACCTTTATTGCCGTGGCTCGCCACCGTAGCTTTAGGGCGGCTGGCGATGAGTTAGGGCTATCGTCTTCGGCTATCAGCCATGCGATTAAGCAACTGGAGCAGCGGCTTAAAATACGACTGTTTAACCGCACTACCCGTAGTGTGTCGCTGACGGAAGCTGGCAGTAATCTTTATGAACGGCTTCGTCCGGCATTTGATGAAATCAACACCATGCTGGACGAAGTCAATTGCTTTCGCGATACCCCAATGGGAACCCTGAAAATTAACGCTGCCCGTCAGGCCACCCGGTTATTTCTGATGCCATTGGTGACCGGGTTTGTCCGCCAGTATCCTGACCTGAAGGTAGAAATTACTACCGATGATTCGCTGACTAATATCGTGCAACAGGAGTTTGATGCTGGTGTTCGGTTAAGTGCCATTGTAGAAAAGGATATGATTGCCGTTCCCCTCGGGCCGCCAGTGAAGCTTTCCGTAGTGGCGACACCAGAATACTTCGCCCAATACGGGAAACCCGCGCACCCGCGTGAGCTGGTCAATCACCAGTGTGTGGTGTTTCGTTTTCCGAGTGGCAGGCCATACCACTGGGAGTTTGAAGGTCCTGAAGGCCGGTTAGAAGTGGCAACTTCCGGCAATATCGTATTGGATGATATGGATGCCGGGTTGGATGCGGTACTGATGGGAGCAGGGGTAGGCTTTTTGTTTTACGATCAGGTTAAGTCTTATCTGCAAAGTGGGCAACTGGTGTCAGTGTTAGAAGAATGGTTGCCGGAGAGGCCCGGCTTCCAACTCTATTATCCTAATCGTCAGTATATGTCCTGTGGGTTGCGGGCGTTTCTGGACTATATAAAAGCGCCCGATAACCAGATTAATCCATAGTCTGTGAACCAGACGGTTGTGCTGCTGGCAACAACACCGTTACTTTCAGCCCACTGCCATCCATTTGCCTGTTGGCGAGTTCGATAGTTCCCTGATGCTGGAGTACCACGGCATGGACGATGGCCAGTCCAAGTCCGCTGCCGTTTTCCGTCTGATCCGGCGCGCGGAAGAAGCGGCTAAATACCCGTTCTCGCAGTTCTGGAGGAATGCCCGGTCCCTGATCTTTTACGCATAATTCGATGTTATTGCCTGCTTTTAACAGGCTGACGGTGACAGTGCTCTCTGCCGGACTGTATTTGATGGCATTCTCCACCAGATTATCGATGAGTGAAATCATCCCTTCCCGATAGCCATCAATAAACAGCGAGTGCTCAGACAGCAGCTCTAACTCAACCTCTTTTTGCCAGGCAAGGTTGGACAAAATAGCCAGCCGCTCCTGAAGTAAGGTTTCTAAATCAATTGAACTGATGGATACTCTGTCAGTGACATCATTACGCATCAGGTTCAGCAACTGGCTCACCAGACGGGTAGCGCGTTGGGTGCTGTTCAGAATGCCGGTGAGCAGCTCCGTTGAACGCATATCTTTCACTTGCTGGCCTAAAGCCTCAACGTGAATACGTATTGCCGCCAGCGGTGTTCGTAGCTCGTGGGCCGCATCTGCAATAAAGCTGCGCTCCCTGGCGTTGCTGGTTCTTAATCGTTGCAGCAGAATATTGATGTTATCCACTATGGTTGCCAGCTCTTTATGTTTGGGTCTGAATGAAAGATCGTTCAAATTCCCCGGACCCCGTTGTGAAATTTCATGAATCACTCTATTTAGCGGTCGGAGTCCCAAATAGATGGTGAGCCAGGCAGGAAAAAGCAGCAACGGCACGCTGGTGATTAAGGGGAGCAGATAGAAGTTTTGTGTATGAATGGTTGCGTAAATCAGCCATGTTTCAAGCTTAGTGGCCAAAAACGTTACCTTGATCTTTGAATCTGGCTGCTGGCGGGTATAAGCGTTCCAGCAGCTGTTATCATTGGCGCTGCATAATGTTTCAAACTGCTCGACCTGTTGGTAACGAAGGTCTGTCGGTAATTCCGGAGATTGATACAGTAATTTATTTCCATCCCAGACCATAATCCGATAGGCAAACCCCGGTATGTCACCGCCATAATCCTTCTGTAAAGCCAGATCAAAACGTTTAATAAAGCTCTGTTGCTTATCCGGGGTATCTGCCAGTTGCTCGGCTATCTCCGTTAGCAAAATATAACTTTGATTTAGCTTTGGAAATTCCGAACCGACATTATCGTCGGTCATGGAATACATCAGGCTGAAGCTCCAGGTCAGGATGAGCAACAGCATCTGCCAGAATAACAGGCGGCGAACCAGCGTTGGTCTGATAAGCCAGCGCCAACAATTTTTAATTATATTCATCTGTTTTGCTGATCGATAATGTAACCAACACCGCGCACGGTACGGATATAGCCATCGCCAATTTTGCGGCGCAGATTGGCCATATGTACATCCAGGCTGTTGCTGATATTGTTTGGGTTGCCCGACAGAACTTGCTCTTCCAACTGACGGCGGGTGATGACGCGATTAACACGGACCATCATGGTTTTTAGTAGTGCGTACTCACTGGCGGTTAATTCCAATGGTTTACCCTGTATGCAAGCCCGATGGGTTGAGATATTTAGCTTTAGCTCTCCGATGGAGAGGTTTTCACCGTCAAAGCCATAGCTACGCCTTACCAGCGCACGCACCCGAGACAGTAATTCGGACAGTTCAAAAGGTTTAACCAGATAATCATCGGCACCATTATCCAGGCCGCGTAGTCTGTCAGTCAGGCTATCTCTGGCGCTCAGGATAATCACCGGTAGTCCCTGGCGCTTGCGCTGTAACCAGGTGAGTAAACTTAGTCCATCGCCATCCGGTAAACCAAGGTCTAACAGCACCAGGTCGCATAAATTAGTTTCCAGATAGCGTATGGCCGCGGAAAGCTGGCGCAGCCATACCACTTCCATTCCCTGATCGGATAACGCAATACGTACGCCATTACCCAAATCTAAGTCATCTTCTACCAGTAATATTTTCATCATTGCCTGCTTACACGTTCGAAGAGTAATTCTGATTCTATTTCACCATCCTAATCTGAAGAAAGGATGAAGATGGTTAAAGCGTAGTTTCTTAATCAAATCTTAAGATTTAACTCATGTTTCCTTAATTTTGCCTGTGAATACTAATAACTGGACGAATTAATACGTCTGTTTTTATCCAATCAGGGGAAAGGATTTATGTCGTCATATAATAAAAATCAAAGTCAGGGAAACGGAGCTATTGGCATTCGCGTGTTACTGGTCGCTTTCGGTGCATTGTCTTGTGGCAATGCGAGTGCTAATCATGAGCCAGAATCAGGTAATTCACTGACGTTAGGCGTGGTAACCGCTGTGGCACCGAAATATTCCGGCGCAAAGAAAATGGCGTTTACCGCATTGCCGGTATTTGACTATCAAATGGAAAATGGTCTGTTTGCCAGCACGCTGAGAGGCATAGGTTATCAGGGCGACATGGGTAATTTTGACTACAGCGCTGCGCTTAACTATCGGTCAGAACGTAAAAGTAAAGATCTGCGCAATAGCCAGGATAAAAAAGGCACCCTGAAAGGAATGGGGAATGTTAAAGCCTCGATGGTTGCCGAGTTGGGTGTGGGCTACAGATTAACTGATTATTTGAGTGTTAATGCCCAAACAAATCTTCCCCTGACAGAAGATAAAAATGGTAATGCCATGCAGATTGGTATAGATGCTTCGTTGCTACAGACCAATCGACATCACATTGGCTGGAACATCGCCACTCACTTTGCCGATAGTAAGTACATGCAAACTTACTATGGCGTCACTTCCCGACAGTCGGAAAAGACGGGTCTAAAAGATTATAAGCCCAGAGCAGGTATCTATGCCGTTAGCACCGAATTGAGCTGGCGATATGGTGAAGCTGACGGTTGGTCGCTCACGACTAAAGCTGGGGTTGCTCAACTGTTGAGGGATGCATCAAAAGGACCACTGATAAGGCGTAAGACAGAACCGGGTGCCGGATTGATGGTGGCTTACACGTTCTAGTTTGTATCAGAGTAAGTTGGTTATCAGGTGGCCATAATGCTGAGGTCGCCTGAGTGAGTTACAGGAGATAAATTATGTATCGATCCATCGTTGTCCATGAATTAGTTGACTGGATTGAAGAACATTTGGAGGAACCGTTATCCCTTGATCGCGTTGCCTATAAATCAGGTTATTCCCAATGGCATTTGCAGCGGATCTTTCGTGAAGTCACCGGTGATTCCGTTGCTAATTACATTCGTAAAAAACGCTTACAGGAAGCGGCATTTGAATTAAAGCAGAGTGAGAGAACCATTGCCGATATTGCCTATCAGTATCAGTTTGATTCTCACCAGAGCTTTACCCGTGCGTTTAAGAAATTATTTGATGAGACACCGTCGGTTTATCGTCAGTATCGTTGAGGCGTATTAACGGGTCAAAACAGAAGCTAAAAGACCATAAAGCGATATCTTCTCCTGTGGTCGATGAATTATTCAATTCAATCATTAGTGAATAAGCAGAAATAGTTATAAAACTATGTAATATGCCTATTAAATGCAGGTTATAACTATTTTCTTCGATATATAATACAGTTAGTCGATATTATTCATAATATGTTTGTTGGCATTTGAAATCATACGAATGGGTGACTAAATTTGAAGGTAATGTGTGTGACCTGTACACACATAATAGTAAGCGTATTTAAGACCTCATTTGGTTGAGCCCCTCGCTGAGGGGCTTTTTTTTGGAGTGCTATCTACAATTAATGCTATTAAATCATTGGTCAATGACTTCATTCTGACTTCACGTTGCTGCAATACAGTTATCAACGTTGAATAACCAATAATGAGGAATTGCTATGATTAAGCTAATTATTACTATGGCGTTTTGCGGTATTCTCCTTGCAGGATGCAATAAGGGTTGTGAGCCAGGATGTAATAGCAGCTGTACCAAAAGCGTTGTAGATTCGGTGTTTTCTGCCTGTGGTCCGCTGTGAAATTATAATTTCCAGTTCATCAGGGAAGTCAGGAGAGCGATGGATGCTACCTATAAAATATTCCAAGATTATCAGCTGCTTATTTTTGTCGATCCTCACCTCGTGCGTCAGCACTTCACCACCATCTCAAAATATTCAGACCAATAGCGAACAGAATTATGGCCCGCGTAATGGCATTGTTGTTCAGTGGAATGATGATGGCCAGAAAGAACAGGCAACCTATGTTAATGGTGTGAGAAACGGGCTTTGGACTCAGTGGGATAAAGATGGGCAAAAACTTGCCGAAGGGGTTTATCAATCAAACCAGCCAGAAGGCGAGTGGACCTATTGGTATAAAAGCGGCCAGAAGCGCTCGGTTATATATTATAAAAATTTTAAGCAAGATGGTGTCTGGCGCGACTGGACTGAAGACGGGCAACTGAACTGGGTCATTCATTATCAGGATGGTAAACGGCAGGGGGTATCAACTTCCTGGCATCAGAATGGACAAAAATATCAGGAAACTTTTTATCATGATGATAAACCCGATGGCATTAGCTCGCGTTGGTATGAAAACGGTCAGAAATTATCAGAAGTAGTTTATCAACATGGTGAACCAATCGGTATTGAGCGTGAGTGGCATCAAAATGGACAACAGGCGGCTGAAGGTGGCTATCTGAAGGGTAAAAAGGATGGTGAATGGCTCCGGTGGGATTTTAATGGTCAGATAAGCCAGTCCGGCCATTATAAGCGCGGCCAGCAGGAAGGCATGTGGATTGATTACTGGTCAGGACGACATCTGGAACGGCTTTCCGGTATCTATCGAAAAGGAAAACGTGAGGGCGTCTGGTTGGCGTGGCATCAGAATGGTCGGCTATCGGAAAAAATGGTTTATCAACAGGGGCAACTTAATGGCCTGTGGGAATACTGGAACTCCAACGGCACAAAAACAGAGGCAGGTGAATATCTGAACGGCTCAAAACACGGCCTCTGGAAACGCTGGTATGCTGATGGTAGTCCCAGAAGCGAAGGTTATCTGGAGCAAGGATCACCGACAGGCACCTGGACGGACTGGACAGAAGATAAAACGCAAAAGATTCAGCGGTTTTTTGATCGCGGGCGGCAGATGATTCCGAAGAATGTTATTAGTTTGGTGGGGGAATGATGTTGATAGAGTGTAATGGTGAGGTTCAGGACGAACAGGCTCGAGAACTGGAAGAACTTAAATCGGCTGTTGAGGGAGGTATAAATAGTGGTGAAGATATCCCAGCCGAAGAGGTATTCAGAAAGCTTAGTGATAAATATCGGAAAATGGCAATAATCGCGCAGTGATCATATTTCGGAATATCTCTAATGAAGACCTCAGTTGATTTGAGTCATCCATAGATTGAGAACAAATTAATGATAAGCTTTGATGATGCTATAGCAAAAGCCAATCACTATCTGGATGATGGTGATTTTCCTGTTGTGATAACTAACATTCGCCGTTTTGCAAAGGGGTGGACTTTCTGTTTTGAGTCTAAAGAGTATCTTGAAACAGGAGACCCTTCTGCATTACTTGCGGGAAATGCGCCATTTTTAATAGATCAGGATAGTGGTGAAATACATTCATTAGGTACGTCCTACCCTATGGAAAAGTATTTACAGGAATATGAAGAAAAGAAAAAATTAGCTGGGCCGACTCAGAGTTAAGGCAAATGAACGAATTGAGAGAGAATATATAAACTCTGAATAATTTTATAGGGATATAGTATGACGACAGTTTTTCTTTTATATCATATTGTTGATGAAGATACCGACGATGAAGATGTCAAACTTATTGGTATTTATTCGAGCTATGAACTGGCTCAGATGGCTCAAATGAGAGTATGTAACAAGCCTGGATTTATTGATTTCCCTGAAGGTTTTAGCATATATGATGCCGTTCTTGACCGTGATGGCTGGGTTGATGGTTTTGTGACGTTATAACCAGATACAAATTTTGATAATAGAGTTTGATTTACTCTACAGGAATCAGCTATGACGAAAGTTTTTATGTTGTACCACACTCGTGATGAAGGTAATGATGATGAAGATATCAAGCTTATCGGAATTTATTCCAGCTATGAATTAGCGGGCATCACCCAACAGAGAGTGCATGATAAGCCGGGATTTGTTGATTATCCCGAGGGGTTCAGCATTGTCGAACAAACCGTGGATCGCGATGACTGGGTTGAAGGTTTTATTCAAAAAGCTGATTGATATTTTTTTCTATCTTGGTGAAAAACGAAAAAGCTCAAGAAGGCCGGTTTTTTTAAAGAACTACCCCATGGTGATGATGATGGAGGTTCTCTAATTGCAGTAGCCAACAGAGGTATGCCAAACGATCTTGCATACTATTTGAGTCATTATAGTGTGTCATTACCATCAGAATTTATTTAATATATGCATGAAAATAAGTGGACTATTGGCAACATAGATATAAATAATTTAATGCTATAGTTTTAATTAGCGCTCAATGATTGGTCAGTTGAATTTCCGCCAGAACGTTATAGTGTAGTGAATATAAGTGATCTGAATAGGGATATCTATGAATACTGAAGTAATTGAACGATGGATAGAAGCTGGCAAAAACATCGCAATAAACCCTTCTGTGAATGTTCTCTGTCCCGTATGCCAAAAAGTATTTTTACAAATACTTGATATCAAATTTGATACAGAAACTCCGCAATTTGAGCGCCATATGATTTGCAATGAATGTGGTGCATATAATGCTTTAAGATTATAAAAAATAGAATGCTTTCTATTGAATTAATCCAATTAAGATAATCAGTTTTGTATATAAGAAGTGAGTGCGATTATATAATCTAAGCATTTTGTTGGATAAGAAATACTAAATTTGGAAATATCTAAATCATGTTAAGCGATCAGGAATACTATCGAATAAAAGATCACTCAGAAGCCGGTTCATTTTACCTGATGTGGGGGCAATGTATTCCTGAAGAATTTGATGTGGACGAGTTTTCATATGATGAGAACAAAAAAATATTTTTTGAGATATTAGAGCGATTATTAAAAGATAATTATTTGAAATTACATAAAAAAGGCAAATATCTTAGTGGCTTAATTGAGGAGCAATTAACTGACTTATCTACAGCGTTCCCTAAAACAAAAGAAGAGATGCAGGATGGGTTATGGTTTTACTTTGATGAATGTCCGGCGGAACCGGTTTGGCTTCTGAATGATGGCTCTCTGGAATGGTCTTAAACAGTTATAAGTACTTTAGTTATCAAAAATAATGATGACCACAATGAATTCTGCAACAAGGAGAAAAAATGCACATTGTGTCTAACATTGAGGAAATAGTTAACGATTCAAAAGGGTTATGGCTATCTGGACTATTTGGTTCCATTATTGGCTGGAATCCTGGTCATGCTTTTTCTACACATAAAAATATGTTTTTCAATATTATCAAGGTATTACTTGATGAGGGAGCCATACGATTTTGTAGGCCAGACGATCCTTTAGGTAAGAAAGAAGCATATTGGAAAACAGATAGTGACATCATCATGAATTACCTTCAGGAAAATTGGCCGGATAACGCAACCGATGAAAATGATGAGGAATTGAATATGTATTTTTATGAAATGCCTGCTATTTTATGGCGAGATGAGGCTGGTAAATATATCGGTTCGTAGTGAGTATCCTGGCTAAGATTGGTTCTACAACTTGGTTGTAATGTAAATCAGGCAGAGTTATTACTAGGTAAGTTAACAGACAGTTTTAAGGATAATAAATAATGCTAAGTAATTTAATATCTAAGCTTCCTGATGGAAGAGCAGAAAATGAGTTAGTTAATTATCTAAGAACATTATCTGAGGATGAAAAAGCTTTTGTTATAGAGGGCATGTTTATGCATCACTCTACTTTAGTCAGAGGTTCCGCATTAAGAGTTATTCCCAGAGTTGTGAGAGATAGGGGTGTTTTAATAAATTTTTTAGATATGGGGCTAGAGATAAAAAACATCTCAGGGACTAAATTGTGGGTTAAAGCAACGGTATCTGGTTTAGGCTATAAAAGATTGCTTAAACACTTGCAAAAAATAGCAGAAGTAGAACCTGAATGGATTGTTTATGCATGGTATCAATTAGTACCCCTGGTACGAAAAGAAGCTCCTGAACATATGAATATACTGGTAAAAATTAGAGATACTGTAGATATCAGATTAAGTTCTGAATTGGAGAGTTTTTGGCAGAGAAATAAAGATGCTGTACCACTATAATTTTGTTACAGATTGATATGAATCTTGCCTTGGTCGAAATATTCAGTTAACCATCAAAAACTCACATTCGCCTCAATAGCTATTCACAAAATTGACACCAAAGCCAATTAATCCAAAGGAAATGCCATGAAACCCATATCACTCATAGAACCATTTCATGATTTAAGAAATTATGAAACGTGGCAGTCCCAATGGAGAAATCCAGAGTTGATAAGTTATAGTGATTATTTAAGTGAGACACTTCACCCTGAGAC
The DNA here is from genome assembly GCF_013394855.1 of Limnobaculum xujianqingii. Classification (NCBI taxonomy): domain Bacteria; kingdom Pseudomonadati; phylum Pseudomonadota; class Gammaproteobacteria; order Enterobacterales; family Budviciaceae; genus Limnobaculum; species Limnobaculum xujianqingii. Next base: position 2,690,999 of record NZ_JABMLK010000001.1, on the reverse strand, counting down.
ACTATTAATATCTAGTAAGTTATTCATTCCTGAATTCATTTCAGTTGATAATTGTATTCTTCTTTTTGAGAGATACGAAGAGTCTAACTTTAAGCTATGGCGTGAAAAATTTGGTGATGAAAATTCATTGATAGAAAAAATGTTAAATCACATTCATATATATGATCTCTTTGGTAGTAATGCGGATGATGTAACTGACTCTATTTTTGAACAAATATGCGATGTCTTAAAGTGTTCATGGGGTATGACCTTGAAGCAATTATTTCCAACAAAAACCTTTAATCTTGAATCGAGTGGTTCTGATGTTGGGTATGGGCCAACGTTAACGTTTTATCAAAAAAATTAATAAATAGAATAAATTGAATAACAGTAAAAGACCCTAACTAATATCGTTTTAGCCCTTCGTTTTAACTGTCAGTGTTGAGTGTTCCTCTCAATACTACCAATCAACATTAATATGGCAGACCTTACAGACAAGCGTGAAAATCTAATTACTATTACAATGGGAAAAATAGAATGAAACTAAGAGGATCTCGTACAGAGACGATTTTGCGCAGGCAATTATTAGACTCGGAATTATTTATTAACTGTAATATAACAATAGTTAAATTCTTAAATAAGCATTATGGAGAGATCCAATCAGTTTACGTTTTAACACAAACACCAGAGCAAAGTGAGGACATATACAGATTGATAATTAATGGTGACTTGGTTGTTGGTTTTGAGTTGTCACGAGTGAATGATCAAATCAGTGAGATTTCTGATATGGGAGTGAATGACTATTCCAAACAGTTAAGTAGTAAATCTGAAAAATTATATTTGGCTATTGCACTAGATTTAGCCAGTTTAACTCATTAAAAATATTAAGAAAAAAATTAATGATTAGTTTTTATGATGCCATAGCAAAAGCCAATCACTATCTGGATGATGGTGATTTTCCTGTTGTGATAACTCTTATTAATCGTTTTGCAGAAGGCTGGGTCTTTTGTTTCCAATCTAAGGAATATCTTGAAACAGGAGATTTTTCTGCATTACTTGCGGGAAATTCGCCATTTTTAATAGATAAGGATAGTGGTGAAATACATTTATTAGGTACGTCCTATCCTATGGAAAAGTATTTACAGGAATATGAAGAAAAGAAAAAATATGACACTTCGTATTGAGTCTAAAGACATTATTAATTTCATAACACTCCAAAAAGATTTAGTAAATGCTTTCTTTAAAACCTATCCAACGGTAAAAGATGTTACGTGGTTGCTGGATTTTCCCAAAAGAGGAAATATAAAGCTGGGTCATGATTCATGGAAATTTATTAAGCATGGCAAAGGCGTTATGTTTTTAAGGGAAACTCCCAAACCTGAAATAGTTATCGATGTTCATACCAATATTGATAACCCTAAATTGGTTGATGTGTGGCGTTTATCAACGTATTTTTCATCTGAGTTTTTCGAAGCTGATGACAACGAGATAAAACAAGTATTAAGCGAAATGGTCTCTGCTGGTTTTTTAAGAGAAATATCCGAAAGTCAATATGAACAGGTGATTGAAAAAATGAATAATTTTCAGTTGATGGTGTCAGTACAACGTTCAATGTTATTCAATATATCACCTAAGTTCAGAATGATTTCTTTTGAGATAAACCAAGATAATGTATTAGAGGTATTGGTTATTATTTCAGAGGGATTGGTCGAGGAAGAAAAAGATTTAGCTTACTCTTTCTCCGGTGAAGTTGAGGGTGATTATCCCGAAATAGAATCAAGTCATGTGAGTTTTTTACTGGACACCCGAGAGATTGATTTATTACCCAGATTGAAGTTTTTGGCATTTTCTCTTTATAAGTAAGTAAAAATAATAGTCACGGATATAAAAATGAATGAAAAGAAATTAGAGTTATTTTATTCCAGTCCTGCTGAATATGAAAAGGTTACACTGGAAGTACAATATGGCTGGGAAAGGGTAGCTGAAATCAACCAAGAAAAGGGTATCAATAATCTGGAGGTTGAGTTGTTCGGCTCCGGCCATCAACATAATTTTGCCGCAAAAATACCATTAGATGATTTGATTGCCATTTTAATTGAAGCCAGAGAGACCTTAACTGCTGAAGAGTAATCAACAATAAATAATGAGTAGAATCCTGTTTTTGCGATACTCCCCCAAAATCCCAAATTTCCCCGTCAAAACCCCGGCCATTCAATTGACCCCTTTGCTGTATAAATATACTGTTGCGGTGCAGGTCAATGTACCTGTTAAAAGGCAAAACCCCGTAGTGCGGGAACACTAGCGGGGTTTCTAACCACAACGTTAGAGGAACTAACATCATGGCTGTCGTGAAGCATACCCAAACTCACCCTGAATTTATAGTTCGACCCTCATCCAATTTCAGATCGGGATCGGAAAAACTATCCTCCATTTCAGTTTGTTACCTGAAAACCGGAGGGCACACCAATGATTGATCCTGCTGATGCTACCTCAAACGACCCGTTGGAGCTGGCGGAACAGTGCCTTGCGCTGATTAGCGTGGTAGTAAAACTCGACGACACGCCAACAAAAGAGTCGTTACAGTTTATTCTGCAAGAGAAGATGGCGGCGTTGTTTGCCGTGCTGTATGCCAGTAATGGTTAAGTTCAGGTTTGAGGTTATTCTTTGAGGCTTGCAGGTGCCAATGTGCACCTGTAATGCACACTGGCTCATTCGTGGATTTATGTTACGGCTGGCACTCAATCACTTCCGGCTTATCATGGCTGATTACCTTCACCAATCTTGCCACATCAAACTCATCATTCTGCTGTTCATTAATACGGTAATCAGCCACCTCTACCGTTAGTTTACCGCTATAACCACAGCCCTGTTTGGGCGGAGTGGCGGGAATATCTAATGCTTTTCTGGCCTGCTGATAATCACTAAAGCAGAACCAAAGGTCCCGCTCATCACCCTTATTGCGTGGGATCTGTTTACCGCTTTGGGCATCAGGGAACATGCAGATATTCTGCCCAATCATCTCCAGACTCATCTCGTCGGTATAGAAGGTGTATTCTCCCGACAGCACCATATTGCTTGCTGCCACCGAAGTACCCGTCATTATACCCAGCAAAATACAGGCAATTAACCCGGTCTTAATATGCGGCATGTTCCACCCTGTTACGGTTGTTTGTCATAGTTTAATCATAACTTAATTACTCTGTTTTTCTGCACAACGGCAAAACGCATCTTCACTGTCCCGATCGCCCATCTCCGCTGGATGCTTAACAATGTCTAAAGCTGTGGCTGGAATGGTGGTATTAAAGGTCTTCTGCACCCACTGCTGAAATTCCACGTTAGGGTGAATATGCATACCGCTGTCGGATTGCTCATCATTGGGTGGATAAGGGAATTCTTCATTCCAGCATATTTCATCGTACCCAATAGCCAGCAACCGCAGAAAATCAACCATATTATCGGCCAGTACACAGCTGAGTATTGAGCCAGAGCCTGAACCCATATGCACTATTTTAAGCTTTCCGTCATCGTCCAGCCATAGTGCAGCTTCAGAACCTTCCGCACCGGTACGGGCAAAAACACACAGGCGCTGACAAATTTCCGGACTATCTTCCTCCAGTCCAAACCAGTAACGCAATCCATCATTTCTGTTAGCGTTAAACAAAATGATGGTGCCTCCTTGCCGTTCATCGTCTGTCCAGCTCTCTTCCAGTTTATCGGTCGGGTATAAAAATCCGGTGCGATGACCATCGTCGTAGTCTTCATAATAGCCCTGCTGCTCAATCCATTGATAAAGCTGTGCCAGTTCATCCGGAACCCAGAGTTTTTCAGGTAATACGGCCTTTAATTGTTCCAGTAATTTTCCCATGATGATTTCTCCTGACAGAGGTAAAGTTGGGATACAGACATGGCATTTTAACGGAAACGCTGGCGGTATTCGCTGGGAGATATGCCCAGAGCCCGACTGAAGACGGCAGAGAAGTAGTTGCTGTCTTCAAAGCCACATTCTGATGATATTTCACTAATTTGCATCTGTTTCTGTCGCAGTAGTGCCATGGCTTTGCACAGCCTGAGCTGGCGCAGGTAATGGCTGATACTGACCCCGGTATGCTGCTTAAACAGCGCCTGTATACTTCTTGGCGAGAGCTGGTGATGGTGACAGAAATCCTCCAGCCGGAAGGCGTTACCGATACCGGCATGCAGATCCAGCATCAGACGATCCAGTAATTGTGCATCCGCCAGTTGATGACTGTCCGGCGGGTGACGATAGCGTTGTAGTAATAAAATCAATTGTAGAAACAGAGACTCGCTTAGCTGAACAGAGAGCGCATCAAATTTAATACACTCTTTTGCCAGCGCATCAATTACCGTCTGAATGGCGGATATCCCCTGAATACCCAGCCGCCAGTAACGCTTTTCCTGACTGTCATTATCGCCGGGGATCAGCGTTTCCCAGTCTGCCGCCAGATTTAGTCGCGAACGGCAATAGAGAATATTATTCAGTTCCAGATCGTTAACCGACTCATAACCATGATGATCGCTGGCATTGATATAAAACAGATCGCCACAGGTAATGTAGTAGGGCACGTCATTGACAATATGCAGGCCATTACCGCGTCGGACGATCACCAGTTCATAAAAATCATGGGTATGAATAGGAAAAACAGGTTGGGGTAACCGCTCTGCAACGGTTACCGTATTTTTTTCGCTGAAGAAAAAATCATGAGTGTGAAGTTTCAGTAATGACATGCGATCTGTTTCCCTGCCGGCACTTCTGGTATCCAGTGTGACATATCACCGTTAGCTTTACGGTGATGGAGGTCTTAATCTGGTTGTCATTAGTCACCCTGATTAAAGTAATGCTTTGTTATTACTGGCTTATGGTATTTCTCATTTGCAGTGGTGACAGCGAGAATTCTCGCCGAAACTGAACCGAAAAGTTATTACTGTCACTAAAGCCACAGGCATAGGCAATATCGGTAATACTGTCATCGCTTTGGAACAGACGCCGCCGGGCCTCCAACAGCCGAAGTCGGTTAAGGTAGCGCTGTGGCGTCATACCTGTAGCCTGTTTCACCTGACGGTGCATAGTGCGCAATGCCAGCGAGAAACTTTCCGCCAGTTCTTCCCAGTTCACCTCTTCGCTGTAGTTATTGCGTAACCAGTTAAGCAGTGCGCCAACACAGGCTTCACGGCTATCTTGCCTGACGGTTTCAAAACAGCTTTGGCGCAGCAACATCAGCAGTTGTAAGAACAAACCTTCACTGGAGGCAATATCTTCCAGTTCGCTGCTGTTAGCGCTTGTTTGCAGGCAATCAATGCAGTTTTTTGCTTTTTTTAATGCAGATGAATTGATTTGCCAGTGTGACTGCTGCTGGGTAGGAGAACCGGGTAACCAGGCCTCAATATCCGTCAAAAAACGAAAGTTCTTGGGTGAACGATACAGCACATTGGTTAAATGAAGGTTATCCACGTTTTCAAACTGATGATGATCTTTATCGCGAACAAAGCAAACGGTGCCGCTGCACAGGGCGTAGGGAGTGTCGTTAAAGATATGCACGCCAGAACCGTGCTCCACAAGAACGATTTCATAGAAATCATGGCTATGTTCAGGAAAAACACACTGTGGCGCCCGGTTTTCAATCGCTATTGTTGAGGCATCGGATGCAAAAAAGCCATCACTTTTTAGTAAGGTCATTTTGTGACTCCTTTCAACATCGTGTAACTAAAAGCTTAGAGGAAAATCGGGGCGCTTCGCCTTAGAAATCAGACGCGACATCGGCCAAAAGTGACCATTTATTTAAGATCGGCGAGTTTATTGATTAGTTTGTGCAGAAGGTCACATTACATTTCAGGCCTGAGAATTAAGCGCGGTTTTGCCATTTTGTGATCGGTTTCACATCAGTCTTTGTTATTTTGCCAGTCCTGCTGGTGGCATGGCAGTGGCCCGAAGGTAGAGCTCGCTTACTCTCCGTAGACTTCCCGCTATAGATGAATAAGGGGAAGGTTACTATGAGCGTACGCAATATTGTCGCCATTGATTTAGGTGCATCCAGCGGTCGGGTGATGCTGGCCACCTGGTGTACTTCAACTCAACGCTTAACGCTTAAAGAGATCCATCGGTTTGCTAACTGCCTGACGCCGGTTGATGGCCACGATACCTGGGATCTGGCAGCGCTCGAGAGCGAAATTCTTACCGGACTAACCACCATTGATAATAATGGCGTGCGGATCTCCAGTATCGGTATTGATACCTGGGGCGTTGATTACGTTCTGCTGGATAAGCGTGGAGAGCGCGTTGGGCTTCCATATGCCTATCGGGATCACCGTACCGATGGTGTGATGAATAGGGTGATGAACGAGCTGGGCCAGAAAAGTCTGTACTGGAAAACCGGTATTCAATTTTTGCCTTTTAATACGCTATACCAACTGAAAGCGTTTAGTGAGCAGCAGCCAGAATTGATCGAGCAGGTTAAGCATTTGCTGCTGATACCTGACTATTTGCACTATCGCCTCACCGGTAAAATTAACCATGAATATACCAATGCCAGCACGACGCAAATGCTCAATTTGAGCAGCGGTGACTGGGATAATGAACTGCTGGATTATCTGGGTATTCCACCTCAATGGTTAACGAAGCCATCCCAACCGGGAACGCCGATTGGTGAATGGCAGGCACCGTCGGGTCGCTCGGTTCCGGTAGTTTCTGTTGCCACCCATGATACCGCCAGCGCGGTGATTGCTGCGCCGTTAACCGGACATCATTGCGCCTACTTAAGCTCAGGAACCTGGTCGTTAATGGGAATTGAAAGCCTCAATCCGTTTAATGACCTGAAGGCGATGGCCGCTAACATCACCAATGAAGGTGGTATCAACGGCACTTATCGCGTCCTGAAAAATATTATGGGTCTGTGGCTGTTGCAGCGTATCTGTTGTGAGCTGGCGATCGCCGATCTGCCACAGCTGATTGCTAAAGCTGAGAAACTGCCTGCTTTTACCAGCCTGATTAATCCTAATGATGAGCGGTTTATCAATCCCTCTTCCATAGTGGAAGAGATCCGTCAGGCTTGCGCAGAGCATCAGCAGCCGGTACCTCAAGCGCCGGAAGAATTGGCCCGCTGTATTTTTGACAGTCTGGCCATGCTCTATCGTCAGGTGATGCTGGAGCTTTCCGCCCTGCAAGGGCAACCGATTAAGCAATTGCATATCGTTGGTGGAGGTTGTCAGAACGCCTTCCTGAACCAACTTTGTGCTGATGTCTGCCAACTGACGGTATTAGCCGGACCGGTTGAGGCTTCCACGCTGGGAAATATTGGTTGCCAACTGATGGCGCTGGGAGAAATCGACAGCGTTGCCAGTTACCGCAAGCTGCTAACGGAAAGCTTCCCGCTGCGCTGCTATACCCCAAATCCTGTTTTTGATTTTGCACAACACTGGTGCCGCTTTCAGGCACTCAGCCACTCTTATGAGGAATTTGTACTATGACAACATCAATTGACCAGGCCTGGAATCTGGCCAAAGCTCGCTATGCTGAATTTAACGTGGATGTGGAATCCGCACTGAAGCTGCTGGATACCTTACCCGTTTCTATGCACTGCTGGCAGGGGGATGACGTTGCTGGTTTTGAGAATACCGGAGGCGCTCTGACGGGTGGCATTCAGGCGACGGGTAACTATCCGGGAAAAGCCCGTAACGCGACAGAACTGCGTTCGGATCTGGAACAGGCGCTGGCGTTAATTCCGGGCCCAAAACGCCTGAATCTGCATGCCATCTATCTGGAGTCTGACACTGCCGTTGAGCGTAATGAAATTGAACCAAAACACTTTGCCAACTGGGTTGAGTGGGCGCGTCAGAAAGGTATGGGGCTGGACTTTAACCCAAGCTGTTTCTCCCATCCGCTTAGTGCCGATGGCTTTACGCTATCTCACGCCAATCCGGAGATCCGCAAATTCTGGATTGAACACTGTCAGGCCAGCCGTCGTATCTCTGCTTACTTTGGTCGTGAACTGGGCACTGCTTCAGTGATGAACATTTGGGTTCCGGATGGTATGAAAGATCTGACCGTTGACCGCTTTGCCTTCCGTGAGCGTCTGATGACCGCGCTGGATGAAGTGATTAGCGAGAAGATTGATGAGAAATATCACCTCGATGCGGTAGAAAGTAAGCTGTTCGGTATTGGTGCAGAAAGCTTTACCGTCGGTTCTAACGAATTCTATCTGGGTTACGCCACTACTCGTAAAACCGCACTTTGCCTGGACGCAGGGCATTTCCACCCTACCGAAGTCATCTCCGACAAAATTTCCACCGCGATGTTGTATGTGCAGCATCTGCTGCTACACGTCAGCCGTCCGGTGCGCTGGGACAGTGACCACGTAGTGCTGCTGGACGACGAAACTCAGGCCATTGCCCATGAAATTATCCGTAACCGTTTGTTTGATCGTGTACACATCGGTCTGGATTTCTTTGATGCCTCCATTAACCGGATTGCTGCCTGGGTAATCGGTACCCGCAATATGAAGAAAGCACTGCTGCGGGCACTGCTGGAACCTACCGATATGTTACGCAAGCTGGAAACTGATGGTGACTACACCGCACGTCTGGCGATGCTCGAAGAGCAAAAAAGTTTACCGTGGCAGGCCGTATGGGAAACCTACTGCCAGCGTCATAACGTACCGGCGGGCAGTGAGTGGTTACAAACCGTGCGCCAATATGAACAATCCGTACTCAGCAAACGTTAAGGGCTCTCTATTATGCAACACATTATTTCTTCATGGTTTGTTCAGGGTATGGTCAAAGCGACCAGCGATATGTGGCTTAAAGGTTGGGATGAGCGTAACGGCGGTAATATCAGCCTGCGTTTGCTACCTGAAGATATCGCTCCTTATCAAAAAGATTTCTATCCTGAGCCTCGTGATGAGGCGCTTAGCCAGTCCATGCCACAGCTGGCAAACCATTATTTTATTGTTACCGGTTCCGGCAAGTTCTTCCGTAATGTGCAGTTAAATCCGGCGGAGAATCTGGTAGTTTTACAGGTGAATGGTGAGGGTACCGGATATCGTATCCTATGGGGACTGGATAAAGGCGGTTTACCAACCTCTGAACTGGCGGCTCACTTCCAGTCACACATTGTGCGTATGGGAGTTAGTGCAGGTAAAGATCGGGTCATCATGCATTGCCATGCCACTAATCTGATTGCACTGAGTTATGTGCTGGAACTGAAAAACGAAGTGTTTACTCGCGAATTATGGGAAGGCAGTACTGAATGTCTGGTGGTTTTCCCTGATGGGGTTGGTATTGTTCCATGGATGGTGCCGGGCACCGATGGTATTGGTGTTAGCACCGCAGAACAAATGCAGCACCACTCGCTGGTATTATGGGCATTCCACGGCATTTTCGGTACCGGACCAACGCTGGACGACGCATTTGGTTTAATCGATACGGCGGAAAAATCAGCGGAGATCATGGTGAAAGTACGCTCCATGGGCGGTAAAAAGCAGACAATCTCTTCTGACGAGCTGGTAGCTTTAGGCAAACGGTTTGGGGTTACGCCGATGGCCTCAGCGGTTAAGCTGTAGCGTATCAGACTGCTGACAAACCAAATAAATTGGCCTCAATGAATATTCCGGTCGTAACATCGAAAGTGATTATATTGACGTTGTGCTCGACCGGAAGACCGCTTGTATCTGGCTTCAGAGCGTGTCGGGCCTGGTCTCCCTACGGGCACTTCGTTGGCTGACGCCAAGTCGACCCCCACGGGAGCCCCTCCCGACAATTGGCCATTTCAAAACACAAACTGAACAAATCGGATTTTGTCATCAATCTGAGACTGCCAGAATATCGGTAGTCTTTTGTCAGATAGTGAATGGAGTTAATCATTATGATTCGTAAAGCCTTTTTAATGCATGTAAACCCTGACTCACATAAAGAGTATCAACAGCGGCATAGCCCAATATGGGAAGAGCTGGAGCAGGTGTTGAAAGTCCATGGGGCGCACCACTACAGTATTTTTCTTGATGAGCGTGGTCATCAGCTGTTTGGTTATGTTGAGATAGAATCCGAAGAGCGCTGGGATGCGGTAGCAAAAACTGAGGTTTGCCAGCGCTGGTGGAAGTACATGTCCGATGTTATGCCTTCTAATCCTGACAATAGCCCGGTGAGTGCTGAGCTGCGTCAGGTTTTCTATCTGGACTAAGCATTAGTTTGTCGTCTGTTTTTCGCCAGCGGGCTGGCAGCCGGAACCGGAGGGGGTTTCTCTTGTTCCGGCTTTTTTATTTCCCTCTTTTTATTCTTCCTCTTTTTGTCTGTTCTGTCCTTTTGCCAAAACCATCGGATTAGTGGTCATCAAGCGAGAAATCCTGTTTTAATTCACTATTTTGTGACTCCGCTCACCTTCATCTTTTGTTTTTTGCCAATACCCGTAAGACAGTGGCACTGGCATAAAGGCTGACGGACAGATTCATTTTTAGAATGAAGGCATTGTAGTGATGAGGTCTTCCTCATTCATTCATAATGCCGCGATACGGATTGCGGCCCCCTGCGGTTAATAATGTTTAATAATAAAGGGTTACCGGTATGAGTGGTTCTATTCTTCTGGGTATTTTCTGGCACTTCGTTGGCGCCGCCAGCGCGGCATGTTTTTATGCGCCATTTAAACAAGTTAAAAAATGGTCATGGGAAACCATGTGGTCTCTCGGTGGCTTTTTTTCATGGATAATTCTTCCCTGGACCGTAAGTTATATACTGTTGCCTGATTTTTGGGCTTACTTTGGGTCGTTCTCTATTGCAACGCTGCTGCCGATATTTCTGTTCGGCGCGATGTGGGGCATTGGTAATATTAACTATGGCTTAACCATGCGTTTCCTCGGCATGTCGCTGGGAATAGGCATTGCCATTGGGGTAACGCTGATTATCGGCACCCTGATGACACCAGTATTACAGGGCAAATTTGGCCTGCTACTCAACACCTCTGGTGGACAGATGACGTTGTTGGGGGTGTTTGTCGCGGTCATTGGGGTGGCGATTGTGAGCTACGCCGGTCTGTTAAAAGAGCGGGCACTTGGAATTCAGGCTGAAGAGTTCAACCTGAAAAAAGGTCTGATTCTGGCAATCATGTGCGGTATTTTCTCTGCCGGTATGTCATTTGCTATGGATGCAGCAAAACCAATGCATCAGGCAGCAGAGCAGATAGGCATCAGCCCGCTGTATGTGGCACTGCCGAGTTATGTGGTGATTATGGGCGGTGGCGCCATTGTTAACCTGGGCTTCTGTTTCATTCGTCTGGCAATCAAACCTGAGCTTTCTGTTAAAGCTGACCTTTCCGTTGCTAAAAAGCTGCTGATAACCAACGCGCTGTTTTCTATTTTGGGCGGTGTGATGTGGTATTTGCAGTTCTTCTTCTATGCCTGGGGACATGCAAACGTTCCGGAACACTATGGCTACATGAGCTGGATGCTACATATGAGCTTCTATGTGCTGTGTGGTGGCATCGTTGGCCTGTTGCTCAAAGAGTGGCTGGGGGTTGGTCGCAAACCGGTACGCATCCTGTGCATTGGCTGTCTGGTGATTATTCTGGCGGCGAACATTGTTGGTATGGGTATGGCCTCTTAGTTTTCCTTTTCTCAGATTCGCGGGGATATCACCAGATATTCCCGCGATGATATTTAGGGCCGGTGAATGATGCGACATTCAGCGTGCTAAATCCCAAAACGCTGAATACCACATCCACTCCGGCCATCTATGTGCCATAAGGAGTAATCGATGAAAAATACAATAAAATCTCTGGCTACGCTGTTTCTGGTAACGGCCATGACATGGGGGCCGATTTCAGCATTTGCAGCCTCGGTATCGAAGAGTGATGAAGCAAAGGTATTACGTTTCTATCTGGTCAGGCATGGTCAGACTTATTCCAATATTAAAGAGATGACCATTGGTGGTGGCGGTAATGCTCAGCTAACGCAAAAAGGGCGTTACGATGCCAGCAATCTTGGGCTGGGTTTAGCCGATGTGTCATTTATTGCTGGCTACAGCAGCACTCTGGGCCGTGCCTATGAAACCGCCAATCAGATTCTGCGCGGTAGAAATATGCCGGTAACGCAGATTGAGAATCTGAAAGATATCTCATGGGGCGATGCTGAAGGTGGACGCATTGATGATTTAACCGGTAAGTTTGGCCATTCCGGCAATGATTTTGAGTTCTACTTTGGCAAGTTTAACGATCCGAGCTTTAAGTCACCGGTAAACGCAGAAAACATGTATCAATTTTCTGAGCGGTTTGAAGGCGCGCTAAAACAGATCGCCAGTCAGCACCAGGGACAAAGCGGAAATATTTTAGTCACCGCTCACTCGTCCATGGCTTTCTATCTGCAAAAGTATCGGGGAGATAAACCACTTTCCGGACTGTCTAATACCAGCGTGTCGGTACTGGAGCTGAAAGACGGTAAATTCTCGCTGGTGGACTTTAATAATACCGAATATCTGAAGTCCGGCTATGCCAAAGAGAAGCAGCTACCTCCGTTAGACATCACGTTGGTTATCAACCCGATGACGATTCTGAGTAAAGCTGGAGTAATGGAAGGAACGTCAGATTCAGACTTTACTGCGCAGGGAATAAAAGCCAATCAACAATTGAACAGTGATTTAAAAAATACCCGCTTTATCGCCGCATACAGCAGTGAATTGGATCGTGGGTATAAGACCGCAGAGGCAGTACTTGCCGGGCATAAACAGACTTTAATCAAAGATGAAAATCTGAATGAAATGTTCCTTGGCCACTGGGAAGCGGAAAAGATTGCTACCATTAAAGCCAGTGATTCTCAGGCCGCTAAAGATTTGTTCTCTGCCGATCGCGTTATTCACTTCCTGTCGCCGGACGATGGTGAAAATGGTGATATCGCTGCTTTTCGCTTAGATTCATTGTTATCGAAAATTGGTTATCAGTATGAATTCAGCAAAGGCAATGTGGCAGTATTTACTCATCCGTTGATTGTAAAAGCATTTCTGAATAAGCGAGTTCCTGATTACCGCTTACCAGAAAGTGACGGCGTTCAGGTAATTAAGTTGCAGTATAAAAATGAAGCTTTTAACGTTAAGGATGTGAAAGTTATTAAGTAATTATCGGCCTGATTAACCTGACCCCGCACTCTGATAGCGGGGTTTTTTGTTGCTTTAATAACCGGATATTGCTTGTGCTTATTAGACATAGTTTTTATATTGCTTTCATGTTTGCCTGATAAGACGAGAGTCGCTTTTTACAGGTGAGAGTGTGGGAAACCAATAAGGAATGCTATGCGGTTAACAGTCTTGCTGGACAATAATACACTTATTGATCGTTACCTGGTGGGTGAGCCGGGGGTGTGTTACCACATTGAAATTGATGGTCGACAAATTTTGCTGGATACCGGTTACTCTGATGTCTTTATGCAAAATGCCGATATTTTAGGCATCGATCTGAAACAGGTGGATACTATTGTATTGTCCCACGGGCATAACGATCATACCTGGGGATTAGGTCACCTGATGCAGTACTTTGACCGTACCGATCGTACTACCGATCGGCGCATTCAACTGATTGCCCATCCTGATGCTTTTGCGCCCAAATTTCACGGCGATAAAATTATTGGCGCAAATTATCCGCAGGATTGCTACAGCAATTATCTGGATAAGGTCGAAACTAAGCAGCCTTATTACATTACCGACAAATTACTGTTTCTCGGTGAAATAGAACGTACCAATGATTTTGAGGCTCAGCGGCCAGTAGGCCAAACCAAAGACTGCTGTGGCAATCTGGTGGGTGATTATGTGCTGGATGATAGTGCATTGGTATATATCAGTCCTGAAGGTCTGGTGGTGATTTCTGGCTGCTCCCATTCCGGTATCTGTAATATTGTAGATTACGCTATCAGCGTAACTGGTGAACAACGGGTACTGGCAGTGATTGGTGGTTTCCATTTACAAAACGCCAGTGAAATGCTGATGTCTCGTACTGCTGAGCATTTAGGAAGAATACAGCCGGAGCGTTTGTATCCGTGCCACTGTACCGATCTCAATGCTAAAATTGCACTGGCCCGGACCACCAATGTGAATGAAGTGGGCGTTGGTAAAGTGTTTGAATTTGCCTGAGTCTGGTGCAAAGAATATCGTGAATAGTTAAAGGACAATAAAATAATGGAAGCTATGAAAATCAGAACGGCTCAACCGCAAGACACGGCTCGTTGCTACCAGATTGAAATTACCGCCTATGAGGGCGATGAAGCCGCTACGGAAGCAAAAATTGCCAAACGTATAGCGACTTATCCGGAAGGGTTTCTGGTACTGGAAACGCCGGAAGGCATTGCTGGTTTTATTAACTGTGGTTGTGCCTATGATGTAGTGATGTCTGATGAAGAGTTTAAAGAGCTTATCGGCCACGATCCTGAAGCCCCGAACGTGGTGATTATGTCGGTGGTGGTTGATCCTGATTTTCAGGGCAAAGGCTATTCCACCGTTTTAATGAAGGCATTTATTAAACATATGCAGGAACTGGGTAAGAAAACTATCCATTTGATGTGCAAGCAGCGCCATATCGGACTGTATGAAAAATTTGGTTTTGTTTATGTTAAGCAGTCTGAATCCGATCATGGCGGGATGTCGTGGCATGAAATGGTGATGGATATTTAGCTTCCGGGTAAGGTATTTGTATCAGTGCCCGTGGGCATAGCCCCATAGCGTGACCAGAATCCAGGCCGCAATTCCCCAGGCTACACAGGCCATCAGTAATGATGGTACCAGCCGAAAATAACCTACCAGACAATAAAGCGCCACCAGATAGCTGATCATCGGCAGGGTGGCGAATCCGCTAAACAGTATGGTTTCCCGTAGATCTGCTGTTGAGCGGGTAGAGCCAACGCTGTAATGGGCTATCAGCGCAAAGGTTGGAAATAGCGGAGCCAGCCCGGCAATATAGTAATATTTTGATTTAGAAAGCAGAGAAATCAAAATGACGACAGCAGCGCCGATGAGTGATTTAAGTAACAATGCCATTGAAATGCTTTCTTCCTGTCCGGATAAGGAACTCAGTGTATTAATACTATATGCCTCCCCACCCGAAGTTAACAATCGAAATGTGTGGTAAATCAGCGCAATATCTTTGTTGTTTATCGATCGGAGCGATAAGAGGGCAGAATGCGGTACTGAACGGCTCAGGAGTACGCTATAATTTGTTTCTGACCGAATGGAGAATTGTATATGAGTGATGATATTTTTGATTTTGATATCGATGCTGAATTAGAGAAAGCAGAGAAAAAAGCCGAACAGAAAGTCAATGAACTTCCTGAAATTATTCAGGATCAAGATGATTGTGAAGGTTGTAAAATATAATCTTCAGTCATTTCTAAAAGCCACTATTGTGTGGCTTTTATATTTCTAATTGATAGTAACTCAGGGGATTAGTAGTCTGCTGGTTTTTTTCATTTAATACTTCAGATTTAACCCGTTTATTTTATGATTCTTCTTATATTAATTAAATGCCTGCCAAATAAATCCATATAATAATAAATTGTTATTTATTGGTTAATAAAATGAATATATATTGATGTATATATTCAGTGAACACTTTACAGGTCGTTAACCCTTGGTATCACTGAGCTATCCGATTTTCTCTCATGCTATTCTAATTTCCCTTTTATATATCGTCCGGACGCAAACTATTAGTTAAAAATTATATCTGCATCAAAAAATAGATGGATCAAACCATATATAGTCGAATAACCATATGGGAGTAGAGCAGGGAAAATTAATAATGATATTTCGGGATAATTATTAATTTTATAATTTCATATGTTTTGGCAAGGCAACTCATCGTTTCGGGTAAGCCTTAATAATGTGATGAAAATCACTGACAAATTGAAAATAACAAAACAATTAAATTTCAGATAACAGATTCACTTTTTTTGATTATTAATTGGTATGTTCGGGGGTATACATGGATTTTGCTATACAACTAATTATCATCTTGATCTGTCTGTTCTACGGGGCACGGAAAGGTGGTATTGCGCTCGGTTTGCTGGGCGGTGTGGGCTTAGTTATTCTGGTGTTCGTGTTCCATCTTCAGCCGGGTAAACCGCCTGTTGATGTAATGCTGGTAATCATTGCGGTGGTGGCCGCGTCGGCGACGTTGCAGGCCTCTGGTGGCTTAGACGTGATGCTGCAGATAGCGGAAAAGCTGCTGCGTAAAAATCCAAAGTATGTCTCTATTGTGGCACCTTTTGTTACCTGTACGCTGACAATTCTCTGCGGTACCGGTCACGTGGTGTACACCATTCTCCCCATTATTTACGACGTTGCGATTAAGAATAATATTCGACCTGAACGCCCAATGGCGGCCAGCTCCATTGGTGCCCAGATGGGTATCATTGCCAGCCCGGTATCCGTGGCGGTAGTTTCTCTGGTAGCGATGTTGGGTAACTTTACCTTTAACGGTAAACACCTGGAGTTTTTGGATCTGCTGGCAATCACTATTCCGTCAACCCTGATTGGTATTCTGGCGATTGGTATTTTCAGTTGGTTCCGCGGTAAAGATCTGGACAAAGATGAAGACTTCCAGAAATTTATCTCTGTTCCGGAAAACAAACACTATGTTTATGGTGATACTGCAACGCTGTTAGACAAAAAATTGCCAACCAGTAACTGGGTTGCCATGTGGATCTTCCTGGGTTCTATCGCGGTTGTTGCTCTGCTGGGTGCTTTCTCTAACCTGCGTCCTTCTTTTGATGGCAAAACGTTATCAATGGTGCTGGTTATCCAGATGTTCATGCTGCTGTCAGGGGCATTGATCATCATCATTACCAAAACCAACCCGGCACTGATTTCCAAGAATGAGGTGTTCCGTTCGGGGATGATTGCTATCGTGGCGGTATATGGTATCGCCTGGATGGCAGAAACCATGTTCGGCGCGCATATGTCTGAAATCAAATCTGTACTGGGCGACTTAGTAACCAAGTATCCGTGGGCATACGCGATTGTATTGCTGCTGGTGTCTAAGTTTGTTAACTCTCAGGCGGCTGCGTTGGCAGCAATTGTTCCGGTGGCACTGGCTATTGGTGTTGACCCTGCATACATCGTTGCTTCTGCACCGGCGTGTTACGGTTACTATATCCTGCCAACTTACCCAAGCGATCTGGCAGCTATCCAGTTTGACCGCTCTGGTACCACCCGTATCGGTCGCTTTGTTATTAACCACAGCTTCATTCTGCCGGGATTAATCGGTGTGGGTGTCTCTTGCGTATTCGGCTGGATATTTGCCGCAGCGTACGGATTCCTGTGATGTAATTAGCGTGCGCTATATCTGCAATAAAAAAGCAGTGGTAAAAGGGTATAGCGCACCGCTTTCAGGAATATCTACTGGATATTTTGTAGTCCTTTCAGTGCGATTCTGTTCATTAAAATCATAATAAAAATAAATAAAACTCTTATAAAATCAGCAGAATAAAAACGCTTTAAATTTATGAGCCAAATGGGTTCACAAACAGTTGTATAAAGAGTCTCCTTACTTTATGGTGTCGGCGTCGCTCAGGCATCAGTCACGATATATCGTGTTGATTTTTTCAAAAAACTTATAAAAGGCTGGAAGCACATGTCAACGATTGAATTTAAATATCAGGAGTCCTTTCCGTTAGGAAAAGACGATACAGAATATTATTTACTGACAAAAGATCACGTTTCGGTAGCAGAGTTTGAAGGAAACGAGGTCCTTAAAGTTGAACCTGAAGCTCTGACACTGCTGGCACAGCATGCATTGCATGATACTTCTTTCTTACTGCGTTCTGCACACCAGGCCCAGGTAGCTCAAATTCTTGACGATCCGGAAGCCAGTGAAAACGATAAATATGTTGCTCTGACATTCCTGCGCAATGCTGAAATTGCTGCCAAAGGTATTTTGCCTTTCTGTCAGGACACTGGCACAGCCATCATTATGGGGAAAAAGGGCCAGAACGTCTGGACCGGCTGTAATGATGAAGAGGCATTATCTCGCGGCGTGTTTAATACCTTCGTAGAAGATAACCTGCGCTACTCTCAAAATGCTCCACTGAATATGTACGATGAAGTGAACACTGGCTGTAACCTGCCTGCACAAATCGACATTTATAGTACTGAGGGTTCTGAGTATAAATTCCTGTGCATCGTTAAAGGCGGTGGTTCTGCGAACAAGACCATGCTGTATCAGGAAACAAAAGCGCTGCTGACGCCAGAAAAACTGGAAAAATACCTGATCGAAAAAATGAAGAGTCTGGGTACGGCGGCTTGCCCTCCTTACCATGTGACCTTCGTTATTGGCGGTACTTCTGCTGAAACTAACCTGAAAGTCGTGAAGTTGGCTTCTGCTAAATATTATGATGAACTGCCAACCACCGGTAACGAAGGCGGTCAGGCATTCCGTGATTTAGATATGGAAGCAAAACTGCTGAAAGCGGCGCAAAACCTGGGTATTGGTGCGCAGTTTGGTGGTAAATATTTTGCCCATGATATTCGCGTGATTCGCTTGCCTCGTCACGGTGCTTCTTGCCCAATTGGCATGGGTGTTTCCTGCTCTGCAGACCGTAATATTAAAGCGAAAATTAACAAAGAAGGTATCTGGATTGAGAAGCTGGAAGACAATCCGGGTAAATATATTCCACAGTCATACAGAGAAGCTGGCGAAGGTGAAGCGGTACATATTAACCTTAACCGTCCGATGCCTGAAATTCTTGCTGAACTGTCGAAGTATCCGGTTTCAACCCGGGTTTCTCTGACAGGCACTATCATCGTTGGTCGTGACATCGCTCACGCACGTTTGCAGGCGCTGTTGGATAAAGGCGAAGATCTGCCACAGTACATTAAAGACCATCCAATCTATTATGCAGGCCCGGCTAAGAAGCCAGAGGGTTATGCTTCCGGTTCACTGGGCCCAACAACAGCGGGTCGTATGGACTCCTATGTGGATGCCTTCCAGTCTCGCGGCGGTAGCCTGATTATGCTGTCGAAAGGTAACCGTAGCCAGCAGGTGACGGATGCCTGTAAGAAGCACGGCGGTTTCTATCTGGGCAGTATCGGTGGGCCAGCAGCTATTCTGGCACAAAACAGTATTAAGAGCCTGGAGTGCGTGGCTTATCCTGAACTGGATATGGAAGCTATCTGGAAAATTGAAGTAGAAAACTTCCCTGCATTCATTCTGGTGGATGATAAAGGTAATGACTTCTTCCAGAAATTTAAATAAGCACTAATTCCGCTATTTAATCAGTACCAAGGCCCTGAGTGTTGCTCAGGGCTTTTTTATTAATAATTATAAAATTCAATTAGATAAAATGATTTTAATCTCACGAGCAGTTTCACTTTCCTTTCCTGACATTCCCTTATAAATATTCTGGTTATTTTCTGTTATTAGGCACGATATGTTCGTTTGAGTTGTAAACGAAGAGTTATTCTATTTAAGCAATCATGTTAATAAAATATGATCAAAATCAAAAAAGCGATAAAAATAGGATAAGCGAGGAAGCCAATGTCTGATATCAAACATTCCAATTCCCGGCGCGATTTCTTGCGTAAAGGGTTTGGTGTTATTCCCGTAGTCGCCATTGCCAGCAGCGGATTAGTTTCTAATATCGCTCAGGCGGATTCTCCTTCACCATCCAGTGACTATAAGCCAACATTCTTTAATCAAGCAGAATGGGCCTTTGTTCTGGCGGCCTGTGATTTACTAATCCCTGAAGATCAATATGGTGCTGGTGCGATTAAAGCCTGCGTACCGGAGTTTATCGATCGCCAAATGGATACCCCCTATGGTCGTGGTGAACTCTGGTATATGAAAGGTCCTTTTCATCCGGATGCTGCCCCCGAATTTGGCTATCAGCTAAAGCTGGTACCCCGGGATCTTTAT
This sequence comes from Limnobaculum xujianqingii, assembly GCF_013394855.1. Lineage (NCBI taxonomy): Bacteria > Pseudomonadati > Pseudomonadota > Gammaproteobacteria > Enterobacterales > Budviciaceae > Limnobaculum > Limnobaculum xujianqingii. The sequence goes on along the minus strand of NZ_JABMLK010000001.1, from coordinate 2,671,135 downwards.
CATTTAGGCATTAGCGGTTGTGATAAATGGTGCCAGCAACAGTACAAGAAAGCCTTTGCTGAGTTGGATAAGGAGACTCAGATAGCGGTACTTAAACAGCTGGAAGCAGGAAAAATTGAACTGGGTGATGTGCCGGCAAAAACTTTCTTCTCCTATTTACTGACCAATACCAAAGAAGGCTATTTTGCCGATCCTCAATATGGCGGCAACCGTCATTTGGTGGGATGGAAAATGGTTGGCTTCCCTGGTGCCCGGGCCGATTTTATGGATTGGGTAGAGCATTCTGAGCGGCCTTATCCACTGGGGCCAGTATCAATATCAGGCGAGCGGGGATAATAAATATGTCTATCAAAAAAGAAGCCGTTGATGTTGTTCTGGTCGGTTTTGGCTGGACGGGTGCCATTATGGGGCAAGAGTTAACCGAGGCTGGCTTAAGCGTACTGGCACTGGAACGCGGAGAAATGCGCGATACGCCAACGGATGGTAAATACCCGAATGTGGCAGATGAACTGGCCTATTCTGTACGCGGTAAGTTGTTTCAGGATCTTGCCAAAGAGACCGTAACTATACGTCATAGCGTAAGTGAGCAGGCGGTACCCTATCGCCAGCACGGATCGTTTCTATTAGGTACCGGCGTAGGTGGGGCAGGGCTTCACTGGAATGGTTTACACTGGCGAGCCTTGCCGGAAGAGCTGAAAATTCGTAGCCATTATGAAGAGCGATACGGCAAAGATTTTATTCCGGAAGGGATGACGATTCAGGATTTTGGTGTCAGCTATGAAGAGCTTGAACCCTATTTTACTCAGTTTGAATATGTTTGTGGTGTTTCTGGTTTAGCTGGAAACGTAAATGGAGAAAAGCTGGAGGGCGGTAACCGGTTTGAAGCGTCGCGCAGTAAACCTTACCCGCTACCACCGTTAAAAGACGTATACAGCGCTCAGCTGTTTGCTAAAGCGGCCAGCGAGCTGGGTTATAAACCATTCCCGATCCCGGCATCTAACGCCTCTGAAGCCTATACCAACCCTTATGGTGTCAGGTTAGGGCCGTGCAACTTCTGCGGTTACTGCGAGCACTATACCTGTTATCTCTATTCTAAGGCGTCGCCACAAACCACCATTCTTCCTGTACTGCTAAGAAAACCTAACTTTGAGCTGCGTACTCAGTCGCAGGTTATTCGGGTTAATCTGGATTCCACCGGCAAAAAAGCTACTGGGGTAACCTATATCGATCCGCAAGGGCGGGAAGTAGAACAGCCTGCCAGCATCGTTATTCTGAGTGCTTTCCAGATGCATAATGTGCGTTTACTGCTGCTATCCAAAATAGGTCAACCTTATAATCCAATGACCAATGAAGGGGTAGTGGGTAAAAACTATGCTTATCAGATGTTAACTTCCGTCAGCATGATGATGCCTAAGGGGACAACGCTGAATCCATTTATCGGCACCGGCGCCGGTGGACAAGCCATTGATGATTTCAATGGGGATAACTTTGACCATGGTCCGTTAGGATTTGTTGGTGGTGCGAATATCAACCATCACCGTTCTGGTGGACGCCCTATCAAGCAAGCAACGGTTCCTGCTGGTACGCCAGCCTGGGGTTCTGAATGGAAAGGTGCAGTTCAGGATAGCTATCAACGTGCAATGAGCATCAGTTCATCCGGCTCGGTGATGTCGTATCGTGACAGCTATCTGGATCTTGATCCCAACTATACTGATAGCAATGGTCAGCCGTTGTTACGTATGACCTTTAACTGGCATGACAATGAGATCAAGATGGCACAGTTTACTACCGCCAAAGCCGGGGAAATTGCCAAAGCGATGAACCCTGAATCTTATAAAGTGAATGCCAAAAAATTGGGTGCTCAATATGACACCCGGCCTTACCAGACGACCCATAATACCGGGGGAGCTATTATGGGCAGCGATCCTAAAACCAGCGTGGTAAACCGCTATCTGCAAAGCTGGGATGTACCAAACGTCTTTGTTATGGGGGCTTGCGTATTTCCACAAAACTTCGGTTATAACCCAACCGGATTGGTGGGGGCATTAGCGTACTGGTCAGCACATGCCATATGTGAGCAATATCTGAAAAACCCTGGCCCACTGGTGCAGGCATAACAGGAGACGGACAAATGAAAAAACTGCTTCTTGCCGCCAGTTTAACCATGGGCTTAGTAACCTGTGCCTGGGCTGCGGAAAATATCGATTATACCGATGCCAAACTGATTAAACAGGGGGAGTATCTTGCTCGTGCCGGTGACTGTGTGGCATGCCACACGGCATCAGGTGGTCAACCGTTTGCCGGTGGGTTGCCGATTGAATCCCCTATCGGAACTATCTTTTCTACTAATATAACGCCGGATAAACAGACCGGTATTGGAGAGTACAGCTTTACCGATTTTGATAATGCCGTACGTCACGGTATTGGTAAGGACCACACACTGTATCCGGCCATGCCTTACCCCTCTTATGCTCGCGTAACAGATGAGGATATGCAGGCGCTGTATGCTTACTTTATGCATGCGGTACAGCCAGTTAATCAGGCCAATAAAGATACTGATATTACCTGGCCACTCTCTATGCGCTGGCCTCTGTCTGTCTGGCGTTGGACCTTCGCACCAGAAGTTGAAGCGTTTAAAGCGGCAGAACATCAGGACCCTGTAGTTGCCCGCGGCGCTTATCTGGTTGAAGGATTAGGGCACTGTGGCGCCTGTCATAGTCCTCGAGGTTTTGGCATGCAGGAAAAAGCCTTAACCAGTGAAGAGGGTGATCTCTATCTGTCCGGCGGCGAGCCGATGGATGGATGGGTTCCTAAAAACTTACGTGGCGATCAACGGGACGGTTTAGGCAGTTGGACTGAAGATCAACTAGTTCAATTCCTCAGTACCGGCCGTACTGCCCACACTGCTGTGTTTGGTGGAATGAGTGATGTAGTTGTTCAAAGCATGCAGTACATGAGCAATGAAGATTTAACCGCGATTGCTCGTTATCTGAAAACGTTGCCGCCAAAATCAGCCGAACAACAGCCGTTTAAGTATGACGAAACGGTATCTAAAGCGCTATTTAATGGTGATGACAGTATGGTTGGCGGCAGTGTTTATGTGGATAACTGCGCAGCTTGCCACCGAACTGATGGTAAAGGTTACGCAGAAGTATTCCCGGCGCTGGCTGGTAATCCGGTATTGGCGACTGGCGATGCAACGTCGCTGATTCATATTGTTCTGAAAGGTGGAGTGGTTCCTGCGACTATTAAAGCGCCAACATCTTATGATATGCCTGCTTTTGATGTTCGACTGACGGATAAACAAGTGGCTGATGTGGTGAATTTTATTCGCAACAGCTGGGGCAATAAAGCATCAATGGTTACTGAGAGTGATGTATCGAAGGTACGGGAAGAGGTGAAAGCTGAAAAGTATGGCGCAGTTGCTAAGTCTGAAAATAGTCAGAAATAGCCTGTGAGAGCAGCGTATTGACTATCTGTTTACATCTGACTAAAAGAAAAGCCCCGAAGATTATTGCTTCGGGGCTTTTCTATTCAGGTGTTTGGTCGTGCTATTTAGATTACTGTAATTGTAAAACCAGCATTGGCCAACGCAGTTCAAACTCTTCCGTTGGGCGATAACGGAATTCTGAGCGAACAAAGCGTGACATCATTCCTTCACAGAAGGCGAGTAACTGGCTGGCAATCAGCCCTTCATCATAACTAAACGACTGTCCTTCACGCAGTTTCCTCTCCCGTAGAACCTGACGTAGCTGGGTTTCTATGCGTTCAAATAGCTGGTTAATCCGTCCCTGAAGCCTGTCTTGCTCAAACATTAAGGCGTGACCGGTCATAATTCGGGTTAACCCCGGATTTTTTTCTGCAAAACCAAGCACTAATAATATGATTAAGCGGATGCGATTATAGGTATCTTTCTCATCCCGCAAGATTAGGTTTATACGACTATTGAGGCTATCTTCGATAAACTCAATCAGGCTATCAAACATGCGCATTTTGCTGGGAAAATGGCGATATAAAGCCGCCTCTGAAACACCAACAGTGGCTGCAAGTTTTGCCGTAGTAATTCGCTGACTACCGTCGCTTGACTCAAGCATTTGAGCCAACGCTTGCAGTATGTCTTCCTTGCGATTTTTCTTTGTTACTTTTTCGACCATGTCCAGTGACATCCTAATAAGAAGTGGGGTTTCACCCACTTCCAAACAACTAACGATAGTGTTGAGTTACACTATTTTATTATGGCATTCAAAACGGAAATAATTACTGGCGACCGGAGTGGCCAAAACCACCTTCACCGCGTTCACTGCTTTCAAAGTCTTCAACAATATTGAATTCGGCCTGCACCACTGGTACGAAAACCATTTGGGCAATACGCTCACCGGGTTCAACAACAAATGGCGTTTGACCACGGTTCCAGACGGAGACCATCAGTTGCCCCTGATAGTCAGAGTCAATTAAGCCAACCAGATTGCCCAATACCACACCATGCTTATGACCAAGGCCCGAACGAGGCAAGATCACCGCAGCAAGTGAAGGATCGGCAATATGAATTGCCAGACCGGTTGGTAATAGCTGAGTTTCTCCCGGATTCAATGTAATTGCAGCGTCCAGACAGGCGCGCAGGTCTAACCCGGCTGAGCCAACGGTTGCATAGGTTGGCAGTGGAAAGGTACCGCCAATACGGGGATCCAGAATTTTTACGTCAATTTTTTTCATCATAACGTTTGACTATCTCGTCCATCAGTTTTTGACCAAGCGAAGATTTGTCACTCAGGGGCAGACTCATTTCGCCGTTTGACCAGTACAGGTGTAATGCATTGGTATCGCTGTTAAAACCTTGACCAGACAGCGAGACATTATTCGCGCAAATTAGATCAAGATTTTTGCGGGCCAGTTTGAGCCGCGCGTATTCTTCCACATTCTGGGTTTCAGCCGCAAATCCTACAACAAAAGGGCGGTTAACGGTCATCGCCGCTACCTCTGCGACAATGTCGGGATTTTTTACCATTTTTAATACTAAATCGTCGCCCTGTTTTTTAATTTTCTCATCGGCGATATGTTCAGCACGGTAGTCGGCAACGGCAGCACAGGCAATAAAAATGTTTTGTGACCCCGCCAACTGCATAACCGCTTCTCGCATTTCCAACGCGCTGGTGACATTAATGCGAGTAACGTTCACAGGAGTGGGTAATTGGACCGGACCACTGATCAGCGTGACAGAAGCGCCTCGCTCAGCAGCGGCTTTTGCAATAGCATAACCCATTTTTCCGGAGCTGTGGTTGCTGATAAAGCGAACGGGGTCCAGCGCTTCCCGGGTTGGGCCTGCGGTAAGCATGATGTTGATGCCAGCAAGATCCTGAACGGGATTAAAAAAATCGACACAGTGTTTAACAATGCAAAGCGGATCCAGCATTCTTCCCGGACCCACATCACCACAGGCTTGTGAACCACTGTCAGGCCCCCATACAAGAAGATTGCGCGAGGCTAAAACCTGTAAATTATGTTGAGTTGCCTGAGCCCGATACATTTGCTGATTCATAGCAGGAACCACCGCAATAGGAGCGCTGGTAGCCAGACAGATAGTAGTCAGTAAGTCATTTGCCATTCCGGCAGTCATGCGGGCCAGTACATCTGCTGTGGCGGGAGCAATAACCACTAAGTCTGCCCATTTTCCCAGCTCTATGTGGCCCATTGAGGCCTCAGCCGCAGGATCGAGCAAATCATCAGCAACAGGATAACCAGAAACTGCCTGCAGAGTGAGTGGGGTAATAAATGCTTTTGCCGCTGTCGTCATGACAACGCGTACGTCTGCCCCCTGATCTTTCAGGCGGCGTACAATTTCCGGGCATTTATAAGCGGCAATACCACCACTAATACCCAGCACAATTTTTTTACCATTCAACATTGCCATGATAACTGCCCTATAGATTGTCAGGTGCATTGCCCCTGATGATTAAAAGCGTGTTGCAGATTTTATCATAACCCCGTCGAAGGAGAGCTATCTGTCTGAAGCAACTTTGTATCGCTAACACGGCAGATTAACCGACAGCATGTTTCTGCTGTATGAATACCTTTATATATCAATGTCGACGAGATGAGTATAAAACGAACACCTTTTACTGATTATATATACAGTGATTGTAAGATGCTATAACAAAAAATCATAACCGTTTTATCTGTTCTGAGTCTCGTTTATCGTCTTTTTAATGCGGTATTGATTAATGATTTGTGCGATATCACCAGAATAAATGGTAACAGAATGCTCTTTGCTATTTCATTTTTGGAGATTTATTCCAGAAACCGTTTTTCAGGTTCGCATCTCTTGTTCTCTACTACCAGAATACCGATAACGGGAGGATGAGATGACAAATATGGCGTTAAAGGTATGGAGCGATCAAGGTGCTCCCAGAGAGAAACTACTACAAAATGGTGCGGCATCACTTTCTGATGATGAGCTGTTGGCTATTTTTTTACGTACGGGAATGTCCGGAGTTCATGTACTGGATTTTGCCCGACAATTATTAAAAGAATTTGGTTCTTTATATGGGTTGATATCCGCAGATTACGTCAGGTTTTGTGATGTTCGGGGGTTGGGGCTGGCCAAATATTCTCAGCTGCAAGCATCTGTTGAACTCTCCCGACGTTTTTTAGGGCATCAACTGGCTAAAGAGTGTTCAATTAATAATCCACAAATTACCCGACGTTATTTGCAAAGCTTACTGGCTCAACGGGATCGGGAAATTTTTATTGTGATGTTTTTGAATAACCAGAATAGGGTGCTTTATCATAAGGAGATGTTCACCGGCACGCTAAATAGCGTTGAGGTGCATCCCAGAGAGATTGTGCGCGAGGCGTTAAAATCAAATGCAGCGGCGGTCATATTAGCGCATAATCACCCCTCCGGAATGGCAGAACCCAGTCAGGCAGATCGTTACGTCACTGAAAAAGTGCGGGAAGCCTGCTTGTTACTGGATATTCAAGTGCTTGATCACATTGTTATCGGGCGTGGAGAGTACGTTTCATTCGCTGAAAGAGGATGGATTTAAGGTATTTTTTGTGATCTTATGGGATCTTTGTCCGTTCAGTACTTGAGCCCTGCCGGCTAAGGGCGTATACTACGCCACCTTTGAGGATCACGGATGTGGTATGAGAGCCTATCTCAGCAGGTTCCGACCTGACTTAACGTCTCATCTCGGCTGAATTTGCTGAGATTGGCTCTAAGGCCTGACGAGGCAGCCAACATCCTAACGAAGCTCGAGCTGATTTGATTTTTGGAGAATTTTGACATGTCACGAGTCTGCCAAGTTACCGGCAAGCGCCCAATGAGTGGTAACAACCGCTCTCACGCACTGAATGCGACTAAGCGTCGTTTTCTGCCTAACCTGCACTCACATCGTTTTTGGATTGAGAGTGAAAAGCGCTTTGTAACTTTGCGCGTATCTGCTAAAGGTATGCGTGTAATTGATAAAAAGGGTATCGATGCGGTGTTAGCCGATCTTCGTGCCCGCGGTGAGAAGTTTTAAGGAACTGAACCATGGCTAAAGGTATTCGCGAGAAGATCAAGCTGGTTTCTTCAGCTGGTACAGGTCACTACTATACCACCACGAAGAACAAGCGTACTAAGCCGGAAAAATTGGAATTAAAGAAATTTGATCCAGTTGTCCGCCAACACGTTCTGTACAAAGAAGCTAAAATTAAGTAATTTTATTTTCGTTGTATAACGTATATCAAAACCCGACTCCGGTCGGGTTTTTTATTGCCTGAAGATTATTTGTCGATGAAATTTCGGGTAACTTTATGCTATGCCCGCTTATGTGTATGATCGGCGTTTTGTGGCATAAAAGTAAAAACAGGAAGGTAGCCAATGCCAGAATTACCGGAAATAGAAACCAGTCGTCGCGGAATAGAACCCTATATGGTTGGACATCATATTGTCAAAGCCGTTGTCCGCCAGCCTAAATTGCGTTGGCCAGTTTCCGGGCAAATTATGACATTAGAGAATGCACCTGTTATAAGCGTTCAGCGACGAGCCAAATACCTGTTGATTGAACTACCTGACGGCTGGATTATTGGTCACTTGGGGATGTCGGGTAGCGTCAGAATTCTGCCAGAATTTATTGAACCAGGTAAACATGACCATGTGGATTTCATTCTGTCCACTGGACAAGTGTTGCGTTATACCGATCCAAGACGTTTTGGAGCCTGGTTATGGGAAGAAGATCTGGCCACCAGTAATGTACTTAAGCATTTGGGGCCGGAGCCATTGAGCGATGCATTTAATGGAGATTATCTGCTTACTCGTTCACGTAACAAAAAGACGCTTATCAAGCCGTGGCTGATGGATAATAAATTGGTGGTTGGTGTGGGCAATATCTATGCCAGCGAATCACTGTTCGAAGCGAAAATATTGCCACAACGCCCGGCGGGTTCATTAACGGAATCTGAAGCACAGAGACTGGCTTTAACGATCAAGAAAGTTTTGCAGCGATCCATTGAACAAGGGGGGACAACCCTGAAGGATTTTCTACAGGCTGACGGCAAACCTGGCTATTTTGCTCAGGAGCTACAAGTTTATGGCCGTGCAGGAGAACCGTGCAAAACTTGTGGTACGTTGATTGAAAGTGAAAAGCACGGGCAGAGAACGACCTTTTTCTGTCGTCACTGCCAGCGTTAATCAGCCCAATTTTTTCAGCAAAGCTTCTGCAACCACGGGCGGTAAAAAGGAACTTACATCGCCACCGTGGCGGGCAACTTCTTTTACCAGAGAAGAGGAGACGAATGACCATTTTTCTGAAGGCATTAGAAAAATACTTTCTAAATCAGCCATAAGGTGACGGTTCATACTGGCAAGCTGAAGCTCATACTCAAAATCAGATATTGCTCGTAATCCACGAATCAGGACATTGGCTTTTTGTTTTTGAGCAAAATGCGCCATTAACTCACCAAATCCAACAACCTCAACGCTGGGAAGATGAGCAGTAACGGCTTTGGCTAGTTCAACTCGTTCCTCCAGAGAGAAAAGCGTGTTTTTACCGGGGCTGCGGGCAATGGCAAGTACCAGATGGTCAAACATATTCACGCTGCGGGTGATGATATCCAAATGACCATTGGTCATCGGATCAAAGGTACCCGGATAGATAGCTTTAGTGAATTCAGCTCTGCGTAATGTCATTTGCTGATGTTCTCCTGTTGGTGGATTGCCCAGAGTGCTGCATATTTATTAAATGTATATTGAGCATTAATGCATGCAAGAAGAAAACCGTGTTTTCCATCCATAAAACCGCGTCGCAATAGCCACGTTTTAAAAAATGCCCCAGCAGAATGAGTCACTGCAGAGAACATCGATGCCCTTTTTCCTCGCTGGTAGCTTTGCGTGGCCCAGCTTTCTGCATAGTTAAACTGCTTTCTCTGAAAGACAAAATAATCCCGGCAGGTTAAATGCAACAGGTCGCCATTTAGGGGGATAACCTGAGCATCACCATAATCTACCGATTCGTGAACCAGGTTATTGTTATAGCGATAAAGACTATTTTGATAGAGCCGAATAACGCGATCGGGATACCAACCACTGTGGCGCATAAATCGGCCTAAAAAGTAATTGCGACGTGGACAGCTATATACCTGTTCAGGATGATGAGCTTCACTATGAACAATTTGTTCGATAGATGTGCGTAGCTCTGGTGTTATACGCTCATCGGCATCAATCATAAAAATGTAATCGCCACTGGCATGACTTTGAGCTATCTGACGCTGTTTGCCATAGCCCAGCCACTCTAAGTGAGAGAAAATTTTGGCATCATGCTGTTGTGCGATTTGCAGGGTGCTGTCCGTACTACCGCTATCCAGCAAAATAATCTCATCAGCCCATTGGGCTGACTGCAGGCAATCAGCCAACAGTTCGGCTTCATTTTTTGCAATTATTACCACCGAAAGACGTTTTTTATCCACGAATTAATGGCTCCGGGCAGGTAAATAGGGTTCTAAAAGCGTCAGGAGTTTTTCCAGCGCTCCCTGATTTTGCAGCAGTACATTGACGGCCCTTTGCCCGCGATAGCTGCGGTACTCTTCATCCGTCAGTAGAGGCTCAATGGCATCTGCTAAAGAGTCTGCATCTTTAATGGTTATCAGACCTTCGGCCTGCTCCAGCTTGTTACAGATATCTTTAAAGTTGAAAATATGAGGCCCCATTAATACCGGTATGGCATGTGCTGCTGGCTCCAGCGGATTATGACCACCGCGTTCCACCAGACTACCACCAACAAAAGCCAGGTCAGCAATACCATATAACAACATGAGTTCTCCCATGGTATCGCCTATTACTACCTGAGTATCTGCTGTTGGTACATCGCCACTGCTACGGGTTATAAATTTCATTCCGGCCTGAGATGTCAATTGCTGAGCAACCGGGAAGCGCTCCGGATGGCGAGGAACCAGAATCAGTAAAAGGTCAGGGAAGCGTTTGAGAAGGTTGGCATGGGCTGCCAGTAGGATCTCCTCTTCTCCATCATGTGTACTGGCCGCAATCCAAACCGGGCGATGAGGTGCCCACTGACGCCTTAAGCTCAACGCTCTGGCGGAAAGTTCTGGGGTAACGGAAATATCAAATTTGAGGCTACCGGTTACGGCTAAATGTGAACGTTTCAGACCCAGTTGAATGAATCTTTCCCCATCTTCCTGATTCTGAGCGGCAATTAGTGTGATCTTTTTTAGCATGGTTCGTATGGTATTACCTAGCTTACTGTAGCCATTTGCCGAGCGTTCTGACAGGCGAGCATTGGCGATAACCAAAGGAATATGACGCTTATGCAATTGATGGATTAAATTTGGCCAAAGTTCGGTTTCCATAATAATAACTAACTTTGGCCTGACCTGATTCAGGAAGCGGTTCACTGAACCCGGCAAATCATAAGGAAGGTAAACATGATGAACATCGTCGCCAAATGCGGACAATACGCGCTCTGAGCCGGTTGGCGTCATTGTAGTTACGGTAATCGGCAATGTTGGGTAACGGTAACGTAATGCCCTGACCAAAGGGATTGCTGTTAATGTTTCACCCACGGAAACAGAATGCAGCATAATGCCATCTGGTTTAACTTTGCCTTTGCAAAATCCATATCGTTCTGCCCAGCGCTTTCGATAGGCTGGCGCTTTACGGCCACGCAGAAACAGGCGAAGCCATATCAGAGGTTGTAGTAAGTACAGCAGAAATGAGTAAATCAACCGCAACATAATATATCCACAATTACCGAACGCCGTATGGCGTTTGGTAATATTTTAAACTGATTAATCGTTCGCGAGAGCGAGGTACTTTGAACTGGTTGGAATAATACCATAGTCCAGAAGTGGTTTTTCTTCTATTGTTGGTGGCTGATTTGTCACTGAAATGATCTTTTTCGCTAAATCATCCTCATTTAATGCAGACAAACCAACTGCTAAATTGCCAGTGAGTATACTTGCAGGCCCTCCCGGACAGTCAGTACTGACCACAGGAGTACCGCAGATGAGAGCCTCAACTAAGACATTACCAAAGCCTTCGCTGTCTGAACTCAGTATCAGCGTCTTAGCATGTTTGATATAAGGATATGGGTTAGAACAAAAGCCCATGAATATCACTCTATTTTCAATATTGAGTGTTTTTGCCAGATTTTTCAGTTTGTCAGTATATTCATTACTACCTTTACCAATTAATACTAAGGGATAAGGAAGCTGAGTTTTTGCATAGGCTTTTAGCAGTCGATCATGGCGCTTATTGGGATGTAAGCGTCCAACGTGTATCAGGTAATCAGTTCCGGCCAGTTCGCAAGGTTCTGAAGCAAGAGAACGGATTGCATCAATATCAAATGGGTTAGCAATGTGCGCCGTTTTTTTCGGAGTGATATCAAATTGTTGAATCAAATCGTCGAGAGCTGACTGGGAAACCCCAACAATATTTTTATGTTGGTAAACGCGGCTGATTTTCTGCTTTTTCAACCAACGGCTGAAACCCTGCTTGTTTCCCAAATAGGAAGCAGAAAAGACACCATGAATACAAAACCAGACTTGTGACCAGTTGAGGTTCCGGCACTGGCTGACAATACGGTCCGTTTTATGCAGATTAGAAAACACTAAATCGAATTGACCATCTCTGTTTTGACGATCGATGATTTCTCTATCGAGCTGCCGGGCACGGCGATTAATTTCAGTCAGTTTTCGCCAGAAAACACGGGTATTATCAGGCAGCACGGTATATTCAATACCTGCCGGAATTGGATAATCACAGACATCACGTAAAGAGATTAATGAAACCTGGTGTCCCAGGTTTTTAATCCCTTCGGCCAGCGTTAGTACCACTTTTTCGGCACCGCCGCCGGGAAGTCCATCAATAATAAATAGAATTCTCATTTAGTTACTCATCAGGCGTTGATACAGACTCACTAATTGCTGTGAAAGCAGACTGGCATTTTGATGCAGTACTCTTTCTCTGGCTGCCTGCCCCATTGAAGAACCCAATGCATGCTGCGGTAATTCGTTAATCGCCGTTGTTAGCGCATGAATATCCAATGCATCACAAACAAAGCCATTGGACCCTGACTCAATGAATTCCGCACCACCGCAGGTATTGCTGGTGATAACCGGTAATCCGCAAGCCATAGCCTCTAAAATGACATTAGGAAAAGGATCGTATAATGACGGTAGTAATAGGCCATCGGCTATCTGGTAATAAGGTAATACGTTATTTTGTACGCCAACAAAATGTACACGATTTTGACAGCCTAAACTGGTCGCCAGATTCTTATAGCGCTTTTCTTCTTTATCTTTGCCGACAACCATTAAATGACGCTGAGTAGGCGCAATTGCTCTGATAGCTGCTTCTAATCCCTTGCGCTCAAAACCCGAACCGACATAAATCAGACAAGAAACGTTGGCTTCGATATTTAACTGTGTACGGATTTGGTGTCTCTGTTGTTCATCTACAGGAATAAAGCGCTGACTATCAATAGCGTTATAGATAACGTTAATTTTATCTTCAGGTACGCCAAAATCCTCCATGATCTCTTGTTTAATCATGTTTGCATTACAGATAACGGCGCGCAGTTCTGGAGCAGAGTACATCTCTTTCTCTGCGTTCATAACGTAGCGATGATAGCGATCGTTAAACAGGAATTTTTGGCGCCAGGCGGGCAGTATTCTGGCTCGTTGCTGTAGCCAGCGCTGATGAACACCATCACCTGCCCGGTAAATATCACAACCCGGAATGCGTTCATGGCTTTGGACTAAATCAAAATTTTCTTTCTGCCAAATTTGCCGTGCAGCCTGGGCAAATCCTCTTTCTCTACTGATCCTTCCCCATTTGGTTGGATTACAGTGAAAAATGTGCCAGTCAGGATTTTGCTCGCCTTGCCATTCCCGTGTGATGACATTCAGTGAAAGGTTATGATCTTTTAACGCCTCCAATGCTCGGGAGATAAAGCGTTCAGCGCCGCCATCCGGACGATACTTTTGCCGGACAATAGCAAGACGGATTGGATTCATACCGGTATTCCTTGCGAAAAAGAGGACTTATGGTCATCAATTGCGTCAGTATAACATCACTTTAGCGATCGATCGTGTTAGTCGATATGAGTAAAATTTAGCCATAGAGCAGACTTCATTTGCACCTGTTGACCAGAGTGAGTAGCATAAGTTTATCTACGGTATAGAAGAGAAGAAGTTTGTTATATGGTACAGAAACCTGCTTTCCTGATTTCTATTGATACTGAAGGCGATAATCTTTGGGTTAATACCAGGAATATTTCTACGCACAATGCTAACTATTTGGGGCGATTCCAGCAATTGTGTGAGAAATATGGTTTTAAACCCACTTACCTGACAAACTATGAAATGGCAGTTTCTCCTAATTATATTGCGTTTGCCAAAGAGGTTATTGCTGGTAAACAAGGGGAAATTGGCATGCATCTTCATGCCTGGAATAGTCCGCCTCTTTACGCTTTGACTGAGGATGACGATCGTTATAAACCCTACCTGATTGAGTATCCTGAAGAGGTTATGCGAGAGAAAGTGATCGTTATGACCAATCTATTGGAAGATACCTTTAGTATTAAGATGGTAAGTCATCGTGCGGGACGTTGGGCTTTTAATGAACAATATGCTCAGCTATTGCATGAGTTTGGCTATCTGGTTGATTGTTCTGTTACCCCTTATGTTGACTGGAGTATGGTAAAAGGTAATCCACAAGCTGAAGGGGGAACGAATTACAGTCGATTCCCCGATAGCGCTTACTTTATGGATCTGAGCGATATTTCTAAACCAGGAACCTCCAGTTTACTGCAGGTACCGATGAGTACGCGTTTAAAATATGGTTCTTTACAAAATTCTTTTAAGCAATTTTATGATGGCTTGCGTGGTAAAAAACGACCACCGTCAACCCGATGGCTGCGCCCAAAAGGTAATAATGTTGAAGAAATGAAGCACGTTGCTCAGCAATGCCTGAACGAAGGCCGAAATTATGTAGAATTTATGCTTCATTCTTCAGAGTTTATGCCGGGAGGAAGCCCAACGTTTAAAGATGAAGCTTCTATAGAGCAATTGTATCGTGATCTTGAAGAGTTATTTGTATGGCTGAGTGAACGTACTCAGGGAATGACCATGGCAGAATTTTATCAATCTGAAATTCAAATTAAGAGTTAGTACGTAGATAGGGCTACAGGAATAGTTAACCTGATTATTTCTTGGGTTTACATTGTCTATATCTTAATCGTGAGAGTATTCTGTCTACGTGAAGAAATCTCATTCGAAGATAAGTGCGAAGGTTGATATGCCTTCTGTCGCAATATGATAAGAACTCTTTGATTTCCTGAATAGTTGTGTCGTTATAATTATAATAACCGTATATTTTTTTATACATCTTGCGAACTTCCTGAACAAAATTAACGATCATATAGGTGGTTAATTCTTTCAACTGTTCGTCATTTTCTTGATGGGTCTCTTTGAGATAACGGACCATTTTTTTTACGGAAAGAGAAATATCCTGTATATCTTCTGCCCTGATATTACGCGTAATACTATTAGGGTTATCTCTGTATAAATAAAGCGAATGATCTAAATGTAGTATTTTTTGGGCTTTCAGATACAGATAGGGGGTATACAGCATATCTTCATAACGCTTGCCTACTTCAAAATATTCCGCTGTAGCCAATTCTCTTTTGATTACTCGGGTCCAGACATGCCAGGCTGAAGTTTTGAACGTTTGCGCCAGATTATATTCAGATGTGCTTTGGTATGAGTTAGGATGAGATAAAATCTTAATCTCGTTATTATTCTGATAAAAACGATCGTATTTAAAATCTATCAAATCATATTGTTCAGAAACAATTAGTGGTTCAATCACAGACCAATAGTTGTTTCTTAGCAAGTCGTCAGAATCAATAAAAGTAATGTAGTTACCTTCAGCAAGATCCAGACCGGCATTTCTGGCAGCGGATACCCCGGCATTACTTCGACATTGATATATTATATTTTGATTATGATATGAAGAAAGAAAATCATTAATCGCACGGTCGGATTGATCGCTGGAACCATCATTAATAATAATGATTTGAACTTTATCGGCAGGAGTTTGCTCAGTGACGGATAAAAGACACTGAGCAATGAACTCTTCGCTGTTATAGCAAGGGATGATGACGCTAAGTATAAAGTTATTCTTTTTCATGATTAACGACATTATTTGTAGAATTATTGATCAATATGCTAATAACAAGGCACAAGATAAATGTTATGGTAAATTCCTTGCTGAAGAATAAAACGTCACTGATTCCATAAACGATAGTGCTTAATATTACGCTTAATGTCATAATATTCAGATGTGGACGCATAGAACCATATATTATTGATATATAAAAAAATAATAAAATAATTGTTCCAAATGTTCCTTTGAGAGAGAAGGTATCAATTACTTCATTATGTAGGTGAATATTTACATATTGGTTTGCGCCATATAGTGTTTTATCTAATGTAACTATTTGCATGACTCTTTCAGCTCTGTCTTCTGCCGATTGACCTAATGGTGAATCAACTCCTGATTTCAGACCGACAATAGCCATTGCAAACCGGGCTCCAACAGATGTGTCACTATTATTTTTTTGGTATTGAGACCAATCATTAGTTATATCATGATAACGGCTAGTTAGTTTATCTTTGAAGATAAATCCACATGCTATAATAATTATGATAAAAACCCCGGAGGCTTTTATAACGGTAGCTTTAGATATATTTTTATTGATTACTATACTCAATAATGAGATTAATGGGAAAAACAGGATAGCAGCTCTGGTCTGAGTCAAAATGATAGCAGTGAAGCCCATCATAAACAGGAAGAAAGACAGGTAAAACTTTGACTTATGCTTTGTTTCCAGAATTGCAGATAACCCTAATGAACTAATTATACTGATAATATAAGCGGCAATAGTTGCTTTTTCTGTACCTAATTCAGCTCTAACATGTCCTAGTTTAAAGTGTTGATAATAAACACAAAAATCCATTATTAGTGAAATTATTACCACTGCGCTAATAAGAGTATTGTTTTTTTGCTTACTATCTGAAATAAATAAGTATAAAAATGCAGATAATATTAAAATCTTACCAATATTCATAAATACAGAATATATTGGACTGTAATTCTCTGCGGGCTTATAAATTATTACCCATAATATATTTGCTAGTCCAAACAGTAAAATGCTCGAAGCAACTAAAAGATTTTGTTTTTTAAATGAGTGTTTAGCATAAATACATTTGACTAGTATACCAATGATAGATAAGTAACCACATGCATAGAAAATTTTGCGTCCAACAGGAATATCCAATGGGACCATCAATAATGACAATAAACAGCCAATAGCAATAACAAATGTGGCAATATCGTTTAACTTACTCATTTTTATGTCAATTTCTTTCATTTTTCGCTATAGACAACAGGGAATTATCTAATTCCTCTCTAAATTTATCGTGTTGAAATTTATCATTAACATACTGAAATGCATTACTTCGGTATTCCTGATAGTGTTTTTTTACTATGTCTTCAACAGCATCAGCACATTCAATGTGCGATAAGACAAGAGCATCAGATAAACAATCATTTATCGGGTCATAGATCTGATAAGGAAAATCAACGTTAATTTGCGTTTGATCATAATGCGTTTGCGGTGTAATGCAAGGAATTAACCCCGTACCGCAGTAACCATGCTTAATTACTTCAGGTTGCCCATCGATCATCGGGAATACGACCGGAACACCATAATATAGCGCCTCCATACAGGATAAACCGAACGGTTCAGTCACTGGTGTACTCATGTAGATCTGAATATTGTTAAAGAAGTCTGAAAGATCCTGTTTAAAACCTAAAAATTCAATGTGATTATTCAATCCCAGCCGGGATACTAAATCTCGCAGGTTTTGTTCTTCAGGACCTTTTCCTGCAATATGAAATTTCACATTCATACCGCGCTTAACAAGCTCAGCCATCATCAGAATGGAGACGCTGACTCCCTTAAGACCAACTAATCGCGAGGCTGTACCAATATGGATACATTCACCAATTGTTTTTGAGTTATGGTCGATATTTGGGGGAGGTAAAATTCGGTCTACGACAACATCGATTGGGCAAGGTAAATTGAATCTTAGCTGTAAAACACGTTTAGAGGCATTAGAGGCGGATATACAGCCACTTAACATAGAAAAAAAACGGAGTGTCTTTTCATTATGTTTGTATCGCCATGAACAGCCGTGATCGTAGTAGATCATCTTACCTTTTGATGGTTTACCCGGCAGGCTGGGAACCAAATCCCAGACAATAACCAGATCGGCATTAGCTTGTTCAATTTTTCTTTTCAGAATGTACTTTCGGATAAATGAAGGGTACTTCAGTTTTGAGCCAGAAAAACCTGAAGAAATCCGATTAGCAAAATTAATATTTCTATTTTTTAACTGAGTAAATATCTCTTCGCCAATGTGATCTCCAATGCAGAGAATTTCGTCATTTTTTGCGTTGTCACTGTTGATATACTCAATAAAAAGTCGCTCGACACCACCCATTTTACCTAAATTGATAACATGCAGTGTTTTCATTCCATAAACCTTTTTAGTTCTTCTTGTACTGAAGATGCCGTCAGCGATAACAAGTTTTTATCAGAGGCGCATAGTTCACTCTGATTTTTTCCATATCCCCCAATCAACCCTGGATCTGTTGGTCCATACAGGGTGATATTGGGGCGGTCCAGTGCAGCAGTAAGATGGCTCAGTCCGGTATCGACAGAAACAACGGCTCTAGCTCCGGCCAACACATTTGCGATTTCTTCTAGGGATAGTTTAGGTAAAACTTCAACATGTTGAAAGCCTTTCGCTAAACGTTTTGCTCTTTCGTGTTCATGAGGAGCCCCCCAAGGGAGCTTAATTTTGAATCCAGAGTCTGTGGTAAGAGCAATTAACTCACGCCAATGTTGTTCTGGCCAATGTTTATCGTCACGGGTTGTGGCATGAAGAAAAACCAAATAGCTATTTGCATCAGCAGGAGGAGTTGCCAGAAAACGCCGGGCAATACCATAATCACCTTTTCTGTCTGGCATTGGATAGCCAAGGCTTTGGGCAAACAGTTGTCGGGTTCGCTCAACGGCGTGCTGATTTTTAGGTATCGAATGTTTTACATCATAGAACCAGCTGGCCAGTGGTTCTCTGGCACTATGGCTATCTTGCCCGTGTTTGGTACCTCTGGCTTTTCGAGTAATCAGAAAAGCGCTCTTGATTAGCCCTTGTGCATCAATGACAGCGTCGTAATGGCGTTGTTGTAATTGGGCAATAAATGTGGTTCTTTCCTTACGGGTATCGGCACTAAACCAGGACTTTCGCCAGCGGCGTATGGCTACAGGAATAACTTGATCAATCGCGCTATGCCAGTCAGGGATCTGTGCAAATCCTTCTTCTACTACCCAATCAAATTGAATATTTGGGATCGCATTTTGCGCATCGGTGAGGGCAGGCAGGGTATGCAAGACATCTCCCATTGAAGAAGTTTTGACTATCAGAACCCTCATTATTGGCTCTCCTTACTGACTAGCAGTAATTGGAGTTCAGCTAAAACCTGTTCTGGTTGGATATCAATTAAACTCTGATGGTAACCCTGTTGAGCGTCGCCTTTGCGTATTTTATGGTAACCGGTAATCAGGCGGATCACTTTGACATCACGTGTGAGTGGCGGTGTGAAATCCGGGCTGCTTGGGCCATAAAGGGCAACTAACGGTCTATTGAGTGCTGCGGCAATGTGCATTAATCCTGAGTCGTTACTGACAACGGCGTTACAGGCGGCTATCAGAATGACGGCTTGCTCCAGTTTGGTACTGCCAGCAAGATTATGGCAATGGGGTTGTAGTTCAGCCGGAAGTGCATGAACGATCTCTTCCCCAGCCTCCCGGTCTTTCTCTGAACCAAACAGCACAATTTGGTATCCCTGTTGAATCAGGCTATTAGCCAGAGATGCATAATGATAATGAGGCCAGCGCTTTGCCGGACCAAATTCAGCACCGGGGCAAAACCCGATAACAGGCCGACTATGAGTAAGATTGAATTCGGCAGTTGTTGTTTCAATCTCGGCCTGACTAACCTGAAGCTGAGGCCAGAGAATGGGTTGAGGAATATCCTCTGCACGTGAAATACGCTGTTTGTTATAGGCTAAAGCTACGTAACGTTGAACCATCAGGGGGAAGGCGGCTTTATCTAATACGCGAAGGTCGTTTAGCAGACCGTATCGCATCTCTCCACGCCATCCGGTGCGGATGGGAATTCGCGCAAAAAAAGGAACTAAAGCAGATTTAAATGAGTTTGGCAGAACAATCGCTTGCTGATATTGCTCCAGGCGTAATTGTTTACCTAGTTGGTGACGTTCTCCAATAGCCAAAGCTCCATGACCTAAGGGCATTGGTAACGCTTTACTGACTTCAGGCATTCGGGCTAATAGCGGACGGCACCAGGCTGGCGCCATTACATCTATTTCCACTGCCGGGTTTTCTGCCTTTAAAGTACGATAAAGGCTTTGTGACATCATCATATCACCGACCCAGGATGGCCCGATAATCAGCGTTTTCATGCTTAATTCTGCTCCAGTTGTAAAACGACACGGCTACTGCATAGTTAAAATAAAAGCCCGGGGTTATTAACACAGGGCTTTTATTGAGTGACTGTGTTATTTCAACTTTATGATTTATCCCGATTCAACCAGGTCATATATTCTGCCACGCCTTCAGCAACAGTTTTGAAAGGTAGATCATAACCTGTTGCTTTCAATTTAGTAAGATCGGCCTGAGTATAGGATTGATAACGACCTTTTAAATGTTCAGGGAAGGGAATGTATTCAACATGCCCTTTTTTATGGAAAGCCAGTACTGCATCTGCAACTTCCTGGAAGGATTCGGAGCGACCGGTTCCACAGTTAAAGATACCTGAGGTGCCATTTTTCCAGAACCAAAGGTTCATATTGGCTACGTCACCGACATAGATAAAATCGCGTTTAAATTGCTCGCTACCTGAAAATAGCTTTGGATTCTCACCTTTATTTATTTGATTATTCAGATGAAAAGCGACGCTGGCCATGCTGCCTTTATGATTTTCTCGTGGGCCATACACGTTGAAATAACGGAATCCACAAATCTGAGATTCGGCCTGAGGCAAAATTTGGCGGACATATTGGTCAAACAGGAACTTTGAATAACCATATACGTTCAGAGGCTGCTCAAATTGACGGTCTTCAATAAAGTTATCGCTACGCCCGCCGTAGGTGGCAGCAGATGATGCATAGAGGAATGGAATATGGCGATCCAGACAGAAGTGAAGCAGATCTTTAGAGTATTGATAGTTATTATCCATCATATACTTGCCATCCCACTCGGTGGTGGAGGAGCAGGCACCCTGGTGGAAAACTGCATCAATATCGCCTAAATCATCACCGGCCAGAATATGGGCAAGGAAATCTTCCTTATCAATATAATCAGCAATTTCTAAATCAACCAGATTGGCGAATTTAGTACCATCTTTCAGGTTATCTACCACCAGAATGTCCTGATATCCGGTATCGTTTAATGCTTTGATAATATTGCTGCCGATAAGTCCAGCACCGCCGGTTACGATAATCATGGTTTCACCATTTGTTCCAAGGTAAATTTATTAGGATGCTGTTTGTGTTAAACAACGCCCAGCGTTATTTTATGCCGAATGTATCAATATGGCTATCTGGCTGGTAGACACTGGATATTATCCTCAGTTCCATTGCAGATAATTAATGCTTCTTATCATCGTGTTGATACCAGGCTTTCAGGTATTTCATAAAGCTATAAGCGACAGCATAAGTTCCGGTAACAACGCCAACTTTGCCATCTTTCCAACCATTTTTGAAAATATACCATTTCCAGAAAGAGCCAAAAGCGCTAAACAGTCCCCTGGCCAGAGAGGGCTTAACCCGCTTATATTTAACCAGTCGGGTGGTATATCCATTCAATTTATTAAACACTTCATGAATAGAGAAAAAGGTATCGTGCTTAACAAATCCGGCGATCACAGCGGTATTTTTGTAACCTTCAGCTGCATCATCAACCGGGCGGCTGTTAAAACCTACATATTCACGATTAAATAATCTAACCGGATAATCTGGTGAGGTGACAGGATAAATATTGTGGACTTCTTTGCCTAAAACAAACCAGTGACGAGAGATACGAAACGCCATATCGGGCGCTGGCATACTACCGTTCTTAATTTTCTTTATCTCTTCAACAGTTTTCTGGTCGATGATTTCATCGCTGTCCATGCAAAGCACCCATTGATTGCTTACTAATGAGATTGCATAGTTCATCTGCTCACCATGTGTGGTATAGGCTCGATAAACAGGCGTTACACCAAACTGCTGACAGATATCCAGAGTTTCATCACTGCTTCCTGAATCTACAATAATTAACTCATCGGCGATTTCTTTCAGGGGCAAAAGTACATCTTTTAGTAATCGTGCGGAATTAAATGTAAGTACGCACACTGATAAAGGAAACATAACCTGACCGCCATTAGACTCAAAAAATAAATAGTAACGTAGCCGCTATTTTTGTTCAATTAAGGATAATTCATACGCTTAGATACCGTTCTCTCATGGGCGATTTGGGGCCGATGGTAATGAGGATGCGGCAATTTGTGGCGCGACACTACAATAGGTTAGATAAGAGTAGATTGACCATATTGCTGGCGATGTTCCAAAAATATTTTTGATAGTGCTATAAGTGGCTTGTGGATTGATTTTTTCAATCGATTCCGGTGCCGGACAGCGATGAGTCAGATTGACAGGGAGCGCCACTGGTTTTTCCGGTGTCTTCACTTCAACCGGTTTAGGTTCATGAGATGGATAAGTTCGATGTGGCGCAGATGGTAACAAGTGGCTGACAGGTACTAATACCACGTCTGGCGGCAGCTGTGGGAGCATCTGCTGCAATACGCTAATGGTAGAAGGATGAGGGTGGCCAATAGCGATAGCCGATCCATTCTTTTGTGCCATTTTTACTGCCAGATTAAATTGCTTTCTTACTGCCGCTTCGCTTTGGTCATCATCCAGAAAGACTTTTCTTTTGACTACCTGAACAGAAGTGCCTTCTGCTGCCTGTGTTGATTTGGTGCTGCCAATGGTCACACTATCGAGAAAATAGAGTTGATAGTGGCTAAGGGTTTTCATTACCAGTTGCATAGCACCTAAATCAGAAGTCATAGCGCTACCCATATGGTTATTCATGCCTTTTGCATGGGGAACGTTGCGTATTGCCTGAGCAACAATACGCCGTATTTCCTCTACACTCATGCCTGGACGTAGTGTGTCCCGCTCCAGAGGCTGTTTACTTATTGGGGCCATTGGCATATGGATGAGGATTTCATGCCCTGATTGATAGGCTTTTTGCGCCATTTCCTTAGATAACGGTGCATTGGGTAATACGGCAACGGAAATGGCTGCCGGCATTTTTAGTATCTGTTCTTCGTTATGTTTACGATAACCAAAGTCATCGATAACAATCGCCAGTCGGGCAGGGGCGGCTGAGAGTGTAAAACTCAGGCAGAGTAAGCCGAGTACAGGATGGATAAGATGTTTTAATGAAGTCACTACTATTTTCCAAGCCATGGTTGTGGGTTAACTGCCTGTCCCTGACGGCGAATTTCAAAGTACAGCGAAGGTTCTCCCTGACCGCCACTGGTACCAACCAGTGCAATTGGTTGACCGGCTTTAACCTGACTGCCAACGCTAACAAGAGCACTCTGGTTATAGCCATACAGGCTCATGTCGCTTTTACCATGTTCGACAACCACAACCAGACCATAGCCCTGCAACCAGTCAGCCAGCAATACCCGACCATCTGCAATGGCCCGAACTTCACTGCCTTCTGGTGCGTTAATAACCATACCTTTCCAGCGAAGCTCACCTTGCAAAGCCTCACCAAATCGATGGCTTATTTGCCCTCTGACAGGCCACAATGCCTGAGCTGCCGGGCGACCGAGCCCACCAGTACGAGCCATTAAAGAACGCTCTTCTTCAGTTGCTTTATACACTGAACCTGATTTTTGAGCCTGTTGTTGGCGTGCTCTTAGTTTTTCTGCTTCTTTTTGTTCACGAGCGGCTCGAGCTTTGGCTTCCCGTTCCGCTTTGGCTATTTGATCTCTTAACCGGGATTCGTTTTTCTTCAGTTCAGCCAGCTTTTGCTGATCGGCCTGAATGGAAACATCCAGTTCACTTAAGGTCTTTTTACGAGCCTGACGTGCGGATTCCAGTTTTGTCTGTTCGTCTTTTTGCTGACCAAGCAGGCTTTTCTGTTCAACCTGTTTTGTTTGTAATTTTGTTTTTTCCTGTTTCAGGTCAGTTTGTGTTTCTTTGAGTTCATCAATAGTTTTTTGGCGAGCCTGATTCAGGTAGCCATAATACGCGAGAATTCTTTCGCTACGTTGACTCTCTTCACTTTCCAGAATGAGCTGAAGTTCGGAGCTTTTTCCCAGCCGAAAGGCGGCGTCTAACTGTTTCGCCAGATAATCCTGCTGGGTATTTTGTTGTTTTTGCAGCCGTTTTATATTGCTGTTAAGGGTACCTATTTCACTACCTAAGGTATTCAGTGCTCCCTGAGTTTTTCGCAATATCAGGCTGGATTGAGCAATGGATTTCTCCTGCTCTTTAAGCTGGACATTAAGGTCTTCACGTTGTTTTTGCTGTAGCTTGACGTTTTTTTCTTTTTCAGCGATGTCCTGCAGAACGGAATTGAGCTGTTGCTTATTATTTTCGTCAGCGTAGCCAGGATAAGAATAAAGAAGTGCGCCAACACAGAGTAGGCTGGCGCAAATAACACTCAAACTGAAACGGTGGGTCGATACACTGAGTGCAGAGTCCTGTTTTGGTATCCGCACAATCGACCCCCTGATAGCTTGTGAATAGTGAAAAAAAATCGCTTCCTTCATGGAAGGCGATTATTTCACGATGAACAGCGGCTTACCAGTCATCTCTTGTGGAATTTCCATTCCCATCAGGCTGAGCATGGTTGGTGCCAGATCGGACAGCTTACCACCTTCGACCACTTGTGCTGACTTCCCTACATAAATCAATGGCACTGGCAGGCTGGTATGTGCTGTATGGGCTTGACCTGTTGCCGGATCGCGCATCTGCTCAGCATTACCGTGATCGGCAGTAACCAGTAATTGTCCACCTACTTTTTCAACGGCAGCAACCACTTGACCAACACAAGCATCCAGCGTTTCTACCGCTTTAATTGCTGCTTCGTATACACCGGTATGACCAACCATATCACCGTTAGGGTAGTTACAAATAATGGCGTCATATTTACCGCTTTCGATAGCTGCAACTAACTTTTCGGTCAGTTCTGCGGAACTCATTTCTGGTTGTAAATCGTAGGTCGCAACCTTAGGAGAGTTCACCAGAATACGGTCTTCACCGGTAAATGGATCTTCTACGCCACCGTTATAGAAAAAGGTGACGTGAGCATATTTCTCGGTTTCAGAGATGCGTAGCTGAGTTTTATCGTGCTTCATCAACCACTCGCCAAAGGTGTTGGTGAGTGAATCTGGTGGATAAGCACATGCCGCTTTAATATCAGCTGCGTATTCAGTCAGCATTACAAACTCGCTGAACTTGACCACTTTATTACGTTTAAATCCGTCAAAGTCAGGATTGATAAAGGTACGAGTGATTTGACGAGCACGGTCAGCGCGGAAATTCATAAAAATTAACGCATCACCATCCTGCATAGCGGCAGAAGGTTCGCCTGCTTTTTGGATAACCGTCGGTTTAACAAACTCATCGTTTTCATCACGGCTGTATGCCGCCTGTAATCCTGAAACTGCATCTTCTGCAGTGAACTCACCTTTGGCATCAGTCATCAGGTCATAGGCTAACTGTACACGATCCCAGCGGTTATCGCGGTCCATTGCATAGTAACGGCCTACGATAGAAGCGATACGACCACAGCCCAGTTTCTCAAACTCGTGGGTGAATCGTTTCAGTGTTGATTGCGCACTACGGGGCGGGGTGTCACGACCATCCAGGAATGCATGCAGATAAACGGCTTTTGCGCCACGCTTTGCTGCTAACTCAATCATGGCCAGAATATGGTCTTCATGACTGTGAACGCCACCAGGGGACATCAATCCCATAATGTGCACGGCTTTATTGGCTGCAACGGCTTTATCAACGGCGGAAGTTAATACCTGATTAGTAAAGAAATCACCTTCTTTAATCTCTTTGTCCAGACGAGTAAGATCCTGATAAACAATGCGTCCTGCACCCAGATTCACGTGACCAACTTCTGAGTTACCCATTTGACCATCAGGTAAACCTACATCCAGACCAGAAGCGGCGATCAGCGTATGTGGGTAGTTCTTCCACAGGCTGTCCATTACTGGCTTTTTAGCATTAATAATAGCGTTATCCTGTTGCTCTTCCCGATAGCCATAACCATCAAGAATCACCAGAACCATGGGTTTTTTTGTGCTCGACATTCAAATAACCTCGTAAATAACATTGAAATTTGCGGTATTCATTTCATATCCAATGTGCTTTTTATACCACATTGAGAACTTAGAGGTAACGATAGGTACAACCGGCATCGTCATTTGGTGGAGAATTTTACTACAGTCAGAAAAAATAAGCGTATAAATCAGACTTTGATACCTGTTTTTACTCTTTTTCAATATGTTTCGCTGC
Organism: Limnobaculum xujianqingii; assembly: GCF_013394855.1. NCBI lineage: Bacteria > Pseudomonadati > Pseudomonadota > Gammaproteobacteria > Enterobacterales > Budviciaceae > Limnobaculum > Limnobaculum xujianqingii. The sequence goes on along the minus strand of NZ_JABMLK010000001.1, from coordinate 2,644,896 downwards.
ATACTCTTGATAAAATTTTTAGAGATATGCCGTATTTTCTGCATTGCAGTCCGTATTTTGGCTGTATTTGATGCAGTGCAAAGGTATACTCCATAACCTTGATTATTTAATCCCAAACAGCGGGAGTTGTTATCCTCCATGGAACAAGTTATGCAATTTGTTAGTAACCATCCGGTATTAAGTATTGCCTGGGTTGGGTTACTGGTCGCTGTCATTTTTATGACGCTAAAAACAGCAACATCTAAAGTTAAAGATATCAGCAATTCGGATTTAACCCGGCTGATCAATTCAGAAGATGCAGTTGTTGTTGATACCCGCACTATTGATGAGTTCCGTAAAGGACACATTGTTGGTGCTATCAACTTAACGCCAACAGACATTAAAAATGGCACCCTTGCCGTTTTGGACAAACACAAAGAGCGTCCGGTGATTGTACTTTGTGCCAATGGCACCAGTTCGAAAGAACCGGCAGAAGCTTTGGTTAAAGAGGGCTTCACACAGGTATTCACTCTGAAAAACGGATTGTCTGGCTGGAGCGGTGAAAACCTGCCATTGGTTCGCGGTAAGTAATAGTCGGTAAAAAGGGATGAGCCCCACTTTACTGTTTATCTCAAAATTCCCGATTATTGCTTTATTTCAGCATGAGAAGGACATTTAACTTAAAGGTAATTTTTTATGTCAGAGCAAAGCAACCCAGAAATGGCGTTTCAAATTCAACGCATTTATACCAAAGACGTCTCTTTTGAAGCACCTGCAGCACCACTGATTTTTCAACAGGAGTGGGATCCTCAGGTTAAACTGGATTTAGATACGGCTTCCAGCCAACTGGGCGATGGTGTATTTGAAGTTGTTTTACGCGTTACGGCAACCGCTATGCTGGGTGAAGATACTGCATTCTTATGTGAAGTTCAGCAGGCGGGTATCTTTAGCATTACTGGTCTGGATGATTCTCAGATGGCTCACTGTCTGGGTGCATACTGTCCAAACATTCTGTTTCCTTATGCTCGCGAATGTGTTTCTGCACTGGTTTCTCGTGGTAGTTTCCCTCAATTGAATTTGGCGCCAGTAAACTTTGATGCGCTGTTCATGAACTATCTGCAGCAGCAAGCCGAAGCTGAGCAAGGCGCTGCGCCGCATCAGGACGCGTAATGAATCAGGTCGATATGACTGTTATCGGTGCCGGCTCGTACGGCACCGCTTTAGCCATTACGCTGGCGCGTAATGGCCACTCGGTGGTGTTGTGGGGTCATGACCCTCAACATATTGCGCAACTGCAGCAGGATAGAAAGAATCAGGCGTTTCTTCCGGATGTTCCATTCCCGGATACGTTACAGTTGCAGGCCGATCTCCAGCAGGCTATTAGTGCCAGCCGGGATATTCTGGTGGTTGTGCCCAGCCATGTTTTTGGCGATGTTCTTCGCCAGATAAAGCCGTTTTTACAAGCAAATGCTCGTATTGTTTGGGCAACCAAAGGGCTGGAAGCCGAAACCGGTCGTTTACTGGCTGAAGTGGCCAGAGAAGCATTAGGGGATGAGATCCCACTGGCGGTTATCTCCGGGCCAACATTTGCTAAAGAGCTTGCCGCCGGTTTACCAACGGCGATTGCGGTAGCTTCATCCGATCCTCTGTTCACTGACGATCTGCAAAAATTATTGCATTGTGGAAAGAGCTTTAGGGTTTACAGTAATCCTGACTTTATTGGCGTTCAGTTAGGCGGTGCGGTTAAAAACGTTATTGCTATCGGAGCCGGTATGTCAGATGGTATTGGTTTTGGTGCTAATGCCAGAACAGCACTAATAACCCGGGGCCTGGCAGAAATGAGTCGTTTAGGTGCCGCCTTGGGAGCAGAACCTGCCACCTTTATGGGCATGGCGGGATTAGGGGATCTGGTGTTGACCTGTACGGACAACCAATCCCGTAACCGTCGCTTTGGCATTATGCTGGGCGAAGGAAAAAATGTGGAAGAAGCTCAGAACCTGATTGGTCAGGTGGTTGAAGGCTATCGTAATACCAAAGAAGTGTGGGTACTGGCTCAGCGCCATGGCGTAGAGATGCCAATTACTGAACAGATTTATCAGGTACTTTATGCCGGTAAAGATGCCCGGGAAGCGGCTATCACTCTACTCAGCCGAACCAGCAAAGATGAGAAAATAAAAGTCTAATTACCATCAGTATCCATTGTTTTTTATTGGAACCAGAGGTGTAAGCAGGAGCTGGAAAATGTCATCAGAGTCAATGCAGGTCTGGAATGAGATAAAAGTTGAAGCGAGAAAACTGGTTGATTGTGAACCTATTCTTGCCAGTTTCTTTCATTCGACGCTGTTGAACCATGAGTTTCTGGGGAATGCCCTGAGCTATATTCTGGCCAATAAATTGGCCAGTGCTACCATGCCGGCCATTTCCGTGCGGGAAATTATTGAAGCGGCAATTCAGTCTGACAATTCCATTGTTGAATCTGCCGCTCGTGATATTTTGGCGGTGCGTCAGCGTGACCCTGCCGTTGATAAATACTCAACCCCGCTACTCTACCTTAAAGGTTTCCATGCATTGCAGTCCTATCGTGTAGGTCATTGGTTATGGCAGCAAAACCGTAAAGCGTTGGCGATTTATCTGCAAAATCAGGTTTCTGTGGTGTTTGGCGTCGATATTCATCCGGCGGCCCGTATTGGCCACGGTAACATGTTGGACCACGCAACGGGTATTGTGATTGGTGAAACCGCCGTTGTTGATAATGATGTCTCTATTCTTCAATCCGTTACGCTGGGCGGTACCGGGAAAGAAGGGGGCGATCGTCATCCTAAGATCCGTGAAGGGGTGATGATTGGCGCAGGCGCTAAAATCCTCGGTAATATTGAGGTGGGAAGAGGTGCTAAAATTGGTGCGGGTTCGGTGGTGTTACAGGCGGTGCCACCTTATACCACTGTAGCGGGTGTACCGGCTCGTATTGTTGGACGTTCAGGCTGCGATAAGCCTTCAATGGAAATGGATCAAAGTTTTAATGGCTTGAAGGGTGATATCGACCTCTCGGTTGATGATTAACCCTTTTGCATCAGAATCGTTCAAACCATTCATTTTAGCTGACCGGACTTTCCGGTCAGTTTCTACTCCCGATGCAGTGCTCCCTGATAACCTAATTGTCTCCATGCTTCATACACAACCACCGATACGGCATTTGACAGGTTCATGCTGCGGCTGTCTGGCTGCATAGGTATACGAATTTTTTGCTCTTTTGGCAGGCTATCCAGTATTTCTGCGGGTAAGCCACGGGTTTCCGGGCCAAAAAGTAAGTAGTCGCCAGGTCGATAGGAAACCGCGCTGTGGGCGGGCGTTCCTTTAGTGGTCAGGGCAAATAGTCGCTCAGGATTTTCGTTAGCAACAAACGCCTGATAATTCTTATGGCGCTTAATCGCAGTAAACTCGTGATAATCCAGACCAGCGCGGCGCAGACGTTTGTCATCCCAGGTAAAACCCAGTGGCTCTATCAGATGTAGCTGGAATCCGGTATTTGCACACAGGCGGATAATGTTACCGGTGTTTGGTGGTATTTCTGGTTCGAATAAAACAATATTTAACATGCGCCCCCCAATTCAGAGAGGCGCAGAATAGCAGATATTGAATCTCGCTAGAACTAGCGAACGTAAAGAGGTAGCCAAATTATCAGGCGTAGTCCACCTAATGGGCTCTTTTCTGCTTTAGCCCAGCCGCCATGCTGGCTAATTGCCGATTCTACAATGGCTAAGCCAAGGCCAGAACCACCGGAATTACGATCCCGAGCTTCATCAGTCCGGTAAAATGGTCGGAAAATCTGCTCTCGATCCTCTTCCGCTACACCCGGGCCGTCGTCATCCACATGAATCTCCACTCCTTGCTCGCTGCAACTGAAAGTAACAACAATGTGGTTATTGGAGTAACGGAAAGCATTACGAATCACGTTTTCTAATGCGCTGTCCAGCGCTGCCCGATTGCCAAAAATTGGCCATGGGCCAGGAGGAACTGCGATTTCCAGTTTTTTATCCGTATGCTCAGCTTCAAATTTGGCGTTATCAAGAACGTCAGCCCAAAGCTCATTTGCCAACAGGCGTTCTCTGGCTATTTCACTTTTATACTGATTGCGAGACAGATCCAGCAGGTGGTTAATCATATGGTCCAGCCGTTGTGCTTCTGTCTCTATTCGAACTAATTCTTTAGATTCGCCATGGCGACGTCTCATTAATGCAGTTGCTAACTGTAGACGAGTCAGTGGTGTTCTTAGCTCATGGGAGATGTCAGATATCAATCTTTGTTGAGCTTTCACCATGCGGTCCAGTCCGCTCACCATTTGGTTGAAACTGGCACCCGCTGCACGAAATTCTAATGGACCAAATTCAAGCTCGGGGGATTCTTTAAGGTTACCTCGGGCAACTTCATCCGCAGCTCGTTTTAGCTTACGGGCTGGTTTAGCCAGACTCCAGGCCAGCCAGAGTAATAACGGTATACTGATAACCATAGTAACGGCGAGCAATAACAGCGGACGGTCAAACAACAGGTTAATAAAGTCGGACTGTGGGCTGGTTGCCGGGCGCATTAAATACAGCTGATAGTGCTCTTCTCTATCGCGAACTGAAAAGGGGCCAACCATTTCCAGCAGGCCGTATTTTTTCTTCATCGGGTAGTCAGCATTGTCAGCCTGACCGATAAAGTTTCGCACCATCTGCATTTCGTTACGTTTCAGGATGCCGACAATTCGGCCTTCGCTGGTGACCAGCAACATACGCTGACCGGGGGGTGACCACTTTTCAATAGCCTGCAATAGCCTGCGCCACCACATTAAATCGCTGTTAGGCGTACTGGCCAGTTCAGCTTCAACGTGCTGCTCCAGCATGGTTCCCTGACGCCGTTCGCTGTCCAATAGAGCGGCCAACTGGCGGGAGTCAAGTTTAGGAACCATCAGCACCACCATGACCACTAACGTCAGGGTGAGCCAGAATATGGCGAAAATGCGGGTTGTCAGGCTATTGAAGGTAATCATGTCGCAGTAACCATCAGATAGCCGCGACCACGCAGTGTTTTAAACCAAGGCAAGCCATCATGGCGTTCAGGTAGCTTACGTCTGAGATTGGAGATATGCATATCGATAGCGCGATCGAACGGCGTTAAACGTTTCCCCAACACTTCCTGACTTAAATATTCGCGGGAAACTACCTGACCCAGACGTTGGGCTAATAAGTAAAGCAGGGTGAATTCAGTACCGGTCAGATCGAGAGTTTGTCCATCGAAGCTGGCCTCTTGACGCCCAGGGTTCAGACGTAGTTTATCCACCTGTAGTGTATTGGAACTCACTTCAGGTTCTTGCTGTTGTTCGCTCCAGTTGGAGCGTCTTAGAATAGCGCGGATACGGGCTATCAGCTCGCGATCGTTAAATGGCTTAGGCAGATAATCATCTGCACCCAATTCCAGCCCTAATACTCTATCCAGCTCGCTACCGCGGGCGGTGAGCATTATCACCGGGGTTTGATAATTCTGGCGTAGCTCTTTTAGCGTATCGATGCCATTTTTCTTTGGCATCATAATGTCCAGCAGAAGCAGGTCAATAGTGTCATCCATCATGTTTATTGCTTGTTCGCCATCATAAGCAACAACAACATCAAACCCTTCCAGCTCCAGTAACTCTTCCAGCAATGACGTGATTTCACGATCGTCATCAACAAGCAATATTTTACTCATAGTGTTTCCTCCGGAAGCAAAATTACTCGAATAGGTGGCGCTAATCCATGACTTTACACACATTTACAAGCACTGACGCTAGTTTTCATCCGCTCGGGTAAACTTCTCTACATCGGTTCAATACGGTGAAGTTTGCGGAGAAGGTGATGCATAAAGCTAATGTATTAATTATGGCATCAATGTTAGCACTGAGTACATCAACAGTGTTGGCCGCAGACACAAAAAACGCTGAAGCTCCAACTGAACCAGTAAATTGTACAGAAACAGAAGCTTGTTTTAGTTCGGTTTCTCCCGCGAATAGCGGTGAAGTGATGAAGACTGAGGTTATGCGCCAGCACGGTTTGTTTGAAGGGTTGAAGTTAACCGCCAAACAGCGTCAGCAAATGCGAGACCTGATAAGACAAAATTACCATGATGTTATGCCACAGATGTATCGGGATAACATGGAAGCAATGCATAAGTTAATCATTGCCGATAGTTTTAATGAAGATGTAGCGCGTGCACAGGCTGAAGTTATCGCTAAGGCACAGGTTGAAAGACAGGTTGCTTTAGCTCGGGTTAACCACCAATTTTATAGCTTGTTAACGCCAGAGCAGCAAAAGATATTCAATCATAACCATTCTGAAAGGATGGAGATGATGCAGCATCACTTAGACCAGATGCGCAAATATGATGAACCGGATCCCCAGTAGTAAGAGTATGTAGTTGTAAGTAGTCGTATGTAGTAAATCCTATGATGTATGTTTTTCCTTGCCTTAGACACCATCCATGTCTTCCCCGCCATAGACGGCGGGTTTTTTTTGCCCAAAAATCGCTATACTAACTGCTTTGACTGATAGTATTCAGGAGCAATAGAACGTGAGCGATCAGTACGGACGACTAGTTAAAACAGCGGCAATCTGTGCGGCAAGTGTGGCATCAGTATTATTGTTGGTAAAAATTGCTGCCTGGTGGCTTACCGGGTCTGTCAGTTTGCTGGCTGCGCTGGTTGACTCTATGGTAGATATTGCCGCTTCTGTCACTAACTTACTGGTTGTACGTTATGCTTTACAGCCTGCAGACCACCAGCACACATTTGGTCATGGTAAAGCGGAATCGTTAGCAGCATTAGCCCAAAGTATGTTTATCAGCGGCTCGGCTATTTTCCTGTTTTTGACCGGTTTCCAACATCTGGTCAATCCTCAGCCAATTAAATCTGCTGGTATCGGTATTATTGTTACCGTCATTTCTCTTATCAGCACTATTGGTCTGGTTACCTTTCAGCGTTGGGTGGTAAGAAAAACCCAGAGTCAGGCTATCCGTGCGGATATGTTACATTATCAGTCAGATATCTTTATGAACGGAGCTATTCTGGCGGCACTAGGTTTGAGCCTCTATGGCTTCCTGCATGCGGATGCGATTTTTGCTTTAGGTATCGGCTGCTACATTTTATATAGTGCATTAACGATGGCTTATGATGCGGTACAAACCCTGCTGGACAGAGCATTACCTGACGAAGAACGGCAGGAAATTATGGACATTGCACTGTCAAAACCGGGTATTATGGGGGCTCACGATCTTCGTACCCGTCAATCAGGTCCCACTCGTTTTATTCAGTTGCATGTAGAAATGGCCGATGAGCTTCCGCTGATTGACGCGCATAAAATTGCCGATGAGGTAGAGCAGGATATATTAAAACGTTTTCCCAACTCAGAGGTTATTATTCATCAGGACCCTTGTTCCGTGATGGTATCCTGAAGATGATCTTTGCTTGCGAATGAGTCAGATTACCCATTAGCAGAAACTTATTTCGGGACGATAAAAAAATAATTCTTTTATCTATATTAATTATTACCGTTTTTAACTTAAACTGAATCAATTCAGCAAATCATGTTTGCTATACTGATACACTAAAGTCAGCAGACATTAGTCTGAAATGTAGTCAACAGGATTAAAGCCCGGGGATTACCCTACATAATTTGCCCGGTGCATTTAATTGATAACCACGAGCCTGACGGCTCACTATGTTTCATCGTCATGCAAGGCATGGCATTTCGTGGAACGATATCTAAAATAACATCTGTCAGTTTAGAGGTGGTCATGATCAAAAGAATCGGCGTTTTAACGAGTGGTGGTGATGCACCGGGAATGAATGCGGCAATCCGTGGTGTCGTGCGTGCTGCACTTTCTCAGGGATTGGAAGTTGTTGGTATTTACGATGGCTATCAGGGTCTGTGTGAAGATCGCATGGAACAGTTAGATCGCTATAGCGTATCCGATGTTATTAACCGTGGTGGTACTTTCCTGGGCTCTGTTCGTTATCCGGAATTTAGAGATCCTGCCGTTCGTGAAGTTGCGATAGAAAACTTAAGACGCAGAAATATTGACGCGCTGGTGGTTATTGGCGGCGATGGTTCCTATATGGGGGCGAAATTGCTGACAGAGCGTGGCTTCCCATGTATTGGTTTACCGGGAACTATCGATAATGACGTGGCCGGTACCGACTACACCATTGGTTTCTTTACTGCGCTGGGTACTGTGGTTGAAGCCATTGACCGTCTGCGTGATACCTCTTCATCCCACCAACGTATCTCGATTGTTGAAGTGATGGGCCGCCACTGTGGTGATTTGACTCTGGCTGCGGCTATTGCTGGCGGTTGTGAATTTATCGTTCTGCCTGAAATTGAGTTTGATCGCGATGAGCTGGTAAAAGAGATCATGGCCGGTATTGGTAAGGGCAAGAAACACGCTATCGTGGCTATCACCGAGCACATTTGTGATATCGATGAACTGGCCCGATATATTCAGGAAAAAACCCATCGTGATACCCGTGCAACAGTGCTGGGCCACATTCAACGTGGTGGTTCACCGGTGCCTTACGATCGTATTTTAGCTTCCCGTATGGGCGCTTATGCGATTGATTTGCTGATGGAAGGCCATGGTGGTCGCTGCGTGGGCATTCAGAATGAGAAGATGGTTCATCACGATATCATCGATGCTATCGAAAATATGAAACGTCCATTTAAGAGCGATTGGTTGAAGACGGCAAAAGAACTGTTCTGATCCTGTCTGAGCATATTTATCAAGACAAAAAAACCCGGATATTCCGGGTTTTTTATTAGCAAAAAAGTAATTATGCTTTTTTAGCTGCTGCCGCTGCTTTAACGATTACCGCAAAAGCATCTGCTTTTAATGATGCGCCACCAACCAGTGCACCGTCGATATCAGGCTGAGAGAATAATTCTGCAGCGTTGCTGGCATTAACTGAACCGCCATACTGGATAATTACTTGAGCAGCAACTTTGGCATCATGTTTAGCAATATGGTCACGGATGAATTTGTGAACTGCCTGTGCCTGAGCTGGGGTTGCTGATTTGCCGGTGCCGATTGCCCAAACAGGTTCATAAGCAATCACGCTATTTCCAAACGCTGGCGCACCCATAGTTTTTAATACGGCATCCAGTTGTTTTGCACAAACGGCTTCGGTTTGACCGGCTTCGTTTTCAGCTTCAGTTTCACCGATGCACAGCACAGGAATTAAGCCAGCTTCTTTTACCACGGCAAATTTCTCAGCGATCACTTCGTCACTTTCTTTATGGTAAGTACGACGTTCTGAGTGACCGATAATAACGTATTTCATACCAATATCTTTTAACATATTGGCTGAGGTTTCGCCGGTGAATGCACCAGAAAGGTTGATATCAACGTTTTGGGCGCCCAGCATAATATGGCTACCAGAAGCCTGGTGCTTTGCCTGATCCAGATAAATAAATGGCGGAGCAATCGCAATATCACAACCATCTACACTGCTGACTTCTTTACGCAGGCCATCGATCAGTTCGTTGACCATATGTCTGCTGCCGTTGAGTTTCCAGTTTCCCATAACTAATGGATGACGCATGTTTTTTCTCCAATCAGATTATACGGTAATAACTTTAATTACAGTGAGTTAGTGATCTAAAGCATTTGATAGCGTGTTAGTGCCATATCAATTTGTTCCATAGTATAGAACGACTTAATGCTTAGGGTTTAGCTTTTATTGGTTGTTAGCGGCGTATCTTATGTTCTATGAATTACTTGTCAGATAGCGACAGCTTAATCGGTTCAATAGCGAATGTTATACCTTTTTCACGATGATCGGCTATAACAAAACGCAATGTTCCTTCAGTTTGTTGATAGAAGGAAGCTCCTTTGCCTTTTTCCAGCAATTCAATGGATTTCTTTTGGCACTTTTCTGCTGATAATGTGGGTTCAAACAGATTGATAAAAGCACTCATATAATTGATTAGCACAGCTTTGTTTGCTTTTTCTGTTTTAGTAATCTCTTCTGGTTTCTCTGTTTTTTCTTCTGATGGAATAGGGGGCAGATAAGTTAGCTGCAAACTTTTGATTGTGCGTTGGCTTTTATCAATGGCAACTGAAGAGTACAGCGTGCTGTTAATTCGGCTGGCGGCGCGGAGCAGAGGAGATTTAACCTCCAGCGTTTTGATGGTCTTATACTCTCCTAATGGCAGAGTTGGATTGGCGGTTGCAAATTTTTCTCTGAACTGAGCGATAGTCAGGCTAAATGATGGAGCATCCTCTCTCAGATAGGGCGCTATAGCGGGTTCAGTGGTGGTTGATTCAGTTGATGAAGGAGGCGGATTCTCCTGAGCTGCAAATGACACGGAACCTAACATCAGCGCCAAAAAGAGTGTGCCGGAAATTCCAGCTTTCATTAATGTTGAGTGTTCTGGTTGCGTGTCATTCATATATATCACTAATCTATAAGAGATAATGTCTGATTAAAACCTGTTGCGCCAGGCTTGTCAAAAGCATGTCTCAAAATTTATTGCGTTGTCTGTGATTTATCAGACAGCGCGATTCAATCAATATTCGCTCTTTTACTGAATTTACCAATACTGTTCACTGGTAATATGGCCTGGTTTTCTGCGTAGATGTTTGGCCATATTGCGTTGTTGTTTTAACAGTTGCTGGGTGTCTTTTGTCATCTCCGGATTACCGCAAAGCATGACGTGGCTTTGTTCCGGGCTAATGGTTAGCCCGACAGCAGATTCCAGTTCACCACTTTCAATCAGTGCCGGAATACGGCCAAACAGAGAGTCGGTACTTTTCTCCCGGCTGACTACGGTTTGAATACGTAGTTTTCCCTGATAGCGCTTTTCCAGTTCACGCATTAAAGGTAGATAGCTGAGGTCCGGACTATAGCGAGCGGCATGAACCAAAACGATATGGTTAAAACGTTCCAGATCTTCACCCGCCTGAAGAATTGAGAGAAATGGCCCAATAGCGGTACCAGTTGATAGCATCCACAGGGTATCAACCGCAGGAACTTCTTCCAGTACAAAGAACCCTGCTGCATCCAGTGTGACCATAACCGAATCACCTACTTTCAATTGGTGAAGGTGAGGGCTGAGTTTACCTTCCGGCACAGTCACCAGATAGAATTCAAGCTCCGGGCTGCTGGGGGCATTGACATAAGAGTAAGCTCGCTGAACGCGTTCTCCACCAATGTCCAGGGCAAGTTTAGCAAACTGACCTGCCGTAAAGGGTCGTATAGGAGCATGAATACGCAGGCTAAATAAGCTATCTGTCCAATTATCTACCTGTGTTACCGTGCCTGAAACCCAATCAGCCATGAGCTTTCCCCTCAGTATATTGTTGCATGTTATATAACCAGAAAATTGTCTGGAACCCGAAGTCTGGAGAGTTAATTAGAATATCATTTCTTGTTAATAATTATGAGTAAATTAACCGAAGAAAAACACGCTTATCTGTTTGATGTGGGTGAATTATCCACGGTTTGCTGCATTTATCTCCGGTTGGCTGCGGGATAATGGAAAGCAGTTGACCTTAGAAGGTAGCGGCAGTAACATGCGCCCCAATTCGACGGCGAGTAGCGCAGCTTGGTAGCGCAACTGGTTTGGGACCAGTGGGTCGGAGGTTCGAATCCTCTCTCGCCGACCAAATTAAAACCCCCTGATGGTGAAAGCCATCAGGGGGTTTGCTTTTTATCGTGGCTAAACGGGTTAACTTATTGCGGATAAGGCACCCAGTCGGCGTTATTCAGCCTGATATAAGTCTTATCCTGATATTTCATGACTACCGTACCTGAGGTTTCTGATATCGCTGGTGTTTGTGGTAGATTTCCGGTTAGTTTCTGCCAGTCAATACTGTCCTGAGTGAACAGCTTGCCGTCCAGTGTGCGGCTAACCAGCTCGGAAATGGCCAGATAACTGCTCGGGGAAGTAATGTGCAGTGCCTGCTGCTGTGCTGGCGCTTTTGCGCCAACGAGTCGAATACCGACAGGAACATGAGTAATGCTTGGGCTGGGAATATCGCGCAGGCCGGAAATTTGCATCTTGTCACCCACCAGCGCGGCACCGTGTTCTGGTACTACCATCACCATGACTTTTCGCCCGGATTTATCCAGCTCATCCAAAAAACTGTCCAGATCGTCAAATAAATCCTGCAGACGTTTTTTGTACTCCACCGGCTTGTTAGTTGCCAGGCTACGGTTACCGTCGTGAAGCTCAATGGTATTATAGAATGTGACAGTACGAGGAGAGTCGTCTTTCTGCCTGGCTTCCAGCCATTCGGTCAACATACTCAAGTCGCGATAGAGGGGCTCGCCATCAAAAGAGGTGAGTTCTGCTTTAGCGTTACCAAAAGGCAGCGGAGTAGCCTGAATGCCAGCATATTCACGCAATTCTTTCAGATAATCACCAAAAGCCCCTGAGTGATCCATGACCAGCTCATTTTTAAATCCTAACTGCGCCAGATCGTTGAACAGATAGCAGCGCTGATCCGCTGTTTTATACAATGCGGTATGGGATGGCTGACCACAGCTGGCCCGGGATATGCGAATTGCTGCTGGCCCGCTGTATGACGTCGCTGAGTTAAAATTATCAAAGATGATATTCATCTTTTTCCAGACAGGGTGCTCCGCCAGACCAACTGACTGCATATCTGACCAGGAGAGGGAGCAGATATTGATGATGAGTAAATCAAAAGGTTGAGCATCTGCAGGCAATGATGTCGGAAAATCGGTATACAGATTCTGCTGGGACTGAATAAATTTATCGTAATAAGCGGTAAGGTTCTGGGAGGTTGGAGGTCCCAGGTCTTCTGATTGCTGGTTGTCTGTGGTACCCGGTTGAGCAGAAGCGGCATTCGTTGACGGTGTACTGGTGGTTGCCGTTGCTGGCATTAAGTTGAATGATGGTCCACCAATAGTAATAACGTTTAACCATACTAAAGCAGCGACCACAAAAGGGGTAATGCGCACCCATTGGGAAATAAACAAATAGCCAACCAACAGCGCAAAACCAGCGCCTACCCAGCTCCAGTTAATAAAGCGCTGTACGAACTCCAGCATATAATCAAAACTGAGGGCAGTTGCCTGACTACGTAAGCTGATAATGCTTTGAATGCCCGGAAGCCAGGTATCATAATAAAACAGCGCAATACCTACCGGGATAGCAATCCAGTTGCGGATTTTTCTGAGCCAGCCAGCAGGTAATGGAAACAATAAAAAAGCGACGAAAACCAGATTTTCCAGAGGATGAAAATTAAGATATCCACCCCATAGCAGGGCAAATTTTATCAGAAAGTAATAATTCCAGTCGCTTAACCCCTGCCAGTTTTTCCACAGGTTGTTATTCGGAGAGAGGGACTGAGAGGATATTTTCTCGTTATTCATAATATCTGTTTAAGTTATCCACAATAATCATGTTGGCAGAGTTTTTTCACCTGTTTTCACAGACAAAGATTAATCCAATAATATCCGCCGATTGGTATAAATTGGGTTTCAGGCGAATGGATTAGCAGTGCGAAATAACATCCTGTCTCTTTATCACTATAGAATAAAACAGAAATTCCATTTTTTTGTACTCATGACTCTGTTATTATTTTAACCGAATTCTGTGGGAAAACCTGTTTATTTATTTTTTAATTTAACACAGATAAATTCATGTTGCGTATTCATAGAAAAACCATCAGGTAATACCAAGTTTTTTTAGCTTCTTGCATCAGCAAAATGATTTTTATCAGCTAAAATTAACTACATAGCCTGCATTACTGAGTTATCAAAATGAACGATGATGTCACAGGAACCCACTGGAACCTGAGGCAAGGACGCAAAACAGAAATAGAAAATCGGCTGCCCGGACAAGCGGTGGCAAAAGAGTATCAAAATGATATTGCTGCGGTGATGACGGCTTATCATCTCACTTCGCTGGAATATCAGGATCTTTCTCATCAGGGCGCACTGCAGGAAGCCTATTTGCGTTGGCCGTTGCTGTCAGAAATATTATCTGAGTCAAACTCAGATAAGGTTGGGTTGTGACCATTCTGGCAATACAGGGGATTCGCGGTGGCAGTGGGGCTACTGCGGTTTGTGCTTCGCTGGCCTGGGCGCTTGCTCAAACAGGGCAGTCCGTGCTGGTGGTTGATTTCAGTATCAATAATTTACTGCGCCTGCATTTTAATCATGCCTGGGATAGCAAAGAAGGCTGGGCTTCTGCGCTTAAATTACAGCAATCTTCTCCGCCGATTATTTCCTGTGCACCCGGAATTGATTATCTGCCTTTTGGTTTTGCTGAAAAAGAAACATATTCCCTGATAGATGAAGGGTTATTTAATCAAAAAGAACATCAACCAGATAAATTACCTGGATTTTTAGCCTTTCTTTCATCGAATGATTATCAATGGATAATTATTGATTGTTCTTCCACGCTTTCGTCTTTAAATGAATTATCCAATTCGTTGGCAGATATTAACCTGATTCTGTTAAATCCGGATGTGGAGTACCACGTTTTACTGAAGCAAAAAACATTTCCGCTGAATAGTTATTTTCTGATTAATGGCTTTTTACCAACAAGTTTAATACAGCAAGATGTCAGCCATATCTGGCAACAGAGCTTATCAAATTTGGTCCCTGTGATTTTACACCGGGATGAGGCTATGGCTGAATCGCTGGCGGTCAAGAAAACATCAGGAGAGTATCAGCCCGGTAGCCTGATCGCTCAGGATATTCATCAACTGGCATTGTGGTGCCAGCACCTTGATAAACAAGGGGCCTGACTATGCATCCATTCAGGTCTCTGTTCAGCTTATTCATTCCTGCGGCACCAATGAGTCGGTTGGTTGCTCGTTATAATGGCTATCGTCAACAGCAGACTTCCGCTATCACGGCATTTTTGTATTGCGTTGGTTATGCTGCTTTATGGACAGTGTTCTGTCTGGAATCTCCAGCCTGGCAGCGGGTCAGAGAACAACACAATCAATTATTTCCTCAGGTTTCTGATGCTCGCCCTCGTTTGGCAGATATTTTACGTTATTTGGTACAGAGCCTGTGGCTGATTGTTATTCGCCAGCAGAGTGCCCCTTCGTTTTTATTTTTACGCCGTGGATGGCAAGAATTCAGACAGTGGCTGAGCGTAAGGCATCAGCAGGTAAACAGCTGGCTGCATAGCTTACCAGAGTATGTCAGAGTCAATCAGTTGGAACATCGCTCAGAGCAGCGGTTAAAAAATCTTAGCCCGGTATTAAGGCGTACGGTATTTATCATTTGTAGCCTGTTGGCGGGCATACTGGCGGTTATCTGTATTTCTCAACCGTTCGATCTGTTTGCTCAGTTTATCTTTGTTTTACTGCTGTGGGGCATTGCCATGGTGATGCGCCGTATTCCAGGCCGCTTTGCCTCTTTGATGATGATTGTGCTGTCTCTGACGATTTCATCTCGCTATATCTGGTGGCGATATACCTCTACCCTTAACTGGGATGACCCGGTGAGTCTGGTTTGTGGATTGCTGTTACTGGCAGCAGAAACCTATGCCTGGATTGTGCTGGTGTTAGGCTTCTTTCAGGCAGTGTGGCCGCTGCATCGTAAACCGGTACCATTGCCGGAAGATCTCTCTTCCTGGCCCAGCGTCGATATTATGGTACCTACCTATAACGAAGGGTTGAATGTAGTAAAACCCACGATTTATGCCGCTCTGGGAATCGACTGGCCGGAAGATAAGCGAACCATCTATATTCTGGACGATGGTAATCGACCAGAATTTCGGGCATTTGCTGAAGAGGTGGGTGTGAAATATATTGCTCGCCCAACCCATGAGCACGCAAAAGCCGGTAATATCAATAATGCTCTTAAGCAGGCTACCAGCGACTTTGTTGCTATTTTTGACTGCGACCATGTTCCGACGCGCTCTTTTCTGCAACTGACGATGGGCTGGTTTTTTAAAGATAAAAAGCTGGGAATGATACAGACTCCCCACCACTTTTTCTCGCCGGACCCTTTTGAACGTAATCTGGGTTCTTTTCGTAAAATGCCAAACG
The DNA here is from genome assembly GCF_013394855.1 of Limnobaculum xujianqingii. Classification (NCBI taxonomy): domain Bacteria; kingdom Pseudomonadati; phylum Pseudomonadota; class Gammaproteobacteria; order Enterobacterales; family Budviciaceae; genus Limnobaculum; species Limnobaculum xujianqingii. The sequence continues at coordinate 2,628,873 of NZ_JABMLK010000001.1, read as the reverse complement.
AAGGTAATCTGTTTTATGGATTGCTTCAGGATGGTAACGATACCTGGGATGCGACCTTCTTCTGCGGTTCCTGTGCCATTATGCGCAGAACTGCGTTAGATGAAGTGGGCGGTATTGCGGTTGAAACGGTGACGGAAGATGCTCACACCTCGTTACGCCTGCATCGTGCTGGTTATACCTCTGCCTATATTCGTATTCCACTGGCGGCAGGATTAGCTACCGAAACGCTGTCAGCCCATATTAGCCAGCGTATCCGCTGGGCACGCGGCATGGTACAAATCTTCAGGTTGGATAATCCACTGCTAGGCAAAGGGTTAAAACTGGCCCAACGCCTGTGTTATGCCAATGCGATGTTGCATTTTCTGTCGGGTATTCCGCGACTGATATTTTTAACTGCACCATTAGCATTCCTCTATTTCCACGCCTATATCATTTATGCACCGGCGTTGGCGATAGCGCTATATGTCTTGCCTCATATGATTCACGCCAGCCTGACCAACTCCCGTATTCAGGGAAGATTTCGTCACTCATTCTGGAGTGAGATTTATGAAACCGTACTGGCCTGGTATATCGCCCGTCCAACGACGGTTGCGTTATTCAACCCCCATAAAGGCAAATTTAACGTAACCGCTAAAGGAGGGCTGGTGGAAGAGAGCCATCTGGACTGGATTATCTCTCGCCCCTATTTCTTGCTGGTGCTGCTCAATGCTGCGGGCCTGTTGGCCGCAGGATGGCGAATGTATTACGGACCAGCGAATGAGATCCCTACGGTGTTGGTCAGTGCGATATGGGTTATCTATAACCTGATTATTCTGGGGGGCGCCATCGCAGTTTCTATTGAGGCCAAGCAAATCAGAAATTCACCCCGTATCCAAATTGCTATGCCGGCCGCGATTGCCCGTGAAGATGGTCATCTGTTCCCTTGTACATTGCGGGACTACTCTGATGCCGGGGTAGGGATAGAGATGAAATCACCTGAACTGGTGGCTAAGGGCGACAAACTTACTCTGATGTTAACTCGGGGTAATCGCGAGTATGCCTTCCCCTGTCAGGTGATGCGCTCATTCAATGAGACCGTTGGTGTTCAGCTTCAACTGACCACTACGCAACAACATATTGATTTTATGCAATGTACTTTTGCCCGGGCAGACACCTGGGCGTTATGGCAAGAAAGCGTGCCGGAAGATAAACCGATGAGCAGCATGCGTGATGTGCTGATGCTGGGCTTACACGGTTACCAGCGGATGCTGGAATACTCACCTCCATTTTTATATTCCATTTTGGGGCGTATGGCGTCGGTTATTGTTTGGTTAATTTCGTTTTTACCTCGGCGGGTTAATCAGCCCAAAACAGAAGTGGCAACAGTATGAAAAAAATGAAATCTGAAGTGATGTTTACCGGTGTAGCGAAACGTCGCTGGCTGGGGATTGTTCTGCTGAGTCTGGTGGGGGCAGCTTATGCACAGACCACGGATACTCCGCCGGTCGTTGATGAGGATGTGCAAAACAACGCGGCGCCCGCAGCACCACAGGCAGAGCCGATGCCAATCGTACCGGGAGCACCGGTACGTAATGATTCACTCTCTTTTAAAACACTGGCACCGGAAGGTAGTCTGGTTTTAAGAGGCGTGCAGAGCGTAGCACAAATGACATTTACCGTACGCAGTGACGAAGTGGTATCTCAGGCTGCACTGAATCTGGACTATACCGTTTCGCCTGCGTTATTACCGCTGCTTTCCCATATTAAAGTCTATCTGAATGATGAACTGATGGGGGTTGTACCGGTAAATCAGGACTCTCCGGGGAAAAAGGGTGCTATTAATCTGCCGCTGGATGCCCGTTATATTAGCGATTTTAACCGCATTCGTCTGGAGTTGGTGGGGCACTATAAAGATGTCTGTGAAGACCCAACCCATAGCAGTATCTGGATTGATGTAAGTAAAAGCAGTTCGGTGGCGCTGACCTATCAGGGACTGGAAGTGAATAACGATCTCTCCCGTTTCCCTGAACCTTTCTATGACAGCCGGGATTTCCGTCCGTTAAATTTACCCATGATATTCAATTCGGCGCCGGATAGTGAACAGCAAAAAGCGGCAGCGATTCTGGCTTCCTGGTTTGGTGTAAGAGCACAATGGCGGGGGCAGAACTTCCCGGTATTGTATAACCAACTACCAGAGAGCAACGGTGTAGTTTTTGCCACCAATGACTGGCGCCCGGATTTCCTGAAAGATTATCCGAAAGTTGATGCGCCAACCGTTGAAATAATATCTCACCCGACCAATCCGTATATCAAATTATTGCTGGTGCTGGGTCGTGACAACAAAGATTTGCTGACTGCAGTACAGGGAATTGCTCAGGGAGAACCGCTATTCCGTGGTCAGAGCGTGACCATTGATAGTGTGAAACAGCTGCTACCTCGCCAGCCTTATGATGCGCCTAATTGGGTGAGAACCGATCGTCCGGTACGATTGGCTGAACTGACCACTTACCCGGAACAACTCAGCGTTTCCGGTGGGCGTTTGCCGCCGATCGATCTGGATATGAAGCTACCGCCAGATTTGTTCTTACTGCGTAGTCAGGGTATTGCGCTAAATCTTAAGTATCGCTATACGCCGCCTCCTTATGTTGATGACTCTCGTTTAAATGTCAGTCTTAACAATCGTTTTTTACAGGCGTTTCCACTGAAGCCTTATGAATCGAATAAATTGCAGGTGCTGCATATTCCTTTGATTCAGGGGTTAACCAGTACAGATGAAGAAGTGATGATTCCGGCTTTCCAACTGGACGGAAATAACAAACTGCGTTTCGATTTTGATTTCGTTTCTAATATTGGTGCCAGCACTACCGATGTATGTCGCACCATGACGCCGGTAAAACATGAAGCAGTCGTTGATGGTGACTCAACCATCGATTTTTCTGGCTATCGCCACTATTTGGCAATGCCAGCATTGAAAACCTTTGCTCAGTCAGGTTTCCCGTTTAGTCGTCTGGCAGATTTATCGGAAACATTAGTGGTGATGCCAGAAAACCCAACCGCCGAGCAATTAACGTTACTGTTTAACGTGCTGGGCCAGATGGGAGCCAATATTGGCTATCCGGCACTGGGGGTTGAACTAAGCAATAAGCCAGAAACGAAACAGTATGCGGATAAAGATCTGCTGGTGTTAAGCAGCATTCCAAAAGATTTAGATACCCGAAATCAACCAGAAATACTGATTGAGCAGGCAAAGAGCCAGCTTAACCGCCCGGAAAAAAATAATCTGGAACTGCGTACTGTTGATTTCGATAAGCCAGGTACAGAACCAACACCGCAGGCTAATGCCGTGGTGTCATCCGATGGGCCGATTGGTGCCATTACCGGTTTCCAGTCTCCCTATAATGAGCAGCGCAGTGTGGTTGCCCTGATGGCCAGTGGTGACAGCGGTTACCAATTACTGGATGAAGCCTGGCGCGACAGTGGCAAACGGGCGGCAATAGCCGGATCGGTTTCCATTGTGCGTAATTCCGGCGTTAATAGTATTCGGGTTGGTGATACCTACTATGTTGGCTATCTGCCTTGGTGGGATAAATTGTGGTTTAAGTTATCTGAACATCCGGTGTGGCTGGCAGTATTTGCCGTTTTCAGCGTGATTCTGGTGGCATTAATGCTCTGGCGTGGGCTGCGTGCGGTAAGTCGTCGTCGCTTGAATCCGGGTGAAGATAAATAATATGAAACGTTTAGTGATGATGTTCTGTTGCTGTCTTATTGCCGGTCAGGTTTGGGCTGATACTTGCCATTGGCCGCAATGGCAGCGATTTTCTCAGCAATATATCAGTCGTGAAGGGCGGGTTATCGATCCTACGGACGGCAACAACATCACCACATCAGAAGGCCAGAGCTACGGATTATTTTTTGCACTGGTGGCTAACGATCGTAATCGATTTGATCAACTGCTGAACTGGACAGAGAATAATCTGGCTGCTGGCGATCTGACGGCTCGCTTACCTGGCTGGCTATGGGGCAAAAAGCCGGATGGCAGTTGGGGAATTCTGGATACTAACTCTGCGTCTGATTCCGATCTGTGGATAGCCTACACTTTACTGGAAGCCGGACGGCTCTGGCGCTCCCGTGGTTATCAGGTCATGGGTACTTTGTTATTACAGCGTATTGCCAGAGAAGAAGTGGTGATGATCCCAGGATTAGGCATCATGTTGATGCCCGGAAAAATTGGTTTTAGCGAGTCCAATAGCTGGCGGTTGAATCCCAGCTATCAACCACCACAGCTGTTATCTCGCCTTGCTCAAACCGAAAAGGTTTGGGGTGAAGTCGCACAGACCAATCGTAAACTGTTACTGGAAGGTGCACCGGCCGGAGTCGCTGCTGATTGGGTAGTCTGGCAGAAAGAAAAAGGTTGGCAAACGGACAGTAAAACCGGTGCAACCGGTGATTATGATGCGATTCGTGTCTATTTATGGCTTGGAATGCTGGCAGAAGATGCGCCGGGAAAATCAGAGCTGGTGGCCCACTATCAGCCAATGGCTAAACTGACGCAGGACGCGGGTTTACCACCTGAAACAGTAGATACTCAAACCGGCAAAGCCACTGGCACCGGACCGGTTGGTTTTTCTGCCGCACTATTACCATTTTTAGCGGGATCTCCTGCTCAGGCAGCCCAGCGTGAGCGAGTAATCAATAATCCTCCGGGCAGTGATGCTTATTACAATAATGTATTAACCCTTTTCGGTCTTGGCTGGGATCAACAATATTACCGCTTTAATCAACAGGGAGAGTTGCAGGTTTCTTGGGAGAAAGATACATGCAAAAACATCCACTGATTTCAAACTACACTATGAAACTTTATCATCGACTTTTTCCCGTTGCTGGTTCTGTGCATCGTATCGCCCCAGTACTCTCCTTTACACTGCTTCCTTTTACTCTCTCGCCCCTTGGTGCACTTGCCGCAGATAGTGTCTCACCTGAAGCCTGGTTGCAGGAACAAATCCGTATTGGTGAATCAACCCATCGGGATGATTTGGTTAAAGAGTCACTTTATCGACTGGAGAAGATCAGCCCGAATGCGCCCGAAACTTTGGCTGCTCAAATTCGCTATGCGCTGCGTCAGGGTGATATGACTACCGCAACCCGCCAGTTGGAACAGTTAAGAAAGTTACAGCCTGATTCGGATGCCTATCTTACCGCTAAACTGGAGGTCGCGCTGGCGCAACCAGAAGGGAAAAGCAAGCTTCAGCAGGCCCGGCTACTGGCGACCGGCGGTCAGCTGACTCAGGCAAAAGCGGCTTATGATGAACTGTTTGAAGGCAAAGCGCCCACGCTGGATCTGGCAATTGAGTACTGGAATGTGGTGTTGAAAATTCCCGGTCAGCGAGATTATGCATTGCAGCAGATGCAAGTACTGCAAAAACGTTTTCCTGCTTCAGACGCGCTAAGTATGTCTATTGCTCAGCTTCTGTTTGATGAAGGAAAAGATCAGCAGGCCTATCAAGTACTGGAAAAGCTGGCTGCCAGCCCCGGTGGTATTGGTAGTGCGGCCGAGCTGTGGTACAGCAAACTAAAAGATAACCCGGTTTCCGATCGAAGCGTTGCTCAGTTACAACACTTCATCACCACTTTTGAAGGGCAGCCGGAAGCCGCTGATGCCAGGCAAGAGCTGGTGCGCCAGCAGACATTGCTACAGGATCCCCGCTATCGCGCCAGAGTTCGTGGGCTTGAGCAGGTGGACAACGGCGGTGGTCGTAACGCTATCCCTTCACTGAAACAGGCACTCAGTGCTTCGCCGAATGATGCTGAGCTATTAACCGCGTTAGGACAAGCCTATGCCAGAGCCGGAAATCGTCAACAGGCTTTGGTTCAGTTTGAGAAAGCCAAAGCGAGCGATACTGCAGGTGGCTATGCTTCCAAGTTAGAGAGTTTGATCAAAACCAACCGTTATTGGTTAGTCATTGATAGGGCTGACAATGCCCTGAAAAGCAAACAGCTGGATCAGGCTGAAGCGCTGTACCGTCAGGCCAGTGCTATTGATGGTACGGACGCTCAAGGGCTGATTGGTTTGGGTGACGTTGAGATGGCTCGTAATAATGTGGCGGCGGAGGAGTCTTATTATAAGCAGGCACTGCGTCGGGAGCCGGACAGCCGTAGCGCCGTTAGTTCGCTGGTTTCGCTATATGAAAAGCAGTCGCCGGAAAAAGCGCTGAGCTATATTCAGAGCCTGCCGGGCTATATGAAAAATCGTATGCGTAGCTCACTCAATGAGTTAACTGCAGGCAGCCTGAAACAACAGGCAGAAGATCTTGCTGCTACCGGTAAACCTGCTGAAGCAGAGGCAAAATATCTTCAGGCTCAGAAAATCACCCCTGATGATGTTTGGCTAACTTATCGTCTGGCCGGTGTGATGCGCATGCAGGGCAAAAATGCTCAGGCTGATGCGCTGTTCAGTCGGGCGATGCAGCCTCATCGGCAAGATGCTGACTGGATATATGCCCATTCACTCTATTTATCTGGCAGTGGTCGTGAAACACAGGCGCTGGCCCAGCTACAAACGTTAGATCGTACAAAGTGGGATGACAATATTCGTGAACTGGATACTCGCCTGAAAACGTCGCAAATCCTGCAACAGGCCCAGCAAATTCGTGAAACAGAAGGTGAACCAGCAGCCATCGCCTGGTTAAAACAGCAGCCAGCCAGTACCCGTATCGATCTCACCCTGGCTGACTGGGCGATAGAGCGGGAAGATAGTCAACAGGCACAGGAGCAGTATCAAAAGATTCTGGCCCGTGAACCGGATAATCAGGATGCCCAATTGGGTGTGATTGAGGCTCAGATTACTGAAGGCGACTTAAATGCGGCTAAAGCCTCCCTTGGTGCACTCTCTATTCAGCCTCAAACCAGCGATATCGGCACCGGTCGCCGTTTAGCCAATGCCTGGTCGTTAGTTGGGGATGATGAACGTGCCGGAGCAATACTGGCCCAGTTAAAGCCAGCTGCATTGCAACCTTCCGCTGAACCATCAATGGATAACGCTCGTCTGTTACGAGATGCCGCTGCATTTGAAGAGAAAACCGGACATCCTGATGAAGCATTAAATGATTACCGTCACGCAATGACTGCTTATGGAATCACTCCTTCAGCAGAGATGGATGATGAAGCCTTTACCAAGGCTATGCGTAACAACCAGCAGGATGATTGGTTAAAACGAGGTATCAAGTCAGACGCTGAATCACTGTATAAGCAGCAATCTACTACGGTGACGTTGGATCATGACTACTGGGGTTCCAGTGGTACCAAAGGGATCTCTGATTTAACCGCCCATACCACCATGCTGCACATTGCTTTTCCTCTACAGTGGGGAACCGCTTTTCTGCGTGGTGATTCGGTCATCATGAATGCAGGAAGCTTTAGTACTGACAGCAGCGGTGTGTATAAAGAGACGTTTGGCACCTGTCGGGAAGTTGGCTGTAGCGACGATCGTAGCCAAAAGAGTAATGGTGTTAGCGTAGCAACTGGCTGGCAGGACGATAACTGGCAGGTGGATATTGGCACTACTCCGATGGGATTTGAAGTTGTTGACTGGGTGGGGGGGGGTTGGCTACAGCAATGACTGGCATAACCTGGGATGGACGGTTACCGCCTCCCGTCGGCCAATTTCCAGCTCACTGTTATCCTTTGGTGGCGCGGTTGATCCTTATACCGGCACTAAATGGGGTGGTGTGCGTAAAAATGGTGTTCAACTGGATTTAAGTTATGACCGTGGTGGGCCACATGGCGTATGGGGAAACGTTGCTTACCATCAACTGACCGGTAAGAATGTCGCGGATAACCAGCGTATGCAGGCCATGGCGGGTTACTACTATAAGGTGATTAACGAAAACGACCGCCAGGTGAGAGTGGGTTTAAACACCATGTGGTGGCACTACCAGAAAGATTTGAGTGACTACACCCTGGGACAAGGGGGCTATTACAGCCCTCAACAATATCTATCATTTTCTTTACCGCTGCTATATCGCGAGCGCACAGAAAACTGGTCATGGGAGCTGGGCGGTTCAGTATCCATCTCTAATTCTTCAACAGATGGTAGTAAACGTTATCCGCTGCAGGGGCTGATCCCCGACAGTTTACCGGATAAATATGCCACGAATGATAGCAGTAGTAGCAGTGGAACGGGTTATACGGTTCGGGCGTTAGTGGAGCGCCGAATCACTTCTCACTGGAGTGTAGGGGCTGGTGTCGATATTCAACAGGCGAAGGACTATACCCCAAGCCATGCGTTGATTTATGTGCGCTATGCGCTTGAGCCTTGGTTGGGGGATATGGATTTGCCTCCTCAACCGCTAACACCTTATGCTGATTTTAAATGAGAACAGGCCAGATTTCTGAGCATGGCAGAATACTTTTGCCATAATGTGAGAAGTGAACGTTATAATATTTTACTCATCGTCGGGCGTGTAAATATATTATTCAGTCATCGGGCTATTTGGAGATAAACATTTGCAGGTAAAGCGTTCGCTAACAATCAAGCAGATGTCGCTAGTGACGGTAGTTGCTCTGGCGACGATTTGTATTTTTATTATTATACAAATGTTTGATTTTATTCAGCAGCGTAAAGAGGTTTATCACATTCAGCTCGATAATATTGGCTATTCCGTTTCGCAACCTCTGGAGAGGGCGCTGTGGGATAAAAATATGAAAGAGATCCAACGTGCGCTGGATAATTTGATGGAACTGGATTTTTTAACTCAGGCCAATCTAATTGTGAATGCCGAGTTGGTCTCTGTTCACAGCCAGCGTGGACCCAATGGCAAAGTCCCTCATCTGGCTAAACAGTTGTTGGATCTTCCTATTGTTTCACTGATTCCACTTTATTCTCCGGAATACAATGCCATCGATCCCCAGCCCATGGGCTATCTGGTACTGGAAGCTGACTCCTATAAGCTTTATCAATATACCCTGAAGCGTTTTTCTACTTTGCTGGTAGCCTATTTATTACTGGCTTTTATGCTCTCAATCGCTATCAGCTGGTGCCTGAATCGTTTGTTAGTCTACCCATTGCGCGCTATCGCCGATGACCTGCGTACGCTGCCGGTAGAAAATATTCAGTATCATCAACTTTCATTACCCCGATACCATCAGGATGACGAACTGGGAGTATTGGTTCGCAGTTATAATCGTAATCAGCAGGCGCTGGTGCAGGCTCATCACCAGTTAACCCGCATGAGCACGCGGGATCCTGTTACCGATTTACCCAATTACACCCTGTTTCAGGAGCTGTTAAAACAACAGCTGGTAAATAGCGGTTATGAAAAGCAGCCGTTTAGTCTGCTGTTTATTAATTTAGATTCTTTTAAAGATATTTATCAGGCATTGGGGCAAGAACAAGGAAATCTTGGTCTTATCGATGCGGTTAAACGCATGAGAGAAGTGCTGGGCGAACATACTTTACTGGCGCGGCTCCATGGTGAAGAGTTTATTGTACTTAGCAAATCGCTGGAAAGCCCGTTGCATGCTATGCAGCTGGCACAACGACTGGTCGATCATATTACCTCACCGCTCAGCATTAATGAGTATCAGTATTTACCGACTGTCAGTATTGGTATTGCGCAATATCCCAGTGATAATGAAGAACCTGATGGGCTAATCGCCAATGCTCAGGCGGCGATGCTATTAGCTCAACGGCGGGGGAAAAATCAGGTTCTGTTCTTTGAACCGGATATGACCAACGATATTCAACAACGGCTGATTATGGAAAGCGAAGTGGTTCGTGGAATGAAAGAGAACCAGTTCTGCCTCTATCTCCAGCCTCAGGTAGATATGGCTACCGGGCTGCCTTATGGTGCAGAGGCTCTCATTCGTTGGCATTATGCGGAAAACGATATTCGCTATCCGGGAGACTTTATTCCGTTAGCGGAAGAGACGGGATTAATTCTTGAGTTAGGGTCATGGGTGCTGGAAGAAGCCTGCACTACTCTTGCTCACTGGAAACAACAGGCGATTCCATTGACTCTCTCCGTTAATTTGTCGGCATTGCAATTGCAGCAGCCTGATTTAATTGAGCAGTTGAGTGGGTTATGTCAACGCTATGATTTCTGCCCAAATAAGCTAATTCTGGAGCTGACAGAAACAGCAAATATTTATGATCTGAAGGCAGTACTGCCAACCTTGATAAAAATGCGTGATTTAGGCATTTCTATTGCATTGGACGATTTTGGCACCGGATACTGTAACCTTAATTATCTCAGTCATTTACCTGTTGACGAGTTGAAAATTGATAAGAGCTTTATCGATGGATTACCGGACGATGATGAGCTGGTGCAGATCGTCAATTCGATTGCTCAGATTCTCTCTCTGAAAGTGGTGATCGAAGGAGTGGAAACTCAACAACAGGCCGATTGGCTGCTGGCACACGGCATGCATTTTGCTCAAGGCTATCTTTTTTCTCGTGCGCTTCCTTATGAAATGTTTAAGGAAAAGTACCTGTCTTCCTATTATTAAGAAAATCGATATTCCCCTGAAGGTAGTACATGAACGAGATTGTTAATATTGTTAATAAATACCGAATCACTAATTAGCAGAGATAGAAAAGTACCGATTAACCAATTTTTGACCATAAAGTACGTAAAACCAGCAGTTGTGATGCGATCCAGTTCATATTTCTGATTTTTCCCCGTTGTTTAATCAATAAATTAATATCCATAGTGTTAATTGGATGTTATTTTCCAGCGCTCTACACCGTGTTGCTAATAAAAATAAGGAAAGCATCATGAAATTGAATATTTTCAAATCACTCTATATTCAGGTGTTAATTGCAATAACGGTTGGGGTACTGTTGGGGCATTTTTATCCTGAGATTGGTGCATCAATGAAGCCGTTAGGTGATGGCTTCATTAAATTGATTAAAATGATTATCGCACCAATTATCTTCTGTACCGTTGTTACAGGTATTGCCGGAATGGAGAGCATGAAGGCCGTAGGTCGTACAGGCGGCATCGCGTTACTCTATTTTGAAATCGTCAGTACATTAGCCCTGCTGATTGGTCTGGTCGTGGTAAACGTGATCAAACCAGGTGCAGGTATGAATGTTGATGCATCTCAACTGGATGCCAGTGCTGTTGTTGCTTATGCAGACGCAGCTAAATCACAAGGTATCGTTCCATTCTTACTGGATGTCATTCCAGGCAGCGCAGTGGGTGCGTTCGCCAGTGGTAACATTCTTCAGGTATTACTGTTTGCCGTGCTGTTTGGTTTTGCCTTACACCGCCTGGGTGAAAAAGGTCAGTTAGTGTTTAACGTAATTGACAGCTTCTCCCGCGTAATTTTTGGCATCATCAACATGATCATGCGCCTGGCACCTCTTGGGGCATTTGGTGCAATGGCCTTTACTATCGGTAAATATGGTGTAGGTTCTCTGGTACAGCTAGGACAGTTAATTCTGTGCTTCTATATCACTTGTGTGCTGTTTATCGTGTTCGTAGTTGGTGCAATTGCTAAAGGCTTTGGATTCAGCATTTTCAAATTTATCCGTTATATCAAAGAAGAACTGCTGATCGTTCTGGGTACTTCTTCTTCTGAGTCGGTATTACCAAGAATGTTGGATAAAATGGAGCGTTTGGGCTGTCAGAAATCGGTAGTAGGATTGGTTATTCCTACCGGGTATTCGTTCAACCTCGACGGAACATCCATCTACCTGACCATGGCGGCGATATTTATCGCTCAGGCCACCAATACTGAGATGACCGTGCTTAACCAAATTACGCTGTTAGTGGTATTACTACTGTCATCAAAAGGGGCAGCAGGGGTAACAGGCAGTGGCTTTATCGTGCTGGCTGCAACTATCTCAGCTGTGGGCCACTTACCGCTGGCTGGGTTAGCGTTAATTCTGGGTATCGACCGCTTCATGTCAGAAGCTCGTGCGTTAACTAACCTGATTGGTAATGGTGTAGCAACAGTGGTTGTTGCTAAGTGGTGCCGTCAGATAGACGAAGACAAACTGCATGAAGAGTTAAACAATCAGGGCTCTAAAAAGGTAACTTCAGCCGTCTGATTAATACTTCGTTTCAATAAAAGATCCTCACCTACGGGTGGGGATTTTTTTTATCTGTGCCAAAGAGAAGGGCGGATAGCAAATCTGTTTTAAGCGTAAAAATTGACATGAAATAGGATAAGACCGGATAAAGCTTTGGTTGGTGTGGAAATAAAACATTTCTCAGATATAATTTCATATGCAATGAAATTGTTTATTTTATAATCAAGCGTTGCTTCATTTCCTTCCGACGGCTTGCTGCTGGCGGTATTCTCTGCATAATGTCTCTATTTGCAAGTTAGCCATCAGTTTTATTATTTAAATGATAGTAGCATTAAGTGACATCTCGACAGCCTGCTTCTTTCAATAACAAAAACGACAAGGATGCAAATATCAGCTGTCAGACAACCACATGATGTTGTCGGGTTGATATAAGCAGTAAATGAGGTTTCAGTATGCATAGTAAGTTTTTACGATCCGCTTTAGGTGGATTGGTGTTGATAATGGCGGAAGCTGCTCAGGCAGAGCCATTAAAAGCCGATCCAGCATGGCAGGAAGGAAAGTTAGAAAATGGGTTTAAATGGCAAGTGCTTGCTACCCCACATCGTCCAACGGATAAAATTGAAGTTCGTTTAGAAATTAATGCGGGTTCTCTGCAGGAAAGTATCCCACAGGTTGGTTTTTCTTATCTGTTACCGCGTCTGGCAACGTCTCAAACCGAGAATTTCAGCAATGCTGAAATGCAGGCGCTGCTCCCCCAAATTCTTCCGGATGCTGAGCCAAAGTATCTGGTGGAAGTTTCCTATGATTACACTCGCTACAATTTGAGCCTGCCAAATAACCGGCCAGAAATATTAAAAGAAGCGTTCAGCTGGTTATCTGATGCAGTGAATCGCCCAACGGCAACCAATGAGCAAATTCAGGCTATTCGCAGTGAGTTTACTTCACCACTGGTGATGCTTCCATCCGGGTTGAATGATGCCTGGTGGCGTTACCGTATTAAAAATTCGCCGTTAATGGGCCATGAGCCAGGGCAAACCATTGTTGCAGACGCGAGTGCAGAACAGCTGGGTGAGTTCTACAGCAAATGGTACACCCCGGATGCAATGACGCTGTATGTGGTAGGTAATGTTGACCGTCGGGTATTGAACGATCAGATCAATAAGGCTTTTGGTGGCTTAAGCGGTAAGCGAGAGACGCCGGCAACCATTGCGGTACTGAGCGCATTACCGCCAACTCCGGTTAGCTTTTCATCTCAGGGTGTGACCAAAGATCGTATAAAACTGGTATGGGACGATCCATGGCATCCGGTAGTGACTACGGCTTCACTGGAACGCCAATGGTTAAGCATGATCGCCAATGACATGATTAAAAATCGTTTGAATCAGAAGCTTGGGCGTAGCGTACTAAAGGGTGAACCACTGAATATTGAGTGTCAGGTACAGTTTCAACGCTATAAGTGCAATATGACACTGGACGTGCAGCTACCGGCGCTGAAAAGCAGCATTAAACAGCTGGGAACCGAACTGGTGAAACTGGATAAAGAAGGTATCACTGAGGCGGAACTGAAAGCTTTGGTTGCAGCACAGAAAGAGCAGTTGGACAAAGCGATTGCAACCTACGCCAAAACTGATACCACAGAGATCATGAATCAACGTCTGCTGATTCAAAAAAGCGGCTCTATCGCTGTCGATCCTGAATCTTATCAACAGTTGAACCAGAAGTTCCTTAGCAGCCTGACTACCACGGATGTTAATGCGCGTATTCATCAAATTCTCACCATCAAACCAACCATGGTGCTGACTCAGCCAGCGGGTGAACCTGAGGAAAATGTTAAGGTGTTAGCTGATTTACTTGATTCTGTCATGACGCCAAAGGCGGAAGAAGCTAAGTGATTTGAGCGATAAGTAAAAGAAAAGCCCCGGTCTGAAACTCAGTACCGGGGCTTTAGATTGATGAAAAAGTCTGATAGTTCTGTTGAGTTCTTTAAGATAGCCAATTGTTGGGAGGGACTGGCGTGGGGGTCGACTTGGCGTCAGCCAACGAAGTGCCCGTAGCCTGGCCAGGCCCAACACGCTCCGTAGCTGAGTACAGATGCTTTACCGACCGTTCTCAGTGCAAATATAAGCACAATGTTTTTACGGTCGGAATAGGTTCAGATGTTGATTTATTAGATTTGTCAGCAGTCTGAAGCCCCGGTCTGAAATTCAGTGCCGGGGCTTTTTCATTGGATGTTATCTCAGACCCCAGGCATCGCTTCCAGAGGAATGATTGCCCCACGATATTGAATAACCGTGCTGGCGGTCAGATGGCCACGTTTAATGGCATCAGCGACATTTCCACCTTGTAAACGAACGGCAAGATAACCCGCGCTGAATGAGTCACCAGCAGCGGTAGTATCAACTACCTTCTCTTTAGCCAGTTTAACTGCCGGTACATCTTCGCGATTACTACCGATAGCGGCGATACAGGAGTCTGCACCGCGCTTAATGATGATTTCGCTAACGCCAAGCGCCTGAGTACGGGTGATAACGTTTTCGTATGGCTCTTCGCCCCACAGTGCATCTTCATCGTCCAGAGTCAGGAAGGCGATATCGGTACAGCAAAGCACATCATGATAGACCTGCTGAGTCTCTTCACGGCTTTGCCACAGGCGTGGGCGATAGTTATTATCAAAAATTACTTTACCACCATTACTACGACAGGCTTTTAGCAGACTGATAAGCTTCTGGCGGCTTTCCGGATTAAGAATAGCCACACTGATTCCACTCAGATAGATATAGTCGAAGTGTGCCAACTTTTGACAAATTTCATCGGATTTATCGCGAGTTAGCCAGTAACGTGCTGCGGCATCATTACGCCAGTAATAGAATTTACGCTCACCTGTGTCATCGGTTTCGATGTAATAGAGGCCTGGCATCTTGTCATCCAGTTGCTGGATTAAGTCGGTTTTAACCTTCTCTTTTTGCCAGGTGGTCAGCATTTGATCGCTGAAAACATCGGTTCCCAGAGCGGTAACATAGTGCACCGCCAGTTTATCTTCCGGTACCTGACGGGCAATATATACCGAGGTATTCAGAGTATCTCCGCCAAATCCACGGCTGACATTATTTTCTTTTTCAGAGAGTTCGATCATGCATTCGCCAATAACGGCAATTCTTTTGGTGGTCATGGTGTGGCATCCCAGTCTTAATTTTATTGGTTATTGGGATTAGTTTTATAACTTAGCCGGGGATAGTCAAGAAAAAATAAAACATTGTTTCAATAATTGTGTGGTGACGCTTTTTTAGTAAAAAATGATGCGCTTATTCTGATGATATCGAACAGAGATAAGCGCAATGATCAGTTATGTTGACTGTGGGGGCGTTTGTTGGTTATTAGCGTCAGTTTTTTTCTGATTTTCTTGCGCGGTGGCAATCCAGGCGGCGCAGAATAAGGTTAAACGCGCAAAAAAGTAGAAAAATGCCAGCAAACCAATAATAGAACCAAAAGCCGCGCCAGAAGGGGATTTTGCCAACTGCGGTAATGTAATGGTCATAATAAATTTGATCGCTTCAAAACCGATAGCCGCCAGCAGAGTGCCCTTTAGTAATGCTCTAAGATTGGGGCGTTGTTTTGGCAGCATCCAGAATATCCACAAGAACATGAAATAGTTAGCAGTAATGGAAACTGTCAGGGCAATCAGAGTTAAAGCCGGTCTGAGCCAGGTGATGCCTCCCAGCCCTAAGGCGTTAACAATAACCTGCTGGGCCGAACCAGCAACTGACGTGAGAGAAATAGTAACAATAAGCGCAATGACTAATCCGGTCAGGGAGATAAAGTCTTTGATATAACGGAAGTAAAACTTGTCTTTCTCCGCAGGATTACGTTCCCAGACATCCCGACTTTGTGCCCGAATGGCTTCCCGTAAGTTACCCATCCAACTAATACCAGAATAGAACGCCACTAACAGACCCGTTAAACCAACGGTAGTACGCTGGCGGATGGCGGTATTAACCGTATTTTCCAGCGTAGTTGCCAGATTGGGATCAGAAACGCTGGTAACAATTTTATTAATCAGCTCAGCCAGCAGCTCGGGATTGGAGGCCAACACAAAACCGGCAGCGGCAAAAGAGACCATCAGAATAGGGATCAGCGACAGAAAAGAGAAGTAAGTAATGGCGGCACCAAACTGGCTTCCCAGACGATCGTTAAAGCGTTCGGTTGCGCGCAGTAAGTGTGCAATAGCGGGAATAGCTTTAATTCTGTCTGCCAGGCGGGTGGCTGTTTTTACCGCGTTATTCATCAGGAAGTTCTTTATATTGGTGCGGGTGGTTGAGGCAATCGCCGCGTTTACTGTTATCTGTTTGATAATAGCAAAGTTTATTTGTATCGACAAAAATCGGGGTAAAACTGACGGGTAATAAGCCAGAAGTAACAAGTCAGTGTAGTGGTTTTTTATCGTCATTCGGGCAATAAAAAACCCGAATATCAGGCCAATATTCGGGTTTCAATTGATCTATCGCCGCGCGATTAGCACATGGTGACAAACTCTTCAGCTGCTGTTGGGTGGATAGCAACGGTGTTATCAAAGTCTTTCTTGGTTGCGCCCATCTTAACGGCAACCGCAAAGCCCTGAAGGATCTCATCCATACCGAAACCGATACCGTGAATACCAACGATTTTTTCTTCTTTACCGGCACATACCAGTTTCATACGGCATGGCTGACGGTGGGCAGTTACTGCGGTATACATGGCAGTAAAGGAAGATTTATACACTTTCACCTGATCGTCGCCATACTGCTCGCGTGCCTGACCTTCTGTCAGACCAATAGTGCCGATAGGCGGATGACTGAACACCACGGTAGGAATATTGGAGTAATCCAAATGCTCATCCGGCTTGTTGTTAAACAGACGTTCGGATAAACGACGGCCAGCGGCAACCGCAACCGGAGTCAGCTCAACCGCACCGGTGTTATCACCTACGGCATAGATGCCCGCAACGTTAGTATTCTGGAATTTATCAACCGGGATATAGCCTTTCTCATTGGTTTTAACACCAGCGGCTGCCAGATTAATGTTATCCGTTGCTGGTTCACGACCAATGGCCCAAATCAGGCAGTCTGTGACGTGCTCTGTGCCATCTTCCAGCTTCAGAGTTAATGTGCCGTCGGCATTTTTAACAATGGCTTTAGGGATGGCTTGAGTGTGCAGAGAAGGACCTTCTGCGGCCATAACTTCCAACAGAGTTTCTACGATCATCGGATCGAAAGTACGCAGAGGGGCATGTTTACGCACAAACAGATGGGCATCAACCCCTAATCCATTCAGAACGCCAGCGATTTCCACCGCAATATAACCCGCACCAATAACCGCTACGCGCTTAGGCATTTCATCCAGAGCAAAGAAGCCATCAGAGTTAATACCGTATTCCGCACCCGGAATAGAAGGTACGGAAGGGCGACTGCCGGTAGCGATCAGAATGTGGTCTGCGGTAATTTTTTCACCGTTTACTTCGACAGTATGGGCATCAACAAAGCGGGCAAAGCCATGAATCACATCAACTTTATTATTACCTAATACGCGATCGTAAGATTGGTGGATACGGTCAATATAAGCAGTACGGCTTTCGATCAGCTTTTTCCAGTCGAAATGATTTACCGTAGTATCAAAGCCATAATCAGGTCCATACAGATGGATGGCTTCGGCGATTTGCGCCGCATGCCACATTACCTTTTTAGGTACGCAACCTACGTTTACGCAGGTACCGCCGAGGTATTTAGCTTCAATAATGGTACATTTTTTTCCGTAAGAAGCTGCACGGTTAATAGAAGCGATTCCGCCGCTACCACCGCCGATAGCAAGATAGTCGTAATGTTTAGTCATGATATTGTCTACTTCTCTCTATAGCTAAGAGGGGATTGAGAAAGGTTCTCACAACCCGCTGGAGAATAAAAGCCCCCCGAGCGTCGGTTCTGTTTTTACATATCAGTATTCACAGACTGACAGGGGTCACTATTGGTGCTTAACCATTGATCGGGAATAGGAACCGATAAGGTATCTGATAAATCTTGTAACGTTTCACTCAGCCACTGGTTCGCTTTATCGATTAACGCCAGTTCGGCCTGGTGGTTCTGCTCTGAATTGGTTACCGGTAATGTGCTGTATTCCTTCGACTCCAACACGATCCCATTCTGATATTTCTCATACAGCCAATGCTTGTTGGTCTGGAGTTTGTATTGGGTGCCATCAATAACTTTCTTCATCATGGATGCACCGCGAAAACGAACGGGAAGCGCTCTGCCCGCCAGATTATCAAACTTCCAACCGATGAAATCATTGGTAATATCCGGATCGGGATAGGTCCAGAAGCTGACGCCATCGTTGAGTTGAACATGCAGCGTGGTTGGCATACCGCTTTCATCAATATATTCCACCTGCACAACCTCAGGGTTACTTTCCCGAAAGCGCGTTATATTGATGTTTTCCTGACCGGATTTTACCGTTAAGGTGCAACGTTTGGTATCCGGCCACAGCGTAAGTAAAGCACCATCACCATCAGGAATTTCAGGCTTGGGTTCAAGCTTGCCGTCGATACTGTTTTTGGCCGGAGGATAGATGTAACCGCGGAGTTCAGAGGGTTTTTCACCATAAAAAACCCATTTAGCAGCAGGCACAGGAAATAAAAATTGCCAAATCAGCCAACCGGCTAAAATCACGATAGCGATCACAGAAAGGCTGATACCGACTAGCGTATTTCTTTTCATAACCATTCTCAACTCTTACTACAGCCGCCCAATGAGTGTTTACTCCGGTGTAATCCAACTAACTTTAGTATGGCCTATGCCTTCCGGGACCAGTACGCGATGCAGCCATGGTAAAACGGCATTCATCTGCTGCTCAAGCTTCCAGGGTGGATTAATCACAATCATACCTGACGCGGTCATACCGCGACGATCGCTGTCCGGCTGAACCGCCAGCTCGATTTGTAAAATGCGTCGAATGCCTGTTTCTTCCAGCTCTTTGACCATGCGTTTGATTTGTTGGCGTAGCACGACAGGATACCACAGGGCATATACGCCAGTAGCAAAGCGCTTATAGCCTTCCTGAATACCCTGAACCACTGCCTGATAGTCAGTTTTGAGCTCATAAGGTGGATCGATCAGAATAAATCCACGGCGTGACTGAGGGGGAAGCTGAGATTTTAACTGCTGATAACCATCAGCACGTAAGACTTTGCTGCGGTCATCCTTAAGGAACTCATGGCGTAACAGAGGGTAATCTGTCGGGTGTAGTTCCGTCATATGCAGTTGGTCTTGCTCTCTGAGCAAGTGACGGGCAATCAACGGTGAGCCGGGATAATATTTCAGGTAACCGCCTTTGTTGTAGGCATTAACCGCAGACATATAAGCTTCAAGCTCGGCAGGCATATCATCCCGTTGCCAGATCCGGGCAATACCTTCCAGATATTCACCGGTCTTTTCCGCATGCTCGCTGCCTAAAAAATAGCGTCCGGCACCAGCATGGGTATCAAGATACAGAAAAGGTTTCTCTTTCTCTTTGAGCGCTTCAATAATCAGGCTTTGAACGGTGTGCTTCACAACGTCGGCATGATTACCGGCATGGAAACTGTGGCGATAGCTTAACATGGTGTCTTATACATTCCTGTGATTGACCTGCGCCACCATCAGATGTGGTGACCAACAAGGTATTTATCGTCTGCGCAATATACTGGCTAAAAATGCTGGCCGAATAGGGGATATGCTGCGTTATGGCGACCAGTATAAACTGTCTGACCGATAAAAAGTGAAAATCATTGCCGGGCATTGCTGTTGTCTGCGTTTTCAGGTTCGGCAGAGGTACTGGTTAAATGGGCTAAGAAACGCAATAGTGCATCTGATGGCGCGTTATCTTTACGCCAGAATACGCCAACGCTGCCTTTTTGTTCGATGCGCGGCAGGGGTAACATCGCTAACTGACCTTTTTCCACATAGCGTTGAGCCAGTCGCCAGGACAGAATCGATACAATATCGCTGGCCTGCACCATATTCACGGTTACGCTCATGGAAGAGGATTCCAGATAATTTTCCGGTAGCATCACCCCTTGATCCACCAAGGCATTATCAATACTAACGCGAATTGGGGTACCCGTGGGCCAGACAATCCAGCGATATTCCAATAGATCCTGCCAACTGATTTTATCTCTGGTTGCCAGAGGATGGTTACAGCGGCCCACAAAACATACGGGCTCGGTATATAACACCCGGTAATTAAGCGGCAACTGCAATGCTTTTCCACCCACTCGCCCAACCACTACATCAACTTTGCCGGAAATCAGGCTTTGCAGCAGGGGAGTCATGACGTTTTCTACTACCTGTACATGAACGTTTGGATAATCCTTAATCAGCGAAAGCAGCGCCAGAGATACGCAGTCAGTGGCCACTGGCGAGCAGCCAATCAGCAGGCTTCCCTGCGCGCCGAGCTTGAACTGCTCAATATCTTCCCGTGAACGTTCCAGATCGTTAAGCAAACGTCGGGCATGCTCCAGCATCAGACGTCCGCCTTCTGAAGGACGTAGCCCTTTACTGTGTCGTTCAAACAGCGTCAGCCCGATATCCTCTTCCAGTGAACTCAGCCATTTAGACAGAGCCGGTTGGGTGATATTCATGATTTCTGCCACTTTACTCAAATTGCCCTGTTCGCCAATGCAGACCAGCAATCTAAGGTGTTGCACTTTCAGTTTCTGCGTCCAGTCACTCATAGGTATAACCTCCAGGTTATAGCCAGGGTCGAAATACCATTATCTTTTCACATCTCGCAGTCTCATAGTATTAACAAAATAGCAACATACATCACAAAAACGATAAAAGTACCCTACAACCATGAGGCAATAAGATGACACTAACACGTAGCATGACGGTTCAGGAGGTGATTGATGCTGCGCCCGTTTCGGCTTACCAGTGGCGGGTTTTGGCTTGCTGTTTTCTGGTAGTGACCCTCGACGGGTTTGATACCGCATCAATTGGATTTATCGCACCGGCTATTCGCCAGCAATGGCAACTGGATGCCGCTCATCTGGCACCGCTGTTTGGTGCAGGCCTGTTTGGCCTGACCTTAGGTGCATTGATATTTGGACCCATGGCCGATCGATTTGGCCGTAAGAACATTATGCAGTTCAGCGTGGCATTTTTCGGCCTGATGAGCGTGCTGTCCGCGTTTGCTACCGATATGAACACCCTGACGATACTGCGTTTCCTGACGGGATTAGGACTCGGAGGTGCTATGCCGAATGCGATCACCCTGACATCTGAATTTGTACCTGCCCGGCGACGAGCGGGTCTGGTCACTCTGATGTTCTGCGGTTTTACGCTGGGTTCAGCACTGGGTGGTGTGGTTAGCGCCCAATGGGTTCCCCATATCGGCTGGGAAGGCATTCTGATTCTGGGGGGCGTGATGCCATTAGCACTGTGTGTGGTGCTATGGAAGGTGTTACCAGAATCACCTCGCTACCGGGTATTGAAGCAGTATCAGCCTGAAAAGGTTGCTGAAGTGCTGAAAAAAATCACCGGTAAAAACTATGACGATGTCCATTTTCATCTGGATGAAAAACCGGCAGAAAAAGGTGCAGTCGCCGCATTGTTTAGTCGTGAAATTCTGCCAACTACCCTGTTGCTGTGGTGTGTGTTCTTTATGAGCCTGTTGATTATCTACTCATTGTCGAGCTGGTTGCCAACCATGCTTAACAGCGGTGGGGTTGATTTACAGCAGGCTGCCTGGGTAACCACAGCCTTCCAGGTGGGGGGAACTGCCGGAGCTATTCTGATTGGCATGATGATGGATCGCTTTAATCCTTACTGGACGTTGGCTGGCAGCTATGCCATGGGTGCGGTGTTTATTGTATTAATTAGCGTATCTGAAGGTTCACTGTGGGCTATGTCGCTGGCGGTGCTGGGAACCGGTATCGGTATCAGCGGTTCTCAGGTGGGTCTGAATGCTCTGTCCGCGGCGCTCTATCCAACCCAGTGTCGGGCAACCGGCGTGAGCTGGTCCAATGCTATCGGTCGCTGCGGTGCCATTTTTGGCTCCCTCAGCGGTGGTCTGATGCTGTCGTGGAATATCTCCTTCAGCACCATGTTTGTCGTTATCTCTTCACCGGCGGTGGTTGCCACTCTGGCACTGGTCGCCTTGCGTTTTCAACATCGCCATACGCGAATTGTTGCTCCACGCATCACCGTATTGAGCGAATAGAACCGATTTGTGATTACTCACTAAATGATAAATATAAAGGAGTCGATTATGTACGAGATTCATGCAACCGCACCAAGCCGCAGGGAGAGTTTCTATCAGGAGATTGCAGGCCTGAACCTCTCTCCTCTTTGGGAATCATTACATCAGTTAGTACCACCAACGCCGCACACCCCTGCCATTGCGGCCCTGTGGCGCTATCAGGATATTCGTCCTTTTCTGATGAAAAGCGGTGAGTTGATTGGTGCTCGTGAAGCGGTTCGTCGGGTGCTGGTGTTAGAAAACCCGGCACTAACCGGTAAAGCATCGATTACTTCATCGCTGTATGCCGGATTACAGTTAATTATGCCGGGAGAAGTGGCACCAAGCCACCGCCATACTCAGTCTGCTTTACGTTTTATTGTTGAAGGTGAAGGGGCGTTTACCGCCGTTGATGGTGAACGCACCATGATGCACGCTGGCGACTTTATTCTTACCCCGCAGTGGCGCTGGCATGACCACGGTAATCCGGGTTCTGAGCCAGTAGTCTGGCTGGATGGTCTGGACCTGCCGTTAGTTAACTATCTGGGCTGTGCATTTGCTGAGAACTACCCGGAAGAGCAACAGCCGGTAACTCGCCCAATGGGGGATTATTTACCACGCTATGCCGCCAATATGCTGCCGGTACGCTATCAGTCCGGTAATTCATCACCCATCTTTAACTACCGTTATGACCGCAGTCGTGAAGCACTGGATCAGTTAAGTCGTAATGGCGATCCGGACGAGTGCGAAGGATTCAAACTGCGTTACGTCAATCCGGCTAACGGCGGCCACCCAATGCCAACCATGGCAACCTTTATGCAGTTACTGCCAAAAGGATTTAAAGGGCAAAGCAGCCGTTCCACTGACAGCACCATTTATCACGTAGTGGAAGGCGAAGGCCGCGTCACCATTGGCAGTGAGAGTTTCACCTTTACCTCAAAAGATATTTTTGTGGTGCCAACCTGGCAGGCGGTCAGCTTTGAAACTCAGTCGGATACCGTGCTGTTCAGCTTCTCTGACCGCCCGGTACAAGAAGCGCTGGGGCTGTTCCGTGAGTCCCGAGGCTAAAAGACACCCCGTGCAGGTGGGAGAAACCCACCGCACTAAAACCCATTTTTATCTCTGATTAAGGAATTTGGTTATGAGCAAGTTTGTTTTTTCTCCGGCACCTCAGGTAGCGGTTCCTATTGTGGGCTCTGATGAGTTTTTCCCGGTTCGTCGCGTTTACTGTGTAGGGCGTAACTATGCGGCCCATGCAAGAGAAATGGGGTTCGATCCGGATCGTGAGCCGCCGTTCTTTTTCTGTAAACCAACGGATGCCGTAATCCCGGTTAACGCTGGTGAAACCCTGAAGCTGGCTTATCCGGCACAGACCGAAAACTACCATTATGAAATTGAGCTGGTCGCCGCTATTGGCAAAGGTGGTAAAGACATTCCGGTAGAAAAAGCGCTGGAACATGTTTATGGCTATGCCACCGGATTAGATATGACCCGTCGCGATCGCCAGATGGAAATGCGCAAAATGGGCCGCCCTTGGGAAATTGGTAAAGCGTTTGACTACTCGGCACCTATTTCACCTATTCATCCGGTAGCCAACTGTGCTGATGTCAGCAACGCAGCGATTTGGCTGCAGGTGAACGGTGAAGACCACCAGCGTAGCGGTATTGATTTCCTGATTTGGTCAGTAGCAGAAACCATCAGCTATCTGTCAGCCTTCTTTGAACTACAGCCTGGCGATTTGATTTATACCGGCACGCCAGAAGGGGTCGGTCCGGTGGTTAAAGGGGATACGATAACCTGTGGTGTTGAGGGATTAACTGACCTGACTGTGACTATCATTTAAGCGCGCAGGAGAGACTACTCAATGAAACTATTCAGTTTTTTTAATAGTTCCGCCTCTTACCGGGTACGTATTGCCCTGACGCTGAAAGGTATTGATTATCAAACCGAAGGGATCAATATCCGTGCCGGAGAGCAATATCATGCGGAATATTTACAGCATAACCCGGTTGGCGTGGTACCAACGCTGATTGACGATAGCGGTGATGCCATTGGGCAGTCGCTGGCGATTATTGATTATTTGGATCGGCGTTTCCCTGCACCATTGCTGTTACCACAGGAAGCGCGCTTGCGCGCTCAGGTGTTGGAAATCGCGTTTGCCATTGCCTGTGATATTCATCCGGTTAACAACATGCGTATTTTGCGCTATCTGACCGATGAGTTACAGGTGAGTGAAAGTCAGAAAAAGAGCTGGTATGCCCACTGGGTCAAGGTGGGATTGAGCGCGGTAGAACGCTTACTGGAGCAGAGCAACTCCGGCAACTACTGTGTTGGTGAACAGGTAACACTGGCAGATTGCTGTCTGATCCCTCAGTGGGCTAACGCACTGAGAATGGGGTGCGATCTGTCTGATTACCCGCGCTGCCAACGTATTTATCAACATTGTAATACCTTACCGGCATTTATTGCCGCAGCACCGGAAAATCAGCCCGACGTTATTCCGGCCTGATGTATCACATGTATTTGCCATAAACAGATATTTATAAGAAGGAGCGAATCATGAGCAAAACTCAAAGTGCCATTATTGTTGGTGGTGGGATCGGCGGCGCAGCGGCTGCATTATCACTGGCGAAAGTAGGTATTAAAGTCTTATTACTGGAACAAGCGGTTGAAATTGGTGAAATTGGTGCCGGTATTCAACTGGGGCCAAATGCTTTCTCTGCATTGGATAGCCTGGGTGTGGGTCAGGTTGCCCGTGAGCGAGCAGTGTTTACCGATCATATCTCATTAATGGATGCAGTAGACGCCAATGAAGTGGTGCATATCGATACCGGAAAAGAGTTCCGCGATCACTTCGGTGGCCCCTATGCGGTTATTCATCGGGTGGATATTCATGACACTGTCTGGCAGGCGGCGTTAAAGAACCCACTGGTGAGTTATCGCACCGCAACTAAAGTGGTAAAAATCAATATTAATCAGAATGATGTGGAAGTTATTGACGAGCAAGGCAACAGCTATAAAGCTGATGTGTTGATTGGTTGTGACGGCGGTAAATCCATTGTTCGCGCCTCTACGCTGGATGATAAACCAAGAGTAACGGGTCATGTGGTGTACCGCGCGGTTATCGATCGGGACGACATGCCGGAAGATCTACGCATTAACGCTCCGGTATTGTGGGGCGGTCCTCATTGCCATCTGGTGCACTATCCGTTGCGTGGTGGTTCTCAATACAATCTGGTGGTGACTTTCCATAGCCGCCAGCAAGAGGAATGGGGCGTTACTGACGGCAGTAAAGAAGAAGTAATGTCTTACTTTGAAGGGATTCATCCGCGTCCTCGTCAGATGCTGGATAAACCAACTTCATGGCGTCGTTGGGCCACTGCGGACCGTGAGCCAGTTGAATCATGGGGTACTGGCCGGGTAACGTTACTGGGCGATGCGGCACATCCGGTGGCGCAGTATATGGCTCAGGGAGCCTGTATGGCGCTGGAAGATGCTGTAACGTTGGGTGAGGCAATTAAAGCCTGTGACGGTGATGCGGTGGAAGCATTTAAACTGTATCAGGAAGTCCGTATCCCACGTACCGCACGGATTGTCTGGTCTACCCGTGAAATGGGTCGGCTCTATCATGCGAAAGGCGTTGAGCGTCAGGTACGTAATCTGTTGTGGAAGGGTAAAACTCAGCAGGATTACTACAAAGCGCTGGACTGGTTGTATGGCTGGAAAGAGGGTAACTGCCTGCAGCCTCGGTAATAGTCAGGGAGCGACAAATCAGATAACTCGGCCTCAATGAATATTCCGGTCGTAAAGAGAATGTTGCTCATATCAACTTAGTGCCCGACCGGAAGACCATCTGTACTTGGCTTCAGTACGCGTCGGGCCTGGTCTGCCTACGGGCACTTCGTTGGCTTACGCCAAGTCGACCCCCACGGCAGCCCCTCCCTCCGATTAGCTATGTTAAGACATAAAACAAAATCATCTGGCTGAGCCATCAATAAAAGGGTGTGACAAAATAAGGCTCCTGATTTTCTTATCCCGGTAAGCGATAAAAGAGAATATCTATTATTAGGATTAGTATCGCCAACCATTGAATTCGACCATAATAGTCCTCATGTTAGTTTTATCGCCAAATTTAAGGACTGTTTTTATGACTAACCCATTGTTAACTTTCCAGGGGCTTCCCCCATTTTCTGCTATCACTCCTGATGATGTTGTTCCTGCCATTAAAGCAGCGCTTGATGATTGTCGTGCTGCGGTGGAAAAAGTTGTTGCACAATCTGGCCCATTCACCTGGGATAATTTGTGCCAGCCTTTGGCGGAAGTTGACGATCGGTTAGGGCAAATCTGGTCGCCGGTTAGTCATCTGAATTCAGTTAAAAATAGTCCGGAACTACGTCAGGTCTATGAACAATGTTTACCGTTGTTGTCTGAGTACGGAACCTGGGTTGGTCAGCATGAAGGTCTGTATCAGGCATACCGTAATCTGAAGCAGGGTGAGGCGTTTAACCGCCTGACCAAAGCACAGAAAAAAGCGGTAGATAATGCCCTGCGTGATTTTGAGTTATCCGGTATTGGTCTGGACGCAGAGAAGCAGAAGCGTTATGGCGAAATCGTTTCCCGTTTGTCCGAGCTCGGTTCTACCTACAGCAATAACGTGCTGGATGCCACTATGGGCTGGAGCAAACTGATTACCGATTCGGCTGAGCTGGCTGGATTACCGGAAAGTGCAATGGATGCCGCTCGTGAAATGGCGAAAGCTAAAGATCAGGACGGCTGGTTGCTGACATTAGATATTCCAAGCTATTTGCCGGTAATGACCTATGGTGATAACCGCGAATTGCGTTATGAAATGTATCAGGCGTTTAGTACTCGTGCATCGGATCAGGGTCCAAATGCCGGTAAATGGGATAACACTCAAATTATTGAAGAGCTACTGGCATTGCGTTATGAACTGGCGCAACTGCTGGGCTTTAACAGCTACGCTGATAAATCTCTGGCAACCAAAATGGCAGAGAATCCGCAGCAGGTGCTGGATTTCCTGAATGACCTGGCCAAGCGTGCTCGTCCACAGGGTGAAAAAGAGCTGGCGGACCTGCGAGCTTTTGCCAAAGAGCATTTTGGTAAAACCGAGCTTGAGCCTTGGGATATCAGCTATTACAGCGAGAAGCAGAAGCAGCATCTCTATTCCATCAGCGATGAACAGCTGAGACCTTACTTCCCGGAAGCGCGGGTAATGCAGGGGCTGTTTGAAGTGCTAAAACGCGTATTTGGTATGACGGCGAAAGAGCGTAAAGACGTTGATTTCTGGAGTTCCGAAGTTCGTTTCTTTGACCTGTTTGATGCCAGCGGTGAACTGCGTGGTAGCTTCTATCTGGATCTTTACGCTCGCGAGCATAAACGCGGTGGAGCCTGGATGGATGATTGTGTTACCAGCCTGCGTTACGCCGATGGTCATTTGCAAAAGCCAGTGGCCTATCTGACCTGTAACTTTAATCGTCCGGTTGGTGATAAGCCTGCGCTGTTTACTCATGATGAAGTGACTACGTTGTTCCATGAATTTGGTCACGGCATTCACCATATGCTGACTAAGATTGATACCGCGGGTGTTTCCGGTATTAATGGTGTGCCATGGGATGCAGTCGAATTACCAAGCCAGTTTATGGAAAACTGGTGCTGGCAGCCTGAAGCATTAGCCTTTATCTCCGGTCACTATCAAACCGGTGAGCCTCTGCCACAGGAAATGTTAGATAAGATGCTGGCGGCGAAAAACTATCAGGCAGCGCTATTTATTTTGCGTCAGTTGGAGTTTGGCCTGTTTGATTTCCGTCTGCATTATGAATATCAACCGCAGAAGGGCGCCCAAATTATGGAAACGCTGGCGGAAGTGAAAAAACTGGTGGCGGTAATGCCTTCACCAAGCTGGGGTCGTTTCCCGCACGCGTTCAGCCATATCTTTGCTGGTGGTTATGCTGCAGGTTATTACAGCTATCTGTGGGCTGAAGTGTTGTCTGCCGATGCATTCTCCCGCTTTGAAGAAGAAGGTATTTTCAACGCTACAACCGGCCAGTCTTTCCTGGACAACATTCTGTCTCAGGGCGGTTCTGATGAGCCAATGACGCTGTTCAAAAATTTCCGTGGTCGTGCGCCAGAGCTTGATGCCATGCTGCGCCATTACGGCATTAAGGGATAACGTCTTTCGTGTCAGTATGTTTAATTTGTGAAGCAGGCGCCGATTCCGGCGCCTTATCACTTTTAGCCGAACGCTGGGGTTTGGTATCTGACGAGCAGGCCATTATGGCGCTGGTGTTAACGCCAGAACGTCTCGAACTACGTAAGCGTGATGAACCTAAACTGGGTGCGATTTACGTTGATTTTGTCGCTGGCGCTATGGCTCATCGACGCAAGTTCGGCGGTGGTCGAGGTGAAGCAGTAGCAAAAGCGGTAGGCATTAAAGGTGGCTACCTGCCTGATGTAGTGGATGCCACTGCGGGTTTAGGCCGCGATGCCTTTGTGCTGGCTTCTGTAGGCTGTAAAGTGCGGATGCTGGAACGTAATCCGGTGGTGGCAGCACTCTTGGATGATGGTTTACGGCGGGCCTATGCCGATGCTGAAATCGGCGGTTGGTTACAACAGCGCTTAACGCTGCTGCATGCTTCGAGTTTGACGGCACTATCTTCGATTCAGCCAGCCCCTGATGTGGTTTATCTTGACCCGATGTTTCCTCACCGGCAAAAAAGTGCGTTGGTAAAAAAAGAGATGAGAGTGTTCCAGTCGTTGGTAGGCGAAGACTTAGATGCCGACGGCCTGCTGGAACCCGCTTGCCAACTGGCGAAAAAACGAGTAGTAGTAAAACGCCCTGATTACGCTCCACCACTGGCAAACATTAAGCCGCAGGCGTCGATTAATACCAAGAGCCATCGATTTGATTTGTATGTGACGTTATAGCTGGCGCTGGGCTGGTAGTTGTTTAAATGGACATGTGAAGATATTCCGGCCGGAAGGGTATTAGTACTTGAGTCAGGAGCGCGTTGGGCCTAGTCCGCCTAGGGGCGCTCCGGCAGCTAAAGCTGCTACGACCCCAACGGCGGCCTCTCCCAACGATTAACGTTGGCGGTTATACAGAGTAGGCTACCTAAACGATTAGTCAGTAAAGTTTTTATGAATTACTACAGTTAAAGTATTTACCAAAGCCCATCGGAGGGAGAAATTGCCGTTGGGGTCGACTTGGCGTAAGCCAACGACAAACAGGCAAAGCCTGTTTGAACAGCGCTCGCGCTGGCCCGAAGGGCAAAACACCGAAGGTGTTTTGTAACGGCCCCTAGGGAATTTAGGCCCGACGCACTCAGAAGCTAAGTACAAATGGTCTTCCGGCCGAGTACAATGATGATATGAGCAATATCTTCTTTACGGCCGGAATACCCTCAAATGCCGATAAAAACCAACATCAAAAACAAAAACTCAGTCCTCATCCGGCTCCAAAAATATCAACTCCTCCATATCCTCCCAATAGACAAACGATCCGCCGTTAAAATAATGGGGAAAACTTTCAATCATTAACTTACGGTGCTCTTCGTTTTGTTGGTCCAGCGGTAGGGTAATATCGATATCAGGATGGTCTGTTTTGAGTTTTTTCAGGCGGGATTGCAGTTCTTCCTGCACTTTCATCTGGGTTAAGGTTTTTTCTCTGGCGGCTGCTGCTTTCAGCAAAGAGAAGTGATCGGCTGGGGTATCCGTGGTTTGCGCTACTAGCTGTTCGGCAGTAAAACGTCTTGTTTGAATGGGTTCCCGCTGAGCCGCAGGAGGATGATTGCGAGTGTTATCAACGACAAGTCTTAAATGGTTACGCCTGGCTTTAGTCATCAGCATTTCCTCTTGTAGTACTGCGATAACAGTACGGCGACCACGCGGGTGCGCAGCCGCCTCAGAGTATTGTTATAACACGCCTTGTCCTAACATGGCATCAGCCACTTTCACAAAACCGGCAATATTTGCACCGCTGACGTAGTCAGTTTGCGCTTTTTCACCGCCATAATTAACGCAGGCTTCATGAATATCGTGCATGATGTGCTGCAGACGTAAATCAACTTTCTCTGCTCTCCAGCTAACGCGACCGGCGTTTTGCGCCATTTCCAGACCGGAAGTAGCAACACCACCTGCGTTAGCCGCTTTACCCGGAGCAAACAGCACGTTAGCCGCCACCAGCGCTTCTGTAGCATCAATAGTAGTTGGCATGTTGGCACCTTCAGCAACGGCTTTTACGCCGTTCTGAATTAGCTGTTTGGCATCAGCCAGCTCCAGCTCGTTTTGTGTGGCGCATGGCAGAGCGATATCTACCGGAACACCCCATGGACGCTGGCCTTCCAGATAGGTTAAACCGCGCTCGTTAGCGTAATCTTTGATACGGCCATAACGGCTGTTTTTAATATCAATCAAGTGAGCCAGTTTATCTGTGGTGAAGCCTTCTTCATCCACAATAGAACCGGCAGAATCTGATGCGGTAATCACTCGGGCACCCAGTTCCATGGCTTTTTCAATGGTGTATTGCGCCACATTACCTGAGCCTGAAACAGAAACGCGTTGACCTTCAAAACCAGAACCGTGACGCTTTAGCATGGCCTGAGTAAAGTAAACCAGACCATAACCCGTAGCTTCAGGGCGGATCAGGCTGCCACCAAATGAAAGACCTTTGCCGGTAAATACACAGGCGGTGTTGTTAGACAACTTTTTCATCATACCGGCCATGTAACCAACTTCACGACCGCCCACGCCGATGTCACCGGCAGGAACATCAGTATCAGAACCCAAATGACGATAAAGCTCGGTCATTAGCGCCTGACAGAAACGCATGATTTCAGCGTTGCTTTTACCTTTTGGATCGAAGTCAGAACCGCCTTTACCGCCGCCCATAGGCAGAGTGGTTAGCGCATTTTTAAAGGTTTGTTCAAAACCTAAAAACTTCAGAATAGACAGGTTAACCGATGGGTGAAAACGCATACCGCCCTTAAATGGCCCAATGGCAGAGCTGAACTGTACTCGCCATGCGCGGTTAACCTGAACTTCACCTTTGTCATTTACCCATGAAACGCGAAACTGAATGACGCGCTCTGGCTCAACTAAACGTTCCAGCAAACCTTGCTCGGTATAGCGCGGGTTTTCTTTTAAAAAAGGCCAGAGAGATGTGAATACTTCGCGAACCGCCTGCAGAAATTCTGGTTGGTGGCCATCGCGTTTTTGGAGCATGACGAGAAAATCGTCCACAGTGGAGTAATGATTCATTGATGCAGTTTCCTATGTCTTTTTTATTTTTTCCACGAAAAAACGCTATTCAGAAAGTGAATATTGCGGGCTTCATGATGTGATGTATGTTCTTTCCGAATATAACACTAACTAATAGTGATAAGGCAAGCCGTTTTTTTGAGGGGATTAATATTATTTATATTTATGATAAAAATTATTAGAGCCAATAATTATGGGAATTCAATAAGTAACAAAACTAATCTCAATATATTGAAAACATGATAATTACATGATTTAAAAGAGGGTTATAAATTCAATAATAGGGGAATATTCTATTAAACCAGTTATCTAAAGTAACAGAATTCAAAAGAGCAGTATATTTATCTGAATGTAAAAAAGTGGCCTTGATAAAAGGTGGATATTTTTATTTATAAGGCAGACTTTGCAGAATATAGACTAATTATTTAATCATCTGAATAAAGAAACGCCCGCATGAGCGGGCGTTGAGTTGTTTATGTGATGCGTTATTCTTCTTCCCGTAAAGGAACAATCAGCATATCAATATGTACGGTATTAATTAGCTGACGAGCAGAAGACATCAACTTGCTCCAGAAATCCTGATGGTGCCCACACAGTACGAGGTCCATATCATACTTTTTAATCGCATCAACCAGTACCTGACCCAGATCGCCACTGCCGCTGAGGGTTTCAGTGATAGGGTAACCGGCATTGTTTGCCAGTTCGGTTAGCGCGTTATGAGTTTCTTCAGAGATGCGTTTTTGCATATCACCCATATTGACGTCGATCAGTCCGGTATACAGATCGGAGTAATTGACATCTACGTGAATCAGAGAAACTTTCGCGTTGTATGGCTTAGCCATAGAGACCGCTTTTTCAACCAGTACGCTGCTTTCCGGAGATAGGTCAACTGCAATCAGAATGTGTTTATATGACATAGGATGACTCCTTCTGTAACATCCGTTAACTTGAATTAATAATAGCTCAATATACCTATCTAAAGTGGTATACCGATCACATGATGCACGCTTTTATCGCCGAATAGTCTTGATATCGATTCCTACGGAGAATCATCATCTTATTGACTATAAAATAACGGCTGGCGCTTGGCTACTGTCGATTTCGCTGAAAGCTTCATAATGTGAGGTCGTGAAGCCTCAGATAATAAAAAACCCGCGGTGTTTATCACACGACGGGGTTTTTTATTCATGATTCCTGACCTGTTAAATCAGTTTCAGAGCAATCCAGTACAGACTACCGGAAAGAAGCACTGCAACAGGAAGGGTCAATGCCCAAGCCAGGAAAATACTTTTAACTGTTTTACTCTGCACGCCGCCGCCATCAACCAGCATGGTACCGGCTACGGCAGAAGAGAGAACCTGTGTGGTAGAAACCGGCATCCCGGTGTAGCTGGCAACGCCGATCGAGAGTGCAGCCGTCAGCTGTGCAGAAACGCCCTGAGCATAGGTCATGCCTTTCTTACCGATTTTCTCACCGATAGTCACGGCAACGCGTCTCCAGCCCACCATGGTACCCAGCGCCAGCGCTAATGCGACGGAAACGATAATCCAGATAGGTGCATACTCAACGGTAACCAGCACGTCTTCACGCAGTTCTTTGATGTAACGCTTATCCTGAGAGGTAGTTTCAGGCAGCTTGTTTACTTTAGCAGCAGTATCGGCAACGCATAATAACAGGCGACGCAGTTGACCGCGCTGTTCTGGAGCCAGCTGTTCGTAGTTATCCAGACCGCTTAACATCTGCTGTGAATGGCCAATTGCAATCAGCGCCCGGGAGTTATCACAGTGATATTCTGTGGTTGTGCTCATGGCTGGCAGCGGATCGGCACTGTTCTGACCTACGATGTGAGGGATGGCATCACGATGATTCTGATAGTACTGTTCAAGGTGACCTAAGGCATCACGGGTACGAGAAATCTCATAGCCATTAGCGCTCATATCTACCACGAAGCCTGCCGGAGCGACGCCAATTAATACCAGCATCAGCAAACCAATGCCTTTCTGACCGTCGTTAGCACCGTGGGAGAAGCTTACACCAATGGCTGACAGGATCAGCATGATACGGGTCCAGAATGGCGGCTTACGTTTACCATCTTTCTTTTCACGTTCCGCAGGTGTTAAGTGAATACGTTGGCGTTTTTTGCTGCCGCTCCAGAAGCGACGCAGAACAAAGATCATGGCACCAGCCAGAATCAAACCAACCAGCGGTGACAGAATCAGCGACAGGAAAATCTGAATCATCTTAGGCAGGTTTAGCGCATCAACGATAGAGGAGTCTGTCACGATGGCGTTAGTTAAACCAACACCAATAATGGAGCCAATAAGCGTATGTGAACTGGAAGCAGGTATACCGAAATACCAGGTTCCCAGGTTCCAGATAATGGCGGCCAATAACACCGAGAACATCATGGCAAGGCCATGAGTTGAGCTGATGTTAAGCAGCAAATCCGTTGGAAGCAGGTGTACGATAGCGTAAGCAACGCTCAATCCGCCAAGCACTACACCAAGAAAGTTGAAAACACCCGCCATCACAACAGCAAGCTGTTCACGCATGGCGCGGGTATAAATAACGGTGGCTACTGCGTTTGCTGTATCGTGAAAGCCATTGATAGCTTCATAAAACAGAACAAACAGTAATGCGAGACCCAGCATTAGGGCAGTATGAATTTCTAGTCCAGCAAATATGTTTAGCATAAACCTTACTGTCAGTAATGGAGGTAGACCGGCGCATTATCAGCACAATTAGCTTATCGGCAAAGGAAAAATTAACTTTTTTTTCGATTCTGCGCACCCATTTACATGTGTTTATAAATGTAACTAATTGTTATTGTTAAGATAAGTATAAAACTAAATTTTTTTTGCCTCGCTGGCAAAATCTATTCTGCTGGCTAGAACCGTGGATGATGAATACAATTCTGGCACAAAATTAGGAAGTCGTGCGGTCAGCAGACCGAAATTTCAGAGGTTTTTGTGGTTGAGCAAGCGGATGTTGTGATTATTGGTGCCGGAGCTGCCGGGCTGTTTTGTGCCGCTCAGGCTGGGCAATTGGGTCTTAATGTCCTGTTGGTGGATAATGGCAAAAAGCCGGGGCGGAAAATATTAATGTCCGGTGGCGGCCGCTGCAACTTTACCAATATGTATGCTGACCATACGGCTTACCTTTCCCATAATCCACATTTCTGCAAGTCAGCATTAGCACGTTATACCCAATGGGATTTTATCGAACTTGTGTCTCGTCATGGGGTGGCTTACCACGAAAAGACGCTGGGGCAGCTGTTTTGTGATAACTCCGCAGAAGACATGGTTAACCTGCTGGTAAAAGAGTGCGAACAGGGCAATGTTGATTTACGTATGCGCAGTGAAGTACTCAGCGTTGAACGTAATGAACAGGGTTTCATGATTAAATTATCTGCGGGAAATATTCAGGCGAAGTCTTTGGTTATCGCCAGCGGTGGTTTGTCGATGCCGGGTCTGGGGGCCACACCTTTTGGCTATAAGATAGCGGAACAGTTCGGCATTAACGTGCTACCAACTCGTGCAGGATTAGTCCCCGTGACGTTGCATAAGCCATTGCTGGAAGTGCTGCAAACACTGTCGGGTGTTGCGGTTCCGGTAAGCGTGACGGCAGAAAACGGCACCAACTTTAAGGAAAGTCTGTTATTTACCCACCGCGGTCTGTCCGGTCCGGCAATACTGCAAATCTCCAGTTACTGGCAACCCGGTGAGTCAATCACCGTTAATTTACTGCCGAATCTGGATCTGAATGCCTTCCTGAATGAGGAACGTGCAGAGCATCCGAATCAGAGCCTGAAAAACACTCTGGCGCGTCATCTGCCTAAACGCCTGGTAGAAAGTCTGCAAACCCTGAATAAAGTGCCAGACGTGACGCTGAAGCAGCTTTCTGCGCCTCAACAGCAACAGTTAGCCGATACGTTACAGCAATGGCAAATTCAACCTAACGGGACTGAAGGCTATCGTACTGCGGAAGTTACGTTGGGTGGTGTCGATACTAAAGCGCTGTCATCCAAAACCATGGAGTCTGCTCAGGTTCCAGGTCTCTACTTTATTGGTGAAGTGGTGGACGTCACTGGTTGGCTGGGTGGTTATAATTTCCAGTGGGCATGGAGCTCGGCCTGGGCTTGTGCACAGGCGTTGGCTAAAACCGAGTAACTAAAGGCGCCACATCCGCCACGCCAGCCAGACAATACCACCTAATACCAGCAAGGCACTTAGCGTAGGGAAGATGGGAATGCCGAAAATGGAAAACGTCTGACTGAGTAGCCATGGCGCGATACCCAATGCAAATGCGGCGGTAACGATAGCGATGGCCAGCGTCAGAGCACTACGTTCCAGCGAACCGCCCAGACTGCTGAGGTTTTTCATGTCGATGTCGACATGTGCTTTACCCTGCCGAATACGGCGAACCAGCAAATTCAGAACCTGTGGCAGTTCTTCACTGGCCTCAAGCATTTCTATTCCCATGCGATGGGTACGCCGTTGGGTAGCTCGCAGGCTATAGCGTTTTATCACTGCATTACGCAGGAAGGGCTTCAGCGTCTTGATAATATCAAATTCAGGATCGATACGGTGTAATACGCCGTCCGCAGTGATCAATGCCTTAAACAGTAAAACCAAATCGGGTGGGAGAGAAAGTTGATATTCACGGGCAATTGACAGCATGGTCATCAAGGCTTTGCCCATCTTTAATTCGCCATACCCCAAACGTTCGAGAAAATCTTGTGCGGCCTGTTCCAGTACGCCAACCTCGGCGATGCTGTCAGAGCTCCATTTGATCAGCACGCTCACCAGCCCCTCACAATCCCGATTAGCCAGCGCCTGCATCAGTGACAGCAATTGATTACGTCGCCGAATAGAAAGCTGACCTACCATGCCAAAATCTATGAACGCAACGCGATTGCCGGGTAGGGCCATCAGGTTACCGGCGTGAGGATCGGCATGATACAGTCGATCCTCAAACACCATCTGCATAAATGCCCGTGCTCCTCGTGTGGCAAGCGTTGAGCCATGAAAACCAGCCAGAGCCAGCTGTTCAGTGTTTTGTGGCTTAGTACCGGGAATAAATTCTTGTACCAGCAAGCGGGTTGATGAATATTGTGGCCAAATGCGGGGAATGACAATATCCGGACGATGGCGAAAATTGCGTTCAAAATGCCGGGTATTGGCCGCTTCGTGACATAAATCGAGCTCATGATTTAAAGCGGTAGCCAGTTGGCGCACCAGCAAGCTCGGGGAAAAGCGTGCCAGTTGTGGGCTTTGTTGTTCAATAATTTCTGCCAGCCAGGCCAGCAGACGTAAATCAGCGTGGATGGTTTTGGCTAAATCAGGGCGTAATACTTTAACCACTACATCTTCGCCGCTGTGCAGGCGGGCACGATAGGCCTGAGCCATTGAGGCAGCAGCTAACGGAGTAGTATTGAATTCGGCGAATATCTCTTCAACGGGAGCA
This sequence comes from Limnobaculum xujianqingii, assembly GCF_013394855.1. Lineage (NCBI taxonomy): Bacteria > Pseudomonadati > Pseudomonadota > Gammaproteobacteria > Enterobacterales > Budviciaceae > Limnobaculum > Limnobaculum xujianqingii. The sequence goes on along the minus strand of NZ_JABMLK010000001.1, from coordinate 2,591,876 downwards.
CTCAGAGAGGCTGTAATCTGCTCACTCATGCTCTCCCATGGCAGGGTTGTTACGTTGCTGTGTAGTTGTTCTAACTCCTGAGTCCACTCATCGCTTAATAAATCAGAGCGGGTTGCTAATATCTGGCCCAATTTAACAAAAGTTGGACCTAATGATTCCAGTGCCTGACGTAGCCGCTGTGGCTGATTTTCTGACGGTTCTGTGCTACGGGAATAACGACCAAATAATGAACTCAGGCCCAGCATATGCACTAAATCCTGCAAACCGTAGTTTATCAGCACTTGTCCAATAGCCCGAAGACGAACCCGATCCCGGGTAGTAACAAAAACCGTTTTTAATAACATGATCCATCCTGCATCTGGTGGGAAACCCCGAATACTTCAGCAACTGTAACTGTCATAACAAAAAGTACATCGACTATTTTGATTCGGTTGAGAGAATATCTTATAGGTATATGCTGAACTTGCTATGAAAAATATCTTCTTTGATTTCAATAACAAGCAGATAGGATATTTCTACTTAACTACTGGGCTAAACTGAGTGTTTTTTAATATCTTAGTAGGTACCCATTTATGCTGGTCTGAGCCTTATTTTTGGTGTGCTATCTGTAATAGCTCTTCTGCATGGTAAATCGAGAGTAAATAATGGTAACAGCAGAAAACACCACTAGTGTTTAATCCACCCACGGGCGAATACTCCCGGCTTTTCATTTCATATTGATATGCTATTTTCCTGAATAACATTTAGCCAGGCCATAGGTATGGACACTGTGTTGTCCCGACGTTATTCAGGAGTCATTATTTATGATGGAAGAAAAGATCGATCTTCATATGCATTCAAACTACAGCGATGATGCAGATTTGCCGGTAGCAGAATTAATATCTCGCTGTAAGGCACATGGCATTACTACGCTGGCAGTGACCGACCATAACTCCGCTGACTCTGTAGCAGAGGCCTGCGCTTTAGCCGATAGTACTTTGAGAACCATATCCGGTATTGAAATTGACTGTACCTTTAACGGGCGAAATTATCATTTACTGGGGTATGGTTTTACACCCAGCGATGATTTTTCACAGATACATCGCAATTTTAGTGAGTTACAGCGACAGCTGGCACCGAAAAAGATAGAAGTATTGCGCCATTGCGGTTTGATTGTTGATGAGGATGCTCTGGCCGAACTTGCCGGTGAACGGGTTCCTCAGGAAGAGCAGATGGCAGAAGTGATTCTGGCAGATGAACGTAATCAGGATAACCCATTGCTGCATCCTTACCGTTCTGGTGGTCCACGTTCGGATATGCCGTTGATCAATTTCTATTGGGACTTTTTTGGCGCAGATCGCCCTTGTTATATCCCGGTGAGTTACCCGGCTATGGAACAGATGGTGGATGTTATCCGTAGCAACGGAGGCACCCCGGTTATAGCTCACATCGGTGCCAATATTAAGCAGCAATATCAGGAAGTACTCAGCGGCATGCAGAAAATTGGCGTAATGGGTATTGAGGTATTTTCCAGCTATCACACGCCAGAGTTGGCGGCATGGTTGTATGATTTTGCACTAAACCAAAATCTTCATGTGACCTGCGGCAGTGATTTTCACGGGCATAATAAGCCGAAAATTGAAGTGGGGCAGTGTAGTTATAACGCCAGTCAACTGGCGGCAATTCGCCGCTTTACCGATAGTCTGATGCCATAGTTTTAATTACAAATGAGAGAGCGTCATCATCCGTTGCCATAGTTTTTCCATCATAAAGCTAATGAATGCTTCGGTTTTTAGTGGCATCTCTTTTTGTGGCAGGTAGACCAGATGCATGGGGTAAGAAGGCAAAGAGAATTCCGGTAGTACTCTGACCAAGCGTCCATTGAGCAGGTCCTGTTCCAGAATGACTTTGGATTGCAACACAATAGTAAAATTCATCAGTGCAGCCTGACGTGCGCCTTCGCCTGAGTTGATCACCAGACGGGATGGGAGAGATTCCCCTTCGTTTGGTGTAATCCCAATGGACTGCCAAAGCTTTTCACTCTGATGTTGGTTATACCCCAGACAGTTGTGGTGGCGTAGGGCTTGTGGAGTATCAGGAGTCCCGTGCTTTTCCAGATAGTCTGGCGTGGCAGCCAGTACCATTTCGTAGTCCGGCAGTGCTTTTGCCACCAGCCGTTCATCAACAATCTCACCAATGCGAAAGGCAAAATCGAACCCTTCTTCAATCAGGTTAACTTTGCGGTCAGCCAGTTCTATCTCAATATTGATCTCCGGATACAGCTCCAGAAACTGACTGATAAGCGGTATCAGAATATGGTTACCAAAAGCATAAGGAGCAGTGATCTTCAGGCGACCAGTAGGAGTTGTTTTCAGGGAATGCACCAGAGTTTCTACTTTAGTCATATCATCAACAATTCGGCGACTGTGTTGATAATAGAGTTGACCGGCTTCAGTCAGTCCCTGACGACGGGTAGTGCGAACCAGGAGTTTGGTTTTTAATGCATGTTCAAGGGCAGAAATATGTTTTCCTACCATGGTGGGGGAGATCTTCATGGCCTCTGCCGCCGCAACAAAGCTTCCTTTTTCTACTACAGCAACAAAAACTGACATGCTGGTGAACCGATCCATTATAAACCACCCGTTTTTTCTGCACTGACTAAACGATAGTTTTTAGTCATCCCGAAAGTATGAAACACTTTATGTAACTTTGGCGCAATGGTGAAGCAGAAACACCGAAACATCGGCCTGAATGTGCCGATTTGTTTTGATTGTGAAAAATGAGAACCATAGACTATGTAAAGCTGATGCTAAATAATTAAACGGACTCGGGCGAATTTATGACTTCAACACTACCTGACATCACCCCATCTCATGGGGCCATTCGCGCAAAATATGCGGTGTTTCTGACATTTTTTCTTTGCGGATTTGTGTTTGCCAGCTGGGCTGCCCGTATTCCTTTAGTGATGAGTATTTTCTCCATTAACTCTGCTCAAATGGGGCTATTTTTTCTTTGTGCTGCGGCAGGGTCGTTAACTGCACTGATTATTGCCGGTTGGATAACCAGCCGCTTTAGCAGTGCCTTTACTGTGATGTTATCTGCCCTGGTTTTTTCGCTAGGCATGGGGAGTGTTGCGGTATCGGCTCTGTTACCCAGCCAATGGCTTTTGGGCGGCGGTCTGTTTATTTTTGGCTTTGGGTTTAGCCTGTGCGATGTGGCAATGAATCTGGAGGGAACTCAGGTTGAGCAGCGATTGGGATATACCATTATGCCTAAACTGCACGCCTGTTTTTCGTTTGGGACCGTTACTGGCGCTGCCTGTGGTGCATTGCTGGAGTTTTTACAGGTTGGATTTACCCTACCGCTGTTACTGTTGGTGGTCGGCGCAGCCGTACTTTTGCTCTGGTGCAGTAGCCGTTATCTTTCGGCGGGTACCCGTTATCATGCTGTAGAACATACGGAAAACCAACCAAGAAGTAATCCTTTTGCCGCCTGGCTGGAATGGCGTACTTTAGCCATTGGTTTTACCGTGCTGGCAACGTCATTACTGGAGGGTGCGGCTTTTGACTGGCTCCCATTGGGTGTTGTCACTGGGTTTACCCTTGATGGCGTTGAACCCGCCGGATGGATGGGGTCCATGACGCTGGCACTGTTTGTAGCAGCGATGACCAGTATGCGTTGGTTTGGTGGCCTGCTGATTGATAAGTATGGGCGAGTAGTCGTATTGCGCGTATGTACTGTGCTTAGCATCACCGGTCTAATGATTTTTGGTTTTTCACCGAACTTATCTATGGCGCTACCGGGTATTTTGCTATGGGGAATAGGCTGTGCATTAGGTTTTCCAGTGGGGATGAGTGCCGCTGCTGATGAGCCTCGACATGCTGCTTCCCGCATCGCGGTAGTGGCGGCGATAGGTTATTGCTCTTTGTTAACCGGGCCGCCGTTACTGGGCTTTCTGGCGAATGCGTTTGGCGTGAAGAATGCGTTATTGCTGTTGGTTATACCTTTGTGCATTAGCCTGCTGCTGGTATCAAAACTGGGTGTGGTTGTTCCGGTGAAGGAAGCGACAGATGAAGGATAAGGAACCGACAGTCGCAGTTATCTTAGCTGACTATCTTTACTTCCACGGCGATTATAGCCAGCCTGATGCAGGTTTTTCTTATCCAACTCGGTCTGGCAGGTCAGACAATATTGAACGCCGGGAAGGGCATCTCTTCTGGCCTGTGGAATGGGATCACCACACTCCAGACAGTGAGTTGCACTTTCACCGTTATGTAATTGAGAACGTGCTTTGGCGACAGCATCTGAGATGGTGCTGTCAATTTGATCCTGTACGGCACCGTCTGCTGCCCATCCGCTTGCCATGACCGCACTCCTTATCTACAGATAAATTAAGTAACCATTAGTCTATTTTAGCAGTTGTGAATTCATAATGGTTAAAATATGTACTGCTTCAATTCAAAAAGTGACTAACTTTTATCATTTAATGAATCATGAACAGTAGGATAGCCAGAGTTTCAAACTATCTCCTTAGAAGAAATAGGGGAAATTATGCCATCTATCAAATTGAAAAATAATGATATTATAATTTAAATGAGAAATATTTTCATTTTAGTAAAAAAGAGCTTTACAGAGTGTATTGATAATGATTATTATTTACATCTTTTCAAGAGGCGGTCATTCATGCTCACCTCGGGAAAGCACGACATTGCTCACATTGCTTCCAGTGTTTATTTTAGCCAGCCGCGTGCTGGCTTTTTTTTATCTATTTTGATTGAAAGCGTCCTTTACTGGACCAGGGTCTATCTCAAGATAACGCGATCGTGTAAAAATGCGGGGATAATTAACAACTGATGTTAGAATAGTCAGCGAACCGCTGTTAATCACGCAGAGAAAGACACCCCATGGAAATTAGTCAGATTGACCTCATTTTATCTTTGTTACAGCAAATGTGCGTTTATCTGGTTATTGCCTATCTGCTGAGTAAAACGCCGCTGTTTATTCCGTTAATGCAGGTTACCATTCGCCTTCCCCATAAATTGTTGTGTTACTTCACCTTTTCTATGTTCTGCATTATGGGAACCTATTTCGGCCTGCAGATTGATGATTCTATTGCTAATACCCGAGCTATGGGAGCTGTTTTAGGTGGTGTATTGGGTGGGCCATCGGTTGGATTTTTTGTCGGCTTAACCGGTGGTTTGCATCGCTATTCCATGGGCGGTATGACGGCAACGGCTTGTATGTTATCTACTATTGTGGAAGGTTTAGTGGGAGGCTTATTACACCGCTATTTGGTTCGCCACAATCGTATGGATCTTCTTTTTCAGCCACTGACCGTTGCGGCTATTACGCTGTTTGCCGAAGCACTGCAAATGCTGATTATCTTACTGATTGCCCGACCATTCTCTCAGGCGGTACATCTGGTAAACGATATTGCATTACCGATGATGATTGCTAACTCGGTGGGTGCGGCGATGTTTATGCGTATCCTGTTAGACCGGCGAGCGATTTTTGAGAAGTACACCACTGCGTTTTCTGCCAAAGCCTTGAAGATTGCGGCCCGATCGGAAGGGGTTCTGCGGCAAGGGTTTAACCAGAAAAACAGCATGCGGGTAGCTCAAATTTTGTATGAAGAACTTGGCGTTGGTGCTGTGGCGATTACTGACCGGGAAAAACTGCTGGCGTTTATTGGTATTGGTGACGATCACCATATTCCCGGCACGCTAATTACCTCTCACCATACTCATAAAGCCATTGAGAATAACCAAGTGGTGTATGCAGATGGTAACGAAGTTCACTATGCCTGTTCGATTACGCCTAACTGCAAACTGGGCTCAACGTTAGTAATTCCGTTACGTGGTGCTGAAAGGACTGTTATTGGAACCATTAAGCTGTATGAACCGAAAAGTCGGCTGTTCTCCTCCATTAACCGAACGTTAGGGGAAGGGATTGCTCATTTGCTATCGGCACAAATCCTGACGGGAACCCTGGAACAGCAGAGGCAATTGTTGGCGCAATCGGAGATTAAACTACTCCATGCGCAGGTTAACCCCCATTTTCTGTTTAATGCGTTAAATACGCTATCTGCGGTAATTCGCAAAGATCCCGGTCATGCCCGTCGTCTGGTGCTATCACTCTCCACTTTCTTCCGTAAGAACTTAAAGCGCAGTAATGATGAAGTTAGCCTGAGTGATGAGTTAGAGCACATCAATGCCTATCTGGAAATTGAAAAGGCGCGTTTTGCCGATCGATTAACCGTTGATATTGATATACCGGATGCACTATTACCTCTCTCTTTACCTGCATTCTCTTTACAACCTATTGTGGAAAATGCCATTAAGCACGGAACCTCTCAGATGCTGACGGAAGGTCATATCAGCATTAAAGGCTATTTTGATACTACTGGCCTTCACCATCCGGCACTGGTTTTATTGGTGGAGGATAACGCGGGTAATTACTATCCAAGACCAAACGGTGACGGTTTGGGTATGAATCTGGTGGATCGTCGCATTAAGGCCCGTCACGGCTATGACTATGGCGTGACGGTGGAAAGTCAGTCGGAAGTTTATACGCGCGTTACTATTCGTGTTCCGGCTATTGGCGGTGAAGATATGCTTAGTATAGCGTCAGAGGCCAAGCCGGCGGCTTAAGTAATTGACGTTATTAATGACAAAAGAAGCCGGGGATTCACCCGGTTTTTTTATGGTACTTATCTGGTATGTATAAGCATGTTGTATAATGTATAAAAATCAAAAGAGTATTGCTTTTTGCTGTTGGTATCTTGCTAAATGAGAGAGTTAAAAACGGGAGTAGTTGTGTGACCCTTGACTATATCATCACATCGACCATGAATTTTGTCCGCGACCATCAGGCGTGGGGCGCTCCTATTGTTTTTTTTCTGGCATTTGGTGAATCCATTGCTTTTCTCTCTTTGCTGATTCCTGCCACGGTTATCCTGATCGGTATTGGTGCAATTATTGGTGAGAGCGGTATCGCTTTCTGGCCTATATGGATTGCTGCATCTCTTGGTGCTTTTTTTGGCGACTGGATATCTTACTGGTTGGGGTGGCGTTATAAAGAACGCATTGCACATATCTGGCCACTATCGCGTAATCCACAAATGCTGGTGCGCGGTCAGCACTTTTTTGATCGCTGGGGAACCATTGGGGTATTTGTTGGCCGCTTTTTTGGTCCTTTTCGCGCTACAGTGCCGCTGGTTGCTGGTATTTGCGAGATGCCGCTGAAGTCATTCCAGATAGTTAATCTGACCTCCGCTATGCTGTGGGGTTTTCTAATCTTAGCTCCCGGAGCCTTTGGTATTCAATGGATTGCTCATTATCTGCGCTTTTAGCCATTCTGCTTATAGATAATGGGAACAATTACGCATAATCAGCCAAAACAATCTGGACATTTATACAGTATTCTCTTACTTTTAACGCTTATTAATTTGTGATGCATGTATATCAAAAGCCGGAGGCGCGGTGGATAACAGCTTGATGATGATTTTTGCTGCTGCGCTGGCAGGGTTATTACTGGGCGGACTGGTAATGGCAATTTATAACCAGCGCCATAGTCTGCAGCAGGAAAACCAAATCGCATTGCTGACCGCACAGTTGGATCAGGCGGATTCAGATAATCAACAGTTACAATCAGAACGTAAAATTCAACAGCAGGAGCTGCAAAAAGGGCAGTTGGATCTGCGCGATCTGTATGCCCGTCTGGCTGCGCTGCAGGAAAAAGCCCAGCAGCAGACGCTATGGCATGAAGAGTGCGAACGGTTAAATCAGGAATTACGCAGCCTTCAGGGTATTAATAATTCTCTGGAGGTAGAGCTGCGGGAGATGTCCACCCGCCTGGAAGAGACCCGCTTTGCTTCTGAAGAGAAGCAGCGTTTGCTAATTAGCAGCGAACAGCGATTAACCGTACAGTTTGAAAACTTAGCCAATCGTATTTTTGAGCAGAATGGACGTAAGGTGGACGAACAAAACCGCCAGAGCCTCGATCGGCTATTACTTCCTCTGTATGAGCAGTTGGACGGTTTTCGCCGTCAGGTACAGGACAGCTATGGGCAGGAAGCGCGGGAACGTCATACGCTGACCCATGAGATCCGCAATCTACAGCAACTGAACGCTCAAATGGCCCGGGAGGCGCTAAACCTGACCAAAGCCCTGAAAGGGGATAATAAGACCCAAGGGAACTGGGGCGAAGTGGTGCTCAGTCGGGTACTGGAAGCGTCGGGTTTACGTGAAGGCCATGAGTATCAGACTCAGGTTAATATGAAGGGTGAAGAGGGCAACCGCCAGCAGCCGGATGTGATCGTACATCTCCCACAGGGGAAAGATGTTGTTATTGATGCTAAGATGTCGCTGGTAAGTTACGAGCGCTATTTTAACAGTGATGACGAGCAGGAACGCAGCCAGGCGTTGCATGAGCATATTGCTTCCATCAAGTCGCATATCCGTTTGCTCAGTCGTAAAGATTATCACCAGCTTCCGGGATTACGCTCTTTAGATTATGTACTGATGTTTATTCCGGTAGAACCTGCTTTCCTGTTAGCCATCGACAGGCAGCCAGAATTAATCAGTGAAGCATTGCAGAACAATATTATGCTGGTTAGTCCAACGACATTGCTGGTGGCGTTAAGAACCATCGGTAATTTATGGCGTTATGAGCATCAAAGCCAGAATGCCCAACAGATCGCCGACCGGGCCGCGCGCCTGTATGATAAACTTCGGCTGTTTGTTGACGATATGACATCGCTGGGCATGAGCCTCGATAAGGCACAGGATAATTATCGACAGGCAATGAATAAGCTGTCTCAGGGGCGGGGTAACGTCATTGGGCAGGTAGAAAGTTTTCGAGCGTTGGGGGTTGAAGTCAAACGCCCGATGAATACTGCGATATCGGAACAGGCTTTAGCTGAATCGATATCAAAAATACCAGATAACACCGCTGAACCAGAGAATTCTTCTGATATTACCGAATGATAGTAAAAAAGAGTTATTGGTGAGTATGTTTCAGATTGTTTCTGGTAGACTAAATTAATTCATATGACTTATTAAATCAGGTTTAATCATGATGAACGAAACGCAGGAAACCACGACCCACTTTGGTTTCCGCACGATAGAAAAAGATCAAAAAGTCGCAATGGTTGCTGAGGTTTTCCATTCTGTAGCTTCAAAATATGACTTGATGAACGACTTAATGTCATTCGGGATTCACCGGGTTTGGAAACGATTCACGATTGATTGTAGTGCAGTTCGTGAAGGGCAGAAAGTGCTCGATCTGGCAGGTGGAACTGGTGATTTAACTGCAAAGTTTTCACGTCTGGTTGGTGAAAAGGGAGAAGTTGTTTTAGCCGATATTAATGACTCCATGTTGAAAATGGGCCGCTCTAAGCTGCGTGACATGGGAATCATCGGTAACGTCAACTATGTACAGGCTAATGCTGAAGCATTACCCTTTCCGGACGATCACTTCGACTGTATTACTATCTCTTTCGGGTTGCGTAACGTCACCGATAAAGACAAGGCTCTGCGCTCAATGTTCCGTGTGCTAAAACCGGGTGGTCGTCTGCTGGTGCTGGAGTTCTCCAAACCGGTAGTGAAACTACTCAATACGGCTTATGACGCTTATTCGTTCCATGTTTTGCCAAAAATTGGCGAGATGGTAACAAGCGATGCCGACAGCTATCGTTATTTAGCAGAATCCATTCGTATGCATCCCGATCAGGAAACCCTGAAAGGCATGATGGAAGAAGCTGGATTCGACGGCGTTGGTTACTTTAACCTGACGGGTGGAATTGTTGCCTTGCATCGGGGCTTTAAGTACTAATTAGTCAGACTGCGCTTTTTTGTCCGCGGGTTCTGATAGTTTGGTAGATATGGTTTTCTGCTAAGGAAGTTGGCAGAAATAAAGGGAAGTGAGTTACCAATAGTAACGAGCGTTTATACCGCCATATTTACCTTACGGTCGTCAGCGTTTTAATCTATTTTTCACCAAACCTCTTCCTGTATTATGTTTTTCCTCTACTGACAAAACCTCTTATCATCAAGTAATAAAAGGATTTTTGACATGATGCCATCACCACCCTACCGTCAAATTCGGGCGCTGTTCGATAATGACACCATTCGGGTTTATCAGGCTTATTCCAACCAAATTGCTGATTCTGCACTGGCTCACGGTACTTTTGTATCCTCACCTTTTAAAATGGCTCGTATGACCTGGATAAAACCGTCATTTCTCTGGATGATGTATCGTGCCGGATGGGGCTATAAAGATGCTGGTCAGGAGCGCATTCTGGCAATGGATATCACCCGTGAAGGATTTGAATGGGCTCTGGAACATAGCTGTGGCAGCCATGCGGAACCATCAATGACCAAGGAACAATGGGAGCAGGTGAAACGTGATTCACCGGTTCGTATCCAGTGGGACCCAGAACGTAATTTACTGCTTCATCCTCTTGAATATCGTTCGATTCAGATTGGTTTAGGTGAAGAGGCGGTGGAGCGTTATGTAAACCAGTGGATACGCCAGATTACCAATGTAACGCCGCTAGCCCATGAGATTCGGGCGTTAGTGGTAAAAGGGGATATGGAGAAGGCAACCGAGTTACTGCCGGTGGAGAGGGTGTATAAGTAGTTTGTGATTTATTGTTTCAAAAATAGAAGAATACTCCTGTGTTGTATTTCAGGGCGCTAATGGTCAGAAAAAGTAGTTTTTGCAGGACCTCACAATTGGTTGCAGCCAGTTTAGATTCAATAAGTTGTTGGGCATAAAGAAGGCGTTCACTGCCCAATATCTTCTCATCTTCAAAATCATCAATCATGATGTTCAGGGTTTTATTTATCTGTTCGATAACGCCGCTCTTCCAGAGCGCCCGATACTGTGCATCGTTGAGATAAAACTCAATTAAATCACCAGTGATGCAAGCATCGAGATCCAAACGGGTCATGGCTGCTTGGCTGGTGGGGACGGAGATGTGTTTCATTATCTACAGAGTATATCAGCGGTTATGTATTAGTTATGATTGAATCCAGGGCAGAAACGATATCATGTCTTGCCGAGTTAACATTACATACAAAATCTGCTTTTTTAATTTTATTTGCATCAATAAATGTTATTGCTGGGGTAAAAACGTAATAGACATCCTTATTGATAGTAATCTGGGGAGTTATTCTTTTTTGATTCAGATTTAAATCTTTTTGAGATACTAAAGGCACTATCAATCTTGTATTTAAATCATCAAAATAATTATTTTGAAGAATTAAATACAATGGCCAGAGTCGATTTGTTTTTGTGGAAGGGTTCTTGTATACATCAAATTGCTTCGACATTACAGGCCCCCGAAAAATTCATCGTCAGACAACAGGCCTGCCTCAGTCATAAATTTATTCATGGCTTGCATATCTTCTTTCTCTTTTGCCTGTTCGTTTTGTTTCGACTCAATAGCTTTAGCCAAAAGCTCGTCTAATGTAGCTGATAAATTCATGTTCATACTGCGGGCTTTATCAACGAGAGAAGCTGTCAGATAAACGTTAGTGCTTCTTTTAGCGCTATGGCGAGAAGGAATAGTATTCATAGTGCACCTCAATATTATGCGCAGATGTATGCGCATAATTATGGGATGTAGTGGCTATCAACGCAATAAACTATCTCTAAACTATGATATTTGTCGTTCTTCTTTACTATAGCTGTATCAAAATTTGTGGTAGTTATCATGCAAAAAGGTGTAATGCGTTGTTTTCAATATGCTAAATTTGCAATAACTCAAGAGTTCGCCAGTAGGCTAGCTACCAGATTCTAAAAGAAAGATGATTTCAATTAGCGTTTGTTAACAATAATGTTATCGTCTCAAAACAGACATTTTATTCCGCCATTTTAGCTTATCTCCTCATTCAGTCGTTGCCTTCATGGTTGAATATCATCAATATACCCGTGTTGTATTTCAGTTCTTACAAAGGATCGCTATGTTGTTTGTTCCCCTGATTGCCGGCATTATAGAAACCTCTCTGAACAGTTTGCTTTTTCGCGATCGCAGCATGCAATCGATGAGCCATCGGCTGGCTGGTAAAACGCTTAAGCTGAGCCTGCAAGAGCTGTCCACTTCTCTGACGTTAGTATTCAGCGTTAATCATATTGACGTTGTGAGTCAGTGGGAACAGCCGGCAAACTGTACTCTGATAACCAAACTGCCAACCCTGTTTTCTCTGCGCGACCGCCAGCGTCTGTCTGCATTGATGCGTGATGGTGATGTCGTTGTTGACGGGGATATGCAGGTGATACAGCAGTTTGTCACCTTAATCGATCTGGCTGAATGGGATCCCGCTGAATGGCTCTCTCCTTATATTGGTGATGTAGCGGCAGAAACCCTAAGTCAGAGAGCGCAAAACAGCGCTAAAAGAGTAAAGCAATGGGTGGAACATCAACAAAACTATCTGGCACAGGCGGTAACTGAGGAGTGGCGTTTGGCCCCAGGACGACTGGAAGTGCTGCACTTTGGTGATGAAACTGAAATTTTAAGTCAGCAGGTTGATGCTCTGGCGAAAAGAATAGAGAAGCTGGAGAGCACCCGATGACCCCATCTGAATTTTTGCGTTTATATGTAATCGTCCGCGTTTTTCTGACTCATGGGTTAGACGAATTGATCCCGAAAATGCGCCTTACCTGGCCATTGAGAATGTGGTGTCGTTCGCTGTTCTGGATGAGAAATAAGTATCCGGATAAAGCGTTGGGGGAGCGTTTACGTTTAGCGCTACAAACCTTAGGCCCCGTGTGGATCAAGTTCGGCCAGATGATGTCAACGCGTCGGGATTTATTCCCACCGGTCATTGCTGACCAACTGGCGTTATTGCAGGATCAGGTTGAATCTTTTGACGGTGAATTAGCCCGTAAACATATTGAAGCCTCAATGGGCGGTAAGCTGGAGCAATGGTTTGATGATTTCGACCCTCAGGCTCTGGCATCGGCTTCTATCGCTCAGGTTCATACTGCGGTGCTGAAAAGCAATGGTCAGGAAGTGGTGCTTAAAGTTATTCGCCCGGATATTAAACCGATTATTGAGGCAGATATTCGCCTGATGTACCGCATTGCCGGTTGGGTGCCAAAACTACTACCGGATGGTCGCCGTCTGCGACCGCGCGAGGTGGTTCGTGAATATGAAAAAACACTGTTGGACGAATTAAACTTACTGCGTGAAGCGGCCAATACCATTCAGCTGCGCCGTAATTTTGATAACAGCCCAATGATGTATGTGCCTGAAGTCTTCAGCGATTACTGCCACGAAAATGTGCTGGTAATGGAACGTATCTACGGTATTTCTATTGCCGATATTGATGCGCTGGAAGCCAATGGTACTAACATGAAAGTGCTGGCGGAACGTGGCGTTCAGATCTTCTTTACTCAGGTGTTTCGCGACAGTTTTTTCCACGCGGATATGCATCCGGGAAATATCTTTGTCAGCTATGCTACGCCGGAGAATCCACAGTATATTGGTATTGACTGTGGCATTGTTGGTTCGCTGAGCAAAGGGGATAAACGTTATCTGGCGGAAAACTTTATCGCCTTTTTTAATCGTGATTACCGCAAAGTTGCTGAGCTGCACGTGGATTCTGGTTGGGTGCCGCCAGATACTAATGTAGAAGAGTTCGAGTTTGCTATTCGTACCGTTTGTGAGCCTATTTTTGAGAAGCCGCTGTCTGAAATCTCATTTGGTCATGTACTGATGAACCTGTTTAATACTGCGCGCCGCTTTAATATGGAAGTGCAGCCTCAACTGGTGCTATTGCAAAAAACCTTGCTGTATATCGAAGGATTAGGCCGACAACTCTATCCACAGTTGGACTTATGGACTACCGCTAAGCCTTTCCTGGAAACCTGGATGCGCGATCAGGTAGGGATCCCTGCACTGGTTCGCACTCTGAAAGAAAAAGCACCATACTGGATAGAGAAATTACCTGAATTACCGGAATTGTTTTACGACAGTTTGCGGCAGCACAAAGAATTGCAAAATAGTATTGATAAACTCAACGCTCAAATTGGTCATCGTCAGGAAAAGCAGAACCAGTCTCGCTACCTCTTTGGGGTAGGTGCTACTTTATTGATTGGTGCTACAATCCTGTTCGCAAATCATATTCCCGTCTGGCCAGTTTGTCTGGCGGGTGCTGGGGCGGTTGTCTGGCTGATTGGATGGCGAAAGGCAGCTTAACTATTTATTACCAGATTTTATTACTACAGCTTGCTGAAACTACCGTATACTGGTCAGCAATCTCAAAATCAACCCGCGATTAACAGAGGCATATAACATGGGTGGAATTAGCATTTGGCAACTACTGATAATCGTTGCGATTGTCGTATTGTTGTTCGGAACAAAGAAACTGCGTACTTTAGGTTCTGACCTTGGTGCATCCGTGAAAGGCTTTAAAAAAGCCATGAGCGATGAAGAGACGACTTCTAATCAGGCAACTACTGCCAACAAAGAAGAAGCCCAAAACGATGCTGATTTTGATGTTAAATCTATTCAAGAACAGCAACAACCTTCGGTTAAAACCGAAGAGCAAAAGAGCCAGAATAAAGAGCAGGTATAATCCGTGTTCGATATAGGGTTTGGTGAAATTGTACTGGTACTGATCATTGGCCTGATTGTGCTTGGTCCTGAGCGGTTGCCGGTTGCAGTTAAAACAGTCACGGGCTGGATTAGAGCGATGCGTTCTCTGGCTTCATCCGTGCAAAATGAGCTGACTCAGGAACTGAAGCTACAAGAGCTGAAAGAGAGCCTGAAGAAAGCGGAGCAGGCAGGTCTGCAGAATTTATCTCCGGAGCTGAAAGCTTCTATGGATGAATTAAAAGAGATGGCAACCGGGATGAAACGCACCATCCAGAGCGATCTCAATAATGCGGCTGAGTCTTTTAATACTTCACCAACTTCTGCTGCTGATGCCGATAAACCTTCGGTATCAGCCACTGAAACTGCCGCAAAAGCAGCAGAGGAAGCAGCAGCGAACAAAAATAAAGTACCTCCTGTCGAGTCTGTTGCAGCAGAACCGGTCGTTGCTGAAACAGCAACCGAAGTTGTTCAGCCAGAGCCGGTATCCATCAATAAACCTGATAGCGAAAAATAATCCATGTCCGTAGAAGATACCCAGCCGCTTATCAGCCATTTGATTGAATTACGCTCTCGTCTGTTACGGTCGATGGTTTGTATTCTTTTGATATTTCTGGCATTAGTCTATTTTTCAAACGATATCTATCATATGGTGTCCGCACCATTGATGACTCAACTGCCTCAGGGCGCCAGCATGATTGCAACGGATGTGGCTTCGCCATTCCTGACGCCAATCAAGTTGACGCTGATCGTTTCGGTATTTATTTCAGCGCCTTATATTCTGTATCAGGTATGGTCATTTATTGCACCGGCGCTGTATAAGCATGAACGCCGTTTGATGATGCCGTTGCTGTTCTCCAGTACCGCGCTGTTTTATCTTGGGATGGCGTTTGCCTACTTTGTGGTGTTCCCACTGGCGTTTGGCTTTTTCGTTAAAACTGCACCTGTAGGCATATTGATATCCACCGATATTAATAACTACCTTAACTTTGTTATGGCGCTGTTTTTTGCTTTCGGTGTGTCGTTTGAAGTACCAGTTGCGATTATTCTGCTGTGCTGGAGTGGTGTCACCACGCCAGATGATCTGAAAAAGAAACGTCCTTACATCATTGTGGGCGCATTCGTGGTTGGCATGTTAATGACCCCCCCCGATGTGTTCTCACAAACGCTGTTGGCCATACCTATGTGCATTCTGTTTGAAATCGGCGTCTTCTTCGCCCGTTTCTACGTAGGAAAAGGCCGTAAAAAAGCAGATGAGCAAGACGAAGAGGATGGCGAAGACGAGCCTTCCGACGACAGTGAAAAGCCATCGGCATAGTTGTTGGATTAATTGATTTAAGTGAAGCCGCCCTCGGGCGGCTCAGACAGCTGATAAACCAGATAGATTGGCCTCAATGATATTCCGGTCGTAAAATCTAAAGCGCTTGTATAGCTTTGTGCTCGACCGGAAGACCGCCTGTATTTGGCTTCAGTGCGTGTCGGGCCAGGTCTCCCTACGGGCACTTCGTTGGCTGACGCCAAGTCGACCCCCACGGGAGCCCCTCCCGACAATTGGCTATTTTAAAACACAAAACCGAACAAATCAGATTTTGTCACCAGTTTTAGCCGCCTTATGGGCGGCTTTAAATTATTAATGCAATCAAACAGAGGGAAGCCAGTCCCTCCAAAGTTAAGCTCAGATGGTCTTCCGGCCGAGCACGGAAATAATATTGGCATATTGCTTTTACGGCCGGAATATTCACTGAAGTTAATATAAATGGCTTATCAACATGTAGATGGTTTTTGTTTAAAGCCCTGATAACCGCTACCAGGAGAAAAATCAATGTTCGATATAGGCGTTAACCTGACTAACCGCCAGTTTGCTCAGGATCGATATGAGGTGGTGGAACGGGCTAAACAGGCTGGAGTCAACGGCATGTTGATTACCGGTACCTCGCTAAAAGAGAGCATCGAGGCTCATCAACTAGCTAACCACTATCCTGATTATTGCTGGAGTACCGCCGGGGTTCATCCTCACGATGCTTCTGGCTGGTCAATCTCCTGTGAGCAGCAAATATATCAACTGGCGGCAGAGTCCAACGTAGCCGCAATAGGCGAATGCGGACTGGATTTTAACCGTAATTTCTCAACACCACAGCAACAAGAACATGCTTTCAGTGCACAACTGGCGATAGCGGCAGAGCTTGAAATGCCCTTGTTTTTGCACTGTCGTGATGCTCATCAACGGTTTATTGAATTGCTAAAACCCTGGCTGAGTAAGGTTCCTGCAGCAGTAGTGCACTGTTTTACGGGCAATCGTCAGGAACTGGAAGAATATCTGTCACTGGGGCTCTATGTCGGTATCACCGGTTGGATATGCGATGAGCGCCGGGGGCAAGAGTTGCGAGAACTGGTGCCGCTGATACCTGCTGATAAGTTATTGCTGGAGACCGACGCCCCCTATTTGCTGCCACGTGACCTCAAGCCAAAACCAACCTCACGGCGCAATGAACCTGCACTCCTGGCTCATATATTGCAGGAAGTGGCCATACTGCGCGGCGAGGATGCTGCCTGTCTGGGGGAAATAACCCGGCAAAATGCTAACCGTTTATTGAGATTAGGTTGAGTCACTGCGAGAGCAGCGTATGATAAATAATGAAAAAACTGATGGGTGTTGATTCCCCACAAAGTTAAGAATTGAGGAGAACTTTTGTGAGCTATATTATTCCGAGTGCTTTCCCTGAACGTCGACTGCGTCGCGTGCGTTGCCATGACTTTAGCCGCCGTCTGGTTTCTGAAAATCAGTTAACGGTTAACGATTTAATTTATCCAGTATTTATTATGGAAGGGGAGAATCAGCGTCAGGAAGTTCCTTCCATGCCGGGCGTTAGCCGCATGACAGTTGATCTACTGGTGAAAGAGGCTGAAGAGCTGGCGAAATTGGGCATTCCGGTACTTTCCCTTTTCCCGGTGATTGAGCCAAATCTGAAAAGCCTGTTTGCAGAAGAAGCCTACAACTCACAAGGCCTGGTGCCTCGTGCGATACGCGCATTGAAACAGGCGGTTCCTGAACTGGGTATCCTGACCGATGTGGCCCTCGACCCTTATACAATACATGGTCAGGATGGCATCATTGATGACAATGGTTATGTGATTAATGACATTACTAAAGAAATCCTGATCCGTCAGGCAATGTGTCATGCTGAAGCCGGAGCTGATATTGTCGCTCCAAGCGATATGATGGACGGCCGTATTGGTGCCATTCGCCATCAGCTGGAAGTTCAGAGCTTTGTGAATACTCAAATCATGGCTTATTCAGCCAAGTATGCTTCATGTTATTACGGACCATTCCGTGACGCAGTAGGTTCCAGCGGTAATCTGAAAGGGGGTAACAAGAAAACCTATCAGATGGACCCAGCTAATAGTAATGAAGCTTTACAGGAAGTGGCTCAGGACTTGCAGGAAGGCGCGGATATGGTGATGGTGAAACCTGGTATGCCATATCTGGATGTAGTACGTCGGGTTAAAGATACCTTCGGTGTACCAACGTTTGCTTATCAGGTGTCCGGTGAATATGCCATGCACATGGCAGCATTCCAAAACGGTTGGTTGCAGGAAAAACCTGCGGTGATGGAATCATTATTATGCTTTAAACGTGCGGGTGCGGATGGTGTTTTAACCTACTTCGCGAAACGTGTAGCGCAATGGTTACATGAAGACGCCATGCAACGCTAAAAATAATCGTTAAAGCGTCGGACCATTGGCCCGACGTTCTCAGATATTAATTACAAATCATTGCCCGGCCGGGCACGAAGGCAATATGAGCACATGGTTTTTACGGCCGGAATGTTCACTGTTGCTAATTAAAATGACGCTGAAAAGTTAAATCTTAATCCCGCTTCTCAAACTGAGAATTACTAATCTTATGTTCAACCTTCTGGTTAATCAGATTTAATAAAAGTATTGAGCGAGCTTCACCATCTGGTTCCGCATAAATCGCTTCTAATCCTTCAAATATCCCTTCAGTAATAACTACGGTATCACCACTTTTAGGTTGTGTTGGATCGCTTAGCTGTGGCTTAGGCTGCATCATCAGGTTTTTTATCAGGCTAAAAGGCACTGTCACCGGGAATTTACCGAAACGAATGAAGTGGCTAACGCCTCGGGTTGCGCTGATAGTGGTGGTGTGAACTCTTTCCGGATCCAGCTCAATGAACAGATAGTTGGGAAACAGTGGTTCATCTACCAATGTTTTTTTACCCCGAACAATTTTTTCTATCTGATACATAGGGCTGAAGCTGGGCACCTGTTGCCGTTCAAGATGCTCTTGTGCGCGTGTTAGTTGACCACGCTTACAATAAAGTAAATACCATGATTCCATTAGTTGATTCGCCAAATAAAAATACCGCTTAAGCATAGCAAAATAGTAGGATAATAGACATCAGGTTCATTATGACGGTCGATTAATCCAGTGAGAAATACTATGCTGGGCTAATACATTGAGACAGTTTCGAGCTAAATGGAAAACGATCACAGTAAATGCGAGTGTTTTCCTGTATAAATAGAGAGTTAATAACTAAACAGAGGTATTCTATATGGAACTGATATTGTTAAGTAATGGTAAGACATCCGGAGACGAAGAGTTACTGGGTTACGCTAAAAAACAGATTTTAGCGGTGTTAGAACGTCGGAAAGTCGCCAAAGCAATATTAATTCCTTATGCCCTGATTCGTAGTGATTATGATGCGCGCGCTCGTGATCTGGAAAGCAGCTTAGGCATTTCTGTCACCAGCATTCACCACTTTGATAAGCCAGCAGAAGCGATTGCTCAGGCGGAATGTATTATCGTTAGTGGTGGTAACACATGGATGTTGAATCAGATGTTGCATGAGAAAGATTTGATTGTACCAATTCAACGTGCCGTTCGTGAACGTGAAGTTCCTTATATTGGCTGGAGCGCAGGCTGTAATGTGGCTTGCCCATCCATCAGAACCACCAACGATATGCCAGTGCGCAGCAGCGTAGTGTTACCATCATTAGGCCTGTTCCCGGTACAAATTAACCCGCATTATATTGATGCTCATCTGAGTGGACATATGGGCGAAACCCGTGATGAGCGTATTGCTGAGTTTTGTGCGGTAAACCAAACTGAATCGGTAGTGGCACTGCGCGAAGGTAGTCTGCTGCAAATCTCTGGTACTAAACTTCGCTATTACAGCGCTAAAAGTCAGGGCTTCAAAATTTTCCGTCATGGTCAGGAAACCACGGAGCATCTTGATACCGCTGCGCTTAGCGAACTGGTTCCGTTTACCTGCTGTTAATGGCTAAAAGTAAGTATAATGGCGGCGAAGTGAGGGAAACCTTTCTATAATGACATCTTAACTGGCCTGTAAATAAAACTATGAAATACCGAGATCTGCGCGAGTTCCTCGATTTGCTGGAGAAGCAAGGGGAATTAAAACGTATTACACAACCGATTGATCCCTATCTTGAGATGACAGAGATTGCCGATCGCACCCTGCGTGCCGGTGGTCCTGCATTGTTGTTTGAAAATCCCAAAGGATATCAGACCCCTGTGCTGTGTAACCTGTTTGGCACACCCAAACGGGTGGCGATGGGAATGGGGCAGGAGGATGTGAGTGCGCTGCGCGAGGTAGGTAAACTGCTGGCCTTCCTGAAGGAACCGGAACCACCAAAAGGGTTTCGCGATCTGATGGATAAACTGCCTCAGTTTAAACAGGTTTTAAATATGCCGACTAAACGGCTGGCCTCTGCACCTTGTCAGGAACAAATCTGGCAGGGTGATGATGTTGACCTAAGCAAGCTGCCGATTATGCATTGCTGGCCAGAAGACGCCGCACCGCTAATTACCTGGGGGCTGACGGTCACCCGTGGCCCTCACAAAGAACGGCAGAATCTGGGTATTTATCGCCAACAGGTACTGGATAAAAATAAAGTCATTATGCGCTGGCTCTCTCATCGGGGCGGTGCTTTAGATTATCAGGAATGGTGTCAGCAACATCCCGGTGAGCGTTTCCCGGTTGCTGTTGCTTTAGGGGCCGATCCTGCCACTATTCTGGCGGCGGTAACGCCGGTGCCGGATACACTCTCAGAATATGCATTTGCAGGGTTACTGCGTGGTTATAAAACCGATGTAGTGAAGTGTGTATCCAATGAATTAGAAGTGCCCGCCAGCGCCGAAATTGTGCTGGAAGGTTATATCGAGCCAGGGGAAATGGCGCCAGAAGGGCCATACGGTGATCATACCGGTTATTACAATGAAGTAGATAGCTTCCCGGTGTTTACCGTAACTCATATTACTCGTCGGGCTGATGCTATCTATCATTCAACCTATACTGGTCGTCCACCAGATGAACCGGCGGTAATGGGGCTGGCACTAAACGAAGTTTTTGTGCCGATTCTGCAAAAGCAATTCCCGGAAATTGTTGATTTTTATCTGCCCCCTGAAGGCTGTTCCTATCGGATGGCCGTGGTTACCATGAAGAAGCAGTACGCTGGTCATGCCAAACGCGTGATGATGGGCGTTTGGTCCTTCCTGCGGCAGTTTATGTATACCAAGTTTGTCATTGTCTGTGATGATGACATTAATGCCAGAGACTGGAATGATGTGATCTGGGCAATTACCACCAGAATGGACCCGGCGCGCGATACCGTATTAATGGAAAACACGCCAATCGACTATCTGGATTTTGCCTCACCGGTTTCAGGATTAGGTTCCAAGATGGGTATGGATGCCACCAATAAGTGGCCGGGTGAGACGCAGCGCGAATGGGGAAGGCCAATAACTATGGATCCTGCGGTGCGTTCTCGCGTTGATGCTATCTGGGATGAGCTGGCAATATTTGAAGATGGCAAAACGCCTCGTTAACTATCGCATTAACTTAGCGATAGCTGGAATTTAATGACTCTGTAGAGGGAGTACATGGCTATATTGAATTGTAAGGTTGCCTCAGTGGAGTCCATCACTGATACGGTATTTCGTGTGCGTTTAGTTCCCGATTTACCAGTTTCATTTCAGGCTGGTCAGTATTTGATGGTGGTGATGGATGAGCGCGATAAGCGCCCGTTCTCAATGGCGTCGACCCCCATGGAGAGCGAATCTATTGAGTTACATATCGGCGCTTCCGAACTCAATCTGTATGCTATGGCAGTGATGGATCGTTTGCTGAAGGAAGAGACAATTTCTGTTGATATCCCTCATGGTGAGGCGTGGTTGCGTACAGACTCTCAGCGCCCAATTCTGCTGATTGCCGGCGGTACCGGGTTCTCCTATGTAAACTCTATCCTGATGACAGTACTGGCCCAACAGCCGGAACGCCAGATATCTCTATACTGGGGTGGGCGTGAAGAGGCGCATTTATATGACCTTGGTCGTCTTGAGGCGCTGACCGTTCAGTACCCTAACCTGAGCGTTATCTCGGTAGTAGAGCAACCAGAGCCTGAATGGCGTGGTCGCAGCGGAACCGTACTCACCGCTGTATTAGCGGATTTCGGTTCACTGGCTGAGCATGATATCTATATCGCCGGACGCTTTGAAATGGTTAAGATTGCCAGAGAACGGTTCTGCAATGAGCGTGGCGCGGACGAAACCCGTATGTTTGGTGATGCTTTCTCGTTTATCTGAGAATTTATCTACCTGTCAGGCTATGGCGTATCGAATACATAACAACGATCTCGTCATAGCCACTAATCTTACTCCTCAACCATTTATCCGATGTTTATCTGAACGCCGGTACCATAATTAATACGACTGATAGCCGAATGAAGAGGGATCCATGACTACTATCAATATATTGCATTCATCATTGCTACCATTACAGGGTGGCATTAACTTTCGCGATCAGGGTGGAAATCTGGCCAAAGACGGGCGGAAAGTGAAGCCTGGCTTGTTGCTGCGTGCGGGTTCTTTGGATCGGTTAACTGCGGATGATTGTCACTATCTCAGCCAAATGCCGCTGACCCAGATTATTGACTACCGTGATGCTGATGAAGTGCAAACCCGTCCCGATGTGCTGTGGCAGGGTGTTGATTATGAAAATATTCCGGCCAACCCTTTATCCGATGATGTAAATGCCAACTTTGGTAAGCTGACGGATGAGTCTCTGGCATCGTTTAATGCGGTTGATTTTATGGCACGTTTGTATAACCAACTGCCTTTTAATAACCGCGCTTATCGCTATCTGACTCAGGTGATGCAACAGCCAGATTCTGGTGCTTTAGTGCAGCATTGTGCGGTGGGTAAGGATCGCACCGGTATCGGTTCCGCTATCGTACTCCTGACGTTGGGTGCAGATCGTAATACGGTTATTGAAGATTATATGCTGACGGAAACTACACTGGCTCCTTATCGTAGAGAGATCTTAAGTCATATGACTGAACATCTGAACGAACAGCATGGTATTGATAGCCTGAGCTATGTAATGTCGGCCAAAGAGAGTTTTATTGGCACCGCGCTGCACGCCATCGATCAGCGTTATGGCAATACGGATAACTGGCTGGAGCAGGAGTTTGGTTTGACACCAGAAGTTCGGGCGAAGGTTCAGGATAAGTATTTAGAAGCGTAATGACTGACAGGATTGATGTGATATTCCCTTCCGGCAAGAGCCGGAAGGGATAGACAGCAGGATTAAGCCTGTTGCAGTAAAATCCGCAACATACGGCGCAGCGGCTCTGCCGCACCCCACAACAGCTGGTCACCTACGGTGAAGGCTGACAGATATTCTGGCCCCATATTCAACTTACGCAGACGACCTACCGGAGTAGAAAGCGTGCCGGTAACCGCAGCAGGCGTTAGCTCACGCATGGAGAGCTCCCGATCGTTTGGTACCACTTTCACCCATTGGTTATGTTCTGCCAGCATGCTTTCGATATCCGCCAGAGGAACATCTTTTTTCATCTTCAGGGTAAATGCCTGACTGTGACAGCGCAGCGCGCCAATACGAACACACAGACCATCGACTGGAATCACTGAGCCGGTGTTCAGAATCTTGTTGGTTTCAGCCTGGCCTTTCCACTCTTCGCGGCTCTGGCCGTTATCTAATTGCTTATCAATCCATGGGATTAAGCTACCGGCTAATGGAACACCGAAGTTATCGACAGGTAATACGCCATTACGCATTTCTGCCGTCACTTTACGTTCGATATCCAGAATGGCAGATGCCGGATCCTGTAGCTCTTTGGCAACGGTAGCGTGCAGCATGCCCATTTGGGTCAGCAGCTCACGCATATGACGAGCACCGCCGCCGGAAGCTGCCTGATAGGTGGCAACCGAAGCCCACTCCACCAGATTGTTAGCGAACAGGCCACCCAGTGCCATTAACATCAGGCTAACGGTACAGTTACCGCCAACAAAGGTTTTGATGCCCTGATTCAGCCCTTGATGAATCACCTGATGGTTCACCGGGTCGAGAATAATAATGGCATCATCTTTCATGCGCAGAGTTGAAGCTGCATCAATCCAGTAGCCGTTCCAACCGGTAGCGCGCAGCTTAGGGTAGATGTCACTGGTATAGTCACCACCCTGACAGGTGATAATAATATCCAGTGCGCGTAACGCGTCGATATCATTGGCATCCTGCAGCGTACCGTTTTGACCGGTGAAGGTGGGTGCTGCCTGACCAGTTTGTGAAGTAGAGAAAAATACCGGGCGGATAGCATCAAAATCACGTTCTTCTATCATGCGTTGCATAAGAACGGAACCGACCATGCCGCGCCAGCCAACAAAACCGACGTTTTTCATATTAGCAATCCTAACTTTGCAGTAATCAATGTGAGTGTGTCTTTGCCGCGTTACTTTTTACTGAATTATCGTGAGCGGACCCCTTCAACCTTACAAAATGTATCAGAGCGTGCAAGTAAAATAATTCGATATAGAAAAATTATTCAGCAGTAAAACTTATAATCCAATAATAATTGTACTTATAGCCCTCTAGCTATTACTTCGACGGGCGAACAATAACAGGGCTCCAACCATCATAAACAACGTACCGAACAGGCGGTTAAGCAACTTCATCTGATGAGGCTGACGTAACCATTTGGCAACGTGAGTGGCAAGCGTGGCATAGCCTGCCATAACGACTACATCTACAGCGATGCTGGTTACCCCTAAAATCAGGTACTGTATGCCCTGCGGCTGGTGTGGAATGATAAATTGTGGGAACAGGGCAGCTAAAAATACGATGCTTTTAGGATTGGTTAAATTAACCAATACGGCACGTTTAAATAGCCCACTGCTGGGTAATGCTTTAGATACTGCATTTAAATCGATGGCTCCGGCGGTGCGCCATTGTTGTATTCCCAGCCAGATAAGGTAACCCGCTCCCAACCATTTCAACATCTCAAAGGCCACCGCCGATTGTGAAAGCAGCGTTCCCAGGCCGATACCTACCAACACAATATGTACCGCTAATCCAACCTGTAAACCGGCAATAGCAGGAATCGTGCCGCGAAATCCATAGGTGGTGCCGGTGCTCATGGTATTGATTGCCCCCGGCCCAGGGGAAAGGCTAAGGATAATGGTTGTTATCAGATAGGTTAGCCACCACTCGAAAGTCACAATAGATCACCATCAGTGCACTGTCGCACAAGAAAAATACAGGGATCAGATAGTTTTATCTGATGTTTTGTCATAAGTCACTAGGGGGAGTGGAAATTAATAACAATACCCGAAGGGCTGGCCATCATATTTTATGAGTATCAAATGAGGAGAAAAAATCTGCGTTGAGGGTAGCTAATGAATATCAGGTTACAAATCGGTTACTGTTTGCTTAAAAAGCGAATAGCAGAAGCTTTTGCTTTAAGTATTTTCTCCTCATCGACTTTTTCGACGCTGGAAGTGCTTACCCATTTTTTCTTCCACAGTATCTGGGCCGATTCAACTATACAGCCGAGGGTAAACAGGTTTATTTCTGCTTCGATAGCGGCAATAAAATCTTCTCGTGTTCGACTGGTTATACTTTTTACCGTAACTCCATGAAATGACATCTGCATTAACGATGATGCAGACCATGCCCGGCAAAGACTATCCTCATCATTTCTCATATGCTGGCAAAGTAATTGGATGTCAGAAACAGAACCGAGCCATCCAATAGTAATAATGATATTTCGTCTTTGTTCGTTATCTTTAATATCAGTAAATTGTCTTAAGTAAGGGATGAGCTTTTTGCGACTCTCCTGATAGAAATCTCTGTGGGTAAATTTGGTCAGGCAAGAGGCTATCAGGTGGGCGATTTGGCAGTGATATTTTTCCTGCGTGCGAGCCGTCAGTGTTTCAAATAGAAAGTCGATTCCATCAATGTCATGCCGATAAAATGAATGAAATAACTCTTTGTATTTTATTGGAAAGCTATCCCATTGCTGGCAGATAAGCGAAAAATGATAATGTAATAATTTACTGCTCCCCAGATCGTTGGCAAAGTCAAACATGTCTATTTTGGAACTGTCACCGGCCAGCAATTGGCTATATCGCGCGGACATTTCATCTTCAGTAAGCGCCTCTTTCTCCAACTTCTCTTTTTCTAACTCAGCTAAAATGTCATTAGTTGTTCGAGAGCCCATACTTGTTCCTTGTTAATCAAAGTGATATAGCAAACCTTGATTTAGTTCGGTTACCTTTTCCATATCGTGCTCTATTTTATAATATTCTATTGATAATTTCTGCCGCATGGGTGATAAACAGGTATCAACACAGGATATGTGAAACCAATGACAGTCGATTTTTCATCCTTCCAAAATGAGTGGCTAAGCCGTGAAAAGCGCTTTTCTTCGTTTGTCGCCGGGCCGTTATTAAGCTTTTGGCAGCAAAGAGAAGAGTGCAGTTTTAACGGTGCCGATGGCGTGCCAATTAAATACGTGAAATTCACCGCAGAGGAGAATCAGCGCGCTATTGTGGTGGTGACAGGGCGTACTGAAGGGTATATCAAGTATCAGGAATTGGCATATGACCTGTTTCGCTGCGGTTATGACGTCTGGATTTTAGATCATCGCGGTCAGGGTTTTTCCGGGCGTTTGCTGGATGATGGACAGCGCGGTCACGTTGAAAAGTTTGATGACTATGTAGATGACTTCGAATTCTTTTGGCGTACGATTTTTGAAGCCGAAAATCATAAACCCGCGTTTTTACTGGCGCACTCCATGGGAGGAGCAATTGCCGCGTTATTTTTGGCCCGGCATCCAAACTCCGTCAGGGCTGCGGCACTCTGTTCCCCAATGTTAGGCATAGCTTTGCCGATGCCGTCCTGGTTGGCAAAAAAAATTACTGACCTGACGGAACGCTGGCAGGGTGCCAGAGAGTATTATGCAATGGGCACCGGACGCTGGTTACCAATGCCTTACGCAGTGAATTTATTAACCCACAGTAAAGATCGCTACCGTCTGTTTTCCCGCCACTATGCTGACCGTCCGGAACTAAGGATTGGTGGTCCAACCTATCGCTGGGTGCGTGAATCGATGATGGCGGGTGAACGCGCCATTGAACTGGCACCAGAAATTACTACACCGCTGATTATTTTGCAGGCAAGTCAGGAGCGTTTAGTGGATAATGATGCCCATGTTGCCTTCTGTCAGGCTTTAGCTGACGCAGGTCATCCTTGTGAAGGTGGTTCACCCAGGGTGATTGAGGGAGCTCGTCATGAGATTCTGTTTGAGCATGACGAATTGCGCACTGAGGCATTGATGGACATATTAGGTTTTTTCGACCGGTATTGATCTTCAAACCAGTAAATATAATTTTAGTCAGAGGCTAGTCATTCTATATGTATCAAATCGTTGCATCGGATCTGGATGGTACTTTATTGCAGTCAGACCACACATTGTCCCCCCTTCGCTAAAGAGACGCTGAAGTTAATTTCTCAACATGGCGTTAATTTTATTTTTGCTACCGGTCGTCACCATGTGGACGTTGGACAAATTCGTGATGGGTTGGGGATCGACTCCTACATGATCACCTCCAACGGTGCCCGGGTGCATAATGGTCAGGGCGAGCTGCTTTTCAGTCATAAGCTGGACGAAGAGATTGCCTATGAGCTTTTCCGTATTGTGAATGACAGCACGGATATTGAAACTCACGTTTATCGTAACGATGACTGGCTAACTAATCGTGAAAGTGAAGACCTGAAAAACTTCCATAAAGAGTCAGACTTTAGCTATCAGCTGTTTGAACCAAATTCGATGGCAACTGATGGCATATGCAAAGTATTTTATACCTGTACTAATCATGAAACATTGCTGCGTCTGGAAGAGAAGATTAACAGCCGTTGGCACGGTCAGGTGAACGCCAGTTTCTCTCTGGATTACTGTCTGGAAATCATGGGTGCTGGAGTATCGAAAGGCCATGCGTTGCAAGACGTTTCCGGTATTCTCGGTTACGAGCTGAAAGACTGTATTACCTTTGGCGATGGCATGAATGATAAAGAGATGCTGTCTATGGCAGGTAAAGGCTGCATTATGAAAAACGCCTCTCCGCGCTTAAAGCAGACATTACCTCAGTTGGAAGTGATTGGCAGCAATGTGGATGATGCGGTAATGCACTATTTGCGGAAGCTGTATTTATAATCGCTTTTCAATATACCCTGTTGAATTTCGACCAGCACTAATGCTGGTCGAGTTATTTCTAACGCTCTGTTTTCAGACTATTTTGCTTTGCAGATCGGCTCCATACCGTAGACATACACTTCACTGATTTCCCGGTCATATCCCGGATAGAAGCCTTTTGGCATCCCAAGAACAATCTGTTTGCCCCGGTTAGAGTGCACCAGCAGTTCATGAGTTTGTGGGTTAACGGCGACACCTTCAATTTCACCATAGTCTTTAAAATCGGTGAAGGCTCTTTCCAGCACAACAGGAGCATTGCTCTTATTGCTGTCAATTTTAACCCGGTAAAGGTTATCCACTTCTTTGTCGTCGGCAGTACCGTCATCAGCGGTCAGGTAAATATCCCCCTGATAAGCGGCAATCCCCTGAATCCACTGAGGTACTGGCTGTAAGTGTACTTTTCGTTTGTACTGGCCGTTGGCAAGATCGTACTCATACAGATAACGACCGCTTTCTTCTCCAACCCAGGATGTCATCCAAATGCTGTTATTCACTTTATCAACGGTGATGGCAGAAACTTCCTGCTGGCCTGAATCCGGGTTAAATGGGAAGGTTCTCTTTAACTTCAGCGTATCTGCGTCATGCACCGCGATTTGAATATCTTTACCGACGCCATCCATAAACCATTCGGAAGAAACATAAATTTCATTGTTATATACATCAATATCACCAATATGATTGGCTGGAATCTTATAGCCGTCGAATGGTGTTTTATTGCTGCTTATCAGATTACCCTGCATATCGTATTTCGACAGGGTAGTACTGCCAGAAACATAGTAAAACTTACCGTCGGTAGTGATGCCCTGACGTCCATCTACTTCAAAGGTTTTCTTCAGTTGATATTCATACTTAGGAAGCGCATCGCGATAGCTGGAATCACAAAGATTCGTTGCAGCCAGAGCAGGAAATGAAAAAGTAGCAAGGGCAAGGCTTAATGCGAGATATTGATGTTTCATATACTGGTTTCCGCAATTATCTGATGAAATATGCCATGTCAGTGTGCACGGCGGTTAAACGATCGTGGATAAACAAATATCAGTAATGAGGTAAGAGATGGGACATCGCCCAAAGTGACGATGCCCCAGGGTAATTATTTATGTTGTCCCTCTTTCTGCAGGAATTGCACCGCCATATCAGGGAAATCAGTAAACAAACCTTCCACTTTCGCCTGGTTGTACATCACATCCAGCAGTTGATTCATGCTGGTGGCATATTTAGGTAGGGCATCTGCGCGCAGGGTATAAGGGTGGATAACCATGCCGCTGTCGTGTGCCTCTTTTGCCATAGCAGACAGTTTCACATGTTCAGGCTTAGACGCTTCAACATCCAGCAGCATTGGGTATTGTGGGCCAATACCATCGGCATATTTAGCGATCTCTTGCATACCGCCAGGTTTGAACATCCAGTCATAGCTGTAGTTAACCAGTTTGCCTTCGGCATTCGGCTCAAAGGTTTCTTCCCAATCGGTAAAAGCAATCAGTTGAACCAGCTTCAGGTCAACGCCAGCTTTTGGCATTAACTCAGTCTTAATGCGTTTGAGTTCATTGAAATCAAAACATTGCAGATAGATATTGTCACTTTTTTGGCTGTAGCCGTACTTCTTCAGCACCTCCAGAGTTTTCACCGAAATATCTTTACCTTCGCTGCGGTGAAACCATGGCGCTTTAATTTCCGGGTAGATGCCAATGTTTTTGCCGGTTGAGTGGTTCAAACCCTGAATAAACTCAATCTCTTCTTCAAAAGTATGAATACGGAAGTCAGATTTACCCATCGGGAAGCGGCCCGGATAAGACTGCACTTTCTTACCGTCTTTAATATCAAATCCTTCGGTGAACTTTAATGATTTGATTTCGTCCAGAGTAAAGTCGATAGCGTAATAACGACCATCTTTACGTGCCCGGTCAGGGAAGCGCTCTGCGACATCGGTGACCCGATCAAGATAGTGGTCATGCAGCACAATCAGGCGATCGTCTTTGGTCATCACCAGATCTTGTTCAAGAAAGTCAGCCCCTTGCTGATAGGCCATGGCTTTGGAGGGCAGAGTGTGCTCCGGCAGGTAACCGCTGGCTCCGCGGTGGGCGATAACGATTTTATCTTTATCATTTTTGGCGGTGGTAGCATCAGCGATAGAGGCCATAGACATGCTGAGTACGATCCCCGTGAGTAACGTTTTAAAACCTATTTTCATAAGTTTCCTTCTCCATCTTTTGGTGTAGGTAATAACGTACGCAGAGGGGAACAGAGTCTGGAAACCCCACTGCGGGTGCGGTGCGTTTTTCAGAGTGTGTCTTATCTTTCTTATTGTGTATCAGTTGAATAACTGCTGGTGATGATACCCGCGGAACATGACATCTCTGTGACTTCCGCGGGTATTATTTTGAACTGTCGACGATTTGTTGCGACGACAGTATTTAACTAATGATTATTCTGCTGCTTGTTTAGCCAGCATTTCAGCTTTATGTTTGTTTTCGCTGATCATGGTTAATACCAGCAGTACAACTGCCAGGCAGCTACCGCCGATCATCACCATAAAGCCGCCGTCCCAACCGAAGAAGTCAACGGTGTAACCAACGATGGCGCTGGCTGCTACTGAACCACCCAGATAACCGAACAGGCCGGTAAAGCCAGCAGCAGTACCCGCAGCTTTCTTAGGTGCTAATTCCAGAGCGTGCAGACCGATTAACATAACCGGACCATAGATCAGGAAGCCGATAACCGTCATACAAGCCATATCGATGCCTGGGTTACCCGGAGGGTTCATCCAGTAAACCACAGTAGCGATAGTAACCAGAATCATGAAGAATACACCGGTAGCGCCACGATTACCTTTGAATACCTTATCTGACATCCAACCGCACAGTAAGGTGCCCGGAATACCCGCATACTCGTAGAAGAAGTAAGCCCAGGATGATTTATCCAGCGCAAAGTGTTTCACTTCTTTCAGGTAAGTTGGTGACCAGTCCAGAATACCGTAACGCAGTAAATAGACGAAAACGTTAGCAATCGCGATATACCACAGCAGTTTGTTAGGGAACACATACCGCATGAAGATCTCTTTTGCGGTCAGTTCTTCTTCTGCTTCATGAGTATAGTCAGGTGGATAGTCGTTTTTATACTCTTCAATCGGTGGTAAACCACAAGATTGCGGAGTATCACGCATCAGAGCGAAAGCGATAATAGCAATCACAATCGCTGCCATTGCTGGCATATAGAATGCTGCTTTCCAGTCGTTAAACCATGCCATACCTAACAGGAATAACAGAGGAGGGATACCACCACCAACGTTATGCGCACAGTTCCAGATTGAAACGATACCGCCACGTTCTTTTTGTGACCACCAGTGAACCATAGTACGGCCGCACGGAGGCCAACCCATACCCTGGAACCAACCACAGATGAACAGTAAAACGAACATGATCATGATGCTGGAAGTTGCCCATGGCATAAAGCCCATAAGTAGCATCACGACGGAAGCGAGAATCAAACCGGCTGGTAAGAAGACTCGTGGGTTTGAACGGTCAGAAACGGAACCCATAATAAATTTGGAGAATCCGTAAGCAATAGAGATACCGGAAAGAGCAAAGCCCAGATCGCCACGGCTGAAACCCTGCTCGACTAAGTAAGGCATAGCCAGAGCAAAGTTTTTACGAACTAAATAATAGGCTGCATAACCAAAGAAGATCCCCATAAAGATCTGCCACCGCAATTTGCGGTAGGTCGGATCTATCTGATCCTTTGGTAAGCGCGCAATATGTTGCGCGGGTTTAAACATACTTAACATAGTGCCTCCACTGGCGATGATTCATCTCTGTAATGGTCGTATGAGTATTGTTATTAGGGTGAGTCATGATTTATATGCTCACGTCATTTTCTTTATCGCTCACTATATTACTCATTTATTATCAAATGATATGTGACACAAGGCGAATTATATGACTATTGTCTTATTCGGCGCGAAATGTATCATTTTTTTAACACGATTTGTGTTTATTTTATGGGTTTGTTGTGACTGTTATCACATAAATGTTCTTTTGTGAGCGTTTTTGCTTTTATTTATGTTCGAATTTGCTCCTTATCAAACAATTTTGTTTGAGACTGTGCGTAAATAGCAGCATGAGAAATTCTTTATATAAGCAATACCAGACCGGGAGTAATTGGTGATGAGCAGTTTTTCCCCAACAGAGATGGATGTCATCATTATTGGTGGTGGCGCAACAGGTGCGGGTATTGCCCGTGACTGTTCTCGTCGTGGATTGCGAACTATTTTGCTGGAGCGTCATGATATTGCCACTGGCGCGACAGGTCGTAACCATGGCTTATTGCATAGCGGAGCCCGGTATGCGGTAACCGATGCAGAATCGGCCCGTGAATGTATCGAAGAGAATATGATACTGAAACGCATTGCCCGTCATTGCGTGGAACCAACCGATGGCCTGTTTTTAACGTTGCCGGAAGATGATATTGCATTTCAGTCTACCTTTATTGAAGCCTGCCAACGGGCAGGAATTAACGCTCAGGCACTGGATCCAAAAGAAGCATTAAGGCTGGAACCTTCTGCCAACCCGGCGATGTTGGGAGCCGTGAGGGTACCGGATGGTACCGTTGATCCTTTTCGCTTAACGGCAGCTAACATGCTGGATGCGCGGGAACATGGCGCACAGGTTTTGACTTACCATGAAGTGATTGGCCTGATCCGTCATAACGACCGGGTGACCGGCGTGAAAGTATTCGATCACTACAAAAAAGAGACCAAAGAGATTTATGCGTCGATTGTGGTGAATGCTGGTGGGATCTGGGGGCAAAATATTGCGGAATATGCCGACCTGCGTGTGCGTATGTTCCCGGCAAAAGGTGCTTTACTGATTATGGGACACCGTATTAACAATATGGTGATTAACCGTTGCCGCAAGCCTGCTGATGCCGATATCCTGGTGCCAGGAGATACTATTTCGTTAATTGGTACTACTTCTACCCGTATTCCTTACGACCAGATAGATAACATGATTGTTACGCCGGAAGAGGTGGACGTTCTGATTCGTGAAGGGACCAAACTCTCCCCTAAAATGGCACAAACGCGCATTTTGCGAGCGTACGCTGGTGTTCGTCCACTGGTTGCCAGTGATGATGACCCTTCGGGCCGTAACGTGAGTCGCGGTATTGTTCTGTTAGATCATGCGGTGCGCGATGGTCTGGAAGGCTTTATTACCATTACCGGCGGTAAACTGATGACTTATCGTCTGATGGCTGAATGGGCGACGGATAAAGTTTGTGAAAAATTAGGTCATAGCGCTAAATGCACTACCGCTGAAGAGGCGCTGCCGGGCTCGCGTAATTCTGCCGAAGAAACGCTGCGTGAAGTGATCTCTTTACCATCAACCATTCGTGGTTCTGCCGTTTATCGCCATGGAGACAGGGCTACTCAGCTTATCGCTAACGGACGTTTAGATAATAGTCTGGTGTGCGAATGTGAAGCGGTGACGGCTGGAGAGGTACGCTACGCAGTAGATTCACTCACGGTAAATAATCTGATTGACCTTCGACGCCGTACCCGAGTGGGTATGGGAACCTGTCAGGGGGAACTATGTGCCTGTCGGGCTGCGGGTCTGTTAAATCGCTTTAAAGTCTCTTCTCCACAACAGTCGTTGACGCAATTATCAACTTTTCTGAATGAGCGGTGGAAAGGCGTCCGGCCCATTGCATGGGGAGATGCGCTGCGGGAAAGTGAGTTTACCAACTGGGTTTATATGGGGCTGTGCGGTCTGGATGCTCCGTCCGGGGTGGAGAAAAATGATGAAATTTGATGTGGCAATTATTGGTGGTGGTCTGGCCGGGCTAACTTGCGGTATCCGGCTGGCGGAACAGGGCAAACGCTGTGCAATTATCAGCGCCGGGCAGAGTGCATTGCATTTCTCCTCTGGGTCTCTGGATTTTCTCAGTTACCGGGAAGATGGTTCGGCAATTAACCATCCGTTGGCCGAGTTGGCCGCGCTATCACCGGAACACCCCTATTCTTTACTGGGAGCTGAATGTGTCAGCCGAATGGCGGCAGAAGCTCGTCGTTTGCTGACGGATTGCGGCTTACGGTTTCATGGTGATATAGAACAGAATCATCTGCGTGTTACTCCATTAGGTACTTTACGGGCGACCTGGTTAAGCCCGACAGAAGTGCCGGTTGCTGCGCTGGAGCAGCCATTGCCGTGGAAGAAGATTGCTATTGTGGGCATTGAGGGTTTTCTGGATTTCCAACCTCAACTGGCAGCAGGTTCTCTGAGCGATAAAGGCATTGAGGCCATTACTGATTATCTTCACGTTCCTGCTCTGGATCGTTTACGTAACAACCCCAGCGAGTTCCGGGCGATCAATATTGCCAGAGTACTCGATTTGCCGGAAAACACTGAATTACTGGCGGAAGAGCTGATTCGTTTATCAAATGATGTGGAAGCGCTCATCTTGCCAGCCTGTATTGGATTGGAAAATCCGGATGCGGTATCTCTGTTAAGCCAGAAAGTGGGCAAACCAATTATGTTGGTACCAACGCTGCCGCCTTCATTATTAGGTATGCGTATGCATATGGCGTTACGCCGCCGTTTCCAACAGTTGGGCGGTCAGTTTATGCCAGGTGATGCGGTACTGCGTGCTGAAACTGAAGGGCAAAACGTGACGCGTATTTATACCCGCAACCACACCGATATTCCGGTGGTGGCTCAACAAGTGGTGTTAGCCAGCGGTAGTTTCTTTAGTAATGGCTTAGTTGCTGAGTTTGATCGTATTCATGAGCCGGTGTTTGGCCTGGATGTTCATGATGCCGCACAACGTGCTGACTGGACTCAGGAAAGTATGTTCTCCGCACAGCCCTATTTACGCTTTGGGGTTAAAACCGATAGACAGTTACGCGGTACGGTGGCGGGTCAGTCATTAAATAATCTTTATATTATTGGTGCGGTATTGGGAGGGTATGACCCAATATCACAAGGCTGTGGGGCTGGAGTTTCTCTGGTGACTGCACAATATGCCGCAGAACAGATCCTTGCCCTGTCGGAGGTGGCAGCATGAGCCTGACAACGGATAACAGTTTTGAGAACTGTATTAAATGTACTGCCTGTACTACCTATTGCCCGGTGGCAAAAGTTAACCCTAATTATCCCGGCCCAAAACAGGCAGGGCCGGACGGTGAGCGTTTACGCTTAAAGGATCCATCACTGTTTGATGAAGCCTTGAAATACTGTACCAACTGTAAACGTTGTGAAGTTGCCTGTCCGTCAGATGTGAAGATTGGCGATATTATTCAGCGTGCGAGAATTAATTACAGTAAACCTAAATTTAAACTGCGTGATGCCATCCTTAGTAATACTGATTTAATGGGGACTCTTTCCACCCCGTTTGCTCCTATTGTCAATGCTACAGTAGGCCTGAAACCCGTTAAGCAACTGCTGGATAGCGCACTGAAAATTGACCACCGCCGTCAGTTACCTAAGTACTCTTTTGGTACTTTCCGCCACTGGTATCGTAAGCAGGCTACAGAGCAGCAGAAATTTGATGAGCAAATTGCGTTTTTCCACGGCTGCTTCGTTAACTATAACCATCCGCAGTTGGGTAAAGACTTGGTGCGGGTGTTTAACGCCATGGGTATTGGCGTGCAGTTGCTGAAAAGAGAGAAGTGCTGTGGCGTTCCATTGATTGCCAACGGATTTATCAATCAGGCTAAAAAGCAGGCAAAGGTGAATGCTGAATCACTGGTTGATGCGGTGATTGGTAAAGGAATTCCTGTGGTAGCAACCTCTTCTACCTGTACTTTCACCCTACGAGATGAATATCCTCATTTGCTGGGGGTTGATACTTCACCGGTGCGTGAACAGGTTGAGCTGGCGACGCGTTATCTTTATCGCCTGTTGTCTGAAGGGCGAGAACTTAAGCTGAAACATACCCCAATACGCATTGCTTACCATACTCCGTGTCATATGGAGAAAATGGGATGGACGGCATATACCCTGGCGCTATTGGAGCGCATTCCCGGTGTTGAGTTAATCGTGCTGGAATCTCAGTGTTGTGGTATTGCCGGTACTTATGGCTTTAAGAAAGAGAACTATGAAACATCACAAGGAATTGGTGCATCGCTGTTCCGTCAAATTGAAGAGAGCGGCGTTGATTTTGTGGTGTCAGATTGTGAAACCTGTAAGTGGCAAATAGAGATGTCTACCAGTAAGAAGTGTGAACATCCGATAACCCTGCTGGCTCAGGCGTTAGCAGAATAATAGAAGATTATAATAGTGGTATTAGATAACGGGACATTGTAGGGATGGCGTTGTTATCAGGGGCAACTAATGTGTTGCCCCTTTTTTATTGCGCTGAAACTGGCAATATTATGGTTTGATTTTCAGTGAGCTGATGAACTGGTTAATTGCTTTTTCAGCATCTGCTTGCTGTTCGATTGGGTAAGTAAGCTGCATAGTCAGAAGTTGCTTATCGATCTGGCCTAACAGTGTCGATGAGTAGTTTTTCTTACCGTCAATACGAATAGCGGTATCAAGGCGCTGAAGTTTTTGGCCATCGGCGGTAACTTCTTCTTTTTTAACCACGACCAGTTCAGCATCACGCATTTTCTGCTGTGCTTCCATACGGGTAATCAGATTTTCCAACGTGTCATCCGGCATTGAACTGCTGATAACAATTAGCATTTTCTGTGCTGCATTATCGGCATACACCGCCATGTTGGTTGCCTGAGAACCGCTCTTGCCGCTCTGATCCTGTAAACCATCCGGAACGGTGAAGTTGACTTTGCCGCCTAATACGCTGGTCTGGCCGGATTGTTCTGCTGAAGTACCACTTCCGGTTGCTGCCGGTTGGTCTTTACTGCCATCACAAGCCATCAGGCTGGCGGCAAACAAACAGACTCCTACAATTTTGACTAACTTTTGCATGGTACTTCCTTAACATTGATAAGCAAATGCTTTCTCGGATTCAGTGAACAGGATATAAAAATATCATTTCTACCGCTTTTCCGCCAAATTTTATCCCGCACTTAGCCGTGTTGAAGCTGTTGTGGGGTATTTATCTGAACCAGCCGTTTCAGTAATACATTTAATAAAATGCCGTACATCGGCAGGAAAAACAGAGCACAGATAATAAGCTTAAAGGCATAATCCACTAGCGCAATTTCCACCCAGTTTTCGGCCATAAAGGCATTACTGCTCTTATAGAACGCAATTGAGAAGAAGGCGATGGTATCACTCAGGTTGCCGAAAACCGCAGAGACGCTGGGAGCGACCCACCAGGTTTTTAACTGACGCAGGTGGTTAAATACGTAGATATCCAGAATTTGCCCCAGCACGTAGGCCATAAAACTGGCGATAGCAATTCTGGCGACCACCATATTAAAGCTATAAATCGCCTGATAGCCTTGCCATGTACCATCATAAAACAGGGTAGATAGCAGATAGGAGATGGCCAGCGCCGGTATCATAACTACCAGAATGATTTTGCGTGCTAATGGCGCGCCGAACACCCGGACAGTGAGGTCGGTGGTCAGAAAAATAAACGGAAAGGTAAATGCACCCCAGGTGGTATGAAAACCGAAAATATTGATCGGTAATTGAACCAGATAATTACTGGAGGCAATAATCAGAATATGGAAGAACGATAGCCATAACAGCGCTTTTAGCCGCTGCTGCGGAGAAAAATCAAACATGATATTAGC
This sequence comes from Limnobaculum xujianqingii, assembly GCF_013394855.1. NCBI lineage: Bacteria > Pseudomonadati > Pseudomonadota > Gammaproteobacteria > Enterobacterales > Budviciaceae > Limnobaculum > Limnobaculum xujianqingii. The sequence goes on along the minus strand of NZ_JABMLK010000001.1, from coordinate 2,554,011 downwards.
CTTTTTAAATGAGTATCAACACTCTGTTGGGGTGAGGGAACCCAACCTATGCATTAAATGAAATAGTGAATAAATTATACGCTGTTTATTGCGAGGTGGAGATGATACTCAGTTGAGAGGGGAATGCAATGGTTGTTTTAGTGGCGAAGATATTTATAAATTGGCAGTAGTGGGTATTCCGGCCTTAAAAGCAGAGTGCCTATATTGATATAGTGCCCGGCCGGAAGACAATCTGTACTTGAGTGTAGAGTGCGTCGGGCCTAGCCAGGCTACGGGCACTTCGTTGGCTTACGCCAAGTCGACCCCCACGCCTGTCTCTCCCTCCGATTGAGCGTGTTAGAAATAGCCTGCTAATTCTTAGTGTTTATCTCCAACGTAATAGATTTTTACTCAGTGGATTTGCACTGGGGGTTTATCGTATTAAACTAGCCGGGTTGTTGTTGGTATTGATAAAGTGACTTAGAGAGCTTAATGATTGATTTATTTGACAATCCGGATAAAACCCTTGATGCGTTAGGGCTGCGTTGTCCTGAGCCTGTGATGATGGTACGTAAAGCCGTTCGTCATATGGATGCTGGTCAAACGTTGTTAATTGTTGCTGACGATCCGGCGACTACTCGTGATATCCCCGGTTTTTGTCGGTTTATGGACCATGAACTGCTGGAGTCGTCTACTGATGAGCTGCCATATCGCTATCTGATCCGTAAAGGGAATGAGTAGGCCTTCCACTCGCTTTGTTCGCCTGACTTGATCAAATATGCAGGGCGCGCACTATCATAAAATGTCCCAGAAAATAACAGACAGCAATAACAGCATCAGCCGCCTGAAAAGGTTTGCGGTAACGATTGAATAGCCAAATAGTACTGGCCATCAGTAGTAAAATGCTGCCAATAAGCTGGCTGAAACTCATATCATTGGTTTGAGTGATATAGCCTTCAACGGCAGTCCATACCATCAGTAGTGTGATGAACAGATAAGTCACCACTGGCCAGCGCATATCCTCCAGCCGGTTCCACAGTAATAAGACTATTATCCCTCCAACTGCCAGCAAAATAACGATCGGCAGCCAGTAAAAGCTTGGGGTTAATGGATTAATAAAATAGAGGGTATATAGCAGGCGAGAGATAAACAAAGCCCCTATAGCGTAGAACATTCTGTCTTGAGGAATCATCTGAAGAATATCTGCGAGTAAACTGGCCAGCAGACCGAACAGAATCAGATAGCTGAAGGTGGTTATCTCTGGTGCCTGCCAGGCCCAGAGTAGCATCAGCAGCATAGTGACAGGTTTAAACACCCAGCGTTGCCATGATGGCCCGCGGTAAGAGGCATCAATGTAGATCCAGCCGGAGAAGATCACTGCTAAAAATGGCCAACTCATCGCTTATCCTTCGATTATTACGCTGTCAGAATGCATTAGTCGCATTCTTTTCTAGGTTATGTTAGCTTTCAGTCTGTTACGTGACCGAAAAGAGCACCGCGCTTTTTTATTGTAGTCGATAAACATGACCTCACGATCGTTAATGCCTTCTCCGGCCACACAACGATTGTTCGGGAGATAAATGAGTCTATGAATAATAATGAGCAGCCGCTGTACCGGATTCAGTTTATGAATAACGGTAAAAATTATCAGCTTTACGTTCGTGAATTGGATCAAAGTGCGATTTTTGGCTTTATTGAAATTGGTGGTTTTGTCTTTGATAGCCAGAGTTCACTGTTGGTTGACCCCAGCGAAGAGAAGTTAAAGGCTGAATTCAGCGGTGTGACTCGCAGCTATATTCCAATGCACGCGGTTATTCGCATCGATTCAGTACTCACTCAGGGAAGTGTGCGCATTTCTGAGCTGGGTAATAACGTGATGACTTTTCCCTACTTCCCCGATCGAAAAGGCTGACGACGATGGGTGGCATCAGAAGCTACTTCTTGTTGTTCTTCTGTTGCCAGGCCAGCAATTCAAATACGCCAAACACGAAAATAGTAAATTCCTGCCAGCCAGTAAGTTTTGGACCATCTTTAGGCAACGTAGATTTCAACATTATCAGCTGCAAACCGTGCATGAAGAACATAAATACCATCGCCACATGCATAAAGTATTTCAGCGGGCTGGGGAAAGGGTGAAACAGGTTTAACAGTAGAATTCCCCATACTCCAAGCATTAGCAGGCGTCCCAGATTGATAAATAGTTGTTTAATCATTCTTCATTTCCTGCGGTTTCATTGATGGAGGGGGAACGTCGAACATACAGTCGATAGGCCACCTGTCCGGCGGTTTTTTCACGATGCAGATGCCAGTTTGCCGGGGCATCACTAACCGCATGTTCTGTTTCAGCTTCTACATAAATCCATGCTTCATCGGCCAACCAGCCCTGTTGTTCCAATAGCGTGAAGGTTTCGGTTAGTAAATTACGGCGAAAGGGCGGATCGAGAAACACCACGTCAAATGGTGTGCCGGCCTGAGCCAGCCACTGCAGGGCATTGGTGTGAACTACCAGGCCTTTATCTGATTTCAGCAGCTGTAGATTTTGCTGTAACTGTTGAGCGATTGATCTTTCTGATTCCAGCAGCACGGTTTGACCTGCATAGCGGGACAGTGCCTCAAATCCTAATGCGCCACTACCGGCAAAGCAGTCAAGGCATCGAGCTTCATTCAGAACCGGAGCCAGCCAGTTAAACAGCGTTTCACGAACCCGATCGGTAGTTGGGCGTAATCCCGGGCTATCTGGCACAGGTAGCTTTCTGCCTCGCCATTGTCCTCCGATGATTCGTATTTGTCCGGTTTTTTGCGGCTGTGGTTTCTTACTCATACACTCTGCTATTGGCTGACGGTGACGGATTATTCTGCGGCTATTATAGCGATAGCCTGTGATATTTAGAAATGCACATTATTTTTCGTCAGTTCTGCACAGGCTGATAGCTACATGTTTTTGCTATGCACGCGCCCAGGGTTTTACCTGCATGCCTCGCAGCATAGCCAACCAGGCCAGCACAATACCTACGCTCAGAATAATGAATAATGACCAGTGTGGCAGTGTAGTGAGGATTACGCCGGTTGCCAGCGGATTGGCTGCTGCTCCCAGCCAGGCCAGAGCCTGAGCAGAAAAATAGCTGGCTTTCATTCCCGGTGGGGCAATGTTGTCGACTAACATATATTCCCCCGGCGCATAAATAAGTTCCCCAAAGGTAAATACCGCAGCGGCAAGCCCCCAAAGGAACAGATTGTTACCTGAGTACATAAAACCCAGCAGGCCAAGAACGAAGCAAAAGGTACCTATAGTCATTAAGGGGCGGATGTTTGACTCAGAGAGTCGTCGGCCGATCATATATTGCAGGGATACGACGACGATTGCGTTTACCGGTAGTACAACGGCAACCACCTTTTCAGCAAATTCACTGTCTGCAACTACCAGAGCATATTGAGAAATACAGGCAGCGAAGGAACGGCTGACAAATGCCGCCAGTATTCCTGAAAGCGTAAACCAAAGCAGCGCTCTGTCGCGCAATAATACGGAGGGAGACCAGGCAACACTGTTTTCTGAGCTCATATCAATACGAACCCGGTCTACATAACGCTGTATAAAAACCAGTGGAAATGCTGCACAACAGGCTGCCAGCCAAAATGGCATATTGATGCTGTACATAACCAGCAACGTGCCCAGCGGCGGGCCAACGGTCCAGCCGATATTCAAAAAGGTGTAGTTGAGCGAAAAGATTCTGGCTTTCTCACCGGGCCCAAGTACATCAGAAAAGTAAGCCTTCAATACGGTAGAAAAAACTGAGTAAGCGCAGTTAATGAGGGCGAAGTAAAAGACCACCAGTTCCACCCGATCAACCAGCGGTATCGCGATAAATCCGCCGATAAACGCCAGTATAGACAGCAACATATAGTTCTTTTTATCAAACTTATCGGCCAGAATACCGAATCCGAGGCTGAATACTACGCCAACGGTTAGTGCAATGGTCATTGCCAGACCAATTTCATCAACGGACATGGCAAAACGCCGTGTCAGATAGATGGTCATAAACGGTAACGTTGCGCCACGACCAATGGTTAACAGCAACGACGATGCTAATAATGCAATGGTGGATCGCGTGGTAGTTGAGAGCATTTTCCTGCCAGACATATCGCTTATTATCTGTTTTATTAATGAGTCAGAGATATCACGCTATTACCAGGTTGTATAGCGGGCGGGATATCATAGTGCGCTTTTTATTTCCTGCGTTAATGAATGCCCTTTCCCACCGGGGATTTTTTAGTTAACGTGGTTTCTTTTATAAAAATAGAATAGTTCATGGGGAAGGGTATGACACGCAAAGATGGACTGCTGGCGCTGTTGGTTGTGGTGATTAAAATGGGTCTCCACAATATGCCTCCGCTACTGCTGGCAGGGTTACGATTTATGCTGGTGGCCTTTCCTGCATTGCTATTTGTCGCACGCCCCAAGATACCGTTTCGTCTACTGCTAGGCTATGGGATTACCATCAGCTTTGGCCAGTTTGCCTTTTTGTTTAGCGCCATCAAGTTTGGTATGCCAGCCGGTTTAGCGTCATTAGTGCTGCAATCCCAGGCATTTTTTACCATTATTATTGCCGCTTCAGTATTTAATGAACGTCTACAGGCCAAGCAGTTTGCCGGTATTGCTTTAGCAGTGGTAGGTGTATTGGTGTTAGTAGAAGCCAGTCTCAATGGTCAGGATGTGACCATGCTAGGGTTTATGCTAACGCTGGCAGCTGCTTTTTGTTGGGCCAGCGGCAATATTTTTAACAAATTGATTATGCAACATGAGGTGCGCCCTGCGGTGATGTCGCTGGTGGTGTGGAGTGCGCTGATTCCGATTATTCCTTTTCTGGTGGCATCGGCACTGCTTGAAGGGCCGGAGTTAATGCTAAAGAGCCTGATTGAGATTGATACCATCACTATTCTATCGCTGGTCTATCTGGCGTTTGTGGCGACTATTATTGGTTATGGCATTTGGGGAGCGTTGCTTGGTCGTTACGAAACCTGGCGAGTGGCGCCGCTTTCCCTCTTGGTGCCGGTGGTTGGAATGACAAGCTCTGCCCTGTTTTTGGGTGAAACGCTCACTTTATTACAGCTTCTGGGAGCATTGTTGATTATGGCGGGGCTGTATATCAATGTATTTGGTTTGCGCGTTTGGCGAAGAAAATTGATTAAGGGGTAGAGTCTGACAATTACCGGATAGCCCGGCACGAGGATTGAATGATTTTGTCTGATGGAATGTTAAAATGCACCGCTATTGCAACAGCGAGTAATTTGGATAGTGAATTGATATCTATAGTTACCTGATGAGTGTTAAACTTAATTTAATTGTAGCGTGCGTAATACTAGGGTGGAGGTTGTTTTTACAACATGGCAAAAGATAAAAAGCGCGGTTTATTTTCCTGGTTAGGCTTTAATCGTCAGGACGAAGAGTCTAAGCAAGATGATGAATTACAACAAGATACAGAACAGCATGATTCACAAGAAGTGGATGCCGCTAATTCAGCTGATGATTCATCTACCACGATTGATGAAATCGACCACAGTGATGAACTGAAGCAGGACTTATCTTCAGAGGAGACGCCGGATCTGGATCTGTCACAAACCGCCGAGTCTGATGCAACACCACCGGTTTATGATGATGCGTTGACACCATTGGTGGAACCTCAGGAAGAGCCGTTTCAGGTCACCGCTGAGTCCGTCAGTGAAGAACCCTTCACCGCCACGGATGATGAAGTAGAACAAGCATCAACCGCCAGCGCCATAGAAGAGTTTGAGGATACCGACGTTGTCGATGAACCTGAGCTTTCGCAATCGGAGCTGGATGATGAAATTGAACAGGCGCTACTGGCTGAATCCGATCGAATTGATGCGCAAGATCCGGAACAAATTCTGGAGCAGTTGGAAGAGGAAGAACAACAAGAACAGCTTCAGCAAGAGCAGGAAAGGCCAACCAAAGAGGGCTTTTTCGCCCGTCTGAAACGTAGTCTGTTAAAAACCAAACAAAATCTGGGTTCCGGTTTTATCAGTTTATTCCGCGGTAAACGTATTGATGATGAACTGTTTGAAGAGTTGGAAGAACAACTTCTGATCGCCGATGTGGGTGTTACCACTACCAGTAAAATTATTAATTCTCTGACTGAGCACGCCAGCCGTCGCGATCTGAAAGATGCCGAAGCCTTATACGGCAAGCTGAAAGAGGAAATGGCCGATATTCTGAAAAACGTTGAGCAGCCGCTGGACGTTACCGCACATAAGCCATTTGTTATTTTGATGGTAGGTGTTAATGGCGTCGGAAAAACGACTACCATCGGTAAGCTGGCTCGTCAGTTCCAGGATCAGGGCAAGTCCGTGATGTTAGCCGCAGGCGATACTTTCCGTGCCGCCGCCGTTGAACAACTGCAAGTATGGGGTACACGCAATAAGATCCCGGTAGTGGCGCAACATACCGGTGCAGATTCTGCCTCAGTGATTTTTGATGCCATTCAGGCGGCGCAGTCCCGGGGTATTGATGTGTTAATCGCCGATACCGCGGGTCGTTTGCAAAATAAATCACACCTGATGGAAGAGTTGAAAAAGATTGTGCGGGTGATGAAAAAGCTGGATGAAAATGCCCCTCATGAAATTATGTTGACCATTGATGCCAGCACCGGTCAGAACGCTATCAGCCAGACCAAACTGTTTGATGAAGCTATTGGTTTAACCGGTATTACTTTGACCAAGCTGGACGGAACGGCGAAAGGGGGAGTGATTTTCTCCGTGGCCGATCAGTTTGGTATTCCTATTCGCTATATCGGCGTAGGGGAAGGTATTGAAGATTTACGGCCTTTCCAGGCCAATGATTTTATAGAGGCGCTTTTCGCCCGAGAGGATTAAAACGATGATTCGTTTTGAGCAGGTCAGCAAAGCCTATTTAGGCGGACAACAGGCGCTACAGGGAGTGAATTTCCATCTGCAGCAGGCCGAAATGGCTTTTTTAACCGGTCATTCCGGTGCAGGGAAGAGTACGCTGCTCAAACTGATTTGTGGTATTGAACGCCCAAGTGCCGGGCACATCTGGTTTTCGGGCCATGATGTTAGCCGATTAAAGTCTTCAGAAGTTCCTTTCTTGCGACGTCAGATTGGCATGATCTTTCAGGATCATAACCTGCTGGCGGATCGCACGGTGTATGACAACGTAGCGCTTCCGTTGATTATTTGTGGCAGTAGCCCGGAAGAGATCCGCCGCCGTGCTTCTGCTGCACTGGATAAAGTCGGTTTGTTAGATAAGGCCAGGTGTTTTCCAATACAGCTTTCCGGCGGTGAGCAACAGCGCGTTGGCATTGCCCGAGCGGTAGTAAACAAACCGGCCGTGCTGCTGGCCGATGAACCAACAGGAAATCTGGATGATGAATTATCAGCAGGCATCCTGCGCCTGTTTGAAGAGTTTAATCGTGCTGGTGTGACAGTATTGATGGCGACCCATGATACCGGGCTGATTTCCAGCCGCTCCTATCGGATATTAACGCTGAGCCATGGGCGTTTAAGTGGAGGAGACAGCTATGCGGGGGAATAAGGCACCGGTTAAAAAAGCCAAACCAGCGGCTAAGGCTCCGACTCGTAGTACCGGAGGATGGCGAGAACAGTGGTGTTATGCCTGGAATAATACCTTTGTTGATATGTTGCGCCAGCCGTTAGCCACGTTTATGACGGTGATGGTGATAGCCATTTCGCTCACGTTGCCCAGCCTGTGTTACCTGGTGTGGAAGAACGTAAACTATGCGGCATCTCAATGGTATCCAACGCCACAAATTACGGTGTATCTGGATAAGAAACTGAATGATAAAGCTGCTGATGACATTAGTACCCAAATTAAGGGGCTGGATGGCGTTGAGAGCATTAACTATGTATCGCGGGACAATGCGCTGAGTGAGTTTCGTGAGTGGTCCGGGTTTGGTTCTGCACTGGATATGTTGAGTGATAACCCGCTACCGGCACTGGTGATAGTTTCTCCTAAAGCAGATTTTCTCGGTTCAGATGCACTGGTTAAACTAAGAGACAATATAGGCCAGATTCAGGGTGTTACCGAGGTAAAAACTGATGATAGCTGGTTCTCTCGCTTGTCAGCTCTGACGCATTTGGTGGGGAATGTCTCCGGTACCATTGCCATCTTGATGATTGTGGCGGTGTTTCTGGTGATTGGTAACAGCGTTCGCCTTAATATTTTCAGTCGCCGGGATACCATTAGCATCATGAAACTGATTGGTGCAACCGACGGATTTATTCTACGGCCATTTTTGAATGGCGGTATGTTATTGGGACTGTTTGGCGCAGCACTTTCGCTGATTATGTCTCAGGCACTGGTTTGGTCATTGGATGCATCGGTGGCAGAAACGGCAAAAGTTTTTGGAACACGTTTCTCAATCAATGGGTTAAGTTGGGATGAAAGCCTGTTATTACTGGTGGTTGCTGCAATGATTGGCTGGGTTGCGGCCTGGCTGGCAACGGTAAGACATTTACGCCAATTTACACCAAGGTAGTGAATATTTGGTATACTAAAAGACGTTTGGTTCATTAATTGAACATATTGAAGGTACCGTGTTTGGTTTTGTGTTATCAACCATAGAGTTAAAGATTTCTCCTCGGGTTGTGAACTTATGACTGAGATATTAGTCTAATTACCGAATAAGCAATTGGTTGACCTTTATGCATCGATCGGATAGATCTTTAATGATGCAGTTCAAAAGTACCAATAATTAGTTTCTCTATGAGAGGGTTTGAATGACTAAAGAAATGCAAACTTTGGCCCTGGTTCCCCAAGGTAGTTTGGAGGCCTATATCAGGGCTGCAAATACCTATCCGATGTTAACAGCGGATGAAGAGCGTGAACTGGCTGAACGGCTGCATTACGACGGCGATCTGGCAGCTGCTAAAAAGCTGATTCTGTCCCATTTACGTTTCGTTGTTCACGTCGCTCGTAACTATTCAGGCTATGGCTTACCTCAGGCTGATTTAATTCAGGAAGGTAACATCGGTCTGATGAAAGCGGTTCGCCGTTTTAATCCTGAAGTGGGTGTCCGTCTGGTTTCTTTTGCGGTCCACTGGATTAAGGCTGAAATTCACGAATACGTTCTGCGTAACTGGCGTATTGTGAAAGTCGCAACCACTAAAGCACAGCGTAAACTGTTCTTTAACCTGCGTAAGTCTAAGCAGCGTTTAGGTTGGTTTAATCAGGATGAAGTGGAACTGGTTGCCCGCGAGTTAGGGGTTTCAAGTAAAGATGTGCTTGAAATGGAATCCCGTATGGCGGCTCAGGATATGGCTTTTGATATCTCGCCTGATGACGAGAATGAAAACAGCGTAGTTGCACCTGCGATGTTCCTGGAAGATAAAACGTCAGACTTTGCTGAAAGCATTGAAGACGAAAACTGGGACAATGATGCCGCTGATAAACTGGCTCTGGCTCTGGACGGTTTGGATGAGCGCAGTCAGCATATTATCCGTGCCCGTTGGCTCAATAATGATGAGACCAAGGCAACTCTGCAGGAGTTGGCAGATCGTTACGGTGTTTCTGCTGAGCGTGTGCGTCAGCTTGAAAAGAACGCGATGAAAAAACTGCGTGTCGCAATTGAAGCCTGATTAGGGGCAACAGCAAATTAGAAAAAGGTGGCTTTTAGCCACCTTTTTTATTGCATAGATTTCACTGATTTCTTAGTCGTTATCGTTGAGCTTAACCCGGTAAAAAAACATAATTTTTATCAGCCAGAGGGTGACGATATTCAGAAAATCTCGTTATAATAGTTGAGTGTTTTACTATGGTATGGCGAGATTATGGAACAGTTCAGTACTATCAGTGTGAGTGATGCTTTTTTACGTTTGCAGCAGGGTGAAGCAACGCTGGTTGATATTCGTGATGCTCAGAGTTTTCACTCAGGTCATGCCCCTGAGGCCATTCATCTGACTGATGCCAGTCTGAATCGCTTTATGCAAGAGACGGATTTTAATCATCCAATTTTTGTTATGTGCTATCACGGTATTAGCAGTCGTGGAGCGGCACAGTATCTGGTTCATCAGGGTTTTGAACAGGTATACAGTATTGAAGGTGGTTTTGAGTCCTGGGCTCGCCACTATCCACAACAGGTGGTCGTTTCCTGATTTTATAAACAGGCGGGCTACGATTGTTAAGGTAGCCTGTTGCCAGGCTATTTTTTCTCCCCTCTTTGCCTGCTGGTGGGCCTCTTTACGTAATAACTTTATTGGTCAGAGCTCTTGCCTGTTAATATATCCCCTGATGATGTAGGGAATGTTGTGGTAAATTAGGCATACACAAGCGTTAACGCATTGCTGCAAGTGTTGTTTATTGTGGCAATCAGTATTGGTACGCTAAATTATCTATTTTCTGGTTAATGGTAGAGTGAGTCTGGATGGTTCGACTAATTGTTCTTTCTAATCCCCGTATGGCGCATGCCTTTGTTGACTATATGGCTACGCTAAATGTGACCATCGAGATTCATTACCAACAACAACAAATAGAGCTATGGCTGGTTGATGAGTCATCCGAACAGCTGGCTCATCAAGAATTGGATAGATTTCTACATAATCCAAACGATCCGCGCTATCTGGCTGCCAGTTGGCAATCAGGACGATCTGATGCCAATATTACTTATCATCGAGCCTACTCGTTGGCAACGTTGCGAAATCAGGCCGGACCTTTAACGTTTGCGGTTATTGCTATCTGCGTTATTGTTTATTTGTTGATGCAATTGTTTGGTGACGATGCATTAATGGAGATATTTGCCTATCCGGCAGACAGTAGCCAATATATTCAGATATGGCGCTGGGTAAGCCATGCGTTTTTACATTTTTCTCTGATGCATATTCTTTTCAATCTGGTGTGGTGGTGGTATTTAGGTGGCCCGCTGGAAAAGCGGCTGGGAACAAGAAAGCTGTTAGAAATTACCTTGTTATCCGCTATTCTTTCCGGTTGTGGACAGGCTCTATTTAGCGGCCATATGTTTGGTGGCTTATCTGGTGTGGTTTATGCCCTGATAGGCTACTGTTGGTTGTCGGGTGAGCGAGCGCCGGAAAGGGGGATCTTTTTGCAGCGCTCGTTGATGGCATTTGCCGTGGCGTGGATATTGATAGGTTATTTTGGTGCTCTCAGTTTGGTTGGTATGTCCGTCGGCAATACTGCTCACTTGGGTGGGTTAGTTGTTGGTCTGGCGTTGGCATGGTGGGATACCCGATCTTCTCAAAGATCTTAATAAACAATAACAAAGGGCGCGAAGGATATACGCGTATAGGGTCTCGAAGTGAAACAAACTCAACGACATGAGTCTATTATCGATTTAGTGCGTAAACATGGTTATGTTAGTACTGAAGAGCTGGTAGAACATTTTGGTGTAAGCCCGCAGACCATTCGTCGCGATCTGAACGAGCTGGCGGATCAAAATAAAATCCAGCGTCATCATGGCGGTGCTGCACTGCCTTCGAGTTCAGCTGTTAATGCGGCTTATCACGATCGTAAAGTGATGTGGTTGGAAGAAAAGGCCCGTATTGCTGAGCGCGTTGCCAGCCATATTCCCGACGGAGCAACGCTGTTTATCGATATTGGTACCACGCCGGAAGCGGTGGCCCATGCATTGTTGAATCATAAGAATTTACGAGTTGTTACCAATAACCTGAACGTCGCGACTCTGTTAACCAGCAAACCTGATTTTCGTTTAATTCTGGCCGGTGGAGAAGTTCGTTCCCGGGATGGCGGTATTATCGGCGAAGCAACGTTGGATTTTATCTCTCAGTTTCGATTGGATTACGGTATTTTGGGGATCAGCGGTATTGATATGGATGGCAGCCTGTTGGAGTTCGACTACCATGAGGTGCGCACCAAACGAGCGATTATTGAAAATTCTCGTAGTGTGATGCTGGTAACCGATCACTCCAAATTTGGCCGTAATGCGATGGTTAACTTAGGTAATATGGGGCTGATTGATTATCTGTTTACCGATGAAGAGCCACCAGCCAGCGTAATGAACATTATCAAACAGTACGATGTGAAACTGGAACTGTGTTGATTGAGCTCTGATAACTCAACCAGGCCGTTGTATGATACGGCCTGTTGAAGTTACAAACGCTATTTTGACTGAGTGACCGGCGCCGTTACTATTAGCTGTCCTTTATCATCCAGAGGGATCTGCTTTTCAGGTTGGTGGTCCATACGAACATTCCCCGGTTTATCACCTATTTTGTAAGCCACATCGTAGCCAAGAATCTTCTCTGAACTATCCTGCACCGTTTTACAGCGTTTTTCTGTGGTGGTATAGGTATCACTATTCTGTAAATGGCCCTGTACCTCGTGACCGGTGTAGCCACCTGCAGCGGCACCGGCAATGGTTGCCAACTGTTTACCATGTCCCCCACCAAACTGATGACCTATCACCCCACCGGCAACCGCCCCTAGAATGGAACCAGCAACCTGATGCTGATCTTTCACTGGCTTTTTATGGGTTACGACCACATCCTGACATTCTTTACGAGGCGTCTTAATCGTTTCTTTAACGGGAGTAACAGAAACAACGTCGGCGTATTTAGGCTGGGAAGAGAAAAGACTTATTCCATCGGATGCAATTGCAGTAATGCCTAATGCAATGGCAATACCAAAGCCAATTCCTACCAACAACGATTTATTCATAACTCCTCCTGAGATGACACCAACAAGTAATAACAATATTTATTATATGACATATTATAATATTACTAATAATTAACCTTTATTTTATTGTGGATATAATGTTATTAAGATCACGCGCTAATGTTTTTATTTGGTTAATTACTGGCTAGTTTGTTTGTTTTCATCTACAATAATGCTCGAATTCGAACATAAAAAGCTCTTTCGAGCATGCTGAGGTAGATAAAATGGAAACCAAAGATTTAATTGTTATCGGCGGAGGGATCAATGGTGCTGGTATTGCTGCGGATGCTGCCGGGCGTGGGCTTTCCGTTTTACTACTGGAAGCTAAAGACCTCGCCTGTGCTACATCATCAGCCAGTTCTAAGCTGATTCATGGCGGATTACGCTATCTGGAACACTATGAATTTCGTCTGGTCAGTGAAGCGCTGGCTGAACGCGAGGTATTATTGCGTCTGGCACCGCATATTGCTTTCCCTCTGCGTTTTCGTTTACCGCATCAACCGCATTTGCGTCCGGCCTGGATGATTCGTGCAGGACTGTTTCTTTACGATCACTTGGGTAAGCGTACCAGCTTACCGGCCAGTAACGGCCTGAAGTTTGGTCCGGATTCAGTACTAAATCCTGAGCTGACCCGCGGCTTTGAATATTCTGATTGTTGGGTAGATGATGCTCGTTTAGTGGTATCAAATGCCCTTGAAGTGGTTGAACGTGGTGGTGAAGTTCGCACCCAAACTAAAGTGACTCGTGCATGGCGTGAACAGGGGATCTGGGTAGTTGAAGCCCGGGATGAGATCAGCGGTGAAGTGCTGACCTGGCGCGCGAAAGGTTTAGTTAATGCGACCGGCCCTTGGGTGAAACAATTTTATGATGATGGCCTGCAGCTTAAATCTCCACGCGGTATCCGCCTGATTAAAGGCAGTCATATTGTGGTGCGTAAGGTTCATTCCGAGCCACAGGCCTATATTCTGCAAAACGAAGATAACCGCATTGTATTTGTGATTCCATGGCTGGGCGAGTTTTCTATCATTGGTACCACCGATGTGGAATATCATGGCGATCCACTGGATGTGAAAATTGATGATAATGAAGTGAATTACCTGCTTAAGGTTTATAACGATCACTTTAAAAAGCAGCTAGCTAAAGATGATGTTGTCTGGACTTATTCTGGTGTGCGTCCATTGTGTGATGATGAGTCTGACTCCCCGCAGGCGGTAACCCGTGACTATACGCTGGAAGTGGCTGACGATGCAGGTAAGGCACCATTACTGTCAGTCTTTGGCGGTAAGTTAACCACCTATCGCAAATTGGCTGAGCACGCGATGGAAAAGCTGGTTAACTATTACCCTGGAATTGGCCCGGCGTGGACCAAAAACAGCGTATTGCCTGGCGGTGGTATGGGAACCGATCGTAATCGTTATGCAGAAGCATTGCGCCGTAAATATAACTGGTTACCGGATAGCTTAGCGATTCGCTACGCTCATACTTACGGTTCACGTAGTGAAATGATTCTGGAAAATAAAACCAGCCTGGCGGATTTAGGTGAAGACTTTGGTCATGGCTTGTATGAAGCCGAACTGGAGTATCTGGTTACTAAAGAATGGGTACATAATCTGGACGACGCCATCTGGCGCCGCACCAAGATGGGCATGTGGCTGGATGAAAGCCAAAAACAACGCGTCGCCGCATGGCTGGCGGATGTTGCCGGTAGAAAGCAGCAGTACGCAGAATAATTTTATCTTCTGAATGAATCAAAAAGGGGCCGCAGGCCCCTTTTTGCTAATAAATCATGCATTATTTCTAATAATAAGCTAAGCCAATCGGAGGGAGAGATTGCCGTTGGGGGCGACTTGGCGTAAGCCAACGACAAACAGGCAAAGCCTGTTTGAACAGCGCTTGCGCTGGCCCGAAGGGTGAAACACCGTAAGGTGTTTCATAACTGCCCGTAGGCAGCCTAGGCCCGACGCACTTTGTAGCTAAGTACAGATTGTTTTCCGGCCGCACACGAAGTGAATTTAAGCACTGTATTATTACGGACGGAATATCCACAGAAGTAGATTTATTGGTATTAAAAAGGGGCCGTTGGCCCCTTTTAACTATTACTTATAATAAGAGTGCTCACCACTCTCATGCTCGGTCTGGTCTTTAACCCCTTTCAATTCAGGGAACTTCTGCAGCAATTCTTTTTCAATGCCTTCTTTCAGGGTGTAATCCACCATCGAACAGCCGTTACAGCCGCCGCCGAATTGCAGAATGGCATAACCTTCATCGGTAATTTCCATCAGAGAAACGCGACCACCATGGCCTGCTAACTGAGGGTTGATCTGTGATTGCAGCATATATTCAACGCGCTCAATCAGAGGTGCGTCGTCGTCAACTTTACGCATTTTAGCGTTTGGTGCTTTCAGCGTAAGCTGTGCACCCAACTGGTCAGTAACAAAATCAATCACTGCATCTTCCAGGTAGGGAGCGCTAATTTCATCAATATAGGCAGAGAACTCGTTGAATTTAAGTTCAGTGTCATTGGCTTCAACCGCATCCGGCGGACAATAAGATACGCCACACTCAGCGGTAGGTGTACCAGGGTTAATCACGAAAACACGGATTTGCGTGCCTTCTTCCTGATTAGCCAGTAATTTTTTAAAGTGGGATTGTGCCGAATCAGTAATTGTAACCATGACATACTCAGTAGTTGACCTTTCTTGTCGGATATAATACGCCTATTTACCCTCACTCTTCAAGGTTCGGCATAAACACCAAATCTGTACTGAAGCAGCCCCGTGATGTAATAGTAATTGAGTGATTTCTGCCACCGTATTGCCTGTGGTAACTATGTCGTCAAGTAAGGCGATATGCAGCCCGCGTATGTCACCAAGACAGGAAAAGGCATTGGTCAGATTATGCTGGCGAAGTTCGGCTTTCAGGCTTTGTTGAGGTGGCGTAGCGCGATGACGAATCAGGATATCTTCACGATAAGGAACGTTGACCCAGTGCGCCAGACGACGCGCAATCAGCGCTGTTTGGTTAAATCCTCGTTTCCAGTGGCGAGTATGGTGCAATGGAACAGTAAGCAATAATTGTGGGCGTTTGATTTGTCGATTGCGGCGCGCATCGAGCCAGCGTAAAAGTAGCAGACGTGAAAGCAGAGGAACATATTTATCCTCTCCATAAAATTTCAAACGGGTGATAAAGTATTTCACCGGATAGCAATAGTCGCTGACGGCAATAAGCTGTGACCAGCCAGGTGGCTTTCGTTGGCATTCATCACAGCATGGTAATAGTGGTTCTGTTGGCAAACCACAACGCTGACAGCAGTTGGGTAACGCCGGTAATAGATTCAAACAGATACTGCAAATACCCTGTTGTGCTATTGCCAAAGGGCGCTGACAGAGCCAGCATAAGCTATCGATAAACGGCATAGTAAGTTATCTTTCCCTGATTGGTTTTCTCTAACGGGTTTCTTAGTGGACTTTACTTCATGACATCACTTTACTGGCGGACTTTTGGTGAAGGTAAACTCGATCTTGTGCTGTTGCACGGATGGGGACTGAATGCCGAGGTTTGGGGTTGCATTACTGACAGACTTGCACCGCATTTTCGACTGCATCTGGTGGATTTACCCGGTTATGGTCGAAGTCAGGACTTTGGTGTACTCAGTTTGCATCAGATGGCAGAGGTTATGTTGGAGAAAGCGCCCCAGCAGGCAGTATGGCTTGGGTGGTCAATGGGTGGATTGGTTGCCAGTAAAATGGCGTTAATTGCACCAGAACGCGTTCAGGCGCTGATTAGTGTAGCTTCTTCCCCCTGTTTCTGTGCCAGAGATGAAGAGAAATGGCCGGGCATCCGGGCCGATGTATTGCGTGGTTTTGAAGAGCAGCTCAGTGGAAACTTCGAGCAAACCGTCGCTCAGTTTATGGCGTTACAAACTTTGGGGGCACCTGATGCCCGCAACGATGCAAAAAAATTGAATCAGGTGGTGCTGAATTGCCCTATGCCGAAAGTTAGCGTATTGCATGGTGGCCTGCGTTTGTTGGCAGAGAATGATTTGCGTCAGGCATTGGTTGACTTACCTGTACCTCTGCTGCGAATTTATGGTTCTCTTGATGGGCTGGTACCAAGACGAATTGTCCCCCAACTGGATGCGTTATGGCCGCGATCTCGCTCGGTTCTGATTAACCATGCGGCTCATGCGCCGTTTATCTCGCATCCGGATGAGTTTTGTCAGCAGGTAATAAGTTTTATTCGGGAGTTTTCACCGGAGGGGCAGGATTAAGCAGGACAAGTTTTGGCCTATTTCAGGCCGAGATATGCTTTTTGATTCTGTAGGCTTCAGTCAGGCATTTTTTGCCATCAGGACAGTCCTTACAGTTGCCTATCAGACAACTGCTGTCTGCTTCTACTCGTTCAATTTTCCCCATTGTTTCCAGCTGTTTTAGCATCGCCTGCATTAGCGCTGGAGGTTGGTCAAACTGACGACTGAGCTGATTTAATTCCGCGATACCCTGTAAGGCAATGGCATCGCGGATGGCAATTAAGCTGATCATTTTAGTGGCAATGTCCCGCTTTATTTTTACAACAATCTTCTGTAGCTGCTTTTGGCATTTTGGTGGTTACCCTATCGCGTAAATGATACAGGGCGTACATCAGGAGCAGGTTAAATATCACAATAGCGGCAATAATCACGGTACTTTGCTGCGGATGAGCAGAGAAGTTGGCGATTTGATAGAAAGCCGCTGACAGGCTGTAGGCGATATCTAATCCCCAGAAGATAGAGAACATCATCCAACCTTTACTGCTTTCCCGGGCAATTGCACCCATAACTGAAACACAAGGAACATAAAGCAACACGAAGATCAGATAACTATAGGCGGCGGAAATGCTGCCGAACTTGCTGCTCATGACACCCATTGAGGTGCCATTCATCTCGCCATCGCCTTTACTGGCCTCAATCGGGTTACTTAAAGCGCTGAGGGTGAAAGTATCTTTCAGGCTGTCCCAGGTTTCCGTTAATGCACCTTCCAGCTCGGTTAACAGATTGAAGTTTTCATAGTCGAATGGTTCGTTGGTAATCTGTTCAGCGGTATACAGGGTATTTAATGTACCGACCACCACTTCTTTCGCCATGGCTCCGGTAATTAAGCCAACGGTAGCCTGCCAGTTATCCTGTGTCACCCCAATTGGGTGAAGCAGCGGCGTCAGTACCTTACTGGTGGAAGCCAGCGCTGAATCATTCAGGTTATTCACCGGCTTGCCGGAAAATGAAAAACTGTTAAGGCCACCGATTAGTACGCTGGCAATCACAATAACCGTACCGGCACGCAACACGAAGCCTTTCAGACGCTGCCAGGTTTGCAGCAACAGGCTTTTAACGTGAGGAACGTGGTAAACCGGTAGCTCCATAATAAACGGCGTCGATTCACCGCGCATAATGGTGTATTTCAGCATCAGGCCGGTAAGAATGGCTACCACAATACCCAACAGGTATAACGAGAAAACTACCAGTGCGCCATCTTTGCCGAAAAAAGCGGCGGAGAACACAGCGAATATAGCCAGTCGTGCGCCGCAGGACATAAATGGGGCCATCAGAATAGTGATTAAACGTTCCCGTGGAGCGTCCAGAGTACGGGTGCCCATGATGGAAGGAACGTTGCAACCAAAGCCAACAATCAGTGGAACAAATGATTTGCCGGGTAATCCCAACGCATACATCAGTTTGTCCATCACGAAGGCAGCACGGGCCATATAACCGGAGTCTTCCAGAAATGCGAGGAACAGGTACATCAGGCCAATTTGCGGTACCAATGGTAAGACGGTGTTAATACCACCGCCAATACCTTGCGCCAGAAAAATCGTCAGCCATTCAGGAAAGTTCAGCGTGTGACCGACCCATTGGATACCTGAAATAAAGATGGCCGCAGAGCCAACGTCAAACAGCGGCTGTAGCGCACCACCGATGTTTATGGCCAGCACGAACATCAGATACATCACAAACAGGAAAATAGGTAATCCGAGCCAGCGGTTAATCACGATTTTATCTAACGCCTGGGTCAGTTTGCTCGGCTGTGCCTGACTCAGGTTATGCACATCGTGGCAAATGGCGGCAATGGTTTGATAACGGGCATCAGCAATAATGAGTCCCGGATCTTCCTGATAATGCTCTTGCAACACAGAACGAGCCTGAGGTAGCTGCGCTTCTGCTGCACCGGATAGCGACCGGCTATAAATATCGCCTTCTAACATTTGTAAAGCCAGCCAGCGAGTTTGCTGGTCCGGCAATTGGGATGGCATCAGACTGGCCAGTTTAGCCGCCTGCTCTTCAACGACATCCGGATAAGTAATTAACGACTGATGCTGATTTAATTGTAATTTATCAATAGCAGACTTCAGTTCTTTCAGGCCACGACCACGGGTTGAAACCAGCGGAATGATTGGGCAGCCTAACTTTTTCGATAAGGCTTCAATATCAATTTCAATATGCTGATCGTGAGCAATATCCAGCATATTGAGAGCGATAATGCAGGGGATCCCTAGCTCCAACAGTTGAAGCGTCAGGTAAAGGCTACGTTCCAGATTGGAGGCATCCATTACGTTGAGAAGCAAGTCGGCTTCACCACTCAGGATGTAATGACAGGCAATCTGTTCATCAAGGGAAGTATGCTCAGAAATAGTGGTTAGCGAGTAGGTTCCCGGTAGGTCCACCAGAGTTACCTGGCTGTCATCGGTTTTGAAATGACCTTCCTTACGCTCAACGGTAACCCCTGCCCAATTCCCTACGCGTTGACGTGAGCCGGTAAGCTGATTAAACAGCGTGGTTTTACCTGAGTTTGGGTTACCGATTAACCCGATAGTAAGTTGTTTCATTTTTCAGCCAAAAAGAGATAAAGATGAGTAATACGTCTATTTACCGAACCGGTTTTAACTTATTCAACCAGTGCGAGTTTAATAAAATTCAGGTCTTTCTTGCGCAGAACTAAACACACCCGCGGTGTTTCGATTTGAATAGGATCGCCTAGTGGCGCTACGCGAATAACGCGGAATACCGAACCGGGCAATAGCCCGAGAGACAGCAATTTTTGACGATACGCAGGATTGATCTCAGGAGTAAACCCGGTAATTTTGTATGAGCACTGAGGTTGTAGTGGAATCATAACGTTCTGGGTAACCTTAACTCATGTTGATAACAGCATAAGATTTGTCTAAAGATGGTATTTAGCAATAAATGATATTTGAGTTCTGCTTCCTGCGATAAACCATATCATCCTGTCATTTACGCAACTCTTTATGCCCTCAATGCTAATGTTATTAAGAATGATTATCGTAAACAATGCTATGAGGCATGCTAAGCGTAAATAATTATTACTACCTTTGTCTACCAATATAAGTGGCAAGAATAGAGAGATATCTGAATATTGAAGAGTAGGTTAAAAAACGCAATTTTTAATGCATTGATTATATTGAAATTAAGTTAGCTATTATTGCTGTTTATCAGAAGCGAATATACGTCGCGTTACTACTATTTAACGAATTAGAAAATAAATTAAGCTTACTTAATAAGTGATTAAGTGGGGCTTGTTATTAGTATTTATCTGAAAAGTTAACGGTGAAATAGTTAAATCAGTTAATGTGTATTTTTTGATTTATATCAAACTAAATAATCATCACGGCTGTGGTTAGAAAATATTTATTCATCAACAGCCGTGATAATTTATTACATTTATATCAACGTTTCATTTTATTTAACGCTGCCGCCAGTGCATCACCCATGGCACTATTGTTACTGCCAGAGGCTGGTTTTGCCTGCTGTGGAGCCGGGCGGCGTTGTGGTCTGCTATTGTTATCGGCAGGTGCTGATTTCCGGCTGCTACCTTCTCCCGGTTGCTCATCCAGGCGCATGGATAAGGCGATACGTTTGCGATCCAGATCGACTTCCATCACTTTGACCTTAACGATATCACCGGCTTTGACTACCGTATGGGGGTCTTCAACAAACTTATCGGCCAGAGAAGAGATGTGCACCAGACCATCCTGATGTACGCCAATATCCACAAACGCACCAAAGTTAGTCACGTTAGTCACCGTACCTTCCAGAATCATACCGATATTAAGGTCGTTCAGGGTTTCTACCCCTTCAGCAAAATTAGCGGTTTTAAATTCAGGGCGTGGGTCACGGCCCGGTTTTTCCAGCTCTTTCAGAATATCGGTAACAGTAGGTACCCCAAAACGTTCATCGGTAAAGTCAGAGGCTCTGATACCGCGCAATGCATCAGGGCTACCCATCAGGTCGTGCAGAGTCTTTTGTGTTGCCTGTAAAATACGCTCAACTACCGGATAGGTTTCCGGGTGAACCGTTGAGGAATCCAGTGGGTTATCACCCTGATTAATACGCAGGAAGCCCGCACATTGTTCAAACGCTTTCGGTCCAAGGCGGCTCACGTCCATTAGCTGACTACGATTATTGAAGCGGCCGTGGGTATCACGCCAATCGACAATATTTTGCGCAATCACTCGACTTAAGCCTGCAACGCGAGTTAACAGAGGAACAGACGCGGTATTCAGGTCAACACCAACGGCGTTTACGCAGTCCTCAACCACTGCATCCAGACGACGCGCCAGCAGCGTTTGGCTAACGTCATGCTGATACTGACCAACCCCAATGGATTTTGGTTCAATCTTAACCAGCTCCGCCAATGGATCTTGCAGACGACGGGCGATAGAAACCGCACCGCGCAACGATACGTCAAGATCGGGGAATTCCAAAGCAGCCAGCTCAGAAGCAGAATAGACTGATGCTCCCGCTTCACTGACAATCACTTTTTGGCCTTTTACTTCCGGATACTGGCGTTGTAGTTCCAGATAGAAACGTTCTGTTTCTCTTGAAGCGGTACCATTACCAATGGCAACCAGTTCTACGTTATGTTTGATACAGAGTGCGGCGACAATCGCGGCGGCTTTGGCGGCCTGACCGGTATGCGGATAAATGGTATCAGTGGCTACTAACTTACCGGTTGCATCAACCACTGCAACTTTCACACCGGTACGCAGACCCGGATCCAGACCCATAGTGGCACGCATTCCCGCCGGAGCTGCCATTAATAAATCCTGCATATTACGGGCAAAAACATTGATGGCTTCATCTTCAGCCCGTTCTCTCAGGCTACCCATCAATTCAGTTTCCATATGCATCAAAATTTTGATGCGCCATGTCCAGTTAACGACTGCTTTACGCCAGCTATCGGCTGGAGCATTGTTGAGACGTAAGTTCAGATGGTCAGCAATAATTTGCTCACAATAGCTTTCACGCGGTGGCTCATCATGCTGCGGATCGGCATTCAGAGACAGGCTTAAGATGCCTTCGTTACGACCACGGAACATGGCCAGTGCCCGGTGAGAAGGGGTTCCTGAAATAGGCTCCTGGTGGGCAAAGTAATCGCGGAATTTTGCCCCTTCCTGCTCTTTACCTTCCAACATACGGGAGGTCAGATAAGCATTCTTCCACAGGTATTCACGTATTTTACTGAGTAGTGCAGCATCTTCTGAAAAGCGCTCCATCAGAATATAACGGGCACCATCCAGTGCGGCTTTGGTATCCGCCACGCCTTTGTCATTATCGACATAAGGCAGCGCAGCCTGTTCGGGTTCCTGCTGCGGATCTTGCCATAATGAGTCCGCCAATGGTTCCAGACCTGCTTCAATTGCGATCTGCCCACGGGTACGGCGTTTAGGTTTATAGGGCAGGTAGAGGTCTTCCAGCTCGGTTTTACTCATGGTGCCATTGATGGCGGAAGCCAGCTCGCTTGATAATTTGCCCTGCTCGTCAATGGATTTCAGAATGGTCTGGCGACGGTCTTCCAGTTCGCGCAGATAAACCAGTCGGGTCTCTAACTGCCGGAGCTGAGTATCATCCAGCCCGCCGGTGACCTCTTTACGGTAACGGGCAATAAAGGGAACCGTGTTGCCCTCATCTAATAAGTTAATGGTGGACAGAACCTGTTCAGGTCTTACCTGTAGCTCATTGGCAATAGTGCGACTTAATAGATTATTCATAAACCCTATATCTGTCTGAATGAAAAATTGGAGTCGTTATACGGATTACTGAATAAAAATGCCAGAAGAAACCAACACAAGACCAGCTGAATCACTATAAACTAAGGTGAAAACATTCTGATTAAGCTACAATTTGAAATAGTTTGAAGTGCAGAGAATCTAATGGCAAAAAGTAATTACATCACCCGCCAGGGCTGGGAAGCGCTGGACAAGGAATTGAAGTATTTGTGGCGAGAAGAACGTCCGATCGTGACTCAGGCAGTGTCTGAAGCAGCCGCGATGGGGGACCGCTCTGAAAACGCTGAATACATCTATGGTAAGAAACGGTTGCGTGAAATTGACCGCCGGGTTCGCTTTCTGACTAAGCGTTTGGAAGTACTGAAGATTGTTGACCCTAATCCTCAGCAGGAAGGTAAAGTATTTTTTGGTGCCTGGGTTCAGGTGGAGAACGAAGAAGGGGAGACCAACGTTTTCCGGCTGGTAGGGCCTGATGAGTTTAATCCGGCAAAAAAATGGATCTCTATCGATTCGCCGGTGGCCCGGGCGCTGATTGGTAAAAAGGTGGATGATGAAGTGAGTGTGGAAACACCGAATGGCCGGGTTAGCTATTGGGTATTAGATATTCGCTATCAACCTTTTGAAGAATAGAACTGTTTTTAAAATCGGTGAATCACGCGGATAACAAGGGGTTCATCAATGGGCGTTATGGCGCTGACCAGACACAAGTTTACAGTTATTAATCTTTGTAACAATTTTCCCGTGTCAGTTATGCAAATTGTGTTGTCTCAGCTAAACCTATTTGAGATTTGAGTTTAGCTGTTCACAGGAAACCTTTGGAGCGAAATCATGCAAGAGAATCATAAGATTCTGGTCGTTGATGACGATATGCGTCTGCGCAGTTTATTAGAACGCTATCTTACCGAGCAGGGCTTTCAGGTACGCGGCGTTGCTAACGCCGAACAGATGGATCGGTTATTAACCCGAGAGTCTTTTCACTTGATGGTACTTGATTTGATGCTCCCCGGTGAAGATGGATTATCCATCTGCCGCCGTCTGCGCAGCCAGAGCAATCCGATACCTATTATTATGGTTACCGCCAAGGGTGAAGAAGTTGACCGTATCGTCGGCCTTGAGATTGGTGCGGATGATTATATTCCGAAACCATTTAATCCAAGAGAACTATTGGCCCGAATCCGTGCAGTGTTACGTCGTCAGGCCAATGAGCTGCCCGGTGCGCCATCTCAGGAAGAAGCCGTTATTATATTCGGTAAGTTCAAGCTGAACCTCGGCACTCGTGAAATGTTTAAAGATGATGAACCTATGCCGTTAACCAGCGGTGAATTTGCGGTGCTGAAAGCATTAGTAAGTCATCCGAGAGAGCCATTATCCCGGGATAAACTGATGAATCTGGCACGTGGCCGCGAGTACAGTGCCATGGAGCGCTCTATTGATGTTCAGATTTCTCGCCTGCGTCGTATGGTGGAAGAAGATGCGGCACACCCGCGTTATATTCAAACCGTATGGGGATTAGGCTACGTTTTTGTGCCGGACGGTAGTGCTGCATGATTTTTTGGCGGTTTCCTCCCCGCAGTGCGGTTGCTCGTACTTTATTACTGATTGTCTCGTTGCTGTTTATCAGTCTGGTGACGACGTACTTTGTAGTGTTGAACTTTGCTATTTTGCCAAGTATCCAACAGTTTAATAAAGTATTGGCTTATGAAGTACGGATGTTAATGACCGACCGCTTAAAGCTTGAGGATGGAACTTACCTGATTATCCCTCCCCAATTCCAGCAAGAGATGTATCGGGAATTGGGGATCTCATTACATACTGATGCTTCTGCTGAAGAGAGTGGATTACGCTGGTCGCAGCGCTATGATTTCCTCAGTAAGCAGATGTCGCAGCAGCTTGATGGGCCCACAGAGGTTCGTATTCAGTTGGGAAATCACTCTCCGGTAGTGTGGTTGAAGACTGAGCTCTCTCCAAAAGTTTGGGTTCGTGTACCTCTGACTGAAATACGTCAGGGGGAGTTTGCCCCATTATTTCGCTATACCCTGGCCATTATTTTGATGGTCATTGGTGGTGCCTGGCTATTTATTCGTATTCAAAACCGACCTCTGGCAGATCTTGAGCATGCCGCTCAGCAGGTTGGGATGGGCATGATTCCGCCACCATTACGAGAGTATGGTGCATCTGAGGTACGTTCTGTTACCCGGGCTTTCAACCGTATGACTTCCGGCGTTAAACAATTAGATAACGATCGCACCATACTGATGGCTGGCGTTAGCCACGACCTGAGAACGCCGCTGACCCGAATTCGTCTGGCAACAGAGATGATGGGGTCGAAAGAGGATTATCTGGCGGAGTCGATTAATAAAGATATTGAAGAGTGCAATGCCATTATTGAGCAGTTTATTGATTATCTGAGTACTGGCAGGGAACAGCGTACTGAGCCAGGTGATATCAATACTATTTTGGCTGAAGTAGTGTCTGCCAGCGGGTTAGATCAAGAAATTGCTACTGATTTATATCACGGTGAGTTGATTGCCAATATTCATCCGCTCTCTATTAAACGCGCAATTGTTAATCTGATTGTGAATGCTTCCCGCTATGGCAATGGCTGGATTAAAGTTAGCAGCGGCAGAGAAGAGGGGCGAGTCTGGTTTCAGGTGGATGACGATGGTCCCGGTATTCCTGAAGAACAGTTAGAAATGTTATTCCAGCCCTTTGTTCGCGGTGATAGCGCGCGTAGCATTAGTGGTACTGGTCTGGGATTATCGATTTTACGCCGTATCATTGATGGTCATGACGGTGAGATCATGATGGGTACCAGTGAACGTGGTGGATTGAGCGTGAGGATTTATCTGATGGAAAGCCGGGTTGAAGAGTAGCTTTGACCGGGGTTTAGGGTAGACCGCTGAACTATCGAATTTTACCATCATTATAAAGGCGCCAGTTGGCGCCTTTATATTTTACTAACTGAAGACGATTACTTCACTTTTGGACCAACCGCAACCAGTGCTTCACCGGCTGGGGTATCGGTATATTTATCAAAGTTAGTGACAAACAGGTCTGCGAGTTTTTCTGCTTTCTCTTTCCATTCTGCTTCACTGGCGTAAGTATCACGCGGATCCAGAATAGCTGGGTTTACGCCCGGCAGAGAGGTTGGAACCGCCAGATCGAAGATTGGCAGTTGGATCGTTTCTGCATTCTCGATTTCACCGTTCAGGATTGAATCGATAATAGCGCGGGTATCTTTAATCGAGATACGTTTGCCGGTACCGTTCCAGCCGGTGTTAACCAGATAGGCTTGTGCGCCAGACGCTTTCATTCTCTTTACTAATACTTCTGCGTATTGAGTTGGGTGTAATGAAAGGAATGCCGCACCAAAACAGGCGGAGAAGGTTGGTGTTGGTTCTGTAATACCGCGCTCGGTACCTGCCAGTTTGGCAGTAAAGCCAGACAGGAAATGATACTGGGTTTGGTCAGGAGTTAGCTTAGACACCGGAGGTAAAACGCCAAATGCATCAGCGGTTAAGAAGATAACCTTTTTCGCATGTCCCGCTTTAGAAACTGGCTTAACAATGTTTTCAATGTGATAGATCGGATAGGAAACGCGAGTGTTCTCGGTTTTTGAACCATCATCAAAGTCTACACTGCCATCGGCACGCACAGTTACGTTTTCCAGCAGGGCATCACGTCTGATTGCGTTATAGATATCAGGCTCAGCCTCTTGGGAAAGTTTGATGGTTTTCGCGTAGCAGCCGCCTTCAAAGTTGAATACGCCATCATCATCCCAACCGTGCTCATCATCACCAATCAGCTGACGTTTTGGATCGGTGGAAAGCGTCGTTTTACCGGTGCCGGACAGGCCGAAGAATATTGCCACATCACCTTTATCACCTACGTTGGCAGAACAGTGCATAGATGCAATGCCTTTTAATGGCAGCAGATAGTTCATAATGGAGAACATACCTTTCTTCATTTCGCCGCCGTACCAGGTACCGCCGATCAGTTGAATGCGTTCTGTCAGGTTAAAAGCAACAAAGTTTTCTGAGTTCAGACCCTGCCCTTTCCAGTTAGGGTTGGTGCATTTCGCGCCATTCATAACGATAAAGTCAGGCTCAAAACTTTGAAGTTCTTCATCCGTTGGGCGGATAAACATGTTTTTCACGAAGTGAGCCTGCCATGCTACTTCAGTAATAAAACGTACTTTCAGGCGGGTATCAGGGTTAGCACCACAGTAAGCATCGACCACAAACAGACGCTTGCCTGACAGTTGGTTAGCAACCAGTTTTTTCAGTTCGGCCCAGACAGCAGGAGTGATAGGTTTATTATCGTTTTTACCTTTACCCTGATCTGCCCACCAAACCGTATCACGGCTGGTGTCATCGCGAACGATATACTTATCCTTTGGTGAGCGACCGGTGAAAATACCGGTATCTACAGCTACAGCACCTAAGGTGGTTACTGTTCCCTTCTCATATCCCTGTAAATCAGGGCGAGTTTCTTCTTTATACAGGCAATCATAGCTTGGGTTGTACACTATCTCAGTGGCGTCTTGGATACCGTAGGTAGTAAGAACTTGGGGAGTGATACGGGTTGTGCTCATAATTTTTCCTTAAAAAGATGAATACTGATGTTTATTGTAAAGGCTTTCCTGACGGTGACTGAGATAACTATCAAGGATCGGCACATTGTTCTAAATTTTGATAGAAGATGCGATCCACATCTCGGTAATTGAGAGGTGAAGCGATTAACGAAGGGATATGAGCAGAGAATAAAGATAAAAATGCCGGGAATAACGATATTTCATTCCCGGCAAAGCGTGTATTAATGACGAGTGTCGTTTTCTAATGTGGTGCTGCCATTTAATCGTAAGGCATCAATATCCATTTTTTCAAACAGGTAGTGATTACCACAATAATCGCAGTGGATATCAATATGCCCTTCTTCAGCAATCAGAGAGTCCACTTCATCTTGTGGAAGAGCCATCAAGGCTTGTGCGCTACGCTCTCTGGAACAAGTACAGTGGAAGCTAACTTTTTGACCATCGAATAGCGTGACATCTTCTTCATGGTATAAACGACGTAGAACTTCTTCAACATTCAGAGAGAAAAGCTCTTCCCCTTTAATAGTTTCTGTCAGCGTAGCCAGGTGCTCGAACTCACTATCGTTGCCTTTATGAGCAGGTAGAACCTGTAACAACATACCGGCAGCAGCAGCTTGCCCTTGATAAGCCCCTGTTCTGATAAACAGGCGGGTAGGCAACTGTTCAGACTGAAGGAAATAGGCTTCAATACATTCCGCAACAGTTTCACCTTCCAGACCTACAACGCCCTGATAGCGCTCACCTTCTTTAGGAATGATGGTAATAACCAGATAACCATTGCCAATCATTTGTTTCAGCGTGAAGTTATCACTTACCTCTCCCTGAAGGCGGGCAACACCTCGCATCTCTTGTAGATTATTGCCATTAATAACCGCCAGTTTAACCGGGCCATCACCCTGAAGTTGAACAGTGATATCACCGTCAAATTTTAGCGTAGCGGTAAGCAAGCTGGTGGCGACCAGCATCTCACCAAGTAAGCGCTGTACCGCAACCGGATAATCATGGTTCTCAAGAATTTGACAATAGGTATCACTGAGCGAGATCAGCTCACCCCGAACATCATGTTTTTCAAATAAATAGCGGTGTAACAGATCTGCGTTTTGCATGTGTTTTCTCTCGTTAAGGCAATGGCTACTCTCGAAACATCCGGAGATTATTCATCATCACCATATTTAAATTTTATCAGATTACGGCGTTCTTTCTTGTCCGGGCGACGATCCGGATGAGGCATGGTTAGCGCATTCAGTTTGCGTGCCTGAGATATGTTTTCTCTTTTGGTCACGCTTTCTGGCGTTTCATGGTAAAGCTGTTGTGCCTCACTGGCTCCCCGGCGCTGCATACTCAAGGCATTAACGATGATGGTTCTTTCATCGTTCCCCTGTCTCAGGCGAATTTCGGCCCCAACCTCAACTAGTTTGCTGGGTTTGGAACGTTGGCCGTTGTAATGAACCTTGCCACCATCAACCATCTCTCTGGCAATGGCTCTGGTTTTATAAAAACGCGCAGTCCAAAGCCACTTATCGAGCCGAATATCCTGTTCTTCGGGTGAGTTTGCCATCACTGAATCTCCTGAGTGACTCTGGCAAGCGATGAAATAGATAACTTCGCTCTGACGCTTGCCGGGAGCATGAAACGGGGGATGAAAATAGCCGATACTTCAACATATGGGCGAAATACAATAAATCAAGGTATTTCGCCCTGAGAGCGAGAAGCTGATATTAGCTTTGTTGAACAGTATGTCTGAAATCCTTGGCAAAACAGCGATCGTAATAAGCCTGAATTTTTTCTGTTCGATGGGCATTTTTACGTAGCCGAATAATTAATAGCGTGATGTTATAAATCAGGCTCAAGGACATAATGATAAATAACAGGCTGGAACCCACATAACGCCAGAATGAAACCAGACTGGATTCACTGTGCAGTGAAATCTTGGTAGTACCATTCTCAATAGGTTGAATATCAATCACAATGCCGCTGGAACTGAAGTGAGCATTCAGTAGTTTATTCGACAGGCGTTTTAACTCAAACCATTGTTTAATCGCTGTATTGTCATACAGAGTATCCAGAGGAATGCTTGGATTGGTCAGTTCTTTAATTTCGTCACCGTCAACCATCTGTTTTTCATCATCGTCATTACGAATATAAAATCCGCCTTTCGGCTTATTGTATAGCGCCTGTGCTGCCTGATGGGTCTGACTGTAAAAGAATGATGAAACAATAGAGTTAACCTGTGAACGAAGCGTATCTGCTGCTACAGGCCGTAGGAAAACATCAGTGTCTTTCAATGAATGGATTTGCGATTTCTCTACCAGCTCATCCCAGTCTTTTTCGTTGCTTAGAATCAGCAATGACCCTTTTAACCGGTGACAGTCACCGGAGTCTTTACATAAATTCTCGGTTTTTAGCACAATGTCTGAAAAGTCTGGTACTACGGTCATACCTGCGCGTTCAGCGGTTCTGGCCAGATCAGGATTATTTTTTATCGCCTGATTATTTAGCGGATTCAGCTGATAGTTCATGGTATCCAGTAGTGCAAGCGCATTATCAATCACCTCAGATGAAGGTAGAGAAGGTAAATTGGATGAACCCCAATACATTTCTGTACAGTCAAAAGGCATGAAGGGATAAAGAATATCGCTACGGTAAATGGCCAGAATACTACACATACCGGAACCCTGAACGGTTAAGTGATCGCCGATTTCAATCTGTGAGGTTCTCAATTGTTCAGGCGAGGTCACGCTGATATTTTTTGAACCGTCCAACAGGGCCAGACTGAGTTCCAGGGGGCGCTTCATGGGAATTGAAGTTAGCAATAAAATGATAACCAGCAATGAGGCTAGCGCCAGCACCAGATTTTTTCCCCAGTGAAACAGCGGAAAATTAACCGATTCATTATGTAGAGAGAGAAATTTCCCCTGTTTAACTACATAACGATTCAGATAAATATCAATATTGGTTTTATGGTCGAGATCGTAGCCTACATAAGGCTGCCAGTGCGGCGGATAAATCAGGTCGATAGCTCCAATAGAAATATTGGTTAACTGGCCGTTATCCGACTCACCAAAGAGTCCCCAACGTTTGGGAATACCACGTAAACAATGGATATTGTATTGGGTTTGCTTTAACTCACTGCGGAACATACGCCAGATTCCGATACCTAACAGCAATATCGCCAGAATCACTAGCCAGGGTAAAATTTCAGTGGAACTAATCAGGCTAAAGAACAAAATAATGTAAGAGAGGGCGATAATGAGAGACTGATACACCTTCTTTTTCGGCTTTAAATTGTATTCGGCAGTAGTCTCTTTACGCAGACGAATTAATTCCACATTATCACTGTCGTTTTTATCTTTTGGTGACGGGTGTTTAAGTTGAGGTATTGCAGTAGCATCATTCGGGCGTTTAGATTGTACAAAGTCAGTTAGCTTATGGCCGTTTAACGCAATAACCAGTGGAATAGTTTGGGTTTTGACGATCTCAACCTGATTGATATTTTCAATATATTCAATCCATTCAGGTTCTAAATAAATTTCGATACCATCAATGTAATAGCGTTTTATATTCTCTTTATCGTCAGGGGACGGTAACGACATAATTGGAGAATTAGAAGCGTAAACATTATCACTGTAGGGCATCAGGGCAGATTTGACGAAATTTCCTGATTTATTGCCCTCTTTACGCACTTTTTCCAAAAATTCCAGATATTCGCTGATGGCCAGCGTTTCATCTGTTGATAATTTACGGGTGTTGTTATGCACAAAAGGCAGGTGACTGGTTTGGGATTGATTATTTTTTGCCCTCCAACGGATAAACCATTGATAGAACCCTACGCCGGATAGCGCAATAAAAATGATAAGCAGTAATATGGTGAATATGCTTATATCATCACTGGGTAACATGGATAACTCTCACTCGTTGGCCTGCCATTCTGTCATATATATTAAATAAATAGGGATTTAATTTTTATTCAGAGAGTAGTCGTCAGAGACTCTCTTATCTGCACATGTTTAGCGCATCAGTTTTGTTTATCTGTACTATCTTATATTTAGTTGGCGTTGGTATCAAAAAGCAGATGTAAACATTTACTTATAGTAAAGTGGTATCAGCCAGAATACAAAGCCAGTAAGATGAATTGCGGGCCACTTCCAAAATATTGTCATATAAATGTTTCATATTATCAGTAATAATAAG
Organism: Limnobaculum xujianqingii; assembly: GCF_013394855.1. Taxonomy (NCBI): domain Bacteria; kingdom Pseudomonadati; phylum Pseudomonadota; class Gammaproteobacteria; order Enterobacterales; family Budviciaceae; genus Limnobaculum; species Limnobaculum xujianqingii. The sequence continues at coordinate 2,522,506 of NZ_JABMLK010000001.1, read as the reverse complement.
TATAAGCCAGCTAACATTATTATTGTATGAAAGGAATTACCCCTGAGGTTTCATTAATGAGTAAAGTGCAGCAAAAACCCCAAATACTAAATGTTGAGACAATTGCGCGTTCTCGTATGTTTCGTATTCAATCAGTTGATTTAGCTTTCAGCAACGGAGAAAACCGGGTTTACGAACGTCTGCTGCCGGAAGGTCGTCAGGCGGTGATGATCGTCCCTGTGACTGGTGACGATATTTTATTGATTCGTGAATATGCCGTAGCTATTGAAGACTATGAGTTGGGTTTCCCTAAAGGTCTGGTAGAACCAGATGAAGATGTTCTGGTAGCAGCTAACCGTGAGCTTATGGAAGAGATTGGTTATGGTGCGAAAAAGCTAACCATATTATCAAAGCTGACGTTGGCCCCAACCTATTTTGCTAGTACCATGACCATCGTATTGGCCGAAGATCTGTATGCCCGGAAGCTGGAAGGGGATGAGCCGGAACCGTTGACGCTGGTGACCTGGCCGCAGGAAACCATGATGGATTTGCTTAATGAAGCGGATTTTAATGAAGCGCGTAATGTTAGCGCCCTGTTTTTAGCGCGTGAATATCTGCGACAGCGAATCGTAGCATCAAAGAAATAACAAAAAGGCCGTTCAGTAGAACGGCCTTTTTACATTTACTTTCTAAAATTTATCAGAACAGCTCATGGGTGTTACCACCACTGTCGGTTACTGTAGTACCAACCTCAGAATAAGCACGAGCGGTTGGTTCAGTCCCTTTAATAAAGTATTCTGAACGGCTACGACCTCCGCCAGGAAGCTGCCCTGTAGACATATCGATAGTTACGCTGATAATGCCTTTCGGCTGTGGCGTGGTCTGTACCGGTAAGCCATTTAACGCGACCTTCATGAAGTTAATCCAGGCCGGCTGAGCACTCTGTGCACCTGCTTCACCACGACCTAATCCACGACGATGATCGTCAAAGCCAATCCAAACGGAAGTCACGGTAGATGGACCAAAACCAGAGAACCAGGCATCTTTTGAGCTGTTCGTGGTACCGGTTTTACCGCCAATATCATTACGCTTCAGGTCCCTTGCCGCACGCCAACCGGTACCGTTCCAGCCACCACCAGGTTCACCAGAGATATCACTCTTCAACGCATCCTGTACCAGGAAGGCTAACTCTGAACTGATAACATGAGGAGCATAAGGATCTGCTGGTGGAACTTTAGATGGATCAATTTTCGCCAGATTTGGCACTGGTGCAATATTGTTAACCGCATTCTCAGTTAATGGGTCGACATCATCGGAACTGTCATCAGCAGGATCGGCTGGTTCTGGGTTTGCAGTCGCAGCTGCCGCTAAGGCTGCTGCAGTTGCTGCCGCATCTTCCTGATTGTGCAGGTCAACAGTGTTACTAACCAGCGCCTGAGATTTTGCCGTTGGACCATAAACCACAGGGATATCACAGGTAAAACCACAGGCTACCTTAGGTTTAGCACCAAAGATAATAGCGCCAGTATCATCTTCAATTTTGGAGATAAAATAAGGATCTACCAGATAACCACCGTTGGCGAACACCGCATAACCACGAGCTAATTGCAGCGGAGTAAATGATGCTGCTCCCAGTGCTAATGACTCAGTCCGCGAAATATTTTGTTCCGGGAAGCCAAAGCGCTGTAGATAATCAGCAGCGTAGTCCACACCAATGGCGCGCATAGCGCGAACAATCATTACGTTTTTGGATAAACCTAAACCAACCCGTAAACGCAAAGGCCCGGCATAAGTAGGTGGTGAGTTTTTAGGTGACCAGGTTCTGCCACCACCAACATTTAGCGTAATTGGCAAGTCGGTTAACAGTGTAGAAAGGGTCATCCCTTTATCCAACGCTGCCGCATACACAAATGGCTTGATGTTTGACCCCGCCTGACGAACAGACTGAGTTACCCGGTTAAATTTACTTTGGTTAAAGTCAAATCCGCCGACTAATGCTTTTATAGCACCATCATGGGGATCTAATGAGATTAACGCAGAGTTAACGCCAGGAACCTGTGATAGTACCCAGTTTTCGCCACTCTTACGGATCCAGATTTGTTGACCTGCTTTAACGACATCGGTCACTTTTCTTGGACTGGCGCCCATTGCCCGATCGTTAATGAAAGGTCTGGCCCAACGCATTGCTGAGAATGGTAATGCCAGAGCTTCGCCATCGTGAAGCATTAGGGTAGCCTGTTGACCTTCCGCTTTTGTTACTACAGCAGGAACAAGAGGACCATAGCTGGAAACGCCTTTCAGGAAATCAACAATCTGCTGTTTTTCCCATGGGGTTTCAGCCCCTTTCCATAATACGTGTTCAGGACCGCGGTAGCCGTGGCGCATATCATAATCAATGATATTGTTGCGCACCGCATCAGTTGCTGCGGTCTGCAAGGATTTAGTAATCGTGGTGTAAACTTTATAACCATCGGTATAAGCATTTTCACCAAATCTATCAATCATTTCCTGGCGTACCATTTCTGCCAGATAAGAGGCGGTAAATGCCACTTCTGGTTCATGGTAATTGGCGACCAACGGTGAATTCTTGGCCTCCATGTACTCTTGCTGAGTAATGTATTTCTCTTCCAGCATACGATAAAGCACGGTATTACGACGAATCAGCGCTCGATCAGGATAGTTGATCGGGTTGTAGCTGGATGGTGCTTTTGGCAGACCGGCGATCATCGCCATTTCGCTTAATGTCAGTTGGCTGACATCTTTACCAAAATAGACGTGTGCAGCTGCACCAATACCATAAGCTCGTGATCCCAGATAAATCTTGTTCAGATAGAGCTCAAGAATCTCATCTTTGGTCAACGATCTTTCAATACGAATGGCCAGAAAGGCTTCTTTTGCCTTACGAGTAATGGTTTTCTCTGGACTAAGGAAGAAGTTTCTTGCCAGTTGTTGAGTAATGGTACTGGCCCCTTGTTGGGCAGAACCGGCACCAACAGCAACGACTAATGCACGGGCAATACCAATAGGGTCAAGACCGTGGTGCTCATAGAAACGGCTATCTTCTGTTGCCAGAAATGCATGAATTAATTGAGGCGGCATTTGTTTTAGCGTCACCGGAATACGGCGCATTTCACCAAATTGAGCAATAAGCTCTCCCTCTGCGCTAAATACCTGCATAGGCATCTGTAGTTTGACTTCTTTTAACGTTGAAACATCCGGTAATTCCGGTTCAAGGTATTTATAGAGGCCAAAAATCGCGCCAATTCCCAAAAAAAAGCAACAAATTGCAATGATGAACAAATACTTTACGAACTTCACCTGATAATTCCCATGCAATGGATATTGAGTGGTTTATAAACAATCGGTCGATAGTATAAAGGCAACACGACATTGTGGATACGTTCTTTTATCAATGGATAAGAGAAAGTAAGAGAAAAGGAGATTTCCGGATTATGCACATTTGGCAGGTTGGCTTAGATATTCAGGAAGATAGCTTCTGTGCGCTGGCAGTACAACGCAGGCGATATGGTTGGCAGTTGCGTCACTGGCATTATCAGCAGGTGACGCCTTTGTGTATTGGCGATAATACAGCCATGTTCTCGCCAGAAATCATGACGGCTCTGAGTGAGTGGCGTTGCAATTTACCAAGGCGTGTTTCTTTGCGAATTGCACTGCCTGCTGAAGTGATTCTGCAACAATCAATAAAGCTACCTGAACCCTCTTTGTCTCTGCAGGAACAGACATGGTTAGTTGAAGCATCAATGAGCAAACTGTTTCCGTTAGCTGCGCGTGAATTAGCAGTCGATTACCGTTTAATGTCTTCCGTAAATTCGAATCAATCAGCCAGTGGAGAAATCGTGGTGAGTGCAACCCGGCGTTCGGTTATCGAACATTGGAAAACCGAGCTGGCTCGCGCCAATATTTCCCCCGATATTATTGATACCACACCTTGTATATTACGCTCTATGGCATTGTCTGGTGGTGTATCACCGGATTCACTGTTGGTCCATCAACTGTATGAAAAGTACCTGTTGGTTTCACCACTGAATCATGCTCTCTATTATCAGGTTATTCCTGATAACTCGATGACGGTTTTGGAACGAATCGAGCATGCCCGGCAAACATATCAACAAATAAGCGGTTATACCGTTAGTCAGGTTAGCTACAGTGGTTTGCCGACATCAGAAGCTTTTCCCTCTGATATTCAATGTTGGTCACCTTTGGTAGCTCTGCAGCAAATGCAACCACCACTGCCTGAGGCACCTCAACAGTTTGTTCTGGCCTGTGGTCTGGCCTTGCGTTCAGAGGATTGCTGATGCTTCAGGTAAATTTTTTGCCCTGGCGTGCTCAACGGCAAAAGAAGGCGATTCGATCCTTTGTGATAATGGCTTTTTGTTATGCGGTGGTCACATTATTTTGTCTGAGTGCACTTTATGTTGCTGCAACCAGTCAGCATCAACAACTCTCCGAACGGTTGGTGCAGATGACGGCTGCTAACACCATCAGACTGAATGAAATTAAACAAATTAAAGATACTGAACAGACAGCCTTAGCCTTGGTTCAGTTACAAAGTCAGGCTCAGAAAATCAGGCAGAGTTCTCTCTTATTACAGACATTATTTACCGATATCGAATCTGCTTTGCCCGAGTCGCTTTGGTTGAAAAAAATAGCATTTCAGGAGGCGAAACTGGTGATTGAAGGCCAGGGTAATGGCTACCTGAGCGTTATAGATTTTCAGCAAAAATTGAGCGGTTCATCATTACTCACAGGGCTTGAACTGGGAAAAGTGATGGCTGTGAACACAGAGTTTTCTTTGTTCTCTTTTGCCTTTACGGCCAACAGGACAGGAGCTGCCCTGTGACTGGATGGGCCCAAATTAACTGGCGGCATGTGGTTTTTGCTCCGCTATGGTTACGTCATACCATCATGACTTTTGTCTGGATACTGGCGGGATTTTGGGGTTGGTATTTGCTGGTTATTCCGTTGACGGAGGTTAATCAACAGCTTCAAATGCAGTTAGAAAAAGCGGATCAACAGGCAGAGCTCTATCAGCAGCAATGGCTCTCTTTGCCGGAAAAAGAGCAGCTAAAGATGCAGATTGAACAGGCTGAGCGTGAACTTCAACCATATCAGTATCAACCCGGCAATGGCGCGGGCTTTATTCGCGCTATTACCGGATACCTGTCAGCATCAGGCTGTCGATTGATAGACATGGGATCTCCCTCGGTTTCTCAACAGGGCGCTCTTACTTTATACGACTGGCAGTTAAAAGTGAGTGCCGACTATTTTCAATTTATTGAGTTAATCCGATTGCTCAATAGTGGAACGAGTTTAACAACCATTAGCCGTCTGACGTTGGACGGTGGCCCATATTTAACTATCAATATGACCGTTCGTTTATACCAGTTAAATCAAGGCACATCATGAAGCAGCTCTTATTAGTTTCATTACTGTTCTTTTCCGCTGAAGTTTTAACGCAAGAAGTCCTACGCCGTAACCCCTTTATACCTGATGACATAGCTCAGTGCCCGGCCGAAGTGGTTGAAGAGGAGCAGCAGTTATTGAGCTGGACGCTGCGTGGAGTGATTGGGCGCGATGATAACTGGTATGGATGGGTACAAACTCAGGCCGGCGGCTGGATACAAATTGCCAGGCAAAAGCCATTACCTTTGTTTTCCTGGCACCTGGATCGTCTGTTGTATGGCAGCGCTCAATTCGCCAATAAGTTTGCGAGCCGTTATTCCTGCCGTAGCCGAAGCGTCATTGAACTTAAATTAAGGAAGTAAGTAATGGGGTTTTTTATGCATATTCGCATTATCTGTTTGTGCGGGGCGCTATGTCTGTCATTACCCGCATACTCGGTTGATATTGAGCAGAATCTTATGACACAGGCTGTGGAAAGCCCGGTTTCGCTGGATTTTCAGGATGCGCCAATAAGTGTGATTTTGCAGGCACTGGCGGATTACCAACAGTTGAATTTGGTAGTGATGGATAGCGTAAAAGGTAAGTTGAGTATTCGCCTTAATCAGGTTTCCTGGCAGCAGGCATTGTCCGCTATTTTGAAGGCCGGTCAGTTGGATGCGGAACTGGACGGTAATGTGATGGTGGTTATCCCTCGTCAGGAGAAAGAGGCTCAAAACCAGCGGGATAAGCAACTTCAGGAGCAGCAGACTGAAGAACAGCCGTTAACCACCTTTAAGTACCGGGTTCGCTATGCGGATGTCAATGAGTTGGCTAAATTGCTCAATGGCCAAAAAGGTCATTTTTTGTCAGACCGGGGAAGTGTTGTTGCTGATATAAGAAGCAATATTGTGATTGTGCGGGATATTGCATCAGCCATGTCCTCAATAGAGTCTTTTTTACAAGAAGTAGACAGCCCACAACCACAGGTATTGCTAACGGCACATATCGTAACCATCAGTCATGAGAATCTGCAGGAATTAGGCGTCAGATGGGGATGGGGTGGTGAGTTGCTGGCAGAGGGAAGTGGTATTAACAGTCATTTTAATGTGGCGTTAGCCGCAGGCTCACCCGCCGGACAAATAGGTTTTCAGGTTGCTCGTTTAAACGGACGCTTGCTTGGGCTGGAGCTGTCAGCTATGGAGGCGGAGAGTAGTGTGAATATTATTGCCAGTCCGCGACTCATGACGGTAAATCGACAAACTGCCAGTATCAAACAAGGAACAGAGATTCCTTATGAAGTCTCCAGTGGTGCCAGCGGCGCAACATCCATTGAATTTAAACAAGCGGTACTTGGACTTGAAGTGACGCCCCAAATCTTTCCTGGAGGGCAATTAGAACTGGCGCTACAGATCAGCCAGAATATGCCGGGGAAAGGGCTAAAAAAGGGCGATGGAAGTGAAATTCTAACCATAGATACACAAGAGATTAAAACTCAGGTTTCTGTGGCAGATGGGGAAACTATCGTGTTGGGCGGTATTTTTCAGCAGAATAAGGCATCAGGAAAGGAACAGGTTCCGGTATTGGGCGATATACCTGTATTGGGGGCATTATTTCAGCGCAATTCACATAAGCAGAGTAAACGAGAGTTGGTAATATTTATTACACCGACCATCATTACATCGCCGGCAATAATATCGACAGGAAAAACAGTAAATGGATAGCGATCGGGAAAATATATTTATCATGATGATGACTGATAAAAATGGCATAAATTGTCAGAGAGTTATTTATCAAATAGCATTCAAATTTGACGCGTAGGCGGATTTAGCTTACAAGTGTCTATCTGAAATCGGTCTGACATGAGGTTTGAGCCTAAAATTTGATGGAATTATTGTGCTCTGCTACCGAGAAATTGAGGTGTTAAAATTTATTAGGTTGCCAAACCACCTATAGTGTTGAGATAATTTCCAGTCTGATCTCACACATCATGCATATGAGGTTTCAGGTGAACTCCCGTTTATGTATTTACCTTACGGGGTGGGTTGTCATTAACGAATTATCTTAGTAATACCAATAAAATATGGCAGAGAAACGCAATATCTTTCTGATTGGTCCTATGGGTGCAGGTAAAAGTACGATAGGTCGTCAGTTGGCTCAACAGCTTAATATGGAGTTTGTAGACTCCGATCACGAGATTGAACGCCGTACTGGAGCTGATATAGCCTGGGTATTCGACGTAGAAGGCGAAGAGGGTTTTCGCGATCGTGAAGAAAAAGTTATTAATGAACTGACGGAAAAGCAAGGCATTGTCCTGGCTACTGGCGGCGGTTCTGTAAAATCAAAAGAAACCCGTAATCGTTTATCCGCACGCGGTATTGTGGTGTATTTAGAAACTACAATCGAAAAGCAGCTGGCTCGTACTCAGCGCGATAAAAAACGTCCTCTGTTGCAGGTTGACACACCACGTGAAGTGCTAGAAGCGCTAGCGTTGGAACGTAATCCTTTATATGAAGAGATTGCTGACGTCACCATTCAGACCGACGATCAAAGCGCTAAAGTTGTTGCAAACCAAATTATTCAGTTAATCGAAAACCGCTAATTTTTCATGTTGTGGTTCTGCATTAAATCTAAGAATAAGATTAAAAAGGCATGCTATGGAGAGGGTAAGTGTTACTTTAGGAGAGCGTAGCTATCCTATTACGATTGAGGCTGGTTTGTTTAGCCATCCGGATTCTTTTCTTCCTCTCCGGTCTGGAGACAAAGCACTAATTGTTACCAATGAGTCGATTGCTCCGCTTTATCTGGAAACGGTAAGCAGGAGCCTGGAAACTTTAGGTGTTGTTGTTGATTCTGTAATATTGCCCGACGGTGAAAAATATAAAACGCTGTCAGTAATGGATCAGGTCTTCACTCGTCTGCTGGAAAATAATCATGGTCGCGATACTACACTGATTGCGTTAGGCGGAGGTGTAATTGGTGACCTGACTGGTTTTGCTGCGGCATGCTATCAACGCGGCGTGCGCTTTATTCAGGTACCAACCACACTCTTATCTCAGGTTGATTCATCCGTTGGTGGTAAAACAGCGGTTAATCACCCGTTGGGTAAGAATATGATAGGCGCATTTTATCAGCCAGCGTCAGTGGTTATTGATCTTAACTGCCTGAAAACTCTGCCTAAGCGTGAGCTCTCTTCTGGCATGGCTGAAGTGATTAAGTACGGCATTATTCTGGATTCAGACTTATTCGACTGGCTTGAACAAAACATTGATCGATTAATGGCACTGGATGAGCAAGCAATGGGGTACTGCATTCGCCGCTGTTGTGAAATTAAAGCACAGGTGGTAGCTGCTGATGAGCGGGAAAATGGCGTCAGAGCATTGTTAAATCTTGGTCACACCTTTGGTCATGCGATTGAAGCTGAAATGGGCTACGGTAACTGGCTGCACGGTGAAGCGGTATCCGCAGGTATGGTAATGGCTGCTGAAACGGCCAAACTACTGGGTACTTTTAGCCAGCAGGATATTGACCGAATTAAACGCTTATTACTACGCGCAGATCTCCCAATCTACGGGCCTGAGAGTATGAAGCCAGAGGCCTATATACCTCACATGTTACGCGATAAAAAAACTCTGGCAGGTAAATTACGATTGGTATTACCGACGGCCATCGGTCAGTCTGAAGTGAAAAGTGGCGTTGACCATCAAGTTGTGTTGTCAGCAATAGGAAATTGCCTGATATAATTTCAGCGTCAGCGAGAGTTATTATTCATAAAGCGTTGTTGGCGCGGTATATCATTTATCTGAAGAGGTGGGAAAGTGCGAGTAGAAGATCAAGACGACTTTGAATCTGATGAAATGAAACCGGATGTTGACGATCGGGTCGCACGTCGTGAACGTAGCAAACCACAAAAGAGCGCATCGGTATCTCGTCAGCATATCAAGATTGGTATTGGTATTCTGGTACTACTGCTTCTGATTTTTTTAGTGAGTTCAGCTTTAAAAGGGCCGACACCACAAAATAATGGGCCTCGTGAAGTCAATTTAGGCACTAATTCAGATTCTGGTACGCCGACGCAAGCGACGGGTACTCCGCCAGCCAATACACAACCACAAGAAATTACTCCACCACCGATTTCAGGTACGCCTACAGAATCTCAACCTCTGCCTGGTACGCCAAATCAACAGCGAGTTGAAATCCCTGGCGAGATAACGGATGCTCTGACCGCGCAACAAGAGCAACTGAACCGTTTGAAAGAGACTGAAATGCCTGGTTCAGGTACACCAACTACTGCTCCGGGGCAGCAGCCAACGAGTACTACACCAGTAAAAGCACCGGCTCAGAACTCTCAGCCAGCGACCACCTCTCCACGGCCAACAACCCAGCCTAAGCCGGTAAGTCAGCCAACGACGACACCAAAAACAACCACACCAAAGGCGAGCGAAGCTCCAACTGCTAAAGGTTCCACAACGCCAGGTACAGCTTCCGGGCTGTCAGCTATTCCGGCGAATCGCGTGACACTACAAGTTAGCAGCGCTTCCCGTTCTGATACGCTGTTAGCTTTTGCTAAAAAGAACAACATGACGGATTACTGGGTATATTCAACTCGTCGTGATGGTAAGCCGTGGTTTGTTTTAGTTACCGGTAATTATGCTTCAGCCACAGAAGCCCGATCTGCATTATCAGGCATGTCGAAAGAAGTTCAGGCGAATAAGCCATGGGTAAGGTCTATGCAACAAGTGCATCAGGATCTAAAACAAAAATAACCATAAAATGAGCAAATGTGCTGCTTGAAACAGAGTGCAAAACGCCGTTGTGAATTGTATAAGTAGCTGACTCGCAGCATGAAAAAAAATCGTTCTTTTTTAAAATGGGCCGGGGGGAAATATCCCCTGGTCGATGAAATTCGGGAGCATTTGCCCAGAGGGGATCGTTTAATCGAGCCTTTTGTTGGTGCAGGCTCAGTGTTTCTTAATACAGATTATGATGAATATATTCTGGCAGATATAAATAGCGATCTAATTAATCTGTATGAGATTGTTAAAGAGTGTGCTGAGCAAGTAGTAAAAGATTCCAGAGAACTGTTTAATGATGAAAATAATCAGGAAGCAGTTTATTACGCGTTGCGTAAAGAGTTTAACCAAAGCCGTGACCGCTATCGTCGGGCATTACTGTTTCTCTATTTGAATCGTCATTGTTATAACGGATTATGTCGCTATAACCTGAGCGGCGAATTTAATGTACCTTTTGGTCGCTATAAGCGCCCTTACTTTCCGGAAGCTGAGATCTATTTTTTTGCTGAAAAAGCAAAAAAAGCCATGTTCTTTTGTGAAAATTATGAGCAGACCATGATGAAAGCTTCATCAGGTGCCGTGGTATATTGCGATCCGCCTTACGCCCCTTTATCTGCTACCGCTAATTTTACTGCCTATCACACCAATAATTTCAACCTTAAAGATCAACAACATTTGGCCTTGCTGGCTCGGAATGTGGCTGGTAATTTAGGTGTTCCGGTACTGATCTCTAACCATGCAACCGAATTAACCCGTGAATGGTATAAAGAGGCTAAGCTGGTGGTGGTGAAAGGGCGAAGAACCATCAGCCGCAACGTGATGGGTAGAACAAAAGTTGATGAATTATTAGCCTTGTATCGCCCGCGTTGATTAAATATTTTTAAACCAGAACGCCTGTTCTTAAACAATGTTTTCGATAACCAGTGGATATATGCATGAATAAATTTCTGATAGCTCCTTCAATCCTTTCTGCTGATTTCGCTCGTTTGGGTGATGATACGGCGAAGGTATTGGCAGCCGGCGCTGATGTAGTGCATTTTGACGTTATGGATAACCATTATGTACCGAATTTAACGATCGGTCCGATGGTCTGTCAGGCACTGCGTGACTATGGTATTACTGCGCCTATCGATGTGCATCTGATGGTGAAACCTGTTGATAGGATTGTGCCTGATTTTGCTAAGGCAGGAGCGTCCTATATCTCTTTTCATCCTGAAGCTTCAGAGCATGTAGATCGTACCATTCAACTGATTAAAGAACACGGCTGTAAAGCGGGTTTAGTCTTTAATCCTGCCACGCCACTAAGCTATCTGGATTATGTTATGGATAAGCTGGACGTGATTCTGCTGATGTCGGTTAACCCGGGTTTTGGCGGACAATCATTTATACCATCCACTTACGATAAGCTGCGTCAGGTTCGCAAAATGATTGATGACAGCGGTTTTGATATTCGTCTGGAAGTTGATGGTGGCGTTAAAGTCGATAACATTGGGCAGATTGCAGCAGCTGGAGCGGATATGTTTGTTGCGGGCTCAGCTATTTTTAATCAGCCTGACTATAAAGCGGTTATTGACCAAATGAGACAGGAACTGACGAAGGCCACTCAATGAGTATGTTTACCGGCATTAAAGGCGTAGGGTTTGATCTCGATGGTACACTGGTAAATAGTTTACCGGGGCTGGCTGCGGCTATTGATGCCACATTGAAATCTTTAGGCCTGCCTGTTGCCGGTGAAGAGCGTGTTTCTCACTGGATTGGTAATGGGGCTAATGTGTTGATTATGCGCGCATTGAGCTGGGCCGGTGGTGAATCCTCTAAAGAGTATCAGGATAGCGCCCGTACCCTGTTCGACCGTTATTATAATGAGTTTGTTGAGCCGGGAACTCAGCTCTATCCTCATGTAGAATCAACCCTGAAAGCGCTGGCCCGCAGCGGCATGAAAATGGCGCTGGTGACCAACAAACCGACACAATTTGTCCGGCCTTTATTGAGTTCACTGGGTATTTTAGACTATTTTAGCGTGATTATCGGCGGAGATGATGTGATTGAAAAGAAACCTCATCCTGCACCGCTCTATCTGGTTTTAGGCCAGTTAGGCTTGAGGGCAGATGAGCTGGTTTTTGTCGGTGACTCCCGCAACGATATTCAGGCAGGCCAGGCAGCTGGTTGCCCAACGATAGGATTTTCCTACGGATATAACTATGGCGAATCTATTGCATTGAGTCATCCTGATCGTGTATTAGCTTCATTCGCCGACCTCCTGCCCACTATCGGGCAGCTTACATCAAAGATGAATTAGGACGAAATCATGAGTAAACCCATTGTATTTAGTGGCGCACAGCCATCAGGTGAATTGACCATTGGTAACTATATGGGAGCGCTGCGTCAATGGGTTCAGATGCAGGATGAATATGACTGTGTATACTGCATCGTTGACCTGCATGCGATTACCGTTCGTCAGGACCCGGAGAAGCTGCGTAAAGCAACGCTGGATACGCTGGCACTGTATCTGGCCTGTGGTATCGATCCGAAGAAGAGCACCATCTTTATTCAGTCTCATGTTCCTGAACATGTTCAACTGAGCTGGGTTCTGAATTGCTATACCTATTTTGGTGAGCTGAGCCGTATGACTCAGTTTAAAGATAAATCCAGCCGCTATGCAGAAAATATTAACGCCGGTCTGTTTGACTACCCGGTGTTAATGGCGGCGGATATCCTGCTGTATCAGACCAATCAGGTTCCGGTTGGGGAAGACCAGAAACAGCATCTGGAATTGAGCCGTGATGTAGCACAACGTTTTAATGCTCTGTATGGCGATGTGTTTAAAATTCCACAACCGTTTATTCCTAAGTCTGGAGCCCGAGTGATGTCACTGTTGGAGCCAACTAAAAAAATGTCTAAGTCTGACGAGAACCGCAATAACGTTATTGGCCTGCTGGAAGATCCAAAATCAGTGATGAAAAAGCTGAAGCGTGCGGTAACCGACTCCGATGAGCCACCTGTGGTTCGTTATGATATTGAGAATAAAGCTGGGGTTTCTAACCTGTTAGATATTTTGTCCGGGGTAACTGGCAAGTCTATTGCAACGCTGGAACAAGAGTTCGAAGGCAAAATGTATGGTCATCTGAAAACTGAAGTAGCTGAAGCGGTAGCAAATATGCTGACTGAACTTCAGGAACGTTACCACCGTTTCCGTAATGATGAAGCTTTCTTACAGCAAGTGATGCGTGAAGGCGCAGCTAAAGCCAGTGCACAGGCTAAAAAGACCATGGAAAAAGTAAATCAAGCCGTTGGATTTGTGGCAATGCCGTAATCTTTTTTCCGTTAATATCAGCATTCCATACACGCGGAGGAATGCTGATATATAAGCATTTACGACGGTTATTTTATTCTGCTGTTCCAGTTACCTGCTTGCGTATACTCTCTACATCTACCTTTTCCAGATACTGAATGATGTTGTAATAGGCCCATTTGTGGTAGCCAAACTCAGGCTTTTTAAGCTCTTCAATTGCATCCTGCTTTGACCAGCCAAGAAATACCATACGGTACATGGCGACCATCAACCCGGTACGATCGCTACCGTGCCAACAGTGAATCAGGGCTGGTTTTGGTGCATGGTAGAGCTGTTTCAGCGCTAAAACTACCTGCTCTTCGGTAAAACGACCGGCTTCCATAGGAATATGATAAAGCTTCAGCGATGTGCCTTTTGCTTCGCTGTTATCGGTGTGGAAGTTACGCAGGTTAAAAATAGATTTAACTCCCCGACGTTCCAGCTCCTGCATCTGTTCAGTACCCGGCTGGCCGGAACGGTACAGATCTTTATCCACCTGATAAAAATTCTCCAGTGTTGTATCGCTCACTTTAGTTGCTGGCATATGTACATCGGTTTCAACCGGCATGGTGGCGATGGCAGAAGCAGAAGATAAAACCAACAGGGCTGCACCAATAACTCCGATCTTGCTGAAAATATTCATGAATAATCCATTTAATGGTAAATATGATATAGAGTTTTCAAACTCAATCATTCCAGGGTTGCATCATTGCGTTGCTGTATTTTTCAATTATCCCGGTAATGGGTAAAGATTTCATTACCCCGGTCATCGGTTTTTAACCTGGATATTTTAATCATCCAATTTTCATATCATAACTATTTCTGCGGTACTTTTCTTAATCTATTACCTGACGGCTTAAATCATTTGATGAATGCAAGCACCTATTGTGAATAGCGACTCACATCTATTTTTCGATAAAAAATCACTTTATAAATCATTTGTATGGGATGTATTCGTAAAAAAACTCAAACGAAACCGATTGCTTTATCGTGAGATGCGTATATTATACCGCGAATTTTTTGGCCCGGATTTAAGGAGATATTGTGTCGCAAGATAACAATTATAGTCAGGGGCCCGTCCCCCTGGCTGCGCGGAAAGGCGTGATTTCATTGACATTTGTCATGTTGGGATTAACGTTTTTTTCAGCCAGTATGTGGACCGGAGGCACTCTCGGTACCGGTCTTTCCTATAATGATTTCTTTTTAGCAGTTCTCTTCGGTAATCTCCTCCTCGGTATCTATACAGCATTTCTTGGTTATATCGGTTCTAAAACCGGACTCTCTACCCACCTCCTGGCTCGTTACTCATTTGGCATTAAAGGTTCATGGCTCCCTTCATTCCTGTTAGGCGGCACTCAGGTCGGCTGGTTTGGCGTGGGTGTAGCGATGTTTGCTATTCCGGTTAGCAAAGCCACGGGGTTGGATACCAATATGCTGATTATGGTTTCCGGTTTGCTGATGACGGTAACAATCTTCTTCGGTATTTCAGCATTAACGGTTTTGTCAGCCATTGCGGTACCGGCGATTGCCATCCTTGGTAGCTACTCTGTCTGGCTGGCGGTAAATGATGTCGGTGGATTGGATCACTTACGCGCTATTGTACCTCAGACGCCGCTTAACTTTTCTACCGCGCTGGCGCTGGTGGTTGGTTCGTTTATCAGTGCAGGTACTTTAACGGCTGACTTCGTGCGCTTTGGCCGCAGCGCCAAAGGGGCGGTGCTGGTAGCAATGATTGCCTTCTTCCTCGGTAACTCTCTGATGTTTATCTTTGGGGCGGCGGGTGCTGCTGCAGTAGGGCAGGCAGATATCTCTGATGTGATGATTGCTCAGGGTCTGTTGATTCCGGCGATTGTAGTACTGGGTTTGAATATCTGGACTACCAACGATAATGCTCTGTATGCTTCCGGTCTTGGTTTTGCCAATATTACCGGCCTTTCCAGCCGTACTCTGTCCGTGGTTAATGGTGTCATTGGTACATTAACCGCGCTGTGGCTGTATAATAATTTTGTTGGCTGGCTGACTTTCCTGTCCGCCGCAATCCCGCCAATTGGTGGCGTGATTATTGCTGACTATCTGATGAATCATCGCCGCTACGCCGCTGATTTCAGTAAGGCACATTTCCTGACGGTAAACTGGGTAGCGATTCTGGCAGTTGCTATCGGTATCGCAGCGGGTAACTACTTACCAGGTATCGTACCGGTTAATGCGGTGTTGGGTGGTGTTGTCAGCTATATGCTATTTAATCCGCTAGTTAATCGTAAATTTGTAAAACTGCCAGAGGTTGGTCATGCAGAATAATTCCGTTGTTATTACCAATGCCCGTCTACAGGGGCGTGATGGTCTTTGGCAACTCTCTATTGAGAATGGTGTTTTTAGCCGCATTGAGCCACAGGGTTCTGCGGCCCCGGCTACCGGGCAGACGATTGACGCTGAAGGTGGTTTAGCCATTCCTCCGTTTGTTGAACCACATATCCATTTAGATACTACGCAAACCGCTGGCGAGCCAAGCTGGAACCAATCTGGCACTCTGTTTGAAGGTATTGAGCGTTGGGCCGAACGTAAAGCGATGCTGACTCACGATGATGTGAAGCAGCGTGCAATGCAAACCCTGAAATGGCAAATGGCCAACGGTATCCAGCATGTTCGTACTCATGTGGATGTGTCCGACCCAACTCTGACCGCGCTGAAAGCCATGCTGGAAGTGAAGCAGGAAGTGGCTCCGTGGGTGGATTTGCAAATTGTTGCTTTCCCACAGGAGGGGATTCTTTCCTATCCAAATGGCGAAGCACTGATGGAAGAGGCGGTACGCCTTGGTGCAGACGTTATCGGTGCCATTCCTCATTTTGAGTTCACCCGCGAATACGGCGTGGAATCACTGCATAAAACTTTTGCACTGGCGCAAAAGTACGATCGTCTGATTGATGTGCATTGTGATGAGATTGATGATGAGCAATCGCGTTTTGTTGAGACAGTAGCCGCTCTGGCCCATCGTGATGGTACCGGCGCGCGGGTTACCGCCAGCCATACTACCGCGATGCACTCGTATAACGGGGCTTATACTTCTCGCTTGTTCCGTTTGTTGAAAATGTCCGGCATTAACTTTGTTGCCAATCCGCTGGTGAATATTCACTTACAGGGTCGTTTTGATACTTATCCTAAACGCCGTGGTATCACGCGGGTGAAAGAGATGCTGGAAGCGGGTATCAATGTCTGTTTTGGTCATGATGATGTATATGACCCCTGGTATCCATTAGGTACCGCCAATATGTTACAGGTATTGCATATGGGTCTGCACGTTTGCCAACTGATGGGCTATGGTCAGATTAATGATGGTTTGAATCTGATTACTACTCATAGTGCGAAGACGTTGAACCTACAGGATTACGGTATTGAAACCGGGCGTTCTGGTAATTTGGTGATTTTACCGGCAGAGAATGGTTTTGACGCGGTGCGCCGTCAGACGCCAGTGCGTTATTCTGTACGTCGGGGTAAGGTGATTGCAGAGACAGTCCCAAGCCAAACTACGTTGTATTTGAAGCAGCCGGAAAACGTGAGCTTTAAGCGTTAATTCACCTGTGCCGGAAATATAGAGGGTCGGGTAGATTATCCGGCCCTTTTTTTGTCCGCTAAATCAGTAGCCGCTGAGGGGGAAAATCACTAGAATCGGGAAGGTTTGAAATTATTGCTACCTAACAAGAAGGTATTTTCTTATGTTGAAGCGTATTTGTATCACCTTAACGGCGCTGTTCTCTCTGGTATTACTGGCTCCCGCTGCACTGGCTGCTAATCCTCATGTTGTACTGACTACCTCTCTGGGTAATATTGAAATCGAGTTGGATCAGGACAAAGCACCAATCTCTACCAAAAATTTTGTTACTTACGTCAAAGATGGTTTTTATGACGGAACGATTTTTCACCGCGTAATTCCTGGTTTTATGGCTCAGGGGGGTGGTTTTACTACCGAGATGAATCAGAAGAAACCCAATGCTCCGATTAAAAACGAAGCGGCTAACGGTTTAAAAAACGTTAGAGGAACTATTGCCATGGCGCGCACTAATGCGGTTGACAGTGCGACTAGCCAGTTCTTTATCAACGTGGTTGATAACGATTTCCTTGACCAGTCAGCCGGTAACTTTGGTTACGCGGTGTTTGGTAAGGTGGTGAAAGGAATGGACGTTGTAGACCAAATGATGAAAGAGAAAACTCAGTTCTCTGGTCAACATCAGGATGTTCCGGTTACTCCGATTGTGATTAAGTCGGCGAAGGTAATGCCGTAATACCGCCTTTGGCGGTTGAAAGAGTGATTTTAATTTGAGTGGATGTTCCGGCCGTAAATGCAACGTGAGTTTATCACCAGTGTGCCCGGCCGGAAGATCAATAATACTTAACTTAGGTGCGCGTCGGGCCTAAATTCCCCAGGGGCAGTTATGAAACACCTAATGGTGTTTCACCCTTCGGGCCAACGCAAGCGTTGTTCAAACAGGCTTTGCCTGTTTGTCCGGCAGCTAAAGCTGCTACGACCCCAACGGCAATTTCTCCCTCTGATTGACTATTTTTAAACACAAATAGTTAACCTCTGAGTTTTATCAGTAATAAGAAAGGTGCATACAGCGCTTGCCCTGCGGGCCAGGCCAACACACTCCGTAGCTGAGTACAGATGGTTTACCGACCGTTTTCCGATGCAGATATAAGCACCATGTATTTACGGTCGGAATATACGCAGAGGCTGATTTATTGGTTTTGTTCGACAGGCTTCGCCAAATAACTACAGGCGGGATCGGCTCGAAATGGGGTTTGGTGTTTTGCATAGGCCAGACAGCGGAGGCCGCCCTGACATGTGGTGCGGTACAGGCAGGTAGAGCACTCTTCGGGTGAGGAGAAGTTTCGTAGCTGCTGTAATAGTGTGGATTGATAGTAGATTTCAGCAAGTGGTTGTTGCTGTACATTGCCAACATTGATTGGCATACGCCGACATGGCAGAACGCTGCCGTCCGGCATCAGAGTGATTAGTTCTTTTCCTGCGTTACAGTAGTAGGGCGAGTTTCCTCCAGCCTGAAACTGTAGAGCGCGAAACATGGCTATTTCCGTTTTGTTATTCGCTTTAGATTCCACCTTGCACTTAACCTGATACATTTGCTGAAAATACTCTGCGCTTTGATGGGTATCCAAAGGCTGTGGTGCATCGCGGTGGCAGGAAGGCAGCATTCGATCTGACCATATCCGATCAACATGATGAATATGGGCCAGTTCGGCAACCTGACTGAATTCCTGATAATTTTTATCGTGAGCCGTAAACGACCACAATACCCGGACGCCAGCTTGCTTCAGGCTGTGGGTTGCGCTTAATACCTGTTGAAAATGACCGCGACCGCGAATGGCATCATGGGTTGATTCGTTACCTTCAACGCTAAGCTGTACAAATTTAATCTGTAACCGGGCAAAGAGAGCGGCCCATTCTGTATCAATCAATGCACCATTGCTTAGAATAGCCAGCGAAGGATGGGATGGATGAGAACTCAGATATTCCAGCAGGGTAGGGAAGTCCGGGTGTACACAGGGTTCTCCACCTGTCAGATTAATCTGCAAAGGCGTCTTTCTATCGGCTTGGGCAATTTGGTGGAGAGTGAAAATTTGCTGAGCAATTTGTTTCAGCATGACCAAATCAGGGCCTTTGTCGCGATAGCTATCCTGATAACAGTGGCTACAGCGGAGATTACAGCGATCGGTGATATGCCACTGTACGGTTAAGCGCTGTAGTTGAGTAAGTTGAGCAAGTTGATCGGTGACATCAGAAATCATTGTTTATGCTCTTAGTCACCACCGCCACATCCACCACATCCGGAACACCCACCAGAACTGCTTGAACCTGAAGATGAGCTACTGTCACTATCGGCTCCGCCAGAAGAAGAGCTTCCACCTGCGGCCCCTCTGCCAGATGCGTTTGCTGTTGGAAGTACCGCAAAGCTGAGCAGATAAGCATGTTGACCAAAACTGCACTCTAAATAGATAAAGTTGCTGGTTGATAGGGCGACCACAGCCATGGCGATATCCAGTTTTTTCAGCGATTTTTTGTCTCTTGGCAGGCTGGCGCTGAGTCGCTCAAGAAATACTTTACCTTTATCGGTCAGGTGAACCCTGTCAGCCCGATGGCGTAGAAAGATTCGGTAATACATCCAGCCAAAAAACAACATCATCAGACTAAGAAAAATAACGTTATGGTAGCCATTTCCCCAGGCAACAATCAGCTTATAGGCACCCATGCCGACTAACAAAATAAACCCGATCCACACTACCATGGCGGATAAGTTTTCGCTGGTGGTCGAGTGAACCAGGCCTTCCTTTTGCGCTTTAGCTCGAAAATTTCGGCTGGCAGGAGCGAGGGAGTTAAAGGCCCATTCTTTGCTCTGCTCATGCTGTTGCTCAAAACAGGATAAAACTGATGTCTCTAACCGATTCAGTTCTTGCATCTTTGACTGAATAGACTCTGGATTAGTGACAGGGCGGAGCATATAGGTTTGAGATTTGCTACCGGGAACCAGTAATCCGGCATAAGACAGGCGCATCATCGCTAACTGTAATACCTTCTCACGACCGCTTTGCAACCAGGCAAGAAAGTACGGATCGATATGGGAGGGCAACAGGTCACGATTCTTAGCAGTACGAGAAGTATCAGGGTAACAACGCAGGCTGATTATCCCTGCGGCAATCATGATGGCGATACAGTAGACCAAATAAAACAACAGAAACCAGGGGCCGTACATGTCCACAATCGGGTTACTCATGACTGTCCATGTCATACGCTAAACTCCGCGACCAAATGATAATTGAGTGATAGTTGCTATTGTATACAGATAAATGCGTGTGTCACCGATTGACTAAAGAAGATTGCGCCCGGGCTCCTTTATTCAGCCATATAGGATTGGCTAAAGGAACCGGGCGCACATGATAAAACGTTATGTTTTATGTAAGCACTGACTAACTTAACGGCTTAGTTACTCTGTCCACTACATACAAAATAGAACGATAAGGCACACCGGAGTGTTCTGTTAAACCAATCTCACAGGTTCGGCTATTGGATACCCCTTCAACACAGTTAGCCGGTACTTGCTGACTTAACAGACGTAGTGCGCTGGCATTCAGTTCTGGATTTTTTATCCCTTTATCTCCGGCAAAGCCGCAGCAATGAATACCATCAGGAATAATGACCTGATTACAGCAGCGATCCAGCAGATTTTTCATTGGTGCTGACAGCCCCATCTTCACGCTGGAGCAGGTAACATGCAGCATGATAGGCTTGTCTTCCGGAGTGAACGCTAACTTATCCAGCAGATAGTGATTCACAAAACCAACCGGTTCAAATAGCGCCATTGGTTTAGTGAAACCTTCCACCGCGCGCAGGGCACACGGGCTGGTATCAATCAGTACCGGGTATTTCCCCTGTTCGCTGGCTTCCCAGAGGGCTTGCTCCATATCTGCCAGTCTCTCTGAGGCAACAGAGGTGATACCTTTACTGTTATAAGGCATTCCGCAGCACAAACTATCCAGCTTTTGTGGATAAATCACCGAGAAACCCGCTTTGTTTAACAGGCTTTCTACAATGTCCGTCAGAGGACGTTGGTCTGCATCATTGGCTGATGCTCCCATGGTGCGTGATGCACAGCTTGGTAAATAGACTACTTTTAAATCGCCAGCCACTAACTTCGGTGCTTTTGGCGAAGTGGCTCCTCGTGGGAATGATGGCGTTAGCAGAGGGATATATCCGGCGCTGGCAACGTGGAGTGCTTTAGTGATTTTGCCAAAGCGTGGCTGACCAATAACCTTACCGGTTGCAGCTACGGTATTTAATGCCAGACGGGCTCCACCAGTAATAGTAGTGAAGTGATCTGCGGTCCAGCGGGCGATGCGCTCATAGCGCATATTGCGTTGAGTGCGAATATCACGAATAAGTTCGCCGGTATTAATCCCTACCGGACAGCGACGGGCACACAGGCCAGTAGCCGCGCAGGTAACATCACCCAGATACAGGAAGTCTTTCTCCAGCTTTTTCAGCCGTTTATTATCATCACCGCTGCGGCGCAGGCGATTAATCTCACGCCACATAACGATGCGTTGACGTGGTGTGAAAGAAAGACTGGTGGAAGGGCAAACTGGTTCACAGAATCCACATTCAATACAGCTATCTACACGCTTATCGGCGGCGGGCAGTAACTTTAAGTTTTGCAGATGGGCCTGATGATCGCGGTTAAGCAAGACTCCAGGACTTAACAGATGATTCGGGTCGAGCAGATTTTTCAGCTGCCACATTAGCTCATAGGCTTCACTTCCCCACTCCAGCTCCACAAAAGAGGCCATATTACGACCAGTACCATGCTCTGCTTTGAGTGAACCTTTGTACTCAACCGCCACTAAGTGAGCAATGTCTTCCATAAATAACTGATAGCGAGAAACTTCTGCCGGGGAGTCAAACGATTGCTGGAAGACAAAGTGCATATTGCCATCCAAAGCATGGCCATAAATCACCGCGTTATAGTCATGTTTAATAAATAGTTTGCGCAGGTCGCGTACGCCAGCGGCCAGTTGTTCAATAGGGAACGCCACATCTTCAATAATAACCGTTGAACCCACAGGGCGAACGGCACCAATTGCCGGGAAAATGCCTTTACGGATTGCCCACAGGCGACCGAATTCTTCAGGTTTATCGGTGAAGGGAACCTGCTGTTCCAGCGTGAAGCTGGCAATGGATGACATGATTTGTGCCATCTTATCTTTTAACGTATCAGCATCGGCGGCACGGACTTCGACTAACAGCGCCGTGGCATCTTCACTGAGATGAGGCATGAAGTCAGGCAGACCCTCTTCATTCTCTACTGAGGCCAGTGCACCGCGGTCCATTAACTCTACGGCAGAGACCGGCTGTTGTTTGAGGATTCGGGTTGCCTCACAGGCGGCTTCAATATCACCGAATACAAACAGAGCAGAGGCTTTAAATGGATGCTCTTCCACCGTGCGGTAGGTGATTTCTGCAATAAATCCTAATGTACCTTCTGAACCAATCATCAGGTGAGTCAGGATATCCAGCGGATGGACAAAATCAACCAGCGCATTCAGGCTGTATCCGGTGGTGTTTTTCAGTCGATACTTATGGTGAATCAGCTCTGACAAATGGCTATTGGCTTTAGTTTGTTGAGCCAGTAGCCCAAGCTGCTCCAGCATTTTTCCGTGGGTTCTATTGAAGGAAGCAACAGATTCGCTATCGGCGGTATCAATCAGAGTGCCATCTGCCAGAATCAGGCGCATTGCCTGTAACGTTTGGTAAGAGTTTTGGGCGGTGCCGCAACACATGCCGCTGGCGTTATTGGCTGCAATGCCGCCAATTTTACAGGCATCAATAGACGCCGGGTCAGGGCCAATTTTACGGCCAAAAGGTGCCAGATAGCGGTTAGCGTCTGCGCCTATAACTCCCGGCTTCAGGGATATATAACCTGCATCACCAAAAATTTTATACTGGCGCCAACTATCGCCCAGAATGATCAGAATCGAGTCCGTAATCGCCTGACCGGACAGGCTGGTACCCGCCGCCCGGAAAGTTACCGGAAGTTTATGTTTTCTTGCCAATACTAAGGTTTGCTGTACTTCCCGTTCGTTATTAACCCGCACAACAATTTGAGGGATTAAACGATAACAGCTGGCATCTGTGCCATAAGCCATGGTTCTTGATGGATCGGTATAGATAAATTCTTTAGAGATAACACGACAAAGCTCACGATAAAAAAGTTGGTACGACACTTTCATTTATACTTCCTTTATTTTACTTTTTGCGCAATAAATGCGTTTCTTTGTTGTTGATTATAATAGTAAAATCATGAAATTATTGTGATCGCACTCTATCTTTAATCGCTATTGAATCGATTCATATTACAAATGTGTTTCCATGGCGTTGTCCGGTGAGAAAAATATCCCGATATTTTTAGCTGATGTGCTACGGGTCGAGATAAACGGAATTTTTATTAATCATCCTCGGTTGAGTCATTTATACTGTGTCAGTATAGGACATTGCGCATAGTGACATGCCGTGGCCTTTCTGAATAAAACGTCTGACAGGTGCACTTTTCGACTCAGTGGAGTCGTTATATATAGGATGAACTCTGATGTTAGAATCTCTTGTTATTGCCAAAAGCAATGAGTTAGAGCTGGCGATTTTGCCTGCGCTGGCTAACCGTCATGGATTGATTACCGGAGCAACCGGAACAGGAAAGACCGTCTCGCTGCAGAAAATGGCAGAGAGTTTTTCACGAATTGGCGTGCCGGTATTTATGGCTGACGTCAAAGGCGACCTGTCGGGTATCGCTGCAGAAGGGGTGATGAACCCGAAACTTCAGTCGCGTCTGGAAGCGTTGAAAGTAACTGATTGGGATCCGGCTGCTTGCCCTACCGTATTCTGGGATGTTTTTGGTGAGAAAGGACATCCGGTTCGCGCAACGGTTTCTGATATGGGGCCGATTTTGCTTTCCCGTTTACTGAATCTGAATGATGTTCAGTCTGGCGTGCTGCAATTAGTATTCAAAATTGCTGATGATAACGGCCTGCTGCTGTTAGATATGAAAGATCTGCGCTCAATGGTGCAGTTTGTTGGTGATAATGCCAAACAGTTCCAAACCCAATACGGGAATATCTCCAGCGCTTCCATTGGCGCTATTCAGCGCGGTTTGCTGACGTTAGAACAACAAGGGGCAGAGAGCTTCTTTGGCGAGCCGATGTTAGATATTTTCGACCTGATTAAAACCAAAGCATCTGGTCAGGGTATCGTTAACATTCTGGCAGCAGATAAGCTGTATAACCAACCAAAACTGTATGCGATCTTCCTGTTATGGCTATTGTCTGAGCTGTTTGAGCATTTGCCGGAAGTGGGTGATATGGATAAACCGAAGATGGTGTTTTTCTTTGATGAGGCCCATCTGTTGTTTAACGATGCCCCAACCGCATTGCTGGAAAAAATTGAACAAGTGGTTCGCCTGATTCGTTCTAAAGGTGTAGGTATCTATTTTGTTACTCAAAACCCACTGGATATTCCGGACAGCGTACTGGGACAGTTAGGTAACCGGGTACAGCATGCTCTGCGTGCGTTTACACCACGGGATCAAAAAGCGGTCAGAGCTGCGGCAGAAACCATGCGGGCAAACCCGGCATTTAATGCAGAGCAGGCGATTACTGAATTGGGCGTTGGCGAAGCACTGATTTCATTTTTAGATGAGAAAGGGCGTCCAAATATTGTCGAACGCGGTTTTGTTATCGCACCTTGCTCTCGTATGGGAGCGCTGAGTGATGATGAGCGTAATGGCTTGATTAATCGCTCTCCGCTGTATGGTCGCTATGAAGAGATGATCGATCGCGAGTCTGCCTATGAAAAACTAATGGCAGGCGCAGGTGTAGCAACGCCAGCAGCGAAAGATGTTCCAGCGACTAAGCAAGAGGCTGAACAGAAAGAGAACGAAGATGGCGGTTTACTGGGTAGCCTGAACGATATTCTGTTTGGCACTACGGGTCCACGTGGCGGCAAAAAAGATGGCATAGTACAGACTGCGGCTAAATCGATGACCCGCCAGCTGGGTAACCAGATAGTAAGGGGTATCTTGGGGAGTATTCTGGGTGGTAAACGTAGATAATTAATTAGTTATCCGATAAAAATAGCGGCCTTAGAGGCCGCTATTTAAAAATAAATGACAAAGTTTGGTTATTCAGTGTTTGTTTTTAAAAGTAGCTAATCGGAGGGAGAGGGTGCCGTGGGGGTCGACTTGGCGTCAGCCAACGAAGTGCCCGTAGGCAGCCTAGGCCCGACGCGCTTGGGGCTTAAGTACAGATGGTCTTCCGGCCAGGCACAATGTAGATATTGGTATTTTGTAATTGTGGCCGGAATATTCTCAGAACTGAATTAAATACGTTTACAATAAAAAATAGCGGCTTAATGCCGCTATTTTTTATTGTTTACACCTACCAACTAAAGCGAAACGTTATTCGTCAGCTTCGAACCAGTCAGTATTGCGTTGGGAAATGGTCGTGACGGTGGAGATCATCTCTCCAAGGTGCTGTTTCATTGCGGCTTCTGCTGCATCGGGATCGCGTTTTTCCAGCCCGTCATAGATTTTGTAGTGCTGCTCAATCAGGCTCTCTGGTGGAGAAACATCGGCCAGGCTCATAAACCGTACACGGTCCATAGTGGCTTTAATGGTTTCGATGGTTTCCCAGGCCATTGGGCAATCGACGATCTGGGTGAAAGTGCGATGAAACTCATCATCCAGCTCTAAAAACTCTTTGATACGCTTATTGCTGGCAGCAAGCTCCTGACGATGGAGATTGTGTTTTAACTGCATCAAGTGTTCAGGAGTGATAGCTAACGCAGCCCGGCGAATAATCGCTATTTCGACGGCTTCTCGGATAAAACGCCCATCAGACACGCGCTTGGCGGAAATCTTCATTACGAAGGTGCCTCGCTGCGGCAGAATTTGGACTAATCCGGTTTCTGACAGTTTGATAAATGCTTCTCTGACTGGCTGCCGGGATACATTGAAGCGAGTTGAGATCTCTTTTTCTGACAGTAAAGTACCCGGACGAATCGTACAATCAACGATCTCCTGCCTTAACAGGCGGTAGATTTGCTGATTGACGGGCTCACTGGTAGCGAATGGGTAAGCAATGGTCATTGATGTCGATAGAGCTCTTACTGTAGTTAGCAACTTTCCGCATTATAGCGGAATTTCACGGATAATTCGCCAGAATTCTTATGGAAAAGCGTCATTTTTAACAAATCCAATTGAGTAGCGAATGAATATTTTCACTGGAATATATTACCCAGTTAACTAGCACAAAGGTTATTTAGCAGAGAACAGGTTGTTTTTGACCATAAAACCGGTATTTCACCCACAAACCGCCTTAAATATAAATGAACCTATCATGATTAAAGTCCATTTAATTTGATCTTTGGCGTGTAAATCAGCAATTCATTGGCGTGTTATGTAATTGCCTGCGTGCAGATAAAAATGACAGAAATGTAATCTGTGCATTGGCGGTTTGTCATTCGGACATTGTTATTCTTTTTGCAATTTATTGGGCTATTAAGCCAGCAATCATTGTCATAGAGGGAATAGCTTATGCGCCGGTTAACGGGTGGTTTAATTTTAATTTGGGCAGTGACTTTTCTGTTTTCATTACCAGAGACATTCAACTTCTTCTTCTGGCGACGCCAGCTCATTTTATTGACCGGTATTCTTAGCTTTGGCTATATGAGTGCCGCAATGTTATTGGCTATCCGCCCCGCCTGGCTTGAAAAACGCCTGAACGGATTGGATAAAATGTATCGCCTGCATAAATATCTGGGAATTGGGTCATTAGTGGCGCTATCGGCCCATTGGCTGGCATTTAAAGCCGGTAAATGGCTAACGCAAGCCGGTGTGGTGCAACGACCTTTTCGTCCTGAAGCGGAAGGGATTAACTGGCATGCCATTGCTAATGATATTGGTGAGTGGGCGTTTTATGCTTTTGTCGTTTTTGCGCTGGTAAGCCTGTTAAAAGCCATCAGTTATAAAAGATTTGTGATTCTGCATAAGTTGGCGGGGATCATATTTATCGCCGGAGCGCTTCATTCTGTTATGTCACTAAAATATCTGATGAATACCCTGTTGTATGATATTACGGTTATAGCCATGGTATTTGTTGGCTGTTATTGTGCTCTGTTGTCACTGACCAGCCAGATTGGTAATAAGAAAAAGGTTAACGGTACGGTAATTAATGTTGAGCGTTATGCCAGCAATACTGTTCATTTTCAGATAACTGTCGATCAGCCGATGAAGTATCAGCCGGGGCAGTTTGCCTATCTCAACTTTCATGATGGTGAATCCCCTCATCCTTTTACCGTGGTTAATTATGACAAACAGCAAAAAATCATCGAAATAGCAGTTAAAGCGTTGGGTGACTATACCGCTAAGCTGGTAAATGATTTGCAAGCAGGGCAGCAGGTTGAAGTTGAAGGAGGTTACGGCAAATTTCTGCTGTCGGATAACAAGAAGCAAGTATGGGTCGGTGCTGGTATTGGGGTTACGCCATTTATTGCCTGGCTGGAATCCCTCGCGTCAGGCAGAAGTGCTCAAGCTCCACTGGAAAAAGTAATATTTTTCTACTGTGCCAGAAATCGGCAAGAGGCCTTTTTTATTGAACGCCTGCAGCTTTTAACCAAACGAATATCTCATGTGGAGCTGCGAGTATTGCTGGCGGACGACGGAGAACTATTAACGCCGGAAGAGATTATTCACCAGATGGATAACTGCACCGATTATTCCGTTAGTTTTTGTGGTCCGGAAGTGTTTGCTGAACATTTAAAGAAAGGTTTATCCGCTTCAGGGTGGTGTCAGAGTCAGTTTCACCATGAAATATTTTCAATGCGTTGATGGCTCATTTTACCAATCCAGATGAAAGCGGGACTTTTATATTTATTTACATCATCAGAGCCATTAATCATCATGGCTCTGATTGGGTCGTTTTAATTAAGTCAGATACAAAAAGAAAATCCTGTTGATATGCATAAAGTAAACGGATAACTGCTATGAAAATATTATTGGTAGAAGATCAGAAAATGGCATCGGAATACATCGCCCGTGGGCTCAAAGAGCAAGGCATGGTGGTCGATATTGCGACCAATGGTCCCGATGGTTTGCACTATCTGTTAACCAATGAATATGATTTGGCGATTCTGGATGTCATGCTGCCAGGCCTGAGCGGTTGGGATATTTTGGAAATGGCGCGTAAAGCGGGTAAGCAAACTACGGTAATGTATCTGACCGCCAGAGATAATGTTGAAGATCGGGTGCGGGGTCTGGAGTTAGGGGCGGATGATTATCTGATAAAACCGTTTTCCTTCAGTGAACTGTTGGCGCGTATTCGTGTTATTCAGCGACGCCAGATTGATCCACAACAGCCGGAATCTACAGTATTGCGAGTAGCCGACCTGGAACTCGATCTATTGAAACATCAGGTTTATCGGCAGGGAAAACGTCTGGAGCTGACACCAAGAGAATTCACTTTGTTAAGTTTGCTGATGCGCCGCAGCGGCGAGGTGTTATCGCGTATTGTGATATCCGAAATGGTCTGGGATATGAATTTTGACTCCGGAACTAATGTGGTAGATGTGGCTATTCGCCGATTACGTACCAAAGTGGATGATCCCTATTCGGTCAAGCTGTTACACACTATCCGGGGTGCCGGCTACGTGATGGAGTTGAGAGATGAAACTGTTTGATATCCGTAGCTGGTCGTTAACCCAGCGGCTGAGTATCTTTTTTACTTTAGCCATGACGATAATAGTGCTAATCGTCTCTGTGATCGTATTTACTGCACTGGTCGAACAGCTAAAGAAAAAGAACCAACTTGAATTAAATAATATTCTTCAGTCGCAAAGCAGTGTTATTGAAAGTATTCACGATAATCGTAAGTTGAGGGTTTGGCAGCAACGCTGGTTTGAAAATATCGATCCGGATAAGCGGGCATTTTTGCGAGTGATTATGCCGAACGGGCAACTGTTTGCGGAATCTCCCCAATTGACGATTTCACCAGAGGAGTTTCCCGATGCTGACGAGAAGTTTAACTATAAAATAACCTTCTCTAAGCAGGGAGAACGCAAGAGCAAGATGTTACTGGGAAGCCGCAAGGTAGCTCAGGCTAACGGGCAAGTATGGTTAGTACAGGCAGCGCTGAACGTTAGCCAGGAACGAGAAATTCTGGATCTTTGTCTGGATATTCTGAAAGTGGTGGTATCCATTGCACTGGTTATTTCAGCACTGCTTGGATGGTTGATAGTACGAAGTGGTCTTAAACCATTAAATATTCTGAATAAGCAAATACAGAATATTCATGTGGAACGGCTCAATACTCGCATAGGCCAACAAAAATGGCCCAGAGAGCTAAAAGAGTTAGCCGCTTCTTTCGACGATATGCTTAGTCGATTAGAAAGCTCTTTTGCTGAACTATCGCGCTTCTCATCGGATATTGCTCACGAATTCCGCGCGCCCATCAATAATATGGTTGCCGCCGCCAGCGTAACACAGTCCCAGCTTCGTACTCCGGAAGAGTATCAGGAAACGCTGGAGAAAATTATGGAAGAAGGGGAACGGTTATCCCGAATGATCTCCTCCATGCTGTTTCTTGCCAGAGCAGATAACTCTCGGGAAGTTATTCATATTGAGCCGGTATCAACTTCGATTCTGTTTAATCAGGTGGCTGAATTCTTTAGCGGTTTGGCGGAAGAGAGGCAGGTTGAGTTATCAATTTCTGGCGATTACACCATGCAGGCTGACGTGATGTTATTACGACGGGCATTTTCTAATCTGGTTGATAACGCATTACGCTATACGCCAGTAGGCGGAAAAATTACGCTGGCAGCAGAAAGAGAGAACGATCGCCTGATTTTGTCGGTGACTGATACCGGTGAAGGGATTGAACCATTACACATCGACCATATATTCGAACGTTTTTACTGTGCCGATAGCGCCAGAAGCTCGAATGAAAGCACCGGACTGGGGCTGGCTTTGGTGAAATCTATTATAGAGCTGCATAACGGTACTATTTGGGTAGAAAGTGAAGTGGGACACGGCAGTCGGTTCGTGATGAGTTTTCCGGTTGTTTAGTTTTGAATGATGAAAAATAACCACCCGAGAGGGAGGTTATTTCAGATTGATGATAAAGCCAGATAGTTCCTAAGATAGCTAATCGACGGGAGGGACGGGTGTTGGGGTCGACTTGGCGTAAGCCAACGACAAACAGGCAAAGCCTGTTTGAACAGCGCTAGCGCTGGCCCGTAGGGCAAAACACCGAAGGTGTTTTGTAACGGCCCCTAACCCGGCCAGGCCCGACGCACTTCGTAGCTAAGTACAGACGGTTTTCCGACCGTTACCAGTGTAGACATAAGCACTGTGTTTTTACGGTCGGAATATACACAGTTGCTGATTTATCAGAACTGTCTAAGTAACAAAGCAACACTCTGTTTCGCGCCAGACTTTAACAACTGCAAATAGGCTTCTGTCACAACCGTAACAAAGCGAGTGTTTTGCGGCAGCTCTTTACCAAACACCACTTCCAGTGACAGCAATGCTTTTACTCGTTCAGCACCTTCATCACTTGCAGCAACCAGTGCTTTTAACTGTTCCAGCAATGGATCGCTAACTTCAATCGGTTGCCCTTGCTCATCAATACCACCAACGTAGCGCATCCAGGCCGCAATCCCCAACGCCAGACAGTCAAAGCGGCTGTTATGGGCAAGATGGTAGCGTACTGAATCCAGCATCCGCTGTGGCAGCTTCTGCGTTCCATCCATCGCGATTTGCCAGGTACGGTGCTTCAGGGCTGTATTGCGATAGCGGTTAAGTAATGAATCGGCATAGGCTTCCAAATCAACACCCTGAGTACGCAACGTTGGTGCCTGCTCGCTTAGCATCAGATGGCGAGCAGCTGTGGCGTAGTTGTCGTCCTGCATACAGTCGTTAATATGCTGATATCCTGCCAGATAGCCGAGATAGGCCAGAAAT
This sequence comes from Limnobaculum xujianqingii, assembly GCF_013394855.1. Taxonomy (NCBI): domain Bacteria; kingdom Pseudomonadati; phylum Pseudomonadota; class Gammaproteobacteria; order Enterobacterales; family Budviciaceae; genus Limnobaculum; species Limnobaculum xujianqingii. The sequence continues at coordinate 2,491,436 of NZ_JABMLK010000001.1, read as the reverse complement.
GAATGGCTGCCGTTTAGCATACGCAGTTTCATTTCTTCAAATGGCAGCACATCTTCTACCAGCTCTGCCCCGGCTTTTTCCCACTCAGGGCGACCATTAACAAAGTTATCCTCAATCACCCACTGGCGGAACGGTTCGCAGGCTACGCCTGCCGGATCGTTAATTCCACCAAGCTGTTGCGTTATTTTCTCCAGCGTTTCCGGGGTAACGGCAGGTACAATACGGTCCACCATCGTGGATGGGAAACTGACGTTAGTTTCAATCCAGTTTGCCAGTTGAGCATCCTGAATACGGGCTAACGCCAGAACCACATTACGGGTTACGTAACCGTTTTCCGGCATATTATCGCAGGACATCACGCTAAAAGCGGGAAGATTGCGGTCACGACGCAACCGTAAAGCCTGAACTATCGCGCCGGGTGCTGATTTTGGCATTGATGGGTTAGCGATATCATGCTGAATCAGTGGGTGATCTTCAATTAACGTACCGGTAGCTGGCTGGTAACAATAGCCTTTCTCAGTAATGGTAATGGAAACGATGGCAATCTCTGGTTGTGCCATGGCTTCCAGCACGCTGTTGATTCCATCAACTTCACCATGAATAGCGCGGCGAACCACGCCCACCACACGACCTGACCAGCCTTCAGAAGCCATTTCAGCTACCGAATACAACAGCTCCTGTGCGTTCAAGTCACTAATCTGCTGTTCGCCACCAATCAGGTTAACTTCACAATATCCCCAGTTGCTACCGTATTCTGATGCCAGAATATCGGCATAAACTGCCTGGTGGGCGCGGTGAAACGCGCCGAAGCCTAAATGCACAATTCGAGTCTGAAGTTTGGTTCTGTCGTAGCTCGGCACTACGACATTTTTCGGCAGATCGCGTAATGATTTGTTTGATAAATTCATATCGTCGGTTAACCCGTTAAATGATAAATAAGCGCTGATGCGATTAAACTTCTGCCGCACCACGGCGAACGTCAACCTCTGCTGCCTCATGGGCTGGAACTTCCGCCGCATCTCTTGGATCGCTCAGGTCGCGATCTTTCACTTCAGGCATGCAGATAGCCGAGATTAAACCGATAGATGAATAGACAATAATCATCACCACGATTGGCCACCAGGAGTCGGTCATGTTACAGAAAATACCTGCCAGTACCGGGCCAAAACCTACCGCGACCAGACCACCAGTCTCTTTAGAAATAGCCATCCGGGTAAAGCGATTACGTGAGCCAAACATTTCGGCCATAGTAATGTTTTCAAGGGCGAACAGACCCAGTACCGCAACGTTATGGATAACGATAATGCAGGCCATAATCACATTAACTTCGCCGGTTTTATCAACAATCATTGATAGCATTGGGTAGGCTAAGATAATGGCACTGATGCTCAGCACAATATAAGGCAGACGGCGACCAATTTTGTCAGACAGCCAGCCCAACAGCGGAATGGTCAGGAATCCAAGAATTGAACTGATCATTAATGCATCAGTTGGAATACGTTTTTCAAATAGCAGTGTTTGTACTAAATAACCAGCCAGAAAGGTTTGAATCAGGCCAGAGTTACCCGCCTGCCCAAAGCGTAGTCCGGTTGCCAGCCAGAAGGATTTGCTGGTGAACATTGAAAGAATGGAGCTTTCTTCAGAGGCGGCCTTTTTCGCGGCTGCTGTTTCAGTAGCGGCGGTTTCGCTGGCCTGCTCAAAGACCGGGCTTTCTTTCAGGTTCATCCGTAACCAAACTGCAAAGATCATAACAACTACGCTGGACAGGAACGGGATACGCCATCCCCAGTCAAGCAGCTGTTCTCTGTCGAGCAGAACAAACATTACTGCCCAAATCGCTGTTGCGCTCAATGTTCCGCAGTTGGTTCCCATAGCAACCAGTGAAGAGATAATGCCGCGCTTACCTTTAGGGGCGTATTCTGCCAGCATAGTGCCTGCACCGGAGATTTCAGCTCCTGCGCCCAGCCCCTGAATGATACGTAAAGTAATCAATAATAGAGGCGCAAAGATACCAATTTGAGCGTAAGTAGGTAGTACGCCAATTAGCGTGGTACAGATACCCATCATGGTGATGGTAATAAACAGAACTTTTTTTCTGCCAAGGGTGTCGCCCATTCTGCCGAAGATAAAGGCGCCAACGATACGCGCAATATATCCTGCGCCGTAGGTTCCCATTGCCAGAATCAGCGCCATCGCTGCCGATTGCTCAGGGAAAAAAATCTCATGGAAAACCAGCGCGGCACCCAGTGAGTACAGCTGAAAATCCATAAATTCGAGTGCGGTTCCCAGCCAGCCGGAAACTGCGGCCTTAACCAGATCAGAAGTACTTCTTTCCGGTTTATTATTTGTTGATTCCATGCTTTTAGTCATATTTCTGCTCTCTACAGTTGTTGTTATATATACAGAAAAGGTTTGGGTACAGAGGTTTTCTGTTAAAACTTCAATAAAACTTTGCAACAGAACTTAGGATCTTTTTCAAATATCTCCATTGCTTCAACGACTTGTGTGTAATCAAATTGATGTGTAATGAGTTTTTCTGGATGGATTTTTTTGCTGTTCATCCAGTCAATAACCATCGGGAAACGATTACTGTTGAGGCGGGAGCTATAAATAGTCAGCTCTTTACTGGTGATACCCTGTTGGTTAATGACGCAAGGGTCGGAAGAGAAACCCATAATGCCAATACGGGCTGCTGGTGATGCCAAACCAATGGCTTCCGGCAAAATTGACGGGTGACATGCAGCATCAATAATCAGAGTGGGGCGGATACCCAGCTTTGCCAGCTCTGCGGTAAGGTCGATATCGGTATTGTTAATTACGCGATCGGCACCGTTTTCTTTAGCCATGGCTAAGCGCTCATCAATACGATCCGCAACAATAATCTCTTTAACGCCGTATACGCCACGTAGTGCCTGAATAGAGGTCAAACCCATTGGGCCTGCGCCATATACCAGAGCAACATCCAGAGGGCCAGGGTTCATCTGACTGCAGATATTTGCAGCGATAGTAAAAGGCTCAATCATGGTCGCTTCCCGATCCGGGATGCTGTCAGGAATAATATGGGCATTCTTGGCTGGCAGAGTGATGTATTCACTGAACCCGCCATCACGATGAACCCCAATAACTTGTAAAGAGGTACAAACATTCGGGCGGCCCACTGAGCACGGGTAGCAGTGACCACAGCTGACCACCGGATCGCCAACCACACGCTGACCAACACGGGATGTATCAACGCCTTCACCAACCGCATCAATGCGGCCAAAGAACTCATGACCGATAACGCGCGGGTATTTCGCAAAAGGATTATGACCACGATAAATATGCACGTCGGAACCACAGATACCGGCACTTTCCACCCGCAGACGCACTTCACCAGCTTGTGGCTGTGGTACCGGGCGATCTTCAATCACTAAAACTTCGGGTTGTTGAATGACTACGCTTTTCATATTGTTTTCCTTAATCACCAGTTCCACAGTGTGCCGTCAGTTAAACGGGCAACAGGTAAGTAGGCGGCTTCATAGGGATATTTGGCAGCCAGCTTTTCATCGAAGTCGATGCCCAGACCAGGCTTATCGCTTGGGTGCATATAGCCATCATCAAAGGTCCAGTTATGGGGGAAGACTTCCAGCATTTGCTCGGAGTAACCCATATATTCCTGCACGCCAAAATTCGGCACCCACAGGTCAAAATGCAGGGCTGCAGCGTGGCAAATTGGTGAGAGATCGGATGGACCATGAGAACCGGTACGCACCTGGTACATGGCTGCAAAATCAGCAATGCGGTGCATATGGGTAATTCCGCCGGCATGAGTGATGGTGGTACGGATATAGTCGATCAGCTGTTCTTCAATCAGCTGTTTGCAGTCCCAGATACTGTTGAACACTTCGCCTACGGCGATAGGGGTAACGGTATGTTGACGGATCAGACGGAAGCACTCCTGATTTTCCGCTGGTGTTGGATCTTCCATCCAGAACATACGGTAATCTTCAATGCTTTTGCCAAAACGCGCGGCTTCAATTGGCGTCAGGCGATGATGCATGTCGTGCAGCAGATGCTCATCAAAACCGAACTTATTACGTACGGCATCAAATAGTTTTGGTGTGAAATCCAGATATTTCTCGGTAGACCACAGCTGTTCTTCCGGGTGGTGACCTTTGGTAGCTGGTTCATAAGCCAGGTTTTTACCTTTGCTTAAACCATAGGTGGTTTTCATTCCTGGCACGCCACACTGAACACGAATAGCTTTAAAGCCCATCTCTTTGTGTTTAGCGTAGTCTTCCAGTACTTCATCAATGGTGCGGCCAGTGGTATGGCAATAAACCATAACCCCGGTACGTGAAGCACCACCGAGCAGTTGATAAACTGGCATGTTTGCCGCTTTACCTTTGATATCCCATAGGGCCATATCAATAGCGGAGATAGCAGACATGGTGACCGGACCACGACGCCAGTAAGCGCCTTTATAGAAAAATTGCCAGATATCTTCAATTTGGTGAGCGTCGCGACCAATCAATTGTGGGCAAAGATGGTCTTTAAGGTAGGAGGCAACGGAGAGCTCTCGCCCATTGAGAGTGGCATCACCCACGCCATAAATGCCTTCATCAGTAGTGATCTTGACGGTAACGAAGTTACGGCCCGGGCAGGTAACAAAAACTTCAGCCTTTACGATTTTCATAATGCATCCATCCTGACGGAATAAAGAGAACTAATTCGGTATAGAAAGTGAACACAAGATACTTCTGGATTAACTACCATACAAGTAGGTCTAGAATGTTTTGGCGGGAAAGTTTGAGATCTGTGACCAAAATCACCGTGGTAGCCACAGCATGGCATGATTAATTATTGAATAATTGTGAATTATTATTTATTGCGAGAGTTGTGGTAATTAATTGATTATTAGGTGTTGTAAGATTTTTATTTGTATTTTTATTTATATAAATTGATTTTATATGCAATTTTGGTAGTGTGGAGTCATTCGCGGTGAAATCAATAGGGCAGTTTTATGGATAGTAATACATCAGTTAATCGCAATACTTTTGATAACGTTATGTTACCCGTGTATGCGCCAGCAGCTTTTGTACCGGTTAAAGGTAAGGGTAGTCGCGTCTGGGATCAGCAGGGAAATGAGTATATCGATTTTTCCAGCGGTATTGCGGTTACCGCCTTAGGTCATTGTCATCCTGCTTTAGTTCATGCATTGAAGACTCAGGGGGAGATGATTTGGCATACCAGTAATTTATTTACCAATGAACCTGCTTTGCGACTGGCCCGGAAACTGATTGATTCAACCTTTGCCGACCGGGTGTTTTTTGCTAACTCTGGTGCTGAAGCCAATGAGGCCGCATTTAAGCTAGCTCGCCGTTATGCCATTACTCGCCATAGCCCTTATAAAACCAAAATTATTGCGTTTAATAATGCCTTCCATGGCCGCACCCTGTTTACCGTTTCCGTTGGTGGACAGCCTAAATACTCTGACGGTTTTGGCCCAAAACCAGCAGATATCGTGCATATTCCTTTTAACGATCTGGATGCTGTTAAAGCCGTTATTGATGACCACACTTGTGCCGTGGTACTGGAACCGGTTCAGGGAGAAGGGGGAATCACCCCGGTTGACGCTGAGTTTCTGCGCGGAGTTAGAGAGCTGTGCGATCAATATAAAGCGCTATTAGTATTTGATGAAGTACAGTCTGGCATGGGTAGAACCGGTTCACTGTTTACCTATATGCAATACGGTATCGTTCCGGATATTTTAACTTCAGCCAAAGCACTGGGTGGTGGTTTCCCTATTAGTGCTATGTTAACCACTGATGAAGTGGCACAAGTAATGGAACCCGGTGTTCATGGCACCACCTATGGCGGTAATCCATTGGCCTGTGCAGTAGCAGAAGCGGCGTTTGATGTGATCAATACCCCGGAAGTACTGTCGGGTGTGCAATCACGCTATGAATACATCGTTACCCGTCTGGAAGAAATTAATCAGCTTTATCATGTATTCACCGACGTTCGCGGCCTTGGCTTGCTAATCGGTGCCGAACTACAGCCTGGTTATCAGGGCATGGCGCGAGAGTTTCTTGCTGCATCAGTAGAAAATGGCCTGATGTTGCTTAATGCCGGCCCTAACGTAATCCGTTTTGCTCCATCTCTGGTTATCCCGGAAAAAGATCTACAACAGGGGATGGATTGCTTTGAAAAAGCGGTAAAACAAATGGTTGAAGCGAAAGGTAACTAGTTGAAACTGAAAATAGTTATGAACTAGCAGAGTTAAACTGAGGGAAAGACGGGCGTGGGGGTCGATTTGGCGTAAGCCAACGAAGTGCCCGTAGCCCGGCTAGGCCCGAAGCACTCCGAAGCTGAGTACATAGCCCTTCCGGCCGAGCACAGTGAAGATATGAATACATAGTGTTTACGGCCGGAATATCCACCGAGGTAAATTTTCAAAAAATTATTAGCTACCCCTCTTCTCTCAATCTCCTCTTCAACCACATTCCATGATGCGGCCTCTGCTGCCACGCTAGTGAAGAAATAGTATGCATTGTCGTAAGGTGTGCCAGTATCCTTTCGATATGTTTCTCCATCGAGATCTCTGATAACTCATCTTTATCATCCCCGGATTCCACAATCGGTAATATGCTGGTATCACCGCTGGGGCCGTCATATTCCAGACGCTGCTGACAAATCTGAATCAGGACTTCACAAGCGTTTAAATACTTCTGTGCCAACGCGGGAACCAGTACATATTGGTCTCGGGCGATGGTTGTTATCGCGTTCAGATGCTCAACCAAAAACTGGCTATGGGTAACCCAAAGACGCATATCGGCCAGATAGCGGGTATTGAATCCCGGTTCCTGCATGGCCTGATTCAATGCGGTAAAAAGCGTATTGTGAGCCTGATTAACTCTCATTCGGGTATAGGCCAGTTCAGCAACATCTGTGCCCATATTAAATATTTGCCGCAGATGCTGTTGATAGGTCTCCAGTGCGTTGTGAGCATTTTTACGTAACAGTGCGCTTTGCCATTGAGGCCACAGCCACAGGCTACTGGCAAATGCCAGCATACAGCCAATAACCGTATCGATAAGACGTGGCAACAGGTAGTTCATACCACTGTTAGAGATAATCTGTAAGGTATAGAGCGCGGTAATGGTGAACCCAATCACCGCCATACCATAATTCTTACGTACTATTAGATAAGAGCAAAATGTCAGTACCAACATCAAAATCAACATCAGGTTCTGAGAGTAGTAGAGATGCAAAATTGCCGCTCCGGCAAGAATACCTATCATGGTGCCCAGTGAGCGGTGCTGAATTCGAATACGGGTCGCGTTATAGCCATTCTGGCTGACCACCATAATGGTCATTAGTATCCAATAAGGCTTGGGTAGATTGAGCGTCAGCCCAATGCCGGCGCCTGCCGCTAATGTGAGGCCAAGGCGTGCGGCATTTTTGAATGCGGCAGATTTAAGGGAACAATAACTTTTTAGCGCCTGCAAAAAAGGAAGACGACTTTGCATCGGCATCAGTGTTCGGTTGTATAGAGGCTTTTGGCGGCTAAGTAAGTGAGCAATACGGCTGAAATGATAATAACAAAAAGTTCCTACCGGATTATCCGGATGCTGTCGGGCAATTTTTGCCAGTGCTGATAACTCAGAATCCATATTGAAAGGCGTTGAACGGCGGTGATAGAGAATATTATCGGCTAATGCCTGCAAACGTTGACTAATGGTCTTTGCATTATGACGAATGATGGCTTCGGCCTGACTCTGTTCAACCAGTTTTTGTACCTCGACTGGCTGGTGCAAACTGACGGTAATGTGTTCCTGCAAATCGAGGGCCACTTGAAACGCCTGAATTAATCGCCGATGACGAGGGTGTTTCAGGTTAGGGATCATATAAATTTGCTGATAAATCAATGAGATGATGTCCATCACTTTCTGTTGTTGTAACAGTAGTGGAGGGAGAGCTTTCTCCGGGTCGGTGTGCTGGGTCAGTAAGCTGTACTTCTCTTCAAAATAACAGGCTAACTGACGGAAAAGCAGGTTAAGTGATTCTCGCATGGGCTGTTCTTGCCAAAGCCGAAACCACAGATGGATAAACAAACCATACCAGACTGTGCCAATGGCAAATAACATGGCTACTCGCCAAACAGGTAAGTTGCCCGCCATACTGAGGGTAAAAATAGCGGTGACTAATGCAGCAGGCATTAACCGACCATAAAGCGGACTAATTTCTGCCGTTACGCCAAATAATAGCGTCAGAATAAGCATGCAGATCGGTAGTGGAACCGACCACAACAGAAGAAACTGCAACAATACACTACTGATAACAAACAACCCGCCGCCAATAGCCAGCCGTTTGAAAAAGTGTTTATGGGGAGTATCCAAACCACCAATACTGCAGCAGGCAGGAACAAGGGAGAGTAAAAAGCCGGTTGCCAGGTCGTCGAGTAGCCAAAACAGCAAGACAGGCAAACAGAGAACTAACGTTTGGCGCAGAGCATAATTGACTTCTGGATGATAAATGACTCGTCGCCACATAGGCCTCCCGGGTAAAGGGAAGCGGATATGGCAACTGGAGGCCCTAAACCTATCCGCTTCTCTTTATTATTTAACGAGTCCCGTAGACAACGATAGTCTTTCCATGAGCGGAGATCAGATTTTGATCTTCCAGCATTTTTAAAATACGTCCTACCGTTTCACGGGAACATCCAACAATTTGACCAATTTCCTGACGGGTGATCTTGATTTGCATTCCGTCTGGATGGGTCATTGCATCCGGTTGTTTAGCCAGATTGAGTAATGTTTGTGCGATACGGCCCGTAACATCAAGGAAGGCAAGGCTTCCTACTTTCTCAGAGGTAACCTGTAAGCGGCTGGCCATCTGAGCGGATAAACGCATTAAAATATCCGGGTTAACTTGAATCAGCTGGCGAAATTTCTTATATGAAATTTCAGCAACTTCACATGCTGTTTTTGCCCTGACCCAGGCACTGCGTTCCTGACCTTCTTCAAACAGGCCAAGTTCTCCGATGAAATCCCCCTGATTGAGATAGGAGAGGATCATCTCTTTACCTTCTTCATCCTTAATCAGAACGGCTACGGCACCCTTTACAATATAGTAAAGAGTTTCTGCTTTTTCACCTTGGTGAATAAGTGTGCTCTTGGATGGATATTTATGAATATGACAATGAGATAAAAACCATTCGAGAGTAGGGTCTGTTTGCGGTTTGCCGAGAACCATTTGTTGTTATCCTCTTTGTAGTCACTGCCTAACACAGCAAAGCGAGAAGCTTGCCGAAAATCTTACCCGCCCCGAAGCATATAACTTGCCAGGTGAGCGCTATTATAGCTGATGTAAAAAAGAATATAGAGGTGTTTGTGGGCTGGTGCCACATCAGCCTGAGCGAACTCTAATTTATCTATTGTACCCACACTATGATTTTAACACAGGTTGAGCCAAGAGTCTCGTGTTGTCTTACTAAAATGAGGGTTAAGCGGCGCTGATTCGGGTTATTCGCCTGTTTTACCCTCATTTCCCTATTCTAATATTCTGCCTTCTAATAGTTGCTGTATTAATGGTGTGATAATTAACTCCATTGCCAGCCCCAATTTTCCTCCCGGAATGACCAGAGTGTTTGTTTGGGAGATAAACGATCCCTGTAACATGACCAGTAAATAGGGAAAATCAATGCCTGTCAGCCCCCTGAAGTGAATAACTACCAGACTTTCGTCCATCGTTGGAATACTCTTCGCAGAAAATGGATCAGAAGTATCAACGGTGGGGACGCGCTGGAAGTTGATATGAGTCCGGGAAAACTGTGGGGTGATGTAATTGATGTAGTCATCCATAGAGCGAACTACGGAATCCAGCACGGCTTCCCGGGAGTGTTCTCGCTCCACCGTGTCGCGGATTAGCTTTTGTATCCATTCCAGGTTAACGATAGGAACTACGCCAACCAGCAGATCGACATGCTGGGCAACATTATGCTTAGCGGTGACGATGCCACCATGCAGTCCTTCATAAAACAGCAAGTCTGTGGTTTCAGGTAACGGTTGCCAGGGAGTAAAGGTACCCGGGGTTTGGTTATAGGGGACCGCTTCATCATAAGTATGCAAGTACTTACGTGTGCGTCCGTTTCCGGTTTTTCCGTATTCAATAAAGCTGTTTTCCAACAGTGCAAAGTCATTGGCCTCGGGGCCAAAATAGCTGATATGGCGACCTTGCTCTCTGGCTTTACGGATTTCCGCATCCATCTCCGGGCGTGTATAGCGATGATATGCATCACCATCAATGCGTGCGGCACTTAAATTTAACTGCTGAAAGATCTTCCTGAAGGCCAGACTGGTGGTAGTAGTACCGGCTCCACTGGAACCAGTAACTGCAATGATTGGATGTTTTGCTGACATTAACCTGATTCCTTAATTTTCATTATTATTACCAGAGCATAGTCGGATTGATGCAGGGCTGTCATAAAATTTTATTCAGATGAATCAATACTCCGGATAAGGTTGTTCTTCCATATCATCACTGAAACGATCTTTGGGCATAATATTGATGGTTTCATGTAGTTCTGACCAAACCAATATGACCTGACCGCTTTTTAGCTGACGCTTAACGTCATCGACTTTCTGCTGTAGTGATCTTTCGTGTTCTCCGTAATCGGTGCCTTCACGCAAAACAAAGGATTCAATAATACTTTCCAGCGTTTCGGGAGCCAGTTGCTGCCACGGGATCATCATTTGTTTTTCTCCAGATAGCGGGTTAACCATTCAGGGATACGATGTTCCAGCCACATCTGTGGCTTTTTCCATGTACCACTGACAAAGCCAACGTGACCGCCGTGTTCCGTTAACTGATATTCAATATTTTCGGGCAGGCTGTTTTTTGCCGGAATCACTTCCGGTGACATAAAGGGATCGTCTTTGGCGTGAATAATCAGCAAAGGAATGCGTACCTGATGCAATACCGGTAGAGCACTGCACTTTTGATAATAATCGGTGGAATCTTTAAATCCATGTAATGGTGCTGTAAGAGCATCATCAAACTCACGAATAGAACGTATATTTTTCAGTGATAAGCCGGGCAGCGGCATAATACCAGGATAGCGAATGAGCTTACGTTTGGTACTTTGCTTAAGTAAACCCAGCAGATAGCGGTGATAAACTCTCGACAGACCTTGCTCTAAACGACGGGAACAGGGACCGAGCATCAGCGGAGCGGAGACAATGACTGCTGCCTCAAGTGGAACTTTGTCACCTTCTTCAGCCAGATAGCAACCTAACATATTGCCACCCAGCGAGTAACCTACTGCGGCAGTAGGTGCTTCTCCCAATGTATCTTGTAACCAGTTGAGAAAAAATCGAGTATCGCTGGTTTCGCCAGAATGATAAGCACGAGGGCTACGGTTAGGTTCACCGCTACAACCGCGAAAATGCATAACGGCCCCCAACCAGCCGTTTTGCCGACAAACCGCCAGCAAACCATGGGCATAAGGGCTATAAAAATTGCCTTCTAAACCATGAAACAATATCAGACGCGGTTTATGTTTGGCCTGATGAGGGTCTTCGCTCCAGGCAACATCAATAAAATCGCCGTCCGGAAGTTCCAGACGCTGCCACACGGGGTCCAGACTAATCTTTCTGCGGATAATCCGGGGTAGCAGAGTTTGTATGTGTGGGTTACCGGTGCCCGGTATGGGCCGAAATTGTGCATCCATAACAAAATTAAATTCACTCTTGGGGACTTGTGCGATCAATATCACACTGCTAGCTTGAATGGAATGATTAAACATCTCTCACTGGTAAAGGGTTATACAGAATGGAGTTAGGCTGGTTTCTTTCTATGTCGATGTTTCTATGGATAGCGGCAGTTACACCGGGTCCAAATAATATGTTACTCACCTCTTCAACTGCTAACTTCGGTTTCACCCGTTCTTTACCGTTGATGTTTGGCATTATGATTGGCATGCAATTGCTGCTGCTGTTAGTTGCCATGGGTGTTGGTACATTGGTAACTGCTTATCCTTCGTTACATCTGGCGCTGAAAATTGCGGGTAGCCTCTACCTGATTTGGCTGGCGTGGAAAATAGCCACTTCTCGTTATGAAAAGCTGGAGACTGAAAAAGGCACAGCACAGCCGGTTCGGTTATATCAGGGGTTACTGTTACAGGCATTAAATCCTAAAGCCTGGTTAATGGGCATTGGCTCGATAGCCAGCTACAGCCTGGCAGGGAGTATGTACAGTGCATCAGTGATAGCCATTAGTATTGCCATGTTTATGGTAAATCTGGTGGCCGGATTTATCTGGATGGGTTTTGGTTCTGCCATTGGTCGTTTGCTGCAAAGTCGCAAATCGTGGGCGATTTTTAATATCACCATGGGTATTTTGACGGCAGGCTGCGTGGTGCTTATCTGGTTGTAGTGAAACCAGAACATTATCAGCAGAGGCGGTGTGTATTGTCGCCTGAAACTGCTATTAAATCAGCTTTGGTGAATATTCCGGCCGTAAAAACGATGTTGCCCAAATCACCTTCGTACTCGGCCGGAAGATCGTTTGTACTCAGCTGTAGAGCGCGCCAGGCCTGGCCGGGTTAGGGGCGCTTCGTTGGCTCACGCCAAGTCGACCCCAACACCCGTCCCTCCCGTCGATTGGCTATCTTAAGGGACTAAACTGAACTGTCAGAGGCGATGTGTATCACCGCATCTGATATTTAACGTTAATCATTCCCCTTGATTAAACACCGCCGTCATCTCTTCCAACTGCTCCTGCAATTCCAGCCAGTTCATCTCGGTTTCTTCCTGAGCTAACTTCACGCTAACCTGCTGTTGCAGCAGTTTTGTCAGTTCGGCTTTTTTATCCGCCTCATAAATAGCGGTATCCGACAGTGCCAGCTCAATATCACTCAACTGTTTTGCCAGCTTATTGAGTTCAATATCCAGTTTGTCGATCTTTTTACGAATGGGCTGAGTTTGAGTGCGGAAGTCTGCTTCACGACGTTTCTGATCTTTACGTGCCTGAGCGCTGTTCGCGGTTGGCTCTTTATCATTCGCTTCCGGTTGCATTTCTTGTTTTTGCAGCTCAACTAACCACTGCTGGTAATCTTCTAAATCACCGTCGAAAGGCTCTACCTTTTTGTCATGAACTAAATAGAGCTCATCGGTAGTGGAACGTAGTAAATGACGATCGTGGGAAACAACCACCAGAGCGCCATCAAAATCAATCAGCGCTTCGGTCAGTGCCTGACGCATATCCAGATCGAGGTGGTTAGTAGGTTCATCGAGCAGCAGTAAATTCGGACGCAGCCAGACAATTAATGCCAACACTAAACGGGCTTTTTCTCCTCCGGAGAAGCGCTCGGTATTTTCGCTGACTTTATCACCGCGAAAACCAAAACCTCCCAGATAATCCCGTAGCGGTTGCTCATATTCTTGCGGGGCCAGACGGCTAAGATGTTGTAATGGTGATTCGTCAGGACGAAGGGTTTCCAATTGATGCTGGGCAAAGTAACCCAATTTGATCCCCTTAGCTAAACCAATTTCCCCCTGTTGAGGTGCTAATTCTCCCGCCAAAAGTTTGATTAATGTAGATTTACCTGCACCGTTACGCCCCAGTAAACCGATACGTGAGCCGGGTACCAGATTCAGCTTGATGGATTGCAAAATGGTTTTATCGCCGTAACCCGCACTGACTTTTTCCATTCTCAATAGTGGATTCGGTAAGCTTTCTGGCTGGCGGAAACTAAAGCTGAAAGGGTTATCAACGTGAGCAGGAGCGATCAGCTCCATGCGCTCTAACATTTTAATTCGGCTTTGTGCCTGTTTGGCTTTGGTTGCCTGAGCTTTAAAGCGATCGATATAGCTTTGTAGATGAGCAACTTTCTCTTGCTGGCTTTGATACAGCGCCTGCTGTTGCGACAGCTTAGTGGCGCGCTGGCGTTCAAAGGAGGAGTAGTTGCCGGTATATTCAAACAGCTGTTGCTGCTCGATATGCAAAATTTTATCCACGATAGGATCAAGGAAATCCCGGTCGTGGGAAATCAGGATCAGAGTACCTTCATAGCTTTTCAGCCATTTCTCCAGCCAGATTACCGCATCTAAATCGAGGTGGTTGGTCGGTTCATCGAGCAGCAGTAAGTCGGAACGGCAAAGCAGAGCCTGAGCCAGGTTCAGTCGCATACGCCAGCCGCCGGAAAAGGCACTTACCGGTTGTTGTAACTGTTCCTGAGAGAAACCTAAACCGTGTAACAAACTGGAAGCGCGAGGATAGATGGTCCATGCCTGTATGGCATCCAGTTTGCCGTGCAGTGAAGCAATTTCGTTACCGTCGTTTTTCTCATTGGCTTCTGCTAACGCATGTTCAAGCCGACGGTACTCCCGATCGCCATCAATCACATATTCAACGGCGGGAATATCTAATGCCGGTGTTTCCTGATTGACCCATGATAAAGCCCAACTGGCCGGAAAGGTGGCGTTGCCACCGTCTGCCGACAGTTCACCTTTTAGTAGTGCTAGCAGCGTCGATTTTCCACAGCCGTTTTTACCTACCAGTCCCACTTTTTGTCCAGGATTGATGGTTGCTGTTGCGTTATCAAGCAGGACGTTAACGCCACGTCGAATCTGTAATGAAGAAAAAACAATCATAGGGCCACATATCAAGTTATTAGTCGCTGGGTCATCAACAGTGAATACCCGACTTTAAAAATAAGTACGGCATGAAACTATTGATAGAAAACAGTGAGAGGAGTACAACAGCAGCCGCTACACTATTTTTAATATTATTGTTTAAAAGTAAAGCACTTAGCCATATTGACAATTGAGAGCCTGCTTATTCGTAACAGCCTCTTTTTAATATTATTATTGTTCAATATTTCAATTTACTGGCTAAACTTACAGAGTGCGACGGTTGTATAAAACCACCATTGATTCACACCAGTAATTTATAAGCCATGCATGGTAGCGGAAAATGTCAGTGATGACGATGTTTAGGGGAAGCGAAAATGTCGCACTTGCCAAAAGCCCTCGTCTTGTTTGCTCATCCGGAGCCCAAGCGCTCGGTTGCCAATAAGGCGTTATTAAAGGTTATCCGCAATTTGGATAACGTCACAGTCCGTGATTTGTATGCTTACTATCCCGATTTTTTTATTAATGCCCATCGTGAACATCAATTATTAAGAGATCACGAGGTTATTATTTTTCAGTTCCCCATCCATACCTATAGCTGCCCTGCATTAATGAAAGAGTGGATTGATCGGGTATTAAACCTGCAATTTGCTGGCAGTATTGGTGCTAATGAACTTTCTGGTAAGCGTTTTCGTCTGGTGGTCACAGCTGGCGCCACCGAGAGTAACTATCAGCCTGGAGGGTCGGTGGGTTATACCTTCGACGATATCCTGCTGCCATTCAGGATCATGGCTAAAGCCTGTGGAATGGAGTGGGTTGACCCAATGATCATTTATCGTGCCCGCCGCCTGGAAGAGGATGAATTACAGCAACATGCGCTGAAATATGCCGAATGGCTTAGTGTGTCCGCAGAAGAGGATAGCGAATAATGGATACTTCACCCCAACTTATCGCTGTTTTAGTTTTTCTCTCCGTGGCCGTTTTGGCGGTTCCTCTGGCAAAACGTATTGGTATTGGCGCGGTGCTGGGTTATTTGGTAGCCGGTATTGCTATTGGGCCTTGGGGATTTCGACTGATTAATGATGTTGATGAAATCCTTCATTTTTCTGAAATGGGCGTAGTTCTGCTGCTGTTTGTTATTGGTCTGGAATTGAATCCGGCCAAGCTGTGGAAAATGAGAAAGCCCATTTTTGGCTTGGGTACTGCTCAGGTATTGATAACCAGCGCCGTTCTTTGCGGATTGCTATATTGGGCCGGGTTTGGTTTGTCTGCGGCAATTATTGGTGCCATTGGCCTGTCCATGTCATCTACTGCAATGGCCCTACAGTTGATGAAAGAGAAGGGAATGCGCGGTGATGGCGGACAGTCAGGCTTTGCGGTGCTGCTGTTTCAGGATATGGCTGTTGTTCCGGCACTGGCACTGGTACCCATTTTAGCGGGAACAGGTGGAACCGGCGCAGATTGGTTTACCATTCTCAGTAAAGTGGTTGGACTGGCAATTTTAGTGTTGGGCTGTCGTTATTTATTGCGTCCAATTTTTCGCTATGTTGCTGCTTCAGGGGTACGGGAAGTGTTTACCGCCACCGCGCTGTTGGTGGTATTGGGCGCAGCCGTGCTTATGCAGCAGATAGGATTCTCCATGGCGCTGGGTACTTTCCTGGCGGGTGTGCTACTGGCAGAAAGCGAGTATCAGCATGAACTTGAAGTGGCTATTGAACCGTTTAAGGGTCTGCTGTTAGGGCTGTTTTTTATTTCCGTCGGAATGGTACTCAACTTAGGGGTTTTCTATTCTCATATCCTACAGGTGTTAGTGGGGGTATGTGTTCTGTTACTGGTCAAAAGCGTCGTGTTATATGGGTTAGCCCGTTTCTTCCGAATTAACCGTTCAGAACGATTACAGTTTTCTGCGGTACTCAGCCAGGGAGGTGAATTTGCCTTTGTACTGTTTGCTGCGGCGAAGTCTCAGAATATTTTCAATTCAGAACAGATAGCTATGCTGTTGGTGGTGGTGACTATCTCTATGATGACCACACCAATATTAATGCAGTTGGTTGATAAGATATTGGCCCGCCGTTATAACCCTGGAGATGAACCGACTCAGGCATCTGATGTCGAAGATGATGAACCTCAGGTGATAGTGGTTGGATTTGGTCGTTTCGGTCAGGTGATTGGCCGCTTGTTGATGGCAAATGAAATCCGTCTGACCGTACTGGAGCGGGATGTCAGTCAGGTAAGTATATTGCGCAGCTACGGTTATAAAGTTTATTACGGTGATGCAACAGAACTTGATTTGCTACGCGCTGCTGGTGCGGAAAAAGCCAAAGCCATTATTATCGCCAGTGATTTACCGGAAGAGACTATGACGGTAGTTCGTCTGTGTCAGCAATACTTCCCTAATCTGTCGATTCTGGCGCGAGCCAGAGGGCGGGTAGAGGCTCATGAACTGTTGAGCGCCGGTGTTGAATTATTTTCCCGGGAAACATTCTCCAGTGCTCTTGATTTAGGGCGTAAGGCACTTATCGATTTGGGCATGCATCCTCATCAGGCCTATCGTGCTCAACAGTACTTTAAGCGTCTGGATGAGAATATGCTGCGTGAACTGGTACCTGTTCGACAGGGTGAAGTTCAGCAGATATCTCGGGTAGCGGAAGCGCGGCGTGAACTGGAAAATCTGTTCCAGCGAGAAATTCAGCATGACAGTAAGCTATCTGACGCCTGGGATCTGGATGATGAAGTACAGGAAGCCCGGCATGAAGAACGTGATTAGTCGAAAAAAAGATAGGCTGAAGGGCCACAGGATCTCAATCAATTAGTCGACTTTCATCATACTTAGTAATATAAAGTTGCCTAAATTTTTATCTCAGTGAGTACAGCGCCGTTGATTTCAGCTACAATCAGCGGAAATTAAGTATCAACGGTAGGAGAAATCATGAAAGTAGCAAAAGACCTAGTGGTCAGCCTGGCCTATCAGGTTCGTACAGAAGACGGTGTATTAGTTGATGAGTCTCCGGTGAGCGCACCGTTAGATTATCTGCATGGACATGGTTCTCTGATCGCAGGTTTAGAAAAAGCATTAGAAGATCATAACGTAGGCGATCGTTTTGACGTGTTTGTACCGGCTAACGAAGCTTATGGTAACTATGATGAAGTCTTGGTTCAGCGTGTACCTAAAGATGTATTTATGGGTGTTGACGAGCTTCAGGTAGGTATGCGTTTCCTGGCTGATACCGATCAAGGTCCTGTGCCGGTTGAAATCACTGAAGTAGAAGACGACCACGTAGTCGTTGATGGCAACCATATGCTGGCCGGCCAAAACCTTAACTTTAATGTTGAAGTTGTTGCTATTCGTGAAGCAACACCGGAAGAACTGGCTCATGGTCATGTTCACGGTGAGCACGATCACGAACATGGTGAAGGTGGCTGCTGTGGCGGTCATGGTCACGGTGATGGCGGTGGTTGCTGCGGTGGTGGCGGTCACGATCATGATCACGAACACGGTGAAGGTGGCTGTGGTGGTCATGGTAAAGGTCATGGTGGTTGTGGCTGCAGCCACTAATCATCATTTAAGAAGTAAAAAAATGGCAGCTTAACTAAAGCTGCCATTTTATTTTTTGTCTGAGTCGCCGCTATAGCGTTGATGAAATATCAGTAATGTGGGGGAGGCAATTCTTCTGACTGTGAAGCTATCATCGATGGCTGAGAGGCTTTCAGTTTATCTGTCAGTAGTCTTAACTGCTCCTGAAGTTTAGCAATTTCAAGTTGATGCTGAATGACCGCCTGATTGAGATCTTCAATAGTCACCTCTTGAAAAGCCAGACGACTCTCCAGTAGTTCCAGTCGTTGTAACAGGCTGTCAGAGTTTAGTTGTTGCATATTTTCTCCGGTGAATCATGATGAATCTCGTACTATGAATGTGATATTAAATCAGCGCATAAATTTGTAAGATGCGCATAAATATCTGTGTGCTTGCCAGTAATGCAACTGGCAGGAGATGATGACCGTTAATGGCTCTATTCTACAATGAAACACAAGGAATATATTGATGTCTTTTTTAAATAAGCCTTCATATGCGATTGGGGCGTTGTTGTTAACGCTACCTGTTTTTACCGTATTCGCTAATCCTGCTGCGTCAGATACTAAAGCTGAACAAAGTGCTACTGCTGTTCAACCAGCGACAACGGCTGCACCATCTCAACCTGAAGCAGCAAAGGTTGAACAAGCGGCTGATACGGCACCCGTTACAGCGGAAGAACAGAAGAATAGCCAGCCATCTTCAACTGCAGAACCTGCTAAGGATAGCGTACCAACAGACCCAAAGACGAGTACGCAGCAAGCTGTCACTGAGCCTGCGGCGACAAACTCTACCCCTGTTGTAGAAACAGCTCCGGTAGTGAGTGAAACTCCTGCTGCAACCGATGCAGCGCCAGCATCTGCGGAAAAAACAGCCGCTACAGAAGCCACTCCAGTTGCAGAAACGGCCCCGGCTAATGCTACTTCGGTATCGACAACTGGTGAAGTCGTCTCAACCGCAGAGCCAAAGAAAGAGCCTGCCCCGGCAGTCACTGAGTTGGAAACCACGCCATTATCATCAGTAAAATTTTCTCTGAACAGTGAAGAACAGAAACGCGCCTATGCCAGTGGCGTAACGCTGGCGCGTTACCTGCAGGAAAATATGGCTCAACAGAAGAAACTGCATATTACGCTTGATCCTAATATTGTGCTGGCGGGTATTGTTGATACTTTTGCCAGTGATATAAAAATGGATGAAGCGATGGTCAAAAAAACCATGGCGGCGTTTGACGATCAGGTCAACACCTTGAATAAAGCCAAGATGGAGCAAGAAGCCGCACGGGAACGTGAGATGGGTGATGCGTATCAGGCTGAATTCTCTAAAATGGATGGCGTGAAGAAAAGCAAAACAGGATTGCTTTATTTCGTTGATAAGAAAGGCAGTGGTGCAGCAATTACAGATAAAGACATTGTTGTCGTTGAGCTACAGGGTATGCGGGTAAATGGTGCCGTGTTTGAAAAAACAGCTTCGCCAATTACTTTAAAAGTAGCGGATGTTATTCCTGCATTACGTAGCGGTATTAAACTGGCGGGCAGAGGCGGAGAAATTAAATTGGTCGTACCGCCAGAGCAAGGTTATGGTGCTAAGGGTGCTTTACCGGGCATTCCTCCAAATGCTACGTTAATTTTTAATATTAAAGTACTGCAGGTTAATCCGGCTAAATCGAAATAATCACCAATAGCTTAGCCGAAAGACTGAGTGTGGTTATTTATCTGTGCGATATAATGATTTATGGTTCGCTAATGAAGACAATTCCTCATTTCAGCGAACCATTTTAATTTATGTTGTCAAACATGAGTAATTAGCATAATGGGCTATTATTTCTGAGCAATAATATATTTCTGATATTCTTTGTGCCGGTTTAGAATTAGCCTGTATGGTATAGAATTCGAATTCTGTTTTATCGCATAACAACATATGTCCTATCACCGGAGATGTAGATGAAATCATTATTTAAAGTAACGCTGTTAGCGACCGCAATGGCTTTCGCTACCGGGGCAATGGCCAATACTGCTGCAACAGCAGCACCAAAAAGTGCCGCGCCGGCTAAGTTTGACAGCGAAGACCAGAAGGCTGCCTATGCGTTAGGTGCTTCTCTGGGTGGTTATATGACTAACTCTCTGAAGGATCAGGATAAGTTAGGTGTAGTGCTGGATCGCTCCCAAATCCAGGCTGGTTTTAAAGATGCTTTTGAAAGCAAAAGCAAATTAACAGATGCTGAAATTGAACAAACCTTACAGACCTTTGAAGCCCGCGTGAAAGAAAAAGCTCATGCGAAAATGCTGGCTGATGGCAAAGTTAACGAAGAAAAAGGCGCAGCCTATCGTGATACTTTCGCTAAAGAAGCTGGTGTGAAGAAAACTGCATCAGGGTTATTGTATAAAGTAGAAACCGCAGGTACAGGTAACGCACCGACTGACAGCGATTCTGTTGTAGTGAACTATAAAGGCACACTCATCGATGGTACTGAGTTTGATAACTCTTATACCCGTGGCCAGCCAGCTACTTTCCGTCTGGATAGCGTGATTCCAGGCTGGACTGAAGGATTAAAATTCCTGAAGAAAGGCGGAAAAATGACCATGGTTATTCCACCATCTTTAGCCTACGGTGAAAACGTTGTTCCAGGAATTCCAATTAATTCTACATTAGTATTCCAGGTTGAATTACTGGATGTTAAGTCTGAGAAAGCGGAAGCGCCAGCAGCTCCGGCAAAAGATAAGCAATAATTTTTTGACCTTAAGAAAAACCGCAGAATATCACTGCGGTTTTTTTATTTCTTATGTCGGTACTGTTTTTGTTAAACTATCCAACACTTGTTAAGAATGAGTCTCCAGGTTTTTTTCAGTCTGAGGACCAATATGGACTAAATATATTGGAGAGTTATCATGTCTGATTCACCGCTATCCGGCGAATATGAGACGTTGGATGAGCAGCCATTTACCAGTGAAGACCACGATATTCTACGCTCTTATGAATCGGTAGTTGATGGCTTAGCTATGCTGATTGGCTCGCATTGTGAAATCGTTTTACATTCGCTGGAAGATTTGAAGTGTTCGGCTATTCGCATTGCTAATGGCGAACATACCGGTCGTAAAATAGGTTCTCCAATTACTGATATGGCATTGCGAATGCTACACGCCATGTCAAATGATGACAGTAGTGTTTCTAAAGCCTACTTCACTCGTGCAAAAAGCGGTTCATTAATGAAATCGCTGACTATTGCTATTCGCAATAAAGATCATCGGGTTATTGGATTGCTGTGTATTAATATGAATCTGGATGTGCCTTTCTCCCAGATTATGCAAACCTTTATTCCACCGGAAACCAAAGACGTTCATTCTAATGTTAACTTTGCCTCATCGGTTGACGATCTGGTTGCTCAAACTTTGGAATTCAGTATCGAAGAAGTGAATGCGGATCGGAACGTATCAAATAATGCCAAGAATCGCCAAATTGTACTTAATCTGTATGAAAAAGGGATTTTCGATATTAAAGATTCAATTAATCAGGTCGCCGATCGTCTGAATATCTCTAAACACACGGTTTATCTCTATATCCGTCAGTTTAAGAACGGTGATTTTTCAGGAAATGAGCGGTGAGTCTGAGCTATACGCTGGTAGTTACCGGCCCGGCTTATGGTACTCAGCAGGCAACCAGCGCTTGGCAATTTGCGCAGGCATTGATTACCCGTGGTCATAAGTTGGAGAGCGTATTCTTTTATCAGGAAGGGATTAGCAATGCTAATCAGCTGATATCGCCTGCCAGTGACGAATTTGATTTAGTCCGAGCCTGGCAACGATTAGCGGAGCAACAAGGAACCGTGCTGAATGTTTGTGTCGCCGCCGCGTTGCGTCGTGGCGTAGTGGATGAACAAGAAGCTGCATTGCGTCAACAAACGACGGCTAATTTGCAACCGGGATTTGTGCTAAGTGGATTGGGTTCATTAGCGGAAGCGATGCTGACTTGCGATCGCGTCATGCAGTTTTAGGCAGGCTGGATATGAAGAAAATAGCCTTTGTTTTTACTCATGTTCCTCATGGTTCTTCAGGCGGTAGAGAAGGGTTAGACGCTGTTTTAGCAACCTCTGCCCTGACAGAAGAAATCGGCCTGTTCTTTCTTTCAGATGGTGTTTTTCAGTTACTTCCCGGACAACAACCTGAGCAGATACTGATGCGTAACTATATTGCCACCTTTGGTGTCCTGGCGTTATACGATATTGAGCAATGTTTTGTTTGTACGGATTCAATGTTTGAACGTGGGATTAATCAGGATGCCGCATTAATCATTAACGCAATTCGCCTGAATCAGCAGCAAATGCATGAGCATTTATCGGGTTATGACGTAGTGTTAACTTTTTAAGGATTAAGCGTGTTACATACTGTCTCACATTCGCCTTATCAAATTGATATGAATGCACTGGTCAATACCATCGCGCAGGATGATGTGTTGGTATTGTTGCAGGATGGTGTAACGGCGGCATTGAAAGATAGCCGCTGGTTGGCACTGTTTATTCAGCGTAACCCAATAAATATTTATGTGCTTCGGGAAGATATTGAGGCCCGGGGGTTATTGCTACTTATTGATAGTCATGTTGAGATTATTGATTACTCAGGCTTAGTGGATCTCAGTGTTGACCATTATCCTCAAGTGAATTGGTGACATTTATTTATTATTGTTTTAGTGAATATTCTGATAAATCAAGCTGTCCACTCCTTTGTTCATTGTTCAATACTGTATATTTCTTGACAGTTACCCACTTCAGCCATAAAATTTTGCGTCCCTCAGTGTACCTATGCATTCAGGGATCGATTTATTACGTGTTTACGAAAGTAAAAAAACCAGGAGCTTTTTTTAATGGCAACAATTAACCAGCTGGTACGCAAACCGCGCTCAATGAAGGTTGCAAAAAGCAACGTTCCTGCGCTGGAAGCTTGCCCGCAGAAACGTGGAGTATGTACTCGCGTATATACCACCACTCCAAAAAAACCAAACTCTGCATTACGTAAAGTTTGTCGTGTACGTTTAACTAACGGTTTTGAAGTTTCTTCATATATCGGTGGTGAAGGTCATAACCTGCAGGAGCACTCCGTGATCCTGATTCGTGGTGGCCGTGTTAAAGACCTGCCGGGTGTGCGTTATCACACCGTCCGTGGCGCGCTGGACTGCTCAGGTGTTAAAGACCGTAAGCAAGCCCGTTCCAAGTATGGCGTGAAGAAGCCGAAGGCTTAATGGTTACCCGTTAAGTAAGGCCAAACATTTTTAACTTAATGTCAAAATAAACTCATCGAGTTTTGGACAATCCTGAATTAACAACGGAGTATTTCCATGCCACGTCGTCGCGTCATTGGTCAACGTAAAATTCTGCCAGATCCTAAGTTCGGATCTGACTTACTGGCCAAATTTGTAAATATTTTAATGGTAGATGGTAAAAAATCTACCGCTGAAGCTATCGTTTATACTGCGCTTGAGACTTTATCTCAGCGTTCAGGTAAAAACGAACTGGAAGCTTTTGAAATTGCCCTGGACAACGTAAGACCGACTGTAGAAGTTAAGTCTCGTCGTGTTGGTGGTTCTACATACCAGGTACCGGTTGAAGTTCGTCCGGTTCGCCGTAATGCACTTGCCATGCGTTGGATTGTAGAAGCAGCTCGTAAACGAGGTGATAAATCCATGGCTTTACGCTTAGCGAATGAACTGTCTGATGCTGCAGAGAACAAAGGTACTGCAGTTAAGAAACGTGAAGACGTTCACCGTATGGCTGAAGCCAACAAGGCGTTCGCCCACTACCGTTGGTAATTTGTTTTCGGTAGTTATGCTAATCATCATGCGGGCGCTTTTTAAGTTGACCCGCATGGGTTATCTGAAGAACGACCTAGTAATCGAGGAATAAAATGGCTCGTGTAACCCCTATTGAGCGTTATCGCAACATCGGTATCAGTGCTCACATTGATGCCGGTAAAACAACCACTACTGAACGTATCCTTTTTTATACTGGTGTAAACCATAAAATCGGTGAAACTCACGAAGGTTCAGCAACTATGGACTGGATGGAACAGGAGCAAGAGCGTGGTATCACTATCACCTCCGCTGCGACTACGGCATTCTGGTCTGGTATGGCTAAACAATTCGACGCACACCGTATCAATATTATTGATACCCCGGGACACGTTGACTTCACTATCGAAGTAGAACGTTCTATGCGTGTTCTGGATGGTGCAGTAATGGTTTACTGTGCAGTTGGTGGTGTTCAGCCACAGTCTGAAACCGTTTGGCGTCAGGCTAACAAATATAAAGTTCCACGTATCGCGTTCGTTAACAAAATGGACCGTATGGGAGCTAACTTCCTGCGCGTAGTTGAGCAATTAAAATCGCGTCTGGCAGCAAATGCTGTTCCTATTCAGTTACCAATTGGTGCTGAAGATAGCTTCACCGGTATCGTTGACTTGCTGAAAATGAAAGCAATCAACTGGAGCGAAGCCGATCAAGGCGTTACCTTTACCTATGAAGATGTTCCAGCTCATTTGCTTGAAGATGCGAAAAAATGGCAGCAGAATGCATTTGAAGCAGCAGCTGAAGCTTCAGAAGAGCTGATGGACAAGTATTTAGGCGGCGAAGAGCTGACTGAAGAAGAAGTTACTGCAGCATTACGTAAGCGTGTCCTGAATAATGAAATTATTCTGGTTACCTGTGGTTCTGCGTTTAAGAACAAAGGCGTTCAGGCAATGTTGGATGCGGTAATTGAATATTTACCTGCACCAACCGATATCGAAGCGATCAACGGCGAACTGGATGATGGTACTCCAGCTGCTCGTCACGCTGACGATGCCGAACCGTTCTCTGCGTTAGCATTTAAAATTGCCACCGACCCATTTGTTGGTAACCTGACGTTCTTCCGTGTTTATTCCGGCGTTGTTAACTCTGGTGACACAGTACTGAACTCAGTAAAAGACAAACGTGAGCGTTTTGGCCGTATCGTTCAGATGCACGCTAACAAACGTGAAGAGATCAAAGAAGTTCGTGCTGGTGACATCGCAGCTGCTATCGGTCTGAAAGACGTGACTACTGGTGACACATTATGTGATCAGGCTAAGCCTATTATCCTGGAACGTATGGAATTCCCAGAGCCAGTGATTTCTGTAGCTGTTGAGCCAAAAACTAAAGCTGACCAGGAAAAAATGGGTATCGCTTTAGGCCGTCTGGCACAAGAAGATCCATCATTCCGCGTTCAGACTGATGAAGAATCAGGCCAGACCATTATCGCGGGTATGGGTGAGCTACACTTAGACGTGTTAGTTGACCGTATGCGTCGTGAATTCAACGTTGAAGCTAACATTGGTAAACCTCAGGTAGCTTATCGTGAAACTATCCGTGAAACGATTAAAGACGTTCAGGGTAAACACGCTAAACAATCTGGTGGTCGTGGTCAGTATGGTGACGTCATTATTGATATGTCTCCACTGGAAGCGGGTGGCCCAGGCTACGAGTTCGTCAACGATATTAAAGGTGGTGTGATTCCTGGTGAATTCATCCCTGCGGTTGACAAAGGTATTCAGGAGCAACTGAAATCTGGTCCTCTGGCTGGTTATCCGGTTGTTGATATCAAAGTGCGTCTGCACTACGGTTCTTACCATGATGTCGACTCCTCAGAACTGGCGTTTAAATTGGCTGCTTCTATCGCCTTTAAAGAAGGCTTCATGAAGGCAAAACCAATTCTGCTGGAACCAATCATGAAGGTTGAAGTAGAAACTCCAGAAGACTACATGGGTGATGTGATCGGTGACTTAAACCGTCGTCGTGGTATCATCGAAGGTATGGAAGACTTGGCTACAGGTAAAATTGTACGTGCTCAAGTTCCACTATCTGAAATGTTTGGTTATGCTACAGACCTGCGTTCACAAACACAGGGTCGTGCTTCTTACTCTATGGAGTTCTTGAAGTACAGTGAAGCACCTAATAACGTTGCTACAGCAATTATCGAAGCTCGCAAGGCTAAATAAGCCTCACGGGTAATAAATTTATATCCCAGTCCCCCTCGGATAGAGGGGGATAGTGTAAAGGAAGAGAATCGTGTCTAAAGAAAAATTTGAACGTACAAAACCGCACGTTAACGTTGGTACTATCGGCCACGTTGACCATGGTAAAACTACTCTGACAGCAGCTATCACCAACGTATTAGCAAAAACTTACGGTGGTCAGGCTCGTGCATTCGATCAAATCGATAACGCACCAGAAGAAAAAGCTCGTGGTATTACCATCAACACTTCTCACGTAGAATACGACACCCCAAGCCGTCACTATGCACACGTTGACTGCCCGGGACACGCCGACTACGTTAAGAACATGATCACTGGTGCTGCTCAAATGGACGGCGCTATTCTGGTAGTAGCTGCAACTGACGGCCCAATGCCACAAACTCGTGAGCACATCCTGTTAGGTCGCCAGGTAGGCGTTCCTTACATCATCGTGTTCCTGAACAAGTGTGACATGGTTGATGACGAAGAACTGTTAGAATTAGTTGAAATGGAAGTTCGTGAGCTTCTGTCTCAGTACGATTTCCCAGGTGATGATACTCCGGTAATCCGTGGTTCAGCTCTGAAAGCGCTGGAAGGCGACGCAGCATGGGAATCAAAAATCATCGAATTAGCAGAAGCACTGGATTCTTATATCCCAGAGCCAGAGCGTGCAATTGATAAGCCGTTCCTGCTGCCAATCGAAGACGTATTCTCTATCTCTGGCCGTGGTACAGTAGTAACCGGTCGTGTAGAGCGCGGTATCGTTAAAGTGGGTGAAGCGGTTGAGATCGTTGGTATCAAAGAAACCACTCAAACCACTTGTACCGGTGTTGAAATGTTCCGTAAATTACTGGACGAAGGTCGTGCGGGTGAGAACGTTGGTGTTCTGTTACGTGGTACTAAGCGTGAAGAAATCGAACGTGGTCAAGTACTGGCTAAGCCAGGTACAATCAACCCACATACCCAGTTCGTATCAGAAGTTTATATTCTGAGCAAAGATGAAGGTGGTCGTCATACTCCATTCTTCAAAGGTTACCGTCCACAGTTCTACTTCCGTACAACTGACGTGACCGGTACTATCGAACTGCCAGAAGGCGTAGAGATGGTAATGCCAGGTGATAACATTCAGATGACAGTAACGCTGATCGCGCCAATCGCGATGGACGAAGGTTTACGCTTCGCTATCCGCGAAGGTGGTCGTACTGTTGGTGCTGGTGTTGTTGCTAAGATCATTAAGTAATAATTATTACTTATCGATAAAAAAGGGTGCTTCGGCACCCTTTTTACTGTCTAAATTTTGTTAATATCACTCGATTAACCGCACTATTATTTTCAATCATTCACCTGCATTTTTTAAATCCTGATAGATATAATGTTTATAGCTTTTAATCAGTTGTTCATCGGGACAATCATCAAGAAGTCCCAGACAAAGATTCCGCATACGGATGTTTGCTTCATAGAACGGTGATGTTTTTAAGCCCGCACGCTCAAGTAGCATGCCGCCTAAAAACGAAATATCAGTTAAACCCCCGATATTAGCAATGGGTTTTGAGGATAAATTATCTTTTAGAAAGAATTGAGTTATACGAGATTCTTTTGTCCAACCTGTATTGTAATCGTCATCCCAACCGATGTTAGGTTGGTGATCGCCGAAATACAGAAACATGGTTGGTTTTTCTCGATGGATGACAAATTGAGAGAATTCCTCAGTTGCTTCATTCAACAGTTTGAGCTTACTAATATAGTGACTTAAAGCACCGGCTACATCGCGATTATCAATTGAATTTTCTATACCGAAGTCATCAGAATGTCCGGTGTTGTATGGTCCATGCTCATTCATGGTAAGAACAAAAATGAATACCGGCTTATCGGTATAACGGGCTAGTAATGTTTTCACATAATCCAGCATGGTTTTGGTTGGAATAGTCCATAAATTATCATCCAGCTCAGCGGGATATCCCAATTCTTGTGGCTGAATAATTAGATCAATACCCAAGTGGTTATAGGTTGGCCCTGCATTGTAGTTCATCTTATACATCGGGGTTAGAACTACCGTATAGTAACCATTATTCTTTAGCTCACGAAACAAACTGGTTTTAATATGTGGGGCAACGGTATAGAAAACCGAATTCTTACGAAACTTAAAGTCATCGGTATTTAGGCCAGTAAGAAGAGAAAATTCGGATAGCCATGTTCCTCCACCAAATGTTTGTACCCTGAGTGGACTGTTGGCACGAGTTCCTTCATCAGCGACAAACATTTTAAACTCAGGTAACGTAATATCTGGTAAATGATAAAGCGCCGGATTAACGGTTGACTCTTGCAACATTACGACAATATCGGGTTTTTTAGTTTCTGCATTTGGCAGATATTTAAATGATGAAGCTGATAAAAAGTACTTCGCAGAACCGTCATATTGCGGTGGCTGATAATACATTTGTTGAGCGGACATAAATAAGTTAACAATGGTTCCCTTGCCTTTTGGGAGTGATGCCTGCCAATGTTCAATATTTGTTTTGTTCTGACTGGCAAAAAGAATACCGGTAACTAAACCTCCAACTACAACTAATGAAAGTAAACGAGAAGAGGTGCGTATTTTGGGCGTTCGAATATAGAGCGCAATATTAAGAATCAGCAGGATAATCAGGCCAATAATACCTAATAATGCCAGAGGGTAATGAAACAGAGTGCTGAAGTTGGTTGGGTCAAGAGCAATACTGACATCAGAAAAGAATAACCGCTCTTTATAGTAATGAACTTTTATCTGATTCAACAGTTGCAGGATAACTATCAACGTACTGGTAATACTTAATGACAACTTAATACGGCCTGAAAGTAATAGCAGACAACCAAAAATAGAAACAAAAGAAGCAAAAGAAATAAAGCCCACATAAGAAAAGCTAAAGCGGGTGCCACATATTGCCAGTGCAGCAATTGTCATCAGGCTTAGATAAATGTTGGATACTGAGAGATAAGCTCTCAAATGATTATTCAAATTCATAGTCATCATCATTATTATATTTGCAGCTTAATATAAGGTATTTTGATAAGTGAGTGTTGGCTGATTTATCATATTCAGAGGTAAGCCGAAAGAGCAGCTTAGAAATACAGCAAATGTTAAGTGTTCTACTTCAGCCAAGCACAGTCAGAAAAGCCCCGCTAAACCTCCGTTTGAACCAGTATTGTTGAATTTAATCCCATATAGCCCTTGCGCTATGGCCCTAAATCTGTAAAATGCTCAGGCCTGCACTTTTATGTGGTGCGGTATAAGTTCAAATAAGAACTTATTACTAAGAAATTTCTGTCAATTCGACATAGATTGATTAGTAACAATACTCCCGATTTGGGGGTTACATGAAGAACGATTACACTCCCCCATCAATCGAAATGGGTGTGAGTAGTAATTTTTTACGTTTATAAAATAATTGGAGCTCTGGTCTCATGCAGAACCAAAGAATCCGTATCCGCCTGAAAGCGTTTGATCACCGTTTGATCGACCAATCAACTGCGGAAATCGTCGAGACTGCTAAGCGCACTGGCGCTCAAGTTCGTGGTCCGATCCCGCTGCCGACCCGCAAAGAGCGTTTTACCGTTCTGATCTCTCCGCACGTCAATAAAGATGCGCGCGATCAGTACGAAATTCGTACTCACAAGCGTCTGGTTGACATCGTTGAGCCAACTGAAAAAACGGTTGATGCTCTGATGCGTCTGGATCTGGCTGCCGGTGTTGACGTGCAGATCAGCCTGGGTTAATCAGGTCATTGAGCGATTGAGAGGTTGAAACAATGATTGGTTTAGTCGGTCGTAAAGTGGGAATGACCCGCATCTTTACTGAAGATGGCGTATCTATCCCCGTTACAGTTATCGAAATTGAAGCGAACCGTGTTACTCAGGTTAAAGACCTGGCTAACGACGGATACCGTGCTGTACAGGTTACTACCGGTGCTAAAAAAGCAAACCGTGTAACCAAACCAGAAGCGGGTCACTTCGCTAAAGCTGGCGTTACAGCTGGCCGCGGCCTGTGGGAATTCCGCCTGAATGAAGGTGAAGAGTTCGCAGCAGGTCAAGAAATTAACGTTGATATTTTTACAGACGTTAAAAAAGTTGACGTTACCGGTACATCAAAAGGTAAAGGTTATGCTGGCACTGTTAAGCGCTGGAATTTCCGTACCCAGGATGCTACCCATGGTAACTCTTTGGCACACCGTGGTCATGGTTCAATCGGTCAGAACCAGACTCCAGGTAAAGTGTTCAAAGGCAAGAAAATGGCAGGCCACTTAGGTGACGAGCGTGTAACCGTTCAAAGCCTGGACGTAGTACGTGTTGACGCTGAGCGCAACCTGCTGCTGGTCAAAGGTGCTGTTCCGGGAGCAACCGGTAGCGACCTGATCGTTAAACCGGCTGTCAAGGCGTAACGTCGAGGAGATAGGAATGGAATTGGTAATGAAAGACGCGCCTGGCGCGCTGACTGTTTCCGAAACTACCTTCGGGCGTGATTTCAATGAAGCGTTAGTACATCAGGTTGTTGTTGCTTATGCAGCTGCAGCTCGTCAAGGTACTCGTGCTCAGAAGACCCGCGCTGAAGTAACAGGTTCCGGTAAAAAACCGTGGCGTCAAAAAGGCACCGGCCGTGCGCGTTCAGGTTCTGTAAAGAGCCCGATCTGGCGTTCAGGCGGCGTGACCTTTGCTGCTCGTCCACAAGACCACAGCCAGAAAGTCAACAAAAAGATGTACCGCGGCGCACTGAAGTGCATTCTGTCCGAACTGGTACGTCAAGATCGTCTGATTGTAGTCGAGAAGTTCACTGTAGAAGCACCTAAAACTAAGTTGCTGGTACAGAAACTGAAAGAAATGGCTCTGGATGATGTACTGATCATCACTAGCGAAGTTGAACCTAATTTGTACCTGGCAGCAGGTAACTTACACAAGGTTGACGTTCGTGATGTTGCTGGCATAGATCCATTTAGCCTTATCGCTTTTGATAAAGTGGTGATGACTGCTGACGCTGTGAAGCAAGTAGAGGAGATGCTGGCATGATCCGTGAAGAACGCCTGCTGAAAGTCCTGCGCGCACCACATGTTTCTGAAAAAGCCTCTAGCGCAATGGAAAAGCACAATACAATCGTGCTGAAAGTTGCTAAAGATGCAACCAAGGCAGAAGTTAAAGCTGCTGTTCAGAAGCTGTTTGAGGTTGAAGTCAATGAAGTTCGTACTTTGCTGGTTAAAGGCAAAACGAAACGTCATGGTCAGCGTGTTGGTCGTCGTAGCGACTGGAAAAAAGCTTACGTCACTTTGAAAGAAGGCCAGAATCTGGACTTCATCGGCGGCGCAGAGTAAGTCGGAGGATTGAAAAACAATGGCAATTGTTAAGTGTAAGCCAACATCTCCGGGTCGTCGCCACGTAGTTAAAGTGGTTAACCCTGAGTTGCACAAGGGCAAGCCTTATGCCCCATTGCTGGAAAAAAACAGCAAATCAGGTGGCCGTAACAACAATGGCCGTATCACCACGCGTCATATTGGTGGTGGTCACAAGCAGCATTATCGTTTAGTTGACTTCAAACGCAACAAAGATGGTATCCCTGCTGTTGTTGAGCGTCTGGAATATGATCCGAACCGTTCCGCGAATATCGCGCTGGTTCTGTATAAAGACGGTGAACGCCGTTATATTCTGGCGCCAAAAGGCCTGAAAGCCGGTGACCAAATCCAATCTGGTGTTGATGCAGCTATTAAGGTAGGTAACACCCTGCCAATGCGTAACATCCCAGTGGGTTCTACGGTTCACAACGTTGAAATGAAACCAGGTAAAGGCGGCCAAATGGCTCGTTCTGCTGGCGGATATGTTCAAATCGTTGCCCGTGAAGGTTCCTATGTAACGATACGTCTTCGTTCTGGCGAAATGCGTAAAGTATTATCTGATTGCCGCGCCACCTTAGGTGAAGTTGGTAACTCAGAGCATATGCTGCGCGTACTAGGTAAAGCTGGTGCTAGCCGTTGGCGTGGTGTTCGTCCTACCGTTCGCGGTACGGCGATGAACCCAGTCGATCACCCACACGGTGGTGGTGAAGGTCGTAACTTTGGTAAACATCCTGTGACTCCATGGGGTGTTCAGACCAAAGGTAAGAAGACCCGTAGCAACAAGCGTACCGATCAATATATCGTACGTCGCCGTAGTAAAAAATAATTAGAGGATAAGCCATGCCACGTTCTCTCAAGAAAGGTCCATTTATAGACCTGCACTTGCTGAAGAAGGTAGAGAAAGCGGTGGAAAGCGGAGACAAAAAGCCTGTTAAGACTTGGTCCCGTCGTTCAACGATCTTTCCAAACATGATCGGTTTGACCATCGCTGTCCATAATGGTCGTCAGCACGTTCCAGTATTTGTTTCCGACGAAATGGTCGGTCATAAACTGGGCGAATTCGCGCCGACTCGTACTTATCGCGGCCATGCGGCTGACAAAAAAGCCAAAAAGCGCTAAGGTAGGAGGAAGAGATGGAAACTATCGCTAAACATCGCCACGCTCGTTCTTCTGCTCAGAAGGTTCGCTTAGTTGCAGACCTGATTCGCGGTAAGAAAGTGTCACAAGCTCTGGAAATTTTAACCTACAACAACAAGAAAGCTGCTGATCTGGTTAAAAAAGTACTTGAGTCTGCCATTGCAAACGCAGAACACAACGATGGCGCTGACATCGACGATCTGAAAGTCGCGAAAATCTTTGTCGACGAAGGTCCAACCATGAAGCGTATCATGCCTCGTGCGAAAGGCCGTGCAGATCGTATCCTGAAGCGCACCAGCCACATTACTGTGGTTGTGTCCGATCGCTGAGACTCTGGAGAATAGCAATGGGTCAGAAAGTACATCCGAATGGTATTCGACTGGGTATTGTCAAACCTTGGAACTCTACCTGGTACGCAAATACCAAAGAATTCGCTGATAACCTGGACAGCGACTTTAAAGTTCGTCAATTTTTAACTAAAGAATTGTCGAAAGCTTCTGTTTCTCGCATCGTTATCGAGCGTCCTGCGAAGAGCATCCGTGTGACTATTCACACTGCTCGTCCAGGCATCGTTATCGGCAAGAAAGGTGAAGATGTCGAAAAACTGCGCAACGCGGTAGCATCTATTGCTGGCGTGCCTGCGCAAATTAATATCGCCGAAGTCCGTAAACCGGAACTAGACGCTAAATTGGTTGCTGACAGCATCACTTCACAGCTGGAACGTCGCGTTATGTTCCGTCGTGCTATGAAGCGTGCAGTTCAAAACGCCATGCGTATAGGCGCTAAAGGTATCAAAGTGGAAGTAAGCGGCCGTTTAGGCGGTGCTGAAATCGCGCGTACCGAATGGTACCGTGAAGGTCGTGTTCCGTTGCACACTCTGCGTGCGGATATCGATTATAACACTTCTGAAGCGCACACCACTTATGGTGTAATCGGCGTAAAAGTGTGGATCTTCAAAGGTGAGATCTTGGGTGGTATGGCTGCCGTTGAACAACCGGAAAAACCGGCTGCTCAACCGAAGAAGCAGCAGCGTAAAGGCCGTAAATAAGGAGCATCGCTGATGTTACAACCAAAGCGTACAAAATTCCGTAAAGTGCACAAGGGCCGCAACCGTGGTCTGGCTGCTGGCGCGGATGTGAGCTTCGGCACTTTCGGTCTGAAAGCTGTTGGCCGCGGTCGTCTGACTGCTCGCCAAATCGAGGCGGCACGTCGTGCCATGACACGTGCAGTTAAGCGTCAAGGTAAAATCTGGATCCGTGTGTTCCCAGACAAACCAATCACTGAAAAGCCGCTTGAAGTGCGTATGGGTAAAGGTAAGGGTAACGTGGAGTATTGGGTTGCCCTGATTCAACCGGGAAAAGTCCTGTATGAAATGGATGGTGTCTCGGAAGAAATTGCCCGTGAAGCATTCAAGCTGGCAGCAGCAAAACTGCCGATTAAAACCACCTTTGTAACTAAGACGGTGATGTAATGAAAGCAAAAGAGCTGCGTGAAAAAAGTGTTGAAGAGCTAAACACTGAGCTGCTTAACCTGCTGCGTGAACAGTTTAATCTGCGCATGCAAGCAGCAAGCGGTCAACTGCAACAGTCTCACCTGTTGAAACAAGTGCGTCGTAATGTTGCACGTGTGAAGACTTTACTGAATGAGAAGGCGGGTGCGTAATGACTGATAAAATCCGTACTCTGCAAGGTCGTGTTGTTAGTGACAAGATGGAGAAATCCCTTGTTGTAGCGATTGAGCGTATGGTGAAGCACCCGATGTATGGTAAGTTCATCAAACGTACGACTAAGCTGCACGTACATGACGAGAACAATGAATGTGGAATCGGCGATCTGATCGAAATTCGTGAATGCCGCCCACTGTCTAAGACTAAGTCCTGGACATTTGTTCGAGTTGTAGAGAAAGCTGTTCTGTAATAGAGTATGCTTTCTTAAACAGAATAAACGGCTCAGTTAACGAGCCGTTTATTTTTTCTACCCAACATCGAAAAGCGGTGGTATAATGCCGCGCCCCGATGTATGGGGCTTTTATACGACCCGTGAGGGTCCTTAGTAGTTGACATTAGCGGAGCACTAAGATGATCCAAGAACAGACTATGCTGAACGTCGCTGACAACTCTGGCGCACGTAGCGTAATGTGTATCAAGGTTCTGGGTGGATCGCACCGTCGCTATGCTGGCGTGGGCGACATCATTAAAATTACCATCAAGGAAGCAATTCCTCGCGGTAAGGTTAAAAAAGGTGATGTCCTTAAGGCTGTAGTGGTGCGCACCAGAAAGGGTGTTCGTCGCCCTGACGGATCTGTCGTTCGCTTCGATCGTAATGCTTGTGTGTTATTAAATAACAACAGTGAGCAACCGATCGGTACGCGTATTTTTGGGCCGGTGACTCGTGAACTGCGTTCTGAAAAGTTCATGAAAATCATCTCTCTGGCACCAGAAGTACTGTAAGGAGCGAACCATGGCAGCGAAAATCCGTCGTGATGACGAAGTTATCGTGTTAACCGGTAAAGATAAAGGTAAACGCGGTAAAGTTAAGAATGTTCTGTCTTCCAGTAAGATTGTTGTTGAAGGTATCAACCTGGTGAAGAAACATCAGAAGCCGGTTCCGGCTCTGAATCAACCAGGTGGCATCGTTGAAAAAGAAGCTGCAATTCAAGTTTCTAACGTTGCAATCTACAATACAGCTACAGGCAAGGCTGACCGTGTAGGCTTTCGTTTTGAAGACGGCAAAAAAGTCCGTTTCTTCAAATCTAATAGCGAAACTATCAAGTAATTTGGAGTAGTACGATGGCGAAACTGCATGATTACTATAGAGAACAGGTAGTTAGTAAACTGGTAGAACAGTTTAGCTACAAATCTGTCATGCAAGTCCCTCGGGTCGAGAAGATCACCCTTAATATGGGTGTTGGTGAAGCGATCACTGATAAGAAACTGCTGGATAACGCAGCAGCTGATTTAGCAGCGATCAGTGGTCAAAAACCGCTAGTCACCAAAGCACGCAACTCTGTTGCAGGCTTCAAAATCCGCCAGGGCTATCCGATCGGCTGTAAAGTGACCCTACGTGGCGAACGTATGTGGGAATTCTTAGAGCGTCTGATTTCTATTGCTGTACCTCGTGTACGTGACTTCCGTGGCTTAAATCCTAAGTCATTTGATGGTCGTGGTAACTACAGCATGGGCGTGCGTGAGCAGATTATCTTCCCAGAAATCGACTATGACAAAGTCGATCGTGTACGTGGTTTGGACATTACCATTACCACTTCTGCGCAATCTGACGAAGAAGGCCGCGCTCTGCTGGCTGCCTTTAACTTCCCGTTCCGCAAGTAAGGTAGGGTTACTAATGGCTAAGCAATCAATGAAAGCACGTGAAGTTAAACGTGTGAAGTTAGCAGACAAGTTCTACGCAAAGCGTACTGAACTTAAAGCGATTATCTCTGATGTGAATGCATCCGATGAAGACCGTTGGAATGCAGTGCTCAAACTGCAAACTCTTCCACGTGATTCCAGTCCAAGCCGTCAACGTAACCGTTGTCGTCAAACAGGCCGCCCACACGGTGTTCTGCGTAAATTTGGATTGAGTCGTATCAAGGTCCGTGAAGCCGCAATGCGCGGTGAAATCCCGGGTCTGAAAAAGGCTAGTTGGTAATATCACCATTGAATCACGGGAGTAGAGACAGATGAGCATGCAAGATCCGATCGCGGATATGCTGACCCGTATCCGAAACGGTCAGGCCGCGAACAAAGTTGCGGTCACTATGCCTTCCTCCAAGCTAAAAGTGGCTATTGCCAAAGTGCTGAAGGAAGAAGGTTATATTGAAGATTACAAAATTGAAGGCGACACCAAGCCTGAACTGGAATTAGTACTTAAGTACTTCCAGGGAGCGCCTGTTGTAGAAAGTATTCAGCGAATCAGCCGTCCAGGTCTGCGCATCTATAAAAGAAAAGATGAGCTGCCAAAAGTTATGGCTGGTTTAGGTATTGCTGTTATTTCTACTTCTAAAGGTGTCATGACCGATCGTGCAGCTCGCCAGGCAGGACTTGGTGGCGAGATTATCTGCTACGTAGCTTAATCAGGAGGAAAAAATGTCTCGTGTTGCAAAAGCACCCGTCGTTATTCCTGCTGGCGTAGAGGTAAAACTCAACGGTCAGGTTATAACTATTAAGGGTAAAAACGGCGAGCTGTCGCGTACAGTCCATGATTCCGTTGAAGTTAAACAGGAAAATAATGCAATTACTTTCGCTCCACGCGAAGGTTTTGTAGACGGATGGGCCCAAGCGGGTACCGTACGTTCTCTGATTAACGGAATGGTGATCGGTGTTACTGAAGGCTTCACTAAGAAGCTACAGCTGGTAGGCGTAGGTTACCGTGCAGCAGTTAAAGGTGATGTGGTGAATTTAGCTTTAGGCTTTTCTCATCCTATTGACCATAAACTGCCAGCAGGCATTACTGCTGAATGTCCAAGCCAAACTGAAATCATCCTGAAAGGGGCTGATAAGCAGGTAATTGGTCAAATCGCAGCAGAATTGCGTGCCTACCGTCGTCCTGAGCCATATAAAGGCAAGGGTGTCCGTTACGCCGACGAAGTCGTGCGTACCAAAGAGGCTAAGAAGAAGTAAGGTAACACTATGGATAAGAAAGCAGCTCGTATCCGTCGTGCGACCCGCGCACGTCGTAAGATTAAAGAACTGTGTGCGACTCGCCTGGTGGTTCACCGTACTCCGCGCCATATTTATGCGCAGATTATCGCACCAAACGGTTCTGAAGTTCTGGCAGCCGCTTCTACAGTAGAAAAGGCTATCGCAGAACAAGTGAAGTATACCGGAAACAAAGATGCAGCAGCAGCAGTAGGTAAAGCTATCGCTGAGCGTGCATTAGCTAAAGAGATTACGAAAGTATCTTTTGACCGCTCTGGTTTCCAATATCATGGTAGAGTCCAGGCGCTGGCAGATGCTGCCCGCGAAGCTGGCCTTCAGTTCTAAGGTAGAGGTGTAAGATGTCTCACATCGAGAAACAAGCTGGCGAACTGCAGGAAAAGCTGATCGCGGTTAACCGCGTATCTAAAACCGTTAAAGGTGGTCGTATTTTTAGCTTCACCGCACTAACTGTAGTGGGTGATGGCAACGGCCGTGTTGGTTTTGGTTACGGTAAAGCGCGTGAAGTTCCAGCAGCGATCCAGAAAGCGATGGAAAAAGCCCGTCGTAACATGATGAATGTTGCATTAAACAACGGAACTCTGCAGCACCCTGTTAAAGGTGCTCATACTGGTTCTCGCGTATTCATGCAGCCAGCATTCGAAGGTACCGGTATTATCGCCGGCGGTGCAATGCGCGCCGTTCTGGAAGTCGCCGGAGTACGTAACGTATTAGCTAAGGCTTATGGTTCAACTAACCCGATTAACGTGGTTCGTGCAACTATTGATGCCTTGGAGAATATGAAGTCTCCTGAGATGGTTGCTGCCAAGCGCGGTAAAACTGTCGAAGACATTCTGGGGTAATGAGCAATGGCAAAGACTATTAAAGTTACTCAAATTCGCAGCTCCATCGGCCGTTTGCCTAAACAT
Organism: Limnobaculum xujianqingii; assembly: GCF_013394855.1. NCBI lineage: Bacteria > Pseudomonadati > Pseudomonadota > Gammaproteobacteria > Enterobacterales > Budviciaceae > Limnobaculum > Limnobaculum xujianqingii. The sequence continues at coordinate 2,453,185 of NZ_JABMLK010000001.1, read as the reverse complement.
AAGGCAACTCTGGTCGGTTTAGGTCTGCGTCGCATCGGTCACACCGTAGAGCGCGAGGATACTCCTGCTGTACGTGGCATGATCAACCTGGTTTCTTACATGGTTAAAGTGGAGGAGTAAGAGATGCGTTTAAATACTCTGGCTCCGGCCGAAGGTGCAAAACACGCTGCTAAGCGTTTAGGTCGTGGTATTGGTTCTGGCCTGGGTAAAACCGGCGGCCGTGGTCACAAAGGTCAGAAGTCTCGTTCTGGCGGTGGCGTACGTCGTGGTTTTGAAGGCGGCCAAATGCCTTTATATCGTCGTTTACCGAAATTCGGTTTTACTTCTCGTAAAGCAATGATCACGGCAGAAGTTCGTCTGTCTGAACTGGCTTTAGTTGAAGGCGAAGTTATTGACCTGAATGCGCTGAAAGCGGCAAACGTAGTTGGCATTCAAATTGAATTCGCGAAAGTTATGCTTTCTGGCGAAATCAGTCGTCCAGTTACTGTACGCGGTCTGCGTGTTACCAAAGGCGCTCGTGCTGCAATCGAAGCCGCTGGCGGGAAAATTGAGGAATAAGTAGCAGATGGCTAAGCAACCAGGATTAGATTTTCAAAGTGCAAAAGGCGGAATAGGCGAGCTTAAGCGCAGACTCTTATTTGTTGTCGGTGCTCTGATCGTGTTCCGTATCGGCTCTTTCATTCCAATTCCTGGTATTGACGCCACTGTGCTTGCTAAGTTAGTCGAAGAGCAGAGAGGCACCATCATTGACATGTTTAACATGTTCTCTGGTGGCGCCCTCAGTCGTGCTTCTGTCTTCGCGCTCGGTATTATGCCGTACATTTCGGCTTCTATTATCGTGCAGCTGTTAACTGTGGTTCATCCTAAGTTAGCGGAATTGAAGAAAGAGGGCGAGTCTGGCCGTCGCAAGATTAGCCAGTACACTCGATATGGTACGTTGGTTCTGGCCATATTCCAGTCAGTCGGTATCGCTACCGGTTTGCCGAATATGGGAATGCCAGGTCTGGTAATTAATCCAGGTTTTGCGTTCTACTTTACTGCTGTTGTGAGCTTAGTGACGGGGACTATGTTCCTGATGTGGCTGGGTGAGCAGGTGACTGAAAGGGGTATCGGTAACGGTATTTCTATCATCATTTTTGCAGGTATTGTTGCTGGTTTACCACCTGCTATTGGACAGACTATCGAGCAAGCTCGGCAGGGTGACTTACATGTTCTTCTGCTGCTGTTGGTTGCGGTTTTAGTATTCGCAGTTACTTTCTTTGTTGTGTTTGTTGAACGTGGTCAGCGTCGTATCGTCGTTAACTATGCAAAACGCCAACAAGGTCGCCGCGTTTATGCTGCACAAAGTACCCATTTACCGTTGAAAGTGAACATGGCCGGTGTAATACCTGCGATTTTTGCTTCAAGTATCATTCTGTTCCCTGCTACAATTGCCTCATGGTTCGGTGGTGGTACTGGTTGGAACTGGTTGACAACTATTTCTATGTATTTGCAACCCGGACAGCCACTTTATGTGTTACTCTATGCGGCCGCGATCATATTCTTCTGTTTCTTCTATACAGCGTTGGTTTTCAACCCTCGTGAAACAGCAGATAACCTGAAGAAGTCCGGTGCGTTTGTACCAGGGATTCGTCCGGGAGAGCAAACGGCTAAATATATCGATAAAGTAATGACTCGGTTAACCTTTGTTGGTGCTATGTACATTACCTTTATCTGCCTGATCCCGGAGTTTATGCGTGACGCAATGAAAGTACCTTTCAACTTTGGTGGTACTTCACTACTTATCGTCGTTGTCGTCATCATGGACTTTATGGCTCAAGTGCAAACTCTGATGATGTCGAGTCAATATGAGTCTGCATTGAAGAAAGCAAATCTGAAAGGCTATGGCCGTTAATTCAGCTAGCTTGAGAAGTTACGGAGAGTTAAAATGAAAGTTCGTGCTTCCGTCAAGAAGTTATGTCGCAACTGCAAAATCATCAAGCGCCACGGCGTTGTTCGTGTGATTTGCGTTGAAGCGAAACACAAACAGCGTCAAGGCTGATTGTTGTTAATGCTAAAATTTTGACATATTTTTCTTGCAAAGTGTGATTGAGCTGGCTAGATTAGCCAGCCAATCTTTTGTGTAAGACAAGCAACATTATTTGAGTATCCTGAAAACGGGCTTTTCAGAGTAATGTTGCCTTATTTTATTGTAGGAGTGCATAGTGGCCCGTATAGCAGGCATTAACATTCCTGATCATAAACATACTGTTATCGCATTAACTGCGATCTTCGGTATCGGCAAAACCCGTTCACAGGCTATCTGTGTAGCGTCTGGTATTGCTGAAAATGTTAAGATCAGTGAACTGTCTGAAGAGCAAATTGACAAGCTGCGTGACGAAGTTGCCAAGTACGTTGTTGAAGGTGATCTACGTCGTGAAGTTACCATGAGCATCAAGCGTCTGATGGACCTTGGTTGTTACCGTGGTGTACGTCATCGTCGTGGTCTACCGGTTCGCGGTCAGCGTACCAAGACTAACGCCCGTACCCGTAAGGGTCCGCGTAAACCGATCAAGAAATAATCGGGGTGATTGAATAATGGCAAAAGCACCTGTTCGTGCACGTAAGCGTGTAAGAAAACAAGTTTCTGACGGTATGGCTCATATCCATGCTTCTTTTAACAACACCATTGTGACTATTACCGATCGTCAAGGTAATGCATTGGGTTGGGCAACAGCTGGTGGTTCCGGCTTCCGTGGTTCTCGTAAATCCACTCCATTTGCTGCGCAAGTTGCAGCAGAGCGCTGCGCAGAAGCAGTAAAAGAGTATGGAATTAAGAATCTGGAAGTTATGGTTAAAGGCCCAGGTCCCGGTCGTGAGTCTACTATCCGCGCATTAAACGCGGCTGGTTTCCGCATCACTAATATTACTGATGTGACTCCGATTCCTCACAACGGTTGTCGTCCTCCTAAGAAACGTCGCGTCTAATCGCCACAGTTTCTAGGATTGTTGGAGAAAGAAAATGGCAAGATATTTGGGTCCTAAGCTCAAGCTTAGCCGTCGTGAAGGCACCGACTTATTCCTTAAGTCTGGCGTTCGCGCGATCGATACCAAGTGTAAAATTGAACAAGCTCCTGGTCAGCACGGTGCGCGTAAGCCACGTCTGTCTGACTATGGTGTACAGTTACGTGAGAAGCAAAAAGTTCGTCGTATCTACGGTGTTCTTGAGCGTCAGTTCCGTAATTATTATAAAGAAGCAACGCGTCTGAAAGGCAACACAGGTGAAAACCTGCTGCAGCTTTTAGAAGGTCGCTTAGACAATGTGGTTTACCGTATGGGCTTCGGCGCTACTCGTGCAGAAGCACGTCAGTTAGTTAGCCACAAAGCTGTAATGGTTAATGGTCGCGTTGTTAACATCGCTTCTTTTCAGGTATCTCCGAATGACGTAGTCAGCGTACGTGAGAAAGCGAAAAAGCAATCTCGTGTTAAAGCCGCTTTAGAGCTGTTTGAACAGCGCGAAAAGCCGACTTGGATCGAAGTTGACGCTGCTAAAATGGAAGGCGTTTTCAAACGTAATCCAGAGCGCACCGATCTGTCTGCGGACATTAACGAACACCTGATCGTCGAACTTTACTCTAAGTAAAGTTTAGTACCAAAGAGAGGACACAATGCAGGGTTCTGTGACAGAGTTTCTAAAACCACGCCTGGTAGATATCGAGCAAGTGAGTTCGACGCACGCTAAGGTGACCCTTGAGCCGTTAGAGCGTGGCTTCGGCCATACTTTAGGTAACGCACTGCGCCGCATTCTGCTTTCATCAATGCCGGGTTGTGCGGTAACTGAAGTTGAGATTGATGGTGTACTACATGAGTACAGCACCAAAGAAGGCGTACAGGAAGATATCCTGGAAATCCTGCTCAACCTGAAAGGGCTGGCGGTGAAAGTTCATGGTAAAGATGAAGTTATTCTTAGCTTGAATAAGTCTGGCATTGGCCCTGTGACTGCAGCCGACATTACCCATGATGGGGATGTTGAAGTCGTCAAACCTCAGCACTTGATCTGCCATCTGACTGATGAGAACGCATCTATTAGTATGCGTATCAAAGTTCAGCGTGGTCGTGGTTATGTGCCGGCTTCTGCCCGTATTCATACGGAAGAAGATGAGCGTCCAATTGGTCGTCTGTTGGTTGACGCATGCTACAGCCCGGTAGAGCGTATTGCCTACAATGTTGAAGCAGCGCGTGTAGAACAGCGTACTGACTTGGATAAGCTGGTCATCGAGATGGAAACTAACGGTACGATTGATCCGGAAGAATCAATTCGCCGTGCGGCAACCATCCTGGCTGAACAACTTGAAGCTTTCGTTGACTTACGTGATGTACGTCAGCCAGAAGTTAAAGAAGAGAAGCCAGAGTTCGATCCGATCTTGCTACGCCCTGTTGACGATCTGGAACTGACTGTCCGCTCCGCTAACTGCCTCAAGGCAGAAGCTATCCACTACATCGGTGATCTGGTACAGCGTACCGAAGTTGAGTTGTTAAAAACTCCTAACTTGGGTAAAAAATCTCTTACTGAGATTAAAGACGTGCTTGCATCTCGTGGTTTGTCTCTGGGCATGCGCCTGGAAAACTGGCCACCAGCGAGCATTGCTGACGAGTAACCGGATCACAGGTTAAGGTTTTACTGAGAAGGATAAGGTCATGCGCCATCGTAAGAGTGGACGTCAACTGAACCGCAACAGCAGTCATCGCCAAGCTATGTTTCGTAACATGGCAGGTTCTTTAGTTCGTCATGAGATTATCAAGACGACTTTACCTAAAGCGAAAGAACTGCGTCGCGTGGTTGAACCACTGATTACACTTGCTAAGGCCGACAGCGTTGCTAATCGTCGTCTGGCATTCGCCCGTACTCGTGATAACGAGATCGTGGCAAAACTGTTTAATGAGCTTGGCCCGCGTTTTGCGAGCCGCGCAGGTGGTTACACTCGTATTCTGAAGTGTGGTTTCCGTGCAGGTGATAACGCTCCGATGGCTTACATCGAGCTGGTTGATCGTGCAGAAAAAGCTCCAGCAGAAGCAGCAGAGTAATATTTGTTGCTGAAAGAAAAAGCCGGGTTTATCCCGGCTTTTTTACGTCTGATGTTTATTACATCAAATTCTTTTCGAATTATGCTTTCTCTGGCGTATTGATATTTCGGATCGTCAATTTTTTGTCGTTAATCTGATCTAATGTGAAGAATGGTAGAAATTCTTCCCAGACACCATTATGTACAACTGAGCGATATTCAGCCTGCTTCACGCCATTCTCGTCTGTTAGTTCCCAGGACTGTAGTTCTCCATCAGCTAATTTGCTGCTGACTTCAACTCGCTGATAGCTGGCATTACTACCGACATGGAATTTATTGGTTTTCCAACGAATTGGTGGATGTACAGGGAAAGGTTTAGCGTGGTGAAAACCAAATATATCATCATGAGAGAGCACACTTTGCCGAACCGTAGGCCAAATATATTGACGCAGGAAGTATTGATCCACAAAACGTTTATGCGCTTCCTGTTGGCTTAGGTATTCACGAGTTGCATCGATAACAGAAGGAAGGTTCTCATTGTGGCATCCACCCCATAATCCCGCAAGAATCAGCTCTGAATGGGTAAAGTAGTCACGAATATGGTGATACCAATAATCACTATTGACCCATTCATTTATAGCTGCTTGCTCACGTTCAGAAAGCAGTGAGTCAGCATCGCGGATAATATAGCGTTTAACTTTAGGGTCATCCAGTACCAGAAAACGCCACATCAGGGCCGGTAGAGCCTGACGAGTCGCCTCGTCCACTTTAATGACGTTAGCTCCAGCTTTGCTAAGACGTTCCTGAACACCCTGAGGAACGGTGTCATCCAGATAAAAGCGACATTCCCAATCCGGAAATAGATCTTTGCTAACAATCGCATTCATTACGGCCGCTTCGCAATAACGCGGTGCAGAGCCGAATAGCGTGAAGGAGATAACGTTTTCTTGTGGATTATTTGGATTGAACGGAGGTGGGTTGCCCGTAGGTAATGGGTAAACTTTTCCTGCGCTAAAGATTTTATCTGCTTCTTCGAGTGACATCAGACCATAGCGGCGAACTTCTTCAGGACGTTGTAACCAGCCACAAACCTCAGTTAATCCATCAATCATAGTTGATGGCAGTTGATTCAGGGGGGCGGTTTTTAAAAGACGCTTATAAAGCTTGTATGACTTTTCATATTCACCGGTACGCATTAAACAAAGTGCATAACTGGCCTGAACATCCTGGTTGCGCGGCATTATTCTCAGCGTGGCTTCAGCAAGCTCTTTACCTTTCTGGTAATCAGCTTTTCTCATGGCCTCCTGAAATTGACTGGCCAGTTGATGAAACTGCTGCTCTTGTTTTGCGATTAAATCAGCAGAGCGTCTGTTATTTTGAACAGGGCGCATGTGATACCTCATATTTGAATTATTTGTCACTTACAAGGCTACTTTATAAAGAGAACTCTTTTTCAAAACGCCGGAAGTGGGTTAGTGGTATTCTATATATATCCTTTCATTTTAACATGTGGGATAGAAATTGACGATAAGAAGGGGGAGAGCACAATGTATCGTATTGGGCAGTTGGCTAAATTAGCCAGTGTTACGCCAGACACCATTCGTTATTATGAGAAGCAGGGTATGATGTCACACGATATCCGCTCTGAAGGTGGTTACCGTCTTTATACTGAACAGGATTTACAGCGGCTTAAGTTTATTCGTTATGCTAAACAATTGGGCTTTACGCTGGAATCTATTGCCGAATTGCTATCTATCAGAGTTGAACCTGAACAACATACTTGTCAGGAATCTAAGTCTATTGTTCAAGCCAGATTAGATGAAGTGGAAAAGAAACTGAAAGAGTTGGAACATATGCGAGTATCACTGCAAAGATTAAGTGATGCCTGTTGTGGTAGCGCTCACAGTAGTGCTTATTGTTCTATTCTTGAAGCATTAGAGTATGGTGCAACTAACAAGTTGCCACATATAGATCTAAGAACCAGATAGGCAATAAATCATTTTTGTACTATGATGCGCGCGTTTTATAGCCAATATAAATTTGAGAGGTCGTTATGGCGAAATATCAGCACCAAAAAGGAACTATTCAGGATAATGCGTTGCAGGCGTTATTACACGATCCGTTGTTTCGGCAGCGCATAGAAAAGAATGTGAAAGGAAAAGGCAGCTATCAGCGCAAACCAAAACATGCAGGAAAAATAGTGCGGGAGGCTGGAGATAAGGTGATGCAGAGCGTCTTTTTATCTCCAGCCTTCTGTTAATTTTCAGTCTATATTACTTTTGCTGTTGTTTTAAGATATCGCGGATATCGGTTAACAGCTTTTCTTCTGTTGTTGGGGCCGGTGGAGTCGCTGGCGGTTGTTCACGACGCACTTTATTCATCAGCTTAATAGCCATAAAGATAGCAAAAGCAACAATAATAAAATCAAAAATATTCTGAATGAAAACGCCGTAATGCATCACAACAGCAGGAGTGTCTCCTTGTGCGGCACGCAGCACCCATTCAAATTGCTTAAAATCTATTCCGCCAATCAATAATCCCAGTGGCGGCATGATGATATCAGATACCAGTGATGATACGATTTTACCGAATGCTGCACCAATAATGACACCGACAGCCAGGTCAACAACATTACCGCGCATTGCAAATTCGCGAAATTCTTTAAGCAGACTCATATTCAATTACCTTTAATTCAACGTGTGTTATAAGCATAACAATCGATCGGTATTTTTCCAGATAAATGAGGAAAAATATAGGCTTATTACTACTGTGTTCAGTGAATAAGCCCTGAGTTATCAGAGGAAGAATGGACTTGGTTGGAATAGCCGTTCAACATCAGAAATATATTTTTTATCTGCCAGGAACATGATGACATGGTCACCTTGCTCAATGACTGTCGTTCTGTCGGCGATAATTACATCGTTCCCACGAACAAGCGCCCCGATGGTGGTGCCCGGTGGTAGCTTAATATTTTCAAGCTGACGGCCAACAACTTTGGACGTAGTGTCATCACCATGGGCAATAGCTTCTATGGCTTCAGCCACTCCACGGCGTAGTGTAGAAACGCTGACGATATCTGCTTTTCTGACATGACCTAACAGTGCTGAAATAGTGGCCTGCTGAGGAGAAACGGCAATATCAATAACGCTACCCTGAACCAGATCGATATAAGCATGTCGCTGAATCAGTACAATGACTTTTTTGGCACCTAATCGTTTGGCTAACATTGCCGACATGATATTGGCTTCGTCATCATTGGTTAGGGCGATAAACAGATCTATTTGTTCAATATGTTCTTCTGAAAGGAGCTCCTGATCTGACGCATCGCCACAAAACACCACCGTATCTTGTAGGATCTCTGCTAATTCAGCCGCGCGCTCTGCATCCCGTTCAATAAGCTTGACGCTGTAGTCTTTCTCTAAACGCTTGGCGAGACCGGCTCCTACGTTACCGCCTCCAACAATCATTAATCGCTTGTAAGGCTTTTCCAGACGCTGTAATTCACTCATTACCGCGCGAATATTTTCAGAGGCGACAACGAAGAATACTTCATCACCTGCTTCAATAATCGTGGAAGCCTGTGGGCGAATTGGACGGTCCTGACGGAATATTGCAGCCACGCGAGTTTCAATATGGGGCATATGTTCACGCAGAGAAGATAATGCATTACCTACTAACGGGCCGCCATAATAGGCATTAACGCCAGCAATACTGACCTTACCTTCGGCAAAATTCACTACCTGTAAAGCCCCTGGGTATTCAACTAACTTGTATACGTAATCAGTAACTAACTGTTCAGGAGAGATTATGTGATCGACAGGAATAACTTCAGGTTCAAACAGCTTGTCTTCTTCACGGATATATTCTGGTGAACGAATACGGGCAATACGGTTTGGGGTATTAAATAAAGAATAAGCAATCTGACAGGCCACCATATTGATTTCGTCAGAGTTAGTAACGGCTACCAACATATCTGCATCGTCAGCACCGGCCTCACGTAATACCCGGGGATGACAGGCATGCCCTTGTACTACGCGCAGGTCAAACTTATCCTGCAATTGGCGTAAGCGAACAATATTATTATCAACCAGAGTAATATCGTTATTTTCACCAACCAGATTTTCTGCCAGTGTTCCACCAACCTGACCTGCACCGAGAATGATAATTTTCATTTTTTTCTCTTTTTAGCGCCGAAGATATTTTGTTACTGACCCAGCTTATGCCTTTATCAGTTTGGCATAAAAAAATCCGTCACCACCATCAGGTGAAGGTAAATTTTGTCGATAGGGTGATGGTGAATCACCAATACTCACCAATTTAGCATCACTATGATTTTGAATAAAATCATCAATCTGCAATTTATTCTCTTCAGGAAGAATAGAACAGGTTGCATAAATCATGGTGCCGCCTGACTTTAATTGTGGCCAGATAGCATTAATGATCTCTTTCTGTAGTGATACCAACTCATCAATATCACTGTTACGGCGCAACCACTTGATATCCGGATGGCGGCGAATCACACCAGTAGCTGAGCATGGGGCATCTAATAAGATGCGATCGTATATTTGACCATTGCTCCAGGTCAGTGGTTCTCGACCATCCCCGGCAATGACAGTTGCTTGCTGATTTAAACGGACCAGATTTTCAGTAACGCGCTTCAGGCGTCCTTCATCAACATCCACAGCAATAACTTTAGCTTCTGGAGCTGCTTCCAGTATATGAGTGGTTTTTCCACCTGGGGCCGCACACAGATCCAGAATAATTTCGCCATTTTGTGGTTCGAGAACAGATACACAGCCTTGGGCTGATGCATCCTGAACGGTAACCCAACCTTGTTCAAAACCAGGTAAAAGCGTAACGGAACAAGGAGCAGCTAAACGTAAAGCGTCAGAATAATCAGGATGAGGAAAAGCCTCGATACCTGCTTGCTGCAATAATTGCAGATATTGCTCGCATGAGTGATGCTGGCGATTTACTCGTAGCCACATTGGAGGTTTTTGATTATTGGCATCGATAATGGCTTGCCACTGTTGTGGATAGGCAAGTTGTATTCGTTGTAACAGCCATCCGGGATGCAAGAAGCGGCCATTTTGGGATTGAAATTGTTCGGACATAATCTGTTGCTGGCGTTGAAATTGACGCATTACGCCATTGATTAGGCCTTTCATTTGTGGCCGTTTTAATACAACCGCGCCATTTACTGTTTCTGCGACAGCAGCATGAGCAGGAATTCGGGTATATAACAGTTGGTAGAGGCCAACCATTAACAGATAGTGTAATGGTCTTTGTTTACCAGTCATGACCTTTGCCATTAGCTGCTGTACATACCACTCTAGCTCAGGTAGAACGCGCAGCGTGCCGAAACAAAGTTCTTGCAGTAGTGATTTATCTTTATCAGAAATGTTTTTTTGGTATTCAGGAAGTACCGTACTGAGGGATTGTCCCTTATCCAGAACCTGGCTGATAGCGCTGGCAGCAATAGCCCGAAGATTATATTTGTTATTCATAGAAAGTGGACCGAGCCATTATTAGGCTATTCATAACTGTGCTGGTCAGGATGACCAGCACCTGAAATCAGGCTAATCGATGACCTGAGACAAACCATTCCCGGCGAGAATTTAGCAAATCCTGAGCGGACATCGCTTTTTTACCGGCAGGTTGAAGTTGAGTGATATTCAAAATACCTTGAGCAGTAGCAACCTGAATACCTGACTTACTGGCTTCAACGATGGTACCAGGTTCTGCCTGAGTATTATCTTCAATAACATCAGCAGCCCAGACTTTTATCGGTTGATCGTCAATGATGAAATAGCTGACAGGCCAGGGGTTAAAGGCACGAATACAGCGCTCTAACTGGGCCGCTGAGAGTGACCAGTCGAGTTTAGCCTCTTCTTTGCTCAGCTTATCGGCATAGTTAGCCAAGGCATTATCTTGTTTTTCTGCCTTGATAGAACCTTCGGCTAGTCCCGTTAGTGTGTTAAGTAAGCCTTCAGGACCCAGTTTAGCCAGTTTGTCATACAGAGTGGCGCTGGTATCTTCAGGTAAAATAGGGCAGGTAAGCTTGTATAGCATATCGCCAGTATCAAGCCCTTCATCCATTTGCATAATGGTGATACCTGTTTCACTGTCCCCAGCCCATAGTGAGCGCTGAATAGGTGCAGCACCACGCCAGCGAGGCAATAGCGAACCATGCGCATTGATACAGCCTAATCTGGGCATGTTTAATACAGCCAGAGGCAGAATCAGACCATAGGCAACGACCACCATAACATCTGCATTAAGTTGAGCAACTAACTGTTGGTTCTCTTCTGGCCGCAATGATTTGGGCTGAAATACAGGGATGTTATGTTGTTCAGCCAATTGTTTAACAGGGCTTGGCGTCAGCTTGTTGCCTCTGCCAGCAGGGCGATCGGGTTGAGTGAATACACCTACGATTTGGTGATGGGATGAAAGCAGTGCGTCCAGATGACGCGCTGCAAAATCAGGGGTACCGGCAAAAATAATTCGCAAAGGTTGAGACACTACAATTTCCTACCCTATCTGATGGATTAAGTTGCCACGCTGTTACTGTGAACGAGCTTCCTGTCTGGCAATTTTTTCTAATTTCTGGCGGATTCTCTGGCGTTTAAGCGGAGAAAGATAGTCAACGAACAGTTTGCCTTCCAGATGATCCATCTCATGCTGAATACAGATTGCCAACAGGTCATCAGCTTCTAATTCGAACGGTTTTCCATCGCGATCTAAAGCGCGAATCTTGATCTGTTCTGCACGAGGCACAAAGCCTCTGGATTCAGGTACGGAAAGACAACCTTCTTCAATACCTGTGTCACCAGATTTTTCCAGTACTTCCGGATTAATAATAACGAAATGTTCATCGCGATTTTCCGAAACATCAATCACGATAATACGCTGATGGATATTAACTTGCGTAGCTGCAAGGCCAATACCTTCTTCGGCATACATCGTTTCCAGCATATCATCGACGATCTGCTGTATTTCTGGCGTAACTTCCGCAACCGGTTTGGCTTTGATGCGTAGTCTTTCATCGGGAAAATGTAATACAGGTAATACTGCCATATCTCTTTAAATCACCAATTAATGGGTAAAATATCATGCTTATATTCTAGACCTTTCCGGCGATGATTGACAGTATCAGTCAACTATTGAAGTGATAGATAACCTAGTGGTAGCGGGTTTGTCGAATATTCAATCTTCATAAATGCGAGCTTTAGCGAAGAATTAAGTCATATGGGCGATGTTGTTATTACATCAATGAGAACACTCTCAAAATAAGCAATTCTGGTGTTCGTTTTTGATGATTTTTCATTTTAATCTGCTAAACAGGCTACGGCATGATGCAGGTAATTTAATGGAAAGGGACGAGTGGTGGCTAAGATTGCTGATGATATCAGGGCAAAAGCTTCCTTATATCCGTCGGCTAAGAAATGTAGAACCATCGCAGATCGTTTTTAGTGAACAGCTTTTACCTGTGCTGGGGTTCAGCCGTGACCAAGTGGATGCATTTTTACAGGTAGAACCACATCAGCTGATAAAAAACCTCAGATGGTTGGAAGGGGAGGATTGCCATTTAGTCACCTATATTGACCCGGAATATCCGGACCTTTTACGAAATATCTCTTCGGCTCCGCTGGCTTTATTCGTTCGTGGAGAAAAAGTTAATTTAACCAAGCCTCAATTGGCAATAGTAGGTAGTCGTCATTACAGTCACTATGGCCAAATTTGGGCTAGCTATTTCTCACAACAGCTGGCAACTACGGGATTAGTAATAACCAGTGGCTTAGCTGTAGGTATTGATGGTATCAGTCATCAGGGAGCTTTGGCTGTGGGGGGAATTACAATAGCTGTTTTGGGAAGCGGACTTGCCAAACTTCACCCCAGAAGTCATTTGGGACTGGCTCAAAAGATATTGGAAAATCAGGGTTCGTTAGTTTCTGAGTTTTTACCTTTTGAAGCACCAAGGGCTGAGTATTTTCCACGACGAAATCGAATTATCAGCGGCCTCTGTTTGGGGGTTCTGGTCATTGAAGCTGGTTTACGCAGCGGTTCACTGATTACGGCAAAATATGCACTGGAGCAAGGTCGGGAAGTATTTGCAATTCCAGGCCCATTAGATAGCCGTAATAGTGAAGGAACTCATAGTCTGATTCAGCAAGGCGCACTTTTGGTAGCTCAACCAGAAGATATTATAGAAAACCTTAACAGTTCATTATGTTGGATAACGCCGCTATCATCTGAACTGTCGGCTGAACCAGTTCCTTTGTTGTTTAGTCCGGATTGTCCGCTGGTGGATTCACCATTGTATGAACATGTTAGTTCTCAGCCCATTTCCGTTGATGTTATAGCGGAGAAAATGTCTTTATCAGTTACTGAGGTGATGATTCAACTGCTTGAGTTGGAATTGTCTGGTGCGGTGCAGGTGGTTCAGGGAGGATATATCAGAGCCAGATAAACAAGGGGGATCTAAAAATGGTTTTAATCAGGTAGACTGTAGTTATCAATCGGCTTTAAACGATTAGCAGTGAGGCTATGAGTAAAACAGCATTGTTTACAGGAAAAAGCGAAGAGCTCTGTCCCGAGTGTGGCGCACCATTAGTTATTCGCACGGGAAAGCAGGGGCCATTTCAAGGATGTTCTCGTTATCCTGAATGTACCTATATTCACTCGTTGACATCGCAAAGCGATGGTCATGTGGTTAAAGTGTTGGATGGACAGAATTGCCCTCAATGCGGTGAAACTCTGGTATTACGCCAGGGACGCTACGGTATGTTTATTGGGTGCAGTAGTTATCCTGACTGTGAATATATTGCGGTGATTGATAAGCCTGATGAAACACAGATCGCTTGTCCACAGTGTAAGCAAGGGAAGTTACTCCAGCGAAAGTCTCGTTATGGCAAGGTTTTTCACGCCTGCGATCGCTATCCTGAGTGTCAATTTGCACTTAATCATACTCCTGTAGCTGGAATCTGCCCAATATGCAGCTATCCTCTTTTGATGGAAAAACGCACCTCCAAAGGTAATCGCCTGTTTTGTGCAAGTAAAGTGTGCGGCAAAGAAGTTTCGACAGAGAAAGATGACTGATAATTTAGAATTTATAGTAGAGCAACTTCAGCAACAGCAAGTTGTTGCTTATCCAACAGAAGCAGTATTTGGTTTGGGTTGTGATCCAGACGATCGATCAGCAGTGGAACATCTTCTGCAATTAAAACAGCGCTCATGGGAGAAAGGGTTAATATTGATTGCTGCAAATTATGAGCAATTACAGCCTTATATCAATGATGCACAGTTAACTGCAGAACAAAAAATAGCGATGTTTTCTAGCTGGCCGGGGCCTGTAACCTGGGTCATACCGGCACGACCTTCCACGCCAAAGTGGTTAACCGGGCGGTTTAACTCACTGGCCGTCAGGGTTAGCGATCACTTACTGGTACAGAAACTTTGTCAGGCGTTTGGTAAGCCTCTGGTTTCAACCAGTGCCAATTTAAGTGGATTAGAGCCCTGCAAAACAGAACAATGTGTTCAGCAGCAGTTTGGTGATAGCTTTCCAGTATTGAAAGGTCTGGTGGGTGGTCGTCAAAAACCTTCAGAAATCCGGGACGTATTAACCGGAAAATTATACAGACAGGGATAATAATTCTCAGGGGTTTTATGCAACAATTCGCTGTTTTTGGTAATCCAATCGCTCATAGTAAATCACCGCGTATTCACCATCTTTTTGCCGAAGGTTGCCGGATCGATTTGCACTATGCTACGCAGTTAGGCTCTCTTGATGAATTTGAAAATGAAATCAGGACATTTTTTGCTGATGGAGCCAAAGGCGCCAATATTACTTTGCCTTTTAAAGAGCGAGCTTATGCAATATGCGATGAGCTTACTAAACGTGCGGCTTCTGCTGGTGCAGTCAATACCATAAAACGTCTGGATGATGGACGTCTGTTAGGTGATAACACCGATGGTATTGGATTACTGAGCGATTTGCAGCGTTTGGGCATGGTTATACCCGGATCGCGAGTTTTATTGATAGGTGCTGGTGGGGCAGCGAGAGGCGTTATTTTACCGTTACTGTCACACGGCTGTAAGTTAGTAGTTACTAACCGAACATATGCAAAGGCAGAAATGCTAGCCACATTATTTTCATCGTTTGGCAGCATTAGCAGTAAAGAATCCCATGCATTAGCAGAAGAGCAGTTTGATCTGATCATTAATGCGACTTCGACAGGGATTAGTGGAGATACTCCTTCCATTCCATCATCATTAATATCTTCAGATACAGCATGTTATGACATGTTTTATCAGGCCGCATTAACTCCGTTTCTGAAATGGGCTGTAGAACATGGGGTGGGGAAACATGCTGACGGTTTAGGGATGCTGGTGGGGCAAGCAGCTCATGCTTTTTATCTTTGGCATGATGTAATGCCAGAAGTTGAACCAGTGCTGAATGAATTGCGCAAAGAGCTGGCTAAGTGAATCAGGCAATCATTTTCACCGATAATGAAGAATGGGATCCGATTCGTAATGCTGTTGTCTGCACGGCATTGGCTAATGGATTTCAGGTTCACTGCTGTATTTCGAGTGAAGTTATCAAAGCGCGTTTTGGTTTTGCCGAATTGCCTGAACAGTTTATTGAATTGTTCAGGTAGTATCGTTGGGATCTGGAAGATGAATTCGAACAAATGATTTTAAATGCAGAATTCGACAGCGATGGCTGGATAATCATTTAATGGATAGCTATTTAGCCATTTAAATATTCGTCTTTCAAAATGACATAGTTTTTAGCTGAAGCTGCTAACGAGGCTATTTCTGCTTCATTTAACGGGCGAGCTTGCCGGGCGGGATTACCGAGATACAGATAACCACTTTCAAGACGTTTGCCTGGTGCAACTAAACTGCCAGCACCGACCATTACATTATCTTCTACAATAGCGCCATCAAGTACCCGGGCTCCCATTCCTATCAGTGTATTGTTACCAATAGTGCAACCATGAAGAATTGCCGCATGCCCAACGGTAACATCGTCTCCAATAATTAAAGGATGCCCGTCAGGATTTGACTCACTGCCCCGGGAGACATGCAAAATACAACCATCCTGAATATTCGTTCTGGCACCAATAGAGATAAAATTAACATCTCCCCGAATAATAGCTAAAGGCCAAACATTTGAATCATCAGCTAGAGTTACCTGACCAATGATCTGACTGGATCGATCTATCATGACCCGTTGACCAATTTGGGGTGTATGATGGAGATAGTTACGAATAGCACCTGACATTTTGAATGGCATCCTGAAAATTATTAGAGAAGTAGATCATTCTATTTTATGCGATTTGGATCCTTTTAGTATGAATGGATCCAAAATTGCCTTTTTTTGTTTAAAAAATAAGCTAAAATAGAGCCTGTAGAGTAAAAAGTGTGCATATGAAATCTTTTTATTTGCTCCGCTTTCTTTCTATCTTCTCTATTGCTGATATCTGATTGTTACATTGCTCAATCACCACCAGCAGCTCAGCAACATAGCCCGGATAATCGCCGTAAGTCTTTACCCAGTAATCCGGGGCATGGCATTTAATGAACAACGTTTGTGGTATCGGCAACGGTACTATTAACTTCGGCGACTCGCTGGCGCAACTGGTCAGAGACAGCATCAGAAACAGGCTCGCGGTTACAAACAGAACTTTTCTGTAATTCAGTAAGCCTGTCTTTGAGCATTTTTGTTGCTTCATCTGATTGTCTTTTCTGCTCTGCTGCATTATTGAGAGCCTCGTTAATCGTGTTGTATTGATTACGGAGTGTTGCGGTTTCGCCCTTAGCGTCATCACGCTGTTTAGTCAGTGTGGCGTTGTCAGATTTCAGCGTGGCGTTCGCTGACCATAGGTGATAAACACCGAATATGAGCGCAAAAAAAACCGCAGCTATTGGTAATAATGTTCGCCAGATCATGATTCAAACCTCCGCCGTTCCATTCTCCGGCGCTTGACTAAGCCATCCAGTACCTTACCGTCTGCCTTATTCCAGCGCTGAAACTCATGAGCGGCACCGATATAATCCTGTGCATTCAGTTTTTTCAGCAGTGTGGATGTGCTCAGGGCACGCGATCCTACGTTATAAGCAAAGGAGACTAGCGCATCAAACTGTCCCTGTGTCAGTGGCACCCTCACCAGACGACTCACATCAGCCTCAAACTTGACTAAGTCACCTCTCAGGTATCGTTCTGCCTGACTAATAGTGATTTCATCACCGCGCTTCACCTGGTCAGTATGGCCGTAGCCAATCGTGAGGACACCAGCAGGGCATACATACGCCTTTAACCTGCATCCCTCAAATTCTTTAATTAGGTTTATTCCGGTCTGACTGGTTTCCATTGTGACCTCCTATCCGGCGTCCAATTAATGTGTCGAGTATTTCAGCCAGTTTCTTCGTGCCCAGAAATCCGATGATGACGCCGAATAACGTGGCCAGGTTGGGTGGGAGACCGAAGTATTCAAATGCTGAGATAATGCCGAGGCTTAATATTCCACATAGAGTGGCTTCAAGCAGCGATCTTTTAAGCCCTTCCCCTTCTTTCATTGACCTGGCTACTGCAACGAGAAAAGCCATTAACGCGCCAGAAATGACCGGGGTATTGGTGTTGATCCAGTTCCAAACTTCCGCCCAGAACCCTATGTTTTTTTCTGGCATACGCATATCTCGCACCCCGCTGGAGTGTCCGTGTTTAAGTGAAAAGAATTAGCCCCCGGCGCTTATCTCCGGATGTCAGGCATACCAGCTCTCAGATGGGCTAAAATGAAAAAGGCCATCCGAAGATGACCTGTGTGTTGTTACTGTACTTCTGATTTCGGTTTGAGCTCATAAACCCATAACCGTTTGCTCTTGTCGTAGTGCTTACAGGCCACCAGCGCGACATCCTTATCTTTTACCTCTCCCAGCACGTGCCACTTTTTACCGCTTTTCGTTGCTATCATCGTCTTTGCCCTCGATTTCCGCATTCGACATGCGTCGCCACATACTTCCTGGTCTGACCGTACTGGTGCAAACCATTTATCAAAAAAGCCTTGTGCAAAAAGATCCGATGCCTATAATGCGCCTCCATCGAACGGATGTGAGCGAACTCACAAATCCCAATTCGAAATTCTCTTAAATGAGAAACAAAATAGAGTGAATGAACTCATTGACTCTGAAACGGATTCGCGTAATATACGCAGCCCGTGCCGCGGGAAGCGCAGCTTTCTGTCGGCCATGCTCTTTAACAATTTATCAGACAATCTGTGTGGGCACTCACAAGACGGTATCTCACGTCATTGCACTTCGGTGTAACGACACAAAAAATACCAAGTCTTAAAGAGTGACCAGACAGTAATTCATTTGAATTATTGAAAGTAATCTTTGAGCATCAAGCTGTTAATTGAAGAGTTTGATCATGGCTCAGATTGAACGCTGGCGGCAGGCCTAACACATGCAAGTCGAACGGTAGCACAGGGGAGCTTGCTCCCCGGGTGACGAGTGGCGGACGGGTGAGTAATGCCTGGGAAACTGCCCGATGGAGGGGGATAACTACTGGAAACGGTAGCTAATACCGCATAATGTCTTCGGACCAAAGTGGGGGACCTTCGGGCCTCACACCATCGGATGTGCCCAGGTGGGATTAGCTTGTAGGTGAGGTAATGGCTCACCTAGGCGACGATCCCTAGCTGGTCTGAGAGGATGACCAGCCACACTGGGACTGAGACACGGCCCAGACTCCTACGGGAGGCAGCAGTGGGGAATATTGCACAATGGGGGAAACCCTGATGCAGCCATGCCGCGTGTGTGAAGAAGGCCTTAGGGTTGTAAAGCACTTTCAGTGGGGAGGAAGGATGTGAAGTTAATAGCTTCATGTATTGACGTTACCCACAGAAGAAGCACCGGCTAACTCCGTGCCAGCAGCCGCGGTAATACGGAGGGTGCAAGCGTTAATCGGAATTACTGGGCGTAAAGCGCACGCAGGCGGTCTGCCAAGTCGGATGTGAAATCCCCGGGCTTAACCTGGGAACTGCATCCGAAACTGGCAGGCTAGAGTCTTGTAGAGGGGGGTAGAATTCCATGTGTAGCGGTGAAATGCGTAGAGATGTGGAGGAATACCGGTGGCGAAGGCGGCCCCCTGGACAAAGACTGACGCTCAGGTGCGAAAGCGTGGGGAGCAAACAGGATTAGATACCCTGGTAGTCCACGCTGTAAACGATGTCGACTTGGAGGTTGTTCCCTTGAGGAGTGGCTTCCGGAGCTAACGCGTTAAGTCGACCGCCTGGGGAGTACGGCCGCAAGGTTAAAACTCAAATGAATTGACGGGGGCCCGCACAAGCGGTGGAGCATGTGGTTTAATTCGATGCAACGCGAAGAACCTTACCTACTCTTGACATCCAGAGAAGTTTGCAGAGATGCGAATGTGCCTTCGGGAACTCTGAGACAGGTGCTGCATGGCTGTCGTCAGCTCGTGTTGTGAAATGTTGGGTTAAGTCCCGCAACGAGCGCAACCCCTATCCTTTGTTGCCAGCGCGTAATGGTGGGAACTCAAAGGAGACTGCCGGTGATAAACCGGAGGAAGGTGGGGATGACGTCAAGTCATCATGGCCCTTACGAGTAGGGCTACACACGTGCTACAATGGCGTATACAAAGAGAAGCTACCTCGCGAGAGCATGCGGACCTCATAAAGTACGTCGTAGTCCGGATTGGAGTCTGCAACTCGACTCCATGAAGTCGGAATCGCTAGTAATCGTAGATCAGAATGCTACGGTGAATACGTTCCCGGGCCTTGTACACACCGCCCGTCACACCATGGGAGTGGGTTGCAAAAGAAGTAGGTAGCTTAACCTTCGGGAGGGCGCTTACCACTTTGTGATTCATGACTGGGGTGAAGTCGTAACAAGGTAACCGTAGGGGAACCTGCGGTTGGATCACCTCCTTACCTGAAAGATACTGATTGAGTGCAGTGTCCACACAGATTGTCTGATGAAGAATAACGAGCAGAAATACCTTTATAGGCTTGTAGCTCAGGTGGTTAGAGCGCACCCCTGATAAGGGTGAGGTCGGTGGTTCAAGTCCACTCAGGCCTACCAATTTCTTCCCATGCTGCGTTGTCGTCACACTCGTTTGCCGATGCAAACGTCGTATGACTCCGCCTTGCCTGGAAATAAATTGGCTGACTCATCAACTGATGAGTTATTAAGGTATCTGTACGTGACTATATGGGGCTATAGCTCAGCTGGGAGAGCGCCTGCCTTGCACGCAGGAGGTCAGCGGTTCGATCCCGCTTAGCTCCACCATTTAGTCCTGTAAATCAATACTTCAGAGTATATTGGCAACAGTATGCTGTGAAGTATTATGCTCTTTAACAATCCGGAACAAGCTGAAATTTGAATCCTCAGCCAATAGTGAGTAATACACTGACACTAATTGGACTGAGCGAGTCTCTCAATTGTTTACGACTTTAGAATGTTGTCTTTCGAGACACCTTCGGGTTGTGAGGTTAAGTGACTAAGCGTACACGGTGGATGCCTAGGCAGTCAGAGGCGATGAAGGGCGTGCTAATCTGCGATAAGCGTCGGTAAGGTGATATGAACCGTAATAACCGGCGATACCCGAATGGGGAAACCCAGTGCAATTCGTTGCACTATCATACGATGAATACATAGTCGTATGAGGCGAACCGGGGGAACTGAAACATCTAAGTACCCCGAGGAAAAGAAATCAACCGAGATTCCCCCAGTAGCGGCGAGCGAACGGGGAGGAGCCCAGAACCTGAATCAGTTTGTGTGTTAGTGGAAGCGTCTGGAAAGTCGCACGGTACAGGGTGATAGTCCCGTACACCAAAATGCACAGATTGTGAGTTCGATGAGTAAGGCGGGACACGTGACATCCTGTCTGAATATGGGGGGACCATCCTCCAAGGCTAAATACTCCTGACTGACCGATAGTGAACCAGTACCGTGAGGGAAAGGCGAAAAGAACCCCGGCGAGGGGAGTGAAACAGAACCTGAAACCGTGTACGTACAAGCAGTGGGAGCACTCTTTATGGGTGTGACTGCGTACCTTTTGTATAATGGGTCAGCGACTTATATTTTGTAGCAAGGTTAACCGAATAGGGGAGCCGTAGGGAAACCGAGTCTTAACTGGGCGTATAGTTGCAAGGTATAGACCCGAAACCCGGTGATCTAGCCATGGGCAGGTTGAAGGTTGGGTAACACTAACTGGAGGACCGAACCGACTAATGTTGAAAAATTAGCGGATGACCTGTGGCTGGGGGTGAAAGGCCAATCAAACCGGGAGATAGCTGGTTCTCCCCGAAAGCTATTTAGGTAGCGCCTCGTGAACTCATCTTCGGGGGTAGAGCACTGTTTCGACTAGGGGGCCATCCCGGCTTACCAACTCGATGCAAACTCCGAATACCGAAGAATGTTATCACGGGAGACACACGGCGGGTGCTAACGTCCGTCGTGAAGAGGGAAACAACCCAGACCGCCAGCTAAGGTCCCAAAGTCATGGTTAAGTGGGAAACGATGTGGGAAGGCACAGACAGCCAGGATGTTGGCTTAGAAGCAGCCATCATTTAAAGAAAGCGTAATAGCTCACTGGTCGAGTCGGCCTGCGCGGAAGATGTAACGGGGCTAAACCATGCACCGAAGCTGCGGCAGCGATACGAAAGTATTGTTGGGTAGGGGAGCGTTCTGTAAGCCTGCGAAGGTGGACTGTGAGGTCTGCTGGAGGTATCAGAAGTGCGAATGCTGACATAAGTAACGATAAAGCGGGTGAAAAGCCCGCTCGCCGGAAGACCAAGGGTTCCTGTCCAACGTTAATCGGGGCAGGGTGAGTCGACCCCTAAGGCGAGGCCGAAAGGCGTAGTCGATGGGAAACAGGTTAATATTCCTGTACTTGGTGTTACTGCGAAGGGGGGACGAAGAAGGCTAGGCTATCCGGGCGACGGTTGTCCCGGTTTAAGCGTGTAGGTGGGTTGACCAGGTAAATCCGGTTGGCTGTTAACACTGAGGCGTGATGACGAGCCACTACGGTGGTGAAGTAGTTGATGCCCTGCTTCCAGGAAAAGCCTCTAAGCTCCAGGTAACATTAAATCGTACCCCAAACCGACACAGGTGGTCAGGTAGAGAATACTCAGGCGCTTGAGAGAACTCGGGTGAAGGAACTAGGCAAAATGGTGCCGTAACTTCGGGAGAAGGCACGCTGGCATTAGGTGAAGTCCCCTGCGGATGGAGCTGAAGCCAGTCGAAGATACCAGCTGGCTGCAACTGTTTATTAAAAACACAGCACTGTGCAAACACGAAAGTGGACGTATACGGTGTGACGCCTGCCCGGTGCTGGAAGGTTAATTGATGGGGTTAGCGTAAGCGAAGCTCTTGATCGAAGCCCCAGTAAACGGCGGCCGTAACTATAACGGTCCTAAGGTAGCGAAATTCCTTGTCGGGTAAGTTCCGACCTGCACGAATGGCGTAATGATGGCCAGGCTGTCTCCACCCGAGACTCAGTGAAATTGAACTCGCAGTGAAGATGCTGTGTACCCGCGGCAAGACGGAAAGACCCCGTGAACCTTTACTATAGCTTGACACTGAACATTGAGCCTTGATGTGTAGGATAGGTGGGAGGCTTTGAAGCGGTGACGCCAGTCATCGTGGAGCCAACCTTGAAATACCACCCTTTAATGTTTGATGTTCTAACTTTGGCCCGTAATCCGGGTTGAGGACAGTGTCTGGTGGGTAGTTTGACTGGGGCGGTCTCCTCCCAAAGAGTAACGGAGGAGCACGAAGGTTAGCTAATCACGGTCGGACATCGTGAGGTTAGTGCAATGGCATAAGCTAGCTTGACTGCGAGAGTGACGGCTCGAGCAGGTACGAAAGTAGGTCATAGTGATCCGGTGGTTCTGAATGGAAGGGCCATCGCTCAACGGATAAAAGGTACTCCGGGGATAACAGGCTGATACCGCCCAAGAGTTCATATCGACGGCGGTGTTTGGCACCTCGATGTCGGCTCATCACATCCTGGGGCTGAAGTAGGTCCCAAGGGTACGGCTGTTCGCCGTTTAAAGTGGTACGCGAGCTGGGTTTAGAACGTCGTGAGACAGTTCGGTCCCTATCTGCCGTGGGCGCTGGAAGATTGAGAGGGGTTGCTCCTAGTACGAGAGGACCGGAGTGAACGCACCACTGGTGTTCGGGTTGTCATGCCAATGGCATTGCCCGGTAGCTACGTGCGGAAAAGATAACCGCTGAAAGCATCTAAGCGGGAAACTTGCCTCGAGATGAGTCTTCCCTTGGACTTTAAGTCCACTGAAGGAACGTTAAAGACTATGACGTTGATAGGTCGGGTGTGTAAGCGTAGCGATACGTTGAGCTAACCGATACTAATGAACCGTGAGACTTAACCTTACAACACCGAAGGTGTTTTGGGATTGAGAGAGTAAAGAAGTCAGATTTCAGCGAATGTTCAGGATTGGAATGAATGGTTGTGTGCGATAGTGATATTGAATGCAACGGTTCATGAAACAGAATATGCCTGGCGGCGATAGCGCGGTGGTCCCACCTGACCCCATGCCGAACTCAGAAGTGAAACGCCGTAGCGCCGATGGTAGTGTGGGGCTTCCCCATGCGAGAGTAGGGAACTGCCAGGCTTTCATTAAGAAGAACCCTCAGCGAAAGCTGGGGGTTTTTTGCTTTGGTGGTAATGCAGTTCTCTACTCGATGGCGAGTAGGACAAACCTGCGAAGCGGGTTTGAGCAACGCAACGCGTTGACCCGAAGGGTGAATGACACGGTCATTCATAAACAGCCAGGCTTTAATTAAGAAGAACCTCAGTCAAAAGACTGAGGTTTTTTACTTTATGCAAATTGTGAAATATCAAATGTTTTTTTCACTATGAAAATCGTCAATCTGCACCTAAGTTACGCGAAAAGTTCTGAATATCTACATTATCCTTTTTACGATAGATCTTCGCCTGTCGTGATCCTGTAGCTGCAAACTTGCCGGTTTCTTCAAAAATACCTGAAGCATCAAAGCGCCTTACCAGACTTTTGCGTTGAATCGGCTTGTCCAGAATTGTTTCGATTACTGTTTGTAGTTCCGATAATGTGAATTCATCAGGCAGGCAGTAAACCGGCAACATTGAATACAAGGTTTTCTGTTCCAGGCGATAGATAGCCTTTTCAATAATATGTTGATGATCGAAGGCGATCTCTTTTATCGATGGAACCTGTTTTACTGGCCACCACTGTGCATCTAATACATCATCAATCTGAGTTTGGCAGTTTTGATAAGCAATAAGTGCAAAATAGGCAGTTGTCAGACTCCAGCCTCTTGGGTCGCGTTCTGCTCCGGAGAATGTCTCAAGCTGCTCCAGATAAGCGGGGGTAACCCCAGTTTTCTCAACGATCTTCCGTATAGCCGTTTGGTAGATAGTTTCATCACGCAACATATCAATAAACCCACCGGGTAATCCCCAATACCCTTGCTGAGGGTGATTGGCGCGTTTCACTAATAGTACGCACAACGCTTCATCTTTTAGCGTAAACAGTACGCTATCAACCGTGACTATGGGTGAGGGAAATTTGGAGGAGTCGTAATGTTTGAGGAACTCTTGTTCTGATTGCATGGTTTCTGTGATTTAAATGTCTTTAAGACAAAATTATCAGAGTCTGTATGTTTCAACAAGCAGTAACTCAGAATATAGGAATAAACTCTTATATTACAAATTGATATGTTTAAGTTCTTATTTTAATCACATAATAGCTTGACTATTAATGTCTCTGAGACAATTATATTAATGTCATAGAGACATTAATTGGAGGTATTTATGTTTGGATTAAATTTTATTAAAGCTGACTCATCAACTCACCTGATTCAATTTCAAAAGGGTCAGGTTGTCAGGCAGGGGATAGGGATGAGTTTTTACTATTCATCTTTTACTTCAACACTCGCAGCAGTACCGGTTTCAAGTAAAGAGCTGCCATTCGTCTTCTTACTACAAACCTCAGATTTTCAGCAGGTTACTATTCAGGGGCAAGTGACTTATTGTATTTCTACTCCGGAACAGGCAGCAAAAATGTTGAACTTCACGATTAAAAGCAGTGGACGTTACGTTTCTGACGATCCTCAAAAATTGGATGACAGAGTACAGCGCAGCGTGCAGGTTGCGGTTCGTGACAGATTACAGCAGCAGCCCCTGAGAGAAGCGCTGGTATTTGCTCCGGAACTGATTCAATACCTGAAAACTCAGTTGGCTTCATCTGAAGTATTAGAAGCCTTGGGGGTTAGTGTTCTGGATGTAGCGATTACAGCGATTTCACCATCTCCGGAAACGGCCAAAGCGCTGGAAGCAGAGGTGCGTGAACAGTTACTGAAAGAGTCTGACGATGCAATTTATATCCGCCGTTTATCCAGTATCGAGCAAGAGAAGGCGGTAAAAGAGAAAGAACTGGCTACGGAGGTGGCAATTCAACGTAAGAAGCAAGAAATTGAGGAAACGAAGATTGAAGCTCAGAGGATGGTACTACAGAAAAAATATGTGCTGAATGAGGAAAAAATTAAGGCTGAAATTGCTGAAGAGCAACAGCGACAGGCACTGGTTCAGCTTACCTCAGAAAACGAACGAGCGTTGGCAGACGTAGCCGCATACGGTATTGAGAAACGAATGAAAGTGTACGAGTCTGTTGGCCCTGAAATTCTTAAAGCTCTGGCAATGAGCAGTATGCGCCCTGAACAGCTAATAGCTCAGGTATTTGAAAATTTGACTCAGGGAGAGAATAAGGTTGGCAATCTGAATATTAGTCCAGAACTGCTTAATTCACTGATTCGTCAGGAGGCATCATGATTACTGATCGCAAATTAATATTAGTAACCCGGCCTACGCGCTTACAGGAGCTTATCCAGCGCTATGGCACCAAGGGGCAAGCCGAATTCTACCTGAAACATTTGGGAGAGTCATTTGACTACTACCAAGAGGAAC
Organism: Limnobaculum xujianqingii; assembly: GCF_013394855.1. NCBI lineage: Bacteria > Pseudomonadati > Pseudomonadota > Gammaproteobacteria > Enterobacterales > Budviciaceae > Limnobaculum > Limnobaculum xujianqingii. Next base: position 2,427,148 of record NZ_JABMLK010000001.1, on the reverse strand, counting down.
ATCGCCTGTTTATGCAGGCGTATGACTCTATAGTAGAAAAACTCAGGTTAACAGGCCGGCTGCAAGTATTGGACCGGCGTTTCTTGCCTACTTATCAGTTTTCTGATGATGATATTGTAGTGGTATTGGGGCAGGACGGTCTGGTTGCTAATACCCTGAAATATTTGTCTGGCCAGCCGGTAATTGGAATTAATCCTATTCCTGCTGCTTATGATGGCATATTGTTACCTTTTAAGGTCAGCGATTTAACCGGAGTTTTGAAATCCCTTCTATTAAATCGCTCAACAATTAAATTAATCAAAATGGCAGAGGCCACGACTAATCGTGGCCAATCGCTGCTGGCGGTTAACGATCTATTTATTGGTCCTGCCAGCCATAGCTCCGCTCGCTATGAAATTGTATCCGGTAATCAGCGTGAACGACAAAGTAGCAGCGGGGTGATTATCAGCACCGGTCTTGGTTCTACCGGATGGTTTAAAAGTATTTTGGCGGGCGCGGCAGGTATTGCCGGAGTAGAGGTTTCATCTAAACTGACTCAGGGATTTAGCTGGGACAGTGATTTTCTCTATTTTTCTGTCAGGGAACCTTTTCCCAGTAAAACGACAGGAACCAATTTAATTTTTGGTAAAGTGGATAGCGCTCATCCATTAAGCCTTCAGTCTAATATGGCTGATAATGGTGTGATTTTTTCAGATGGAATTGAAAACGATCGTATTGACTTTACAGCAGGTACCTTGGTTAATATTGGTATTAGCAAAAGCGTTGGTAAACTGGTGGTGTAATAAGATATCGGAGATAAATTTTGTGATAAATTATAACCATATCAGATGATTAAATACATAATGTGCATGCATCTCGCATAATTCATCAAAGCTATCTGTCGTTATTACAGCCTAAATTTGATCCACGTTCATTTTTAGTAATCTAGTTGGCAAAAGTCATACAAACAATAAGGTTAATGGCGTAAACTATTAGCTATTACAGTAAGTTCAGAACTCGTCCCTGATACTCAATGCAGAAGATAGCGAATTCACTGACATCGCACCTGCACCAATATAGTCTGCCTGAGTAATTTATTTTCTGGCTTTAATGGCGATAGGACTATGGCATTGTTACAGATAGAGCAATCAACCGGTCTTGATGAGGAAGATGCACTCCGACAGGAGTTGGAGAACTTTCGCATTTTGGTTGATGTTACCAATACTGTGATTGCCAAAAGAGACCTTAATGAACTCTCTTGTGAACTCTCCGATGAAATACATCACTTCTTTAATATCAGCTATATCAGCCTTGACCTGCCGGATAATACTAATCAATGTTTGAGCCGCTATACCACCCACTTTAAATCCAGCCAAAAAGTACAACGTACTCAGGAAAGTCTTTCATTAAATAGCTCAACACTATCGTTGGTATTTAACGACCCGCAGGCCCGTCTGATATATGGCTGTAAGTTTAACCGGCGGGACAATAATGACGATTATATTGGCTCAATGCTCAAAACTACCTTGCCGGTTTTTTGTCTCTTACCGCTGATATTTAATGAAAAAGTGCTGGGTGTTCTGTGTTTAGGCAGCATTGATGACAGCGTGTTTTCCAGCAAAAATATTCATCTGCTTCAGCATATTGCAGCCAGAATCTCGATAGCCATTGATAATGCTCTGGCCTATGAAGAGATCTCTCGCCTGAAAGACAATCTGCTGTATGAGAACCAATACCTCACTGAAGAGATCAAAAACTTTGAAAATTTTGATGAGATAGTTGGTCAAAGCGAGGCCATGTCATCAGTGCTTGAACAAGTTGCTATGGTGGCAGAAAGTGATTGTACGGTTCTGATACTGGGAGAAACCGGAACCGGGAAGGAATTGATAGCCAGAGCAATCCATAAAATGAGCCAGCGCAGCACCCGTACAATGATTAAAGTTAACTGTGCTGCAATCCCTTCAGGTTTACTGGAGAGCGATCTGTTTGGTCATGAGAAAGGGGCATTTACCGGAGCAACGGCCCAACGTATTGGCCGTTTTGAACAGGCTAACCGTAGCTCATTGTTTCTTGATGAAGTGGGCGATATCCCGCTGGAATTACAATCTAAGTTGCTGCGGGTTATTCAGGAAAGAGAAATTGAACGTCTGGGAAGCAATAAAATTATTCCCGTTGATGTCAGACTGATTGCCGCAACTAATTGTAATTTGCATCAGATGGTCATTGATAAGCAGTACCGCAGCGATCTTTATTATCGTCTGAATGTGTTTCCTATTGTGATTCCGCCGCTACGCGGTCGTCCGGAAGATATTCCTCTGCTGGTTAAGTTTTTTACCAAAAAGATTGCCCGTCGCATGAACAGACATATTGAGAGTGTGCCAACAGAAACTATCAACTTGCTTAAGAAGCTACCCTGGCCGGGAAATGTGCGTGAGCTGGAAAACGTCATTGAAAGGGCGGTGATACTGACCAAAGGCACCACGCTGACTCTTCAACCGCATGAATTACAGCATCATCTTTCACCTATGGACAGCCATCCTCAGCCGGTAAAAGTTATGGCTAAGCTGATGAAAACCAAACCGGTAAAACTGGCCGATGATGATGAAACTGAACGTCAGGAAATTATCCGGATACTGAAAGAAACCAACGGCATTGTTGCTGGCCCGAGAGGAGCAGCAGAAAAACTGGGACTTAAGCGCACCACTCTGCTATCCCGCATGCAGCGCCTGGGTATTTCAGTAAAGGATATTCAGGATAATGACTAGATAGTGATGTTCAGAATATAAAGAAAAGATCTGAAAAATTTATCTATAGAATGATAGTAATACCTAAAAGTTAATCGTTGGGAGAGACGGGTGTTGGGGTCGACTTGGCGTAAGCCAACGAAGCGCCCCTAACCCGGCTAGGCCCAACGCGCACTAGCGCTAAGTATATGACCCTTCCGACCGGGCACGGTATTAATATTGGCACATAGCTATTACGGGCGAAATATTCACGGAAATCAAAATAGAAGTGTTTATTAATAAAGCTTAAAGAAAAAGGGCCAACACCTCAGCCCTTTTCTTTAATCAAAACAAACACTAATCGCTAGACTTCTGCCGCCTGACGTAACCGACTCTTCAACGCAGTGTACTCTTTCTGCACATAGCTTTCAGCCCAATTTTGATCGGGAATTGCCTCAAGCTTAACCGCACAGTGCTTGAATTCTGGCGTTCTGGAGATAGGGTCCAGCTCATCCAGCGTCAGCTTGTTACAGGCACCAATCCACCACTGGTAGGTCATATACACCGCGCCTTTATTGGTACGATCGCTAACAGCAGCACGACTAATGACTTTACCCCTACGAGAAGAGATCCAAACCAATTGTTGATCGCGAATGCCCAGTTCTGCAGCATTTTGCGTATTGATTTGAACATAACCAGGTTCATCTGCCAGAGTTTGCAGTGCGGCACAGTTACCAGTCATTGAACGACAGGAATAGTGACCGACTTCCCGCACCGTTGCCAGTGCTAACGGATACTCTTCATCGGTGAGCTCCATCGGTGGCCGCCAGTCGGTGGCATACAGTTCACCTTTTCCATTCGGACGGTTAAATTTACTACCGGCAAACAGATACTGGGTTCCCGGATGATCCAACGTTGGGCATGGCCACTGTACATAGCCTAAACCTTCCATCTTCTCGTAAGTCGCACCATAGTAATTAGGACACAGCTCGCGCAGTTCATCCCAAATCTCTTTGGTGTTGTTGTACTTCATCGGATAGTTAAGAGCCGTGGACATCAGGCAGATAATTTCCCAGTCAGTTTTAACATCGCCCTTAGGTTCAACGGCTTTGTAGAACCGCTGGAATCCACGGTCTGCACTGGTATAAACCCCTTCATGCTCACCCCATGAGGTGGCAGGGAAGATAACGTCAGCCATAGCCGCCGTCTGGGTCATAAAAATATCCTGAACGATAACCAGTTCGAGCGCTTCAAAACCCTGACGCACTACCGACAGGTCCGGCTCGGTTTGCATTGGGTCTTCGCCCATCACATAGAACGCTTTTACCTTACCGGAAATCGCATTATGTGGCAGTTCACTGAGCGGATAACCTTTTTTCTCCGGAATCGACTCAACGCCCCAGGCTTTAGCAAATTTCTCACGAGCAGCAGGATCGTTGACATACTGATAACCCGGCAGAGTATCAATCAGTGCTCCCATATCGCAGGCGCCCTGAACGTTGTTCTGGCCGCGTACTGGTGCAACACCTACATTAGGACGACCGATATTACCCGTCAGTAATGCCAGACTGGTTAAACAGCGAACGGTATCAACCCCTTGCCCCCACTGAGTAACTCCCATACCCCACAGAATAGTTGCCGATGGTGCTGCAGCATACATGCGGATAGTTTCACGGATCTGCTTAGCCGATAATCCAGTGATGCTTTCAACATACTCAGGAGTATATTTTTCAACGTTCTTGCAGTATTCCTCAAACCCTTCAGTATGATTTTCAACAAACTCTTTGTTATACAGATTTTCGCTGATCAACACGTTAGCAAAAGCATTCAGCAACGCGACGTTACTGCCGTTTTTCAATGGTAGATACATATCGGCAATACGTGCCGTTTCGATATAACGTGGATCGCAAACAATCACTTTGGCACCCTTTGCCTTGGCCTTTAAAATACGGCGGGCAACAATAGGGTGAGAATCTGCGGCGTTATAGCCGAAGATAAACAGACATTTAGTGTCTTCCATTTCAACGATGGAGTTACTCATCGCGCCATTACCCACTGAGCGGTGCAGACCTGCAACCGAAGGGCCATGTCAAACGCGTGCGCAGCAATCCACGTTGTTGGTGCCAATGGCGGCACGGGCAAACTTCTGCATAATGTAGTTCACTTCGTTGCCGGGGCCACGAGATGAACCAGAAGTCATAACAGCATCCGGACCGTGCTCTTCAATGATCTTTTTCATACGGGAGCTGGCAAACTCGATTGCCTCGTCCCAGGATACGGCTTCGAGCTCACCGCCGCGCTGACGACGAATCATCGGCTTGGTCAGGCGGGGAGTCAGAATTTTGGTATCATTCAGGAAATCCCAACCATAGTAGCCTTTTAAGCAAAGCTCACCCTGATTGGTCACACCGTTGGCCCCTTCGGCTCCAACGACTTTTCCGCCATCAACCAACAGGTTGATTTTACAGCCCGATGCACAATACGGGCAGACGGTAATAACTTTTTTCATGCTCGTTTAACTCCTCAAGCCAGTCGATATACCTGATGACTAAAAATGAATTTCTATGGCTTCATCCAGCGCAGCCCGTTCCTGTTTCTGCTTCATCATGGCATCAAGCGATTCCGGTGTGACCAGACGTAATGCATTGGTTGGGCAAACTCTGACGCAGGTAGGACTTTCAGCAATTCCTTCACAGAGGTCGCATTTCAGCGCTTCAGTTTTTTGTCGCTGGCTGGTTACAACTCCCGGAACAGTGATGCTTTTCGTCACAATGCTCATGGCACCATAAGGGCAGGCGATAGCACAGGTTTTACAACCAATACATTTTTCCTGAATAACCTGAATGCTGTCGTTGCGTCTGACAATTGCGCCGTTAGGGCATACTTCTGCGCAGGGGGCATCTTCACAATGACGACAAAGAATGGCGGTACTTACGGTTTGCCCTCTGACAACCTTGATACGAGGGGCAAAGCTTTTAACCGACATATTAGCCACATCGTTATCAGTGCTATGAACTACCGCGCAGGCAACTTCACAAGTGCGGCATCCAATGCAGTTTTTCGGATCGGCGATAACGAACCGGTTCATAAATGTATCTCCATTACTCACTTCCGACGGCAACCCGCCAGTAGTAAATCGTGTTTAAACGTTGGTATGCCCTGCGTTAAGTATGCTCACCATTAACTAAGCAGGGTTTATGCCAGTTTTTCTTATTTTATAATTTGTTGAATTCTAATAACTAATACAACAAAGTGAATTTGTGCTGAGTGCCATAAGGCCATTGTATCGACAGATATTTCGGCAAATATGTCGATAAACCGGGCGTGATAACTATTTGCAGAGTGAATAATTCCCTGGCAAAAAATAGCCTGCCCCAAGCAGTGATACACCAGATAAACAATGGCAATCTTGATGTGCCGCAATATTCAGTATGATTCAGCAAACTTGTCTATTTGATGGTTATCAATTTGTGAATATGCCTGAATATATATTTAGAGCGTTATGAACTGTTGCTCGTATTGCCCGGTGATCAAACTGCGATATATCTCTTTTACTGCCACCTTAACTTCATCCGCCATAGGAAAGGCGAATGAGACGATAGAGGGCTGAATACCAATAAAAATGACGCTTGGAATATCTTCTTTTAGTTGGTCAATCAGAAAGCTCAACGGTAAGTTATGAGTACTCATAATGAACATTTCTGCGATCATCTCCGCATCAATAATGCGAATCTCTCCGGCATCCAGCTCCATATCTGCCGCATCAACGATGATCAACGTATCAGGTTTGAGTTCCCGAACCTGATGAGCAGAGTTCTCTGGCGCAGAACCACCATCAATTGCCAGCCAGCCGGAAATAGGTACTTCATTCATCATGTCATAAAGCAGTGGGCCTGCGCCGTCATCTCCCATCATGTTATTGCCGACGGTAAGCACCACATTGTTATGAGCGGCTTGCTGTGACATCAATTTCTCCTCCTGACCATGAGATAGATAGCGGGCTCTCGTTCGATGTCGTGCAATGCCTTCATCAGAGTATTGGTCCAGAGGTGTTGCTCTTCTGTCAGTTGCTGAGTGACCCGCGACCAGGCTTTTGCCAGAAGTTGGGTGTGGGTACAATCAATAGTGATTTCGCCGAATTTGATTAGCCCTTCCATTTTACGACGAGCCTCACTACCTTCGGGTAATTGAGCAATCCAGCGGCGGTATTCCTCTGTTGGGCACTCCATCAGGGTTTTCAGGCAATCAATTACACCAACATGATGACCAATGGCCAGCGAGTAATACATAACTTGCTGAGCCTGTTCTGGCATATCCTCATCACTATCGAGGAATTTTTGATTGAGAGAGTAGAACACCACTTTATCTTCATTCATTACGCTATTTCCCATTGATTAACGGCGTACAGATATTTTGCAAATTAGTGACGATTTCGGTTAAACGCGGGTCGTCATGCTGTTTGAGATAATGGTGGATGCGCTCATCAACGGGCTGAGGGCTATCCTGAGTGAGTAACTGCATAAAGGTTTGGGCAATGTCATCACCTTGACGATAACCCGCCATGCGGCGTGCTTCTCGTTCCAACTCGACTCTTAGCTCAGGCGGCAGCGAAGGGAAGCGCAGTAGTGATTGCTCACCAGCGGTTTCCGTATGGTCGGGCAGTTTGAGTTTTTGATCCAACAGCCCTAATGCCATGGCAAAACCATAGATAGTGGCGGCAGGCGTCGGAGGACAGCCGGGAATATATACATCAATGGGGACAATCTGGTCACTGCCACCCCACACACAATAGAGGTCGTGGAAAATACCCCCACCGCATCCACAAGCACCGTAAGAGATACAAATTTTAGGGTCAGGGGCCGATTCATAGGCACGGATAGCTGGGGTTCTCATGGCTCTGGTAACGGCACCGGTAAACAACAAAATGTCCGCATGACGGGGCGAAGAGACCACTTTAATGCCAAATCTCTCGGTGTCGAATACCGGAGTGATAGTACCAAAGATCTCAATTTCGCAGCCATTACAGCCACCGCAGTCGACACGGTAAACGTAGGCGGAACGCTGAATGTCCTTTAATAATGCTTTCTTCAGTTTTGCCACTTGCTCATCGACGGTGATTGGCGTTGAGATACCGTTAACTGCGTCCGGAACACTGATATTCATTTAGCCGCCTCCTGATTCAGATGCTGCCCCAGGGTCACACCCGGCGCGCTGATAGAGTTATGTTTTCGTTTACAGTCCGGGCAGGTTTCAAATAGTGGGCGCATGGTCTGCGCTTCTTCAGGGGAAAGACCCGACTGAACCAACAGAGAGATGGCGTAATCGATAGATTTACGTGGAGCAAATGGTTGATGGCAGACCTGGCAATCGGTCAGTTGAAATATGGCTTCCTGGAACAGGTCCTGCTTATTGAAAACCGCCAGTTCAAAATCTTCCGACAGACGAATTGCTTTAGTCGGGCAAACTTCTTCGCAGCGTCCGCAGAAGATACAGCGACCAAGGAATAGTAACCACTTACGTTCACCGGTAACGGTATCGGTGCTCATGGTCAGGGCGTTTGCCGGGCAGGCCATAGTGCAAGCAGCACAGGCGATGCATTGCTCTGCGTGATATTCCGGCTTGCCGCGAAAGTCAGGGCAAACTTCGTAGGGCTTAAACGGATATTTAACCGTAGTATCGCCGACGTTAAGTATGGTTTTTAATAACTTAAACATACTGGGTTATCCTCCGTTATTTCAGCGGCGAGTTCTTGCGCTCAATGCCATACCGTTCAATCTCTTTATAAGCAACGGTTTGAGCTTTGCGCTTGCGCACATCAACCACGGTGACCCGATCGGTGCAGGAGTAGCAGGGGTCAAGGCTGCCGATAATCAATGGTGCATCGGATACGGTATTTCCCCGCAGCATATAACGTAGCGGTGGCCAGTTAGCATAGGTTGCGGCACGACAGCGCCAGCGATAAAGTTTTTGATTATCACCCAGCATGCTCCAGTGAATATCTTCACCGCGTGGTGCTTCGGTAATACCCAGAGCAAAGTTATGCGGCTTATAGCTAAAGCCTTCTACCAACAATGGACCTGCCGGCAGATTATCCAGTGCGTACTCAATAATGCCAATCGATTCAAAAAACTCCTGAATACGGATCATGACCCGCGAATTAACGTCGCAACCTTCCATCACATGCATATCAAAAGGAATAGAGGCGTAGGCAGTGAAAGGATGAACTTTACGCACGTCACGATGATAACCGCTGGCACGAACCACCGGGCCAACCGGACTGTAATCACGGGCGACTTTACGATCCAGCACACCCACTCCGCTGGTACGCTGATGCATATTTGGCGTTTCCAGCAGAATCTCTACCAGACGGGTCACTTCAGCGCGCATCTCCTGTAGCATTTTGATGGTCTGGATACGCTGTTCTTTCAGAATATCTCGCCGGACACCGCCAATCAGGTTAAGACCGTAAGTTTTACGGGCACCGGTTAACATTTCTGCCATTTTCATGGCTTTCTCACGCACGCGGAAAAATTGCATAAAGCCCGTGTCGAAGCCGACAAAGTGACAGGAGAGTCCAATATTCAGCAGATGGCTATGTAGTCGTTCCACCTCCAGTAAAATGGTACGGATCATTTGAGCCCGTTCTGGTACCCGGATACCCAGCGCATTTTCTACCGAATTGGCATAGGCGACGCTATGGGTAAAGCCGCAGATACCACATACCCGGTCGGCGAGAAATGTAACTTCGTCATAACCCATGCGGGTTTCTGCCAGTTTTTCCATGCCGCGGTGAACATAGAACAGGCGATAATCCGCATCCACGATGTCTTCACCATCAACAAACAGACGGAAATGGCCCGGTTCATCGGAGGTAATATGTAATGGGCCAATGGGTACTACCCGGCTTTCTCCCGCCTCGTTTACAAACTGGTAGGTTTCGGTTTTAGTGGTTGGATCCGGGCGTTCGCGATAGTCCATTGCATCTTTGCGTAACGGATAGATATCGTCCGGCCAGTCATCAGGCAGCACTAAACGACGTTCATCAGGTAAACCCACAGGGCGGAGACCGTACATGTCGCGAACTTCCCGTTCCCCCCATACACAGGCCGGAACCCGGGGAGTTACCGAAGGGAACTCCAATGTGCGATCGTCCACCAACACTTTAACCGTGACAAAGCTTTTGACCGTAGCTTCCATTGAGAGCACGTAATATACGGCATAGTGTCCGTTAAGTGGGCGTTCATCGTTACCAAACAGCACCGATATCCAACCGCCCTGTACGTAGTACAGCCACTCCACCACTTCCGGTAGCATGTTGATTTTTATCGTTACGGTAACCTGATTTTCCGTTTGCCAGCTTTCATCAATGATTGCTGAAGGAAATTTTTGTCTTAAACCTTCGACATAGCCATGACCGACTTTGGTTTCATTGGATATATTCACTTTTCTTCTCCTGTCGATCCTTGCTATTGACCGTGCGTGACGGCAGATTGAACGCTTTGCCACGGCAACGTCAGGTAGTCACTTAACGGCGCACCGCCATTATCCAGCACGATGCTGGTGGCGTTGTACAGCAACTGTAAAACCGGTTGAGGGATATGCAGGCCCATGACCAGCATTAGCACCATCAGCACTGCAATGGGTAGGGTTGTCAGGCTGCCAAGCTCACCTTTTGCCACCGCCTCAGGCCCAGGGCCTAAAACGGTACCTGCCACCATTCTCACCAATCCGGCAAGAACAATGGTTAGCAGCAACAGCGTGATGATAATCACAGCGATTTTTCCACTCTGAATACCGGCAGTGACCAGCATAAATTCGCTGATGAATACGTTGAATGGCGGCATACCACCGAGAGCCAGTGCACCTCCGGCAAACAGAATTGCGGTGACCGGAGCTACTTTCATGATGCCTTTAACTGCGTCCATATCCCGGGTGCCATATTTCAGCAGGACGTTACCGGAGCAGCAGAACAGCAGCGTTTTTGCCAGACTGTGATTGATAGTGTGCAACAGAGCCGCGAGGATACCCAATGGGCCGCCGATACCCATTGCCAGAGCGATCAGTCCCATGTTTTCTACGCTGGAATAAGCCAGTAGTCGCTTCATATCGCGTTGGACGATAATAAACAGGGCTGCAACAGCAACGGACAGCAGGCCAAATACCAGCATCAGAGTTTGTGGGAAGGCCGGGCCGATGGCTTTGCTGACGATAATGTAATAGCGGATAACAATCAGCATGGCGCAATTAAGCAGTACGGCAGACAACATGGCGCTGGTTGGGCTGGGGGCTTCACTATGGGCATCCGGTAGCCAGGCGTGCATAGGGAATAAGCCAGACTTAGTACCAAATCCAATCAGTACAAAGGCAAATGCCAGATGCATCAGGGTTGGGTCCAGTAACTCCGCGTTATCGTGGAGAACTGTCCAGAATATAGCGCTGCCCGGATCGCTCAACACGCTGGCCGCATTAGCATAAACCAGCACGGTACCGTACAAGCCAAAGGCTACCCCGACAGTACAAATGATGATGTATTTCCAGGCCGCTTCTAATGAAGAACGTTGTCCATATAGCCCCACTAAGAATGCGGAGCTCAGGGTGGTTGCTTCAATGGCTACCCACATCATAATGATGTTATTAGCCGTTACCGCTACCAGCATAGTGAATAGGAACAGATGGAAAAAACCGTAGTAGTTACACAGTGTTGGTACCGTGACTTCTCCGTGATCTACTTCGTGTCCCATATATCCCATAGAGTACAATCCGGTAAGCAAACCGATAATCCCGATAATGGCAATAAACAGGGCTCCTAAACTGTCGATATAGATCCACTGATGCATGGCCAGCAATGTGCCACTGGTTATCACACTGCTTACTACCATCAGAGATAACAGACAGGTAAGGATAATTCCTGTCAGATGGAGCAGCGTGGTTGCCTGACGGGATGCGCCTCTTAATCCGCGAGAGGCGAAGCAGAGCAGGGAGATAATCAGCGGCACCAGTAACAGTGCATAAATCCATTGTATATTGGTCATCTTGATTACCCCTTCAACGCAGTAAGTTGACGTACGTCCAGGGTTTTCAGCGTGCGGTATATCTTACGCGCCATCACGGACATAATGATTACGGCGAAAATGGCATCGGTTGCCACACCAATCTCTACCAGTTCCGGCGCTTTATATGCCATTAGTGCCAGTGTCAGATGAGCACCGTTCTCCATCAGGCAGTAGCCAAAAATCTGTTTGAGGATATTGCGCTGGCTAACAATGCACAGCAGACCAAGAAAGAAGTGGCTGAGAGAGACACTCAGCGCCGGTTTCAGATCTTCAACCATCGGCAGTTTCACTGAGTCCACCACCAGATAACTTAAGACAATGATGATGGCAGCAATCAGTATCAGCAGTCCCATGCCAATTACCGGGGTATCGGCGTTAGTATCCTGAAGTTTGCCCAGTGCTTTGTACATAATGTAGGGCACCAGCAGAACTTTGGTTACAAAGGCCGTTCCCGACCAGAGGAACAGTTCCTCGGCATGCATGGTATAAGCCAGGGCGATAAAAATGAGCACCAGTATCAGCGACTGCAGAGCATAAAACAGAGCAGAGTTTTTCGGCTGCCTGGCGCCGATGACAAGCAGTGAGCTGATGATTAGCAGCCCCGCCAGATTGTTTACAATAAGCGTTCCGGTCATTATCAACTCCGTTATCCAAGCCACCAGGCGGCGATAAAGCTCGAGCACAGGGACATTACAATCAGAATGATGAGTACCCCTTGCATCGCAACAGGTACCGGTGAAGCGGTTGCCACGGTTTCTGAAGGCTCACCCGGTACGGTTTTACCAAACCAGTAGAGGAACCAACCAAAGCTGGCTACCGACTCAATCAGTGCCAAAATCATGACTGGCATCATCCACCAATGGTCTGTGGACATTTCAAAACCGGCAGCAAACAGCGGGAATTTACTGAAGAATCCGTTAAATGGTGGAATGCCGGTAATGGCCAGAGCGGCAATACAGAAACCAATACCAACCAGTGGCATACAGCGCATAATCCCGCGCAGTTTTGGCAACATACGGGTTCCACAGCTGTAACTCAGGGTTCCTGCCACCAGGAAGAACAGGCTTTTGGCAAAGGCATGGTTAAAGATGTAAGCAATACCGCCATCGAAGGCCATTCTGGAACCGAAAACCGATAGAGACAGCGCCAGAAAAATATAGGAAAGCTGAGTAATGGTGGAGTAGGCCAGCAGGCGTTTAAGGTCGGTCTGCGGTAAATACATGATGAAGCCATAAATCAGCGTAATCATCGCCATGGTTACGCCAACGATGCCAACAATCTCAGGAATTTCACCGGCAGACATCAACGCACGGGCAAAAATGTACACCCCGACCTTCACCATTGAGGCCGCATGTAAGTAAGCACTTACCGGAGTTGGTGCTTCCATGGCATCCGGCAGCCATACGTGCAGCGGTAGTTGCGCAGATTTGCCCCAGGCGGCAAACAGAATGCCAAACAGCACGATGGTTTTAGCATCAGAGTTCAGATCTGCCAGTGCCGTGAGGGAGAAGGTTCCGGTTTCAGCAAATAGCCAGGCGGCAGCCAGATAAAGACCAATGGCGGCAACATGGGTAATCAGCAATGCTTTTAATGCAGAGCGCAGCGACTTTGGTTTTTGATAGTAACCAATCAGCGCCCATGAGCACCCACCGGTAATTTCAAAGAACAGCAGTTGTCCGGCCAGCGTTGAGGAGAGAACTAAACCTGCCATAGCGCCAATAAATACCAGTAACAACGCATAGTAGCGCGACTGACCTTCGTGGGGGTGTTCACGGTTCTCTTTAGTCAGATAAGCGCCGGAGTAAATACTAACTAATAACCCAAGTACTACTACAGCAAACACAATCAGCGTACTGATGCGGTCAATGGTCAGGCCAAACAGCACCGAACGACCAAAACTCACCAGTTCGTAAGTAACATCTGTTCTGCCATGGCTAAACCAGGTAATGGCCAGTAACACTGTTGCTATTGAAGCGATGGCGGCAAACAGCGTACAGAGCCATTTAGCGGTACGCTGTGGCGCCAGTCCGGTGATGATGGCACCGACAAAAGGGACCAAAATGGCCGCGAGAGCGATATTTTCCATAATCGGTTTCTTAGCTCCTTACAGACCAGTGAGATAAAACACAAATGCCAGTGCGGCAACGCCAAACCCGACCCACGTGGTACGTGATGTCAACAGGAATCGGCCCCGGGCCAGGCTGTTTTCAAACAGTGAAGCAATCACAAACACCACCAGCAGTTTGATAAGAAACAGCACGATAGCTATAGATAGTGAGCCAATCGTCAGGACTTCACTGTTACCAAAAGGCAGCAGCACTCCAACGAACAGCGAGGCGATGACCACCTGTTTTAGTGCCAGCCCAAGTTTTACCAGCGCCAGTGACGGGCCGGAATATTCTGTCAGAGGGCCTTCCTGCAATTCCTGCTCGGCTTCTGCCACGTCAAAAGGAATTTTTCCCATCTCAATAAATACCGCGAAGGCACAGGCCGCCATGGCCAGCAGGGTTGCAGTTGGTGATTGCAGTGGGTCGGTTGCCAGCGAGGTACTGATACTGCCTAAATTAGTCGAGCCTGCAATCAGCGCAATGACGATAAGCGACAGCACCAGAATAGGTTCTACCAGTACTCCCAATGTGACTTCCCGACTGGCACCGATACCGGCAAAAATACTGCCGGAGTCGAGTCCTGCCAGTGCGAAGAAAAAGCGATACAGGGCAAACAGATAGATAACGGTAATCAAATCGCCCCCTACGCCAAACGGGGAACCCAGTGTGACAATGGGTAGCGCCATAGCGACTACCAGCATCGAGCTGATCAGCACATAAGGCATAATGCGCGAAATGATGCCGGAAGCTTCCGGAGCAATATTTTGACGGCGCAGCAGTTTAAAGATATCCCGATATTCCTGTAGTACGCCGGGACCGCGGCGGGATTGCATTCTGGCCTTAATCACCCGGGAAATACCGGACATTAATGGCGACAGGGCCAGTAAGGCTACAGCCTGAATCAGGGCAAACAGAAACATACCGAAGGAGGACATGATTTCTGAGTCAGAGAGTGTGATTGGCATGTTTCGCTCCTTACATCACCGTAACCAGCATCAGGACCGTCAGCGCAATGACCACATACAGGCAATAAAGCCGGAAGTCACCGTGCTGCAACCATTGAATGCGTTTACCGGACCACAGCACCGCCCTGGCAATGGGGAGTACCACCTTTTCTTCCCACCAGGGCTCAGCCCGAGTGGCACCACGAATAGTGGATTGCATTGCCTGTGACAGAGCGGGAGAAGGGTCCAGCGTTTTGCGCAGGCGATACAATGGTGCAAACATAGTGCGTAATGGCTGAGTGAAACCACCGGCTGACACTGCCATCTGGCCATCATAGCCATATCCACAGGCCCAGGGGTTACCGCCATGACGATGACGCAGACGCTGACTTTTGAAGATGGAATAAATCAGCAGCGGCAGAGTCAGGAATCCAATCAGCAACAGGGCGATTAATGGGGTAGAGAGAACGGTTTGTGGTGAAGATCCCGGGAAGACCAGCGAGCCGCTGGCAACCGACATGGTTGCTTGTCCGGTTAGCTGGGCTGAAATATCAGCAATCACCGGGGATACCAGTGGAGCTCCAACACCCAGCGCAATACAGAGCAGTGCCAGCAGTACCATTGCCAGAATCATCGGTAGCGGAACTTCAGTGGCATTAGCCGCTTTTTCACTGCGAGCCGCACCGGCAAAGCTGATACCGTACACTTTCACAAAACACAGCGCAGCCAGCGCACCGGTAATGGCCAGCATGACGATGGCAACAGGGCCAGCGATACGCATGATAAATGAACCTTCATGGCTCATGGTGAACAAAGCCTGATAGGTAAACCATTCGCTGACAAAACCATTTAGCGGCGGCAGGGCTGATATCGCCATGGTGCCGATCAGGAAGGTTATTGCGGTGTAAGGCATTAATTTAGCCAGACCGCCCATCAGTTCCATATCTTTGGTGTGAACCCGATACATCACGGACCCTGCACCTAAAAACAGCAATCCTTTAAATACTGCATGGTTAAGCAGATGGTACAAGCCGCCAAGAATCCCCACCACCGCCAGCACCGGGTGCTGAGTGGCGATTCCAATCATGCCTACTCCCACGCCCATCAGGATAATGCCGATATTTTCTACCGTGTGGTAAGCCAACAGCTTTTTAATGTCGTGTTCAGCCAGGGCGTACATAACCCCCAGTACTGCAGAGACTGCACCAAAGGCTAATACCACCAGTCCCCACCAGGCGCTGGTGGCTCCGAGAATATCAATACCGACTTTAATAATGCCGAAGATACCAATCTTAACCATGACGCCGGACATCAGGGCGGATGCATGAGAAGGGGCTGCCGGGTGAGCGCGGGGTAGCCAGCCGTGTAATGGAATCATCCCGGCTTTAGCGCCAAAGCCAAAGAATGCCAGCAGGAAGACGACGGATGCCTCCGGGGCTGACAAACTTGCCTGACGGAAACTGTCGAAGTCCATGCTGCCGCTTTCTTTATACAGAATAAAGAAGGCAATCATGATCAGCACTGAACCGGCGTGGGCAATTAAAAAGTAAAGCAACCCGGCGCTGACGGCTTCATCATCCTGTTCGGTAATCACCAGAAAGTAAGATGCCAGCGACATCATCTCGAAGAACACCAGAAAATAGAAGGCGTTATCCATTACCACCAGCGCCACCATCGAGGCGATAAACAGGTTCATAAACAAACCCATATATCTGGCCCCTTTACCAATGTACTCCTCAACATAAGAGAGGGAGTACAACGCGGTGACGACCACCAATAGAGAAATGACCATCACCATAAAAGCGGCTAGCCCATCCAGACGCACAATAAAATGGGCAAATGAGAAGGGGCCATCAGTGGCAAACGTCATCACTTCAGCACCCATCAAAACAGGCGCTGAAGCTAACAAACCAAAAATACCGCCAACCATACTGGCGATACCAGATAGCCTGATAACCTGTCGTTCGCTACGGCTAACCAGCGGAGGCAAAATGGCTCCGACCACATAAATGACGATGGAGATAAGCAGTAATTGAAGAGGATTACCCATTATTCTTTCCCCGCTCGCTGTTGGTCTGAAGGGTTATCCCCGAAGGCATTGTCGGTATGAAAGACTTCCATGGCTTCAAGTCGCTTAGCGGCACTGGCTTGCTCAATGGCATTTTCATCGACTAAAAACAGGGTTTTGGTAGGGCAAACGCGAACACATTCGGGGCCGTGGGGCAGGAAAGTGCATAAATCACATTTCACCGCCACCTGACGTAAGCCAGGTGCCCAGCTGAGCATCGGGTGGAGTCCCTGATTGTAAGGGGCCGTTCGTGCTTCACGCGCATGAGCATCGGCCTGTGAAAAGCGCTCATAGTTGACGGGAGCTGATAATGGTTTACTTCCATCTGGCGTAATAGCCCCAAACGGGCAGGCGATAGCACAAAGCTTGCATCCAATACATAAGCTTTCATTAAGCATAATGGCGTTGTCTTGATGAGTAATTGCTTTAACCGGGCAAACCCGGGCACAGGGCGCATCCTCACAATGTCGACACAGAATAGGTGCTGTGCTGCTGGCATCGCGCATTACGGTTAATCGGGGATGTGACTGTAGACCCGCTGCCTTATGCACTTCACTACAGGCAGCCATACAGGTATTACATCCGATGCAATCTTTTGGCTCCGCAATAACAAAGCGGTTCATAGCCATCCCTCCGGTATTGAGATCGTCGTCTGACAGATGAAATAGTCATACTTTTAACGGATGAGATACCTTAAGCATATTCCATGCCATATAGAGGGACTCTTTAATTGCATGATACTAATGATGTTTTTGTTTTTTGTGACGAAAGGACTGTGTCGTTCGACATAAATGACGTAACAAAGGGGTAAATAGGTAGGATGATTAATATTAATAACGTAATTAAATTGTGATTAATAATTTATTACGTGTTTAATTACAGTGAAATGAATATTAAAAACGCATTTGTTTTGGTAAAAGTGTGTTTTATGAGATGATGTATATATCTTATGTGTTATTTTTAATATTTATTAATCAGTATTTTTTTGATTTTTAGCAATGCATTTGTTTTGTAATGGAAAATGGATAAAGGGATCTAACCATTGTGCATGGTATAAAATATCGATTTAACGATCTTGTTGTATTCGACCCGGACGAAGCTACACTGAGCCTGGGGGATCTTAATGACGATGACGTTATTGCTATCTCCAGCGTAACCTGTCGTCTGCTACAGTTGTTCGTAGAGAATCATGGTGAAGTAATCAGTCGGGATGTGCTATTTAAGCGCATCTGGGATGACTACGGCATGATTTCAGGAAATAACAATTTAAATCAAAACATTAGTAAGCTCAGGAAAATAGTCAAAACGTTAGGTATTGATGATGAGTTTATCTCAACGGTGCCTAAGACGGGATTTGTATTAAATAAAGAAATTAAGCTGGATGTGTTACGTGAGGCTGAGGGAGAAGAAGAACCAGCCACAGCCACTCTGGGGTTGGATGAAACTTTACCTGTTGGTGATGCTGATGAAAGTAGCGATGTTAGCGAGAGAAACACGTCCCTATCTGTAACTGAGCCAGTATCAAACTCGCCCAAAAAACTCATTTCCTCTAGTTTATTGTTAAATAAGAAAAAAATATATCTGCTGTTTTTTATCTCATTAATCACATTAGCTGCCGCCATGGTTTACCTGTTTAACTATCGTATGACACCAGTGGCGAATGAAGGTTATCTGGGGATGGTGAATGGTTGTAAAGTGTTTCTGGTGACAAATCAGGGCGAAAATATTATCAATAATAAACCAGTGAGTGAGGAAATGCTTAGATATGCGGCCAGTAAGCAACAAGTTTGCCGTGGGGATGAGTATTTATTGATTAGGGATGATGCTTTAGTACAAAGCTATATTCCTGGAGTTAAGCGCTTGTTTCTGCTGAAATGCGAGATTCTGAGAGAGCATCGGATTGAGATGTGTTCAGGATTAGGTAGTGAAAAAGCTATAATTTCTAATTAAATCAATTTTATAGAAAGTGACGAAGCTTTCAGTATGCTTCCATGCCACAAAATTGATTTGCATTGTATATTATTTCAAAATTCATTTCTTCTCTGTCAGTAAACGCAATTGAAGTGTAATTTCATATATCAATTTTTTTATTTTAAATTATTCAATAACAACCTTTTTGTTTGTTATCTATATCATTGTGGTTTCGATTATTTCATTGGGTTTTAATCCTGATGTTAAATGTTTTTATTAGTGCAATGTGATTATTATTTTGAATAAAAACATTATTTTTGGAATAAAAAACTAAATTCATACGATTTGGTCATGTAATGTATTGAAAGCGTTGTTTTTGCAGTAATATAAGCATTAATAGCTGCACTGTTTTTCATGGCGTTTTAAAACGGAATTTTAAATTAAATTTGATGCATTTCGAGTTTGATTTCGGAAGGAATATGAAAACCTTGAAAGATTCATCTCAAATTCCTTCCAAAGTGTTGTTTCAGTGGCATCCATAGAAATTAGTTCGAAAATTATGGCTTATGAGACACGCATTCAAATATTCCTTTTTAAGAGACTACAACAGCGTAGTTTCCATTTAATGACATAAATGATGATTGAGTAACTGAATTATTGTGAATTGCGAAAGGCTGGCATGAGCGGTAACTCTGGCATTCAGGACACTGGTATCTCTAAGTTTCTTAAGGAAAAGGTGGTGAAATGAAAAATTTTATCCGGACAGGAAAAAAAGAATTAAAGCTGTCAAAAACAGCGCTGTGCATAAGTTCTGCTTTGTTTTTAGCTGGTTTTTCTGGAGCATCTTCTGCTGCTAACTGTAGCCCTAATGGCGGTACTTTAGTCTGTACCGTTGTTGGTAATTCATCAGGTACCGTAGCATCGATTATGGGGGGGGATTATGCCACTCTGAATCAATATGCTGACGTTGAAATCAATGCGACGGGTTCTGCCGTTGCCGCTGGTGGTGTAGGCCCTCGTGGATTCGGTATTTACGTTGACAGTAGTGGAACACTGACGGCGGATAATATCCTGATCACGACAAACGGTAGCGGTGCTGACGGTATCCGCATTAATAAAGGGAATTACGATTTTACAATATTAGGTAAATTGACCATAAAATCCCAGGGTAGTTCTGGTGATGGTATTAACGTTGCCAACTCGAATAATGCCGGAGGGTATGTCCATATCGCTGGTGAGGGTGCCTACATTGAGAGTAAGGGTGGAATCGGCGTTCGGGCAAATATAACAGCGAATAGCAGAGGAAATAAAATCGTCATTGCCGATGGCGCAACGATTAAAACACTGGGTACTGGTTCAAACCTCAGCGCTGGTCAGGGGTATGCCGTATATGCAGGTAACCGGGATAGGGACACGGCGAACCTACCACTGGTAGGGACTGCCAAAGTGATTGTTGGTGACAATAGCGAGATTAGTACCGTTGGTAGAAATGCTCATGCTGTTTATGCGAATAAAACTGGGGTTATTGAGTTAGGCAGTACCAAGATAACCACTACTAATACTGGCGCGCATGGTATAGCGACTGAAAACGGGTCTACTATAAAATGTCCTGATAATTGGTGCATAACACTTGGTACAAATTATACCGACCAAAGAGATTATGATGGTGGTCAGGTCTATTTAACCGGTAATACTGAGATTACGGTGAGTGGTGCTGGTAGTTATGCCATGTATGCATCAGGTACCGATTCTTTTATTGGTTCGACCTATTCTGATAGAAGCAGTGCTCCGGGTATCTATACTGTAACTGGCGATTTGTTTGCTCAGAAAACGGGTGAAATCGATTTAACCATGATCGACGGCAGTAACTTCACTGGCGCAACCTACTCTAACGAATATGACACCAGCGGTGTAGCGAATACCACCACCAACGGTACGGTAAATCTGAATATTTCCGGAGCTAACAGCGTCTGGAATATGACCGCTGATTCTGTGGTGTCCAATCTGACTCTGGATGGTGCAACGCTGAAATATGTTGAACCTACAGATTTGACTGACCCAACCGCATTTGTGACTAAAAACCTGATTGTTGCCGGTAACTACACCAGTAACAACGGTATTTTGGTGCTGAATACCGTATTGGAAGACGAAACTTCTCCAACAGATAAACTGATTGTTAAAGGTGATACCGCAGGTCATACCGATGTTCAGATCGTTAACATCGGTGGTAATGGCGCTCTGACCCCGGACGGCATTGAGATTGTTACCGTTGATGGTATTTCTGCGGGTACATTTGGTAATAGCCGCCGTATTGTTGCTGGTGCGTTTGACTACTTTGTCCGTTCCGGTAGCACTATTGCTGGGGCAGAAGATAAAAACTGGTATCTGATTTCTGATTACACTCCACCGCCTGATCCGGAGCCAGAACCTGAGCCGGAACCAGAGCCAGAGCCGGAACCGGAACCAGGCCCGGATCCTGATCCAGGACCAGGACCGACACCAACTCCGGACCCGGACCCTGAAGAGGAAAAACCAGTCTCTCCGGTTTATCGTCCGGAAGCGGGTAGCTACCTGGCAAACATGGCTGCAGCAAACACTATGTTTATCACTCGGTTACACGATCGTTTAGGTGAAACACAATACACTGATGCTTTAACCGGTGAGAAAAAAGTCACCAGTATGTGGATGCGTCACGTTGGTGGGCATAACCGTTTCCACGATGGTAGTGGCCAGTTAAAAACTACCAGTAATCGTTATGTCATGCAGATTGGTGGTGACCTGGCTCAGTGGAGCACTGATGGTTTGGATCGTTGGCATGTAGGATTGATGGCAGGTTATGCTCGTAACAGCAGCCATACTACCTCTAACGTAATGAAATATTCTTCTAAAGGTGAAGTTGATGGCTACAGCGTAGGCCTGTATGGAACCTGGTATGCCAATCAGGCAGACAAGACAGGTACTTATATTGATACCTGGATGCTGTATAACTGGTTTGATAACGAAGTAAACGGTGAACAACTGAAGAAAGAGAGCTATAAATCCCGTGGTATTACCGCATCGATTGAGGGGGGATATAGCTTCAGACTGGGTGAAAGTGAGCGTGCCAGTTATTGGTTCCAGCCAAAAGCGCAGGTGATTTGGATGGGTGTTACTGCTGACAACCATACTGAAGATAACGGTACTCGAGTGAAGTTTGATACCGATACCAATGTGCAAACCCGCGTTGGTGCACGCTTCTATGCGAATGGCCATAGCGAGTTGGATGATGGCAAAAACCGTGAGTTTGAACCATTTATTGAGGCAAACTGGATTCATAACACCAGCAACTATGCCGTTGTGATGAACGACACTAAAAATAAACAGAAAGGCACCAGAGATATCGGCGAAGTGAAAGTAGGTATCGAAGGTAAACTGAATAATAATCTGACCAGTTGGGTTAACGTTGCTCAGCAATTCGGTAGTAACTCTTACACCGATACACAAGGAATGATTGGTATTAAATACAGCTTCTGATGATTAATGGTGTAATTTATTAATAATAACGGTCAGCGAAAGCTGGCCGTTTTTCTGTATACAGAAAAATAGCGCCAACTCTGGCGCTATTTTTGCTCAATGATTAGCTACAACCTGATTAACTGGTGTGATTTCTTTCCAAAATATCCGCCAGATCTTTCACCGAGGCTAATTCCAGCCACTCTGCAACGGGCACTTCTTTTTTCAAAAAACGCTCTACTTGCATCATGATGCCGGCGAAATCTACGCTGTCCAGCGTGGGTTTTAACTGCTCAATCAGGTTGTCATCCTGAATCTGCTCCACTGGAATCGACAGGCAGCCCGATAGTATTTCTTTACTCTTATGTAGATAGTTCATCTCAGATATGCCCCTCTGAATCGTAGATAATAGCCATATTGCCAGACAGATACGCCTCTTTGGCCTGTGCTCTGGCCAGTTTTCCTGAAGAGGTTAACGGTAACGTCCGGGTGGTAAACAATACTCTGGCCTGAACGCCCGCAATTTTACGCGTCAGGTTTTGGATCTCTGTAGCCAGTTGATGAAGCTGAGTATGGTCTGCCGCCAGTTCTTCACTGGCACTAAACAGAATTGCCATGCTCTCTTCTTGTTGCTCGTTGATACCAATAGCAGCCATATTGTTGACGCCAATCTGTGGCATGGCCTGTAACAGCGACCACTCTATATCCTGCGCCCAAATATTACGGCCGCGAATAATGATCACATCTTTTTCCCGACCGCTGATAAACAGCTGGTCTTGCCACAGATAACCAAGATCGCCAGTATAAATATAGCCTTGGTCATCTGACTCAATAGGTGCCTGATCGTCAATATAGCGAGTAATAATACTGGGGCCTTTTACCCAAATTTGACCAATTTCTCGTTCTGGCAGTTTGGTTTGGGTTGCGCCATCAATGATCTTAACCTCAAAGCCCGGTAGTGCTTTACCGCAAGAGACAATAGGTTTTTGAATCAGCTCGCTGGTTAATGTGTCGATGACCGGCGGTTGATCCACATCTGATGTGGTCACGGCCAGTGTCGTTTCTGTAAGTCCATAGCTTGGCAGGAAAGATTGATAGTTAAAGCCGCTGTTGGCAAAACAGCCAGAAAACATCTTCAGCATATCCGGGCTAATTAAATCGCCACCAATACCGGCTACCCGCAGTGAAGAGAGATCGAGAGATGGCTTATTTTCACTTTCGGCATATTTTTTCATGGCGAACTGATAGCCAAATACCGGAGCAAAAGTAATCGCCGTTTTGTACTTCGACATCAGTTCCAGCCAAATCAGCGGGTTTTGAACAAAATTCTCTGCACTCAGGCAATCGACAGTACGTTGCCCATATACCGAGGCCAAAAGGAAGCCAATCATTCCCATGTTGTGATGGAAGGGCAGCCAGTTAAATGAGCGGTCTTCCGGACGCAGCTTCATGCCATAGCGTAAAACTGCATAGATATTGGTATGTAAATCACGCTGACTTATTTGCACGCCTTTCGGGTGGGTTGTCGAACCGGAAGAGAACTGAATATAGGCAGGTTCATCCGCAGTAAAGGGAGAAAGTTCCGCTAGTTCCGGTTGGTGAAACTTCTGCGCCTGATGAACCATTTCGCTATACACCAGAGTCGGGATGGAAACTGATTTATTAATAGCATCGGCAATAGCTTGTGAACTGATAATGGCTTTAGCCTGAGAAGAAGCAATAATTCTGTCTAGCTTCTCCAGATAGGCTGGCATACCGCCGAGGTTGACAGTAAAAGCTATCGGGCAGGGAATTAACCCTAAATATTGGCAGGCAAAAAACAGCAGCAAAAAGTCAGGGGTAGTTTCCGCTATAAAAATCAGGCGGTCATGACGGGAGAACCCCTGTTGTTTAAGCTGTAGCGCTACCCGCATGGACTGGGCCTGCATTTGCTTATAATCCAGAACGCCCGTTAGCTCACCGGAGACATTAAAAAAGTTGAATCCGGCTTCGCCACCAGCTGCATAGGCCAGTGCTTCCGTGGTAGTAGTAAAATCACCGTGTCGGATTGGGATACTGTTAAGTGTTGGTGTAACAACTAATTCTGATGGCATAAGCGTGGCTACTATTTGTGTCGTAATGAAGAGAAGATCAGGATATCAACCCGCTCACCGTCAGGAGCAAGGCACTCCTCTTTAAGTACGGCTTCCAGATTAAAGCGTGGGTTTTTAACGAAGCAAAATAGCATGCGCTTATTTTTTGCCAGAATGCGTGCCGCCATTTTATGCAGGTCGCGATAAAGGTAGAAGTGATCCAATAAGGCATCAATGGTTGCCCAAAGTACGGGTTTGCCCGGATATCCGGGAGCCCCAACACCAGCGGTAATATGGCCCACTTTATGGTTAAGGTTGACATCAATAGTATAAAAGCCCACTAATAAGTCATTCTTCTTATCAAAGATACCAATAAAGTAATTACGATGATTATCAAACTGTTTAGTGTAATCAGCTAACTGCTGGTGGGTAAAGTTCAGCGGTGGGAGGTTAAGCCCTTCCATCATATCCTGACTGTTCATCCATTTAAGAAAGTCAGGTGTGACATCATTGGGCGTTAAACTACGTAACAAATATCCGTTGGTTTCAATATAAATCAGGATCCCTGCCAGATTGGGGTTGTTGGAAGCCATTTTTTCTCCCGTCTTGATTGCTGTTAATTATGTAGAATTCCCCAGTTGTATAAAGGTACAACTGGGGAGGTTTTCAGAATAACACTATCAGAAGCGCCAGTTTATATATACTTTTGCTCCATGATCTTCAGTGTTATTACCAACCTGGCCATTATACATAGCCCCGATATTGGTATCAGGTGTAACGCTGATTTCAGTCCCTGCTTCAAATATAGCTGCATCCCGACTGATCGACGAGCCAACCACGTTAAAGCTGTTTGCATCGCTAAAATTCAGCGTTGAGGTTGAGGTCACATCATTATAAGCATGACGCCAGCCAAGGTTGCTCCAGATTTTAGCAGTCTGACCGTTTTCCAGTGTGAATTGTTTGGTCAGACGGCTGCCGACTGTAGTAAAGAACATATCCATATTATCGCTGGCGCTGGTTAATTTAGCTTTACCGCCCCGTTCAGTGAATCCATCGGTATCGATATGGACATAAGCCGCACCTACGTAAGGTTCAACGGTCAGGCTCTCGGCAATATCAAACAGATAGCGGCCTTCAGTGAACACCTGAGTGGTTGAGGCATTGTAATCCGCTTCCAGATGGTCACGTAACTTCTGGAGCTTCACATAACGGTCGGTGGTGTAATCATGCCAGGTGTAACCTACACCGGTATGCAGATTAAAGTTCCCCCACTGACCTTTGGTATAAGCCCCCACATGATAATCATAACGATCGGCACCAGAGGAGCGGTCGGATACTTTAATATCCGCTTTCCCATAACCACCTACTAAACCCATCTTCCAGTTGTCATTCAGAGATTTATCAACCCCTAAAATAACACCGGCGATATTGCGTTTCATTTGGGCTGAACTATCTGAAGCGTCGAAAGTGCCCCATGAGGTATAAATATGACCCCAGGCTCCGGTACCAACAGCGGTATCTAACAGGCGATTATTAATGGCTTCACGCAGGAAACGGCTATCTTCCAGCAAGGCACTCTTGGCTGAGGCGTGGATTTCACCAGAAAGCTGGTTTAGCGCATCTTTGGCGGATTCTGCATCAGGTTGAGAAATAATCTCTTCCTTGATGTCATTATCCTGGTCTTCCTGTTCATCAACATTGCCGCCAACGTTACATTGGTTAGAGGTCATATCATCAGTACAGATATCCTGTTCGTTACGGGTGACAACCAGATAAGCGTTATCTGCATCATATTCATAGCCCAGATCGACGTAAGGTCGTGATTCCAGCGGACCAAATGCACCGGATACGCCACCGGTAGCGCTAAGAATACGCCAGCGGCTGTCCGGTACGTACAGAACCGGTTCACCACCCGCCATGGCGATAACTCCTGCACCATTGAGTGTCGCACTGCCGTTAACCTGAATCACGTCAGCGATGTAGGTATTAACCACATCACCTTCAGCATTGGTGCCAGAGGACTCAATATCGGTGGAGAGATTGGTTATATACGTGGAACCGGCTTCCATCACCAGATCGCCATCAATGGTAAGGACTTCTGGCGTGGTGGAACCAAACTGTCCCGGAGAAATGATACCGCCGTTACCCACGGTGGTATGACCAACATTGCCGATACCGGCTAATGTACCGCCATTGGAGACAAACATAGTGCCACCCAAGACACTATTGGCTACCAGCGTACCGCCCGTCACATAGGTTTTACCAGTGAAGATGCTACGATCGCTGTCAAAGGTGGTAACGCCGTTTACCTGCTTGATTGAGCCCTGACCTTCAGTACTGCTAACCAATTCAGTTTCAAAGATATAAAGACCGGAATTATCCGTATGGTTAAATACCATTGAGCCATCACCGGCACCAAAGATGATTTGATTCACTTCCAGTGAGCCAACCGCCTGAGCGGTTTCACCTTCAGCCGCACCGAAGTTTAGGTTACCTGTGCTACCGGCCTGCTGGCCTAAATAGAGATCGCCTGATACATCATTACTAAAAGTTAAATCATAGTAAGACATACCTTCATCTTCATCATAGGTGTTCACATAGGTAATCGCACCCAGTGAAACCTTACCGCCGTTGGCGATAGTGAGGTCACCGGTACCGCTTTCCCCCACGGATAAATGACCAACTTCTCCAGGTGCTCCGGAAAATGATGAATGCCCCGATACGTGCCAGACGCTGTTTTCACCTGAAACTAACACCGCGCCTTTACCGTCATCTACACCAATAAAGGCAGAGATATTCTCATCGTCTCCGCCAGGGGCAATAGTTATCAGACGGGCCCCATCTTCAACCCGAACAATACCGGTACTGTCATCGCCTTTACCAACATCCAGTCCGTGCGCAAAAACGGCTCGGCTTGGCGTTGTTTTACCATTATTAGTGGCAGAACCGGCAATATTCAGAGTACCAGAACCCTGATTCAGGCCAATCACTGCGGTTGATAGTGGGTTATCGCTATAACCCATACCGGTTGAAATCGTAGCTTTACCGCCGGACAGTACATTCATGGTGCCCTGACTGCCACTACCGCTTCCTAATGAGAAAGCGATAATATGACCGGCAGAGTTAAAGGTATCGGCTTCAACAGCACTGCCAATAATATTTAGCTCACCGGTGCCACCATCGGTTCCGATATGAAGTTTTTCGGTATAAATGATGGAGTTACCCATGTTTTGGTCAGAAGTATTTTTACCTGTGCCGGTTAACGACATGGTTCCGTTACTGTTTAATCCGGAACCAATATTGATAGTATCCATCTGATCAAAACGGCTGGATTCTGTGATAGCACCATGCTGGTACTCAAACAGACCTGTACCTCCATTACCACCGATAACCATATCTTTGAGGTAGTGTGAGTAACGATATCCTGCGCTATCAATGACTTTTAAATGGGCGTTATTATTGGCGCCATCGCCGATAAACAGCGTTCCATAGTTGTATAAGTAACTTGACCCATCAGACACCAATTCAACAGTTTGACCACTGGAATCAGAAATATGCCAGTTATCATCGGTACCTGTTTGCAGACCAGTGGATGACCAGTTTCCATTGTCAAAGAATTGATTATTTCCACTGGCATTGGTCCAGTAGATATCTTCAGCTTGAGCAGAGAAAATTGAGAATGAGGATAATATGCTGATTAATATTATATTTTTTTAAATTTGTTGGGGATTACTATTTTGGTTTTTTCCATAACCGCGACTCCATTGCTACGGTGAATATCTAAGCTAGTTCCTTCGCTTCGAAAATTATATCACTAACAAAATTAAAAGTGTTGGTTTTGGTTTGTAAGTTAATTAAATTGAAATTATTTCATTGGTTTTTATTATATTATTCAGATAATTATTGATATTATTTATTATAATTAATAGTGATTTTAATTTAATTGAATGAGTTTTTTTTTTGATTTATTTAAGTTATTGTCAATGTTTTTAATTATCAATGCAGGATGATAAAAGTAATTAAAATGTATATTAATTGTTTATTTTTATAGATATTAACCCTTTTGGTTTTAGGTGTTAATCAATGTGTAGTCCATTTTTCATAGCAAATATAATAGATATAGAATGAATGTCAGAGATTACCATTCATTGAATTGAAACAATCAGATTTAAATACTGAAATGTTGATAAGAGATAATGAAGTAGCGAGTAAAAGACAGGGCAAGTTTTCGATAGATGAGTTGTTCGTTTTGTATGCAAATAATATGGCTTTTTTCCTCTGAATTTTTAGTATAAGCCAATTTCTAGCAGCTAATTTATATAAATCCTAACTGCCATTATTTAAATAATTAGTAATATCAATTAATTGATAAAAGCGGTTTTAGTCTATTGCCTAAAACCGCTTTATTTTTAACTGTAGGGTTAAGCCTGATTTTCTACTGTCTTGTTAGAGTGAGCATTATTAACCGTTAAGGTAACCAATGCCGAAGCAATCAACGCAATAATCATAAAGATGAAAGCACTGTTATAACTACCGCCGCTGGTGTGAATCAGCCAGCCCATGATAGGCGCTGAGACAACACCGGCCATCTGACCACCGAAGTTAACAATACCTGATGCCCGCCCCATGATTTTGTTCGGGATAGTATCCATCAGGATGCCCCAGAACATTGCCATGGCGAAGAACATAAACAGCGCAGAGATACACTGATAAACCACCGCCATATCGGCGCTGGCAACGGTAAATGTCATATACAGGAAACCGGCTGCAATAATTGCCGTTAGCACATATAACATTTTACGCTGAGGTTTAAATTTATCAGAGAAGTAACCACCCAGCAGAGTACCACCAGCACCGAACAGGAATGGAATGGCTGCCATTACCCCAGTTTTAGCCAGAGAGAATTCACGTACAGTGATTAGGTAGCTGGGTAACCAGGTGGAGAAACCCCAGAAAGTAATATCAAACAGGAACCAGATTGCTGCCATTTGCCACAGCACCGGCATTTTTAACACTTCTTTAAACGGAACCGGAGCGCTGGTAATGTCTGCGGCGGTACCGTCAGCTTCCAGCTCAGCCAGATCTTCTTTAGTGATACTTGGGTGATCTTTTGGATTATCACGAGTGAAGAAGTAGATACCGGCAGCAATAAACAGGCCAGGAATACCCAGCACAATAAACACCATATGCCAGCCAAACGCCCCAATAATACTGGCAGCGACGACGACAGCTAAAGCAGGCCCTAAGGTATTAACCGTTGACTGAATTGCTGTTGCACGACCACGCTCTTTGGATGGGAAATAGGTTGAGATCATTTTCCACGATGCTGCCGGGAAGCAACCTTCACCAATACCAAACAGGAAGCGCACAGCTAACATCAGCGGCAGGGTGAAGACCATTCCGGTAATACTGGTGAAGACTGACCACCAGGCAATACCGATAGCCATGATTTTTCGGGCACCAAACTTATCTGCCAGAAAACCGCCAGGAATTTGGAAGGAAGCATAGCCGATAAAGAACGCACTGATAATCAGACCTTGTTGTGTGGTATCCAGCCCTAAATCACGACCAATAAAAGGCAAGGAAACGCTCATCACCATCCGGTCAAGGAAAGAGAGCAGCCAGGCCAGCCAAATCAGCGAAAGTATGGTATATCGTGCCTTCCAGGTTTTAGGCTTACCCGTTGGTAAAGTAGATTGTAAACTCATAGTGATATCCTTTGGGTAGAGCTGCCCATCGCCGCAGGTTTATCTGCACGATGGACAGGCATCTGATCATTGTTTTATTAATATTTTTTTCTGATGACACTACCGCTACAGGCATAACTTTCTATGCCGTTAATTAAGGCCAGTCGTCCGTTAACCATCACTACATCAATGCCTTCCGGGTACTGGTTTGGTTCAATAAAGGTACCTTTATCGATAACCGTTTCTGGATTAAGCACCACAATATCTGCGGCATAACCCTCTTTTAGCAGGCCACGGTCTTTCAGGCCCATTACCTCTGCGGGTTTACCTGTCATTTTGCGAATAGCCGCTTCCCAACTGAGGCACTTCTCTTCACGTACGTATTTGCCCAGAACGCGGGGAAATGCACCAAATACACGAGGATGCGGCTTACCTGCACCCATCAGGCCATCGGTACAGACGTTTTGCTCTGGTCGGCAGAGGAACTTGATGACGTGTTCTTCGGTGCCGTAGAAGTCGACCATGCCTACGGCATTTTCTTCTTCATACAGCAGATCGAAGGTAGCGTTGTAAGGATCTTTACCGCGTAATTCCCCCAGTTGAATCAGGTTGAGGCCTACGGCATCCTGATTTTTAGCGGTTTTAGCGCTGGTGACGAAAATCTGGTCCAGACCCGCGAAGTCGATAAAGTTATCCCAGCCCGGAATTCCCTGTTTAATATCAGCGATCATTTTTTCACGCAGTTCAGGTGATTCTAGGCGTTCCAGCAGTTTATCGGTACCGCCAGAATGAACCCATGGTGGCAGAATAACCCCAAGCATGGTGCTGCCTGCCACATAAGGATATTGGTCGAATGAAATACGAATACCTTCAGCCTGAGCCTGTTCCAACATACCCAGCATTTTATCGCTCAGGTCCCAGTTCTTTTTGCCACATACTTTCATATGGGAAATGTGCAGCCAGACACCGGATGCCTTGGCAATATCAATCAGCTCTTGGGTGGAGGTAATGATGTCATCTGCTTCACTACGCTGGTGAACCACAAAGATACCGTCATATTTTGCCGTTACTTTACACAGCTCAATCATTTCGGCGGTATCACCGAAGGCGCAAGGCATATAGATCAATCCGGTGGACAGACCAAAGGCACCCGCTTTCAGCTCGCGTTCCAGCACTTCGCACATCTTTGCCACATCTTCACGGGTGGAAGGCTTACCATCCAGCCCCATGGCCTCCATACGGATATTGCCGTGTGGAACCAGATAGGCCAGATTCGTCGCGGGCTGATGAGCTTCCAGCAGATTCAGATAGCCTTCGGTATCTTTGTATTTCCAGTCGATTTTGTCGGTATCACCATCCAGCCCGGCGATGTTTTTTCTCCAGGCAGCGATATATTGCTCAGGCAGGGGCGCTAATGCCACGCCATCCTGACCCAATAACTCGGTAGTGATCCCCTGGCGAATCTTGGCTGACAGAGCCGGATTAATAATGGCGGACAGGTCAGAGTGGGTATGAGTATCAATAAAACCCGGACAAACAATTTTTCCAGTGGCATCAATCACCTGATCGTTGATACCGATATTTGCCTTACCGATTGACACTATTCGTCCTTCGTTTACCACTACATCAGCAATGAATCCGTCATTGCCGGTACCGTCTATCACTTTTCCGTTCTTGAATATGGTCTTCATCTCAATTCTCCGGAATGATGTGTTGTAGGGAGAGGCATCATTCTTATTTTTTGTTTTTGATGTTCTATTTTTCTTTGTTATAGGGTTATTCGCTGTGATTACTTGCCATACAGGCTTTGAATGATGCCGTAATAGCCTGAAGCCGATCCGGTTAACTGACTTATTTCAATGAATTCATCAATGGTGTGAGCCAGATTCTCACGAGATGGACCAAAACCAACGGTACGGATACCTGCTTCTCCGGCGTAGTGGCTGCCGTTGGTGCAGAACGAGTACTGAGTGATGGTTGGTTCGATACCCATTGAACGCACGCCAGACAGTACCGACTGTACAAAAGGATCGGACTCTTCAAATACCCAGCCAGGGAAGAAGCGCTCGCCCTCAATGGTAGAGCCGGTATAGCAGGACTCTTTACCAAAGGCGTAAGAGACTTTGCCTTTGAATTGTGGGTCGCTGGCCTGTAGTTCTTGCAGGGCAGATTCCAGTGGAGCAATAACGCTCTCTTTGGTTTCACCTACCAGTAAACGACGGTCATAGGTAGCACGGCAGTAATCAGGAACCACAGATGCACCCGGGTAAGGCGAAGATTTGATATCGGTTAACTCAAGAATGCCCAGCCCTAACACCGGATGGGTTGGCGGCGTCACGGTACGGATTTTGTCAATCAACTGAGACATCTTATACACCGCATTAATACCGGCCTGTGGGTTAGCGGAGTGTGCAGGTTTACCGAAGGTTTCTACCACTATTTCAGCCCGACCGCGTTGACCAATTTTCAGGTTCAGCTCTGATGCTTCGCCAATGATTACGTAGTCTGGCTTATAGCGCTCGGTGACCAGGCGGGCAGCCACACCTTCAAAGCACTCTTCGTGCACAATGCAGGCGACATAGATTCGACCGGCAAAATCACGCTGATGATCCTGACCGTAGAAACCAACAGCGGAGATCATGGCAGCAACAGCACCTTTCATATCGGTGGTGCCACGGCCATAAATTTTGCCATCTTCAATTTCGCCGCCGTAAGGGTTACGGCTCCATTTCTCTTCATCAACCGGGACGGTATCGATATGACCATCAAGAACCAGTGTCTTGCCCGGTTTATTGCCGATAATTCCACCGATAATGTTGCCGTACTTATCCACGTGAATATCGTCAAACTGGTAGCTCTTCATTATTTTTTCGATAGCTTTAACGACATTCCCTTCCTGGCCTGAATAGCTTTTTTCATGAATAAGGGTCTGACAGTTTTTCACCACTTCATCAAAACGACTTGCTGATAACATTGTTTTTTCTCCGTTATTACTCTGAAAATGGGTGATTAATATTTTTTAAAGCTGGGAATCTCGCCGTCCCAGACAATGTCGAGGTAACGCTGCGGGTCGGTGTCGCCCTCAGTGCTGATAACTAAAATTCGGGAGTCCTGATTCAGGCCCAACTGCTGGCGGGTTTCCGCCATTGCCGGGGATTGCATCAGAATGGATAGCAATCCGGTGGTTACCGCGCCAGATTCGCCAGAAACAATACGCGGGTCACCTGCCAGTGGGTTGCCTAAAATACGCATGCCATGGGTAGCGACAAAATCAGGACAGGAAGCAAAGCCATTGGCGTAATCCCGCAATAGATCCCAACCAATGCTGTTAGCTTCGCCACAGGCCAGTCCAGCCATTACGGTTTGCAGGTCACCACCAACGGCGATAGCATCGCCTTTTTTGGACAGGGCGGAACGGTACAGACAGTCGGCAATCAGCGCTTCAGCCACAATCACTTTTGGTCTGTTTTCACCGTAAGCTGCGGTTAACATGCCTTGTGCCATTCCGGCAAAGGAGCCAACACCGGCCTGCACAAAAACGTGAGTAGGAGGAACCTGATGCAGTTGTTCAAGAGACTCCAGCATCAGTGAGCCGTAACCCTGCATAATCCACAGAGGGATCTTTTCATAACCTTCCCAGGCGGTATCCTGAACTACGATCCAGCCATGTTTTTCTGCCTGCTCTGCGGTCATTCGTACCGCATCGTCGTAGTTCATATCGACGATTTCTGCGGTAGCACCTTCGTTGCGAATTGCTGTCAGGCGCTCTGGAGAAGAGCCTTTCGGCATATACACCACAGATTTTTGTTTTAACTGACGGGCCATCCAGGCTACGCCACGACCATGGTTTCCATCGGTAGTGGTGGCGAAGGTCACTTCTTTTAGTATTTTTCTGACTTCATCACTGGTCATCACATCAAAAGGCAGTTCGCTGATATCTTTATTCAGTTTTTCCGCAATATGGCGGGCCATGGCATAAGCGCCACCCAGTACCTTAAATGCTTTTAACCCAAAGCGTTGTGACTCATCTTTGAGACAAATGCTTTTTACCCCTAATTTCTCAGACAGAGCTGGCAGATTATATAGAGGGGTTGGGGCATATCCGGGGATAGAGCGGTGAAAGTTCAGTGCCTTTAGCAGCTCTTCATAGCTAAACGGTTTCAGAGGCGCTGTCGGTCGTTCTGTGAATTCCGTATGGTTTATAAAAAACTGTAATTTATCCTGCATGGAAAAACCTCATGGTCTGTTTTTAATTTTCTACAACGCATTGATTGCAGAAATGGTGTTATCGATGAATAGGTAAGAGCAAGAGGCGTGCCATATTGGTTTTTTGTTGAAGAGATATAAGAAGAAGCGGCTATTTGCTGTTGATTCTTAATGAATTAATAACAATCAAATAGATGACTAAGCTCTGATTTGGTAAGTTGAGACTTATCAATAAGATGATAATTTATCAATTATGATAAATTGTGTGATCTGTATGGATAAATAATAATTTTTATTTAAATACAATGGGATAATTTTATTGCTTTTCTTTTTTTGAATTGAACACTGAAAATTTATCAAGTTTTGATAAATCGATGTTTCAATAAGGATATCTGCCAATGATCTCGGTGTTGAGAAATATTCAGGATGATATTTGTAGTTATGCTGATGCCATTTCCGGTATTACCGGGACGGACGTTGAAATTATTGATGACTCTCTGATTCGCATTGCCGGAACGGGAAAATACCGGCATATGCTTAACCAGAACGTAGCAAAAAATGGCTATATTTATCGCCATGTCTTGCAGGTGCAGGAAACTGTACTGATTAAAAACCCGGGTGAAAACGTCCTGTGTCAGAACTGTGAAAAGCACCTTTATTGCTCGGAAATGTTGGATCTGAACGCACCGATTTTTCTTAACGATAAAGTGATTGGCGTGATAGGCATCATCTGTTCAACTCAGGAGCAGCGCCAAACTCTGCTGAACCAAATTGATAAATTTATTACTTTTATCGAACAAATTGCGGTAATGATCTCCAGTAAAGTTTTTGAATGTCTGGAACGCCTTAGGGCACAGGAGACATTGGGCGCGTTTCGCAGTTTGATTGATGCGATGGATCGTGGCGTAGTCGCCATTGATGGTCAAAACCGTATCTGGCACGCCAATCTCTCCGCCGCCCGACTATTTAACCGGGAGGTGATTGGGCTGCCGCTGACTATCGAGACCACCGGCGATATTATCTATGGTGATGAAGAAGCCTGGTTAACGCTGGAGGATCAAAAGCGCCACGTATTGTGTAAGCAGATTTCCCTCTCTTCACTGGAAAACGATAGTCTGACGATGGTGATATTTCACGATGCCCGGGACTATATGAGCAAAATCACTACTTCAGCCTATGAATCAGACAGCCGGGCCCGGCTAATTGGTCATTCTCAGCCAATGGAGCAATTGAGAAATACCATCGCCAAAATTGCTAACAGCTATGCCAGCGTGTTGATTACTGGTGAAAGTGGTTCTGGTAAAGAGGTGGTAGCGTTTTCCATTCATCAAAATAGCCCGCGTAAAACGGCCCCTTTTGTCACCATTAACTGCGCGGCAATACCTGAACAACTATTGGAAAGCGAGCTGTTTGGCTACGTTCGAGGAGCATTTAGCGGCGCGGACCCAAAAGGGCGGGTTGGTAAATTTGAGCTGGCGAATGGCGGTAGCCTGTTTTTGGATGAAATTGGTGATATGCCACTGCATTTACAGGCCAAGTTGTTGAGGGTGTTGCAGGAGAGGGCTATTACCCGTGTGGGCTCTAATAATGTGATTAATATTGACGTACGAATCATTGCTGCCACCAATAAAAACATTTATGACATGGTAGAGAACGGACAGTTTCGTGAGGATCTATTTTATCGTCTGAACGTTGTGCCGCTGGTATTACCTTCGTTACGGGAGCGCAGGGAAGATATTGCCGAACTGGCACAATACTTTGCTGATGAATTCTCTGAAAATTACGCTCGTCAGCGCCAGAAGATTCCGGCAGACATTGTTAACCTGCTCTACTCCTATCGTTGGCCGGGGAATATCCGGGAACTGCGTAATGTTATTGAATATATCTATGTGATGCAGGGGGATGCGACGGGAATTAATGCCAGTCATTTGCCTCCTCATCTGTTGAATGTAATGAAAGAAGAAAAAAGCAGTATGAAGGGGATTCAGCGGTTGGATAAACAGGGCAAACAGGTTGAGCGTGAAGTTATCGAAAATGCTTTACGACAATATGGCGCCAGCGTAGAAGGTAAAAAGCAGGCTGCCGCCGCACTGGGCGTAGGGATTGCCACGCTGTATCGTAAAATTAAGCAATATGACCTGATCTGATGAAAACGTCAGCATCCAATTCTCTATATATTATCCGGTGCGAAGCCGATCTTGAGATATTAAAAGAGCGGTGTTGTTAAGCTGAGCAGGGGAGATATAGTCGTGACAGGATTGGAAAAATGCCGCGGTGAAAGGAGTCTGGGTTTCACCGCGGCCTGGCGCAGGTAGAGCGCCAATATCTTGTATCGCCGCTTAGAGGCTAATGCGTTTTAGCGGGCCGACGATAAACAGATAGGATACCAGGCCGATCAGGCCCATTGAGCCTACATACAGAATGGCGTAATCAAACGAGTTTGTTTTGGCCAGAATCACGCCGATAACCAGCGGTGTTATGATGCTGGCCATGTTGCCGCACATGTTAAACACGCCACCGGCGATGCCTAAAATTTCTTTTGGTGAAGTGTCGCTCAGAACACACCATCCCAGATTACCAAAGCCTTTGGAGAAAAATGCCAGGCTCATGGCTGCAATAACGACTGCTTCGGAGCCGGTATAATTGGCCACGACGATAGTGCAAGACAGCAACATACCGCAGATGATAGGCAGTTTGCGCGCAACAGTCAGGCTGTACCCTTTGCGCAGCAGATAGTCGGAGAACATACCGCCGATGAGCCCACCGATAAATCCTGCGATAGCGGGAATTGAAGCGACAAAGCCCACTTTAAGAATAGACATTCCCTTCGCCTGATAGAGGTAGGTCGGAAACCAGGTCAGGAAGAACCAGGTAATCGATGTTACGCAGAATTGGCCAATATAGACGCCTATCATCATACGGTTAACACATACGCTCTTGATTTGCGCCAGACTGACTTTATTCTCGCTTTTTTTGACACCCAACTCCGGCTCGCCGCCACCTTCGCGAATGTAGTCTATCTCCTGCTGGTTAATTTTTTTATGGTGATGTGGATCGCGAATAAATATCAACCAGATGATGCCTAAAATAATGCCGATAGCACCGATATAGTAGAAAACATAGTGCCAGCTCATATTGTGCAGAATAATGGTCATCAGCGGTGTCACTATGCCCAAAGAGATGTACTGGGCAGCCTGATAAACGGAAGTAACGAAGCCACGCTCTTTGTTTGGAAACCACTGAACGCTCAGGCGACTGTTAGCGGGGAAGGCTGGAGCTTCAATCGCCCCCATTAGCAGCCGAAGAATTATCAGTGCGACTATCGGGCTGGCGAACAGATAGATCGTCCCCTGAAACATAGTGACTATTGACCAACCAATCAGCGCGCAGCCATAAACCAGGCGAGAGCCGTATTTGTCCAATAACCATCCGCCAGGGATTTGCATAATGACGTAGGAAATACCGAAAGATGAGAAAGCCCAACCCATAATCTCAGGATCAAATGCCAGCTCTTTACTCATAATCGGTGCGACGACGGACAGCGTTGCCCGATCTGCGTAGTTAAAGACGGTAGCCAAAAAAAGAAAAATAAGGATCGTATAGCGAACATTTGTTCGCTTGATTAAGTTATTCATAAACAACTCCCATTCTATAGGGTACGTCTGTCTATAGGTGTTCCAGGTGAAGGCTCAGCGGACGCAGGAGCGCATCCGCTGGCAGGTTGTCAGGGACGCTTGCCGAATTCGCAACTTAACGCTGTCCATTTGCGTGCCTGTTCACTTAGCGTAAAGCCGAGGCCGTGACGGTCAGATATCCACATGCGGCCGTCACGAAGTTCTAACTGCTCGTTGAACATCGGGTTAAGCCATTCAAAGTGTTCCAACCAGGGTTCAATTGGATAGGCTGCCGACAGATGCAGGTGGACTTCCATTGCGAAGTGAGGAGCCAACTTGCAGCCGTGTTTGGCGGCTAAATCCATGATTTTCAGGAAGGGGGAGATACCGCCAACGCGAGGTGCATCGGGCTGTACATAGTCGCAGGCGTTACCGAGAATAAGTTGTTCGTGCTCGCGAAAGCTGGTGAGCATTTCGCCGGTAGCGATCGGCGTATCCAGTGCTGCGGCGAGCGCTGCGTGGCCTTCAATATCGTAGGCATCCAGAGGCTCTTCAATCCAGATAAGGTTAAAGTCCTCCATTTTACGCCCCATGCGGATGGCAGTTTCCCGGTCCCATTGTTGGTTGGCGTCAACCATCAGCGGAAAATTGTCGCCTAATGCTTCGCGAACCGCCGTTAGTCGACGGATGTCTTCAGCCGTATTGGGCTGACCGACTTTTAGTTTGATGCCGCCGATACCACTTTCCTGAGAGATGATGACGTTTTTGAGCACTTGTTCCAACGGTGTGTGCAGGAAGCCGCCGGAGGTGTTATAGCATTGAACCGAGTCCCGGTGAGCACCAAACAGTTTGGCCAGTGGCAGACCGGCTCGCTTGGCCTTCATGTCCCACAGAGCGATGTCGATGGGAGAAATCGCCTGTACAGCCATACCACTGCGTCCGACTGAGGCACCAGCCCACAATAGCTTGGTATAGATTTTATCGATATCGTTAGGGTCTTCGCCAAGCAAATTGTCGGCAATCTCTTTGGCATGAGCGTAGATTCCCTGACCGCCAGCGCGTTTGGAATAGCTGAAGCCCACGCCCTCAAAGCCGTCTCGAGTACGAATTTCGGCAATGATGATGGCCACTTCAGTCAACGGCTTTTGGCGACCGGTGAGCACTTTGGCATCGCTGACGGGTGTCGCCAAAGGTAAAAAGGCCAGAGAGAGCTTAACCCACTCAATTCTGTCTCCAGTTTCGGCGGCGGTTTTCCCGTTAGCAACTTTAGCGTAGGTAACTGCATCTGAGTTAGCACTTAGCATGATTTTAGTTCCTTATTGATTAAATGTTTGCGCTAACATTTATAAATTACTCGATAAAATAAAAACATGTCATATATGTAAAGTTGATTGTTTGATCACATATATTAATAGTGTTAGTTAAGTATTCGGGAAGCCATTCACAGTTCTTTGTTTTTTGTGCATTTACCCATAAATGTTTGCGTAAACATTTATGGGTAAGATATGGCAAGACATAGCAAGGCACTGGTTGCCAGCGGGATTACACTGGTAAAGAGAGGGCTGTTCCATGATAATACCTGTATCTAACTCCTTGTTTGATTACACGGTAGGTGACCAATTAAAGCTGGAAAAACTTCCACAGGCTCGTTGCGGCCGGCTACCCTTGAGGATGTCGCGCGCGAAGCGGGGCTTTCTGCGATGACCGTTAGCCGGGCGATAAACACGCCACAGGTAGTGCGACCAAAGACGGTAGAAAAGGTCATGGCGGCGGTGCGCGCAACGGGGTATATACCTAACGCACTGGCTGGTGGACTGGCTTCTAAACGCAGTAAACTGATTGCGGTTGTCGTGCCGCAGATAAACAACAGCATGTTTGTTGATACGATCCAGTCTATTAGCGATGAACTTGCCCGGCGGGGTTATCATA
Source organism: Limnobaculum xujianqingii (assembly GCF_013394855.1). Classification (NCBI taxonomy): domain Bacteria; kingdom Pseudomonadati; phylum Pseudomonadota; class Gammaproteobacteria; order Enterobacterales; family Budviciaceae; genus Limnobaculum; species Limnobaculum xujianqingii. The sequence goes on along the minus strand of NZ_JABMLK010000001.1, from coordinate 2,387,362 downwards.
TGCTGCTGTGTGTGGCGGGATATACCCATGAGTCTGAGGCTGAAATTGTAACGACAATTCTTTCCCGTCGACCTGACGGCATCGTTTTGACCGGAATCCATCACTCACCCGAATTGAGAAAGACGGTGCTCAATGCGAGTATTCCCGTGGTTGAAATCTGGGATCTGACACCAACTCCACTCGATATGTTAGTCGGTTTTTCTCACGAAAAAGTAGGTTACGCGATAGGGCAATACCTGTTAAATAAGGGATATCGGCGCTTTGGCCTGATATGGACAGAGGATCGGCGCGCCGCTCAGCGCAAGAATGGCGTTTGCGAGCTTCTGGCACAGCATGGTGTTGATACGCCGACAGAGGTGCTGGTTCCGCTTCCCGCCTCGCTAAAATTGGGCAGAGAGGCTTGCGCCAGTTTGCTTGAGAGTGATGCAGTGCCTGACGTTTTAGTCTGTAGCTCAGATACGCTGGCACAGGGAGCAATTGTGGAAGCAGTACATCGGGGAATGCGAGTTCCTGAAGATATTGCAGTGATGGGTTTTGGCGATCTCGACTTTGCTGCTTTTCACGAACCTGCTATCACGACTGTAGGGATTGATCGGTGGGGGGTTGGAAAACGCGCTACCGATATGCTGCTGGAAAAACTGGCGGGTGGTTTCGTTTCCGATCCTATCGTTGATGTTGGCTTTGTGTTGATTGAACGGCATTCGGCCTGAGGTCTACAAACTTCGGATAAACAGGCCGTATCAGGTGTGAGGTTGCCACCCGGTTTCATATAATTAAGCAATATGATTTAGTCTGATTGGCTGATAACAGATTCAGTTAACGCAGTTTGAGGCGAAGGAACCGCATAATTGATGAACCACTTACGCATAATATTTCCGCTGGTACTCTCTTCCAGCTTATGGCTACTGCTTTGCCATTCTCTAACGCTGATACTGGAGAGCTGGGCGACCTCGACTTATGGCATCTCATCGTTGGGATGCTCCGAGACGCTACGGCAGCAGTTAAAACAGTTCAACGATCAATTATTAGTTCCGGCAATATTAATCGGTTTACTCATCAGCCTGTTTTATTTCTTTCTGCTGTATAAATGTTCTGATTTATTACGACAACCTCGCATATTGAGAATTTCATATTGGCTGGTTGGAGCCATAGTATTGGGTGTCGTGCTCTATTTTCTCGCGCAAATTGCAGGATTGATGTCGCTGTATTACTGGCTTCCTGTTGAAGAATTCACAACCGATACTTGTAGTTAAATAAAAACAGGGTTGATTTACCTGACACCTTGCTATCAATGTCATAGAGTTAATATCAGGAACCCAATCATTTATGAGGCAATAAATGGGCGATCTGGAGCTGAGAGCGAGGGTATTTGCCACTCAGGCACATACTGATGTTAATCAACGGCGTAAATATACTAATGCACCTTATATTGTCCATCCGGCGGCAGTCGTCGAGCTGGTTCGCTCTGTGCCCCACACTCAGGAAATGATCGCAGCAGCCTGGTTGCATGACACGGTAGAGGATACCGGAGTAAACCTGAAAGATATTCAACGATACTTTGGACACACTGTGGCTACTTATGTAGAGATGCTGACCAAAGTTAGCCGAAGTGCCGATGGCGATCGCAAAGCCAGATTTCATCTTGACCTGCTGCATACCGCTCGTGCCTGCCCGGAAGCTAAAACCATTAAACTGGCGGATATTATCGATAATAGTCGCAATATTGCACTGTTTGATCCTGAATTTGCCGTGGACTATCTGGGGGAGAAACGCAGCTAGTTAGAGGTATTAGTTCAGGGGGATAGTGGTTTACTACATCGCGCAGAAGAGATGGTGATGCGGGGAATTGGTGAGGCCAGAAGGCGGTTGAATAGCTGTGGAAGTTAATTGATTATAAAAAAGGCAGCGTGAGCTGCCTTTCTGACATCATCAAAACTATTTTTCCGGCGTTACAATAATTGGGCTGTATTCAATCGGAACCCATTTATAACCTTTACCTTCAACGCCAACGTGCCCAAGTCCAGGGAACGGTAAATGTGCTCCTGCAATCCACAGATCATTTTTAGCGATGTTAGCGAACATCTTTTTACGGGTTTCTATGGCTTGCTTACTGTTAACGTCAAATTCAAGCGCCACTTCAGGATGGGCAAATTGAATCGAATGGCTGTGAACGATATCACCCCATACCAACAGGTTCTGATCCTTTGAACTGAATAGATAGGAAGAGTGACCTGGCGTATGGCCCGGCGTTGCAACCACTTCCACTCCAGGAATCAGGGTATCTCCAGGGTTATAGACTTTAAACTTATCTGCCGTTTGATAAGGCGCTACAGCATCCTGAGCCATTTTGAATAAGGGTTTAGCTTCATCCGGTGCTTTAGCAGTAACCGCAGAGCTTAACCAATAATCTGCATCACCTTTAGAAGCGTAAACCGTAGCATTAGGGAAGGCCATCTTACCGTCATCAGCAATACCACAGGTGTGGTCAGCATGCAGGTGAGTTAACAAGACGGTGTCAATTTGTTCAGGGGAGTAACCCGCAGCTTTAATATTGCTGTTGATTGCCCCAAGGGTTGGGCCAAAACACTTGGCGGTACCCGAATCCACTAACACCAGATTTTTTCCGGTATTAATCAGATAAGCATTAACGGCAGTTTGCACACCGTTATTGCTATCAATAAACATTTTGTCCATCAGGGTCTTGGCGTCTTTAGCGCTGATCCCTTTAAGAAGTTTATTATCAATTTTGACATAACCGTCATACAGTGCGGTAATTTCAAAATCGCCTAATTGCATTCGGTAATAGCCGGGAACCTGTACTTTTTGTTGAGCTGGCGTTGATATTTTCGCAGCAGCGGGTTGTATCGCTGCAATTAAACCGGTTCCCGCTATGGTCAGAGCAAGCAGAATCCGGCGAACGTTTGTCTTCATATTTGGTCGTTCCTCTGTGTCTGATGGTGGTGATCATATCCCTATTAACTATAGAGGCATTGTCACTAAATAAAAGTTATCCGGCTATTTTTACAACACGACACTGTTGGCACAGTGGATAGCTGTCAAGATATGGCTTAATTAACTGATGCATAACTTCAAACTGGTTGCCATATATATATAGAGCGCTGTTTCGGTGTTGCCCTGATAGTAGCTGTGGATGCTACCTTCTTCGCCCAGCAGTTTTTCGATTTCTGCCCAGGCTTCGTTAATATCACAATTTTGGTAGATCTCATCCGGCAGATCGGTGCCATTAAGATAGAGGCCAAGTCCTTCATGTTCGCCAAAAGGAATCACTTTATCCCCGACGCGCAGTCTGGAACCTTTTGGAGACAGTGTGTTTTTTAGAAAACTTAAAATATGTTCAATAGCCTGTTCGCTACTATCGATGGCTTCAATTTCGATGTCGCACTCTTTGATTTCGCCATTGTCTTCTAACAGTGAGCCACCACCGCAAATATCACCGATATTTTGTTTGTCGAGCACGATACTTAAAGCATCTTCTAAATCTGCACGATGCATTGGCTGAAGTTTGGCGTTTAGCGTGATGGTGATGAATTCTTTTTGAGGTGTTTTCTTGCCGAAGAGATTTTTAAACATGTCAGGTTCCTTCTGAACGTTGTTATTTTTTATTCGTAGCCTCAACAAATGGTAATTGAGTGCGGGTATATGATAATGAATATATCCGGTAAATGATGTAATCGATTTCTTATTTTGTGCGTAAAGAATAGAAAGTGATTTATTTCCAGTAAGTAAAGGAGGGCGTAATGCAGGTTTGTTATGTGGCTTATGTCTCAGGGATTGTGCAGGGAGTTGGGTTTCGTTATTACACTCAGCAGCAGGCGATAAAGCTGGGTGTGACGGGCTATGCCTATAATATGGATGATGGTCGGGTTGAGGTCTTAGCCTGCGGCGAGCAGCAACAGGTGGAGAGGTTACTGGCGTGGCTTAAGGTTGGGCCGAAGTCGGCGAGGGTGGAAAGAGTGTTGATGGAGCCGCGGGCGGTGAAGGATATTGCGGGGTTTAGGATTAGGTATTGAGGTTAGTTTAGTTTGGTTTGGTGTAAGTTTCGCCGTCTTTGATGCAGTGCTTATCTCGGCAATGGTGTTTGCGTCGAGCAGAGGGGCGTTGGGGCGAACGCCCCTCTGCACTCCCCGCGCCTGCGCAGCTGACTGTTGACCGCCGCGTTGCGGCGGCAACCTCAGTCAGCAAAAAAATGACGCACCGGCGCAGAGCCGGAGTACTCGCCTCATCCATGAGGCTCGGCCCTTTGGGCCAGCACTGCGTGCTGTTCAAAATTGCTCCTGCAATTTTGTCAGATGTCGCTGCGCCTCGCCCCGCATCCCTGCGGGTCGTACTATTTTTTTGCCTCCTTCGGCAACATTCGGATGCTTTAACCTGAAGGGCAAACGGCAAACGGCAAACGGCAAACGGCAAACGGCAAAGGGCGAAATGGAAGGCCTTACTTAATACTTCTCAGAAAAGAAAACTAAAGCACAAGTTGCAACTTCGAAACACCCATGCCCATATAGGCAGTGACTAGTGTATAAACACAGAACCAGTCTGCGAACGCAGCGGCGATTAAAAAGGGCGGGGGTTGTCAGGGGTGTTCGCCCCTCAACACCCCTGACTCGGCGCGGGCAGCGGGGCTGGGTTAGGCTCAGCATTTGAGGCGGCGAAATGTACACTGATCCAGAAGAAATCCATCTCAGAAAAGCAAACTAAAGCACATGTCGTAACCCCGAAACACCCATGCCCATATAGGCAGTGACTGGTGTATAAACACAGAACCAGTCTGCGAACGCAGCGGCGATTAAAAAGGGCGGGGGTTGTCAGGGGTGTTCGCCCCTCAACACCCCTGACTCGGCGCGGGCAGCGGGGCTGGGTTAGGCTCAGCATTTGAGGCGGCGAAATGTACACTGATCCAGAAGAAACCCATCTCAGAAAAGCAAACTAAAGCACATGTCGTAACCCCGAAACACCCATGGTTATATAGGCAGTGACTGGTGTACAAACACAAAACCAGTCTGCGAACGCAGCGGCGATTAAAAAGGGCGGGGGTTGTCAGGGGTGTTCGCCCCTCAACACCCCTGACTCGGTGCGAGCAGCGGGGCTGAGCTAGGCTCAGCATTTGAGGCGGCGAAATGTTCACTGATCCAGAAGAAATCCATCTCAGAAAAGCAAACCAAAGCACATGTCGTAACCCCGAAACACCCATGCCCATACAGGCAGTGACTAGTGTATAAACACAGAACCAGTCTGCGAACGCAGCGAGACAGAGTTAGACTCGGCATTTAAGGCGACGAAATGTGCTCAGTCCTGATATGAAGCCGAGCAAAGACAGAGAGGTCTATTCCCCCCTATGTCATCCCCCTATATTCAGGTAGACTAACCACATCATTTTCCCTGTATTTTAATCACTCTAATAACTACGTCAGGACCTGCTATGACTCATCCATTCGTGTCGATTCAGAATCTTCATACTTTTGGTTTACCCGTTCATGCCCGGCGCGTGATTGTTGCTGAATCCGCTGAGCAATTGGTTGATGCATGGCAGAAGTCTGAACAGCAACAGTGTCCGGCATTGTTGTTGGGAGAAGGCAGCAATATGTTGTTTTTAGAGGATTTCGACGGTTGGATTATTCAAAATCGTATTAAAGGCAGGGAAATCGGCCAGTCAGCTAATAACTGGTATTTGCATGTGGGGGCCGGTGAAAACTGGCATGAACTGGTGCGCTATGCGCTGGAACATAATATTGCCGGGTTAGAGAATCTGGCGTTAATCCCTGGCTGTGTTGGTTCTGCACCCATCCAGAATATAGGTGCTTATGGTGTTGAGTTAAAAGATGTTTGTGAATATGTCGACCTTCTCAATTTAAGAACCGGGGAGTTAACCCGACTGAAAGCTGAGCAGTGTCATTTTGGCTATCGGGAAAGCATCTTTAAGCACCAGTTCCGCGATGGCTATGCCATTGTGGCAGTTGGTTTGAAGCTACCAAAGCAATGGAAACCGGTTTTAAGCTATGGCGATCTGCGTCAGTTTGATTTGGCAACGGTGACGCCAATGCAGGTATTTGACGCGGTTTGCGCGATGCGTACCAGCAAGTTACCCGACCCAAATGTGACGGGAAATGCCGGTAGCTTTTTTAAAAATCCAGTAGTCAGTGCGCAGCAGGCCGCCGATATTCTGAAACATTATCCTGGAGCGCCTCACTATCCACAGGCTGACGGTCAGGAAAAACTGGCCGCAGGCTGGTTGATTGATATGTGCCAATTGAAAGGCCATCGTATTGGTGGAGCCGCCGTTCATCAACAGCAGGCTCTGGTGCTGATTAATCAGGATAATGCGACCTCTCAGGATGTTGTTGCTTTAGCGGCCTATGTGCAAAAGCAAGTGGCTGAGCGTTTTAATGTTGTACTGGAGCCGGAAGTTCGTTTTATTGGCAAAACTGGTGAGCGCAACGCGCTTGAGGTGCTGGCATGAAAAACATTGCGGTGCCGTTGCAACTGGTAAAGATATTATCTGACGGAGAATTCCACTCCGGTGAGCAAATTGGCGCTGAGCTGGGTATGAGTCGTGCCGCTATCAATAAATATATGCAAACCCTGCGAGATTGGGGATTAGATGTATTTACCGTTCCCGGTAAAGGCTATAGCTTGCCTGCTTCAATCCAGCTGCTTGATGAGCAATTAATTAAACAGCGTTTGACTGAAGGGCGGGTGACGGTATTACCGGTCATTGATTCCACTAATCAGTATTTGATGGAGCGACTCGATCAGCTCCAGTCCGGTGATGCCTGTGTGGCTGAATATCAGCAGGCAGGTCGCGGTCGTCGCGGTCGCCAGTGGTTTTCTCCCTTTGGTGCTAACCTGTATCTTTCTATGTTTTGGCGTCTGGAGCAGGGGCCGGCAGCGGCTATTGGTCTTAGTCTGGTGATTGGTATCGTTATGGCTGAAGTTCTGCGGAAACTCGGTGCAGAAGGGGTAAAGGTAAAATGGCCGAATGACCTTTATCTGAACGATCGTAAGCTGGCCGGAATCCTGGTTGAATTGACCGGAAAAACCGGTGATGCCGCCAATGTGGTGATTGGAGCCGGTATCAATTTGAGCATGCGTGAGCCAGACAGCAATGTGGTTAATCAGCAATGGGCAAATCTGGCTGATAGCGGCATCGCTATCGATCGTAACGAGTTAGTACCCTGCTTACTTTCAACCTTGCGGGAATCACTGATTCAGTTTGAACAGCAGGGACTGGCTCCGTTTATTTCTCGCTGGCGTAAGCTGGATAACTTTATCGATCGTCCGGTAAAACTGTTAATTGGCGAACAGCAAATTCATGGTATTGCCAGGGGGATTGATAAGCAGGGGGCACTGTTGTTGGATCAGGATGGCGTACTTAAACCGTTTATTGGCGGAGAAATCTCTCTGCGTCCTGATAACGACTAATTAATTCCCCGCATTTGGCGCGGGGAATATTATATCTTGATGGCGAAGCCTGGTTATTTACGCAACCGGACTTTCTCTACTGCATGATTATCCCCTTTTGTCAGAATCAGGCTGGCCCTTTCTCTGGTGGGCAGAATATTCTGAATCAGGTTCTTTCCATTAATCTCCAGCCAGATATTGTTGGCAATATTAACTGCTTCCTCTTCCGACAGTTGTGCATAACTGTGGAAATAAGAGTCAGGATCGGAGAACGCGCCTTTACGGAATTTAAGGAAGCGATTAACGTACCATTGATGCAGTAGATCTTCTTTAGCATCAACATAAATAGAAAAGTCGACAAAATCGGAAACGAAGACCCGATGCGGCGACTGAGGATAATCCATTCCGCTCTGCAACACGTTTAGCCCTTCAAGAATCAGAATATCCGGTTGTTCAATAATTTGAGTCTCACCCGGTAAAATATCGTAAGTCAGATGTGAATAGACCGGCGCTTCTACCCGCGGTACGCCTGATTTAATATCTGAAACAAAACGCACCAGATTCTGAATATCATAGGACTGAGGAAATCCCTTTTTCTGCATCATATCCCGCTCACGCAGAATATGATTGGGGTGCAGAAAACCATCGGTGGTGACTAATTCAACTCGCCGATGTGTAGACCAACGGCTCAACAGCGCCTGTAGCACCCGAGCACTGGTGCTTTTACCCACGGCAACGCTACCAGCAACGCTGATAATGTAAGGAACCCGTTGGTTTTTAATTCCCAGAAACTTCTCCAGTACTGCCTGATTTTGCAGGTTACTGTCGATGTAAAAATTTAACAGACGAGAAAGCGGCAGATAGACCTGAGAAACCTCGTCCAGCGACAGGTCTTCGTTGATCCCTTTCAGGTTAATAATTTCTTGTTCGGTTAACGTCAATGGCTCTGAATCCCTCAGAGCAGCCCACTGCTTACGACTAAATTCCATGTAGGGGCCTAAAGCAAATAGTTGTTGTTTGTTATTCATAAACCGTACTCTGTTGGTCAGCATCCTGTGTATTGTTATTGCGTCATAGCTGCGGGCCGAACAAGGGAATAGTCGACGTGAGGTGACATTATAGACATCTTCGGCCAAAGCCGAGTAGTTTTTGTGGCCTAATTGATAATTTCTTTGATCTTTTTGGATGACCCGCAGTGATTGGTAGCGCAAAATAACGGTAATACGGGCGATAATCGTGAACGTTATTGTTAAGGGGCATGATGTGATATCGAATGGGATACAGCTTCGGGTTAAAGGAAAAGTACAGGGGGTTGGCTTCCGTCCCTATGTCTGGCAATTAGCTCATGATTTAGCGTTAGCAGGCGATGTCTGCAATGATGCTGAAGGTGTTCTGATTCGTCTGGTGATGCCACCAGAAGATATTTATCAGACCTTTTTAACCCAGCTTTATCAGCGCTGCCCGCCGCTGGCCCGGATAGAGAGTATTACCCCTCACTCTTTAGACTGGCAGACCTTACCAGCGGATTTTGCCATTCGCAGCAGCGGTGAAGGTCATATGGATACTCAAGTGATACCCGATGCAGCAACTTGCCCCAGTTGCCTGAGTGAACTTTATCACCCTGAAGATCGTCGTTATCACTACCCTTTCATTAACTGTACCCATTGTGGTCCACGCTTTACTATTATTCGTAAAATGCCTTATGACCGACCCAATACGGCAATGGCTGAATTTCCTTTGTGTCCAGCCTGTTTAGTGGAGTATGAATCACCGGCAGACCGTCGTTTTCATGCTCAGCCCAATGCCTGCCCGGTTTGTGGCCCTCACATCTGGCTTAGTCGTAAAGGTGACGCATCAACCACTGGAATAACCGGAGATAATGCGTTGCAACAAGCCGCTGATTTACTGTTAAGCGGCGGTATTCTAGCCATTAAAGGTTTGGGTGGCTTTCATTTGGCCTGTGATGCCACCAATAGTGATGCAGTTAATAAATTACGCCAACGTAAGCATCGCCCGTCTAAACCTTTAGCGGTTATGTTGCCTTCTGCACAATGGCTGAATTATTGTAGTCAGGAACAGGATGACGGATTAAAACAGCTGTTGAAAAGCAGTCCGGCCCCAATTATTTTGCTGACTCAATCTCTGGGTTCTCCTTTAAGTGATGCCATTTGCCCCGGGTTGGATGAGGTAGGAATGATGCTGCCATCAAATCCTTTGCAGCATTTGCTGACTGGTATGGTGAACAGGCCGCTGGTGATGACTTCCGGTAATTCGTCAGGTAAACCGCCGGCATTGTCAAATCAGCAGGCGCAGGATGATTTAGCCGATATTGCCGACCTGTGGTTGATGCATAATCGGGATATTGTGCAGCGGGCAGATGACTCGGTAATACGCTACCACCGTGGTAAAGCGGAGATGTTACGTCGTGCCAGAGGCTATGTACCTGATGCTATTGAATTGCCGGACGGTTTTGAACATATACCACCGATTCTGTCCATGGGTGCCGATCTGAAAAATACTTTTTGCTTACTAAGAGGTAACGCGGCGGTACTCAGCCAGCACTTAGGCGATCTGGATGATTTAGATATTCAGCAGCAGTATCAGCAATCACTGACACTATTTGAAGATATTTATCAATTTACACCAGAGGCTATTGTAGTTGATGCCCATCCGGGCTATGTCAGTCATCGTTATGGCAGAGAACTGGCGGCACAGCGTAGATTACCGATTATAGAAGTTTTGCATCATCATGCCCATATTGCAGCCTGTCTGGCAGAGCACGGCTGGCGAAAAGAGCAAGGGCCAGTAATTGGTTTGGCTTTGGATGGTCTGGGATACGGTAAAAATGGTCAGTTGTGGGGTGGGGAATGCCTGCTGGTTGATTATCAGCATTGTGAGCATCTTGGTGGATTACCTTCAGTGGCGATGCCGGGAGGTGATAAGGCTTCCTCTCAACCATGGCGTAATCTTTTAGCTCAGTGGCTGCGCTTTGTTCCCAACTGGCAGAACTATTCTGCTGCGGCAGTGATTAATCGGGAAAACTGGCAGCCATTAGCTACTGCAATTGAACGAGGACTAAACTCCCCGCAAGCGTCTTCCTGTGGCCGTTTGTTTGATGCGGTTGCGGCTGCGTTGGCAATCTGTCCTTCTGCTATCAGTTGGGAGGGTGAGGCGGCCTGTAAGCTGGAGGCGTTGGCTCGACAATGTTGCCGAACCGCTCACCCGGTAACTATGCCTGTTGTGAATAATCAGTTGGACCTGGCGACATTCTGGAATCAATGGCTGGCCTATCAGGCACCTGCTGCAGAGAGAGCCTACGCGTTTCACGATGCATTAGCGCAAGGCTTTGCCAGCATGGCTAAGATGTTTGCCAGTCAGCATCAGATCGACATTGTTGTGCTGTCTGGTGGTGTTATGCACAACCGATTATTACGGGAGTTATTGATTCATTATCTGGGTGACATGCAAGTCATTTGGCCTGAACGTTTGCCGATGGGTGATGGGGGATTATCTCTTGGACAGGCAATTATTGCGGCAGCCCGTTAATAAACGTCTATCATTGATCTGTTATTGGGAACTGGCGACACACATAATATGTGTCGATATCAGTTAAGGGTTGCTATGAAATTATTAACGTTACTTGCCGCCACAGGAATTATTTGGCTCAGTGTGTTGTGCCCTGCGTATGCTCAACATGATGAACAGCAAATGACCTATACCGGCCAAATTGGTAAATCTCCAGTGGTGATTGAACTGGTTACTTCTGAATCTAATGAAGTTACGGGGCGCTATTTTTATTTGCGTTATCGTAAAGATATTGCCCTGACGGGAACTCAGTCAGAAGGTGGTAGCCTTGAGTTATATGAAAATGAAAGTGTTATCGGTAAGCAAAAAGCGCCGAGGATAACGTTGACTCCAACACCTGAAGGCGGGCTTAGCGGCCAATGGCATGGAGATAAAGCAAAAACTATCGATGTGTCACTGTTGCCGGCAATTATTCCTGTAGGCCAAAAACAAGCGCTCACGCCTTATCAAAATGCATTGAGTAAGGATAATCTCTACGATTATCTGCGTTTGCTGAATATGCCTTTGAAGGCAGAGAATGAACAGGAGTTCATGGGATATCGTATCCGCTGGTGGAAAGAACCAAATTCCGGGATTCGGATGTTTGAATTGGTGTCTGACTACCCTCAGGACCAGATGGCCCAAGTCAATGTACGATTGAGAGATCGCCTGTGGCGTGAAGTTGTTGATTATCATGGTTGTATGTTGGGCGGGTTATCCGGTAGCTCCGGGCAGGCGGACTTTAATCAATCAGTAAAACCAACCTACTTTTCCCCATCGGTGATCAGTGCATCGGTATTTACTGATTATTATTGCGGTGGTGCTCATCCAGACTTCGCTGATTCACCGATTAATTTGGATATGAAGAGCGGCAAGGAACTGGCGCTTGAAGATGTAATCTGGCTCGGCAAGGGCAAGCCAGTTTATTACAATGAGCAGGGCGGAGATGACGCAAGTTTTGAAGCATTCTCCGGTTATCGGAATACTGTGTTTGCCCCCTGGATTGTAGAACAAATGCGTAAACTTCATCCGTCTCAAATGAAAAAGAGCGATGAATGTGATTATAGTACTGTTGAATATTGGTCATTTGTTAACTAGCATTTTACGCCGAAAGGTCTTTATTTTAGTCCCTCTTTTCCCCGAGTTGCGCGGGCATGTGAATATCCTGATTGGTCAGTACTACCTTACTCTGCTATTAAAACCCATACCGGGGGATTTAGCATCACTAACTAATCAAAGCGATGCTGCATAGGTACTTTTCAGGTATAGCAGCATCGCATTGATATCATATTTAATTTTAACAACAGGTTAATTCACCTGTTTTTTATATGGTTTATTCAAATTCTTAATATTCAAAGCTAAATAATACAAAATAAATTTACTTTGTCTGAAATACTCTCTTTTTTAATTGTTAATCAAATATGTTATCAGGATATTAATATCCTCAAAAAAAATATTGTTTTTATTTTTTCTATTTAAATCCACATAAAAAGTGTTCCTTTATGAGTGGTTATAATATTTTCATACCACTTATAACTGTGTGGTTATTTTATTGTTTTATAAGGATTGGTGAGCATTTTCTAACCGGAAATGATCGTTTAATATTTTAGTTAACTGTTTTGATTGAATTAATTTTATTGTTAATTAATTGTAAATAAAATCATCCTATATATTTGACGGGTGTGGATAGTACGTCTAGCATTACATTTAGAATAACCATCAAAAGTGTCGTTGCCAATTCATTTGATAGGGTTAGTCAGTAAGCAACATAACATTGTTATTCATAAGTATTATCTCCGAAGCCTTTGGGAAAGCTTTCAGGGGGAGGGATGACTTATATCTGAAATCCGAAATATTGAATCTTATTTGCGGAATTCAAGGAGTGTTTAAATTGCTTATAAAAACGGCTAATAAAAGCCGGAGGTACTCCTCATGTCCTCAGAAAAATCATTATTACAAAAATCTTTATATCTCACTGGAAATTCTCTTTTAATGTTAACCCTTTCTGCCTGTGGTGGCGGAGGTGGAGGCGGTGGCGGCGGTGGTAATGACGGCGTTGGCGGCACTTCTGTTCCAACAACCCCTCCGGCAGAGACTACCGCTCCCGTTATCTCAGCGACAGAACCATTTACTCGCGATACCTACAATCAGAATCTGTTTATTACTCATGCCGCAGAAGCCCGTATGGCGGGGTATACCGGTGCCGGAGTGATTGTTGGTTTGGTTGATAGTGGGGTATTAACGACCAATCTGGCACTTCAGGGCAAAATTTCCCAGTCACTGACCTATGTTGACCCAAGTACTAACAATACCAGCGTGGGGGATGTCCGTGGTCACGGTACTTCAGTCGCTCAAACTTTGGCAGGACAGCGGGTTGGCCCCTTCTCCGGTGGCACAGCACCAGGTGTTACTATTGTCAGCGGACGCATTATCTCTGATACCTCCAGTTCCGCAGGCACTAAGGGCTATTCATTAGCCCAAGTGAATTATGATATGGCAAATGCGGGCGCTAAAATTCTGAATAACTCATGGAGCATGCCTGACTGGTCGGTTACTGATACATCAACCACTAACAGTTATGTTAATGCTTATCAATATTTTGTCGTTTCTCATGGCGGATTAGTGGTGTTTGCCAGCGGTAATGATAGTGATATTACGCCAACCAAAATTGCCTCTTTGCCAACCATTGCTAATTCAGCTGCTTTAGAAAAAGGATGGCTGGTGGTTAGTTCAGTGAATGTGAATCGACCGGATGAGCTTTCTGCTTATGCGAATGCCTGTGGTATCAGCATGAATTATTGTCTGGTGGCTCCGGGTACGGTATCCGTTCTCAGTCAAAATGCAGAAACTGGAGCGTTAAGTAACTCACTGGTTTCTGGTACATCATTTGCTACCCCTCAGGTAACTGGTGCTGCCGCAATGGTGTGGCAAGCATTTCCCTATTTTACTAATGATTTAGTTCGCCAGACTCTGTTGGGAACAGCAACCGATATTGGTGCTCCTGGCGTTGATGCGACATTTGGTTATGGCATGCTCAATGTTGATGCTGCGGTACGTGGCCCGGCGAAGTTTGATTGGGGTGATGTCAGCGTTTCATTCAGCGGTTATAGCTCAACATGGGGTAACTCAATCAGTGGAACAGGCGGTCTGATTAAGAATGGCACCGGTACGTTGGTACTTGGAAAAGATGCGACTTATACCGGTTTAACTCAAGTATTAGGTGGTACGCTGGCTTCCGATAACGGATTGGTTTCTGCGGTAAACATTGGCCCTTCCGGTACGCTGGATGTCCGTCGTGTTGGCGGTAACGTTAATAACCAGGGCAGTGTGGTATTACGTAATGGTCAAACCAACTTCAACAGTAATTATACCCAAACTGCTGATGGTCATTTAGCACTGGTATTAGGCTCTACGTTGAATGTTCAGGGAACCGCATCTCTGGCTGGCGATCTTCACGTACTGGCGGTACCTCAGGGGTATGTCACCACAACTCAACGTCAGGATGTGTTAACCGCTCAGGGTGGCTTAACCGGAAAATTTGCTACTTTCACCAAGGCATCCGGCGTTTTTCTGGATGCAACACCTGATTACAGTAACAGTCAGGTTTGGTTGAATATTCAACGAGTACAGGCCACCAATGTTGCCGGTGTTGAATATAATGCGGCAGCAACCTCCGGAGCTACCCGGGTTGAGCAAGCATTTACTCAATTGGATCAACAACTGGCTAACTCACCAACTCCGGCTGATGCCAAAATGTCTGAATTTTTGAGTGGTGCAGCCAGTTTGCAGCAGTCACCGAATGCTCAGACTGCTCAAGCCTCACTGGAAAGCCTGTCCGGACAACTACCTGCCGCCGCAATGGCCATGACGATGCAGGCGGTTAACGTTAATAATCGTCAGGTTTCTGACCATATTGCTCAACTGATGGATTCCCCAAGAAGTAATGCCTGGACTGGTAATATTAACTATCAAAGTAATCTGAACAGCACCGGTTTCTCTGGTGTTAATTACAATATGAACGGCTGGGTGATGGGGCAGGACGTTTTTCTGGATAAAAATACCTTTATCGGTAGCTCACTTACCCGCAGTAATACCAACGGTAGCCTGAGTCGCGGCTCAGAAAGCAGCAGCGGTACTGTAGGTGAAGCTTCTTTATATGGCGGTAAGATCTTTGATTCTTATTACGTAACCGGGCGTATTGCATCTGGCTACTACGATGGTCAACAAAAACGGACGCTGTTATTGGGTAATCAAACTGCACGCGTTAACAGCGATCAAAGTGGTAATTACTTCACCCTTGGTAGTGAAATGGGTTATCGCATGAAGAAAGAGGGCTGGCAGTTCACTCCTTATGTTGATAGCCAATACATCAGCCTGAAACAGGATGCCTTTAAGGAAAATGGTGCTTCTGGTTTTGGCTTACAGGCTAATTCCCAAACCACTACCCGCTGGCAGGCTGGTGTAGGTGCTCGTGCCGGTTACGGTTGGGATATGGGAAATAAAGGTAAGGTTAACCTGACAGCCCAAACTCACTATCAACGCGCTATTGCTCAGGATAATGGTAGCTATAACGCCAGCTTTACTGGCGTGAACCAATACATGCCGCTGGATGGTGTTCCATTGTCGCGCGATGTGATGATGGTTGGTAGCGGCCTGGAGTGGGAGTTCTCGGATAACATGGCGCTAAATATGATGTATGAGCAGTATTTTGCTGATAACCAGCAGTCGAATATGGTGAATATGAATGTCAGTGTCAGGTTTTGATTAGTATTAAACTGAAACGGAAGGTTTGGGAGTAGGTTTCGTCCGCTAATGATGTTGAGTCTGACTAGACTGTTGTGCGGCGGCCGAGCATAGGGCATTAAGGTGAATGCCCTATGCAACTCCGTGTGCGCATTGGTATTGATGAGCTTGGGTGTGATAAATGATTGAGCTTTGAGTAAGTTTCGTCCGCAAATAGCGAAGTGTATGACTGAGCTATTGTGCGGCGGCCGAGCAGGAGGCGTTAAGGCGAACGCCTCCTGCACCTCCGCGCCTTCGCACACGAATCCAGGTCGCTACGCGACTTCCTTCCTCTTTCGTTCGGCCTTAACGCACCGGCACTGATTCGCTCCCGGCGAAGCAGTGCCTCGACCAACATCCCTGTTGGTCGTGCTGGCCTCTCTCAGTCGTCAGCTGAATTCCAGTGCTCCCTAAGGTCAGGGGACTAGTTAGTATTCAGGCGCTTTGCGCCTGAATAGGGGGCTGGTTTGAATGTCACAATGGTTTTTAGCTGTTTGAATCTGAAAGAAGTTGACTGAAATCGTTAATGATAATTGGCTTCTGTACCTTTTTTAGCCGTTAGCTTTTGATTTTGGTCTTGGTCTTGGTCTTTAGACAAAGTCAATCGTCGGGAGAGGCCGCCGTTGGGGTCGACTTGGCGTAAGCCAACGAAGCGCCCCTAGGCGGACTAGGCCCGACGCACACCATACCTGATGACCACTCAGAACTCATGGTCCTTCCGGCCGTACACATCAGGTTATATAAGCACTTAGCTATTACGGCCGGAATATCCACAGTCGCTGATTTAAAAACTAAAACTCCCATCCCCATATACAAAAAGCGCCCCAACGGGGCGCTTCCTTACGTCTTAATATCTGATGCAATCACATCATCGGGCATGCTGCTTACAGCATAAACACCCCAATCACCGCAATCACACTCAGCGCACTCGCCAGACCGTAAAATACCAGCTTGCCCGCAGGCACATGCCACTTCAGGTCATGGGTCATATGGTGCATACGGTGTAAACCACACCATATCGGCAGGATTATCATCAGCAGCAAAAATACACGGCCAATAAATCCCTGACAGAACGCCAGAATACGCGGGTAACTCAGCGCCTCCGGTGCCCAGCCCATCGGAAGAATAATCGCCACCAGTAAAATAATCACCGGCGCAATAATCGCTCCCCACATACCGCCCGCACCAAACAGGCCCCAGAATACCGGCTCGTCAGAGCGCTTCGGATTTTGTTCAATCATGTCAGTCGACTCCTTAAATCAGTGCCACGGCCAGAATTATCAGGCTCGCCACAATCGTTACGCCCCAGAAGAACATCACAATCGGCTTCGCACTCAGCTTCTCTGTGCCTACCACAATGTTCGCCGCCTTCGGTGCAAGGTCAAACCAGGTCTTGGTATGAACCAGCGCCATTATCAGCGTGATGATATTTATTACCATCACCACCGGGTTGGCTAAAAAGCCCACAAAACCATACCAGCTCTCTGCACTGCCCAGCGCAAACACACCGTATATCAGCACCAGACTGAACCACACGGCAGGCACCGCCGTACTCTCACGGAACATGTAAAACTTATAAAACCCGAGTCGCTTCCACCAGTCAGCTTTCACCTCGCGGACATAGGGTTTACGTTTGGTCATCATAATAGTATCCCTCTCCCTTTATTGAGGTTTCAGCATGGCAATCATAAAGTCTTTCGAACTCTCCACTTTACCCTGCTGAATAGCCGCAGCCGGGTCAACGTGTTTCGGACAGACTTCAGAACAGTAACCGACAAAGGTACAACTCCATACGCCATTCTTGCCGTTAAGCTGTGGCATACGGGCCGCTTTACCCTTATCACGTGTATCCAGGTTGTAACGGTGTCCCAGCGTAATCACCGCCGGACCAATAAACTCCGGGTTCAGACCAAACTGAGGACAGGCGGCATAACACAGACCGCAGTTGATACAACCGGAAAACTGATGGTATTTCTCCATCTGTGCCGGCATCTGAATGGTCGGACCGTTCTCCGGCTTCAGACTGTCATTAATGATATAAGGCTTAATGGCTTCCAGACTCTCAATAAAGTGAGTCATGTCCACCACCAGGTCGCGCTCAATCGGGAAGTTACCCAGCGCTTCCACCTTAATACCGTCCGTGTAATCACGCAGGAAGGTTTTACAGGCCAGTTTAGGCACCTTGTTCACCATCATGCCGCATGAGCCACAAATCGCCATCCGGCAGGACCAGCGGTAAGACAGGTCCGGAGCCAGGTTGTCCTTAATATAGCCCAGCGCATCCAGCAATGAAGTGGACGCATCATAAGGCACATCATACGCCTCGAAGTGGGGTTCACTGTCGCGCTCCGGGTTATAGCGCATGACTTCAACTTTGAGGGTTTTCATCTCAGACATTCGCCTGCTCCTTCTTTAATGCCTCTTCTTTAGCCTGGGCTTCCGCCTCGGCACCGTATACACGTTTGGCCGGCGGGAGGGTGGTAATTTTCACATCACTGTACTCAATGCGCGGCGTGGTGCTGTCCGGGCTGTAGAACGCCAGTGAATGTTTCAGGAAGTTCACATCATCACGCTCGGTACAGCCGTCATCCAGACGCTGATGCGCGCCACGGGATTCACGACGTAACAGCGCAGAGTGAGCCATACAGTCAGCCACATCCAGACCATGACCCAGCTCAATGGTGTACAGCAGGTCAGTATTGAACACGCTGGTGCGGTCAGTAATGCTGACGCGCTTGAAGCGGTCTTTCAACTCAGCAATCTTGTCGACGGTCTTCTGCATCAGTTCTTCGGTACGGTAGATACCACAACCTTCTTCCATGCTCAGGCCCATCTCATCACGGATTTTCGACCAGTTCTCGGTGCCTTCCTGCTTAAGCAGGGCATGCAGACGGCCTTCGATATCCGCCACCTGGGCATCCAGCGCGCTGCCGTTAGCCGGCGCGGCAGATTTGGCACGCTCAATGGCATGCTCACCGGCCACGCGACCGAATACCACCAGCTCAGCCAGGGAGTTGGAGCCCAGACGGTTAGCACCATGCATACCGACAGAGGAACATTCGCCCACGGCAAACAGACCCGCCAGACGGGTTTCACACTGCTGGTTGGTTTCAATCCCACCCATGGTGTAGTGCGCGGTAGGACGAACCGGAATAGGCTCTTTCACCGGGTCCACGCCAACATAGGCTTTGGACAGTTCACAGATGAACGGCAGACGCTCAAGCAGTTTCTTCTCACCCAGGTGACGCAGGTCCAGATAGACCACATCGCCGCGCGGAGAAGGAATGGTACGACCGGCGCGCCATTCGTGCCAGAAAGCCTGGGAGACTTTGTCACGCGGACCCAGCTCCATGTATTTGTTTTCAGGTTTGCCCAGCGGGGTCTCAGGACCCATGCCGTAATCCTGCAGATAACGGTAACCGTCTTTGTTGACCAGAATACCGCCTTCACCACGACACCCTTCGGTCATCAGGATACCGGAGCCCGGCAGACCGGTCGGGTGATACTGAACAAATTCCATATCACGTAACGGAACGCCATGACGGAATGCCATGCCCATACCGTCACCGGTGACGATACCGCCGTTGGTGTTGTAACGGTAAACGCGTCCTGCGCCGCCGGTGGCCATGACCACGGCATTGGCACGGATTTGAATCAGGGAGCCTTCCATCATGTTCATGGCGACTAAACCGCGGACATGACCTTCGTCAGACAGCAGGTCGAGAACGAAGTGTTCATCAAAGCGCTTGATGTTAGGATACTTGAGTGAGGTCTGGAAAAGGGTGTGAAGCATATGGAAGCCGGTTTTATCGGCGGCAAACCAGGTACGCTCAACTTTCATGCCGCCGAAGCGACGGACGTTGACGGAGCCGTCTTCTTTACGGCTCCAGGGGCATCCCCACTGTTCCATCTGTACCATTTCGCGGGGGCTGTTTTCGACGAAGTACTGAACGACGTCCTGTTCACAGAGCCAGTCACCGCCGGCGACGGTATCATGGAAGTGGGACTCGAAGCTGTCTTCGGGCTTGATAACGGCAGCGGACCCGCCTTCGGCGGCCACGGTGTGGCTGCGCATGGGGTAGACTTTAGAAATCAGCGCAATGGTACTGTTGGGATTCGCTTCGGCAGCGGCAATGGCTGCACGAAGACCGCCACCACCCGCTCCGATGATAGCAATGTCTGCGTTAAAGGTTTGCACTGCATTCCTCCAAATGTTCCAGTTTAATAATAAAAAGTAAGTCTTATACCAGCCAGTCAGATCTATAGCGTTAGGAAAATCTGATGTTAACCTTTAGAACCACCGAAAATATTGGTGAATCCAGTATAGGACGTCTATTCTACCTAATCTTGTGTAGACGAATATTGACGAGATCGATTTTTTTTATAGTTAGTCAGCATAATCCATTCATTTTTTTTGAAAATGGTTATATTAATAAAATGTGATCAATATATTAAATAAATGTATTTTCATATTATTTCACTCCTAACTAATGGAACCTGTGATGGTGGAAATCAGAAAACGATGGGTAAATTTGTCTGTCGGAAGAGATAAGGGTAGACTGCCGGACTAAATTAATTTTGGAGTAGAAAAAATGAGCGACCTGGCCAGTTGGCAGCCCAGCGCTTCTATCGCTAAATTATTAAAGCGTGCGAAAATTGTCAGTGAAATCAGACGGTTTTTCTCTGAGCGCGGCGTGTTGGAAGTGGAAACTCCGGCAATGAGTCAGGCAACGGTTACGGATATCCATCTGTTTCCTTTTCAGACGCGTTTTGTCGGACCGGGTGCTGCAGATGGTATGACGCTGTTTTTAATGACCAGCCCTGAGTTTCATATGAAGCGTTTGCTGGCTGCGGGTAGCGGCCCTATCTATCAGATGGGCAAAAGCTTCCGTAATGAAGAGGCGGGTCGTTATCATAATCCGGAATTTACCATGTTGGAGTGGTATCGCCCACACTTTGATATGTACCGTTTGATGAATGAGGTTGACGATCTGCTACAACAGATTCTGGATTGTGAAGCCAGTGAAGTGGTTTCTTATCAGCAGATCTTTATTCGTCATCTGGAAATTGATCCGCTCTCTGCGGATAAACCTCAGCTAAGAGCTGCTGCGGCTAAATTAGATATGGAAGAGCTGGCGAACCGGGAAGAGGATCGCGATACTTTATTGCAGATGCTGTTTGCATTTGGTGTTGAGCCGCATATTGGTCAGGAAAAACCGACTTTTGTTTATCATTTTCCGGCATCACAAGCGGCTCTGGCTGAAATTAGCTCTGAAGATCACCGCGTAGCAGAACGTTTCGAGGTCTATTATAAAGGTGTTGAGCTGGCAAATGGTTTCCGTGAGTTGACCGATGCCGGTGAGCAGCGCCAGCGTTTTGAGCAGGAAAACCGTAAGCGGGAAGCTCGCGGATTGCCGATTCATCCAATTGATGAAAACTTTTTGGCCGCTCTGGCTTATGGTATGCCGGAGTGTGCCGGTGTGGCGTTGGGTGTCGACCGTCTGATTATGATTGCGCTTTCAGCGCAGTCGATTAGTGAGGTTATGGCGTTTCCGGTGGATAGAGCCTAGATTGGTTTTTGAGAAGTTATTCGATTAGCTTTTGAGGATATTCCGGCCGTAATGATGTAGTGCTTATATTGGCTATGTGCTCGGCCGGAAGGACATCTGTACTTGGCATCGGAGTGCATCGGGCCTAGTCCGCCTAGGGGCGCTCCGGCAGCTAAAGCTGCTACGACCCCAACGGCGGCCTCTCCCAACGATTAGCTTTGTTTATTATTTTAAAGGCGCTTTTCAGCGCCTTTATTATTTAAATTTCTCCGGTTTTAAACCGGGGTCTGAGGCCCGCGCGGGAGAGGGCGTCGGCGCGCATTTGGAATGGTGGGAATGGCAGGGTCAGATCGTGATCTGCATAGGCTTTGAGAATCAGCGAGTGCATTTCATGACGCAGCGGCATTCGCATACCCATTTCGGCAGCAAACACCCGCAGTTCAAAGATTTGAATGCCCTGTTGAATATCCACCAGGAAGGCATCTGGAGCAGGGGTTTCCAGTACGAATTGGCATTTATGTGCTGCGTCTTCCAGTAATTGTTTCACCAGATTTGGATCGGTGTCTGCCGTTGCCGGAACGGTTAAAACAATACGGGTGACGGAGTCAGACAGCGACCAGTTAACAAACTGTTCGGTAATAAATGCCTGGTTTGGAACGATGATTTCTTTTCTATCCCAGTCAACAATGGTGGTTGCCCGGGTGTTAATTTTAGTAATCGAACCGGTTAGCTCACGAATTGTCACCGTATCGCCGATACGGATAGGTTTTTCAAACAGGATTATCAGGCCAGAGACAAAGTTGGCGAAGATCTGTTGTAAACCAAAGCCAAGTCCCACACCCAGTGCTGCAACTAACCACTGGAGTTTGGACCAGTCAACACCAATCATCGAGAAGGCCACCATACCGCCAATTAGCATCAGTATGTATTTGGTGATGGTGGTAATGGCGTAACCGGTGCCGGGTGTCAGATCCAGATGTTGAAGGATTGCTAACTCCAGCAGTGCCGGTAAGTTACGAACTAACTGGGTAGTAACAATAAACACCAGAATAGCAATCAGCACTGAACCTAAAGTAATGGCCTGAATGCTCTCCGTTCCCTGTACTGATGAGGTTACATCCCATAACCGGATGTTTTCCAGGAAGGCGAATGCCGAATGGATTTCTGACCAGAGAATAATAAGAGAAACTAAAGCAACCATGGTTAGAATGGAGCGCACTAATTGCAGTGACTGGGCACTAATAGCATCCAGATCGACGACCACTGAGTCATCGTTATCTAACAGTCCCTCAGTGCTGGTAGGCAGGCTTTCTTCTTCACCTTTCGCCCGCTGTGCCAGTCGTTCTGCCCGGCGCTGTTTGGCCCGGTCAAACTCGATTCTGCGACGTTGAATTAGCATCCAACGGCGGATGATATGATAAATAACCAGCAGGCCGAACCAGATGGCAACCGAGGCTTCCAGTCGTAACAGCAGCGCCTGGGCGGTGGCCAAATAGCCAAAGCAGGCGGATAACGCAGCGGCAATTGGGGCACAAATCAGGAAGGTCCATAGCGCCTGATTAACCATATTCTCACCGGAACCCTTACGATCAAGATAGAGCGGTATGCCGGCCCGCCTCAGGTTGGTGGTCATCATGACTAATGCGCCACATAGCAGAACAAAGCAAATACGGCCTAATGTGCCGGAGAACTCGCGATCGTTAAAGTTATCAAAACTGATGGAAGCAATAATTAAAGGTACAACCAGCCAGAGCGACAGGCGATAATAGCGCATAGCGCGTGCCACTCGATTTTGCGACCAGCGGAAGTGGGCGATAAACAGGCCTTGCGGATGAGCAAAGCTGGCGCTGATCATAAATACCCACATCAGCGGTACAGTTGCATTAACTCCTTCACCAATGGCGACAGCGATAGGGTATTGCCAGGCATGTTGCAGGCCATAAGCCAGCGCCCACCAGAGCACCGGTAGCGGAACCGCAACGATCACTGACCAAAATACGGTACGAATAGTTGATGAAAACTGGTCCTGAGTCACCTTACCAATACGTGATGCCACTCGTTCTAAGAATGCCTGATAGTGACGACGGGAGCTAAAGCTAAAGCCCACCAATACAAGTGCCGCCAAAATCAGCACCACCGATTCTTTGGTGGTTAACATCATGCCAAAGGCACCGCTAAGCTCAGAAAGCGTATCCAGCGATACCAGCTTGTTCAGATCTTGCAGAACCTGAATCGGATAACTCAGGTTTAGTGTATTCACGTCGGCCACCCAAAACAGATAACGGTGGGAGGCATCTTTAATTTCTACCAGTGCATCTATCAACTGATTGTTAGAAACTTTCAGCTTAGTCAGCTCAAGAATTAATGAATCATCACCGGCAAGCAATGATGACAGCAGTTCTTGCTGCATTTTGATCTGCTGTTTAGCGAGTTCTTGTTGTGAAGCGGTAAGCGGCTGCCCATCATCCTGTAGCAAGGGAGTTATATGGATTAGCTTGTCGCGCTGTTCATCCAGACTTAAACGCTGTACCCGAATTTCAGCCATTTCAGTATCCAGCGGCTGAGGTTTTGGCATTTCTGGCAGGCGGGATACCTGCATTCTTAAACTTTCACCCAGGGCGGTAGACATGCCCAGCCACTGAGCCTGTTCACTAAGGGAAGTTAGCGCCTGACGAACCTGTAAAATTTTAGAAATTGTGGCCCGTTGTTCAGTAGAGATCTCATCCAGACGGACTGCCTGTTGGCTTAAGCGTTCAGACAGTTCCTGATTTTCTTGTAATAATTTACGGATGGAAAGCGGCAAATCGCCATGCTGTTCAGCCAACTGAGTGGTCTGTTCCAGCGTTTGCCTGGTTTCCAACTGGCGACGGGTGTTTAGCTGATTATTTATCAATTGCAGCAGGCTGTCAGTTTTAGCCTGTTTTTTCTTTACCACTTCAATCTGTAAGCGGGAAATTTCCTGTCGGTTACTGGCGGATAATTGCTCTAATTCCAGTTCGTCCGCTTTGGATTTGTAAAAGGCCAGCTCAGCCTGAAGTTGCAGTGATTTAGCCTGATTAAGTGGTGTGGTTTGATTATTTTGTTCTGGCAGACGGCGTTCAAGATCGCCAAGCGCTTTACGCGTCGATGCCTGTTGTAGCGGGAGTTGAGTCAGTGAGTTACTAATTTCCCGTGCACGATCCTGCTCTTGCTGAAGCTGACGGCTGAGTTCCAGCAATTGGCTGTTAGTCTGAATTGACAACTGTTCCAGTTCGGCCAGCGTCAGATTTTCAGATGGTGGCTGTGCTTCCCCATTATCGGCTTCTAGCTGAGTACGCAGGGTTTTGGTGAGTTTAGGAAACTCATCAATAGCTTTACGGTATTGCTGACTGCGTGAAAGAGAGTCTGAACGTTCAGTTACCCAATTCAGGGCACTTTGATAGGCGTCCAGAATCTCTTTCTGATTCGGCATATCCTTATCGGCTTCGACCAGTTTTATCTCCTGCTTGATTTGTCCTGCATCAAGCTGCGGAGCTGCCTGAAGTGGGGCCAGATACAACAGGCTTATTAACAGTGCTAATAATAAACGGGTCAGCTTCATCATCTACTCAGCTATTGGTTAAGTTATCGTGGCGAGTGAAGTTCACCTTTATTATTCACGGGCTTCCGCGAATAATTCACCCATTCGGGTTGGTGTTTTGCACTGAAGAGCCGGTGAAAAGGTGATGCTGTTTTCAGCAAACAGATTAATAACCGTAGAGCCTAATTTAAAGCGGCCCATTTCATCGCCTTTTTTCAGTATGACCGATCCTTCACCTTCGATCGGATAAGTCCAGCGTTGCAGTACTCCCTGACGAGGAGGGGTAATAGTACCAGCCCAGACGGTTTCAATACTGCCAACAATGGTGGCACCAACCAAAATTTGTACCATTGGACCAAAATCGGTATCAAACAGACAAATAACCCGTTCATTACGGGCAAACAGGTTAGGAACATTTTCTGCCGTTAGCGGATTTACCGAAAACAAATCACCAGGAACATACAGCATTTCACGCAGCACGCCGTTGCACGGCATATGTACCCGGTGGTAGTCGCGAGGGGAAAGATAAATAGTGGCAAATTGGCCATTGCGAAATTTTTCTACCATTGGCATGTTGCAAGCTAACAAAGCTTCCAGCGTATAGTCATGTCCTTTGGCCTGAAGTAATTTGCCTTCAGTAATTGCGCCTAACTGGCTGACTGCGCCATCGGCAGGCAGTGCCAGTTGACGTTCACCCTCAACAATCGGGCGAGCACCGTCTTTCAGTGGGCGAACAAAGAAATCATTAAATGTGGCGTATGACTCAGGGTTTGGCTGCTGAGCTTCCTGCATATCTACGCGGTAATATTTGGCAAACCCTTTGACGACCAGGCGGGTTAGCCATCCTGCCTGTTTACTGGCTCCCCAACCTGCCAGTTGAGTAAGCCCCTGCTTAGGGAGTAAATATTGTAACTGTACTTTTATACGATCCAGCACGGGGTATCCTCTTTGCGTTATTTGTCTGGCTGTTAAATCAAAGTCGCGCATTGTAGCGGGGCTGAAATATAAAGTCATTCACCTGCCGCATACCGTTATAAATTGTGATTTATCCTGATTATGACCACAGCCAATCGGCAATGTTTCAGGCAATAAATTACCGGGTTCTGTTAATAGCCAGATTCCGACAATAATATGTCATTAATCTTTGGTTTCTAATGTGTTTTTACGAACTTTTACGTCGGCCATACTATCCAGTATTTTCAGATAGTTATCATAGCGTTCTTCAGAGATTTTTCCCTGCTCTACCGCCTGGCGAATGGCGCAGCCGGGATCGTCAATATGCTTACAGTCGCGGAATTTGCAGTGGCCCAGATAGTCGCGGAACTCAATATAGCCTTCCGTTACCTGTTCCGGTTCCAGATGCCAGAGGCCAAATTCACGTACTCCCGGTGAATCAATAATGTCACCGCCATCCGGCAGGTGATACAGGCGAGAGGCGGTTGTAGTATGTTGACCAAGTCCTGAGTTATCGGATACTTCACCTACATGAATATTGGCTTCATCGGCAGGCAGCAGGGCATTCAGCAGACTGGATTTACCTACACCGGACTGACCGGCAAAAATACTGATGTGGTGATCGAGGTGAGACTTTAACTCAACCATTCCTTCACCGGTATAGCTGGAAACTTGTAATACGGTATAGCCAATATGCTGGTAAATTTGCATGGTTTGATTAATAAACTCACGACCTTCTTCATCCAGTAAATCAACTTTATTCAATACAATGATCGGTTCAACCGATAAAGTTTCGCAAGCCACCAGATAGCGGTCGATGATATTCAGAGAAAGTTCAGGCAATATGGCTGAGACGATAATAATTTGGTCGATATTGGCAGCGATGGGTTTTATGCCATCATAAAAGTCGGGACGGGTAAGAACCGAAATACGGTCGTGTACTGCTTCGATAATGCCTTTCGACTGTGTGGTGATGGCCGCTCGCCATACGACACGATCGCCTGTGACTAACGAGCCAATGGTGCGACGAATATTGCAACGGTGTAGACTGGCATCCGGTGCTTCCACATCGGCGTGCTTGCCAAAACGGCTAATGACGATACCTTCCTGAGGTTCGCCAAACAGCGAATCGTCGGGCTCTGGTTTTTGATTGGTTGTCTGTAAACGTCGCTGATGGTTAGCAGCAACGCGTCGTTGTTGACCTTTAGACAGTTTATTCTTACTCACAAAAATACCTTTTAGCAGCAGTGACAGTCGCCGAGAACGCGTCAAACGGCTATGATACACTGATGTTCAGTTAATCACGCAGGAAACATCATGTCCGGGAATGAGAATAACCTGATTTGGATCGATCTGGAAATGACCGGTTTAGATCCTGAAATTAATCGCATCATCGAAATCGCCACCATAGTGACGGATGCTAACCTGAATGTTCTGGCTGAAGGGCCGGTTTTCGCGATTCATCAAACGGATGAACATATGGCGTTGATGGATGAGTGGAACACCACTACCCACACCGCAAGCGGATTAGTGACGCGGGTTAAGCAGAGCGCTTTTGATGAACAGGCCGCTGAGCAAAAAACCATTGAGTTTTTACAGCAGTGGGTACCTCATGGCTGCTCACCTATTTGTGGTAACAGTATCGGTCAGGATCGTCGCTTCCTTTATCGCTATATGCCAGAACTGGAGCGCTATTTCCACTATCGCTATCTGGATGTCAGTACGCTGAAAGAGCTGGCACGCCGCTGGAAACCAGAAGTACTGGCAGGTATTACCAAGCAGAGTACCCACCAGGCATTGGATGATATTCGTGATTCAATTGCAGAACTGGCTTACTATCGCGAGAATTTTATTAAGCTGTAAGAGCGGCGAAGATTGAGCCGTATTATTAATGTCTGCTGCTTATTAGAGCATTTTGCCGCTTTAATAAGCAGACAAAGAAATAATGTGTGATTTTTTGATAGTGGGGCTTGCGGGACAGATTAGTTTTCGTATAATGCGCTCCCCGTCACGTTGTTATCTGTATAACGTACGGCCTTCCAAATGCGGGAATAGCTCAGTTGGTAGAGCACGACCTTGCCAAGGTCGGGGTCGCGAGTTCGAGTCTCGTTTCCCGCTCCAAATTTTAGTCATTAATCCTTTTTACTTCGGTTTTTTAAACGTTGAACTACATCTCCTATCGGTGTTAGCTGATTGTCTTCAACTTGCTGTTGACCAAGAGTGAGTATTTTTAATAACGCGAGTGCCTCCTGTTTTTTTTCATAAGAAGCGATATCTTGTATTGCCGCCCAAGCTTGCTTATCTTGAGCGATAATCGTTGGTAAGTCAGATTCTTTCATTTTCATCATTACTTCAGTCTTATTAGATTTGAGATATGGTATCAGTTTGTATTATTTGAAAAATAGAATTTATATATGCTAGTTGGAATAGAGAGCATTAACGGTGATGTACTACTTTCAGGCAAAGTATCATCTGTCGGGCAATTAAAACAGCGAATGATGGCGGTTTTGAGTGAGGTTAGTGAAAAGGACTTTATTTCCGTCTTTTGTGCCCGGTATGGATACGATATTTACCCTTATGATGAAAATATTCGAATAGATTATCTTATTGATCTAGATACTCACGCAGTTAATAAGCCAATCTATTAGAAATGAATTTCCAAGTCTGGTTAAAATTGGTGAAGAGCTAAAGTATCAAACAATGCCAACATCAGGGTAGTGATTACTTACCGATATAAAATGATGCAATGACGCTTTTGGCTTATCCTGTAATGGTTGAGAAAACCGCCACCCAAACTCAGACAACCCCTACAGGCCAATTTTGATAAATTGATGAAAAAATCGTCTGCATGAGTTGCGACAGTAGGGTTTGCGGTTATTTTGACCAGTAAAAATTTTCGTTAAAAGTCTTGCCAGCGTTATGAGTTTAGTACATAATGCAGCGCATCCAAACGCAGGGTGTAGTTATTTTGTTTTTATAATCATAGCGTTATAACAACAAGTTATCTTGCGTAAGGGGTTATCTGCATTGAGATGCGGGAATAGCTCAGTTGGTAGAGCACGACCTTGCCAAGGTCGGGGTCGCGAGTTCGAGTCTCGTTTCCCGCTCCAAATTTCAGATAACAGCGGTCAGTAAAATACCTCCTAATGCGGGAATAGCTCAGTTGGTAGAGCACGACCTTGCCAAGGTCGGGGTCGCGAGTTCGAGTCTCGTTTCCCGCTCCAAAATTCTTACCCCTAAAACAATAGCTAATATGATGACAGTTATACTGTTTTAATTTAACAGTCATTTGCTTTTATCACTATCGCTACCATAATTTTGTTCTAATGTAGTTTTGTTTGAATTATCCCAACCTCTCCAAATGCTAATTTTGTTATCGTTTTTATAGATGCTTGAATATTTCATGTTCGAATTATTCCAATAAACCCACTTCCCGTGTTTTAGCTCTGGTTTTTTGACTAACTTCAAATGGCATAAAGGCGAGTTTTCTTTATCGGATGAAACTGCGTCTGATGGGCGGTGCTGATCAATTATGCAGCGTAGTTCAGGAGAAGGAATTTTTCGGGCCAGCATTTCAACCACTTCCCAGCCATTTTTTTCACTGCATTCTTTACCTTTTGATTTCCCTCCTAATGTAGGATCGGCACCTTTTTCAAACAGCATTTTCAGCGTTGTAATAACTTCGGGTTTAACAGAACCAACTTTATCTCTTCGTTCGCGAATATCCAGTTCATTCAGAAAGAATATTAAAGGCGTTCCACACTGATAAAGTGATGAATAAGTGGTGTAATTCACATCTGCTTTACCTTCCTGCATTAATATTTGTGCAGTATCTAATAAGTTTCTTGTCAAAGAGGCAATTAAAGGCGTTTTATAGGTATTGGCTTCTTTTAGTTGTGGGTTAGCGCCATTAGCCAGGAGATAGCGGATGACTCTTTCATCAGCGCGGTCAATAATTGCATCCATTAATACCCAGGAATTATTTAATGAAAGTGCGTTTATATCTGCTCCATTTGACAATAAAAGATCGGCAAGGCGTGTATTAAGCGGTTGGTCTTTGGCTAAACGCCCGGCTTGCCAACTGAGGTTTTTCAAAGCAAAGACTAAAATCCCCTGTCTGCCATTGCCTTCACCTTCAGTAAAGGCTGCGTCAGCGCCATTTTTAAGCAGCAGTGAAACCATATTATAGTTATTATTGTTCACCGCATAACCCAGTAGCGATCTGCCATAATAACCCTGAATATTAGCATTGAGTCCTTGGTCAATAAGGGATTGCACCAGGTTCAACTTCCCATTCCGTACTGCATTTACCAGCCGAAAATGAGCTATACAATACTCCGGCTTAATCTCATTAATACCAAGATAATGCTTAATTCGTACTTGAGTTTCCCCTTTGATTTCTTTGTCTTGCTCCAGCATAAATCGACAGTATTGTCGGTAATTATCTTTGGCTGCCAGCGAATAGTAGGTGCGTTTTTCTTTTAGCTCCAGACGGTAGGGCATCGACATTGACATATGCATTTGTGCATCAGCCAGCACCAGATACTTGGCTGGGTTGCCTGCATCACGACTGACTGCTTCATGCAATATTTCAATTGCCTCTTGAGTTTGGTTGGTTTTGAACAGCCAATAGCCATAATCAGTAAGCCAGATAGTATAGGTAGAATGTTTATTTTCCTTATCCAGATCCTGATAGCGGTTATGCTTAAAAAAAGTTTGCATCTTGGTAAATGCCTGGTTAAACCCCTTGGAACCAAATTGAGTGGCAGCTACTTCAGAATATATTTTACGTAATTCCTGGAGTTGCACGCTTTCAATGGCAGGTTGCTGGTAAGAAATATTTTCAGGGAAACTTATATTTTTATAAATGCTTGCCCATCCCTGTTCAAAGAAATCTTTTGCCTGTTTCTTTAAGTCCTCATTCCATTCACCTGAATACTGTGTAAAGACCACTTGCGGTTGAGCAGATTCAGGTGAATTTTCTACTCCATCAAATCCGATAACAGTAGGACGATATTGGTTTTCTGCGGAATCCGCCCGATATAACGAGAGGGGGATTAACATAAAACCATGAAATTCAAAATCCTTTTTAGCCCGTTGTTTAATACAATGATGATCAATACAGGCCTGGTTACCGCTTTCAAGGCCATAAGCTATAAATAAGCTTTGTTGTGCAGTGTTGCTAAACATACGCGTTGCCAAATTACTATTTGGCTTTAAAAGCGAGGGATAAACAGGAAGCTCAGGCGAGCTGTAAATCGGGGCGGGTTTATTGCCGATATTCTTTTGTTCAGGATTACTTTTATCAAAAGCATGAGTTTGAAATTTTGTGCCTTTTATAGTCAGAATAGCCGTCAGCGATTTATCATCAAGTTTCGTCATTTTGACAAATCTTCCCTGACCTTCTGAAAGATACAGTTGTGCTTCAAAATAGTTGGGTGGGAGCCCTTCAAAAAGTGCGTAGGCATAATTGCCAAAACTTCCGGTATAACAAACCAGAACGAGAAAGATATTTCTAGATAGACTCAGCACAAGCACATCCTTTTGATATATCTGTATTAGTTAACAGATTTTCGCTCCATCTAATGAGGCTTTATTAAATGCTGCCGGGTAGTAATAGCTTGCTCTACAACTCATTACACACTTTAGCGTCTGTCTGTACAGGGTATCAAATAGAACGTTGCAAAAAAGCGTGTGACAGCAAAATGTTAATCAAAAGCCCCAATAATTTCTGGGGCCTGATTTTTTGTTATCGATAGATGCAGAGATGCTACTTCCCTCTGATAAACTCCAGTAAATCTTTATTAATTTGGTCCTTGTGAGTGCTGCAAAGGCCATGTGATGCGCCTTTATACACTTTAACATGTGGATCTGGCAGCAACTTGATAGCCGCTTCACTGGAGCTTTTTGGTGGCACAATCTGATCGTCATCACCATAAATAACCAGCGTTGGGATCGTCATTTTTTTGAGATCTTCCCGTTGGTCGGTTTCAGAGAAGGCTTTTACACAGTCATACAAAGCTTTAATTGAACCCGACATTCCTTGTAACCAGAAGCTGTCACGCAACCCTTGTGACGGTTTTGAATCGGGACGATTAAAACCATAGAAGGTTTCTGACAGATCTTTAAAGAACTGCGAGCGATCGTCATGTACCCCTTTACGGATACCATCAAACACCTCTTTGGGCAGTCCTGCCGGATTGAAGTCGGTTTTCAACATAATGGGGGGAACTGCGCCAATTAATACCGCTTTTGATACTCTCTGAGTACCATGACGACCTATATAGCGAGCAACTTCACCACCTCCGGTTGAATGCCCTATATGTATTGCATCACGCAAATCCAGCGCTTTAGTTAATTCAGCCAGATCGTCTGCATATTGATCCATATTGTGGCCTCCCCATGGTTGGGAAGAGCGCCCGTGTCCCCGACGGTCATGGGCAATTACCCGATAGTCATGGGCTGCGAGAAACAGCATTTGGTCTTCGAAGGCGTCAGAAGAGAGTGGCCAGCCGTGGCTGAATACTATTGGTTGACCATAACCCCAATCCTTATAGTACAGCGTCGTTCCATCTTTAAGCTTAATCGTATTCGTTGTTGACATCTTTCCATTCCTTATACGTCTTTGCTAAAGATTAACTTTTAAAATCAAGATATTAGATAGGTAAGAAACGTTAAGTTTTTATGTTTAACCATTTCCTGCAGGACGAAAATTAAGTTATTTCCCTCCCAACAATTAAGCCTAGTACAAAAATAAGAGGTGAATCGATTTATCGATATACAACGCTTTTAAAAGAAAATATTTAGACAGGTAATGCAAAAATATAAATATAACCAAATGATTAATAATGGATTTGTTGTTTTTGGTGTTTACTCTTTTATTGGCATAAAAGTTCAGGAATGGTATAACATCCGGCAGATCAGATTGCTGACACTATGCTGGGGAACCAGTTCCGATAATGTACTGAAAGGGATACTTCGGGGAGCAGTCAGAAAAACACACTCTGTTAGCGTACCTATATCGCACTAAAGCAAGGATAACCTGATGAATTCTATCGTTTCATATACTGACCGCGCGGTTCAAAAACTTAAACAACTTGGCATTATTGTTGCCGGAGAGCCAGAAGCGCCGGTCATGACGCTGTTGGATGCTATTTCTAATCTTGATAATAATCGCGTAGTTGCTATTGCCCGTACTCTACAACAACAAAGTAGCTTCAACGCCATCGTACGTGACAACATCATGGGTATGGATATCGCTAACCGTCAGGGCACAATTGTGGCGGCATTCGATTCTATTCGTAATGATGCTGAAAATATGGTGACCTGGCTGGATGACGGTAAGCTGGATCTGGTTGAACGCGTGAAGAATGGCTGGATGGTATTAGTCAGAGGTTCAATTCCCGACCGTTTTAATAAGATCAAAGAAACCTATATGGAGGTTGCTAAAGCCTCATCCGAGCAAATCAGCCGTGAGCGTACCATTCTGGATGCATATCAGGATTTCCGTTTTGGTTTAAAACAGGCTCAGATTGATGCTCAGGAACTGCTGACGCTGGCGGAAAAAAGCCTGGAACAGTGTAAAACTCAGCTCCAGGCCGCTCATGATACCAGAGAGAGCGTAACCACCACTGATGCCGCTGAGCTGGCTCGTTTAGAACTGAGCCGTGATGAAGCACTGCGTTTAATGCAAAAAGAAGATGAGCGCTATCAGATCGTGAAAGATCTGACTGAAAACCTGCTGGTAGCTTATAACTCTGCGGAAGCGGTATTTGCCCGTTTACAGCAAACTTCATCAGTAAAAGAGCGGGTTTATCGCCAGAGCGTGGTGTTTTTCTCCACCAATGAAATTGTATTTACCGCATTGTCTGCCTCAATGACATCATTAAGCGGCCTGTCTGAAAGCACTAAAACATTAGAAGCGATGAAAGACGGCATCAACAAGGGTCTGGAAACTATTGCGGAAGCTGGCAATAAGCATCTGGAAGCAGGATTGCGTGCGGGTTATGGTTCTACCATCAAAGCAGAATCTATTCGCTCACTGGTGAACGCCATTACCAGCTATCAGGAATCCAGCCATAAACTCATTGAAGAGCTGCGGGCTGAGTCAACCAACAATGCTAAAGAGCTGGAAAATATCGTAGAAGACGGAAAACGTCGCTTCTCTGAAATTGTGCTGAAGGCTGCTGTTGAATGAGTGAAGTAAAGCTTAGCGATCAGTTAGGTGCAATGGCGATTATTGATGACCTCTATCAGCAGCAGATCGCGTTAGAGGAGCAGCTTAATCCTGCCGGGTTACGCCGCAAAATCGCTGAAAAAATCAAGGAGTATTACCAGTCGAGAGGCATGAACATTCAGGACGAACTGATAGAACAGGGCGTGAATGAATGGTTCTCCGATCGATTGCGTTTTCAAATGATTAAGCCTGCATGGCATCAGCGCCTGCTGGCTAAGCTTTACCTTAAACGTCGAATATTTGTTTACCTGTTTATCGCGGTATTAATTGCGCTGGGCGTCTATTTTAGCGCTGACTATATGATGACCAGAGTAGTAAAAGATTCGATTATTACACAGCAAGAAGCTGAAGTTCAGCTGATTAAGAACATCGCAGGTTATCAGCGTGAATTCGATTCGTTAAGTCAGAAGCCACTGTGCTATGCCACATCACAAGGCCAGGCTCTGAAAGATGAGAGCGCTAAGTTGATAGCGCAACTGCGCGAGAAGCAGGTTGCTTTCGATCGTACGTTGAACTTGAGCGAGTCTTCTCGTCCTGCCCTGTTGGATCAAAAAGAGTATCTGACTGCTATTTACCAGATGATGGAGAAAGACTATCGATCACTGGGCGATACACTGACTCGTTATCAATCAGTAGTAAGTAATGACTGGCGTATTCAACAGGTTGCTGATGCCAGGAGTTTTGAGCAGCTGTATCAAAAATATCAGCCGGTTCGTAAAGCTTTTGATACTGCAACCTATGCAGTGGCTAATAACTCGCCTACTCTCAATGCTGATCTAACTTCACTGGAAGCCAGCTACAGAGACGCGCTTGATATTCATAAACTAGCGTTACAGGCCGATAGTGTCGTTAGTTCATTGAATAGTCTGGTTAAATCTCAACAGGATAAGGAAACGGTTAAAGGTTATGCGGATGCTATTCAGAACGATCTGAGTCTGTTTCGCGTTACGCAAGCTAAAGAAACGCTGCAACAGTTGGAGTATTTGAAACAGCTGGCGCAGACCAACCTGACCCTAACCATTGTTGACCGCGTTGGTGAAAAGTCTGGGGTGGAAAGAACCTATGACGATAGCGGCGGTAAAACCTGGTATGTGGTGGTTGAAGCATTAACACCACAAGGGGGAGCCTTCCCGTTGTGGCTGACGGATTCTGAAACTGGCAAACTTCGGCAGGTGACCATCTTTGGATTGCAGGTTCCACAAAGTGAATATCTGAAAGTCAGAAAAGATAAAATGGATGATGGCCATATTCAAAATAATCTGGCGGGCAAAAAGCCGGTTGGTTCGCTGAATTTCAACTATGCTCGTTCCAGCAACGGCAAAATCATTATGGAGTGGTAAGTGATGAAAGCTTCTGAAGTATCAAACCTTATCTATAACCATGAGATTGAGCTGGAAAGACGCTCCCGCGAACTGAACACCAATATTATGTCCAGCCGCGAAAAGATCGTGGAGTTAAAAAAAGAACTGATGAGTATCTACCAGCAGATGGCCAAAGTGTTACTGCTGGAGAGTCCTAACGTTCAGGATATTAATCAGATTAATCAGATTAATCAATTGATTGATCAGCTGAAAAGCCAGATAGCAGATTTAAATACTCGGCTGAGTACGTTAAAACAAAAAGCAGAAAAAGATCGGCAGAAGTATGACCAACTAACGGCAGAAGCCGGAGAGTTAGAAAAGCGTCGTGATGAACTGCTGTCGCAAGATCCTGCCTTTGTATCCCTGAATAACAAATATATTCAGGTTGATAATGAGGCATTATCGATTAATGGATTGAGCCATCAAATACAGGAAGAAGCTGATAACAAACTGGCTGAATATGATTCAAACTCTTCGTTTCATTATTTAATGCAGCGTAAGTTTGGTCAGCCTGATTATCGGGGAAAATGGATTTTCCGTAATCTTGATAACTGGTTAGCTCGTCAGGTTGATTTCCCTCGTAATTTCCGTAATTACAACATGCTGCATGCGATGAAGCAGGAGATTGTTAAACGTCAATTGACTATAAATCAGCGTTTGGAAGCGCTCTCTGCCGAGCGTGACACAATGATTGCCGGCGCTGCACAAAATGTAGGCCTGGCGGAAGTAAACCAGCAGTTAGACCGGTTAGGAAAAGTGCTCGATGAAGGCCATATTAATATTAAAAAGTTGCATGAAGAGCTGCGTAAAAATATCACCGGAGACGGTATATTATTTGAATCTGTTACCGCTAAAATTGCCGAGGTAATGCAAACACTACCACTGGATAGGTTAAATGCATTGACCTTAAAAACAGAATCATCTTTAGATGATGAGTTATTGAAAAGAGTACTGGCAACGAAAAATAGTATTGCTTCGTTTGAAAATGATATTGCTACACGCTATCCCGAATGGGTAAGAGTCGGCACGGAATACGATCGTATTCATGCGATGGCGCAGAGTTTTATTAATAGTGATTTGAATCGTAGTAAATACCATTATGATATTGGCATAAATCAAATCGAAACTATTTTAGTTTCAATTTTTAGCGGTGATTTTGGTTCCCGCCATTTGTTAGAAATATTAAAAAGTGTCAGGTACGTGCCGAGCAATAATAGCTCCAGTTCTTCCGGCTACGGCTCTGGTTCAAGTTCTTCTGGTGGCTTCTGGTCTACATCCAGCTCAAGCTCCAGCAGTTCATCGTCTTCCCGAAGCAGTTCCAGTCGCCCATCTTCGTCCCGAAGTGGGGGATATAGTTCCTCTTCTTCATTCGGTGGGGGAAGTTTTAGTTCTTCTTCCTCAAGCGGTGGCGGTAAATTTACTACCACCGATAGTTTTTAATTTAAAGCCGGTAGCGAATAATTCTATCTTTTAGTTTTAATATTATTAGTGCTCTTTGCTTAGTTACTCACAGAGGTATTTAAAATACCTCTGTGAGTCTTTATTTATATGCCTTCTGATTATTGTCAACAGAGTTATCCACAGATTTATTCTCTCAGGGGATAAGATTATTACTTAATGATCTAAAAATTCCGGAAACTTTATAAGTTGAAATTAAAAGGATTTTTAATTTTAAAATTGTTGTTTCGATCGCTTGACGTTTTTTTCGCGATTGATAGATAAAGCCTTTTGTTTTTTTTATGCACAAACTACTGTAGTTTTATATTATGCTCTTTTCTCACTCTTATGAGGTAGATTATGCATCTCTGGGCAATCCTTTTTCCACGGAACGAATAAGTCTTAGTTGTTTCGGTGTCAGTACCTCTGTACCTTGCTGTTCTCGCTTTTCCCACTGACGAGCAAGTGCCCACTCTATATGTTCATCAACTATTGGGTAGAGGCCTTTTCTTTGTTTTAAAGCTTCAATAATTTCAGCCTGATAAGGTGCATTCCCCAGCGCAACGCTGATATTTCTTAGCCAACGAAAGTGACCAATTCTGCGAACAGGGGAGCCCTCGGTTTTAGATAGAAAAGTGGCCTCATTCCAGGCATATAGTTCTAAAAGTGAGGAGTGGCGTAACGCGGGTCTCGGCAGAAAATCTTGCTCTTCGGTGAGTGGTGCTATCCGATTCCATGGGCATCCCATTTGACAATCATCACAGCCATATATTCGATTACCCATCAGTGGACGTAATTCTTCGGGAATTGCGCCTTCAAGTTCGATGGTCAGATAAGAGACGCAGCGTCGGGCATCTACCGTATAGGGCTCAACGATGGCACCGGTAGGGCATAAAGTCATACAGGCAATACAGCGCCCACATTCTTCTGCTACCGGCTGGTCAATGGGAAGAGGAATGTCGACCAGTAATTCCCCAAGGAAAAACCAGGATCCTGCTTCGCGATTAATAATCAGTGAGTGTTTACCTGTCCAGCCAATTCCTGCTTTGACTGCCAATGGTCGTTCCATAATCGGAGCCGAATCGACAAAAGGACGGAAATGTAAATTTTCGCAATGTTGCTGAATTTTCTCTCCCAGCTTTTTTAATCGCTGACGTAATACTTTATGATAATCGCGGCCTAACGCGTATCGGCTGATGTAACCAATATTAGGATCGGCAAGAGATTTTGCGAATGATGCATGGGGTGGAAGGTAATTCATACGGACGCTGATAACGCGCAGTGTTCCCGGCTCCAGTTCATGGGGTCTGGCCCGCATCATGCCATAACGAGCCATCCACGCCATATCGCCATGGTATTGCTTATCAAGCCAGGTTTGCAATCGAGGTTCTTCCAGCGTCAGGTCGGTGTCACAGATACCAACCTGTTGAAAACCTAGTGCTTGCCCCCATTGCTTGATATGTTGGGCTAATAGATTGAGATCGAGAGGATGTGACATGACAGACCATCAGCAGAAACGGAACCGCATAAGTTTACCACATTCTGTCTTCAGCGCCGACTGGGTACGTGAAAATGAGAAACAAGGTGCCCGACATGTCGGTGTTTCTCTCTATCAACTTATGGAGCGTGCCGGGGAAGCTGCGTTTCTTTTATGTCGTAAACTCTATCCGGATGCCCGACGCTGGTTAATTTTATGTGGGCACGGTAATAACGGTGGCGATGGTTATGTTATCGGGCGCTATGCCAGACAATATGGCATTGAAGTGACTTTGGTTGGCTGTGGTGATGCATTTACATTACCGCCGGAAGCACGTCAGGCGAGGGATAACTGGAGCAATAATTATGGTTCTGTATTGCCGGAGAATGCGGCATGGCCAGAAAATTACGATTTAATTATTGATGGTTTATTAGGTACCGGAATTCAGTCTGAACTACGAGAGCCTTATACTACCCTTATTCACCAAGCGAATAAGTATCCGGCCCCTATTGTTGCACTGGATATTCCTTCCGGTTTGAATGCTAACACGGGTTCGGTAAGCGGAGCGGTTATTCAGGCTAATCAAACATTGACTTTTGTTGCGCTCAAATCAGGACTGTTAACCGGACAAGCCAGAAACGTTACCGGTGCGCTGTATTATGACGCCTTAGGATTATCTGATTGGGTCAGGGAACAAAATGCCCCGATTCAACGTCTTACCGTTGCCGATCTTCAACGGTGGATTAAGCCGCGTAGTCCCTGTTCCCATAAAGGCGACCATGGCAAGCTGTTGGTGATTGGTGGTGAGATTGGAACCGGTGGCGCTATACGAATGGCGGCAGAGGCTGGGTTACGCACCGGTTCAGGATTGGTGAGGGTGTTGACCCGTGCAGAGCATATAGCGCCTGTTTTAGCCGCTCGCCCGGAGTTGATGGTGCAAGAACTGACCGAAGAGAGCCTGGATGCCGGTATCGCCTGGGCAGACGTTATAGCGATTGGACCGGGATTGGGCACGTCTGAATGGGCTAAAGCGGCCATAAAGCAGGTGGGTGCCAGTGAAAAAATAATGCTTTGGGATGCAGATGCGCTTAACTTGCTGGCAATCAGCCCCGATAAACGGCAAAATCGCATCATTACGCCCCATCCTGGGGAGGCCGCCCGGCTTTTGCAGTGTAATATTCAACAAATTGAAAGCGATCGCTTACTTTCAGCTCAGAAACTGGCTGAACGCTATGGCGGTGTAGTGGTACTGAAAGGTGCGGGAACGGTTATCGCTGACGAAAACCTTCATCTGGCGATTGCTGATGTAGGTAATGCGGGTATGGCATCCGGCGGCATGGGTGATGTGTTATCAGGAATTATTACCAGCTTGTCCGGACAAGGTCTTTCTCCGTTTGATGCTGCCTGTGCTGGTTGTGTTATTCACGGCGGCGCCGCAGATATTGTCGCATGGCGACAGGGGGAAAGAGGTATGATAGCAACGGATTTACTGCGGGAAATACCGAAGCTGGTGAACCCTTGATTAATTGAATGATATTCAGGAATACATGAAAGAATTGGTTTTAACATTAACCGACGAAGCAGCTACGGTTGCTTTAGGTGCCGCACTGGCGGGTGTCTGTGATAAATCAGGTGTGATTTTTTTACAGGGCGATCTTGGTGCAGGAAAAACGACCTTTAGCCGTGGTTTCTTACAGGCTTTAGGCCATAAGGGGAACGTAAAAAGCCCCACTTATACTTTGGTAGAACCTTATAATTTAGGCAGTTTTAACGTTTATCACTTCGATTTATATCGTCTGGCCGATCCGGAAGAACTTGAATTTATGGGCATCCGTGATTACTTCCAATCAGACAGTCTGTGCCTGGTCGAATGGCCACAGCGAGGAAGCGGTATGTTCCCT
This sequence comes from Limnobaculum xujianqingii, assembly GCF_013394855.1. NCBI lineage: Bacteria > Pseudomonadati > Pseudomonadota > Gammaproteobacteria > Enterobacterales > Budviciaceae > Limnobaculum > Limnobaculum xujianqingii. Next base: position 2,347,126 of record NZ_JABMLK010000001.1, on the reverse strand, counting down.
CAGCCAGATCTGGAATTACACTTCAGTTACCATGATGAAGGCCGGCAGGTTGTATTGTCAGCGGGAACCGCTCAAGGTGAACTGATGCTGGCGCGTCTTAATGATACTCACCAGTCTGGGTTACAGGGAAAGTAAAACAATGAAAAACATCTGGATTGGATTGCTCTCTCTGGTGTGGTTAGCGATTGCCTGGCCAGCCGGAGCGGCATCTTTAATTGATGTGCAGGTTAATAATAGTGCTTCACAGGCGAAAGTAACACTGGCGTTTGATAGCCAGCCGATATATGCCTATTCCAGCCAGAAAAACCCGGCGCGAGTGCTGATCGATGTGCGCCAAAGTGGACGTGCTGTTCAGGGATTACCGCTGAAATTTAGCGGCCAAAACATAGTTAATCGTATTAGCTCCGGTACCCCAAAAGATAACAACAGTATTCAGTTGGTTTTTGAACTGAAACAAAATGCCACAGTAAAAGCCAGCTCCAGTAAGCAAGGGGCTCAATATCTGGTGGTATTCACTATTCAGGCTGAAAAACAGGCGGTACCAAAAACAGCCGCCACCAATACTACTAATAAGACGACTACAGCTAAAACCTCTACGACTAAAACCAACCAGTCTAAAACTTCAGGTAACAGCACGGGGCGTAATCCTTTCTCGGGCGATGCAACTGCACCGCAAGATGATGTGATTGTCAAAACCGAAAGCCGTCCAGCTCGGGTTAGAAATAGTAATGGCGAAAAGATTGTGATCGCTATTGATGCAGGCCACGGTGGAAAAGATTCTGGTGCGGTTGGCTTAAATGGGTTGCAGGAAAAGACTGTTACGCTCTCCGTTGCCCGTAAGCTAAAAGCACTTTTGGATAACGATCCTGACTATAAAGCGGTATTAACCCGCGATGGTGACTACTTTATCTCTGTGATGGGGCGTTCAGACGTTGCCCGTAATAAAAATGCCCATTTATTGGTTTCCATTCATGCTGATGCTGCACCTAATCGTAATGCGACAGGGGCCTCTGTTTGGGTATTGTCTAATCGTCGGGCCAATACTGAGTTAGGACGTTGGTTGGAGCAGCATGAAAAGCAGTCAGAATTACTGGGTGGTGCAGGGGATGTGCTGGCAAACAGCGAAGACAATCCTTATTTGAGCCAGGCGGTGCTGGATTTGCAATTTGGTCATTCCCAGCGTGTAGGGTATGACGTAGCGGTGAAAGTACTGTCTGAGATGAGACGTATTGGGTCGTTACATAAACGCAGTCCGGAACACGCTAGCTTAGGGGTATTGCGTTCACCAGATATTCCTTCTTTGCTGGTAGAAACCGGGTTTATTTCCAATACTGGTGAAGAGCGTTTATTGGGTAGTGCAGATTTCCAGAATAAGCTGGCGCAGGCTATCTATAAAGGTATTCGCAGCTATTTTCAGGCTCACCCACTAGATTCTGCCACTCCGCCGAAAAAGACCAGTGCTATCCAAAAAAGTAAGGTTCCAGCTGAGCAGACCAAAGCGCTGGCCGGCAATGGAAATAGGGATAGTAAGGGTAAAACATCAGTTCATGTGGTTAAACGCGGTGAAACCCTATCGCAAATTGCAGTAAGCTATGGTTCAAGCACGAAAATGCTGACCGAACTAAATTCATTGAAAAAAGAGAGTGTTTGGGTTGGTCAGCGCTTGAAAGTGCCTGCAACGGCCCCCATAACTAATCAGGTAACGGTTTCCGCAAGTAAAAAAGAGACTAAATCTGTAAAAAAGACGACTGATATCCGTAAACATAAGGTAGTACAGGGTGATACTCTGTCCGGCATCAGTAGTCGATATGGCGTTAGCATCGCAGAATTAAAGCAGAATAATAAAATGATGTCAGATGAAGTGCGTTTAGGGCAGGTTCTGACTATATCAAGTTCATAAATATCGGGTTTATTATCAGGAGTTGTCATGCCGATTCAGGTTTTGCCACCACAGTTAGCAAACCAAATTGCCGCTGGAGAAGTTGTAGAGCGGCCGGCATCCGTGGTGAAAGAGCTGGTGGAAAACAGCCTGGATGCCGGAGCAACTCGCATTGATATCGATATTGAGAAAGGTGGCGCTAAGCTTATTCGCATCCGTGATAATGGCTGTGGAATTAACAAAGATGAGCTTGCTTTGGCATTGGCTCGTCATGCAACCAGCAAAATTGCCACCCTTGACGATCTGGAAGCGATTATCAGCCTCGGATTTCGTGGAGAAGCGCTGGCCAGTATCAGCTCCGTTTCTCGTTTAACTCTGACTTCCCGTACCGTAGAGCAAAATGAAGCCTGGCAAGCCTATGCGGAAGGTCGGGATATGGACGTTACGCTTAAACCAGCTGCTCATCCGGTTGGGACTACGCTGGAAGTTCTCGACCTGTTTTATAACACTCCCGCACGTCGCAAATTCTTACGTACTGAAAAAACAGAATTCACCCATATTGACGAAGTGATCCGTCGTATTGCTCTGGCACGTTTTGATGTCAGCATTAATCTGCAACACAATGGCAAAATGATTCGTCAGTATCGGGCAATAAAAGAGAATGAGCCTCGTGAGCGCAGGTTAGGCAGCATTTGTGGTACCCAGTTTTTACAGCATGCGCTGGCTATTTCATGGCAGCATGGTGACCTGAAAATCGATGGATGGGTTGTCGATCCGGTCGGTGCCCGGGCGCTGACCGATATGCAGTATTGTTATGTTAATGGTCGCATGATGCGCGATCGTTTATTAAATCACGCTATACGTCAGGCATATCAGACCCAACTGGCAGAAGATCAATCTCCGGCTTATGTCTTATATCTGGAAGTTGACCCGCATCAGGTGGATGTTAATGTGCATCCGGCTAAGCATGAGGTCAGATTCCATCAATCCCGGCTGGTGCATGATTTTATCTATCAGGCAGTGGTCACTGTATTACAGCAATCTGGTGCTCCGGCATTGCCACTTAGCGATAATTCAGCCGACGAAATTAACTGGCAGCCTGAAAATCGCTCATCTGCCGGGGAAAATCGTTTTAATCGTCCGGCAGACAGCAATACTTCGCAGAATGAAACCAAACGTCCGGCGACGGATAAGTCATCTTCAGGGCAGGGTGGTGGCAATAGTTCCGCGCCTTATACACCAGGAGCAACACGTTCACCGACGCTGGTCGCTCGCGAAAATGAGCTTTATCGTCGACTGTTGCAAACTGATGTTAGTTCCAATAATAACGTATCAGACACTTCATCTGATTCGGTTAAACCATCTCTGTTTCCGGAAAAAAGTGCACCATTACCGGATGTGGCAACCACGCTAAAAATGCCGCAGTTTTCTTCTCGCCCACAGCCAACATCGCCGATTCCTGCATCCATGCTGGATAAAGGTGCAGCCCATAGTTTTGGGCGAGTGCTGTCAGTATGGCAACCTTGCCATGCCATTGTAGAGCGGGGTGCTGTATTGGCTCTATTATCACTACCGGTGGCGGAGCACTATTTACGACAGACTCAATTATTACCGTCGTCCGAACCGCTTAAGCCACAACCACTGTTGATTCCACTGGCATTAACATTGGGTGATAAAGAGAAACTGGGAATTGGCAATCACAAAGAATTACTGAATCATTTTGGTATTGATCTCTCCCTTGAACGTAATCGCCTGCAGGTTCACGGTGTGCCTTTGCCATTACGCCAGCAGAATTTACAGCAGCTGTTGCCTGCACTGTTACGCTATCTGGGGGAAAATGAGGCGGTAGATAAGCAAATGTTAACACACTGGCTGGCGAGCAAGCTCATCAGTGAAAATACTCAGTGGACTCAAGCCCATGCGATACAGTTATTGGCAGATTTGGAGCGATTGTGTCCGGAACTGATTGCTAATCCTCCCGCTAATATGCTGCAACCGATTAACCTGCAGCCAGCCCTGGAGGCTCTACAGGGTGAATAGCGATATGAATTCCTTACCTGCTGCTATCTTTCTTATGGGACCAACGGCTTCGGGGAAAACGGCTTTGGCGGCAGAGCTTTACAAACATTTACCTGTTGAAGTAGTGAGTGTTGACTCCGCTTTGATATATCGTGGTATGGATATTGGTACAGCCAAGCCAACCCAACAGGAACTGGATGAGACACCACATCGGCTGATTGATATTCGCGATCTGTCAGAAGCTTATTCCGCAGCAGATTTTCGTGCGGATGCACTAACAGAAATGGCTGATATTGTTAATCGTGGACGGATTCCCCTGTTAGCGGGTGGAACCATGCTGTATTTTAAGGCACTGTTGGAAGGATTATCGCCTTTACCTTCAGCGGATCCTGAAGTACGTGAACGAATAGAAAGTGAAGCAATGCAGCTGGGGTGGGCGAGTTTGCACCAACGCTTACAACAGATTGATCCGATAGCGGCAGCCAGAATTCATCAAAATGACCCGCAACGATTAAGCAGAGCACTGGAAGTTTTTTACATTTCAGGTAAAACTTTAACAGAGTTGATACAAATTGCTGGTGAAACGTTACCATATCGTGTACACCAATTTGCTATAGCGCCATCTTCCCGTGAATTGTTACATCAGCGAATTGAAGTACGTTTTCATCAGATGATTGCTGCAGGTTTTGAAAATGAAGTTCGACAATTGATGTCTCGTGGCGACTTACATACTGACCTTCCCTCTATGCGCTGCGTGGGTTACAGGCAGATGTGGATGTACCTGAATGGAGAGATAGACCACGACGACATGGTTTATCGGGGAATTTGTGCAACGCGGCAGCTTTCTAAACGGCAAATGACATGGTTGCGCGGTTGGGAAAACGTCGATTGGTTAGATAGTGAACAACTGAAAAATGCCATGGAAAGAGTTACACGTGCTATTAGTGTATAGGCTTATGATTGTGTACAATTAATAGGTTATATACTTTAATGTACTCAATGGCTTTGTTTTGTACGAAATGTATCATTTTTACGCAGTTTATTTTAGGGCCTCTGGCTCTTGGTAACAAACAACAAATATATACAAAGAGATAAGGAAAAGAAAAATGGCTAAGGGGCAATCTTTACAAGACCCGTTTTTAAACGCACTGCGGCGTGAACGTGTTCCAGTTTCTATTTATCTGGTAAACGGTATTAAGTTACAAGGCCAAATCGAATCTTTCGATCAATTCGTTATCCTGTTGAAAAATACGGTTAGCCAAATGGTATATAAGCACGCTATCTCTACGGTAGTACCTTCTCGTCCGGTTTCGCATCATAGCAATGCGCCAACTGGAAGTGTGGGTAATTACCAGGGTGGTATGCAGTCACAACAGGAAGATGATGTATCTGAATAAGTTACTCAGTTATTTCTCTTTGAGGAGTTATGCACTTGTTTGACCGATATGATGCTGGTGAGCAGGCGGTACTGGTGCATGTTTATTTCTCCCAGGAAAAAGATACGGAAGATCTCAGTGAGTTTGAATCTCTGGTTTCTTCTGCGGGAGTGGAGGCGTTGCAGGTCGTTACTGGTAGCCGTAAAGCCCCACATGCCAAATACTTTGTAGGCGAAGGTAAAGCTCAGGAAATTGCTGATGCTGTACAGGCTACAGGTGCTTCGGTAGTGTTGTTTAACCACTCCCTTTCGCCCGCTCAGGAACGTAACCTTGAGCGGCTTTGTGAGTGTCGGGTAATTGACCGTACCGGGTTGATTCTCGATATTTTTGCCCAACGGGCAAGAACTCACGAAGGTAAGTTGCAGGTTGAGTTGGCTCAGTTGCGCCATCTGGCAACCCGCTTAGTTCGTGGCTGGACTCACCTTGAACGTCAGAAAGGTGGGATAGGTTTACGCGGCCCGGGGGAAACGCAGTTAGAAACTGACCGTCGTTTGCTTCGGGACCGGATACGCCAGATCCTTGCCCGACTTGAAAAAGTTGAAAAGCAGCGTGAGCAAGGAAGGCGAGCTCGCATGCGAGCCGATATTCCAACCGTATCGCTGGTGGGCTATACCAACGCAGGGAAATCTACCCTTTTCAATCGTATTACGACTGCCGGTGTTTATGCAGCCGATCAGCTATTTGCGACACTGGATCCAACCTTACGCCGTATTGAGGTGGAAGATGTGGGAGCAACTGTTTTAGCTGATACCGTTGGTTTTATTCGCCATTTGCCCCACGATTTAGTGGCAGCGTTTAAAGCAACTCTGCAGGAAACACGTCAGGCATCTTTATTGTTGCATGTGATTGATGCAGCAGATGGTCGGGTCGATGAGAATATTGAAGCGGTCAATGAAGTTTTAACTGAAATTGAAGCCCATGAAATACCAGTTCTGCTGGTAATGAATAAGATTGATATGTTGGAGGATTTTGCGCCGCGTATTGATCGAGATGAAAACAATTTACCCGTCAGGGTTTGGCTTTCAGCCGAGTCTGGTGATGGTATTGAATTATTGTTCCGTGCATTGACGGAACGTCTTTCCGGTGAGATTGCGCAATACGAACTGAAATTGCCTGTAGAACAGGGTCGGTTACGCAGTCGTTTTTATCAGCTTCAGGCCATTATTAAAGAGTGGATTGAAGAGGATGGAAGCATCGGTTTGGTTATTAGGATGCCAATCGTTGACTGGCGTCGCCTCTGTAAACAAGAGCAGGCTCTGGAAAACTTCATTGTTGAATGAGACCTGTTAGATTGTGCCCGATAAAACGATCGTAAATGAGTGGAGCAAAAAACATGGCGTGGAATCAGCCCGGTAATAATGGCCAGGACCGCGATCCGTGGGGGAGTGGTAACAATAACAACCCCGGGGGGAATAACAGCGGTGGACCGAATAAAGGTCGTGGCCAGCAGTCGCTGAATCTGGACAATATTTTTAGTAAGTTAGGTGGGTTATTGGGTAAATCCGGTAGCGGTGGTGGTAACAGCAGCAATTCTGGCCTACCTGTTATGGGTGGTCGCTTGTTCAGCATTCTTGCTGTTGTTGTGGTTGTTATCTGGGCTGCCAGTGGTTTCTATACCATCAAAGAAGGTGAATTAGGTGTAATTACCCGTTTTGGTCAGGTACAACCAGCGATGGTTGGCCCGGGTCTGAACTGGAAACCAACGTTTATCGACTCAGTTAAACCTGTTAACACCAAAGCGGTTCGTGGATTGGCAGCATCAGGCATTATGCTGACTTCTGACGAAAACGTGGTACGTGCAGAGATGAACGTACAGTATCAGGTTTCCGATCCGATTAAATATCTGTACCGCGTGACCAATGCTGATGATAGCTTGAGTCAGGCGACCGACAGCGCATTACGCTCTGTTATTGGTAAGTACACCATGGACCGTATCCTGACTCAGGGTCGTACCATTGTTCGTGATGACACCAAACAAGAGCTGGAAAAGACCATTCAGATTTATGATATGGGTCTGAAAGTGCTGGACGTTAACTTCCAGGCAGCTCGCCCGCCGGAAGAAGTAAAAGCCGCGTTCGATGACGTGATTAACGCGCGGGAAGATGAACAGCGTTATATCCGTGAAGCAGAAGCTTATGCTAACGCCGCACAGCCAATCGCCAATGGTAAAGCTCAACGTCTGATTGAAGATGCTAAAGCTTATGAGGCCCGTACCGTTCTGGAAGCAGAAGGTGAAGTCTCTCGTTTCGCCAAGCTATTGCCTGAGTATAAGGCAGCTCCGGATATCACTCGTGAGCGTCTGTATATTGAAACCATGGAAAAAGTATTGGGTAAAACCAACAAAGTATTGGTGGATGATAAGAGTAATAACCTGATGGTTCTACCGCTGGACCAACTGATGCGTGGTAAAGGTGGCGCAGCAGTACAACAACCTGTAGCTCCACAGGCAAGTACTGAAACGCCAACTGAAGCACCTCAGGCAGCAACAGCAACCAACAGTAAGCCAGAAACGACCAGACGTTCAACGGCATCACAGAGCACCAATAAAGTTACGCAAGAGCGTAACGATGCTTACAACGAGCGTCTTAATTCATTTGGCTTAGGAAGAGGATAATCACCGATGCGTAAATTACTTATTCCTATTATTGTTATTGTTGTAGTCGGTATCTTCACTTCCCTGTTTGTCGTGGAAGAAGGGAGCCGCGGTATTGTTCTGCGCTTCGGTAAAGTGTTACGTGATTCTCAGGATAATCCAAAGGTTTACCAACCGGGTCTGCATTTTAAAATGCCCCTGATCGATTCGGTAAAACTGTTAGATGCACGTATTCAAACTATGAACAACCAGGCTGACCGCTTTGTAACCAAAGAGACCAAAGACCTGATTGTTGACTCATACGTTAAGTGGAAGATTATTGATTTTAGCCGCTACTATCTGGCAACCGGTGACGGTAACCGCGCCAATGCAGAACGTATTCTGAACAGTAAGCTGAGTGACCGTTTACGTTCTGAGATTGGTCAGCGCGATATTAAAGATCTGGTAACTGACTCCCGTGGTCAATTAATGCAGGACGTTCGTAATGCATTAAACAACGGGTATGAAGATAAGCCATCTGAAGTGCCGGCAGCAGCTGCCGCCGCGCCTGCTGCGACGGATAGTACTGCTCCGGCAGATACACTGCCAGCGGACAATAAGCTACCTTTAGTTAACGCTAACAGTATGGCTGAACTGGGTATTCAGGTTATCGACGTGCGGATTAAACAAATCAACCTGCCAACAGAAGTGTCGGACGCGATTTATCAGCGTATGCGTGCAGAGCGTGAAGCTGTTGCCCGTCGTCACCGTTCACAAGGTCAGGAAGAAGCTGAAAAGATCCGCGCACTGGCTGACTATCGTGTAACCAAGACTATTGCGGAAGCAGAGCGTGAAGCACGTATGACTCGTGGTTCTGGTGATGCTACAGCAGCTAAACTGTTTGCTGATGCCTTTAGTCAAAATCCTGACTTCTATGCTTTCATTCGTAGTTTACGTGCGTATGAGACCAGCTTTAATAGCGGAAGTGATGTGATGGTACTTCGTCCGGATAGTGAGTTCTTCCGGTATATGAAGTCGCCGTCGGTTGGATTAAAGCAGTAAGTTATATTTTTTTGATTGGGAAGGGCTTGGGGGAAACTCCGGGCCCTTTTTGTATTTGGGATTTTGGGCGTTATTAATAGTTTAATGGTTTATTCATTTTTCTTATTAAAAGAAAATCCTGATGAAAAACCTTCATGGAAGATGCCCGTCAGGCAATCGATTACTTGCGCCAGAACAAAGAAATGACGATCTTTTAAGCTACTCAGGTTTTTATCTGGTCTGAGTTTAACTAAGTGTGTTAAAAAATACTGAAAGCAACGAAATGTAATGGTAGAATTCTTTTTTAACTGACTTGGTGAATAGTGAGATGGGCAAAAACGTCGTCGTACTGGGCACTCAATGGGGTGACGAAGGTAAGGGTAAGGTCGTTGACCTGCTGACTGAACGGGCTAAGTATGTTGTACGCTATCAGGGCGGACACAATGCGGGCCATACTCTGGTTATCAACGGTGAAAAAACCGTTCTTCATTTGATTCCTTCCGGTATTCTTCGCGAAAACGTTATCAGCGTAATTGGTAACGGTGTGGTGTTATCTCCAGAAGCTTTAATGAAAGAGATGCGTGAATTGGAAGATCGCGGCATTCCTGTGCGTGAGCGTCTGCTCCTGTCAGGTGCTTGTCCGCTGATCCTGCCTTATCATGTGGCTCTCGATGTAGCTCGTGAGAAAGCACGCGGTTCAAAAGCGATTGGCACCACAGGACGTGGTATCGGACCTGCTTATGAAGATAAAGCTGCTCGTCGTGCTCTGCGCGTCAGCGACTTATTTAACAAAGAGACGTTCGCGGCTAAGCTGAAAGAAGTGGTGGAATATCACAACTTCCAATTAGTGAATTACTACAAAGTTGACGCTGTTGATTATCAAACCGTTCTGGATGATGTCATGGCGGTTGCAGATATTTTAACCTCAATGGTGGTTGATGTATCTGATCTGCTGGACAACGCGCGCAAGAAAGGCGAGTTGATGATGTTTGAAGGGGCTCAGGGTACACTGCTGGATATTGACCACGGTTCATTCCCGTATGTTACCTCTTCGAATACTACCGCTGGTGGTGTTGCTACGGGTTCTGGCTTAGGTCCTCGTTATGTTGATTATGTATTAGGTATTGTAAAAGCCTATTCAACTCGCGTTGGTGCAGGTCCATTCCCGACAGAACTGTTTGATGATGTAGGTGAATTCCTTTGCCAGAAAGGCAATGAATTTGGCGCAACTACGGGTCGTCGTCGTCGTACTGGCTGGTTAGATGCTATCGCCGTTCGTCGTGCGGTACTGCTTAACTCGCTTTCTGGTTTCTGTATGACCAAACTGGACGTGCTGGATGGCCTGAAAGAAGTCAAAATCTGTGTTGGTTATCGTATGCCAGATGGTCGGGTTGTTGAAACTACGCCTCTGGATGCTGACGCCTGGGAAGGTATCGAACCAGTATATGAGAGCATGCCTGGCTGGTCTGAAACCACCTTTGGTGTTAAAGAGTTTGATAAACTGCCTCAGGCTGCGCGTAACTATATTAAGCGCGTTGAGGAGTTAACCGGTGTACCTGTAGATATCGTTTCTACCGGTCCTGACCGTACTGAAACAATGATTCTACGTGACCCATTTGACGCGTAAGTTTTATTATTGATGTACAGGTAAAAACCGGGCTAATCAGCCCGGTTTTTTTATCAGGAAAGTTATCCGCTTTGCCAGCTATCGTTTACTATAGGCTGATAATAGGCGGTGACATTTGTATGTATAATATGCAAACCGGATAATTTTCAAGCGAATAGTCAACATGTTTGCTATTCTAAAAAGAGAGAAATGAGTTCTTTTATTCGGCGCAAGGAGAAAAAAGCGCCAGAAATGCGGGTGAATCGTTAAGCTCGCGATATACAGCCGACAGGATGCTACTGGCTGTTTGGTACGTAATTATTGTTATGAGGTGTTTGTGCAATTAACCAGTTTTACCGATTATGGCTTGAGGGCCTTAATATATATGGCGTCGTTACCAGAGGGGGAGTTGACCAATATTACTGAGGTCACCGAAGTCTATGGAGTTTCGCGTAACCATATGGTGAAGATTATTAATCAGTTGAGTCGTGTCGGCCTGGTGGACGCCGTGCGCGGGAAAAATGGTGGTATTCGTTTAGGTAAGGCCGCAGAAGATATCCGAATTGGTGATGTGGTTCGAGCCATGGAGCCGCTGGCTCTGGTTAACTGCAGTCCGCAGTTCTGCCATATCACCCCTTCCTGCCGTTTAAAGATAGTATTGGATAATGCGGTAAAGGCTTTTTTACACGAACTCGATAGTCATACTCTTGCTGATATGGTGGTTGATAATACTGGACTTCAAACACTGCTGTTTATGGAGCATCCTGCCATATCGGTCAATAAATAATAAGGATAAATAATGACAAAAGATCCTTTCTTAGCCCGTGAAACTGAAAAGTACGGGGATCCCATTCCCAGCCGCGAATATATTCTCGATTTATTATCAAAGCGCCAGACGCCAGCCAGTCGTGATGAACTGGTAGAAGCACTGGGACTGGAAAGCGAAGAACAACAAGAGGCGCTGCGTCGCCGTTTAAGAGCGATGGAACGTGATGGCCAGCTGGTTTTCACCCGTCGCCAATGTTATGCCCTGCCGGAACGCCTGGATATGGTGAAAGGCACGGTAATCGGTCATCGTGATGGCTATGGTTTTTTACGGGTTGAAGGCAGTAAAGATGATTTATACCTTTCACCTGAACAGATGAAACTCACCATCCATGGGGATGTTATTTTAGCCCAGCCGATGGAGTTAGATCGTAAAGGTCGCCGCGAAGCTCGTGTAGTGCGAGTTTTAGTACCAAAGACCAGTCATATTGTCGGACGTTATTTCACTGACGCCGGAACTGGCTTTGTGGTGCCGGACGACAGCCGTCTGAACTTTGATATTTTGATTCCGCCAGAAAGCATCATGGGTGCCCGCATGGGCTATGTGGTGGTGGTTGAGCTGACTCAGCGACCAACTCGCCGCACTAAAGCTATCGGTAATATTATTGAAGTACTGGGCGACAATATGGGCACTTCAATGGCGGTAGACATCGCGCTGCGTACCCATGAAATTCCTTATGTCTGGCCTGAAGCAGTACTGAAAGAAGTTGAAGGTCTGAAAGAACAAGTACCAGAGAAAGCGAAAAAAGGGCGCGTTGATCTGCGTGATTTTCCGCTGGTTACCATTGATGGCGAAGATGCCCGCGACTTTGATGATGCAGTGTGCTGCGAGAAAAAAAGTGGTGGTGGCTGGCGCCTGTGGGTTGCTATTGCCGATGTCAGTTACTATGTCCGGCCGGGAACATCGCTGGATGCTGAAGCGCGTAGCCGTGGTAACTCGGTTTATTTCCCATCACAGGTTATTCCGATGCTGCCGGAAGTGTTATCTAACGGTCTCTGCTCGCTGAACCCTCAGGTCGATCGCCTGTGCATGGTTTGCGAAATGACGGTATCCAAAACCGGTAAGCTGACTTCATTTGAATTCTATGAAGCAGTGATGAATTCTCATGCTCGTCTGACTTATACCAAGGTCGCACATATCCTGGAAGGTGATGCCGACCTGCGTCAACACTATCAGCCGCTGGTTCCGATGCTGGAAGAGCTGCATAAATTGTACAAAGTGCTGGATAAGTCACGTGAACAGCGTGGTGGTATTTCATTCGAAACTGAAGAGCCGAAGTTTATCTTCAATGCCGAACGTCGTATCGAGCGTATTGAACCTCTGGTACGTAATGATGCGCATAAGATCATTGAAGAATGCATGATTCTGGCGAATATCTCAGCCGCTCGTTTTGTTGAGCGTGCGGAAGAGCCAGCGGTGTTCCGTATTCACGATCGCCCTAAAGGCGATAATCTGGCTTCATTGCGCAGCGTCTTGTCTGAACTGGGCCTGACTCTGGGCGGAGGCCTGGAGCCTGAACCGAAAGATTACGCCAAATTGATGGATGCCGTTGCCGATCGTCCGGATCGTGAAATGCTGCAAACCATGCTGTTGCGCTCGATGAAGCAAGCGGTTTATGACCCGGAAAATCGTGGTCACTTTGGTTTAGCGTTGGATGCCTACGCTCACTTTACCTCACCCATTCGTCGTTATCCTGACCTCTCTTTACATCGTGCAATCAAGTTTGTACTGTCCGGTAAGAAAGGCGGTTCAACTTCCAGCGGTGGTTGGCACTACTCTATGGAAGAGATGTTGCAGTTGGGTGAGCACTGTTCTATGACCGAACGTCGTGCTGATGAAGCCACGCGCGACGTAGCCGACTGGCTGAAGTGTGACTTTATGCAGGATCACGTAGGTGAAGTATTTAAAGGTACTATCTCCAGCGTGACTGGCTTTGGTTTCTTTGTACGTTTGGACGACCTGTATATTGATGGTTTAGTGCATGTTTCAACACTGGAAAATGACTACTATCGGTTTGATAATGTCGGTCAACGCTTAATTGGTGAGTCTTCCGGTCAGGCTTTCCGTCTCGGTGATAAAGTTGAGATAAAAGTTGAGGCTGTTCATTTGGATGAGCGCAAAATAGATTTTTCACTGGTTTCCAGTGAGCGTCGTCCACGCGGTGAAGGTAAAACTGAAAAAGAAAGGGGCAAAAAAGCTGCCCGTTCTAAAGCGGATAACTTTGCTGCTGACAGTAATGTTCGGGTAAAAGCGCCAAGAAGAAGCAAGCCTAAGCAGGAAGAGGCGGGAAGCAAAGCTAAAGCTCCGGCTAAATCTAAAACCAAAGCGAAGGCTAAACCTTCAGCAAAAACTAAAAAAATAACTGCAGCATTAAAGAGTAAACGGGCTAAGAAAGCCGCCGATCTTTAATCTGTCCGGTCATTATCGCAGGGCGGCCAGAGTGTCGCCCTGCTTTTATATAGTATTGAAGAAGAACTGAGACATGAGTGAAATTATTTACGGGATCCATGCTGTTCAATCACTGTTAGAACGCGATCCTCAACGTTTTATTGAAGTGTTTATTCTTAAAGGTCGTGAAGATCGCCGCCTGCTGCCGTTGATTCAGGAAATTGAGCAAAACGGTATTTCGGTTCAGGTCGCTAATCGCCAGTGGCTGGATAATAAGGCCGAAGGCGCAGTACATCAGGGAATTGTTGCCCGAGTTAAAGAAGGGCGTCAGTATCAGGAAAACGATCTACCAGATCTGCTTGAGGGATTAGAAAAGCCATTCCTGTTAGTGCTGGATGGTGTTACTGACCCTCATAATTTGGGTGCCTGTTTACGTAGTGCCGATGCGGCTGGAGTTCATGCGGTAATTGTTCCTCGTGACCGTTCAGCTCAACTGAACGCAACGGCGAAAAAAGTAGCCAGCGGCGCGGCAGAAACCGTTCCTTTGATTCGGGTGACTAATCTGGCCCGCGCCTTGCGATACCTGCAAGAACAAAATATCTGGATTGTGGGGACAGCGGGAGAAGCTGACCATACGCTGTATCAGACTAAATGTACTGGCCCGGTTGCTTTAGTCATGGGGGCGGAAGGCGAAGGTATGCGTCGTCTGACGCGTGAACACTGCGATGAGCTGATTAGTATTCCCATGGCGGGAAGTGTGTCATCACTGAACGTATCAGTGGCGACCGGCATATGCCTGTTTGAGATTGTGCGCCAGCGAGGAGAGTAGAGCCTTATTCGGTGACATTGTATTTATGCTGGTCTTATCATTGATAACAAACATTGATAGTTCAGTTTAGAACTTTAATATAGTTAATCGTTGGGAGGGACGGGTGTTGGGGTCGACTTGGCGTAAGCCAACGAAGCGCCCCTAACCCGGCCAGGCCCAACGCGCTCCGTAGCTGAGCATAGATGGTTTACCGACCGTTACCGATATTAATATAAGCACAGTACTTTTACGGTCGGAATATTAGCAGATGCTGATTTATTAGGTTTGTCAGCAGTCTGACGGTCAGTATGGATGCTGGTCATATTGTCTCTGAATCTATTCGGCTCTCAAATCATTTAACAGTACGCCAATCGCCAGTGCTTCCTGTTCGTGCCCCTCTTCGCGCCAGACTTCTTTAAGTGCTTCTTCTTCCCATTCCATCATGGACTGAAGGTTTAACAGACGTTCAGCATAGGCTTTGGCGGCTGGAGAAACCGGTAAGTCATAGCTTTGAATTCTGAACGCAACCGGTGCAAAAAAGGCATCCACGGCGGTGAACTTTTTACCAGCCAGAAAAGGACCGCCAAATTGATTTAGTCCTTGTTCCCACAGTTCACTGAGTCGTGCCAGTTCGGTAATGAGTGATTCTGATAGTTGATGCGGGCGAATTCGTACACCAACGCTCATTGGGCAACTGTTGCGTAATACGCTGAATCCGGAGTGCATTTCTGCACTGGCACAGCGGGCCCAGGCGCGAGCTTCCCGGGAGTCTGGCCAGACTTCAGGATAAGACTCGGCAAGATACTCAGCAATAGCCAGAGAGTCCCAGACAATGGTTTGATCGTCAACCAGACAAGGCACCTTTCCTGATGGAGAGAAGCGACGAAACTTCTCCCAGTTGGAACCGGTATCAAATGGAACGATACATTCTTCAAAGGGAATGCCTAACTGACTGAGTAAGATCCAGGGGCGAAGCGACCATGAGGAGTAATTTTTATTGGCAATATACAACTGATACATGATGAGCTTCTCCTGATTATCAATGAATAATTAAACACTTCAGTATTTGATTGTAGGCTAAAATTTTTCAATTGATTAAACCCGAACGCCAATCAGGGTCAGAATCAGCGGGGTGGTTACGGCTGACAGAATTGTTGAGATCACCATACTGGACGCCGCCGGACCAACAATAACGTTGAACTGGCGTGCCATCAGATAGACATTAACCCCAACCGCCATAGACCCCAATAACACAACGACTTGCGTTTCCATTGGCGGAAGGTTAAGAGCAACCGCCAGTAGCCAGACAATAAAGGGCTGTACGATAAGTTTTAGGGTACAAATCACCGAACTAATTTGCCAGCCATCCCGAATTCGATATTCCGCCAGCCCCATTCCTAAAGCAACCAATGACATAGGGGCTGCAATTTGCCCGAGCATGGTTACTGGTTGGTCAACAACCGCAGGTAAATCATAACCCGTTAAACTAAATAGCGTACCGGAGATGATGCCAATAATGAGCGGATTTTTTAGTACATTGACCGCTGTTTTAGCAAAGCCGTTGATAGAGAGTGAACCGCTACGCGACCATTCAACTGATACAGTGACCAGAGTCCAGAGGATTAACCCGTTAAACACCAATACCAGGGCAACGGAAGGCAGAGAGGCTTCACCAAGAGCCACCGTCGCTACCGGAATGCCTAACATAACGTTGTTAGAGAATATCCCTCCCAGTGCAAATACTGAACCTGAGGTGCCGTCCAGTTTTAGCATCTTTGCCGCCAGTATCCGACCAATTACAAAAACGATCAGGCAACTGCCAAAAAAGGCAATTAGTAGACGTGCATCCACCGGTGGCTGCTTAGAGAAGTTACACATCATACGGAACAGCATGGCGGGTAGTGTGACAGAGAAGACGAACTTAGTCAGGCCATCGGCGACATTCTTGCTCCATTTTGCCCAACGAATTAAGGCATATCCTAATATGGCCAGAATAAACAACGGTGCAGAAAGTACAATTTGATGCCACAGAGGAAGAAGGAAGCTTTGCATGTGATCCTGTTAAATGAATAGACAAATAATGATCGCGCTAATCATTTTGGTAATCTTTTTATATTAAGTATTTGCCAAATGATTAATTAATGACTATTACGTAGCGCGACTAAAACGTCAATACTCTGCGGGTGATTCAGAAATAAGTGCTTTATTTAGCTATCAGACAATGTGATAAAGCTGAAATTTTAACCATTTACAGAAATAGTTTTGAGCTGCCTTAGTGATTTTAAGCATTTTTTTAGTATGGTAAATATTAGTTTACACCCGGTACGATTTTAATTCTGTGGTTAATTTATTGAATATAATGAGGTTAATAAAGTCAATGAATTAAAATAGATTATATGGTTCCTAAAAAACTATTTTTTATTAAGAAATACTAATGGATTTATATAATCAGGTTGTTTTTTGAACGTTAAATCTATTTTTATTTATAAATAAACCATGTTTATATCATGGTTATATGTATAAAAAACACACGTTATTTTATTTCTTATTTTATAAAATATTATGAAAAACAAATTATTACATTTTCAAAGTGGTGAAATTTCAATAATGATACTATGTAAAAAATAAGCTATTTAAAAAGAATTTCTTCAATATTTAACCTCTATTAACTTGTTGTATAAAATACATGGGCTATTTTTTAAGTATGACCTTAATAATTAAACCTCTTTTTCTTTATAACTAATGGGAATGGGTTGTTGAATATAATATTTATATTGAATACCCCCTGTATTTGTGAGTATTTGTTTGTCCAATAGGTAATAATATATGAACACCATTTATAGACTGGTCTGGAGTGACACTCTTAATGCCATGGTGGTAGCCCCTGAAACAACAAAAGGAAGAAAGAAAGGTTCTGGACGAACAACACTGAAAACCGCACTAATACTGGCTCTTAGCCTTTTCCCGTTTATTTCGCATAGTGCAACTATTAATCAATCCTGGATAGGTAATTACACTTTTCCTGCACAAAGTCCGGACCAGCAGTTTCAAACTGGAGTGCATTTTAATATTGATGGCATCGATCAGAATGATAATACCGCAAACGATCAGCACTACCTGGCAGGTACCGTTCTTAATATCGTAGGGCCAATTCCTGTACTGGAAGCGGGCAGCAACGGTAACGTGATTAATGCAACGTTAAAAGATCTGTTGCTTCAGGGAAGAATAAAAACTATTCAGGCCCTGTCAAGCAGCCAGCAAGCTGAACAGATCACTGCTGATAATATAGATAGCTTTTTCTATTCTACTTCAGCAGGGCAGCCACAACAAAACCAGGAAGTTAATGTAACCATACCTGGCCTGGAAGGAAGTCAGTCAGTACTAAAAGTGTATGATTCTTCCACTTTTGGTACCAATACCTCTGAACAGGTTGGCGCTATTCAGTTACCAACTTATGATCCTTCTTCGATTAAAATATATAACAATTTAGGCATTGCTCGTATTGCCCCCGGTAGGTGGGACGGTTAATGTCTATTTGGGTGCTGATACCAACAGTAATACTGCGATTTCTGACGCGTCTAACACTATCTCATTACTTAGTAAACATACTACTCTGGCGGCGGCCGAAGGTACCGGGTCTGCAACCAGCGATGTTAACTGGTATTCAGATAACCGCATTAACTTTGCTCCGGCAATAGTCCTCCCTTCCGATACTCAGACCGGAACGGTAAGCAGTACTAAATACAGTCAGGAAATTAGTGTACCTGCTTATGGTATGGATGCGTCCGGTGAAGTGGTTCGTCTGGCGGACAAAACGTTTACGATTCAATCCGCGGCCGATATTGCCACGCTGAATGACTGGTTAATTCGGGATGATGGCACCACTCCCAGCCAGGTTCAGCTTTGGTTAGATGGCGAAGTAACCAGCAGCGATGGTAAGGTGATTAACTCTGCCAAAACTGCGCAGGATGCTTACAACTCTCTTATCTTATCTGTCCTGGCCCTGAGGGAAACCGACAGGGTTGATTGGGAATACCATATCTGGCAGGACGGACTGGCACACAGTAATAATGGCACTCTGGATACCGGCGAGCTGAATGTCATTCTGGCGACCGGTTCTAATGCCTCAGGTATTATTACTTCAGAAGGCAGTCTGGCGGTGAGCGGTGCCAGTTCGGTAATGCATGCCAAAGATAATGCTACTTTAATTAATCAGGGTGCTCTAAACGCCTGGCGTGAAAGTGGCAATAGCCCACTTTCTGATGGCATGCTGGCGGAGGATTCCAGCGCCACTAACCTGGGTACGATTAATGCCGGTCTGTTTATTGAGAAGAATGGTACTAACCAGAACGTCAATAACAATGGCTCTTATGCTATGCACGGCAAGGGCAACAGTACTCTGACCAATAGCTCACTGATTAATGCTGCATTAACCAATGGTGATAGTGACGGCGCTGCGGGCATGGTGGCAGAAGGAAATACCCAGGCAACTAACGATGGCCGAATTAATCTTGTCAGCAATAGCCATAATGCCAGGGGTAAAGCTTCTGGTTATGGTGCAGATATCAGCGGTAGCTCAACCTTTGTGAATAGTGCCAGCGGTGAGATTTATGTTGGTACTCAGGCACAAACCTCGATGACCGATAGTTATTCCGACGTCAATATGATTGGCGGTGCCTCACAGGCTGCCGGTGTGCGAACCAGTAGCAGCGGCAACGTAACCAATGATGGCACCATTATTCTGGGATCTAAGGTTCGTAATGCCGTTGGTATGCTGGTCAATGGTGCCAGTGGTCTGGTCATCAATAACGGACGAATTGAAGTATTAGGTACCAAGGTACTTGGTTATGTAGCGCAAAACTTTGGCCTGTCGGCGATTGATACCACGACGGTGAGAAATAACGGCGATATTTATGTCAATGGTGATAACAACGTAGCATTAAACGTGTTGGCAAATAAAGCCAATGCCGATGTTCAGTCTTTAGGTGGCACCATTACCGTGGATGGCTCCGGTGATATTAATTACCGTAACTTTGCTGTGTTTGTTGAAGGTGATAATAGTTATCGCGCCACCGGGAATATTGCTTCACAAATAATCCTGAATGCCAGAGGTGCGGTAGGGGTTCATGCCCGGGGTAATGCACTGATTAATGTTCAACCTTCAGCCACTATTCAGTTTAACGGTGAAAATCAGATCGGTTATTACGCCTATGGCCCACAGGCGGAAATCGATTTGGCTACTGCTACCTTGGGTGACAATGGACAAGCGGGAACTATTCTGTTTGCTATCGACCACGGTGCCAGCTTTACCGGTAGTTCAACCGGAAGTCTGGCAAATCCTTACAATCTGACCGTCAGCGGTGCAGGATCGGTCGCAGTACATACCAATGGGCGCGACGGTTCAACTGCATCAAGATTATTAACCGGTGATGCTCAAATTCATGTTAAAGGAGAGCAGGCTGTTGGTGTGAAAGTAACCGGTGGTGCCCAGGGTGTTATCAGTGATGGTGCTATTCTGCTGGAGAACAATAATACTACAGCAGTAGTCGTTGATGGACGGGATTATAAAATCAACGGCAATATCAGCACGACGACTCTGCCAACTATTGTTGATTCCCATGCTGACATCAGTACTCAAAGCTCTCAGAGCGGTATTAAAGGATATGACGTTTCCTATAATGGCCAGTTAATTCTGGGCAATGATTCCGGTATGCAACTGGGGGGCAGCGATAATATTGGTGTTTATCTGCACAATGGCGGAATTGCTACCAATAACTCTGATATCGCCGTTGAAGGTGATAACAACCTCGGGGTATATATTCAGAATCAGGGGCAGCTAACCAATAGAGGTACCATCTCCGTTAGCCGTAGCGCAGGTAGTACAGGCCCAAGTAGTAGCGTTGGGGTTAAAGTTGAAGGCAGTGGCGCCGTGGTGAATAAACTGGGTGTGGTGACTGCCAATGGTGGTCTGGCTGCCGTACAGTTAATTAATGGCGCTACATTAACCATCAACGGTAATGATAACCGGGTAGATGCGACGGATGGTGCTCACGGTATTCTGATGGATACCGGTGCGGTTTCTCTGACGGCACAAAATACTACCATCAACGTCAGCGGCAGCGGTGCAGGTATCCAGAACAACGCCAACAGTTCTAACATCAAACTGAATAACGTGACGATTAATGCGGCAGATGGCCCGGCAATACGTACTGCGGTGACATTTACTGCCGATGACAGTAATGCCAATACCGGTAACGTGCTGAACGTTATGGGCGACGATAGCAACTTCAGCGGCGCGGGCTTCGCTTTTGAAAATGAAGATGGTAGTAACACTACCGGTGATTTGCATATTGGTAGCGGTTATACCATCAACGTAGATAACGCCACCCATACTGCAACAGGGGATGCTATTCGTGCAAGAACCGACGGCAGCGTTGATACTCAGGCCAATATTTATGTTGATGCAGCGGGTGGTGCGGCTATTTATGCGCCGATAGCCCTTGGCAGTATCAGTAATGGTGGTGTGATTAACAGCTTCAGTGAAGGGTCGAATATTGTTCAGGCGGCTCTGGCTGGCGCATTTACCAATACCGGTTCTATTACAGCGGGTAGTACCACCAGTCAGATGGATGTTATTGATATCAGTGGTGCTGGTACCGGTAGTCGAACCATTCTTAATGATACCAATGCTTCTATTATTGCTAACAGTCAGCAGGCTACGCTGATTAACGCTGGTGGTAGTGCCAATAATACTATTACGAATAAAGGAACATTGCAGGCTGTCAGTGATACTGCGTTAGCCATTCAGTCAGGCAGCGGCAATGATGTTATTACTCTCGACGGCGGCGCAACGCGCGGCGTAATCAATGCGGACTCAGGCCAGGATCGTTTCGTCTGGAATAGCGGTACTTTTGCCGGAGAAGTTAACTTCTCCGGAGCTGACGGTGGTGATTCCGCACAGTTGGGTAATGTTGATCTGTTTGCCACTCGCCACATTCTTAGTGAAGGGGGAACAGACAGTCAACTGACATTAACCGATACCCATTTATGGAATGGCGCAGGTCCAAGTGCCAAAATTGGTTCTCTGACAACTGACGATCTGGCTAAAGCGACAAACATAGGTACTGGCTGGAATAGTCTTGCGGTTTCCGGCAGTCAGGCAGATGTCCGTATTGTTGATAATCTGGCGCTATCCGGCACGACTCCAACCATTAGTGTGGCCAATGGTGCCACCTTACGTGCTGCTGATAACATCAGTGATGCCACTAAAGCCACATTGAATAACTATGATGTCGCCACCAGTGGCAGCACCAGTAAAGTGGTACTGGATGGTACATCTGCCACTCAAGTCTACAGCGGGGTGATTAGTGGTGACGGTCAGCTTGAACGTGGTGCTATCGGAACCACTATCTTACTGGGAGAAAATACCTACACCGGTAATACATTAATTGATGCTACGGGCGCATTACAAATTGGTGATGGCGGTACCAGCGGCAGCCTGTCTGAAGCCACATCCATTATCGATAACGGCCTGTTTACCATTGATTTATCAAAAGAGTTAACGTTAAGCGGAGCTATCGTTGGTACCGGTGCATTCCATCAGATCGGCAGTGGTTTAACCCGACTGAACGGTAATAACAGTTATCAGGCAGAAACGCGTGTTGATAATGGGACCTTGCTGATTAATGGCGATCAAAGTGCGGCTACCGGGCTGACAACAGTACTTTCGGGCGCATCACTGGGCGGTAAAGGCACCATTGGTGGTGATGTGGTTATGAATGCTAATAGCATTCTTACACCGGGAGACAATAGCGCCAGTACATTAAATATTAAAGGTAACCTGGACCTTACCAGTACTACCCAAAGTAATTTCCAATTGGGTTTGGCATACAATCAGGGCGGTGATTTGAATGACCTGGTGAATGTGAAAGATCTGGTATTGAAAGGTCAGGTGAATGTTGATGTTTCTCAGGGGGGGGTACTTTGGCCCGGGAGTTTATCGTCTGTTTAACTACTCCGGCAATATCACCAATGATGCTTCCGATCCGAATGATGCCAACAACACTCTGACCATCGGTTCAATTCCGTCAACGGCAGACAGAAACAACGTATTTGTTCAAACCTCAATTGATACAGAAGTTAACCTGGTAAACGGTAATAATCTGACGCTGCAATTCTGGGATGGCGGTGAATTTTCGCACCATGGTATCGATGGCGTGGTAGGTAACAAAAAAGTAGATGGTGGTGTGGGTAACTGGCTGGCACCGGGTAACTCATTGGGTGATAACAACTGGACGCTACCGGACGGTAATGGTAATGCCCCATGGCAGCAGGCTTCATTTGCGATTTTTCAGGGAGAAGCTGCGGCAGTTACGGTCAATGACAGCCTTGGTGACATCGTATTGGCTGGCGCGCAGTTTGCTTCATCGGGTTATGTGATTGGTGGGGATGTTATCAAGATTGTTGAAACCAACACATCTATGGCTCCTGAGTTTTATACCGGACAAACTGTTGGTACAGGTGATTTCCTGATTCGTGTCGGTGTTGGTGGTGCGGGTGCCGATTATACTGCCACCATTAATTCAGACCTCCAGCAGCTTGACAGCAGTGATTCACTGACGTTGCTGAAAACTGATAATGGTCGTCTGATCCTAAAAGGAAATAACAGCTACACCGGAGGAACCCGTATCAACGGTGGTATTTTGCAGATATCTGCAGAACAAAACCTGGGGCAACTGGGTACATCACTGACGATTAATAACGGTTCTACCTTACAAAATGGGGCAGACTTTACCACTCAACGTGAAATCTTCCTGGGAACCTCAGGGGGTAATTTCGACCTGAATGGTTATACGTTAAATACCCAGGGGCTGATTAGCGGTAACGGCGCATTGACAGTCCTCAGTAGTAAAACCCAAAGAGACAGCACCCTAAACCTTGATCTGTTAAATGACTATCAGGGTGACACCACAGTGAAAGGCACTAACGGCCTGAGTCAGGTGGTGGTCAATGCCAACATTACCGGAGCATTAGGTAAAAGCAGCAGCCTGGTTACTCTGGAAACTGGTTCTACTGTCAATATGAATGCGGCCAGTAGTGCGGAACAGCATCATTTCTCTGTAGACAGTAGTACCCTGAACTTCAACGATACTTCATCGGCAAATACTGCGCTGATTGATGGTAAAGCCAATGGCGTGATTAACTTCTTTGGCCAGTCAAATAGCGCACAGTCCAATATTAATCTGTTAAGTACTTCAACGCTGAATCTGGCTGATAATTCTAATGCGGGCTCTGCTTTGATTACCAACAGCGGAACCGTTGCGTTCTTTGGTCAGGCTTTAGCGGAAAACGCCACCATTGTGAATCAGGTAGGTGGGGTAGTTGATACCAGTAATGCCTCAACAACGGTTGGCTCTCTGTCTGGTGCTGGTGATGTTCACTTGGGTGCAAATACCTTAACGGAAGGAACGCTTAATCGTAGTGAAACCATTAGCGGTGTCATCAGCGGTATTGGTGGCGGTTTCACTAAGACCGGTAGCGGAACGCTGACATTCTCCGGTAACAATAGCTATACCGGTAATACGCTGATCGAACAGGGTATCCTATTGGTAAATGGTCAGCAGGGTACTGCAACGGGTGACGTTAGCGTTATGGCTCAAACTACGTTGGGTGGTTCTGGCGTATTGGGTGGTCATGTTAGCGTAGCTGACGATGGGCATATTGCAGCAGGCTCTACCATTGGTGAGGTTGGTGTATTAACCATGGGTGGTCTGACCCTGGCAGATAATGCTCAACTGGATTATCAACTGGGCCAGGCTTATCACCCGGGTGGTGCTTATAACGACCTGATGAATGTCAACGGTGATCTGGATCTCAACGGTAAACTGAATATCACCCAGCCTGCCGGTGGTCGATTTGATGTGGGTGTTTACCGCTTGATCAACTACACCGGTTCTCTAACTAATAACGTATTGGATATCGCCAGTGGTCCGGTGGCGGCAGAAGACCTGTATGTTCAGACTTCAGTTGCTAATCAGGTGAATCTGGTTAACCGTGCAGGTACCACTTTACGTTTCTGGGATGGTACCGGTGGCACTGGCGGTAACCTGAAAAACAATAATACGATTGATGGTGGTGATGGTCTATGGCAGGCCAGCGCAGGCAATGATAACTGGACTACCAATGAAACCACGCCTGAAGGGGCATTTAATGCGCCATACAGTGATGATGCTTTTGCGGTATTTGAGGGTAATAAAGGTACTGTAACGGTTGATAACAGTCTGGGAACGGTTCGCATTAGCGGAGCACAGTTTGCTTCCGATGGTTATTTGGTTACTGGTGGCAGCATCACTACTAATACGGCAGATACGGTGATTCGGGTAGGCGATGGTACTGCGCCGGGCGCATCTTATACTGCAACTATTGATAGTGTAATTACCGGCAGCGGCGGTCTGGATAAAGCGGATATCGGCAGATTAATTCTCAACGGTAATAATGATTATCTGGGAGGTACCACCATCAGTGGCGGTACGCTGCAAGTCTCCGGTGATAACAATCTGGGGCTGATATCAAACGGCATTACCATTAACGGCGGTACATTACGTTATGGTGCGGCATTTGATACTGCTCGTGAAGTTAGCCTTGGTAGCTATGGTGGCGCTATTGATACTGCGGGTCAGGTAGTTTCATTGCTAACCGCGGTGACCGGTGAAGGTAAATTAACTAAAACCGGTGAAGGTCAGTTAACCCTGACTCAGGACAGCACCTATACCGGCGGAACGGTGATAGATCAAGGCGCATTGAAATTAGGTACCGGCGGCACTATTGGTAGTATTTCTGGTGATGTGTTGAATAACGGAATATTACAGGTTGATCGCTCTGACCGTTATACCCTTGATGGTGTGATGAGCGGAACAGGTCAATTGTGGCAGCAAGGTAGCGGTACTACGGTACTTGCCGGACAAAATAGTTATACCGGTCGAACACTGGTGGAACAGGGAACATTGTTGGCTCAGGGTGCAAATACGCTTAGTGCTGGCTCTATCCACGTAGTAAGTCGTGATGCCTTACTGGATACCGGCGGTAGTAACCAGACCGTTGCCGGTATTTTGAATCAGGGAATCATCTCGTTACGTGGTGCACAGGTTGGTTCAACCCTGACGGCTAAAGGTGATTATGTTGGTCTGAATGGGGTTATTAAATTAGCAGCCCAACAGCAGCCG
Organism: Limnobaculum xujianqingii; assembly: GCF_013394855.1. Classification (NCBI taxonomy): domain Bacteria; kingdom Pseudomonadati; phylum Pseudomonadota; class Gammaproteobacteria; order Enterobacterales; family Budviciaceae; genus Limnobaculum; species Limnobaculum xujianqingii. Next base: position 2,321,329 of record NZ_JABMLK010000001.1, on the reverse strand, counting down.
GGTAGTAACGGTACCGCTGACCGACTGGTGATTGATGGCGGCAACGTATCTGGCAAAACTATTCTGGATATTGATGTCAGCCAGTTAGGTGGGCAGAGCGTTGGTGATGGTATTGAGGTGGTTACGGCTCTGAATGGCGCAACTACTACCGCACAAAGCTCCCGTGATGGTTTTGCTCTGACGGCTGACCATTTGGAAGCCGGTGCTTATCAGTATCAACTGTTTGCCGGTAACGCTCAGGGCCGCGGTGAGAACTGGTATTTACGTACTGCCTATCGCCCGGAAGTGCCGTTGATGACGTCTGTTGCACCTCTGATTCGTCAGTCGGATCTGGCGGTTCTGGGTACTCTTCACCAACGTGTAGGGGATGAATTGACCGTTAATGAAGGCAGCGAGCTGTCTCATGAAAATCGGGTGTGGGGCCGAATGATTGGTAAATCTTCTGATTTAACCCTTAACGATCAGGTTGGTTCTAAGCTGAATGCCCATATGACTGGATTGCAGGTTGGTGTTGATGTTTACAGCAATCGCAACTGGAAAGCCGGTTTTTATACTTCGGTGATGGATGTTAATAGTAACGTGGTTGGTGATTTCTCCGGCAGCCGGGGAACGGCGGGATCAATTGACTCCAATTCGCTCTATTTGGGTGGTTATGCCACTTACACCGCTGATAATGATTTTTATCTCGACAGTGTGTTGCAATATGGTAACCACAGCATTGATGTGAATCTGAAAACCGGGAGTACCAACTATCATCCTGATGGTAATACGTTGATGGCCTCCCTTGAAATGGGCAAACCTTTCCGAATTGCTGAGAGTGCATGGCGAATTGAACCTCAGGCTCAGATAATCTATCAATATAGCGATTTTGATAGTATTGGCCTGAGTGGCAACTCTAATACTACAGCATCAATGGATTCAGATGATTCGGTAATTGGTCGCTTGGGAGTTCGTATTGTGGGTGATTATCCAACCGATAAAGGGAAAATTCAGCCGTATGTGCGCGTAAACCTGTGGCAGGGGCTATCTGGCGGTAAAGATAGTTCTCGCTTCAGTAATAACGTTGCCAGTACTTCGTTAAGTTCAGATCAAAACTATCAGAGTACTGAAGTGGCTATTGGTGGCACCTGGAACATTAGCGATAAGGTACAAACTTATGGTGAAGTGGGGAAAACCTACAGTAATAACAGCAATGACTCTCAGGTGGAATCGTCGGTTGCTGGATCGGTAGGGTTTAAGGTTAGGTTCTGATTGGGGTGATGGGGATGGTGGTCTTTGGGTGCTGATAAATGAATTAAATCGGCATCAATGGGTATTCCGGCCGTAAAAACAATTGAGCGAATATAGCTCATGTGCTCGGCCGGAAGACCGTTTGTACTTAGCTTTGGAGTGCGTTGGGCCTAGCCGGGTTAGGGGCACTTCGTTGGCTTACGCCAAGTCGACCCCAACACCCGTCTCTCCCAACGATTAGCTATTAGGGCCATGGCTAAGTCACCAGATTTTGTCATCAATTAAAAACGGCGGCCAACAGGCTGCCGTTTGTTTATGTTCAATTTTAAAAATTCATTGCCCTTTCAGGGCGTTATAAATTGAGACTCTGGAGATGCCGAGGGTGTCGGCGGCGGTGGTAGCGGCTCCGCGTAGCTGGAGCATTCCCTGATCGGATAGGTGGCGGATGAGTTTTTGTCGCTGTTGAGAGGTGAGGGCACGAGGCTGGGTGTTTAGTGTGGCGGCGTAGTGGTTGATCTCTGTTTTGATGTCGTCCAGTTTCCATGATTTTAGTGATTCATTCAGCGGGGCTTCGTGGTTATTCACAGCGGTTAGCTGGCTGAGCACTTGCTGCATGGTATTAAATAGCGAAATATCCAGATTCATACACAGGGCTGCGACGAATTCTCCCTGACTGTTTCTTAGTCCTATCGAGGTGCTTTTAGCTGGCCTGCCATCGGGAAAGTGATTTTCATAGTTTTGTACTACATCAGGAAATTGATCGTCCTGAATTCTTGCCAGACCCATCTCTGTTGCCGGATCGCTAATTTGGCGTCCCGAAAGCGGGTTTTCCATAGCGATAATGGCATGTTCCGGGTGAGTCAGATCGTGCAATACCACCTCACAGCTGGGGGCAAACATTTTACCCAGCGCCGTCGCTATTTTTTTCGCTTCACGCAGTAATAGTTGATTTTCATTTTCAGCAGGTGAAGAGGGTTGTTTATTTGATGGCATCAGTCTGGTATCCGATTTTACTTTCTGTTGACTCTTATACAATATGATAAGAAGTTTATAGCATATTTGATGGGGGAACGAGTATGCTTTCCGGCATCTTGCACCTTACAAAGGGAGGACATTGTGTCATCAGTTATTTTTAACCAGCTTATTGCTTTATTAGATGGTGGGCAGGCTCGCTATCGGGTCATTGAACATGCCAGTGCCGGGCGTTCTGAAGAGGCGGCTAAAGCCAGAGGAACGCAAATTGAACAGGGAGCTAAGGCACTGGTGTGCCATGTAAAAGGCAATGGTATCAAGCAACATGTTTTGGCAGTACTTCCTGCTCATCGTAAAGCTAACTTGCTAATGCTGGCTCAAAAATTAGGCGGAACGCGAGCATCACTGGCCAGTCCACAAGAAGTGATGGCGCTAACTCAGTGTGTGTTTGGTGCTATCCCTCCTTTTAGTTTTCATCCTGACCTTAAGCTGGTGGTTGACCCTTTGCTATTTCAACAATTGGACGAGATGGTTTTTAATGCCGGATCGTTAGAAAGATCGCTGTTGCTTAATGTGGAAGATTACCAACGTATTGTTAAACCAGAGCAAGTTGAATTTTCGGAATCAGCCTGAGATTTGGTGAACAATCATATGGTGATAACCCATAAATAATATGATAAAAAACGGCGAATGAATTCAGTGATGACAGGGAGTTGGTGCAAGTGAAAAAGCTATTTTTAGCGGTATGCCTTACCGGATTATTGTGTCAGCCAGTGCAGGCATCTTTTGATGGTGATGGATGTGATTTTTGGTTAGCCCCATGTTCCCTGCCTCTTGGCAGTTATCCATTTTTATGGGTAAGCAACGATACCCGTGCAAACTTGTTGTTACTGGAATCAGATAAGCACCAATTTGCTTCAGCGTATGCACCTTTAGCGGCTGAACCTGGTCGCAGTCGTGAATTGCCTTTTAATATTCCTCGTGTTGCGCCTCCGTCTGGTGTTAATGAATATGGTTTTGCTTTCACTGAAGTTGATATACCAGCGATTAAAAAGCTGGCGGATCAATTAGGGGTTGATATTAGCTCTTTGGATCTGTCGGATAAGATGCTGTTGGGGGGCCGTGGTCGAATGGTGTCTAATACGCCTGCAGCGTTGGCTCACTTTTTTCAGCTATTGATTGATGATAAAGAACTGACGCCGGAACAACGCAAAGATTTAGCCCATCAGCGAATGAACATCCTGATCGATCCCGAGCTGGCAGACGTTTCAACCGCTGCGTTCCCTGAAAAATCACATGCTGCCGATTTGCATAATTATTTATTCAGCGCCGCCTATTTTTATAATGGCAACTTTAGTGAGGCGACCGCGGGCTTTCAGAATCTGGTAAAGGCGAGTCAGCCTTGGGTAGCGGAAACTGCGACTTACATGTTATTTCGCGTGGCGCTAAATCAGGCCGTTGAACATGCCCTGGATGAGTATGAGATGTTTGACGTAACCAAAAGCGATAAAAATCTGACCTCGCTGGCTGCTCAGAAGGCGAAGGATTATCTTACGGCTTATCCGACCGGGCGCTATGCGACATCAACTCAAGACCTGTATCGCCGTATTTACTGGTTTGCTTCTGAATGGAATGAATTGGCTAAAAGTTCAGAACAGGCGCTGGGGCGGGCAGCCAATATGGAGATGCTACAGTCTCTGATTAATGAAATTGATACCAAATTATTGAGCAGCTACGCATGGCAGGATATCGATAATCAATTTGTTTCCGCGCCAGAAACGCCAATGTTAACTCTGACTCAAACGCTACGCCGTTTGCGGGAAGGCTATCAGTCCCGCCCCAATGCGATTCTGGTTACTGAAGCAGAAATTAACGGTTATAAACCTATGTTTGAAAAGGCGGGTATGGCTTCGGCATGGAACTATTTACATAATGCCTGGCTGTTTTATCTGCCAAAAGATTATGCCAAAGTAGAGTCTGCTATTCCTGCTGCGACCACACAAGCGTTGACTGATACTGTAGATTTCAGCCTGCAGGTTCTTTTGGGGCAGGCGTTACAGGCGCAGAAAAAATGGCCTCAGGCAGAAGCGCACTGGCGTCATTTACTAACTTTAAAAACCACTGCTATTCAGCAGCAGTTCCTGCAGTTAATGCTAACTAATTCACTGGCCTATCAGGGAAAACCTGAACTGGTATTTGCTGCCAACAGTCCGGTTACCTCACTTCGCTTCCGTTCTTTAGTATTAAAAGATGTGGCCAATGCTTCGCTGTTACGCCAACAGGTAGCTTCTGGTGTAAATAATGAAGAACGTGTTATTGCGCTGCATACGTTACTTACCCGGGATTTGATTACCGGGAATTATTCGGATTACCTGAAAGATCGCGCTTTGGGTAAAGATTCAGTGTCACTGAAGTTTGATAAAGAGAAGCTGGGTGATGTGAATATCACTCTATTTGACTGGGATGGTAGCAATACCGAGAAAGGCTACCTTTGTGCATCTCTGGATAAGACCGCAGAAGTACTGACCAGTCAGCCTAAAGATGGACATGCGCTTAACTGTATGGGGGAATTTTTCCGCTTAACCGAAACTCACGTCGATACCGGAATGGAGTATGGTTTACAGTGGCAGCTAAATGATGCACCCGCCATGTTTAAAGGCAAAGCTCAGAGCCGTTTAACTCGCTATCAGCAAGTAATCGCCAATCCTGGTGCAGAGCCGGAAGATAAAAGCTATGCCCTGTATCGGGCGATCATGTGTTATGCCCCTTCAGGCTACAACAGTTGCGATGGGCAGGAAATTGACAGCAATGTGCGTAAATCCTGGTTCCAGCAGTTAAAGCGTGATTACAAAGGTTCGGTGTGGGCAGAAAAATTGCGTTACTACTGGTAACCAAACGCATTCTGCTGGTATTCAGCCTGCTATTGAGCCCGATGGTTTGTGTTGCTCAAAGCGGGGTTGATGCCAGTCAGTATCAGAAGTTCTGGCTATGGGCTGGGGTTCGTCCTCAGCCCGTGCTACATCAGATGTCTGAGCTTTATCTCTATCAGGGAGAAATTGTCCGTCAGCAGGGAAAAGCCCGGTTGTGGAGCAAAGGGATCCCGGTAAGTCGATTAAAGGCACCCAAGCTTTGGTTATCAATACGGGTTACTACGCTGGATATTCCGGAGCCAATGTTGGATGCCATGTTAACGCTGCGGGAAAAGTGGGTTGCAGCAGGCAATCAGCACGTGGGTATTCAAATTGATTTTGATGCCGCCAGCTACCAACTTGATAAATATGCAGAGTTTTTAAGCCGGGTTCGGAACAAGCTGCCAAAAGATTGTCCTTTAAGCGTTACGGGTCTGCTGGACTGGGCGAAAACCGGTAATGTTAATCAGCTTAATCAACTGCCGGTGGATGAACTGGTGGTGCAAACCTATCAGGGGCGTAAGACTGTTACTAACTATGATGCCTATTTACCCGCGCTACTTGGTTTAACTATACCTTTTCGCGTAGGTTTAGTTCAGCATGGTGAGTGGGATAAGCAGTGGCAGCAGCGACTATCACAATCTCCTCACTATAGGGGGGAGGTGGTTTTTTTGTTGAATCCAGGCTGATTGACTAATATTGATGTAATGCCCTGTTTTTAGGCAGGGCATACTTTTAACGAAGATGCTGGAATAGTTTAAAAACGCCAGTTCACCGAAGCATTCCCCGATACATTGTTATAGCCAGAACGGAACAGATCGCTGGATACACCAACATTCGCCGTCACGTCTTTATTAATCTGATAGCTCAGATTTGCCTGAACGCCTGCGGAGTCACGACTGGTGATCCGATTCTTACTGCTAAATGAAACATTATCATATCCACTGAAATTGGTATTTTGCACCAAATCAGTATCCAGATATTCATGGTTCCAGGTAAGTTGCAGGCTGGCTTTAAATCCCTGACCTGTTGTTCGCGACAGATCCAGTGAACTGCCAATACCGATACTGGAACGCAGTGAGTTAAAATTTTTAGCATCCAGTTCCAGACAGGCGCTGTCACAGCCGTTCTCATTAATGTCCGGATGAGATAACACCGTATAGTTCAGTGCGGCAACAGGTCCGGCGCTGAATTCAGGTGTTAGTTTCCAGTTATAACCACCACCAGCCATCAACGAACCGCTCAGACCAGTCCAGTCGGACTGATTATTAGTACGGTAATTACCCACTCTGACGCTGTGATCCATTGAACCATCTTCAATACCAATACGTCCGTTACCAAACAGATACAAACCTGCCATTGGGTCTTGTGTATAGCGAGTATGCAGACCTAAATTAAATGCAGTCGTTTTTCCGGTACCGTTCTCCGGTGATTTAACTTTTACCGTTTGACCGCTAACCGCACCGTGGAATCCTAATGTCCAGTCAGGGGCTGCTTCATAAGGTTTCTCGGCACCAAAGATAACGCCATAGCTGGAAGCGTTATATCCCACGCTGTTATCTTGCCGGTCTTGCCAGAAACCACCGCCAAACGGAATGGCAAAAGCTCGAGATCCGGTTTCAGAACGGTCAGAGGCAGATGCCCTTTGAATGCTGATAATGTCTGTAATTTGCTGTTCACGGTTTAGTGCGCTGGCAAACATGGCGCTATAATTGGCCGGAGAAAGCTGGTTTAGCGCATTGGCAATAGTGGTGCTATCGATAAAGTCCAGCGTGCTAAACAGTGGCTGCAAATCGGACTGGGCATTCATGACGATCTGGTCTAATGCGCGACCAACTCGCCGGGCGTTGTCATCTAAAGCATATTGGCTATAAGCATTATTATCCCGCAGCATGGATAATTGATACAGGCCATTACCTTGAGGAGTAATCTGTAATTTCAGGGTTAATGATTCAAATTGGCTGTTGATTTCGCTAAATTCTCCAGTTGTTGAACCGAAGCTCAACATGCTACGAGTATCTTGTGTCCAGCCACCCGGATACCAGCCGGCCTGAGGTACAAAGGTTAACTGACCATTTAAATCCGCAGTACCACTAACGGTAAATATATCGCTGGAACCATCGTTGGCAATTTCAAGCAGTAGTTGTCCATCCTCACCCTGTTGGTAGTTGCCCAGTATATCGATTTTACCCATAGAGTTACCCGGAGCAATAACTCCGTGGTTAGTGAATAATCCGTTACTGTTTAGCGTATATTGGCTGTTACCTGCCAGCCTGGCATCTGAAGCGACATTAACGCTATAGAGTTGATGAATCCCATTGAGGGAGGTTTGCCCTCCTGATAGCTCCAATGCCAGGTTGTTGATGCCTTGAATATTATTGTCGTAACGCAAATTGAAACTGGCATCAGCTTCATCGGTTGCCCGGCCACTGTCATCGGCTAATTTACCAAAAGTGAGGTGGGTCAGGCGTTGCTGTTCACTGTCATCTTTTTGGTTATAGTCAGAATAGATAGCGCCTTCCAGACGGGCACCATTCATTATATTTATATTGTTAACCAGCGCATTGGGTGCAATATAAATAGCAGCATCTGTTCCTGCCAGACGGCCGCTGATATCAGCATTATTGACCAGTGCTCCATTTAATTCTGGCAGTAACTCAGCTTCTTCGGAATTGACGAAGCGGATAAAGGAACCACGATATTCGCTGGTATTACCCAGCAGGTTATTACCAAAATCAAAGATAGCGGCAATCCCCATTTCACCATTCGCCTGAATATCTCCCCGATGAATAAAGTTATGATCTTTACCGTAGGTGAACATTACGCCACGACCATTGACTCCATCAGCGTAAACACGCGTATCAGGTTCGATTATCAGGGTATTGTTTTCACCATCGACTCGGATACCGGCTGCACCAGCACCGGCAGTAAGAATATCAGCCGCCTGATGCAGTTGGTTATTACTGCCATAGATATGTAAGCCCAGCCCCAGAGTGGAAGTATTGTACTGGTCAGAAACATAAGCCTGAGCAGTTGCATCCCATAATGAGTAACTATGCTGGCTAATGATTGTCTGATTATCGCCGTAAACAGAAAATCCATACATATTGCGGCGTTCAATCTGGTATCCCATATCCTGCAATATCGCCAGTTCAGCTTCCATAAAGGTGGTATAGTTTCGATAGTTTTGATGGCTCATCAGACTATTTTTTAATTCAATATGACTCATGTAATCGGTATCAAGTTTGCCATCTTCTCCCATAATCTTTACCGGAACGCCCGGCATTGAACCAGCCAGAACTTCACTAACATATTGCCCTGCGAAATAACCTTTATCCTTGCGTACATCGAAAGCGTTATCTGAGTAAGGATTTTCACAGTCTGAACATAAAACAGCCTGACCAGGCTGCATTGAACGACCATTATCATCGCGCAGGTGTTCGGTCCAATTTCCATAAGTAGTTGATGCGTAGGGTTTGTTGTCCTGAGTTGAACTATCGTCCTGGTTGTCGGAATCCGAGGAGGTACTGGTCGAGTCTTCATCTTCATCAACCGGCTTGTTTAGTCCTGCAATGTTGCTATTGATGCCTAAACCATGTGCCAGTTCATGAAGTGCAATACCGAAAGTATCAGCCTGAGTGGTAGAACGAGGTAGTAATGAAGGGACGTAAGCAAGGGTATCGTAATCCATCTTTCCCAAAGAAAGCTGAGCATGGGAACCAAACGGTAACAATCCGGGATCCTGGCCAAGTAATGCAGCCTGTAATTCAGTAACGCTCAATTGGCCCTGATGTACAAATCCGCTACTACCAGTAGCATTTTCCTCATCAAATGTAGTGATGTGAATCTGAGCAGGTAGTTGTCCGGGTCGAGGATTAATCACTTCAGCCCAGTAGTCGATGCTGTTAAGAACTTTTGTTTTTTGCAGATTATCCAGAGTCCAGGTCGAAGGCTTAACAGGTTCAGCATCCGGATGTACTTCTGGTGCTTCACCCTGATTAAAGAATGTAGCCTGAAATACGGAAGCACCTTGTGGGTTAGTAATTTGGTAGCTATCAGTAGCTTGAGTTGAGGGGCCAAACAATAATACGGGCAGAGATAAGGGAATTATCAGCTTTTTCATCTACATTCCTTTGTATTACTTAATAAAAATTGTGAATAACTACCTTTAAAACTATTTATGTGTGACAAACATGAAAAAATTTTAAAGATTAAAAAAAACTTTATAACGAAATTATTTTTTATGGAATAGTTACGGATAGTTTTTTGATAGGATCGAATTAACACTTTGTATAATATTTTATTGTTTGTATATGAAAGCAGAGGTATAAAAGAGTCTGTTCTAGGCCAAATTGACAGATCTCCGGAGAGTGACGATGAAAAAAGTTATACCCGAATATATTGATCAACGTAATGGACTGAATTATCAAATAGATGAGTTACGTTGGTGTTCCGAAAAGAAAGCGCCATTGATGATTACACCCTTACCCGGAATTACCCGTGATGAAATTGATAGTCGTTATCGCTCACTCTGGCGTTATCAGGCAGCTTTACCCGTCGCTATTAAACATCCGGTTTCTCTGGGGGAAGGCTGCACGCCACTGGTTGGTAAGCGCTGGAACAACACCGATGTACTGTTCAAATTGGAATGGTTTAATCCAACCAGCAGTTTTAAAGATCGTGGCGCAGCGGTGATGGTCTCTTTTCTGGCTCAGTTAGGTGTGAAGGAGTTGATTGAAGATAGTTCCGGTAATGGCGGTGCGGCAATTGCTGCCTCTTGTGCCGCTGCGGGGATCAAAGCGCGAATACTGGCTCCCGAATCAACCTCACCGGCTAAGCTATTACAAAGTCGGGCCTTTGGTGCAGAAGTTCAGTTAGTACCCGGTTCCCGTCAGGATACAGAAAATGAAGCACTGCGACAGTCAGAATCTACGTTTTACGCCAGCCATAACTGCACCCCTTCTTTCTGCAGGGAACTAAATCATTAGCCTATGAGCTATGGGAAGATTTAGGTTTTAAAGCCCCGGATAACATTATTATTCCTACCGGTGCCGGTAGTAATGTGTTGGGCTGTGATATTGGTTTCAGCGAACTGTTAGCCGCCGGTCAAATTAAAAAACTGCCTAAATTGCTGATTGCGCAACCGGCAAATTGTGCGCCAATAGATGCGACCTTTCAGGCTGGTGCGACAGAGTTGGTACCAACAAAATATGCCGCAACTATTGCGGAAGGTACCGCCATTCGAAGCCCGGTGCGTCTGAAAGAGCTGTTAGACGCTATCCGTCGTTCTGGCGGCAATACGGTAGCCATAACGGAAGAGCAAATCACTCAGGCAGTGATTAAGCTAACGTCGATGGGGCTTTATGCCGAGCCAACCAGCGCAACGGCTGCCGCAGCCATTGATGAATTTATGCGTCGTGGGGTGATAAAACCAGGGGAAACGACAGTGGTGATTCTGACCGGTTCTGGCCTGAAGGCTTCCGGTGGGATGAGCGATATTTTTGCCGGATAAGGGGAAATGGATATGAGCGTTTCTGATACAGAAAACAGTATTGTGCATGTTAACAGCCCTGAATTATCAAAACCCGGTGGGCATTACTCTCACGCCTGTATTTGCAATGGTATGGTCTATCTTTCAGGACAACTGCCGGTGAATGCTCAGGGCCAGGCATTGGCAGACAAGCCATTTGAACAGCAGGCAAAGCAGGTACTTTTTAATATTGAAGTCAGTCTGAAAGCTTCCGGCAGTAGTAAAAGCAAGCTGGTTCAGGTACGTATTTTTATTGTGGATATGGATATGTGGCCGGAATTTAACCGCCTGTATGCTGAATGGATTGGTGACCATCGTCCCGCCAGAATTGTTGCTGGTGTCTCTTGTCTGCATTTTGGTTCTGCCCTTGAAATAGAGGCTATTGCACAGGCTTAAAACAGTTTAACTTCAAGAGATTCAGTTTATTACTAAACCAATGCTGAATCTCCTTGAAGTTCCCTCGCCATAAACGTACAATTCAGCGTCATTTTTTCAGCCGTACACATAAACACGTTCCTTGCTTCCATGGGCCACGGCTGACCCTGACAGGAGGCTGAATAATCCGTAAGGAGCAATTGATGCGTCATTACGAAATCGTCTTTATGGTCCATCCCGACCAAAGCGAACAAGTTCCAGGTATGATCGAACGTTACACCGGTGCGATCAAAACTGCAGGTGGTGAAATTCACCGTTTAGAAGATTGGGGTCGTCGTCAACTGGCTTACCCAATTAACAAACTGCATAAAGCTCACTACGTTCTGCTGAACGTTGAAGCACCGCAGGAAGCGATCGATGAGCTGGAAACTAACTTCCGCTTCAACGATGCCGTTATCCGTAGCATGGTAATGCGTACTAAGCATGCCGTAACTGAAGCCTCTCCAATGGTTAAAGCAAAAGACGAACGTCGCGAGCGTCGTGAAGATTTTGCTGAAGAGCTAATGGATGATGACTCAGATGATGCTGAGGATTCTGAAGAGTAATTGCCGGTGCAGACTGCAAATCGGTTGGTGTTGTCTGGTATAGTAACCAAGACCCCCATCCGTAAAGTAAGTCCATCTGGGGTTCCGCATTGTCAGTTTGTGCTAGAGCACCGCTCACAACAGCAGGAAGCCGGGTTTAACCGACAAGCATGGTGCAGAATGCCCGTGGTTGTCAGTGGACAGCAGTCTCAAGCGTTAACTCACAGTATAACGGTCGGCAGTAGCCTGAGAGTATCCGGTTTTGTCAGCAGCCATCAAGGCCGCAACGGACTCAATAAATTAGTGTTACATGCCGAGCAGATTGAATTGATAGATTCTGGAGACTAGCCATATGGCACGTTATTTCCGTCGTCGCAAGTTCTGCCGTTTCACCGCGGAAGGCGTTCAAGAGATCGACTATAAAGATATCGCAACGCTGAAAAATTATATCACCGAGAGCGGGAAGATTGTCCCGAGCCGTATCACCGGTACCCGTGCTAAGTACCAGCGTCAGCTGGCACGTGCTATTAAGCGCGCACGTTACCTGTCTTTGTTACCGTATACTGATCGTCATCAGTAATCGGCAACGATCCACGAACTTAAAGAGGATACGGTAATGCAAGTTATTCTGCTTGATAAAGTAGCTAACCTGGGCAGCCTGGGTGATCAAGTTAATGTTAAATCGGGCTATGCTCGTAACTATCTGGTACCGCAAGGTAAAGCGGTTCCGGCAACCAAGAAAAACATTGAGTTTTTCGAAGCTCGTCGTGCTGAGTTAGAAGCCAAACTGGCTGAAACTCTGGCAGCTGCAGAAGCTCGTGCCGCTAAGATCTCTGGTCTGGGCAGCGTGACTATCGCTTCTAAAGCGGGTGACGAAGGTAAACTGTTTGGTTCTATCGGTACTCGTGACATCGCTGATGCAGTAACTGCTGCTGGCGTTGAAGTGGCCAAGAGCGAAGTTCGTCTGCCAGAAGGCGTTTTACGCAATCTGGGCGAGTTCGAAGTTAGCTTCCAGGTTCACAGCGAAGTATTTGCTAAACTGAACGTTATCGTGGTTGCTGAAGACTAATATTTAGTTTTCTTACCATGTTTAAAACGCCGACTTATGTCGGCGTTTTGCTTTTTGATTTTCGAAACGTTTCCTTTCTTTTTTGTTTTATCGATGTGATATTAGCTTCGGGTTCAGTAATGCCCGAACGATAAAGTTATTAAGCCAACAGAGCTATGTTGATAAGGAGAATATGATGGTTAATATTCATCTGGCGAGGGTCTATGAAATTAGTCCGCCCATTGCAGAAAATAGTTTTCTTATCGATCGCTTATGGCCCAGAGGGGTAACCAAAGCGCGTCTGTCAGGTGTTATCTGGCTAAAAGAAGTCGCTCCAAGCACTGAACTGCGTCAACGATTCCATGCCGACCCAACGCGTTGGGATGATTTTTGTCGCGACTATCTGACAGAGCTTAAGTATGGGCAGAACTGGATGCCGTTGTTGCAATTACTACAACAAAATAAAAGTATTACTTTGCTCTTTGGCAGTAAGGATATGGAACATAATCAAGGAGTAGTGCTGCGAGATTTTTTGTTGCAACAGCTTAACGTTCCCGGCGAAAACGTCCATCATTCTGGCGAGTAAACAGGGCTGATTTATTAGCAGAAAGTTCAACTTCCAGTGCCATAACTTGCTTATCCTGAGTAAGCTGAATCCGAATTTTTTGGCCAATCTTTAAGGCGTTAACCGGTTTTCCCGGCCCTTCAACCTGCGCCAGTAAAAATGCATCACTAACGATAAAACGATTCTCCCGGAACAGCTGAGTCAGCGTATGTCCTTTCTGGATAGTAAACTCTTTCCACTCGTGATTAGTGGGTTGCTCAGGTATCACAGGAGGTTGAGATGTTGGGGAGGGGGTTGGCGTTTCGGTAGTTTGCTGACTGGAAGCCAAAGGAGGTGGTTGAATTGGTGCTGGTGTATTTAAGGCCTGAGATGGCTCAGGCGGTGGCGCATTTGGCTGCGTAGTGCTCGCCTCCGGCGCCGATAACTCAACGGGAGTATTGCTGCTGGTTGTGGTTTCCCCTTTATCACTGGGCCACAAGAAAGCACATAGAATTAATAGGGTAGCGAGTATCACACCACGGCGGTGAGCATAAGGGAGAGGTTCCATCCAGCTGAAACCGTCAGGCAAGTGCCATAATTTAGATAATAGGATCTTCAGCGGGTTATTACCGCTTTGCGATCTCTGTTTGACTTTATTTACCTGCATCACAACACCTCATCTGGAACTCCATCAGACATGAACCGCCTGTCTGGTAGTCGTGTGATTTTAACCATAATAGATCGAATAAAATAGATTTGGTAAATAATATAAACAGATAGCTTCTGTTTGCTGTGGGATAAATCGCCATTATTTATTCATCATGATGGTTTTCCTGATTTTCTCCAATAGCAGATTGTACAGTTTGTAAAAAATGATTAGCGGCTTTAGATGGTGTGGTGCTCCATACACAGTATACTTTATGGTGCGATTGTTACTTTCTTAGCAGTAATGCCTGCCAGTACCATTTTAAGAATCTAAATAATGAATCAGAAAACCGAAAATAAAGTCCTGACGCCAACATTAATTATGATTATGGCGCTGGCAACCGGATTGGTTGTTGCCAGTAATTATTACGCACAGCCTTTGCTGGAAACTATTGCTAAAGCCTTTGGTTTGTCAGTAAGCCAGGCAGGGTTCATCGTGACTGCTGCTCAGTTGGGCTATGCCGCAGGACTGATGTTTATTGTTCCATTGGGCGATATGTTTGAACGGCGTGGGCTTATTGTCTTGATGACGCTGCTTTCTGCGGCGGGCATGTTGATTACGGCAACTTCATCAACGGTGATGGGCATTATTATTGGTACGGCGTTAACCGGCTTGTTCTCGGTCGTGGCCCAATTACTGGTTCCTTTTGCTGCGACGCTGGCAGAACCGGCTAAGCGGGGAAAAGTTGTCGGTATTGTGATGAGTGGCCTGTTGCTGGGGATTCTGTTGGCGCGGACAGCGGCGGGTTTACTGGCCGCTGTTGGTAGCTGGCGAACTATCTATTGGGTTGCAACGGTACTCTTAATATTGGTTGCCATCATTCTATGGTTTGCACTTCCCCGCTATAAGCAAAGTAGCGGACTTAATTATCCGCAATTATTGGTATCAATTATTTCGTTGTTTTCCCGTAATACCACGCTGCGTACCCGGGCTTTTCTGGGGGCACTCTCTTTTGCTAATTTCAGCGTGCTCTGGACCTCAATGGCATTTCTGCTGGCATCCCCACCCTATAATTACTCTGAAGCCGTAATTGGATTATTTGGTCTGGTGGGCGCGGCAGGTGCGCTGGCGGCGAGTGGTGCAGGGCAGTTGGTAGACAAAGGTAAAGCCAGCCAGACAACTAGTATTGGTTTAGTTTTACTGTTTCTTTCCTGGATACCGATTGCCTTTGGCGAGGTTTCTATCTGGACTTTACTGCTTGGCATTATTGTACTGGATTTAGCGGTACAGGGCGTTCACGTTACTAACCAATCAGTGATGTACCGTATGATGCCGGAGGCAAGAAGTCGACTAACCGCAGGCTATATGACCAGCTATTTTATTGGTGGTGCTTTAGGTTCACTGATTTCTGCGATGGCCTATCAATATGCTCAGTGGCAGGGTGTTTGTGTGACCGGCGCTGTATTAAGCCTGATGGGAATTGTTATCTGGTGGCTGACCAAAGGGAGAATAGCGCAAGAAGCAGTGCAACATGAGGAAGCACAGATATAATTCAGGCAATGCTTTGTTGTTGTCGTTTATTCTGCCGGATTTCCTGTGGTATGCTTCGCCTCTGTTTATCTTTCCAGATCTATTTTCTAAGGCTATTTTCTGAGGAAACATAATGACAAAGCCATCTTTTGACAGCGTAGAATCACAGGCCAGTTACGGTATTGGTTTGCAGGTTGGGCAACAGCTCCAGGAGTCCGGTTTAGAAGGACTGGTGCCAGAAGCGCTGTTAGCCGGTTTAACGGATGCTTTGCATGGCAACCATCCTTCTGTGCCAGTAGACGTTGTTCATCGCGCATTGCGTGAAATTCATGAGCGTGCCGATAAGGTTCGCCGTGATAAGCAGGAAAAAATGGCCGAGGAAGGCGTACATTACTTAGAAGAGAACGCTAAACGTAGCGAAGTGAACAGCACCGAGTCTGGCCTGCAGTTCGAAGTTCTGACTCAGGGCGAAGGTACTATCCCTTCCCGTCAGGATCGCGTACGTGTTCATTATACCGGTAGCCTGATTGACGGTACTGTATTTGACAGCTCGGTTAAACGTGGTGAACCAGCTGAGTTTCCGGTAAGCGGTGTGATCCCTGGTTGGATTGAGGCATTAACGCTAATGCCAGTCGGTTCCAAGTGGAAGTTAACTATTCCTCAGCATCTGGCTTACGGTGAACGTGGCGCCGGAGCTTCTATTCCACCATTTAGCACACTGGTATTTGAAGTGGAATTGCTGGAAATTCTCTAATTATTGAGAAGTAGCATTCAGACAGAATATCAGCCAGAGTCTATTTTACTCTGGCTGATTTATTTACCGGATTACTTGTTTGCTAAAGCCCGAGGGAAAAGAATATTATTTTCCAGATGAATATGTTCCATCAGGTCAGTAATAAACTCTTCTGTTGAGCTATACAGCGCTCTCCAGGTATTACAAGCTTCAGCCGGAGGCGTTAAATTATTGGTTATTTGTTTAATTTTTTCGACATCCTGACCCGCCTGATCGTGTTCCATCTCCATGACATTGATGGGACCACCTGCCTGAGTTCCCATTCCCTGTTCGATCATTGGAAACAGAATTCTCTCTTCTTTCATCATATGCTGTTCTAAATCCTGATAAATAATGGTCAGTCTTTCCGCCAGGCCATGAGGACAGGTCAATTTAGCTGCATGGACGCGTTCAACTTTTTGAGCCAGTAAAATCAATTCTGGTAGTTGCTCTCTGTGACGTTGATGATAGCGCTGTAGAATATGTGAAATCATTTCTGAGTAAGGTGATTGAGACCAATCTTTGGCCTCAGAAGGTTTACTGGCGAGCCGATCAAGCTGTTGAGATAACTCGGCTATATCCAGCATTTTTTTGTCTGCGGCGCGCTGTAGCGTCTGTTTTCCGCCACAGCAAAAGTCGAGGTCATATTGACGAAATAACTTTGTCGCTCCGGGAATAGCAACGGCTAAAGCCCCTAATGATTGGCTGGCGTATTCCATAATGACTCCCCATATATTTAAAGGTCAGGTTTGATATTTGATTAAAGTGTATTTTAAATGCATCATTAATAAATGCAATGTGAGTTTTATTTCAGTTTGTTGATGAAGGGAGAGGTTGAGAGTTAATTACCTGAAAAACTGGTTATTAGGTATAAAATTGCTAATCTGAATGATTCTGATGGTGGTGAAAAAGGGGATTTATGTTGCAGGTATCAGATAGATTGGAAGCGATTTGCCTTTTGTCTCGTCAGGCTGGTGAGGCTATTTTACAGGTTTATCAGGGGTATCAGCCGCTGGAAGCCCAGCTTAAAGCCGACAGCTCACCAGTTACCGCCGCCGATCTGGCTGCCCATCGCGTCATTGTCGATGGCCTTACCCGGTTAACGCCAGATATCCCAGTGCTTTCTGAAGAATCTCCTCAGGAATGGGAAGAACGACGCCACTGGCAGCGCTACTGGTTAGTTGATCCACTGGACGGTACCAAAGAGTTCTTAAATCGGAATGGTGAATTTACTGTCAATATTGCTTTGATTGAACAGGGTGTTCCGGTAATGGGGGTGGTTTACGCCCCGGTGCCAGATGTGCTTTATGCTGCAGAAGATGAGTACGCCTGGAAAGAGATTGAAGGCAAGCGACAGGTCATTAATCCTAAGCTGGCATATCCACCAAAAGTAGTTTGTAGCCGCTCACATCGTGATGAGCCGTTGGAACAATTTCTGGCATCATTAGGTGATTATGAAACCACCGCGGTAGGATCTTCACTAAAATTCTGTCTGGTTGCCGAAGGCAGTGCTCAAATCTACCCCCGCTTTGGGCCAACCTGTATTTGGGATACGGCAGCGGGTCATGCTATTGTTCGTGCTGCGGGCCTGCAAGTGAATAATTGGGATAATATTCCGCTTAACTATGCGCCAGCTCACACATTTCTTAATCCCGGATTTTATGTATCAGCTAACCCTCGGAATAAATTAAGTTAGCGAGTGTTAAATTTTATATACTTCACAATATATAGTTTTTAATTCGTGAAAACTCAGTTTTTGTCCTATAGTTATTGGTACTCAATGCTTTCCTGACATTTCAGCATGTTATGTAAATAACGTTAAAGAGGCTATGAGTATAAAGAATAGTAGTGTTAACTAAGAGACATAGCTAGCGTCACTAATAAGTTGTTCGGGTGACCGGGCTATAGTGACGTTACGTCTTAAATAATTATGGAGGACATGAAATGAAAATCTTCCCTAGCTACAATCCACAACGGGTTGCGCTATACGTGAAGACTCTCTTCCGTGGCAGGCTCTACATCAAGGGTATTGGTGCATTTGAGTTTGATATGGGGAAAATTCTGCTTCCAAAAGTATGTGATAAAATTCACTTCAATGTTATGGCGGAAGTAAACCGTGAAGTCCAGGAATTACGCGCTGAATTTGCCTGACATTGAATGAATATTCACAACTTATGTTAACTTTAATGGCCATCCTTAACGATGGCCATCTTGTTTTCTGAATAATGAATTTTTATTCAGTTTCTTTTGGTTGTTTCTCTTTACTGTCATCTGATGATATTGTCATATTGTCCTGCAGGCGAGTCACTAAAAGTTGATCGATTTTGTAGCTGTCGATATCAACCACTTCAAACTTATAACCAGAGAATTTTACTGAATCAGTGCGCTTTGGAATCTTACGCAGCATATACATCATAAAACCACCGATGGTTTCATAATTTTCAGACTGAGGAAATTCGTCGATAGACAGTGCTCGCATTACATCATCAATAGGTGTTGCGCCGTCAACCAGCCATGAGCTTTCGTCACGTGCAACGATCTGCTCTTCCTGGCCTGGGCCAATCAGGTCACCCATTAACGTGGTCATCACATCTTTTAGGGTGATAATGCCAACCACCAGCGCATATTCGTTAAGGATAACCGCAAAGTCTTCACCGGCAACTTTGAAGCTTTCCAGTGTTTCTGACAGGGTTAAGGTATCCGGAACGATCAGTGGCGTATGAATTTGAACGCCGCCTTTTAATGTCAGGCTTTGATTGCTTAGTACCCGAATCAGTAAATCTTTAGAGTCAACATAGCCAATAATTTGATCGATAGATCCATTACACACCAAAAACTTCGAGTGAGGGTAATTGGCAATTTTGTCTTTAATTTCTGACTCTTGCTCATCCAGCTCAAAATAGACCACGTGTTCACGAGCGGTCATGGAAGAGGGAACCGTTCTGGATTCCAGTTCGAACACATTTTCAATCAGTTCATGTTCTTGCTTGCGTAATACACCAGCCAGTGCACCGGCTTCGAATACGGCATACACATCGTCAGAGGTAATATTGTCGTTACGGATCATCGGAACTTTAAACAGGCGGCAAATCAGGGTAGCCATACCATTAAAGAACCAAACCAGCGGACGAAACAGAGCAATACAGAAACGCATTGGATTGATAATCCGGATTGCGACTGCCTCCGGTGATGTCATGCCAATGCGTTTTGGCGTCAGGTCAGCAAACAGAATGAATAAGCTGGTAACGATAGAGAATGAAACGATAAATCCAAGTTGTTCTGAAAGTTCTGGCTCCATAAAGCGACTGAGAAAAGTAGCAACATAAGGTGAAAAAATAGAATCACCTACAATACCGCCCAGAATGGCTACGGCATTAATGCCAATTTGCACAACGGTAAAGAAAACCCCAGGAGTTGCCTGTAGTTCCAGTACCCGCGCTGCATTAACGTTGCCTTCATCCACCATCATTTTCAGCCTCATTTTTCGTGAGGCAGCGAGAGAGATCTCGGCAAAAGAGAAGAACGCACTTATTGCGATCAACAAAATAATCAGTAATAGACTGTTTAACATAATTTATCCGCAGTTATATCGGAAATAGATTTTAACGTTGAGTACTCAGAATGAGCAAAAAGAGTAACGGACTATGAGGACCGACGGGCTTTAGTCCGTTATCATTAATTAGTATAACAGTTGGTTAACGCTTGTCATATGCCTTTAGATTTCTGGCGGCAGGCAAACGCCAATACCACCCAGGTTACAATAACCATTAGGGTGCTTCGCCAGATACTGTTGATGCTCGTCTTCAGCGAAATAGAAAGGTTTCGCCATAGTAATTTCAGTGGTGATATGTCGTGTATCTTTGGCATCGCTCATGGCCTGAGTAAACGCTTTTTCACTGTCCAGCGCCTGTAGCAATTGCTCAGGAGTGGTTGCATAAATAGCTGAACGGTATTGAGTACCGATATCATTTCCCTGCCGCATTCCCTGAGCAGGATCGTGATTTTCCCAAAACAGTTTAAGTAAATCGTTATAACTGATAATCGATGGATCAAAAATAATTTTTACTACTTCGGCATGTCCTGTTTGTCCACTGCAAACTTCGCGATAGGTTGGGTTAGGCGTTATACCACCGCTATATCCTGCTGCGGTGCTATATACCCCAGTCTGTTGCCAGAACAGGCGTTCCACGCCCCAAAAACAACCCATTGCGAAAATTGCCTCTGACATATTTTGGGGAGTCTCAGTCATGGATGTATGTAAAACCAAATGTTCAGCGGCAACTTTCATCGGGGTATCTCTGCCAGGAAGGGCGTTTTCCGGTGAGGTGAATTCTAATATATTAACGGGTAACATAAATTTTCTCCGGATGTTTTTGTCAGGATAGAGTTAAGCCGGTTGTATCTGAATCAATCTTTACCGACAATATACAAGTAATTAACAGGCTATGAGATAAAGCATACCTGATCTAAACTCTTACTACGTTGTTAATCATTGTAGTAAATCAGATAGAATATTTTAGGAGTTGTAGTGCCTCAATCACGATACAAAGTATTTTACCTGTTGCTGCCATTTATGCTGGTTGTCTCATCGGCAAAAACGGCGGGGCTGAGTCTTGAGGTAAAAGGATTAAGTGATGATCTGGAGGCAAACGTTGAGGCGTTACTTTCAACTATTCCTGAAGAAGAAATATCCGATAACCCTCGTTTTACTCGCCAGGTAGAAGAGACTATTCGTAAAGGATTACGGGCAAAAGGCTACTACGATCCTGAAATTAAATTTGATGTTGTCCAGTCCGGGCTGGCACTAAAACCTACATTGACTGCCACGGTAACACCAGGTGAACCGGTACGCATTGAACAGACAAATGTTGTTATCACCGGTCAGGCAAAAGATGATGAATTCTATATTGACCTGCTGAAAAAGGATATTCCAGCTAAAGGAACGGTTCTCGATCACGGTACTTATGATAGTTTTAAAGGTTCTCTTACCGGGCTGGCTATTCGCCGTGGTTTTTTTGATGCCAGCATTGAGCGAAGTCAGTTAGGCGTTGCCGCCGATCTCCATCAGGCATTCTGGGATATCGATTTTAACAGCGGCGATCGTTATCGCTTTGGCAAAGTAACCTTTATTGATTCACAGATTCGGGATGACTACCTGCAGAATCTGATCCCATTTAAAGAGGGTGAATACTATACCTCTGCCCAACTTTCTGAGCTGAACCGCCGTCTTTCATCAACCAACTGGTTTAACAGCGTGGTGGTCTCTCCTAATTTCGACGGTGTTTATGGCGATAAGTTATTACCATTAGAAGGTGTTCTTTCTCCAAGAACCAAAAATATTATTGAGCTGGGTGGCGGTTATTCCACAGATATTGGTCCTCGGGTTAAAGCTAACTGGAAGAAACCGTGGATTAACGATCGTGGCCACAGTCTGGAGACCGGTATTAGTCTGTCTGCTCCCGAGCAAAGTCTGGATTTCAGCTATAAGATTCCATTACAAAAAAGCCCGCTGGAAGAATATTACCTGCTGCAATCTGGCTATAAGCATGAAGATCAAAACGATACTAAATCCAGCTCTGGGATGTTTAACGTTGCCCGATATTGGGACAGCACCAGCGGCTGGCAGCGAGCGGTAAACCTGCGCTGGAGTCTGGATAACTTTACTCAGGGGTCTGTAACCAATACCACCATGCTGCTCTATCCTGGCGTCAGCATTAACCGAACCCGTCAGCGTGGTGGTTTGATGCCAATGTGGGGCGATAGTCAACGTTACTCATTAGATGTATCAGAAACCAGCTGGGGCTCAGATGTGGATTTTGCTGTCGTTCAGGCGCAAAACGTCTGGATTCGCTCGTTAGGGGATAAGCACCGCTTTATTGCCAGGGGTAATTTGGGCTGGATAGAGACTGGTGATTTCAGCAAAGTTCCTCCTTCATTACGTTTCTTCGCCGGTGGCGATCGCAGCATTCGGGGTTATAAATACAAATCCCTTTCACCAAAAGACGATGATGGCAAATTGACCGGGGCATCTAAACTGGCAACCGGATCGTTGGAGTATCAGTATAACGTCACTGGTAACTGGTGGGGTGCTGCCTTTGCTGATGGTGGTGATGCAGTTAATAAATTAGATGATTACACCTTTAAGAAAGGTGCTGGTGTTGGTGTTCGCTGGGCGTCGCCGATAGGGCCAATTAAATTGGATATCGCCGCCCCTATTGGGGATAGTGATAAGCATGGGATGCAGATTTATATCGGTTTGGGGCCAGAACTATGAGGATGAAGTGGGTTAAACGAGTTCTGATTGCTTTGTTACTGTTGATAGTGCTGCTATGTGGTGCACTGGCGTGGCTATTGGGAACCCAGAGCGGGTTACATTTTGTCCTTAATCAGGCACCTCGTCTGGTATCCGGATTACAAATTGGCAAAGTCGATGGGGGATGGCGTGATCTGACGCTGTCGAAAGTCAGCTACGCTATGCCCGGTATTGATGTTGGTGTTGGTGAGTTTCATCTGTCATTAAATTTGGGCTGCATTACCAACAAGAAGATTTGTGTTAATGCCATTACTGCCACCGATGTTGATGTTAAGGTTAATACCAGCGAGATCCCATCGTCTGATGTTATTGATGACCCGGACAGTGAACCGGTTACCGATATTCAAACCCCTTATCCTATCGCCCTTAACCTGCTTCGTTTAAATAACGTCAATGTTACTGTTGACGATATTGCTATTAGTTTGAATGAGTTCCGTACCGCCGCTAACTGGCAGCAGCGTGAAGTGTCCATTCAACCAACCACTATTCGTCAACTATTGGTGGTGTTACCCGAGTCGTCGGAGCCAGAACCAGCCCCGACTGGTCCACAACAAACCACCGGAGAGATGCTGAAGCAATTATTTGCTGAGCCTCTATTGGCATCATTGCCGGAAGTGCCTCTGCCGATGGATTTTAATCTGCCAGGCTTGATTGGTGAAGATTTACGGTTGGCGGGAAGTACACCGATTCAGATAGACCGGCTGGAGCTACAGGCTATCAGTAAAGAGTCTCATATTCAGATTCAATCATTAAAAGTGAATGCACCAGAGGGAATTGCTGCTCTGACTGGTGAAGTCACCATGAATGGCAACTGGCCGGTGAATCTTACTCTTAATGGAACCGTCAATGACCCTTCTTTGAAAGGTGAGAAAGTTAAGCTAGTTGCCGGTGGTGAAATTACCGGTCAGTTAACCGTTGATCTTAATGCCTCTGGTCCGGTTGGTGCTCAGTTAAAAGCAGAGACTGAGCTGGCTACAGCAGGATTACCTCTGGCACTAACGTTGGAGAGTAAGCAGGTTCGTTGGCCACTGACGGGAAAAGTTGATTATAAAGTTAATGACACTCGTCTGCGTTTGACCGGAAAAGCTACCGATTATGCATTGTCTTTACGTTCAGCCGTTGAAGGAACAGATATTCCTCCTGCTAATGTACAGGTTGATGGTAAAGGTAATATTCAACAGTTCAATTTATCTCGTCTGCGTTTAAATGCCTTGCAGGGCAAGGCAGAGATGAATGGTGTCGTTGACTGGAGTAATGCTATTAGTTGGCGCTCACTGTTAACTATTGATGGTATCAATACCGCGAAACAGTGGCCAGAATGGCCGGTAAGCCTCAACGGGAAAGTGAGTACTAAAGGCAGTTTGAATGGTGGAAGCTGGCAGGTTGAGGTACCGGAACTTAATCTGAATGGTCTGGTGAAGCAAAATCGGCTGAGTGCTACCGGCTCGCTAAAAGGCAATGATGCCGGACAGTGGGTGATTCCTGGTATTAATTTGGCTTTGGGTCCCAATACCGTTGATGTTAAAGGGGATCTGGCTAATAAATGGGTATTAGATGCAGATATTAATGCGCCTAAATTGACGGGGATGCTGCCGGGATTAAGCGGTGTTGCTAAAGGTACGGTGAAACTCAGAGGGAATGCAAAAGCGCCACAACTGTTAGCTGATGTAACGGCAAATGGCTTAGGCTGGCAGGATATGCAAATTGCTAAAGTTTCTCTGAACAGTGATATCACTTCAGAATCACAGGTTAAAGGGGTTCTGGCGCTGGCAATAAGCGGTTTAAAACAGGGCGACTTAAATGTCAGCCAACTGAATCTTGATGCAGAAGGTAATGAAAGTAAGCACCAGCTTAAGCTGAATATTAATGGTAAACCAGTTTCTGGCCAGTTGGCATTATCCGGTAGTTTTGATCGGGCCAGCGAACGTTGGAAAGGTGCGTTGAGCAATACCCGATTTGACACGCCCGTTGGTGAATGGAAAACTTCGCAAGATGTGGCGTTAGACTATCGTAACGCACAGCAAACTATCAGCATTGGCTCTCACTGCTGGCGTAACCCGAACGCAGAACTTTGTGTACCAAAAACCATTGAGGCAGGCCCGAATGGTCAGGCTTCGATTGTGCTTAGTCGTTTTGATTTAGCAATGCTGGCGCCATTGCTGGACAGAGATACCAAAGCTAAAGGGGTATTTAGCGGTAATGCGGATATCAGTTGGAAAGCAAACGGTGGATTACCTCAGGCAAAAGTACTGCTGAAAGGTGATGGCGTTGCAGTAACCCAAATCGTTAATGGTCGTCCATTGCCTGTGGTGCTGGATGATATGAAGCTGGATGCTAACCTGACGGGGAATCGGGCCCAGCTTAACTGGTTGATGAAAATAGCCAATAACGGTAGTTTCAGCGTTAATCTTCAGGTGAATGATCCGCAAAATAGCCGTAATTTGTCTGGTAACGTGAAAATCGATGCATTTTCTCTCGCATTATTAAAGCCAGTATTGCTGAGTAGCGAAAAAGCTGATGGCGTGTTGAATGCCAATTTAAGTCTGTCCGGTAATGCGCAAAACCCAAGAATTTCTGGTCCTCTGGTACTTGAACAACTGAAGTTAAATACCCAGATGGTTCCTTTGACGGTTAAAGATGGGCGAATTGCTCTGAACTTTAGCGGTACCAGTTCTGAATTAACTGGCCTTATTCAGACTGAGAAAGGTTCGTTGAACCTTGGGGGTAATGCCGACTGGCGTCAAATTAATGCATGGAGAGCATCAATTACGGCAAAAGGCGACCGGATTCGCATTTCTATGCCGCCAACAGTGATGCTGGATGTTTCTCCTGATATTGTTTTTGAGGCAACACCTCAATTGTTAACGTTAAATGGTTCTGTTGGCGTGCCATGGGCCAGAATCACAGTAGAAGAGATCCCTGAAAGTGCTACAGGTATTTCTTCTGATGAAGTGATGCTGGACAACCAGCTAAAACCGATTGAAACCAAAACGGCATCGATACCAATTAACAGTAACTTAGTTATTCATATCGGTAATAACGTTGCAATTAATGCATTTGGCTTAAAAGCGCGTTTACAGGGCGATTTAAAAGTTGCCCAGGATAAAAAAGGACTGGGTTTAAACGGTCAGGTTAATATTCCGAGTGGTTCTTTCCGCGCTTATGGGCAGGATTTGGTGATTCGTAAAGGCCAGATCTTGTTTGCCGGAGCGGCCGATCAGCCAATGCTGAATCTGGAGGCTATTCGTAATCCTGATGCAACAGAGAATGATGTTACTGCCGGGGTTCGAGTCACCGGGCTTGCCAGTGAACCGAAAGTAGAGATTTTCTCAGACCCGGCAATGTCACAGGAACAAGCGCTATCTTACCTGCTCAGAGGGCAGGGGCTGGACAGTGGTGGTGGTGACAGTGATATGATGACCTCGATGCTGATTGGAATAGGTGTTGCTAAGAGCGGTAAACTGGTTGGACAGATCGGTGAAGCTTTTGGCGTTAAAAATTTATCACTGGATACGCAAGGTGTCGGCGACAGCTCTTCTGTTGTAGTGAGTGGCTATATTATGCCGGGCTTACAGGTAAAATATGGTGTAGGGATCTTTGACTCACTGGCAACATTAACTTTACGCTATCGACTGATGCCAAAATTGTATCTTGAAGCGGTGTCTGGTATCGATCAGGCGTTGGATTTGCTCTATCAGTTTGAGTTTTGATTATGCGAATTATTGTTTATGGTAGTTTACGACGGGGTCAGGGTAATAGTCACTGGATGACAAACGCCCAGTGGCTTGGTGAATATCGCATTGCTGGCTACGAGCTGTATGATTTAGGGCACTACCCTGCCGTGATTAAAGGAGAGGGAGAGATCGACTGCGAGGTTTATCGCATTGATTCATCCATTCTGGCTGAGCTTGACGAGCTGAAAAATGATACGCGGGACTATAAGCGAGAGCTGGTACAAACGCCTTATGGAAGTGCATGGATGTATCTGTATTTGCATTCTGTGGAAGGGCTTAAGCGTATTGATAGCGGTGACTGGGTTCACCGTAAGCATGATGAGTAGTAGTAGTTGATGTCGGCTAATCTTAATCACTAAGATATATAACCACAAAAAAGAGCGCTGTTTAGCGCTCTTTTTACGTTTATCAACCGCGAAATTACTTTTTAGCGCGTTCGAAAGAGGCCATGATTTCAGCTTTAGCGGCGGCGGCGTTATCCCAACCGTCAACTTTCACCCATTTGCCTTTTTCTAAATCTTTATAGTGTTCAAAGAAGTGAGTGATTTGTGCGCGCAGCAGCTCAGGCAAATCGTTAACATCTTTGATGTGATCGTATTCTTTGCTCAGCTTGGTGTGAGGAACGGCAACTAATTTAGCGTCTTCCCCTGATTCATCAGTCATCTTCAGTACGCCAACCGGACGGCAGCGGATAACAGAGCCAGGCAGCAGTGGATAAGGTGTTGGGACTAAAACGTCAACCGGATCCCCATCCAGAGATAATGTGTGGTTAATGTAGCCATAGTTGCACGGGTAGAACATGGCGGTTGACATAAAACGGTCAACAAAAATAGCACCAGTCTCTTTGTCTACTTCGTATTTGATTGGATCAGCATTGGCAGGGATTTCAATAACAACGTAGATATCTTCCGGAAGGTCTTTTCCTGCCGGGACTAAATTAAGGCTCATCTCTATTTCCTTTTGCTCAAATAAAGTTGGGTTACAGTTGGCGCCTATTATAGCCGACTCTGGAGCGGAATCTTCAATTTTTGACAAGATTGCTTTTAATTAAATATTAATCAAATAGATACATTAAAACATTGAGGTCAGAAGATTTATACCAACACGGGGCAGCCAGAAAACCGTTATCTTCTGGTGTCAGAACTGAAGTGGTGCTATCAGGAGATTGAGTGGGTATAGATGATTAAACCTGCCAGCGCAACGCCACCGATGCCGGATAATGCGCAGATAGAAATCAGTGCAACAATACTTTTATTGATGATGTTATTCATTATCCAGCCTCAGAGAGTTGTAAAACAAAATTATTATAAATGTTTTATAAATGTAAACAATAATAACAAGTCAATTTTTATACAAATCGCTAAATAACAGCACGAATCAGCAAACTGATACCTGAAACCAGAATCACCAAATTAATGATACGTAGAAAGTTTTCTCTGGAAAGCGCCAGTGTGATACGGCGGCCAATAAAGACGCCGATAATCATGGCCGGGAACAGGGCTAATGTCATAGAAAGGAATGACCAGTCGGTATAAACACCAGCAATCAGAAATATCACTATGCGAGTGAAAGTGCTTAACCCAATTAAAGTGCTCTGAGTAACCCGAATATCATTTTTATCGGGGATCCGCCCTGACAGATAAATTGCATAAATGAATCCACCGCTGCCAAACAGGGCGCTGAAAATACCACCAATAAAACCGAATGGCACCGAAGCTTTTGGGGTAAATTGCGTATTGGGCTTAAAGCCGCTCAGAGAGTAAAGCGAATAAGCGATAACAAACACGGCCAGATAAATTAATAAGTTGTCTGGATTGGTATAGAGCAGAATTGCAGCTCCCAATAAGCTACCAATAATCATCAAGGGAACCAGTCGTTTAATTTCGCTCATTACGGCATTTTTTCTGTCACGCATCACATTGGTGATAGCAGCTGAGCAATCCAACAGGGCTAACAGAGGAACGATTTTATCTACCGGAATAAAGAAAGCCAGTAATGGACTGGCAATCAGAGCAGTGCCAAAACCGGTAATACCAAAAATGATATAGGCTATGGTTAATCCCACGCCAATGACGATCAGATCGATCCACTGAAGGTGTTCCAGCATGTCATTCTCTCTAATAACGATCAGATTGATACTGATATCTTAATCGTTAAAAGGTAATGATTCCCGACAATGTTAATAAATATGAATGAAAATGTTTAATTTTGTTAAATTGATCAAGTTTTTGTACAGCAACAATAAAAAAGGGCAGAAATATCTGCCCTTTCTAACACTTGCTTATCTATAGATGAGAAATACTACTCATCCGGATAGTTATGCATGAAACGTTCAGCATCTTTAACCATAGATTCTGTGCCGATAAATAGCGGCATACGTTGGTGAAGCTCTTCCGGAACAATGTCCAGAATACGTTTGAACCCATCACTGGCACGACCACCAGCCTGTTCAGCCAGGAAGGCCATTGGGTTGCACTCGTAAAGTAAACGAAGTTTACCTTTCGGGTGTGAAGCTGTGCTTGGGTAGAGATAAATTCCCCCCTTCAGCAGGTTACGGTGGAAGTCAGCTACCAGCGAACCAATATAGCGGGAGGTATAAGGTCGACCGGTAGATTCATCCTGTTCCTGACAGAATTTGAGGTATTTTTTAACCCCTAATGGAAACTTAATATAGTTACCTTCGTTAATGGAGTACATGTTCCCTTTGGTTGGGAAACGAACTTTTTCATGGGACAGGCAGAACACCCCAATAGAAGAGTCGTAAGTAAAGGCATGCACACCAACACCAGTAGTGTATACCAGCATGGTTGATGAACCATAAACCACGTAGCCCGCAGCAACCTGACGGTTACCAGGCTGTAAGAAGTCAGCTTCGGTGATTGGCTGACCGATTGGTGTAATACGACGATAGATAGAGAAAATGGTACCTACAGAGACGTTTACATCGATATTTGAAGAACCATCCAGTGGATCCATTAAGACAACATATTTTGCATGAGTAGCGCGTTCGCCTTCAAAAACAACAATGTCGTCTTCTTCTTCGGAGGCAATTCCTGCCACTTCGCCACGGGCTATTAATGCGGCCTTTAGCTTTTCGTTGGCATACAGATCAAGCTTCATCTGAGCTTCACCCTGTACGTTAGAAGCTCCATTGGTTCCCAGAATGTCAACCAGGCCCGCTTTATTTATATCACGGTGAATAATTTTAGCGCCTAGTTTAATTGCAGAAAGCAGTGAAGTAAGTTCGCCTGTAGCGTGAGGGAAGTCTTGTTGCTTCTCGACGATAAATTCGCCTAACGTTTTCATGAACGATTCCTGAGTCAACCGAAGGTATAATGGCGATGGTATGCCATCCGTGTTATGTGTGGGGAAATTTTAACTAAAGGTTAAAGAAATTGATAGGTTATTCCCCTTCTTATAACCTACCTGAGGCGTTAGAATGAGAGCTAACTCGATACACCAAAAACTGGAAATATAATGCATATTCATATTCTTGGTATTTGTGGCACTTTTATGGGCGGTATTGCCATGTTGGCCCGTGTCCTCGGACATCAGGTCACAGGCTCTGATGCTAACGTTTATCCACCGATGAGTACGCTGTTAGAAAAACAGGGTATCGACCTCATTCAGGGATATTCTCCATCACAGCTTAACCCTCGTCCAGACCTGGTCATTATTGGTAATGCCATGGGGCGCGGTAATCCTTGTGTTGAAACAGTGTTGGAAGAGGGTATCCCATACACTTCCGGACCTCAGTGGTTGCATGACAATGTATTACGCGATCGTTGGGTGGTAGCTATTGCTGGAACTCACGGTAAAACCACTACCGCTGGTATGGCGACCTGGATTTTAGAAAGTTGTGGTTATAAGCCAGGTTTTGTTATTGGCGGCGTACCGGGAAATTTCGATGTCTCCGCTCGTCTGGGTGACAGCCCATTTTTTGTGATTGAAGCCGATGAATATGACAGCGCCTTTTTTGATAAGCGCTCTAAATTCGTTCATTACTGCCCACGTACTCTGGTACTGAACAACCTTGAGTTTGACCATGCAGATATATTCGAAGATTTGCGTGCAATCCAGAAACAGTTCCACCATTTGGTGCGTTTAGTTCCGGGACAAGGCAAGATTTTATTGCCGGAAAACGATCTGAACTTAAAGCATGTGATTAATATGGGGTGCTGGAGTGAACTGGAAACGACCGGTGAAGGACACACATGGGCAGCGAATAAAATCACGGTCGACGCCAGTCACTATCAGGTGCTGTTAAACGGCGAAGTAGTCGGCGAAGTTAACTGGTCGCTGGTGGGTGAGCATAATATGCAAAATGGCCTGATGGCTGTTGCAGCTGCTCGTCACGTAGGTGTTCAGCCTCAGGATGCCTGCCGTGCGTTAGATGACTTTATTAATGCTCGTCGCCGTCTGGAGTTACGCGGTGAAGTTAATGGCGTTACTGTTTATGATGACTTTGCCCATCACCCAACAGCGATTCTGGCCACACTGACGGCTCTACGCAGCAAGGTTGGCGGCACGGCACGTATTCTGGCGGTGCTGGAGCCCCGTTCAAACACCATGAAGATGGGGGTGAGCAAAGATGAATTGGCACCGGCATTTGGCCGGGCGGATGAAGTCTTCTTGCTTCAGCCAGCAAATCTTCCATGGCAGGTTTCTGATGTAACTGATGCCTGTATTCAACCGGCTCACTGGTCTGGCGATCTGGATGCCTTGGTAGATATGATTGTTCGCAGTGCTCAGCCGGGAGATAACATTCTGGTTATGAGTAACGGCGGCTTTGGCGGTATTCACGATAAGCTGTTGGCTGGGCTGAAACAAAAGCAAAAAGATACCCAGTAACTTGAATTGATATGTAAAAAAGGCCTTCTTTGGAAGGCCTTAGTTTTTTGAGCGTGATTAGAGTTCCTGCTCAAACAAATCGAGAATTGCCTGGTAAAGCTGCTCTACGCTAAATCCTCTGGCTGGGGTGGTAAAAATCGTATCATCACCGGCGATAGTACCGAGAATTCCTTCTGATTTACCGATTGAATCGAGTAATCGTGCCAGAAGTTGCGCGGCACCGGGACTAGTGCGGATAACTACCAGAGCATCGTTATAATCAATATCCAGAATCAGGTTTTTTAGCGGGCTGGTTGCAGTGGGCACGCCCAGCTCAGTTGGCAGGCAATACACCATCTCCATTTTAGCGTTACGAATTCGTACTGCGCCAAATTTGGTTAGCATGCGGGAGACTTTGGACTGATTAATATTCTCAAAGCCTTCATCCTGTAAAGCCTGGACGATTTCTCCCTGAGAACTGAGTTTTTCTTCTTTTAACAGCGCTTTAAACGCCTTCACCAAATCATCTTGTTTTGTTGGGCTTCGCATCTTGCACCGTCGATAGTTGGATAACAATACTAGCATTATGAATAAAAATGGCCGAGTACTCAAAAGTCTTTACGTATTGTTGTGATTAAAATGCATTTAACTCCTGATTCTCACGACCAAAACGTTTTTAATTCCTGATTTATGTGACCAAAATGTTTTTAATTAATTATTCTTTGCAGCATATCTCAATCTTAAATCTAAGGATTGGTGATTATGCTCACGATCCTCTAAGCTTGATGTTGCATTTTAGTTACACATCAAAATAAGCAAAAACAAAAGGAGTAATGAATGAAAATTACAGTTCTTGGCGCAGCCGGTGGAATTGGTCAGGCTTTAGCCCTGTTACTGAAAACGCAACTTCCTGCGAAGTCTGAGTTATCTCTCTATGATATCGCACCGGTTACTCCGGGGGTTGCTGTTGATTTAAGTCATATTCCTACAGCAGTTAAAGTCACCGGTTTTAGCGGTGAAGATGCAAAACCAGCTCTGCAAGGTGCTGATATTGTTTTAATTTCTGCAGGTGTTGCACGTAAACCAGGTATGGATCGCTCCGATTTATTCAATATTAATGCGGGCATTGTACGTAATCTGATTGAGCAGGTAGCTCAGGTATGTCCGAAAGCCTGTATTGGTATCATCACCAACCCAGTTAATACCACTGTAGCCATTGCGGCAGAAGTGTTGAAGAAAGCTGGTGTCTATGACAAAAATAAACTGTTCGGTATTACTACTCTGGACATTATTCGTTCTAATACTTTCGTTACAGATCTGAAAGGTAAGTTACCTGGCGATGTAGAAGTTCCTGTTATTGGTGGTCATTCAGGGGTAACTATTCTGCCTCTGTTATCACAAATTCCTGGCGTAAGCTTTACCGATGCTGAAATCGAGTCACTTACTAAACGTATCCAAAATGCGGGTACCGAAGTGGTTGAAGCTAAAGCGGGTGGTGGATCGGCAACGTTGTCAATGGGACAAGCCGCAGCGCGTTTTGCTCTGTCACTGCTGCGCGGATTACAGGGTGAGCAAGGCGTTGTTGAATGTGCTTATGTTGAGGGTGATGGCAAGTATGCACGTTTCTTCGCACAGCCGCTGGTACTAGGTAAGAATGGTATTGAGAGCAGAAAAGAGATCGGCACATTAAGCGCATTTGAGCAAAAAGCGCTGGATTCAATGCTGGATGTACTGCACAAAGATATTGAACTGGGTGAAAAATTCATTCAGGGATAATTTTCTCTCAGAACTAAGTTACATCAAACCGCTATCGAATCTCTGTCGGTAGCGGTTTTTTATTTAATATTGTTTTTATTGCTGTCAGATGTGCTGTTGTTCACCAGAATTTAATTGATTATTTTTTATTTTTAAGTATCGGCTGGGCCATATTTCAGAAGGGTGTTTTTCTAACGCTGCTGCAATAATCCTTTCTCCCTTGGGCCACGGACGAACAAGTGCATTGGCTAAAGTTGATGAACTTAAACCAGATTGGCGTGATAACGCCGCTAATGTGGTACCTCTTTTACGTAAGGCGGCAATGATATCTGCAGAATGCCAATCTTCTTTCCTTGAAATCATTTAATATCTCCTTTTAAAGTCAGTACAAACTTGTTGTTTATAAGTGGTAGATAACACATTATTAATCGACCATATTGATTTTTTAGTAAAATTTATATCAACAAATTTCTTAATATAATTCAAATGATTTATTTTTATTGAAAGGGGTTATTTTTATTATAGTTGGCGTTTTATATGATTTAGTGACTTGTTTTTTAACAAAATTAAATAGAATGTTTTTTTATTTTCTTAACTTGTTTATTAAAAATAATTTATTGAATCAATTGAATTGTTTTTAAATGACATTAATATGCTATTTACACCAATAAATATTGGTAAAACACTGCTTTTCATTTAAATATTGTTTTTTATCAATCAATTGAAAAAAATAATACAACGCATAAGATGCACTGTTGCAACGCATTTTCCTGTATTAAAATACAGGGCCTTTGTGATAAATAAACTATTCTTTTATTTAATCAACTAACATAAACTACTTACTTGTTTATATACTCTGATTGAGATTTATCAGAGATATGGATTTGTTTACTTCTTTATTGTTTGTTTTTTCAGGAGAGTAAGAAGTAACTGGAACCAGTAGGAATATTGGAATAAAGGGATGGTGTTTTATGAAAAAAGAATGGTTTTCAACAAGTGAGTTAACTGGAATAGCTGGGCTACCCTCAACCATTCAGGGAATTAATCAAAAAGCACGCCGTGAGCAATGGAAAAGTCGCAAACGTACTGGCGTGCAGGGTAAAGCTCTTGAATACCACATTGATAGTATCCCGGACAAAGTCAGGATCGTGCTTCGCAGCCATGAAGAAGGGGCAAAGTATAGTGCGATGGTTAACGATCCTTTTGCCATTTGGGTAACCGCATACAATCAATTGACATCGACCGAGCGTGAAAGAATTATCTCCTTAATCGTTCGTCATGGTATTTCAGGATTAATGGATAAAGTTAATATGTTTACCGTTGAGCCTGCTGAAGTAGAAGAAGTTTGCTGATTTAGCACTTTTGATATTGGGTGGTGCAATGAAAAAAAAATGGTTTTCGACCAGAGAATTGACTGGCGTTGCTGGATTACCCGGTACCATTCAGGGCATCAATCAAAAAGCCCATCGGGAGAAGTGGGAAAGCCGTAAACGTACGGGTGTTCAGGGGAAAGCTTTGGAATATCATATCAATAGTATTCCTGAAAAGGTTCAAATTGCACTACAGGCTAAAGAGAGTGGGGTGCAGTTTGATGCTATTGCTAATGATTCATTAGCCGTCTGGATAAGTGCGTTTCACCAATTAACAGAGGCTGAGCGAGAGAGAATTATCTCTTTGATTATGAGGCAGGGTATCGCCGGATTAATGGAGAAAGTTAATTGGAATGGTGGTAGTGATGATGCTTCACAGAGCTGATATGACCGTCAGGTTAAATCAGCTCTGTGAATAATCGAGTTTAGCGGCGATATAATCTAGGTGTCTCGGTGTACAGACAGACGAGCCAGTGATTCTAATGCTGTTCTGTATGGTGTATCTGGCAAACAGGCTAGTGCAGAAATTGCTTTATCAGCTTCTTCTTCTGCACGCTGTTGTGTATACGTTAGTGAACAGCATTGATTCATGGTTTTCAGTACAGACTCCAGTAAATGACGCCCGTTTCCTTGTTCAATAGCTTCACGAATTTGAGCAGCACTTTCAGCTGACCCATTACGCATAGCATGCAGCAATGGTAATGTTGGTTTGCCTTCGTTCAGGTCATCTCCCAGATTTTTACCCAGTTTGGAACCATCAGCACTGTAATCCAACAGGTCATCGATCAATTGGAATGCGGTACCAATATAACGACCATAATCCTGCAGTGCTTTTTCCTGTTCTGGCGTTGCGCCTGCGAGGATTGCTGAAGCTTGTGCGGCAGCCTCAAAGAGTCGTGCCGTTTTGCTGTAAATCACCTGCATATAATTTTCTTCAGTTATATCAGGATCGTTACAGTTCATCAGTTGCATGACTTCGCCTTCGGCAATAACGTTAGTCGCCGATGACATCAGTTTTAAAATTTCTAATGAACCCAGGCTGGTCATCATTTGAAAAGAGCGGGTATAGATGAAATCGCCGACTAATACGCTGGCCGCATTACCAAATGCAGCATTGGCTGTGGCCTTTCCTCTGCGAAGGTCCGATTCATCAACCACGTCATCATGCAACAAGGTTGCGGTATGAATGAACTCGATTAAAGCCGCGGAAGTAATGTGCCCATCTCCTTGGTATCCCAGTGCGCGAGCAGAGAGAACGGCAATCATAGGGCGAATGCGTTTCCCACCACCACTGATGATGTAATGCCCCAACTGATTGATCAACACAACATCGGAATCTAACTGGGCAAGTATTGCGGCATTAACTGCCGTCATGTCCTTTTCTGCTAACTGGGTGATTTTTTCAATATTCATAGCGTCAAATTATAATATTATGATTTTGATAGTAAGAGCCATCCACTAGCGCAGCAAAATGAACGCAAGGTCGGGGAGATTGTACTCGAAAAATAGCATAGATGAACGCCATTAAAAGTGCTTATTTATTTTCTTCTGATTCTTCTCTTATTCTGAGCTTGTAAACGGTAAGTTTTTTGCGTAGAATTCGCGCCCTATTGTGAATATTTTATAGCGCACTCTAATAACACTATATTTAGCTGGAAGTGAGTGTGCGGAAATGCGGAGTTAATATGTACGCGGTTTTCCAAAGTGGTGGTAAACAACACCGAGTAAGCGAAGGTCAAACTGTTCGCTTGGAAAAGCTGGACATCGCAACTGGTGAAACTATTGAGTTTGACCAAGTGATGATGATTGCTAATGGTGACGACGTTAAAATCGGCGTTCCGTTTGTAGACGGCAGCAAAATTAAAGCAGAAGTTGTGGCGCACGGTCGTGGCGATAAAGTTAAAATCGTTAAGTTCCGTCGTCGTAAACACTACCGTAAGCAGCAGGGCCACCGTCAGTGGTTTACTGATGTTAAAATCACTGGTATCAGCGCTTAAGGTTTAGGAGAGCGGATAAATGGCACATAAAAAGGCTGGCGGTTCCTCACGAAATGGCCGCGATTCTGAAAGTAAACGTCTGGGCGTAAAACGTTTCGGCGGTGAATCAATTCTGGCAGGTAACATTCTGGTTCGTCAACGTGGTACTAAATTCCACGCGGGTACCAATGTTGGTTGTGGTCGCGATCACACCCTGTTTGCTTTAATTGACGGTAAAGTCAAATTTGAAGTAAAAGGCCCAAAAAATCGTAAATTTATAAGCATCGTTGCTGAATAATTTTTCGATAGCCAAATAGATCCAGGCCCTGCAATGGTTATTGCGGGGCTTTTTATTTTCAAAATGTGTTACTTTAATAGAGATTCTATAAAGTAACAGGCGAAGGTCTGGTTAGCTAAAGCACCATACCCGATAAAATATCAAGCATCCATCAGTCAGATACAGTTAAGAGCAGAAATGCTGCTCTGGAGCTTTCGGAAAGAAATGTCGCAGGTTAAGCAGAGTATGGCATTAGGCATAACATTTGCCCTGATCACCGCCGTGTTATGGGGTGTGGTGCCTATCGCGATGAAACAAGTTCTTCCGGTGATGACGCCTTATACGTTGGTATGGTATCGCTTTTCAATCTCGGCTCTTGGATTGGGCTTGATATTAGCGATGCAGCGTAAGTTGCCTCGTTTAGGTCTGTTTCGGCGGCCTCGCTGGTTGATATTGTTGCTTATTGCTGCAGTGGGACTGGCAGCTAACTTTGTTTTTTTTAGCTCGGCATTACAGTATTTGAGTCCAACTGCTTCGCAGGTCATAGGGCAGCTTTCTCCTGTAGGAATGCTGTTTGCCAGCGTACTTATTCTTAAAGAGAATATGCGGGTCACTCAAATTATTGGTGCGGTGATGCTGATAGTGGGTTTGATACTGTTTTTTAATACTAACCTGATTGAGATTTTCACTCGCCTGACGGATTACACCCGAGGTGTTTTATTAGGCGTGTGTGCATCTCTGGTTTGGGTGAGTTATGGCGTAGCGCAAAAGGTATTACAGCGTAGGCTTTCAGCCTCTCAAATCCTGTTTCTACTTTATGTGTTGAGCACTATTTTTGTGACTCCGTTGGCGGATCCATCGGAGATTTATCAACTGAATAGCTGGCAACTCGCCTGTTTAGCCTTTTGTGGTTTAAACACGCTGGTGGCTTACGGTGCGCTAGGAGAAGCCATGGCGCGCTGGCAAGTGGCCCAGGTGAGTGCATTAATCACCCTGACACCGCTGTTTACTTTATTATTTTCTGATTTATTAGCGCTGATATGGCCGGATATGTTCTCCAGCACTGTGCTAAATATACTTGGATATAGCGGCGCATTCATTGTGGTAATGGGCGCCATGTTTTCCGCTGCGGGCCATCGATTATTTCCCCGGCGGTCAGAGAAAAACACCGGTTTACCCCTGAAATAATATATTTTTTATGTATCAGACATGCTAAGGCTTGTTGGCAGAAAAGTGTGTGGGTAAGCCAAATAGATAAATTACGGAGACAGTGAATGAAATTCGTTGATGAAGCCGTCATTCGCGTTGAAGCAGGCGATGGTGGTAATGGTTGTGTCAGTTTCCGCCGCGAAAAATATATTCCTAAAGGCGGGCCGGACGGCGGTGACGGCGGTGACGGCGGCGACGTTTTCATGATTGCTGATGAAAACCTGAACACACTGATTGATTATCGTTTTGAAAAATCATTCCGTGCCGAGCGTGGGCAAAATGGTCAAAGCAAGGCTTGTACCGGTCGTAGAGGTTCTGATATCACCATTAAGGTGCCTGTTGGTACTCGTATTCTGGATCAGGGAACGGGTGAAGTGCTGGGTGATTTAACGCGTCATGGGCAAAAATTGATGGTAGCCAAAGGCGGCTTTCACGGTTTGGGCAACCTGCGTTTTAA
This sequence comes from Limnobaculum xujianqingii, assembly GCF_013394855.1. NCBI lineage: Bacteria > Pseudomonadati > Pseudomonadota > Gammaproteobacteria > Enterobacterales > Budviciaceae > Limnobaculum > Limnobaculum xujianqingii. The sequence continues at coordinate 2,283,268 of NZ_JABMLK010000001.1, read as the reverse complement.
ATCCTCGGTCAACCGTACTCCGCGTCAAAAAACCAGTGGTACACCGGGTGATAAGCGCGAGCTGTTGCTGGAACTGCTGCTGTTAGCTGATGTAGGTATGTTAGGGTTGCCTAATGCCGGGAAATCGACGTTTATTCGTGCGGTTTCAGCTGCTAAGCCTAAAGTGGCGGATTATCCATTTACCACGCTGGTACCTAGTCTGGGCGTAGTGCGCATGGACAGTGAACAGAGCTTTGTTGTGGCCGATATTCCAGGTTTGATTGAAGGTGCTTCTGATGGCGCTGGCTTAGGCATTCGTTTTCTTAAGCACCTTGAGCGCTGCCGGGTATTGTTACATCTGATTGATATTGCACCAATTGATGAATCAGATCCGGTAGAAAATGCTCACGTTATTGTGAATGAGCTGAATCAGTACAGTGAAAATCTGGCTGATAAACCACGTTGGTTAGTATTCAATAAAGTGGATCTGGTTGACGAAGAAGAAGCACAGCAAAGAGCCAAAACCATTGCCGATGCGCTAGGGTGGGAAGGTAAATATTATCTGATCTCTGCTGCAAACCGTGAAGGTACTACGGCACTTTGTTGGGATGTTATGTCATTCCTGAACGCTCATCCTAAAACGATGGCAATTGAAGAGAAATCTCCTGAAAAAGTTGAATTCATGTGGGATGATTATCACCGTACCCAATTGGAAGAACCAGAACCACACGTTGATGAGGAAGACTGGGACGATGACGATTGGGATGAAGAAGATGATGATGGTGTTGAAATCGTCTATGAGCGCTGATTAAGCCCATACCAAACCTATAAAAGGCTACCTGATAAGGTAGCTTTTTTTACATCCGAACTAAAATTGTCTATGGTTTAAACAGCCATTTGCTAAATCGATTCTATGATTTGGCCATACCTTTATAAATCGGGGAATCGAAACGCTATGAAGAAAGCGACCTTATTGCAGTTTTTCCACTGGTATTATCCGGATGGTGGCAAATTGTGGCCAGAAGCTACGAAACGAGCACCAGAGCTGGCAGATATGGGCATTACTGCCGTTTGGTTGCCTCCACCTTATAAAGGCGCTTCAGGGGGTTACTCGGTTGGTTATGATAGTTATGACCTGTTTGATTTGGGTGAGTTTGAACAAAAGGGCAGCCGGGCAACCAAATATGGTGATAAAGAAGGGCTACTTAAAGCGGTTAATACGCTGAAAGAGAATGGCCTGGAAGTGTATCTTGATGTGGTACTAAACCATAAGATCGGTGCTGATGAAACTGAGCTGATCAAGGTCTCCCGGGTTGATCCTGACGATCGAAACATTATCTCTGATGAAGTTATTGAGGCGAAGGCCTATACCCGTTTTACCTTTCCCGGTAGGAAAAATACGTATTCAGAATACGTGTGGGATTTCCACAGCTTTAATGGTGTGGATTACCTTGATGAACCAAGAGAAGAAGGGATATTCAAAATTGTTAATGACTACACTGACGATGGATGGGTTGATGAAGTTGACAGTGAAAACGGCAACTATGATTATCTGATGGGGGCCAATATTGAGTTCCGTAATCCGGCAGTAATGGAGGAACTTAAACGCTGGGTTACCTGGTTGATGGAAACAGTTCCCAGCGATGGTTTTCGGTTGGATGCGGTTAAACACATCCCGGCATGGTTTTTTAAGCAATGGCTCGACCATGCACGAGGTACAGTCCAGCGCGATTTATTCACCGTGGCGGAGTATTGGTCTCACGATCTGGCGACGCTACAAAATTATCTGGAACTGGTGGATGATAAACTGATGCTGTTTGATGCTCCCTTGCACCTCAATTTTCACCATGCATCACAACAAGGTAAGGAGTTCGATCTCAGTAAGATCTTTGTTGAGACGTTAACTGAAGCTGATGCGGAACATTCGGTCACTTTGGTTGCTAATCATGATACCCAGCCTTTACAAGCGTTAGAAACGCCGGTTGATCCATGGTTTAAACCATTAGCCTATTCATTAATTTTACTGCGAGAGCAGGGTGTTCCTTGTATTTTCTATCCTGATCTGTTTGGTGCCAGCTACCGTGATAAGGGGCATGACGGTAAAATGTGTCGGGTTGATATGCCGGCAATTCGTGAGCTTCCTCTGTTGATTCGCGCTCGTCAGCGTTTTGCTAATGGTCAGCAGACTGATTATTTTGACTCTCCAAACTGTATTGCATTTGTTCGGGAAGGAACGGCTGAAGAGCCAGGCTGTGTTGTAGTGTTGTCAAATGAAGCAGAAAACAGCAAGTTAATAGAGCTGGGTGAGGGATTAGCCAATAAGCAATATCGGGATTATCTCGGTATTCGTCAGGATACCGTGATAACTGATGAACAGGGAAAGGGAACCTTTCCGGTTAATGCCAGCAGTGTTAGCGTTTGGGTGTTAGAAGAGTTTATGGAAAAAAGCTGAAGCGTTCCGCCTGCTTGCACATCTTGCACACAAAGCAGGCGGATTCACTATTATCTATCAAAACATCAGCTAGTTACTGTTGTACAAATCCCGGTATAGCGTGCTTTCAAAGTTTGCCAGCGTGGCTTTACGGCCAGAGCGATCCTGTGGTGACATTGCATAGCTGGAAAGGAACTGAACAAAAGCGACTTTCTCTCCGCTGGCGGTAGTCATAAATCCAGCCAGATTATAAACGCCTTGTAATGCACCTGTTTTAGCAGAAACTTTACCTTCTAAACCTGCATCTTTAAAACCGCTGCGCGCACGCAGTGTTCCATCCTGACCTGCAGTAGGCAACATGGAAATAAAATCCAACTGGCTATCGTTGCGGGCAATGTACTGTAGAATTTGCATCATCGTGTCCGCAGAAATCAGATTATGGCGTGATAAACCAGAACCATCTGCAATTACCGTGTTGCCAATATCAATACCGGCTTGTTGACGCAATATTAGCCGAACTGCGCTGGAACCAGAGCGCCAGGTTCCCGGCAAGTTATATTGCTTATTACCCATAGTGCGGAAAACGGTATCGGCAATCATATTGTCAGAGCTTTTCAACATTACTTTTAACAGGTCATGCAGAGGAGCAGACTGATTTTGGGCTAATACTTTACCCGGGCCAGTGCGAGTGGTTTGGTAGCGAATAGCATTACCAATCTGAATACCTGCTTGTCTTAGCTCATTTTTCACAATTTGAGCCGCGTATGCATTACCATCCTGAACGGCGAATGACAGAGTAATCGGTTTGTCCTGTTGAGTGCGGCAGCCTGTCAGGGTATAACGCAGGTTTTCACCAGCGGTAACGTCAAACTCACAAAAACGAGCATTTGGTGAATTTCTTGGGTAAGAACGCACCTGACTATTAACCTGTACCGGGAAGTAAGATGCGACTTGCACCGTGGCCGTTCCACCTTCCTGTTTGGAAGTTTGTAATGCTACAGAAAAGCAGTTTTTATCAATAATAGCGGCTGATGGTGGGGCACTGAAGCACTGGGTCATATCATTCCATGACCATCCAGGGGCTTTGTCATGGCTGGCAAATACTGAGGTATCAATTATCAGACCGCCTGATACCTGACGGATCCCTTGTTGCTTAAGGGATTGAACCATCGAGCGTACTTGCTGACTTTTCAGGGTAGGATCACCACTAAAACGAACAATTAAATCACCATTCAATACGCCATTATTGACTGAACCAGAGCCTTCAATAGTGGTAGTAAAACGGTAATCGGCACCCAGTTGCAACAGAGCTGCCAGCGCAGTAACGACTTTTTGTGTACTGGCCGGTAAGGTTAGCTGCTTGTCCTGATAATCGATAGAAGGTGTCGACGCACCAACTTTCTGTACCATCAATGAAAGATTGGCACCTTCAGGTAATAATTGAGTGTATTGATCTATTTGAGTAGCTTGTGCACCAGTAATAACCAGTGAACAGGCAATTCCGCTGAAAACGTTCAATAAGCGCATAGTGAAAAATGACCTGCTTTTCTGCATGAAAAAATGATTACCCAACGCAGTTTGATACCAATAAATCAGTGATACGCTCAGGGCAAACGTCTGTTTAATGAATAGTGTACCATCATTTGAGCGGCTAATTTATACCCTTATTGTTATCGTAGGTTTATCGATTACCAGAGGCGAAACAAAAGTAAACGATGACCCCAATGCAACTCTAAGGTAAAATGCCACTTATCTATGACATCTCGTTTGGTCTGGCGAAGTTATACCGGGCCGGGCGTTTTTTGCTTATAAAAGCAGTGGGAGTCACCGACTGCTATAGGTTGATTATTATATAAATCACTGATTATTTGAGAGTGACAAGTGATTTGAGAGGGATACAAGAGTATGCGACAAATTCCAATGACGTTACTGGGTGCAGAAAGACTGCGTGAAGAGCTCGAGTACTTAAAAGGTGTACGTCGGCCAAAAATTATTGCTGATATCGCTGAGGCAAGAGCTCATGGTGACCTGAAAGAGAATGCTGAATATCATGCCGCGCGTGAACAGCAAGGTTTCTGCGAAGGGCGAATTCAGGAAATTGAAGCTAAACTGTCTAATGCACAAGTCATTGATATTACCAAGATGCCTTATACTGGCCGGGTGATTTTTGGTGCGACGGTTAAAGTGATGAATCTGGAAACAGAAGAAGAAGTTGTCTACCGTATTGTGGGTGATGATGAAGCGGATTTTAAACAGAATCTGATCTCAATTAACTCACCGATGGCGCGTGGTTTGATTGGTAAAGAAGCGGACGATGTGGTGGTGATTAAAGCACCTGGTGGTGATATCGAGTTTGAAATTCTGAACGTTGAATATCTTTAACCATCAACCAAATTTATGCAGGTTGTTATTTGACCGAGTGTAAAGAAATGAAAAAAGGCGACAATTATCACCTTTTTTCATCAAACTTAACGTGGCAGGCTGATTTTTTTGTCTTTACTGGCTCGATAGAGCACTAAAACACTACCAATCACCTGCACATTGTTAGCGCCAGTTTCACGAGCAATCGCGTCTGCAATCAATTGTTTAGTTTCACGATCTTCTGTTGATATCTTTACTTTGATGAGTTCATGATGCTCTAAAGCATGCTCAACTTCAGCGAGAACGCCTTCAGTGAGACCGCTTGCACCTACCATGACAACCGGCTTTAACGGGTGCGCTAAGCCTTTAAGGTGCTGTTTTTGCTTGTTAGATAGATTCATTTTCTTTACGTCAGTTTGGGGTTGGGGGTTGAAAACAATGTATTCTACCGCCATCTGATAGTTATCACCAAGGTTTGGTGTAAAACCTGATATTAAGTTATGGTTGGAATACCACATGGGTAATAAAAAGCGTTCGGCCAGTTCAACGCGCTGGTTACAAGAACACTTTAACGACAAATATGTACAACAGGCGCAGAAAAAGGGGCTACGTTCCCGCGCATGGTTTAAACTAGATGAAATACAGCAAGCCGACAAACTGTTTAAACCGGGTATGACGATCGTTGATTTAGGTGCAGCTCCGGGTGGCTGGTCGCAATATGTTGTGACACAGATTGGTAACATAGGTAGAGTAATTGCGTGTGATATTTTACCAATGGATCCTATCGCCGGAGTCGATTTCCTTCAGGGCGACTTTCGTGATGAAATGGTGCTAAAGGCTTTGCTTGAGCGCGTCGGTGACAGTAAAGTTCAGGTAGTAATGTCTGATATGGCGCCAAATATGAGCGGTACTCCTGCCGTTGATATTCCCCGGGCGATGTATCTGGTTGAATTGGCGTTAGACATGTGTAAAGACGTGCTGGCACCAGGTGGAAGTTTTGTGGTTAAGGTCTTTCAGGGGGATGGATTTGATGAGTATTTACGAGAAATCCGGGCCCTGTTTAAAACAGTGAAGATCCGTAAGCCCGATGCTTCACGGTCTCGTTCACGTGAAGTATACATTGTAGCGACTGGGCGCAAACTATAGTACCCTAACGCGTATTGTTAACACCATTGTAATATGAGGTTAATTCCTTGAGTGATATGGCAAAGAACCTAATTCTCTGGTTAGTCATCGCCGTTGTGCTGATGACCGTATTTCAGAGCTTCGGGCCTAGTGAGTCGGGTGGACGCCGAATTGATTATTCGACGTTCATGACGCAGGTTAGTAATAATCAGGTCAGCGAAGCTCGCATAAGTGGACGTGAAATTCAGTATAAAACGCAGCCCGATAACGCGTCTCATACAACCTACATGCCAACAGAAGACCCTCTGCTGCTGAGCCTTCTGCTGAAAAATAATGTTAAAACCGTTGGCGAACCACCGGAGCAACCAGGATTCCTGCAACAGGTATTTATTTCCTGGTTCCCAATGTTGCTGTTGATTGGTGTATGGATCTTCTTTATGCGTCAGATGCAAGGCGGCGGTGGAAAAGGTGCTATGTCCTTTGGTAAGAGCAAGGCTCGCATGCTAACGGAAGAGCAAATTAAAACTACTTTCGCTGACGTTGCTGGCTGTGATGAAGCGAAAGAAGATGTCAGTGAATTAGTTGAATTCCTGAGAGATCCGAGCCGTTTCCAGAAGTTGGGCGGTAAGATTCCAAAAGGTATTCTGATGGTAGGGCCTCCGGGTACTGGTAAAACCTTATTGGCAAAAGCGATTGCCGGTGAGGCAAAAGTGCCATTCTTTACTATCTCAGGTTCTGATTTCGTTGAAATGTTTGTTGGTGTGGGTGCTTCTCGTGTTCGTGATATGTTCGAACAAGCGAAGAAAGCTGCGCCTTGTATTATCTTCATCGATGAGATCGATGCGGTAGGTCGTCAGCGTGGCGCTGGTTTAGGTGGTGGCCACGATGAACGTGAACAGACATTGAACCAAATGCTGGTTGAGATGGATGGTTTTGAAGGCAACGAAGGCGTTATCGTCATTGCAGCGACTAACCGTCCGGACGTTCTGGACCCGGCATTACTGCGTCCGGGTCGTTTCGACCGTCAGGTCGTTGTTGGGCTGCCAGATGTTCGTGGTCGTGCACAAATTCTGAAGGTGCATATGCGCCGTGTGCCAGTATCTCCGGATGTGGATGAGTCTGTGATTGCTCGTGGTACTCCAGGCTTCTCGGGTGCAGATTTGGCTAACCTGGTTAACGAAGCCGCTCTGTTCGCTGCACGTACTAATAAACGTGTGGTATCGATGGTTGAGTTTGAAAAAGCCAAAGATAAAATCATGATGGGTGCTGAGCGCCGTTCTTTGGTTATGACCGAAGAGCAGAAAGAATCTACGGCATATCATGAAGCAGGACATGCGATTATTGGTCGTTTAGTACCGGAACACGATCCAGTACATAAAGTTACCATTATCCCTCGTGGTCGTGCGCTGGGCGTGACTTTCTTCTTACCGGAAGGTGATGCTATCAGTGAAAACCGTCAGAAGCTGGAAAGCCGTATATCAACGCTGTACGGTGGCCGTTTATCTGAAGAACTGATTTATGGTCCGGCAAAAGTGTCTACCGGTGCATCTAACGATATTAAAGTTGCTACCTCTATCGCCCGTAACATGGTGACTCAGTGGGGCTTCTCTGAAAAATTAGGGCCTTTGTTGTATGCAGAAGAAGAAGGTGAGGTTTTCTTAGGTCGTTCAGTAGCGAAAACCAAACATATGTCTGATGAAACTGCACGTATTATCGATCAGGAAGTTAAGCTGCTGATTGAACGTAACTATCAGCGTGCCAGAGAAATCCTGGAAGCCAATATGGACATCTTGCATGCGATGAAAGATGCGCTGATGAAGTATGAAACTATTGATGCGCCGCAAATTGATGATTTGATGGCCCGTCGTGAAGTTCGTGCGCCAGCAGGTTGGGATGATGCTCAAAGCGGCGGAACTAAACCACCAGCCAGCAATACTCAGCCACCAGTAACGCCAGAAGAAAAAACGGCGTCACCGGAATTCAGCAAGACTGATGAACCAAGTGATAAACCTGCGGTTTAATTTGCGTAAATAAATGATAACGGCTCCCAAACGGGAGCCGTTTTTTTATCTCTAAAATATTAATCCGGCATGTAACATCCCTTTTGATGTGTGCTATTGTCTGGTGCTTTCGCAGTGGTCTAAACACACCTTTGGCTGCCACGGTGCTATTCAAGGGATGATTTTGATTTTAAGGAGTGAAATTATAACGATGAAGATGTTTCGATTAATGGTAGCTGTATTGCTGACCAGTTGTGGTCTTTTAAACGCGGCTCAGGCAGCAGAACGTATTCCCGGTACCTCAGTATCTATTGAACCACCTGCTGGTTTTTCATTATCCAAACAGTTTACCGGATATATGAATGAAGCTGCGGGCGCATCTATTATGGTTAATGAGATGCCTGCACCTCTGGAAGAGATTAAACACGCGTTTATCCCCGATCTGATGAAAACACAGGGAGTCCGTCTTCTGGGAACTGAAGAAGCCGTTAGCCATGAACATAAAGTCTGGTTATATAAAATTGGTCAAACCGCGAATAATCAAGAAGTTAATAAATGGATATTACTTCAGGGTGACAGTAAGCGTTCGCTGATGTTAGTAGGTACTTATCCTGCAACCGAAGAAGCTAAGCTGGGCGATGCCATTAAACGTTCGCTGATTAGCATGGAAGTTGCGCAGGGAGAAGAAGGTAAACTGAATCTGGATGCATTGGGTTACTCAATACAAGAATCCGATAATCTTAAGATTGTTCGCCGGGTTAATAATATGCTGATATTAAGCCTGCCTGGTGATGCGGCTCCAGCTCCGGCTGCCGCTGGGGTTCAGCCAATGATGGTTATTGCTTCATCATACAGCAAGGTGGCTATAGGCGATTTGGTGGCATTCAGCGAAAAACACATGATGAATACTGCTTCTCTGATAGAAATTGCAGTGCAGAAAGAGAGCATTAAGTCCGTCGATATAAATGGTCATCATGGTGTGGAGCTATTGGCTAATGCAGAAAATGCAAAAAATCATGAACCTATGAAGGTCTATCAGCTGATTGTAGAATCTAATGGCACTTACTATGTGATTAAGGGTCTGGTTAAGGCTGAACAAAGTGAGCAATATCTGCCGGAATTCAGAAAGATTGCTGAGAGCTTAAAAATTACCGGTTAACTATTTCATTTCTCAAGGCAGGGAATTTGAGCTGAATGTTCATCCCTGCCTCTATTTTGGTATATTCTGATAGTCTTATTAAATTTGTAAGTATCTGCTCACTTATCTTTGAGTAGGTATCCGCACAATAGTTATGTTTTAACCAGTCTTAAGGAATTCATCATGAAGTTAGAAAGTAGGGGATTAACGTTAGATCTCAATTACCCTCAGGTGATGGGAATTCTCAACGTAACGCCTGACTCCTTTTCTGACGGAGGCCGTTACCGCCAGATAGAAAATGCTCTACGCCATGCCAATGAGATGATTCAGGCCGGAGCAACAATTATTGATATTGGCGGTGAGTCGACTCGCCCTGGTGCAGATGAAGTTCCAACGGATGAAGAACTTGAGCGGGTTATTCCGGTTGCGGAAGCCATCGCAAAAAATTTTGAAGTATGGGTATCTGTCGATACTTATAAGCCCGAAGTTATGAGAGAATCTCATCGGGTTGGAGTTCATCTGATTAATGATATCCGGGCGTTACAAGAACCGGGTGCATTAGAGGTTGCTATAGAGTCCGGACTGCCCGTATGCCTGATGCATATGCAAGGTATGCCCAGAACCATGCAACATGAACCACAATATACCGATGTAGTGTCTGAAGTTGATGACTTCTTTACTGAGCACATTACCCGCTGCGTTAACGCCGGTATGGACAGAAAAAAGATATTGCTCGACCCGGGATTCGGTTTTGGCAAGAATTTGAGGCACAATTACCAGTTATTGGCTCATCTGTCAGATTTTCACCATTTTGGCCTTCCTCTATTGGTTGGAATGTCGAGAAAGTCGATGGTTGGGCAATTATTAAACGTTCCACCCGATCAGCGGGTTATTGGCAGCATAGCCTGTGCAACAATCGCCGCGATGCAGGGGGCACAAATTATTCGTGTTCACGACGTAAAAGAAACCGCTGAAGCAATGCGAATTGTTGAAGCAACACTTTCTGCTAAGGAATAGAGATAACATGAGCGGCGATCGTAAGTATTTTGGTACAGATGGTATTCGGGGCAAAGTGGGCGATCATCCAATTACGCCTGAGTTTGTGCTTAAGCTTGGTTGGGCTGCAGGTAAAGTTTTAGCCCGCCACGGTTCGCGTAAAATTATTATAGGTAAAGATACGCGTATTTCTGGCTATATGCTGGAGTCTGCTCTGGAGGCTGGTTTAGCTGCTGCGGGGCTTTCTGCTTCATTTACTGGTCCAATGCCGACACCGGCAGTTGCTTATCTGACCCGTACCTTCCGTGCGGAAGCGGGTATTGTTATCTCTGCTTCTCATAATCCTTATTACGATAACGGTATCAAGTTCTTCTCTATTGACGGTACAAAACTGCCGGATGAAGTTGAGGAAGCCATCGAAGCCGAAATGGAAAAGCCGCTGACTTGTGTTGAGTCAGCTGAACTGGGTAAAGCCAGTCGCATTAATGATGCTGCTGGTCGTTACATTGAGTTCTGTAAAGGTGGGTTTCCAAGCGAGCTTAGCCTGAGTGAATTAAAGATCGTGGTAGATTGCGCAAACGGTGCAACTTACCACATTGCCCCAAGCGTACTGCGTGAACTGGGTGCTAATGTCATTACTATTGGTTGCGATCCTGATGGTATGAACATTAATGAAAAATGTGGCGCAACGGATGTTCGTCTGTTGCAAGAACGAGTAGTGGCTGAAAAGGCACATCTTGGCATAGCATTTGATGGCGACGGCGATCGGGTGATTATGGTTGACCATCAGGGCAATAAAGTCGATGGCGATCAGATTATGTATATCATTGCTCGCGAATCCTTACGTCAGGGGCAGCTTAAAGGCGGTGCCGTTGGTACGTTAATGAGTAACATTGGTTTGGAACTGGCGCTAAAGCAACTGGGCATTCCATTTACCAGAGCGAAAGTGGGCGACCGCTACGTGCTGGAAAAAATGCTGGAGCTTGGCTGGACTATTGGTGCTGAAAACTCAGGCCACGTCATCCTGTTAGATAAGACCACCACCGGAGACGGCATTGTTGCAGCGCTGCAGGTACTGGCTGCCATGGTCCGCAACCATATGTCACTGCATGATTTATGCAGCGGTATGAAACTGTTACCTCAGGTTCTGGTGAATGTTCGTTTTGCTGGTCAACACGATCCACTGGCTAATGAAACAGTGATGAATGTGACTGCTGAAGTAGAAAAAGAGCTGGAAGGCCGCGGTCGGGTACTGTTACGTAAATCAGGAACCGAGCCACTAATTCGTGTGATGGTCGAAGGTGAGAACGACGAAGAAGTTCTGCGGTTAGCTAACCGTATTGCGGATGCAGTGAAAGCCGCAGGTTAATTTGTTTTTAGATATTGAGTTGATACAAAAGGCGGAAATATTTCCGCCTTTTGTTTAACTGTGAATTGATCGTTATAAGCAAGGATGCAGCACACTTATGTATAAGCTAATCAATAAAGTGCTAATCATTTTTCTGGGCTTAATCATTGTTGGATTACTGCTTATATATGGGTTGTATAGCGGCTATATCAGATTCAATTATCCATCACTTACTAAGTATCCGATTCAGGGAATTGATGTATCCCATCATCAGAATGGAATTAACTGGCAACAGTTAGATAAGGAAAGAGTTCGCTTTGTTTTTATCAAAGCAACTGAAGGCGGTGATTTTAAAGACAAGTCTTTCAGTATCAACTGGCAGCAGGCGCGTGATCAAGGTTTTGTGGTCGGCGCTTATTACTTCTTTACGTTTTGTAAGCCGGGTGAAAAACAGGCGCAAAATTTCATTGAAACCGTACCAAAAGCAGTAAATATGCTGCCACCAGTGATTGATCTGGAGTATGGCGGAAATTGCCAGTTAACCATGGAGAAATCACAAGTTCTGGCAGAGATTACAATACTGATTGAGCGGCTTGAGGCTTTTTATCAGAAGAAACCTGTTCTGTATGTGACTCAAGAATTTTTTGATGATTTCCTTGAAGGGCAGTTTGAGCAAAATCCATTATGGATTCGAAATATTTATCGTACTCCAGCTTTAAAAGGTCAACGTCCCTGGTTGTTTTGGCAATTTGCTAATCGTGGCCTACTGGATGGCATTGATACCGTCGTTGATCTCAACGCGTTCAATGGGAGCAAAGAAGAATTTGAAACACTCATTAAGAATTAGGTCGAAATTGATTTCTATTATTTATAGTTGTTGTTAGAAACTATTTAGTGATGGTAGAATTCTGCACAACGGAATTACAGATATAATATCAGGACTAGTGATGCTTACTCGATCGTTTATTATTCAAATTGTTATAGCGATCTTCGCATTCACCTTTTCTTCTTTATCTTATGCTTTAACCTCTTATAGAAGTTTAACCGCAGAAGAAAATGCTATTTTCTCAATGAATTTAGTTTTAACTGAGAATTCGAGCCATTCTATCTTCCCTCCTGATTTTCGAATGAAAGAATTAAAAGAAGTTACCCAAAAGAATGGGGAATGGATGCTTACCAGTTTGATAACCTATGATATTTCAGGCAACCTGACCTTCCTTGAACGACGAGAAAAGAAACACCGGGGCGAATCGGTTACAAAAATTTACAAAAATAAAGAAGGCTATTGGGTTAAGTGCATCAAATGGTTGATCAACGGTAAAGAGTCCGATGTGGGTAAAGTCGAAGTTCGATATTTAAGCGATCCTCAAGGGCGAATTATTCGTAGTGAATTAATGCACAGTGAATGGATTCGGGAGTATTTGTATAATGATAATGCACAACTCACAGAAGTCATTGAAAAGCGAAAAGCCAGTTATAATAGTGATGAAGAACAATATGTTAGAAAATATTCGGTTAAAAAATATTATTATAATTCAAAAGGCTATTTAGCCCGCCACGATTTGAAAACCCATAACAATACTTTAGTTTCTACCTACTACTTTGATTATAACGATCATAATATGCTGCAACGGGTTATTAACGAGGCAATCGCTTATTCAACCCAAAAACGTCGTGGTGAAAAGAATTACATCCATTACGATCAAAACCATAACTGGTTACATGCAGTATGGGGTAATCAGGATAATAAGTTTACTCAGAACCGGGACATTGTTTATTACTAAATTTTAGACACTCATTGGCCGTCTGGAATCTCGTGGTCAGGTGGTTAAAATACGGTATATACCATGATTGAGCAGTTTCCCGCTTGGCCAGTAGAGACAAATACCCGAACAAAATGTTGATTTTTTCCGCAAATACGCATTGACTGCGAAAATGCACTTGCACCTCTTTCTGGCTTTAGTTAGTATTCACACCCGCTCCGGTCGGGTATAATAAGTGACATCATTCAACATGAATTACTCCGATAACGGGTTAAAGCTTTAGCACGGGATTATCCCGCAAGGATAAAGGCAAGAATATGTACGAAGCGCTTCTTATTGTTTTCCTGTTGGTAGCCATCGGTCTGATTGGCCTGATCATGCTGCAACAAGGTAAAGGTGCTGATATGGGTGCCTCTTTTGGTGCTGGTGCATCTGCGACTTTATTTGGTTCTGGCGGTTCAGGTAACTTCATGACCCGGACCACAGCAATTTTAGCTGCGCTGTTCTTTGTTATCAGCCTGGCACTGGGTAACCTGAGCACACATCAGGACAAAAAAGTCGGCGAGTGGGATGACCTGAGCACTCCGGTAAAAACTGAGCCAGCTAAACCAGCTCCTCAGACCCCAAGCAGCGATATTCCTCGTTAAGGAATAAAGAGCAATAGATGGCAGGATTACCCTGCCATTATAGAGTGATATACAGTGCCGAGGTGGTGGAATTGGTAGACACGCTACCTTGAGGTGGTAGTGCCCGATTGGGCTTACGGGTTCAAGTCCCGTCCTCGGTACCAGTTCAATATAAAGAGACGTCTACGGACGTCTTTTTTTATGCCTGAAATCCAGTAATTATGCGCTTTAGCTGTCTCTTGAGGTATTTTAACGTCTATTGAAATATACCATCAATTGATGGTACAAATGATGGTATATCCGGTTTGGAAAAAAATGTACCATCAAAAGAGGCGTAACTATGGCTCTGACAGACATCAAAGCTAAGGCAGCTAAACCAGAAGTAAAAGCATATAAATTGACTGATGGTGCTGGTATGTTTTTGCTTGTTCATCCTAATGGCTCTAAATACTGGCGGTTCCAGTATCGTTATGATGGTAAGCAAAAGATGTTAGCGATTGGAGTTTATCCCGATGTTACGTTAGCAGAGGCCAGAAAGCGGTGAGATTCAGCCAGAGAACTATTAGCGGCAGGCATTGACCCTAGCGAGAAGAAAAAAGCTGATAAAGTTGAATTAAGCGTGACCTTTGAGGATGTGGCGAGACAATGGCACGCTGCTAATAAGAAGTGGGGGGAAGAAACCTCAAAGCGGACTTTAGGCAGCCTTGAGCTTCATATCTTTCCTTATATCGGCAGCGAGAATATATCAACTTTAACTGTTCCCATCTTATTAGCTCCAATCAAATTAGTTGAGGCAAAAGACCATCTTGATATGGCAGGGCGCTTAAAGCAGCGAATAACAGCAATAATGCGCTATGCCGTTCAGAATGGAATAATTAGCCATAATCCAGCCAATGACCTAACCGGCGCAATAGCCACCAGAGAAGCCACTCACCGCCCTGCATTACCGTTAAATAGAATTCCTGAACTACTAAGCAATATTGATAACTATCGCGGACGAACACTTACCAAATTAGCGCTAAGGCTTTCATTGTTGGTGTTTATTCGTTCCAGTGAATTACGTTTTGCTCGTTGGAATGAAATTGATTTTGATAAATCAGTATGGGTTATTCCGGCAGAGAGAAAGGAAATATCAGGGGTTAAGTTTTCCTACCGCGGCTCAAAGATGAGAACGGAGCATTTAGTACCGTTAAGTAGACAGGCAATACAGATATTAAGGCAGATACAGGAAATCAGCGGACAGCATGAATTGGTTTTTATTGGTGATCATTATGCTGATAAGCCTATGTCCGAAGGAACAATTAACAAAGCGCTACAGGTCATGGGATACGACACAAAAGTAGAGGTTTGTGGTCATGGTTTCCGTACTATGGCGTCCAGCTCACTATATGAATCTGACTTATGGTCAGAAGATGCGATAGAGCGCCAAATGAGTCACAGGGAACGCAAGAAGGTTAAAGGGGCTTACACTCATCGTGCTGAATTTATGGAACAGCGCAGAAGCATGATCCAGTGGTGGGCTGATTATCTGGATGCGAATAATCAGCAATTCATTACGCCGCATGATTTTGCTAAGAACGGTATTGGGAATGTGGTTCATGGTACGTTCGGTAAGCGGGCATGATGTTGGTTTATAGACAACGGTAGATTATAGTAGCCGTTAAAAGAATAAGGTTATGCCTAGGTTCGTTACCGAAAACCTGTACACCTCTACTGGCGGGCATAATCACTAATTTAGAGGGCGTGAGGTGAGGTGTGGTAAGACATGCTATGAGTATTGAGCGATTAAATAATGATATGGAAAAAATACAGGAAGAAATAACATCGACTCAAGAAGCTCTGAAAATTATCCAATCACTCAATTTAAATTCGAAAGATATTATTTCAATGGTTGACGTGAAAACATATGACGAATTATCAAAAGATTTTAAACTAATTGATTATTATCTTTCTTTTAAGAAAAGAGAAAGTGCTCTGGAACATATAGAAAATATTACTCTAATTAGAAATGATACTTATGAAGATTATGTCAATTCTTTTTCTTTAGATGATGAGGATAAACCATTAGCTAAAGAAGAATATGAAGTTGATAAGGAACAGCAAATTCTTGTTGAAACCATAGATCTAATTAAAGTTATTTTGCGTATTCTTGCTGGTGATAATGTGAGTATTTGGGAGGAAGACCTTATTCATATCAGGCGGGGAATTAAAGAGCCTATAAAGCTTATTGATATGAAAGATATCGCGTTTAAAAATAGATATTGTGGCTTCATGGGAGGGATGTCTAATGAGAGTTATAATGAAATTATAGCCAAAGCTATTCATCAAAATGCTTCTCTAGAAGATCTTCATAAGTTAAAAGAAATTCCTGATGGTTACGGATGGGCTGAAGACCAAATAAATGAAGGACTTGTTTGGGCGGAAATCGATCTGAATGCTCCTGATGATATTCTCTTGGATGGTTTTAAAAATTGGCTGGTACGTGCCAGAGCACACCATAATACGATTAATGGTAATGTAACACATCATAGTTCAGTAAAAAATAATGTTAAACCAGCACATATGAAAAAATGGCACTCAATGAGAGTATTGGCATATCTTGATATAAAAATTTTCTCATCATTTATTAATGCCCCACTAACACTAAATCAATATGCAGATGCTTTATATTTTGATGAGCCTGATATTGACACAACTGAAAAAGTTAGAAAAACGCTAATACCTCTGGTGAATGAAATTTTAAGTGGGTATTACTTAAATAATTTAATGAAAAAAATAACATCAGAAATTAGATTAAGTTAGGTATTACCGGAATAAATTGAAATATTTTTTCTTCCGGTAATTAAAATATTTATTTTCCTTCCTTCAACTCTTATTTGACTATGGCGACAATGCGCTTGTTATCTCAATGTCTATTAATGGCAACTAACGAAAACAAGAGGCAATATGACCAAGCTAACACAATCACTCATCCGTTTACACGAAGTCCAACGCCGAACTGGTTACAGCAAGGCATGGATTTACCGCCTTATTAGCCAAAAGCGCTTCCCACAATCTGTAAAGATTGGCACTCGTTCCATTGCGTTTATTGAAAGTGAAATAAACGAATGGATTAATCAACGTATCGCTGAATCTCGCGGGGAGACTGCGTAATGAAAAAGCAAGGCACCCCAAAAAAGCACCGTGCTCGCCTTTATATGCTACGTACTGGCGTTAATGGCTTCACTGAAAATGAAATCCTTTATTACTGTCGGTTATCTTCTGGACGGAATTATGCGTCTGAATTAGAACGTCGTTGCGCTATTCACTTGGAGCGCATAGATGAGCGGAACCCTGACGGTATTGGCTCACATTACCGCTACCGTTTTGCCTGTCGTGATGACGTTCAGCGCGTGATTAGTCTGGTTAATGCCAGAGCGACCACTTCAGGCTATCCAGCATTAACTCTAGGCGAAATAAACGACATTCTGAGTTTATATCCAGACGATAAACAAGCCGCATAATAGGTAATTAATATGACAGTAATTAAAAATGCTGAATTAACGGCAGGGGATTCTTTTACCCAAAATCAGGCTCTTGGCTTATTAACTGAACTGGTTCCGGTTAGCTTAAATAATATTAATGGGCGAGAAATACAAACCACCAGCGCTAAGAAGCTACACGCTTATTTAGGTGTTGGACGTGACTTTAGCAATTGGATTAAGGGGAGGATTGAGGAATACAGTTTTATTTACGAGCAAGATTACATTAATTTTGATTCACCAAATCTGGCGAATCAAAGTACAGAAAGTGATCAGATTAAACAGTGGAAAACTAAGCGAGGTGGAGACCGGCGCAGTAAGGATTACTGTATCTCTCTTGGCATGGCTAAAGAACTGGCGATGGTTGAGCGAAATGAACAAGGCCGTGCTGTTCGCCGCTACTTTATCCAGTGTGAAGAGCGGCTACAACATATTGCCCCTCAAGATGTCCGAAAATTACGAGACCAGTTAAAGGCTCGTATTACAGCGGCTAACTACTTTAAACCAATGTGCGCTGCCTTGGAGTTAGCCAGAGCGGAACAAGGCAAGTTAACGCAAGCTCACCACTACACCAGTGAAAGCAACATGATAGCCCGTCTGGTTCTTGGTGGCCTGACAGCCAAACAATGGGCTACGGGTAATAGTATCTCTGGTGACCCTCGTAATAGTATGTCCGCCGACCAGTTAAAGCACCTTTCATACCTTGAACAGAGCAATATCACTTTGATAGAGCTTGGTTGGGATTATCACCAGCGTAAGACCGAATTAACTCGCCTGTCACAGCGCCATCTTGCCAAGCAACTTGAGGTAGCTAATGACTGACGTCACCATACAGAACGGGGGGCTTTCTCTGGCTGTTTCGTTGCCAAAAACTGGCAGGTTGAACCAGATAAAACCTGACATGAAGATTTTCGGGTGGTCACTACGTGAGACACGGGAAGATTTTATCGGGGTCACTACGCGAGCTGGAGTGAGAAGGTTTTCTCACTATCACTACGCGCGAGGTGAGTTTCTTCAGTCCATAAAAAAGGGTAACACTGCGAATGCTACCCTTTTGATAAATAAGCAGACCTCAACGTTGAGGTGTGTTCAGTCTTTGGCTTCTTCTTTAGGCTTTTTACGTTGTCGGCGTTTAATCTCACCTTTCGCCGCCGTTACGAGAAAGCCCGCCGTACTTTCCCCATCTTCTTTAAATTTTTCTATATCTTCCATTACATCATGGGGGATTCGAACAGTTGTCATTTGTGATTTTGCGTTCTTCGCGCCGGTTGCCATTACTAATGCTCCACTATTTAGGTGTATGTCAGTATACGCGAAAACAAAGAGAAAAAAAGACTTGAAGTGTATTTCACTTAAATGTAACCTCAGAACCCAAGGTGAAATACACCTTAAAATAACAAAGCCCCTCAGTGCTACTAACACCAAAGGGCTTCTAACCGCAACGTTAATGAGGCTAACGCTATGGCTGATATACAGCATACCCAAACTCACCCTAAATTTACATTTCTTCTTGGCTCAGGCCGTCAACGCCTGTCTGACCTTCTCCCGCTTCAGTTTATCTCGGTCACTGCTGCTAATGAGCAAGAAGTCCGTTCTCTGGCTGGGTTCCCTTCTCTGGTGTTCGTTTCTCGTCAGGAGGTTCGCCATGCATAATCTGATTGATAAGACTCCGCTAACATCTGAAGAGCTGGTAGAGCAATGTCTTGCTCTGACCTATAGCCTGCAAGCGGCAGAGCACACACCAGTAAAAGAGTCCCTTTCCTTCATCCTGCTTGAAAAGCTGGATACCTTGTTATCCCTGATGTCTTCGGAGGTTGCTGATGCGTGAATCCCTATCAAATGAAAGCCTTCAGAAGAGCCCTGATAATAGCCGCTCTGGTCTGGTTGATGTTTTGGATTTACGTGACCAGTTAAACCGTATAGCTAATCTGATTGAGGCCAGTTTGATTCTTTTGAATGATGGAAATCAGACGCGCATTGCTTTAGAGGTTCTGGATGTAGCATGGAAATATGCTCATGATGCGGGAGAGGCAGATTAATGAGACATCTCGATTTAATCCGTGATGTAACCAGTAAAGCACAAGGCCACTGGTGCGAAGTATTATCTTCAATTGGTATCAATGTACCGGAGAACCCTCGCACTCACGCCCCCTGCCCTGCTTGTGGTGGAAATGACCGATTTCGATTTGATGATAAGGACGGCAGAGGCACCCATCTTTGTAATGTTTGCGGTGCTGGTGATGGTCTGGAACTGGTCAAAAAGGTAAAGCAGTGTTCTAACTATGAGGCAGCTCAAATAGTGTCTGAGGCGTTAGGCGGTGATACTCGCTCAACCAGAGCCACCAGCCAAAAGATGGCATTTGACAGGCAGCAGGATGAAGCAGTATCACGCCATCAAACATTCCTCACTCGCTACACTGGCCTTAGGGAAAATGCCATTGAGCATGAGCATAGCTACCTGACCGGCAAAGGACTAACCGGTTTTCTGTTTCCCGTTCTGGCTGATGGTCGTTTACTTGCCTCACTGGTGGATGAGTCAGGAGCAGTAAGTGCCGCTCAAACCATTACGCCCGCAGGTGATAAACGACTATTGACCGGCTCCACTAAGAAAGGTGCGTTCTATCCTGTACAGAAGGCACCGGAGCGGGTATCAGTCATAATTATTGCTGAAGGGTTAGCAACGGCGTTATCTGTTCACCTGATACGTCCTGATGCTTTTACAGTGGCGGCTATTGACGCTGGTAACCTAAAGCCGGTTGCTGAAGTGATGCGCCGGAAATACCCTGAAGCGCAAATAATTATTGCTGCTGATAATGATATTAAGCCGGACGAACCCAACACTGGTAAAGAGAAAGCAGAACAGGCGGCAAAATCCGTAGCTGGATGGGTAGCCTTGCCGCCAACGGATGATAAGGCGGACTGGGACGACTACCGACAACTGAACGGCTTAGAGTGCGCCACAGGCGCGTTTAATGCGTCTCTATATCAGTGTAATTCTGAGCCGCCAGCAACAACATCAAATCCAATGACCATTAAACGTGACCCATTAAAGCCCTATGCTGATATTCGTCACGGCGGTTTGTATTGGATTGAACCAAAAACTGACAGGGATACCGGCGAACAAATAGAGCGTGAAAGCTGGTTGTGCGACCCGCTAATCATTGCAGGCATTGGTGAGGATGATAACGAACGTTATCTGATTCTGAAATGGACGCCTGAAGGCAGTCAGACAGAGCGCACGGAGGCGCTCCCTATGCGTGATATTGGTGAGCGCGAAGGTTGGGCTAAGTTACGCGCTGGTGGCTTGTCTATCACTGCAAGAAGCGGATTGCGGGCTATCCTTGCCGACTACCTTCAGCGTAGCGGTAAGCGGGATATGTGGTCGATAGCCGGCGCTACTGGTTGGCAGTGTGGCGCATACATCATGCCGGATGGTTCTGTTATTGGTGAACCAGATAAACCAGTATTGTTTAACGGGCGTTCTGCTGCGGCTAAAGGTTATACGGTGAAAGGGACAGCGGAAAGCTGGCGAGATAGTGTAGGACTGCTGGCATCGGGTAACCCTTCCATGATGTTAGGCATAGCCTGCGCCTTTGCTGCTCCATTGATTGGCCTTGCTGGTGCTGATGGGTTTGGTGTTCACCTGTTCGGTGGCTCATCAGCAGGTAAGACAACAACTGGTAACGCAGCCACCAGTATCTACGGTGAACCCGAAGGACTGAAGTTGACGTGGTATTCCACTGCGTTAGGGCTGGTGAACGAAGCCGCTGCTCATAACGATGGTTTTATGCCGCTGGATGAAATCGGACAAGGGAGTAATCGCAAAGCAGTTGCTGATGCTGCTTATGCGCTGTTTAACGGCGTGGGTAAGATTCAGGGGGCTAAAGAAGGCGGTAATCGTGATGTTAAACGCTGGCGGGCAATGGCCTTCAGTACCGGTGAGATTGACCTTGAGAGCTATATCCGTGCTGATGGCGGTAAGGTTAATGCCGGTCAACTGGTCAGGCTGCTAAATGTCCCTATTACCAAAGCTTTAGAGTTTCACGGGCATGCTGATGGTAAAGCTCACGCTGATGCTATGCGAGATGCCTGTCTGAATCATTATGGTGCTGTAGGCCGCGAATGGGTAAAGTACCTTGCCAGCCAGAAAGAAGCCGCTGCCGAGGCAGTAAGAGCAGCAGAACGCCGCTGGTTATCATTGTTACCTGCTGAAGCCAGTGAGCAGGTACGCCGTGTATCGTCCCGCTTTGCCGTTCTGGAAGCCGCATTGCTCTTATCTCATCATCTTACTGGCTGGACGGAACAAGAGAGTCGTGACGCACTTCAGCACAGCTTCAATGCATGGGTGAATGAGTTTGGTATGCAGAACCGAGAAGCTAAGGCATGGATAGAACAGGCTGAGTCATTCTTACAACGCTATGGTTATAGCCGGTATATGCCACACCCCAGCAGTGACCCGCGAGACCTGCCGATTAAAGACCTTGCCGGTTATCGGGTAAAAAACCGAATGAGTGAAGAGATTGTCTTTCATACATGGCCTGCCGTGTTCAAAGATGAAATTGCCACAGGTGCGAACCATATCGCCTTTGCTCAGGTTTTAGCGGATGTCGGTATGTTGGATAAGCCAAAGAAAGGGATCACCAAGAAAACGCTGGTGGTTGATGGTAAACAGCCTCACTTCATCGTTCTGCGCTATCAGCCAGAGGCAGACGATGAATCAGAAGAATAATTGTGATGTAAATCACATTGGCATTTCTCACATGTGAGGAAAAACAGGTTGGTTTGGTCGGTTGGTCGGTTTTCTTGTGGTAGTATCTATTAATATCAATAAGTTAATTAACTCAAGAAAACCGACCTCAAACCGACTTTAGCCAGAAAAAACCGACTTAATGATATAGAGATTATCTGTGTTAAATGACGTACAGTTATTCGGAAAAATTGAGATAACAGTCTAATATATAAATTATTTTTTCATTTAGAGATCAGGATCAAAAATAAGTCTTTAGCTACCGTTATTATTGATTTTTCTTTCAATATTTTAAGGTGGTTATAAATGTATCAATTCCCACTAGCTTTAATTCCTCATGAAATTGAGGGTGAAATAATTCATTTAAGAGCTAAAGATGGCTATATAAACGCAACAGCAATGTGTCAGTTAGCTAATAAGTCATTTCATGATTATTCAAGGCTTAAGGTTACAGGAGAATTTCTCACTGAGTTAAGTAACGAAACGGGAATTCCCGTTTCGGAGCTAATTCAGACATTTAAAGGTGGGAGAGTAGAAAACCAAGGTACGTGGATACATCCTCAGGTTGGTATTAATCTTGCTCAGTGGTTATCTCCAAAGTTTGCTGTAAGAGTGTCTGGATGGATTTATGAATGGATGAATGGAGGAGGGGTTCCATCAACTAAACTTCCGGTTCATTTAGAAAGATATATGATTAATAGAGCCGCAATTCCGCATACACATTTTTCTATTCTTAATGAGTTAACATTTAACTTAGTTGCTCCATTAGAGCAGGCCGGATATACACTGCCTGAAAACATGGTTCCTGATATATCTCAGGGTCAGGTGTTTTCGAAGTGGCTAAGAGAAAATCGAGGAGTAGAGCCAAAAACATTTCCAACATATGCTCATAAATATCCTGATGGTCGAATTTATCCTGCAAGACTGTATCCAAATGAGTATCTGGCAGATTTCAAAGAGCACTTTAATACCGTTTGGTTGCCAAATCATGCTCCAAAATATTTCGGAGAACGAGACAAAAAAGCTTTAGGCTTGATAGAGAAAATTTTACTTCCTGATTTAAGCTAATTGTTAAAAGCCTCTCTCGGTTATGTAGGGGTAGTGACGAATATGAGATTTGATTATTCAAGTAGGATTCATCTTTATCAGCAAGCAAAGTTTAAAAATAGCTTGCTGATGTTGTTCTTTTAGAATTAATATGAAATCAAATGTTATTTTATAGGGTATATCTATGGATAGTAATGAGAATGGCCGTTCTAAAGGTGGAAAAGAGAGGGCTAAGAAATTAACACCTGAACGTAGAGTTGAAATAGCTAGAATGGGTGCTGTAGCTAAGAACCTTCCTAAGGCCACTCATAGAGGAGCGCTTAAGATCGCTGATATAGAAATACCATGTTTTGTTCTTGATGATGGTCGTAGAGTAATTACTGGACGAGGGTTGACTAGCGCAATCGGAATGAAAGGTCGGGGTCAAGGGGTTAGCCGTATTGCTACTCATAGGATGGTTAATCACAATAATAACAATGAATTAGTATCGGCCATTCAATCACCAATTAAATTTATAGGGGCTGTATCACCAAGAAAAGATGGTCTGAGTGATGGCTTTGAAGCCATTGTTTTACAAGAAATATGCGAGTCTATATTGACTGCGAGAGATCTAAATATTCTGAGTACTGAGCAAGAATATAGATATGCTCAACACGCGGATATGTTGATACGTGCCTTTGCTAGAGTAGGTATAGTTTCATTAGTTGATGAAGCTACAGGGTATCAAGAGGTTAGGCCGCGAGATGCTTTACAAGAATATTTGAATAAAATCATCAGTAAAGAGTTAGCTGCGTGGGCAAAGAAATTTCCTGATGAATTTTATGAAAATATTTACAAACTAAGGGGATGGCCATGGCAGGGAATGAGTAAAAATAGATATAGTGTTGTTTCTCATTATACAAGAGACTTAGTTTATGAGCGTTTAGGTGATGGTGTATTGAAAGAACTTGAAAGAAAGTCCCCTAAAAATGATAAAGGAAGTAGAAATAATAAGCTTCATCAGTGGTTAACCGATGATATTGGCAATCCGATGTTGTCTCAACATCTTCATTCTTTGGTTATGCTTCAACGCTTGGCTATATCTAGTGGATATGGTTGGAAACGATTTATTAAGATGGTAGATCAAGTCATGCCTAAAAAAGGTGGTACATTTGAGCTTGAGTTAACAGATCCTTCTTGAGCAATATTAAAATATTTCAATGTATTAATAATTTTTTGTTTGATATTAATCTGAAAGTTGTGCCTATCTTCTTTGACAGATCATTCATCAGCCAATTTTTTATCTCTTAGTATATTGTGTAGAGGTATTGATTCATAAATACAGTTATTACAATCATAAGCTTGGTAGCAAAGTTCAAGTTGACATCCATTTTTTTGTATCTGGAAATCAATTATTTCTGCGACAAGATCAATTAAATTCATAGTCATCCTATGTAATGAAAAACATTTATTAGCATACAATAATAATTTATTTATAACACTCAGTATTAGGGCATTTAATTGAACAAAATATATTAATTGTTAATGTCACTCTGGTCAGCTTTCCATTCGTGCGATAGCTGATAAGTACGGGGTCAACGAGAAGACCATCCGCAATAGGATTAAATCCGCAGGATGGGTAGTAAGTGAAAGTCCGCAAAATGTCCGCAGTGCGGATAACGCAGAAAGTCAGAGTCAGACAGGGATTAGCTCCGGTTCAGTTGATAATCAATCCGCAGCCAGACCCCAAGAAAGCCAAAGTATTCTGAAAGGCTGAGTGCTTTTCTAATAATCATTACTCTCTGAATGGCAATTTACCCTGTAGATAATGGGTATTTGCAGAGCGCAATTTTACGCTTTGCTATGAAAACAATGAGTTACATAACGGTAAGCCGCAGCCATTCTATCAGATGATAAGGGATGGTTGGATGATACTCGTATTCTGTTTTACTGGTCAGGCGGCAATAGCATTTAAACGAGAGTATTTTGCTTGCGATTCCTATGCAGAAATACTAAAAGTTTATGACTTCCTTGAATTAATCTATCTAAATTAACCCCTAAAGTTTTTGATTAATAATTTAGCAAGAGGTGGAATATGCCTAATGATAAATTAATGAAAGCAAGCCAATGGAAAACCCGTGGGTTCTCATCCGGTTCTGAGCCGGATAATCGAACCATTAAAAAATGGATTGAGAATGGAACTCTGGCAGGCAGAGTAATTAACGGCACCTCTTATGTGTACGAAAGTGAAAAATACGGGGTCAGTTCCCAAATATCCTCAATTGTTGCTGAGTTAGTGAGGGAATCAAAAGTAGTAAGTAAAAAATCATTTAAATAAGACTAAAAAGTTAGAATCAAGAGAATGTATCTATTAATTCACAATAAAACCGACCTTAGAAAGCAAAAACCGACCTTGAAAAATCCAGAGTCGGTTTTTTTATTCAATATAACTAATTAATAAATAACAATTTTTACATAAAAAACCGACCAACCGACCAAACCGACGCACTTTTGCTTATATACAAAAGATATAGTGTGATGAGTATCACATTTTGGTGGGTATATTTTGGTTACCAGTATGAAAAGTTACCACCAAGAGTTACCACTGCAAACCAAGCTGTAAACCAAATCCTGACAGGGTTAATCAACTAATTAGGGTGCAAAAAGTTTCCATGCGAACCCCAAGAAAACCAAAGTTTTTTAAACGCGACTCTTACCGCAACCTTAGCATTAATAGGGTGGGATAGAGCAGTATTCCTACATGAAAAGTACACACAGGAACGGCGATAAAAATCCGCAATAGTACGCAGAAAAATCCACACTGCGAACTAAGTGCGAACCAAGCTATAAGCCCACTGATATAAAGAGTTTAGTATATTTTTTATCAGTAAAAAGTTACCACCCAGACCGCAAGAAAACGCAAGTATTTTACTGGAAACCGAAGTGGAAACCGCCAAAGAGCAGCCTAATGCTTTATGCGGATAACATGACAAACGATAATAGGTACTCATAACAGCGTAGTTCTCAGAGGTACATCATGTTAGACCATCAGACAGTCGAATTAACACTAATTGAGGTCGCTAATCAGCAGGGCTTAACCTTGGATGGCAAAGACCTGTTAGAGATTAGGACGAGAATAGCGACAACACTGGCTGCTAAAAAGCTCCATCGCCAAAGAATGAAAGCGCCAGCTTACCAGTGGAAGAAACTAGCCCCCCGCAGATGATTTAGCTTTATTTACCTTGACAGACTTGGACAAGTTGAGCGTCAGAAAAGAGCTATAATCCTTGCTATGTCTGATGTTAGACAAAATTTCATAGTAAAGCTCGTCAAACAAATTATCTCAACAAATAGCCGCTTTCTCACCCTCTGTTGATAGTTAAAATTTAGGACTGATTATGACGGATTAAAAACCTGATAATAACGCAAGTGTGTGCCATTACTGGCCTGAAGCCATATTTAAGCATTGGTTATGTCCTAAATTATTCTGAGACTGATACCTGATTTAGTTTTATTAAGTTATACAGACTTAGACAGATTTGCGGCAAGTACTCAGCATAATCCCTTGCTCTTAGCGGCCTTAGTTAATATTTGGAGTTGAAGCAGGTCAAACAAATTTCTCTAAAAGTTACTGGTTCGTCATTTTCTATTACAGGCACAATTTCTTGACAGGGTTTGACGGATTAACTGTAGGTAAGTAGCTGAATCCCTTTCTATGTTAGGATTGATTAGAGTTTCTGATGGAAGCTCGTCAAATGATTAATTTAGCATGATAATTTGCCTTGAAATTATGTAATAGGGATATATGGGAGAGATATGGAAAATATAATTACGGTTGGAAAAGCGTATGGTCAGCTATCAGGGAATGTAACGCAAATAATTACATTTACTATTGTTTTAATGCTATTCGGGCTTACAGGCGTTACTACGTTTAAAAGGAAGCAATACTTTCGTTTTGCTGTTGTTGTTCTTGCGGGTCTTCCTGTCGCGTATGGTCTGGTGATTAATGGTATGTATATCTCCTATGAAATGGGGGAAGCGGCTAAGGAAATTGGTGGATTACATTCATTAGCTGCGTTTTCTGGATGGCCTTTATATATTGGTGGTTTAGTTATTGGGATATTTACATTGGCACTTTTTGCAAAGCACATAAAAAAGGAACTGGGAGAGACAAATACCAAGGCCGCTAAATAGTTATATTTAAGCGACCTAAAGATACGCAAGTAAGAGTTAGATAGCATCAAATAAGATGAGAAGAAAATTATTTTGATGGTATAAATGATGGTATAAAAATGTTTTTATTAATTTATGCATTATTTATCATTGAGATGTAATTAAAGTCGAGACCCGTCCTCGTACCAATATGAAGTAAACAGACGTCTACGGACGTCTTTTTTTATGCCTGAAATTCAGTAGCTATGTGTTTTTTTCTGTCTATTGCCATACAGCATTAATTGACGATACTTCCGGTTAGGTTAAATTTATACCGTCAAAAGGGTTTATGCATGGCATTATAACTAGTTAGATGTTGATAATAGTGTGCAAAAAGAATTAATAAAACACAGGGAAGATTCACAATGAAAAAAATACTCATTTTAGTTCTATTTTGGTTACCTTTTACGGTTTGGGCAAACAACACGAATAACTATACTGAGCAAATTGTTGCTTATTTCGACATGTCAGAGAACTTGTGTTCAGGAAAAACCACAGATGCTTATTATTATAGAACTGTTCTACAAAACAACTCTGACGGTAGCTCTCTTATTCAGGACTTTTATGTGCTTTCTGAACAGGCTGATCCTACAGATACACTTAAATTAACTGACCCGTATAAGGTTAAAACAACCTCATTAAAAGAATTTGATTCGGTACCCATTGAAGGAACAAAAACGATGTGGGCGGCTAATGGGGTTAAATTTAGTGAAACAAACTATTTAGATGGTAAGCCACATGGGGCAAGTTTTGCCTGGTATCCTGTGAATGGTGAAAAATGGATTGAATTAAATTATGTTAATGGAAAGAAAGAAGGTTCTTACACCTCTTGGTATCTTAATGGTCAAAAAGAAGAAGAAGGTCAATTTTTAAATGGTCTATCAGATGGTTTATGGCTTTCATGGTATGAAGATGGCAAACAAAAAAGTACTTACTCTTTTAAGAATGGTGAAGTGATTAAGAAATAGTTTTGTATCAAGATAAAAATCTGACCTATTTTTTAGTTTTCTTTTTCCCGTTAAAAATCTCTGCGGGAGGCTCGCCGGCATGAACCTGGAATAAACAACACGAAATGAAAGGATTACGTAAACATAGTATCCGCTGGTCCATTGAGACGCACTGTTCTCCCATTGCTGGAGAATAGCCAGAAGCTGCCTTGGTTTTTGCTTTCCCAATCCAGACACTCACATTGTTCTTCCTGTTATGTGCAAGCGCATCTCAAAAACGATTGTTCTGTCATGCACAATATTCATCTCATCAACAAGATACCTCACTGCTATCACAACATCTTTCTCATATTGATGATTGTCGTCTGGATCGTCTATTGTATTATCTTCACTTATTTTTGATCGTATTCTTTTGAATAAATGTGTTTTCTTGATATTAAGCTTTCAGAATTAGGCGGCAAGATAACTATACCATATCTCTGTCTTGGAACATTCAGGATAAGCGGTAGTAGTATTATCTTGTTATTGGTAGCAAATTATTCGATTTTCATTATAAATTAGTTTGATGATATTTCCCTATTAATAGTGATATTTATGTCGTTTATGATTGATTGCTTTTTCTTATCAATTAAATATGACGATGATGATATGTAAACTAATACTAAAGTTAGTATTTTAAAATGATTTTATGCAGGTTTTTTTATTTCTGGCGCTTGGTTTTATTTATGGTAATTTTTTATTTTCAATAAATATTAATTATTTAAATGAAAGTTGTGGTAAAAACATTCTCTATTATTGTTTTTTATTAATGAGTTGAATTTTGTCAATCACCTGATTTTACTGTTTTATTATGGCATGCTTCTTTAAATTAATAATATTGCACAAGGCTATTTATATCATGTTGTTATAATTAGTTATTGTATGTTTGGTGTTAATTTATTTAATTGAAGTTTAATTTGTTTTCTGGTTGATTTTATTGAAGTAAATATATTTATCTTCCCTGATTTTAATTTTTATTGATGATTATTTAACGGATGGAATTATTTTTAACTCATACCATAATTTATCTCATTAAGTGTGTGAGATTTTTTAACCTGCATAGCTTTATATTTTGGGGAATGGTATGGATAGTGATAATAATTCAAATTATTCAATGAATAATAAAATTAATATTTTGTCCAGAGAGGGCGGTAATTTTATTTCTTCGGTTACGCTTTTTTCCGGAACTCAGACTATAGCATTAACAGAACCATCGATTATTGATATTCATGGTGATGTGAAAACGGTTGTTCGTTATGAACGTCAAGGCAATGATCTTATTATACATATGGCGGATGGCTCTGTCGTAATATGTAAAGATTACTTTTTTGAAGTAGATGGAACTCATAGTGAATTAGTTTTTACTGATGATGCACAGGGGATTGTACATGTTACATTCCCGGAAAGTCAGGAAGTTAATGTACTTATTCCGGAATATCAAATAATGGAGGATATTTCGCCTCTTTATCTGGGAGAGCAACATAGTTCAGATTATCTCTTCCCATTGGGATTGGGGGCCTTAGCCATACTGGGGACAGGAATTGCTATTGCTAACAATAGTAGTAAGGGGTCTTTTATCGATATATCTACTGATGACCCTCAACCCTCCATTCCCCCTGCTCCAACCATTGTTCCGCCTTTTACAGATAACCTGTTAAATCTCGTTGAAAGTCAAAATGAGCAGGTAATAAGTGGTACAACAGGTATAACAGGCTCCGGACAAAGCGTAACCGTATCTATTGCCGGAAATACATACATGGCAAATGTAGATGATAACGGTAACTGGAGTTTAATTCTTTCGCCATCCATCTTAACTTCTCTGGCACAAGGGGAAGTGCCTGTAACAGTAGTGGCGGCTAATAGTGCTGGTCTGACAGGAACGGTTTCAACGGTTTTTTTAGTCGATACAATTCCACCTGTAGTTACTGTTAATCCTATGACACCAGATAATGTTGTTAATCTGGCTGAATCACATAACTCTATCTTCATTACCGGAACATCTGAGCCAGGAACATCAATATTAGTAACTTATAATAATCAACAGTATATGACGAAAGCTGATGAGCAAGGTATGTGGAGTGTAGAGTTACCACCAGATACGTTAAGCGGCATGAGTAATGAAATATATACATTAACAGCTGTCGCTACTGACTCTGCTGGGAATAGTGCCAGCGCAAGTCAGTCTGTAACTATGGCACTTGTACCTCCCGCTCCTACGTTAAATATCCCTTTTAATGACGATATTCTGAATAGCAGTGATATCACGCAGCCCCAGCAGCTTAGCGGTGTAACTAATTCCTATGGAGAAAATCAAACTGTTGTGGTGAATATTGGTGGCTTGAATGTTAATCAGCACGCTATAACACAACGAGACAGCAGTGGTAAATGGGCAATATTAGTTGCTCCTGAGGCTGGGGGGCATACCTATGTAGCTCAGGTTGATGTTAATGGCAACTGGGTATTGGATTTACCCCCCCGAGATTCTACAACAGCTTAATAACGGCACTATTACGATTACTGTTGCTGCTGCTGACGGACTGGGAAACTATGGTATTGCGCCCCAACAGGACTTCTTTGTGGATACCATACCTCCCACTTTGACTACGGATCCGATAGCAATAGATAACATTATCAGCGGGCCTGAAAGCCTCAATCCTCTTGTCATAACTGGAAGTTATATCGATCTGGAAATCGGACAGCCTATTACGCTGGTGTTAAATAACATCACTTATACCACGGTTGCCGATGGTAGTGGTTTGTGGAGTATTGAAATCCCATCGATAGATTTAAGAGCCCTCCCTCAGGGAGAGATAGGTATTGTATTAAGTGCCAGCGATCTGGCCGGGAACAACAGTACGCAAACCAAGCTAATCGCGGTAGATACACAAGTATTTCTGACGGTTGCTCCAATATCAGGTGACGATATCATTAATGCTGTGGAAGCGGCTTCTTCTGTGGTGGTCAGTGGAACCGCAGATGTTGCTGATAGTGGCCGGACAGTGACTGTCACTCTGGAAGGCACAGACTATACCACTACGGTACAGAGCGATGGCACCTGGAGTCTCTCTATTCCGTCGGCGGATATCAGTGTACTGGCAGATGGTGATTATACTATCAGTGCCAGCCTGTCTGACAGTGTAGGTAATAGTATCTCGGTTGACCATAACATTACGCTGGATGTAAACACTAATCTCCCAACTTTAATTATCAACGCATTTACTGGTGATAACTATATTAACTTGCAGGAAATCGCTCAGGCGATGACTGTTACAGGCAATACGAACAATGTTGAAGAAGGCCAAATAGTTACTATCAACCTCAATGGTCAGAATTATTCGGGAACAGTATTGGAAGATGGAACCTGGAGTCTGGTGGTTCCGGCTGAGGATGTGGCGGTTTTATCAGATGGGGACTATACCGTAACGGGCAGCGTCTCGAATGTGATTGGTAATTCGGTAACTATTCATGGCGGACTTACTGTTGATACCCTAATTGAGCTGACTATTGGTACCGTTGCTGATGACGATATTATCGATAATACTGAGGCAGCCTCACCAGTGACCATCAGCGGAACAGCATCGGCAGATGATGTTAATGTAATTGTTACAGTAACGCTTAATGGTGTGGATTATACGGCTACAGTACAAACAGGTGGTAGCTGGAGTTTGGATATTCCGGCCGCGGACATTCAGGCTCTTCCCGATGGCCCTTATACTCTGACTGCCAGCTATACCGATTTCGCCTTAAATAGCATCTCCGTCGATCACAACATTACTATTAATGCATCAGCACCTCTTACGCTGACCATTAATGATATTAGTAATAACAACTATATAAACTCCACTGAAATTAATCAGGATTTATTAATTAGCGGTACCTCTACTGGCGTGGCGGCAGGTCGGATTGTAACCGTGACTTTCAATGAGCTTGAGTATACGGCCACCGTTCAGTCAGATGGAAGTTGGAGTTTTACTGTTCCTGCTTTGGCTGTGGGAGCAACTCCGGACAATATTTATATTGTATCCGCGAGTGTTACTAACAGTAGCGGCACTGAAGCAACCGCTCAGCATGCCGTCATCGTGGATACTTATATTGCTTTAACGATTGATCCAATAACCGGAGATGACATCATTAACTCCGCAGAGCTGACCGCACCGGTGTGGATATACGGTATTGCCTCCGGGGATGATGTCAGTTCGATTATCACGCTGACCATGGGTACTTTCACCTATACTGTCAATCCAAATCTTAACGGTTCCTGGAGTTTTAATATTCCTACTGCTGATTTGCAAAGCCTTGGTAATGGAAGTTATACATTACACGCCACTATGGGGGACTTGTCTGGCAATATCATAGCGATTGATCATCCCTTTACGATTAACACCAGTGTCCCGGCAGTAGCCATGTACCAGATTGCTGGAGATGATTATATTAATGCTCTGGAAGTCAATGCACCTTTAACGGTTACGGGGACAACGATAGGAGTAGAGGCCGGTCAGTCAGTAATAATTACTTTAAATGGGATTTCTTATACGGCCTTTGTAGGTATCGGAGGTAGTTGGGGAACCAGTATTCCCGCTGCCGATATACAAGCCTTGCCTGATGATACTTACTCAATAACAGCATCGGTTAGTACGGTTGGTGGTATTGAAGCAGATACTTCCAGAGTGCTGACCTTTATGACTGAAACAGTAAATCAACCAACGTTGAATATTAATTCAGTGACGGTGGATAACACCCTTAGCGCAAGTGAAATGACTACCGATTTAATTATTACGGGAACCAGTACCCATATCCATCCGGGGTTGAATATTCTGGTAACACTTAACGGCGATACTTATTCAGCGCAGACAGGTAGTAACGGTAATTGGCAGATAACCGTACCTGTTGCAGCTTTGGAGGCATTACCGCAAGGCTCCGTCGCATTGGAGGTGACAGCGCAAGATATCGCGGGAAATTCTGTTACACAGAATGGTAATTTTGTTGTTGATACTGGAGACGCGAGATTATCAGTACTGTTTTCACTGATGGCCACAGAGCAGAATATTGATAGTTACCAACCCCATGATGAGACAAAAACAACCGACAAAAATACTGCTGATAGTACCAATGGTATGAGTAACCTGATATTTAATTATTCTCTTATCGATCTGATTGAGCCAGCATTGAGTAATTCTCAAACAGCTCATGTGGCGAGTAGTGCCAAATCAGGAGAGTTGCCACTTTCATTGCCTGATAGCACCGAAGACAAAAATGGCCAGCACGGTGCTCTTTTAATCTCCGCCGAAGATGAAGATAGCGGTTATATCACATTATTCAATTCACCGGAGGAAATCAGGGGGTGCCAACGTTGAGCATGCTATAGAGAGCCAATCTTTTGATGTATACCACAACGTATCGTTGGGACTGGATAATACTTTAGTTCAGGAAAACATATATATGTAGATATGCGATAGCTTTTGCTTATCCACAAAAAGAGGACACATATTGTGTCCTCTTTGTCATTAAGCCATTAAATCAGCTGTATATTTTATTCAGGGCGGAACTAATCAGAAGCTATACTTAATTCCAAATATTGCCTGAGTATCACTATAGCCTTCGCCACCTATTTGCTGACCAATGCTACCCCACATATTCAGATTGTTGTTCAGGTGAGCTTCTAAGCCAACCTTAACTTCTCCGATATTACGGGTTCCTGCCTGATAGTCGGATACACCATTCATCGCTACGCCAAAGTTTTTGCTGTTATAGATCCAGTTAGCTTCCACAAACGGTTGGAATACGCGACCGGTGTTATCATCAATTTCGCTATGACCCTGACGATAAGCGCGTAAGCCTAAGCGGGTCGACAGGTTATCTCCATTACCAGTGACTTTGGTCCCATTTGCTTCATAATGTTTATCCGCATGGATACCCATCCAGGTTACCTGAGCTTTTGGCTGTAGCCAGTAACTTACGCGTTCGCTCTGACCCATTTTAAAGCTGTAGCCAGTCTCAAGCGAAGCTAACCAGCCTTTAGAGTCATAGTTCTCTTGTGCCAAACCATCACCCTGAACCGTATTATCAAACCAGGCATACTGCACCCAGCTGTCAACATAGAGTCCGGATTTATCGGCCTGATTAGCATACCAGGTGCCATACAGACCCAGAGCATAACCATCCACTTTGTTTTTGGAGCGGTAAGCGCTGTATTTGGCATCGGTATTACCATGAGAGTAACCATAGCCAGCCATTACGCCTAAGTTAAGACGATCCAGACCATCGGTACTCCACTGAGCCACATCTCCACCGATTTGTACCACATAACGGTTAGTTTGGGTTTTTGCTTGTCCGGACTGAGTTCTGCTACGGTTATGACCGCCTTCCTGACGTAACCACATGCTGGTGACTTTTGTTTCGCCAGTTAAGTAATCCGTATATTGCGTTTCACCCAGCCGATCGTGTAAGCGAGACAGGAACATGGTGTTGGCTGCCGCCAGGTTAGCTATATAAGCACCACTTTCCGGGCGCATAACCTTGATGCCGCCATCGCTTCCCCCATTACCTTCATCAGGCTGTTCAGGGGTTGGAGTCGGAGTCTCTGGTTCAACGGGTATTTCGGGTTCAGTAGGTACTTCAGGCTCAGTTGGTGGCTGTGGAATGTAATTCACTAGATACCAATTGTTTCCCGATTTTGCTACATCATATTCATAAGCACCGGCAACGATACGCCCACCTTTAACAAAGGCATCATCCGTTGAACCTTGAGTGGTAATAATTTCGATACCGTCAACGGTTTCACCACCGGTCCCGCCCGCGTTATTGATCATCACGTATGTCAGACCAGATGCCTGACCTTCAATAATTACCTTGTCAGTTTCTGAGTTATCATCGCCTAAAACCGTGTCCAGTATTAGTGAACCACCATTACCTACATAATCATGTGAGATGGTCAGGCGAGTATTGGTCTGCGCACCCGTTCCGCTCAGGGATACTGTCCCTGCGTTGTGCATCGAGTCGATAGTTTGATCGTAGTCATTCAGATTCAGCAGGCCATTTTGCTGAATGTCATGGAATGAATTAGCGCTGAAGACGTTGACTCTGCCCGCCTGCAATTCACCACCATAAACAGTGGTTGAACCAGAATAAGTATTGCTAACTTCAGCCTGCATTTCGTCAACAGGATTAAGAATAGTCACGCCACTATAAACATTAACGTTACCTAAACCCTGAACGGTGCTTTCCATTGGCGTATCGAAAATATAGTCAGTATTGCTATGGTTAAAGTTAACGCTTCCCTGGCCTTCACCAAACAGAACTTTGCTGACGTTTAAATAGCCCGCTTCACTGATGGTATCACCCAGTAGTGAGCCGATATAAAGTGATCCCGTTGAATTGCTATTTTTAGCTATAGAGAGCAAACCTTGTTCACCAGTGATTTGATGATCATAGTAGGAACCAACTGAAGGATCATAGGCATCAAATTCATACATCCGGGTCGCATTAACAGTACCCTGATTTTTAACCACTAAGGTGCCCTGACCAGAATAGCCAACATTGATCTCACCAATGATAGATTCAGCATGAATCTCTTCATGTTCATTAATACCGTCACCATCATAATCTGCAAAGTATTTTTTGCCCATGGTGCCAGCAACATTCAGCGTACCATTATCTATAGTGACAAAACCGGTACCGCTATTATGGCCAATAACAAATGCTGCTTTTTCAGGTGTTAGTGCATCTATGGTTGTCGTATCATTGCCTTCGTAATATCCGACGGCGTTTATATAAGCTTCATCGCTAACGAATATTTGCCCAACGCTGTTTGCACCGGAACCAACAATGGTACCTGTGTGGAGGGCAGCACGGCTGGTTGCTGTTCCATCGCTATTTTTACCGTTGACAATAAGCGTTCCCTGGCCGCCGTTGTATCCAATAATCGCTTGTGCGGTACCAATATTTGTTTCGTCAAAGATTTCACTATCAGGAGGGAGGTAGGCTGAATATCCGCCACCCAGTAGTTTCCCGCCGCTTAATACCGAGACTTGACCTGATGAGTTTGTACCATCGCCAATAAACAGTTTAGCGTCAGCACTAACCCCAAAGCCGGTACCAACAATATTTAACTTACCGTCTCCGCCGTCAGAACCAACGGTGACATTCTCTCTTGACTCCATTGAATGAGAGTTTGGGTTTTGGTGAGCTAAAGTTTTACCGGAACTTAATAACGTGACTTCACCTACGCTATTGGTACCACTACCAATGATGATTTCACTGTCAGTCTGGCTCCAGACGAAAAAGTCGGGCGCCTTTTCAAAAATAATAGAGGCGTTTCCGCCTGCATTGCCAACAATATATCTCTCGGTTCTACCTACAGAATGGGGATTAAACCAATCCCAACTATCAATAGGGGCGTGAATGGTTTGGTCAGTATTACCGATGATGGTGGTCGATTTTTCACTGTCATCGTAGTTGATATTCCAACTCTCATCAGCGTGATAATCGGTGCCAGTATTGTTCCACTCTGCGGTGAAATAGGCGCTACTGGTAGCAGGATAGATAGACAATGCGGTCATCACTAAGATGGCGATGTCCGTTTTTTTGATTTTTTTCATCCCTGATACTCTCCACAACGATAGAAAAATTTATCCAAGTGACCTGGTAAAAAATGAAGTCATAATCTCCCTCCGCACAGATTTATCTATAATCGGAATGATGCTTCATTAAAAAGTCAGAGTCGCAACTGTTTAGCTTTAGCTTATTAGTCGGCTAATAATAAATTATGAAATAGAAATCAATTCATTTGATTTCATGTTCAACGTGTTTGCAGGAGGTGTGTTTTATAAATAATTCTTTATTTATCAAATTCATATCCTTATGTGGCTTCCATTGAATTATCTATAACAACAAGATTGAGTTGGTGATTAATTCATCTGTATAGCAACGCTTTTATAATAATAGAATAAATGTTGGTCAAATATCAATAGTTCTTATCTATTCTTTGGATAGATAACGACATTATTTACTTAATTTTACTCAATGATGTTTATGTATTATTCAATTTTTAATGGTTATATTTTGTTGAGATTATGTTATTTTTTAATTTCACTATCGAGAATTCTTCTATTTATTTGATTTATATTAGTAAAATTATTTATTTTTCATAAATTATATTTATATAATATCAATTCAAATATGTGTGATTTTATTATATGAAACAGTTTAATAAGCTGATTTTTTATCATGGTAATTAAGTTGATATACTGTTAATTAAAACAAAAAAGCCCGGTATTTACAGGGCTTTTTGTGTTTTTGAATTGGTGTTATTGATGATAATTATCAGTTTGATAACTCGGCAAATTTGGTTCGAATTTCTTCTTCTGGTAAATCGATACCAATGAATACCATGGTGCTTTTCTGTTCTTCATCAGAAAGCCACTCACGATCCCAGTCAGCGTTATACAGGCGTTGTACGCCTTGAAATAACAAACGACGAGGCTCGTCTTTTATCAATAAAATTCCTTTATAACGCAGTAAGTTGTCGGCAAATTTCACCAAAAGATTTTCCATAACCTCTGATATTTGCATCAGCTCTACCGGTTGATCGTGGTAAATGACTATTGACTGAATATTATTTTGTGGCTGAGGTATGCGGCGAAAAATTGGCATTGGTGCTGCAACATTTAACTTATCATTAAGTACAAAGCCTTCAATATCAAACAACAGACTAAGGTCGATATTACCGTGAGTCACTTTATGTATAGAGGCACGAGCATTCATTAGCTGTAGTCGCTGGATCAGCGCTTCGTTATCTGTTGCCACATCGGTTTTGGTTAGCAAAATACGATCGGCGTAGCCGATTTGGGCCTGTGAGATAGTAAACTGGTTCAGTTGCTGATCGGCATGTACTGCATCAACTAATGTGAGGATGCCATCTAACAGAAAACGTTGGCAAATAAGTTCGTGGGCAAAAAACGCTTGAGTAATCGGGCCTGGGTCGGCCATACCGGTACATTCGATAATCAGACGATCAAATTCCAACTGATTTTTATCTACGCCATCTAACAAATCCAACAGCGCGTTTTCCAATTCATCTGATTTACTGCAACAAATGCAGCCGTTGCTGAGGGTAGTAATACGGCTGGCGCGATCGCTAATGATGGTGTTGTCTATCGGTACTTCACCAAATTCATTTTCAATAACGGCGATTTTGTAACCGTGATTTTCATTCAGAATATGGCGTAACAGTGTGGTTTTACCTGCACCCAAAAAGCCTGTCAGGATCGTGACTGCAATGGGTTTCATATAGCATCCTTAATGTTTATTAGCAGCAGCGCATTCCGCCTTTACCGTCTGCACCATAGCGGGCATCCTGACGTTCGCGGAAAAACTCTTCATAAGTCATCGGCGTTTGGTCCGGGTGAGTGAGCTTTATATGTTGAACGTAATTATCATAGTCAGGTACACCGATTAACATACGTGCTGCTTGTCCAAGATATTTACCAGCCTGACCGAGATTTCCAAACATTTTGTTCTCCAGGAAAATACGCTACAGATATTATCTGTAAACCTGATGGATAATGGGCGCAGTGTTTGCTGCGCCCATGAATATCAGATCTTAAGTTGTTCTGAATACGGCATCATTTACATTATGCAGCGTATTCATTACGTCTATTAGTGGTGCGAAGAAATCTGAATACCACCTTCAGGAACTGGCACAAAAGGCGTTTCCTGATCGGTACGTTCTGGTTTCTTACGAGCAGCCATCGCGGTTTTGATACCGTAGAAAATGATGCTGTAAACCACTAACAGGAACAGGATGCTTAAACCAGCGTTAGTGTAGTTGTTGACTACAATGTGGTTCATGTTTGCAATCTGTTGTGCCGTCAGGTTAGCGCCACCTTCTGCGATCTTCTGCTTATAGGTGTTAGCCTGGAAGAAGAAGCCTTCAAGCTGTGGATTGTCGCTCAGCAGTTTCAGACCCAGAGCATAAGTGGTGATGATCAACAGCCAAACCGCTGGAATCACAGTAACCCAAATGTACTTGGTACGCTTCATCTTAATCAGTACAACAGTACTCAGAACCAGCGCTACAGCTGCTAACATCTGGTTGGAGATACCGAACAGAGGCCACAGGCTCTTCACGCCGCCTAATGGATCCACTACGCCTTGATACAGTAAATAACCCCAAAGACCAACACAACCTGCAGTACCGACAATGCCGGCAACCAGAGAATCGGTTTTCTTCAGGAATGGTACGAAGTTACCCAGCAAGTCTTGCAGCATGAAGCGGCCAGAACGAGTACCGGCATCCAGAGCGGTCAGAATGAAAAGTGCTTCAAATAAAATACCGAAGTGGTACCAGAAACCCATGTCTGCAGCAGGAATGATCTGATGGAACACGTGTGCAATACCAACAGCTAATGTTGGAGCACCACCAGCACGGTTCAGTACTGAAGGTTCACCGATGTCTTTAGCGGTTTGCAGGATTTGCTCAGGACTGATGACGAAGCCCCATGAACTAACGGTAGCCGCAGCATGAGTAGTCACATCACGTAGTGATTCCATGATCATTGGCGCATCTGCAGTACCCAGTCTGTGCAGGTCTGGCATGGTGATGCCTAACGCTGCTGGTGGGGTATTCATTGCAAAGTACAGACCTGGCTCAATAATAGAAGCCGCGATCAGCGCCATGATAGCTACGAAAGATTCCATCAGCATTGCGCCGTAACCGATAAAGCGAGAGTCGGTTTCGCAAGCCAGTAGTTTTGGTGTAGTACCAGAAGAGATTAGTGCGTGGAAGCCAGAAACAGCACCACAGGCAATAGTAATAAACAGGAATGGGAACAGTGAACCTTTCCAGACTGGACCAGTACCGTCAACAAACTGCGTTACCGCAGGCATTTTCAGGTCCGGGTTCAGGATCACGATACCAATTGCTAAGCCAACAATAACACCGATTTTCAGGAAAGTTGCCAGATAATCGCGCGGTGCCAGAATCAACCATACAGGCAGTAAGGCAGAGATAAAGGCATAACCAATCAGCGTATAGGTAATAGTGGTGTCTTTGAAAGTCAGAGCAGGGCCCCAGTATGGGTCATGGGCAATAACGCCACCGAACCAAATGGATGCAACTAACAGTACGATACCGATAACCGAAACTTCGCCCACACGACCCGGGCGTAAGAAGCGCATGTAAATCCCCATAAACAGCGCAATCGGTACAGTAGAACATACGGTGAATACGCCCCATGGGCTTTCGGCTAAGGCTTTAACAACGATCAGAGCCAGTACCGCCAGAATGATGATCATAATCAGGAAGCAGCCAAACAGCGCGATAGTTCCCGGAACCGGGCCCATTTCCTTTTTGATGATCTCACCCAGTGAAGCACCGTTACGGCGTGAGGAGATGAACAGTACCATAAAGTCTTGTACTGCACCTGCTAATACCACACCGGCCAACAGCCATAGGGTACCTGGCAGATAACCAACTTGCGCAGCCAATACAGGACCAACTAAAGGACCCGCACCAGCGATGGCGGCAAAATGGTGACCAAACAGTACTTTTTTGTTAGTAGGTACGTAGTTCAGACCGTCATTATTAATCACGGCTGGGGTTGCACGGTTTGGATCCAATTGCATCACTTTAGAAGCGATATAAAGGCTGTAGTAGCGATATGCCACCAGATAAACCGATACCGAAGCAACGATAATCCACAGGGCACTGATGGACTCACCACGGCGCAGAGCAACTACGCCCAGGCAAGAAGCACCGAGTATCGCCAACAATATCCATGGGATATGTTTTAATATTCCCTCTCTTTTCATGAGGTATCCTTTTTCTTCCTATCTGTAATAAATTGAGTGATTAGCCCGGTTATATGTCGTTTTAAGCAAGTCGCTGCCTGATCCGGACAAATGTCATTTCCACCCTAATAATAAGGGGGGGAATATAATAGTGACGTCTCATTATCATGACCCGCGTCAAGGGATAACATCTCAATTTGAGTCAGCGGTTTGATCTGAAGGCTAAGCGGTTAAAATCGAATGGTGAGTGGTTGAGTATCCGGTTTACTTGAACAGCAGCGATGGCAGATTAATCGAATAGCGTGTTTTTATTGCCTTCTGGCTCATGTTGGCCATTTTTAAAATCAAATGCCGTGTTGCGCTAATAGATAAAATTTTGATTTCTTCCCGAGGAATCCGTATTATCCGCGTATCTAAGGTGTTTATATTGTCATTAAGTTATCGTATGCAAATATAAAAGATGCAGTCATTGGATTTAGACAGGCAAAGCCGGTTAGTGAATATTTATCATCATTAAACCAACCGCATTAGTATTTCAGGCCTGCCCCATAAGCATTACCTTTTGAACATTTGCGTTTTGCAGGTGGTTAGCGTATTATACGCATCGTTCGGACGCGGGGTGGAGCAGCCTGGTAGCTCGTCGGGCTCATAACCCGAAGGTCGTCGGTTCAAATCCGGCCCCCGCAACCATTTTCCCTAGTTTATTTTCAAATAGAGCAACGACAGTTTGTTGTGGTTGTGTATTTGAAAAGATACTCTCTGAGTCAGCAGCTCAATCGCTTTCTCAGTAACAGGGTCCAGTTGCAAAAAACCCCGACTTATCGGGGTTTTTTGTTATTAGACAGCAGAATCACTGGGCTTTATGCCCTTTTTTTATGTCTTGGGGGTGGGGTTGGCCACGCTAGAGCAGAAGTTGACAGAGTTGATAAGCGCACCGGTGGAAGCATTAGGCTTTGAACTGGTTGGTATTGAGTTCATCCGTGGGCGTCAATCGACACTGCGTATCTACATTGACAGCGAAAACGGTATTAATGTCGATGATTGCGCCGATGTCAGTCATCAGGTCAGTGCGGTACTGGATGTTGAAGATCCAATTACCACGGCCTATAACCTGGAGGTATCGTCTCCGGGTCTGGAAAGACCATTATTCACAGCGGCTCACTATGAGCGCTTTATCAATGAAGACGTATCCCTGACTTTACGCATGGGTGTACAAAACCGTCGTAGATGGGCAGGCAAGATTAAATCCGTCGAGGGTGAAATGATAACTCTTGATGTGGATGGTAAAGATGAAGTATTCGCTCTGAGCAATATTCAGAAGGCGAATCTGGTCCCCCACTTTTAGAGCTCATATGAGGCAACTAGATGAATAAAGAGATTCTGGCTGTTGTTGAAGCGGTTTCTAATGAAAAGGCGCTTCCTCGTGAGAAAATTTTCGAGGCGCTAGAAACAGCT
Source organism: Limnobaculum xujianqingii (assembly GCF_013394855.1). NCBI lineage: Bacteria > Pseudomonadati > Pseudomonadota > Gammaproteobacteria > Enterobacterales > Budviciaceae > Limnobaculum > Limnobaculum xujianqingii. Next base: position 2,240,765 of record NZ_JABMLK010000001.1, on the reverse strand, counting down.
CTGGCAACGGCAACTAAGAAAAAGTATGAGCAAGAAATCGAGGTTCGCGTAAGTATCGATCATCGTTCAGGTGATTTTGATACTTTCCGCCGCTGGATGGTGGTTGAAACTGTTACGCAACCTACACGTGAAATTACGTTAGATGCAGCTCGTCTTGATGAACCTGAAATTCAGGTTGGCGATTACGTTGAAGATCAAATTGAATCAGTAACGTTTGACCGCATTACAACTCAGACCGCGAAACAGGTTATCGTACAGAAAGTACGTGAAGCTGAGCGTGCGATGGTGGTTGAACAATTCCGCGAGTACGAAGGCGAAATCGTTACTGGTGTAGTTAAAAAAGTTAACCGCGATAGCATTATTCTCGATTTAGGTAACAACGCAGAAGCGGTTATCGGTCGTGAAGATATGTTACCGCGCGAAAACTTCCGTCCAGGCGACCGTGTTCGTGGCGTACTGTATATCGTCCGTCCGGAAGCACGTGGTGCTCAGCTGTTTATTAGCCGTTCACGCCCGGAAATGCTGATCGAACTGTTCCGCATTGAAGTGCCGGAAATTGGCGAAGAAGTTATCGAAATTAAAGCCGCCGCTCGTGACCCGGGTTCTCGTGCGAAAATCGCAGTGAAAACCAACGATAAGCGTATCGATCCGGTTGGTGCCTGTGTTGGTATGCGCGGTGCGCGTGTACAGGCTGTTTCAGGTGAATTGGGCGGTGAGCGTATCGATATCGTGTTATGGGATGATAACCCTGCACAGTTTGTGATTAATGCGATGGCCCCCGCAGACGTGGCCTCTATCGTCGTTGACGAAGATAGACATACCATGGATATCGCTGTAGAAGCCGGAAATTTGGCTCAGGCGATTGGTCGTAACGGTCAAAACGTTCGTCTTGCTGCTCAGCTAACAGGCTGGGAACTGAACGTAATGACAACTGAAGAGTTACATGCAAAACATCAGGCAGAAACGTACGCTGCTATCGATGCCTTTACCAAGTATCTGGATATCGATGAAGATTTCGCTACTGTACTGGTACAGGAAGGTTTCTCATCTCTGGAAGAGCTGGCTTATGTGCCGGTGAAAGAGCTGTTAGAAATTGACGGTCTGGATGAAGATACCATTGAAGCGTTACGTACCCGTGCTAAAAATGCGTTAACTACGCTGGCATTAGCACAGGAAGAGAGCCTTGGCGACAACAAGCCGGCAGAAGATTTATTAGGTCTGCCTAATCTTGATCGTTCTATGGCGTACAAATTGGCTGCAAAAGGCGTTTGTACGTTAGAAGACCTTGCAGAGCAAGGTGTTGACGATTTAACAGATATTGATGGCCTGACCAGCGAAAAAGCGGGTGAGTTAATTATGGCCGCACGTAATATTTGTTGGTTTGGCGATCAAGAGTAATCACTGTAGCAGGAAGGAACAGCATGTCAGAAGTAACCATAAAATCGCTGGCCGAAGAGATCCAAACTCCGGTAGACCGCCTGTTACAGCAGTTTGCTGATGCAGGTATTAAAAAGTCTGCCTCGGACTCCGTGACCCAGCAGGAAAAAGAGACCTTGCTGGCGCATTTAAACCATGAACATGGTGGTGCGCCGAGCAAACTTACGTTGCAACGTAAGACCCGTAGCACCCTGAGTATTCCAAGTACCGGTGGCAAAAGTAAATCTGTCCAGATTGAAGTACGTAAAAAGCGTACTTATGTAAACCGTGACTCACAAGAAGCTCAGGAAGCGGAAGCACAGGCTGCTCGCGAAGCTGAAGAATTAGCCCAACGCGAAGCAGAAGAGAAAGCCAAACGTGCTGCAGAAGAGCAGGCGAAACGCGAAGCTGAAGAGAAAGCTAAGCGTGAAGCTGCTGCTAAGAAAGCGGCTGAAGAGAAAGCTAAAGTGGCGACAACAGCGAATAAACCTGCAGAAAAGGCTGAAAAACCAGCCCAGACGGAAAAAGCCCGTCGTGAAGCAGAAGCAGCAGAACTGAAGCGTAAAGCTGAAGAAGAAATGCAGCGCAAAGTTGAAGAAGAAGCAAAACGCGTAGCGGAAGAAGCGCGCAAGATGGCCGAAGAGAACGAAGGCCGTTGGGCGTCTGAATCTGTGGAAGAAGAAGTGGCTGAAGATTACCACGTTACAACTTCCCATCATGCGCGTGAAGCTGAAGACGAGAACGATCGTAAAGTTGAAGGCGATCGCCGTGCTCGTGGTGGTAAATCAGGTAAGCCGAAGAAAGGGAATAAACTCTCTGAATCTAAAGCTGACCGTGAAGAAGCTCGCGCCGTTACCCGTGGTGGTAAAGGCAAGCGTAAGCCAAGCACCTTACAGCACAGCTTTAATAAACCGGCTCAGGTAGTAAACCGTGACGTAGTGATTGGTGAAACCATCACCGTTGCTGAGTTGGCAAACAAAATGGCAGTTAAAGGTTCTCAGGTTATTAAAACCATGATGAAACTGGGTGCCATGGCGACCATCAACCAGGTTATCGATCAGGAAACCGCTCAGCTGGTTGCTGAGGAGATGGGCCATAAAGTTATTCTGCGTCGTGAAAATGAGCTTGAAGAAGCGCTGATGAGCGACCGTGATACCAATGCAGCACTGGAACCTCGTGCACCAGTTGTTACCATCATGGGTCACGTAGACCACGGTAAAACATCGCTGCTGGACTATATCCGTTCAACCAAAGTAGCCTCCGGCGAAGCGGGTGGTATTACCCAGCATATCGGTGCTTACCACGTTGAAACTGACAATGGCATGATCACCTTCCTGGATACCCCGGGACACGCCGCGTTTACTTCAATGCGTGCTCGTGGTGCTCAGGCAACGGATATCGTTGTTCTGGTGGTTGCGGCAGATGATGGCGTAATGCCACAGACAATCGAAGCTATTCAGCATGCTAAAGCGGCGAAAGTTCCTTTAGTGGTTGCTGTAAACAAAATCGATAAACCAGAAGCAGATATGGATCGCGTTAAGAACGAACTGTCACAGCACAACGTTCTGCCTGAAGAATGGGGCGGCGATACTCAGTTCATTCCAGTGTCTGCGAAAGTGGGTACCGGTATTGATGATCTATTGAATGCGATTCTGCTACAGGCTGAAGTTCTGGAGCTGAAAGCAGTACGCGAAGGTATGGCGAGCGGCGTAGTGATTGAATCGTTCCTGGATAAAGGTCGTGGCCCGGTGGCAACGGTTCTGGTTCAGGAAGGTACACTGCATAAAGGCGATATCGTTCTTTGTGGTTTCGAATATGGCCGTGTTCGCGCAATGCGTGATGAAGTGGGTCATGAAATCAATGAAGCGGGCCCGTCTATTCCGGTAGAGATTCTGGGGCTGTCAGCGGTTCCTGCAGCCGGTGATGAAGCGACTGTAGTTCGTGATGAGAAGAAAGCGCGTGAAGTAGCTTTATATCGTCAGGGCAAATATCGTGAAGTGAAACTGGCTCGTCAGCAGAAATCTAAACTGGAAAACATGTTTGCTAACATGGAAGAAGGTGATGTTTCTGAACTGAATATCGTTCTGAAAGCGGACGTTCAGGGTTCTACTGAAGCGATTTGTGAATCACTGCTGAACCTGTCTACTGATGAAGTGAAAGTGAAGATTGTTGGTTCAGGCGTAGGCGGTATTACTGAAACTGACGCTACTCTGGCAGCGGCTTCTAACGCTATCATCTTAGGCTTTAACGTTCGTGCTGATGCCTCTGCGCGTAAAGTTATTGAATCTGAGAATCTGGATCTGCGTTATTACTCAGTTATTTATGACCTGATTGGCGAAGTGAAACAAGCCATGAGTGGTATGTTAGCGCCTGAATACAAACAGCAGATCATCGGTCTGGCTGAAGTGCGTGACGTATTCCGTTCACCGAAGTTTGGTTCCATTGCTGGTTGTATGGTAACTGAAGGTATTGTTAAACGTCATAACCCAATCCGCGTATTGCGTGACAACGTGGTTATCTATGAAGGCGAGCTGGAATCCCTGCGTCGCTTTAAAGATGATGCCAGCGAAGTTCGTAACGGTATGGAATGTGGTATCGGCGTGAAAAACTACAATGATGTTCGCGTTGGCGACCTGATTGAAGTGTTTGAAGTTATCGAGATTCAGCGTACTATCGCTTAATTCCGATGGCTTAAAGTAGTATCCATTTGGGGGGCCTGGCGCCCCCCTCATTGTTTTGGAGATTATATTTATGGCAAGAGAATTTAGCCGTACTCAGCGCGTTTCTCAGGAGATGCAAAAAGAGATTGCCATCATTTTACAGCGCGAAGTTAAAGATCCGCGCATTGGAATGGCAACGGTTTCTGGTGTAGAACTTTCACGCGATCTGGCCTACGCCAAAGTATTCGTGACTTTCCTTAATGACAATGATGAAGATGCCATTGCTGGCGGTCTGAAAGCATTGCAGGATGCATCTGGTTTTATCCGTTCACTGCTAGGAAAGGCAATGCGCCTGCGAGTTATTCCTGAGCTGACCTTTGCTTATGATAATTCACTGGTGGAAGGTATGCGTATGTCAAACCTGGTTACCAGTGTAGTGAAGAACGATGCCGAGCGCCGTGCTGCTGCCGGTGAGGATGAGGAAAAAGAGTAATGGGACGTCCTCGTCGTCGCGGTCGCGATATACATGGTGTTCTGCTGCTGGATAAGCCGACGGGCATAGGCTCGAACGATGTCTTGCAGAAAGTAAAACGTATCTTTAACGCCAACAAAGCGGGACATACCGGTGCGCTGGATCCACTGGCGACGGGTATGTTGCCAATCTGTCTGGGAGAGGCCACCAAGTTCTCCCAGTTCTTATTGGATGCTGATAAACGTTATCGAGTGATTGCACGGTTAGGACAAAGAACCGATACCTCCGATTCTGATGGCGCTATTATTTCTGAGCGTCCGGTTAGCTTTACTCAGGTTCAGCTTGATGGTGCTCTGGAAACTTTTCGAGGTGAATCAGACCAGATCCCATCAATGTATTCTGCATTGAAATATCAGGGGCGACCATTATATGAATATGCCCGTCAGGGTATTGAAGTACCACGCGAATCCCGAAAAATTACGGTATATGAGCTGAAATTCATTCGCTGGGAAGGCAATGAGCTGGAACTGGAAATTCATTGTTCCAAAGGTACCTATATCCGCACCATCGTTGACGATTTAGGTGAACTATTGGGCTGTGGTGCTCATGTGATTTATCTGCGTCGATTGAATGTGGCAGACTATCCAACCGAACGAATGGTAACGCTAACTCAGCTTGAGCAAATTGTTAATAACGCTCAGGCTGAAGAACGCGCTCCGGCGGAAGATTTAGATCCACTATTATTACCAATGGACAGCGCCGTTGCTGATTTCCCGGAAGTTAACTTACTGCCAGTCATGGGCGTATACGTTAAACAAGGGCAAGCAGTACAAGCCGCTGGCGCACCACGCAGCGGACTGGTGCGCATTACCGTAGGCGATGAACGTGAATTTATCGGCGTCGGCCAAATCGACGACGACGGCCGTGTAGCCCCCCGCCGTTTGGTAGTTGAAAACCCGGTTGAGTAGTCTTTTTATTGATAAACCTAAGAAATTGACTACTGAGTATATTCCGGTCGTAGAAGCAAAGTGCCTATATCACTAAAGTGCTCGACCGGAAGACCGTCTGTACTCTATTCTGGTGCGCTTCGGGCCTAGCCCGCTTAGGGGCGCTCCGGCAGCTAAAGCTGCTACGACCCCAACAGCGGTCTCTCCCTCAGTTTGAATTTGCTGGTACTGTAGATTCATATATTATCATTTTGTATTGAGAATAAAGTTCGGTTTGAGCCAATTGTCGGGAAGGACGAACGCTGGCCCGAAGGGCAAAACACCGAAGGTGTTTTGTAACGGCCCCTAGGCGGGCTAGGCCCGAAGCACTCTGATGCTAAGTACAAACGGTCTTCCGGCCGAGCACGAAGTTAATATAAGTACTTTGCTTTTACGGCCGAAATATTCTCAAAAGCTAATTTAAAGTGGAACCATCAACCACATAATTCCCACTATAGTTGTCCCGCCGCCTTAATCGCCAGATACCTATTCACACTCTCAACCGCCAACTGCTGCGGCTGAACATCCAGACAAAGTACCCCGGCACTACGTAATCGCGTTAATACCGCCTGACGCTTAGACTGATAGCTGGCAGCTGCGGCACGCAGAGCAGCATCCTGCTGATTATTAATCGACATTGAAGCTGCATCATCCAGCTCGGTTTCCCGCAGGCTGGCAACTAACACCAGATGGCGTTTACTTAGCAGTTTCACCGATGCCAGCAGGCTTTGCTCATCTTCATCTCTTAAGTTGGTAAACATAACTACCAGTGAACGCTTACGTTCCCGGGTAATTAGAGATTGGGCTGCGACTTCAAAATCGCTACTGGACAACGTCGGTTGCAGATCGTACACCTCATGCAGGACTCGGTTAATCGCGTTAACCGAGCGAACCGGTGGTAAATAGCGTTCCGGGCCACCCAGAGTTATTAACCCTACTGAGTCGCCATAGCGTAGCCCAACATAAGAGAGTAGTAATACGGCGTTTAGAGCATGGTCAAAATGCATTAATTCGCCTTCACTGGCGCCCATACGGCGTCCACAGTCCAGCATCATAATAATGCGCTGATTGCGCTCGTCCTGATATTCCCGAGAGATCATTTTTCTCATTCGGGTTGTGGCCTTCCAGTCTATTTGCCGCATAGCATCACCACTACGATATTCACGCAGTTGTTCAAACTCCATACCCTGACCTCGTTTACGGAATTTATGAAATCCCATACCTGCCTGAGTAATGGTAGTTTGCAGTGCCATTTGGGTTATTGGTGCAAAGTTTGGAAAAACACTGACTTTTTGTGTTGAGCCAACCAATGCCTGACGTTGCCATAGCTGCAAAGGGGAAAACAGACGCAGGTGAACGTGACCAAACCATAAATCGCCCCGCATTAGCGGTTTGATGCGGTAAACAACCTGAGAAACTTGTGGTGGGGTAAGCATCAGATGAATGGTTCTGTCATCGTATTCACACTTTTCCGGCGGGCTATCTTTTAATTGAATTTTTTGACGTACGGATACCTGCGAAGTGACATATAAGGTCACGTTTCGCCAAATGGTTTGCGGCAGACTGCCCGCAACTTCGCGTTCAATAACAGGCAACGGCTGCCGATATAAACCGATTGCGTCCAGCGTAATCAGCAGTAAAAGTGCTGCGCCACCTATTAGCCAGACCGGAAACAGGGAAGGTACAATCGCTGCGGGTATTGACCCACAGAACCAAAGACCTCCAAGCACTAATAGCCGGTTAGAAGGCAGAATCATCTGCGTGGAGCCTCAATTTGGTCTAACAGGCGATTGAGAATGTGCTCTTCTGTCAGTCCTTCAATTTCAGCATCAGGTGAAAGGGCAATACGATGGCGTAATGTTGGTATTGCCTGTTGTTTCACATCATCAGGTGTGACAAAGTCGCGACCTGCCAATATGGCGCTGGCTCGGGCTGAGCGAATCAGTGCGATACCGCCGCGTGGGCCAGCTCCAGTACTGATACCTGGCCAGTTACGCGTTGTTCTGACAATGCTTAATGCATAGTTTAATACGCTATCATCAACCCGAATACTGGCAGTAATTTTTTGTAAGGCAACAATCATTTCCGGGCTGGCAACCGCTTCGATTTTATCAACGTCCAGACGATCGCCTACGCGCTCAAAGGTACTGGCGGCAACTAATGCCAGCTCTTCCTGCTCAGTAGGGTAGTCAAACATCACATGAAGTAAAAATCTGTCTAACTGAGCTTCCGGCAAGGCGTAGGTTCCGTCCTGTTCGATCGGGTTTTGTGTGGCAATAACTAAAAAAGGCGGTGACAGCTGGGCCGTTTCTCCTTCAATGGTCACCTGACCTTCTTGCATAACTTCCAGCAACGCGGCCTGGGTTTTTGCTGGAGCACGGTTAATTTCATCCGCCAACATCAGGTTGGTAAATACGGGGCCACGGCGTACCACAAATTCAGATGCTTTCATGTCATAAAACATATGACCGGTAACGTCAGCTGGCATTAAGTCTGGAGTAAACTGAATACGTGACGAGTGGCAGCTACAGGCTTGGGCCAGTGCTTTAGCCAGTAACGTTTTCCCCAGCCCCGGAACGCCTTCCAGCAGCACATGGCCGCCAGCTAATAGAGCGCAAAGAATCTGTTCTACAACATGATCCTGACCGATAAATACTTTACGAATTTGTTCCTGAATACGCAGAACAATATCCGTTGCATCCTGAGGAGTAGTCGGGATAGTGGGTACCGGAGCGGATGGTGAAAAATAGCTATCCGTTGAGTTAAATTCCATAGTTTAGTCTCCTACTCGAACTGCTTTGCAGTGAGTTTAATCGGTCAATCAGCAGGCACAGGGTTTGGGTCGACTGGGTAAATTGGTTCAGATGCTGAACTTCCCCTTCCATCGCCTGAGTAATAAGCCCGATGTCATAATGAGTAATATGTTCAATAAGTTGGGCATCACTACGTCTGCCTGGATACTGAATGCGTAATGGTTGAAGCAGGCGTAACACCTCTTCCCTCAATGGGGCGACCAGCCGTTCATAGTCGTAATTATGCAAATGGAAATCAGCGACGGCCCTTAAATGTTCGGTAAGGCTGGGGTGGGCTGGCGGTGGCGTAGGGATAAGTGCACCAAAACGCGGAATATAGCGCCACAACACCAGTAAGATACAAAGCCCAAATGCCAGTAATGTGTAAAGCGCATGTTCAACCAGCCAACTCATCAGGTTTGGTAAAGTGGCATAACGAACCAGATAGAGGGTGTCGTTTCTGTCTGGCAAGGTGGCAACATGTAGCCAGAGTTTGGCATGGTCATATTGCTTAATATTGCTATTACTAAACAGCTTGAGTGGAACAACCGTAACCCAACCCTGTTCAAACTGAAAACGACTGATAATATCCCATTCGCTTTTGGTTGATTCCGGAACGTTTTCTGTGGTTTTCCAGTCTACGTAAAAACGAGGCGTGTCAGCGACATCAGCTACCATTTTGTCTTTTTCAAAAACGATTGGCACCCCATCTCGCTTTTTGGCTGGCGTATCATTCTCTGTTTCTTTTTCAGGTAATGTAACCGTAACCAGCTCAACCGGCGCTTTTGTGGTTTCGCATTTATCATCGTCATCACACTCATCTTTCAGATAAATATCAAACAGCTCCTGCAGGTCGATGCTGTTTTTATCTTCAAGGGGTGAAATGATCAGGTGGCCGCCTTGACTAACCCAGTCCATCAATTTCGTTTTTTGCGTGGGTTCTTTAAGTAAGCCATCAGGATTGAATAACACTAAGGTTGATTTAGCCGGTAACTTATTCAATGACAGCGAATCACCAACGGTTTTAACCTGATAGCCAGACTTGCTGAGTAGTTGCTCTGCAGTGTAGTAGTTATTGGCAATAACTTTCCAACTGGGTGGTGTGGTAACTTCTTTTTCTTCCCACTCTAGTTGCTGATAGTAGTAAATTGCCAGCCCGGCGATAACGGCGAATATAATCCCCAAAATCAGCCATGGGTTGCTGCTCTTTTTCACATTGTCCGTTGACATGATTAACTGGCCTCCCACTGAGATTGGTGATCGTAGTGAGTTGGCCACTCCCGGCAAAGCTGTTCTAATTTGGAGATATCAGGTGAACGGTGCGCGTAAGCTTGTGCCAGCCAAAGCTGAGTTAATTTAATAAAGAAAGCTGCACTGTTCAGTTCCGCTCGTTTGACTAAACGGATACAGTCTTGCTCGGTATCTGAAGAACGGAACATCACCCGATCCCGATGGGCAAGAACCGAGAGCGAACCGCGAAATAGCAGGCTGAGGGCAGATCGCAAATCGCCAGCATGAATCATCGACAGAGCAACTTCTGCGATATTCTCAGGCAGAGATTCTGGCTGAATATCCAGGCCGGCAATTTGTGCCGGAGGGGCCATTTTTTGGCCTTTTTGTCCGCGAATATCAGGTAATCGAATAATAATAAAATAGGCAATAGCGATAACCACCAAAGCCAGAATCCCCCAAAGCATCCATTGACCAGCACCCGTCAATGCCATTAAGGCACTGTTAGGATTGGCTGAAACGGGAGGCGGTGAGAAATCCGGTTTCTTATTGGGCTTTTTCACCTTTTTTTCTTGCATAAACTTCAGACGCTTTCTGACTTCTTTGCCGCCGTACTCCGGTTGTTTCAGTATTTGTTGTAATTTTTCAGGCGCGTTGGTAATGGTTTCTTGCCGGGTAGCGGAAACGTCCTGATCGGCGTAACTATGGGGAGAATAGCCAGATATGCCAATGGTCAGAACAAGCAGCAGAGCACTAAACAGAGTTGATGAAGTAATACGACTCCGCTTTTCTATTTTGCGAAATTCCAGTTCAATATCCCATGCTTCGATATCACTGCGTCTTTTTAGATAAAGTGAAAAACCAGCGGCGACATAAATAGGTTCCCACAATAAGATACCTAAAATATAGAATCCCAATGCCATTAGTGAATGGTAACTAACATTGTTGAACCATAAGTCTTTTAGCAGATCGTCGCTATAGCTATTGTTATCAATCGATATCATGGCCACGAAGGCGATGGCACAAACCGGAAAAACTTTTTCAACCACAAAGCCAAACAGCGTTAATACCGCAGCATTAATACCAATGTAGTTTGATATCGCTTTACGTCTTATTCTGGCGTTACGGCCTTTAACACCTTCAAGCACATCAACCGGTAGCGTCAGTGAACGATAGGGTGAGAAACGGGCCCAGGTTAATGCCCGAATTAGCCGGGTTTTGAACAGTAAAGTAGGGATCGCCTTTATGCTTTGACGTAATGTTGGGGCAGAACCGAAAACCGCCCTGCTAATGACAAATAGAGCCATACGGTCGAGCATCGGTTTTATCCACCAAATCAGCAGATAAATAGCGGTATAACTAAACTCTGCCCAATAGGACAAACCAAACAACAGTCCAATCACTGGTAACGAAAAGCATAACCACGCAATATAGAGAGGCTTGAACCAATGCATCGCCATACGAACGCCTAAATCAATGGCTTCATTGGCTGGTCTGGTACGTAGCACAATAGCTAAACGATCAAGCTGCATGGCGGCGCCCTGTAAAAATAAAGTAGCCAAGCAGCAGAAGCAGCGTAATGACACCGCCAGCAATTTTTATCGGTAGAGGGAAATTATGTGGCGACCAGAATGCTTCAATCATAGCAGCAATCAGTAACATAATGCCGCTACCGCAAATCAGTCCCAGCACTGAACGCGCCGTAGTTTTCAATGAATCAGGGCGACTCAGTCGACCTGGCATAATTAAACTCCAGCCCAGCTTTAATCCGGCCGCACCTGAAATAATTATTCCACCAATTTCAAACGCGGTATGACCAAGAACAAACGAATAGAAGTTACGCCCGGCACCAATATTGACCAGTCTGGCCTCAATGGCACCCATATGAATACCATTAAATACCAGCGTATATACTGTGCCTAAACCGGCCAATAGACCACCGGCAAAAGCCCGGAAAGCAATGCTGATATTGTTATAAATGTAGAATCCAAACATCTTCCAGTTAGAACCAGAATCACGCAGGATACTTGCTCCATAGTCAAAGGCATCATCGCCGTTGTACATTTCATCCATCTGATGAATATCATCAGGAGCAATAACCACGTAGATAAAATCAGGCCACAGGCGAATTACCGCCATCATAACGATCCACGGCCCGATAATAAGAAGGGTAGAAAGAAGTACCCAACGAAGGTTGGCACGCAGATCGGCAGCAAACCCACCGGCAATATAATTGAGCATTCGGCCACTGATACCACTGTTGGCTCGATATAAGATGTCGTGCCCTGATTGGACCAAATTATGTAGCCGTTCAACCAGCAACAGGCTATAACCGCGATCGCGGGCGATAGCCAAATGTTGACAAAGATTTCGGTAGCGTTGCGGCATCTCATGGTTAGCAAAAGGCGGCTGAGATACTGTTCCATCCTGATGTTTTATAATTCTCAGATGGTGACCTAACCAGTTTTCAAAGGCTTCCCATTCCGCCTGATGTAATGCCTCGAAGCGTTCCTGCTTCATGATTTGCGTCCTATCAAAAAGTTAGCAAGGCTGATAAGGCGTGCTGCACCCTGAGGTTCTTGCGGGTGCATTGTTTGTGATAATTGCGGTAGCAAGGCCGCCAGCTCTTCCTGCCTTGGCTTAGTTAAACCTACCGAACGTTCAGCAAAAGAGACAATAGTTTTTTGAGTATCGCGCGATAATGGAAAATCAGGAGGAACCGGCATGGCTTCTGGCACACTAAAGCGTCTGGCTGCGGGTTCGGTATAAACCACTATCGTACCCGCCACAATATCGCCTAAACGGCGAAACTCTTTATTGGTCAGCATAGCGATCAGGCCAAACAAATAGAAAAGCGGGAAGAAATCAGCGAAACGTAGAAAATTACGAATGATAGAAGCACTCAGACTAACCGGTGTCCCATTGTCATTAAGTACTTTTAAGCCAACAAGGCGTTTACCAGGTGTCTTTCCTTTAAATACCACTTCGAAAAAGACCGGGTAAAACCATTCAATAAGAAAAATTGAAATCAGAAAGAGCCCAACACCCAAATCGCCAATAAACATAGAGGGGATTGCGATAAGTAGCATTAAAAGCCAGCGCAGGATGGTATCAATAAAAAAAGCAAAGCCGCGGGGCAGGAATCCGGCAGGGTGCAATCGGATCTCAATCAGCTCCGGCGTGGTAATGTCACGAACTGTATCAAGCATCATATATTAAAGCCGGGCGGAGCCCGGCTTTATCTCTGAAAATTACTTAGCGATAAACAGACTACGGTAAGTCGTGTAGTAAGTAACAAGGAACAGAGGCATGGTGATTAACAGACCTAAACCAAAAGGTAAGGCTGAAACGAACATAATGATACCCATTACCAGGAAGAACAGCAGGCCGGGAACAATGTTCTTTTTAACAGCAGACAGGCTCATAGAAACAGCCTGACCTAAAGGCAGGTTGTGAACAACGATTAATGCAGGAGCAAACCAGGTTAATGCATAACCAACCAGATAGATAACCATCATTAACAGGAAGGCCAGGAACATCATACCGCCGCTTGCGCCAGCCATTGCCATTGAAGGATCGCCACCCGCTTGTGAACCCACTGCCATTGCCAGCATAGCGCTACCGCCAACAACGAACATCACAATAATAGCCAGAATCATGATACCGAACATGATAGCGCCAACACCCAGCAGTGAACCCAGATTCTTTTGGAAACCAGAGAACAGCAGGCCAAGGTCAACTTCACCCGTCATACGTTGTTTTTCACAGATAGCAATGATGCCACCAACAAAAATTGGCATGATAACGGCAGTTAAAATGTTCAGGAATGGAATAAAACTGATAATCATCAGAATTACGAACAGGACAATACCCAGAACAACCCACATACCTAATTTAGGTTTCATGAAGTTCCAGGCTTGAGTAATCCAGTTCACACCTTCACCGGCAGGAACAGCCTGACCACCAGGGATAAAGGTTTCACCCGTTTTATCAAGTACCACTGCAACGTCTTCGACGTTAGATTCTGGTGGTGTGTAAGGGTTATGGTCTTGTTGAGTCATAGTATGTTTCTCTTTCCTTAGGGAGTTTATGGTCTATAAAGTATTGACCAAATCCATATATTCAAAAAATTATTTTAGCCAAGGCCCTCAGCACCCAGAAAATCAAATGTAGCGGGGGATTGAGGAACGATAATCATACTCGCCAAGGGATTTTATGAAAAGAGGATTTGTGCGTTTTTGATATAATATCCCACTCTTTTCCATAAAACTCATTAGGTAGCTAATGGTTAGGTGGGAATATGAAATGTTCTCAATGGCCATCGTTAATGGTTATTGAGGTTTGTTAAATAATTTTTACAGGCTGACCCGTTCGCTGGCTTGCTATATGGCAGAGTGGGGAGTAGTATATGTCGGCTTATGCATTGGGTGGCTGAATTAGAGATCGGCGCCTGTTTTATTTATATCTAAGAGTTGGAGTTCTATAATGTCTCTAAGTGTTGAAGCGAAAGCTAAAATTGTTGCTGAGTATGGTCGTGGCGCAAACGACAGTGGTTCACCAGAAGTTCAGGTAGCCCTGCTGACTGCACAAATTAACCACCTGCAAGGCCATTTCTCCGAGCACAAAAAAGATCACCACAGTCGTCGTGGTCTGCTGCGTATGGTTTCTCAGCGTCGTAAGTTGCTGGACTATCTGAAGCGTAAAGACAGCTCACGTTATACTCAACTGATTGCAAGTCTGGGTCTGCGTCGCTAAGTCGATGAGTTTCAGGAGAAAGGGGCCAAATGTGGCCCCTTTCTTCTAGGATTAGATGAGAAATAGCAGTATTATAGAACGTTAGTTTTTTGGGCCTTCTGGTGCAGCGTTTCGCGCGGCTAATGAAAGTATTGATAGAGTTGTGGTTGTTTCTTTAACTAACGCTTTGTTAAATCAGGACTTTCATTAGTCGCGAGGATGCAGTTAGAAGAAAGTTAAAATTAGTCTGTTGAAGCAAATGCTTGATGGACTCGTATGAAAATAAAGGAAAATAGCTTGCTAAATCCGATTGTTCGTAAATTTAAGTATGGTCAACATACCGTGACGTTAGAAACCGGTATGATGGCTCGTCAGGCAACGGCTGCTGTGATGGTAAACGTTGATGACACCGCAGTATTTGTGACCGTAGTGGGCGCGAAAAAAGCCAAAGAAGGTCAATCCTTCTTCCCATTAACCGTTAACTATCAAGAGCGTACTTACGCTGCTGGTCGTATCCCTGGTGGTTTTTTCCGTCGTGAAGGTCGTCCTAGCGAAGGTGAAACACTGATCGCTCGTCTGATTGACCGTCCAATTCGCCCTCTGTTCCCGGAAGGTTTCCTGAATGAAGTTCAGGTTATCGCAACCGTAGTTTCTGTAAACCCACAGGTTAGCCCTGATATCGTGGCAATGATTGGTACTTCCGCAGCATTAGTGCTGTCAGGTATTCCATTCAACGGCCCAATTGGTGCTGCACGTGTTGGTTTTATTAACGATCAATATGTTCTGAACCCAACTACCGATGAGCTGAAAGAGAGCCGTCTGGATCTGGTAGTTGCAGGTACTCAAAGCGCAGTACTGATGGTTGAATCAGAAGCAGAGTTACTGAGCGAAGAACAAATGCTGGGTGCAGTTATGTTTGGTCATGAGCAACAACAAGTTGTGATTGATAACATCAATGCACTGGCAGCAGAAGCGGGTAAAGCTAAGTGGGAATGGCAAGCACCTGAAACTAATCAGGTGCTGTATGCTCAGGTTGAAGCTTTAGCTTCTGCCCGTTTAGGTGATGCTTACCGTATTACTGATAAACAAGATCGTTATGCTCAAATCGACGTGATTAAAGCGGACGTAGTGGCTGCTCTGTTAGCTCAGGATGCAGACTTAAACCAAAGCGAAATCGGCGATATGCTGAGCAGCATCGAGAAAAACGTTGTTCGTAGTCGCGTATTACGCGGTGAGCCACGTATCGATGGTCGTGAAAAAGATATGATTCGTGGTCTGGATGTACGCACTGGCGTATTACCACGCACCCATGGTTCTGCGCTGTTCACCCGTGGTGAAACTCAGGCTCTGGTTGTGGCAACTCTGGGTACTGCCCGTGATGCACAAAACATTGATGAGCTGACCGGTGAGCGTACTGACAGCTTCCTGTTCCACTATAACTTCCCTCCATACTCTGTAGGTGAAACCGGCATGGTTGGTTCACCGAAACGTCGTGAGATTGGTCACGGTCGACTGGCGAAGCGCGGCGTATTAGCGGTGATGCCTGACCAGACTGAATTCCCATATACCGTTCGCGTAGTATCAGAAATTACTGAATCTAACGGTTCATCTTCAATGGCTTCTGTTTGTGGTGCTTCATTAGCACTGATGGATGCAGGTGTGCCAATTAAAGCCGCCGTTGCCGGTATTGCAATGGGTCTGGTGAAAGATGATGAAAGCTTTGTTGTTCTGTCAGATATTCTGGGTGATGAAGATCACTTAGGTGATATGGACTTTAAAGTAGCCGGTAGCCGCGAGGGTATCTCTGCTCTGCAGATGGATATTAAAATTGAAGGTATTACTCGTGAGATCATGAAAGTGGCTCTGAATCAGGCTAAAGGTGCTCGTCTGCACATTCTTGGCGTGATGGAACAGGCTATTTCTGCTCCTCGTGGTGATATTTCTGAGTTTGCTCCACGTATTCATACCATCAAGATCAATCCTGAGAAAATCAAGGATGTTATTGGTAAAGGTGGTGCAGTAATTCGTGCTCTGACTGAAGAAACCGGCACTACTATCGAAATCGAAGATGACGGTACCGTGAAGATCGCAGCAGTTGATGGTGATAAAGCGAAACATGCTATTCGCCGCATTGAAGAGATCACGGCTGACGTTGAAGTTAACCGTATTTATGCCGGTAAAGTGACCCGTATTGTTGACTTTGGTGCTTTCGTATCCATCGTTGGCGGTAAAGAAGGTCTGGTTCATATATCTCAAATTGCTGATAAGCGTGTAGAGAAAGTATCAGATTACCTGCAAATGGGTCAGGAAGTTCAGGTGAAAGTGATGGAAGTTGATCGTCAAGGTCGTATTCGCTTAAGCATTAAAGAAGCGACTGCACCGAGTCAAGACACTCCAGCAGCATCTGAAGAGCAATAACGGTAATATTTATTATTACTGTAATTAATTACATGGTGTCTTGTTGTTGTATAATGACAAGTCACCATGTGTATGACTGGGACAGGGAGTTCTTGTGTAAAAGCAAGTGGATGGTAGGATACCTATCCCATGTTTGTCTCCGGGAGTTGAAATGAAGCCTATTTTGCGCTGGTGCTACATTGTTGCAACAGCCATTCTGTTAACAGGATGTAGCAGCCTTGAAGGGCGTAAATATGGCGTTTTGGCAATTCCATTGCAGCCAACGCTGCAACAGGAAGTGATGCTGGCCCGCATGGAACAAATTCTTGCGAGTCAGGTCTTATCAGGTGATGAAAGAGCGCAGCTATTGTATGAGCGTGGCGTATTGTTCGACAGTCTTGGGCTGCGGGCACTGGCACGTAATGACTTTTCGCAAGCGTTAATGATTCGTCCTGATATTCCAGAGGCATTCAATTACTTAGGAATATATCTGACGCAGGGCGGCAACTTTGATGCTGCTTATGATGCGTTTGATTCTGTATTAGAGCTTGATCCAACTTATAACTACGCGCGTTTAAACCGAGGGATTGCCTTGTATTATGGCGGTCGCTACATTTTAGCGCAGGATGATCTGCTGGCGTTTTATCATGACGACCCTAACGATCCTTTCCGATCTCTGTGGCTGTATTTAGCTGAAAAAGAGATTGATTCAGGCAAAGCAAAAAAAGCTCTTAAAGAGCGTTATGCTAAGGCTGAACGAGGAGAGTGGGGCTGGAATATTGTGGAGTTCTACCTGGGTGATATCAGCGAAAAAACGCTGGTTAACCGTTTACAGGCAGAAGCAACGGATAACACTTCGCTCGCTGAGCATCTCAGTGAAACTGACTTCTATTTAGGTAAACACTACCTGAGTCTGGGGGACAAGAACACCGCCGTGGCGTTGTTCAAACTGACGGTTGCCAATAACGTACATAACTTTGTTGAGCACCGCTATGCACTGTTGGAATTAGCCTTGTTCGGGCTAGAGCAAGACGACCTATCAGAATCGGATAAAAAATAGACTGACGATTAAGTCAAAGCGGCCTTGCGTGTCTTAAGGATAAACAAGGGCGGTTTTTCTGTTCGTTTTTTAATCTAATTTGAGCTGGTTCACACTTTTAAATGAAAATGACTGAGTATTTTCTCAATAAGGTATGTAGACTGGCCGCCATTTTTAGTGAGGCACGTGTACATGTCTGAGATAGAAACCTCTTTTGCTGATTTAGGCTTATCAGCACCTTTATTAAAAGCATTGACCGATATGGGATATGAAAAACCATCCCCGATTCAGTCGGCTTGTATTCCACACCTGCTGGAAGGTCGCGATGTATTAGGCATGGCGCAAACCGGTAGCGGTAAAACAGCGGCATTCGCATTGCCGTTTCTTAACAATATTCAAGCCGATATGGCCTGCCCGCAGGTTCTGGTATTGGCTCCAACCCGTGAATTAGCGGTTCAGGTAGCAGAAGCCTGTACTGAATATGCTAAAAATATGTCGGGTGTTCGTGTTGTTGCTCTGTACGGTGGCCAGCGCTATGACGTGCAGTTACGTGCTTTACGTCAGGGTCCACAAATTGTAGTGGGAACCCCAGGTCGTCTGTTAGATCACCTGAAGCGCGGCACATTAGATTTATCTAAACTGAAAGGTTTAGTGCTGGATGAAGCCGACGAAATGTTGCGTATGGGCTTCATCGAAGACGTTGAAACCATCATGGCGCAGATCCCGGCTGAACATCAGACCGCTCTGTTCTCTGCTACCATGCCGGAAGCGATTCGTCGTATTACCCGTCGTTTCATGAAGGATCCACAGGAAGTTCGCATTCAGTCCAGCGTAGTGAATACGCCAGATATCAGCCAGAGCTACTGGACGGTATACGGTATGCGTAAAAACGAAGCGCTGGTTCGTTTCCTGGAAGCAGAAGATTTTGATGCGGCAATTATCTTTGTTCGTACCAAAAATGCCACGCTGGAAGTTGCTGAAGCATTAGAGCGCAGTGGTTATAACAGCGCTGCGTTAAACGGTGATATGAATCAGGCTCTGCGTGAACAAACTCTGGAACGTCTGAAGAATGGTCGTCTGGATATTCTGATTGCAACTGACGTTGCTGCGCGTGGTCTGGACGTTGAGCGTATCAGCCTGGTAGTAAACTATGATATCCCGATGGATTCAGAGTCTTATGTTCACCGTATCGGCCGTACCGGTCGTGCAGGTCGTGCAGGTCGTGCATTGCTGTTCGTTGAGAACCGTGAGCGTCGCTTACTGCGCAACATTGAACGTACGATGAGAATTACCATTCCTGAAGTTGATTTGCCTTCAGGCGATCTGCTGAGCAAGCGCCGTTTAGAGAAGTTTGCTACTCGCGTTAGCCAGCAACTGGAAAGCAGCGATTTGGATCAATACCGTGCGCTGTTGGCTAAATTGCAGCCAGCAGAAGAGCAGGATATTGAGACTCTGGCAGCTGCACTGCTGAAGATGGCTCAGGGTGAACGCCCATTGATTCTGCCACCGGATGCGCCAGTTGACCGCCGTCCACGTCGTGAAATGCGCGATCGTGACGATCGTGGCAGCAACGACCGTTTTGGCCGTCGCGAGCGTGACAATAATCGTGAAGCTCCAGCACGTCGTGAACGTCGTGACGTTGGCGAGATGGATATGTACCGTATTGAAGTGGGTCGTGATGATGGTGTTGAAGTTCGCCATATCGTTGGTGCTATTGCCAACGAAGGTGATATCAGCAGCCGTTACATTGGTAACATTAAATTGTACGCCACTCATTCAACCATCGAGTTGCCAAAAGGTATGCCTGGAGAGCTGTTACAGCACTTCACTAAAACTCGGGTACTGAATAAGCCATTAAATATGCAACTGATGGGTGATGCACCTGCCAGTGAACCTCGTCGTGGTGGCGGTGGCCGCCGTGATGGTGCTCCTGCTGGTGGTGGTGAGCGTCGTCCTTTTAATGGCGAACGTCGTTCCTCTGGTAACGGTGGTGCGGGTCGTGGTCGTGATGGTCAATCTCGTGGTCCACGCCGTGAATCTGGTAGCCGTGAGGGTGGCAATAGCGCTTCACGTCGCCGTTCATATTCTGGTAACGAATAAGATGTAAGAAATATGGGTAAAGGTTTGTAAGCCCTTATTCATTAAAGATTACATAAAAAGCACCTGTGAGTACTCTCATCAGGTGCTTTTTTTTATTATGCTATTATATAAACAGGAGCATTCACCTATTGTCATTATTAATGGATTTAATCTGATATTAACCCGACTCCTGCATATAATGAGGTGAAAGGTTTTATTTAATTTGTTTTTAATTTACGGATAATTAACACATGAATACAGCAACAAACGTTTTACCTATTCCGGCATTACCTATTATTCAAAGCACTGTTTTAGCTTCAGCACCGACCTTTGCAGGTGGACGTCATGATGGACATATGAACGTATTATGTGCATTAGTTCGTGGTGAAAAAACAGCGGAAGAAGCGGCAAACTATTTAAAAGAAAATGTTATTGATACCTCTAATGATAAGGCATTCTCGTTGTTTGTTGGCGAACGTCGTCCTGAGCAAGATGCAGCATGTGCTGCGTATATTGCTTCAACAGTATTAATCCCGCCTAATTTTGCTGAATTCCTGGAGCCTGCGACAGAAAAATCTGATGATAATAAAGAGGATAAACAAGAATTCTCGATTAACCAGGAAAGACTGAATGCGTCATTAACCACTAAGCTGGCGGTTGCTTTAGCTAACGTTGATGTGTTTGCTTTGATTGCTCGCATTTTGCCAGACAATCTAACAGTTGAAGCTTACCGTACTGAAATCTCTCGTCTGTTTGGTTTATTAGCACCGGTATATATGGAGCGCGTTCAGGCCTATTTCCATAATGGTTTGAATTTCAACTTGTTACAAATGCAGAACAATCAATTTACTTTCACCAGTTCAAATGGTTATGTATTTAACTATGACATTAATGGTTTGAGCCTGAGATTGGGTGGCATTAACTGGTATGGCAGTGGTCAACTTATGGGTCAGGAGCACTACCTGAACGTTGATTACTTCACGCCAAAAGTTGCTGAGTTGCTGAGTTGCTGAAATAATTATTACAGTGATAAGAATAAAAAAACGGCCATAGTGCCGTTTTTTTATTGCTATAAACTTTGTGTGATGACACAAAAATATCACGGTTTTTTTACATGTTATTGGGTAAAATAACGCGGCTCTGATGCTAATAGCTCAGCGCCTGTTCGTTACTTAATACTGCAATACATCAATTCTTATCTTGTTTGTCGCCTTCTGGCTGGCAAGTGCTGATACTGTTCCTGATTAAGATTGATTTATCACTATTGAGAACAATTATTTATTTAAAATAATTTTTTCAAGGATAAGAAATCTATGCGTTGGCAAGATTTTAAAACCCAGTATCTGATAAAGTTCTGGGCACCTCTCCCTGCGGTTATTGCGGCAGGTATTCTTTCTACTTACTATTTTGGCTTAACCGGCACATTTTGGGCAGTGACGGGTGAGTTTACTCGCTGGGGTGGCCATATAGCTCAGCTATTTGGTGCAGATCCTCAACAGTGGGGTTATTTCAAAGTAATAGGTCTGGAAGGAACACCGCTGGATCGAATTGATGGCATGATGATTATTGGTATGTTCGGTGGCTGTATTGCCGCTGCACTATGGGCCAATAATATTAAGCTACGTTTACCACAGCATCGTATTCGTATTTTTCAGGCGGTACTGGGCGGCATCATTGCGGGTTTCGGTGCTCGTTTAGCGATGGGATGTAACCTGGCCGCTTTCTTTACCGGTATTCCTCAGTTTTCTCTGCATGCCTGGTTTTTTGCACTGGCTACGGCGGTGGGTTCTTACTTTGGCGCTCGTTTTACTCTATTGCCAATATTTCGTATTCCGGTCAAATTGCAGAAGGTTAGCGCCGCATCACCATTGACTCAAAAACCGACACAGGCTCGTCGTCGCTTTCGCATCGGTATGATTATCTTTTTGCTGATGGTTATCTGGGGGATGGTGGAGATTACCAGCAGTCCTAAACTGGGAATTGCGATGCTGTTTGGGTTGGGGTTTGGTTTATTGATTGAACGGGCTCAAATCTGCTTCACATCGGCTTTTCGCGACCTATGGATTACCGGGCGTACCCATATGGCGAAAGCCATTATTATCGGTATGGCGGTGAGCGCTATTGGTATCTTCAGCTATGTTCAGATGGGCGCACATCCAAAAATTATGTGGGCCGGGCCAAATGCGGTGTTGGGTGGCTTACTGTTTGGTTTCGGTATCGTTTTAGCCGGTGGTTGTGAAACTGGTTGGATGTATCGTGCAGTTGAAGGACAAGTTCACTATTGGTGGGTAGGTATAGGTAACGTTATTGGCGCGACTATTTTGGCCTATTATTGGGATGACATTGCTCCGGCGCTGGCGACCAACTATGACAAAGTAAACCTGCTTGATACCTTTGGCCCTTATGGCGGCCTGTTAGTCACCTATATTTTGTTGGGCATAGCCTTTGCCGCCATGTTGTGGTGGGAGAAGCATTTCTTTGCCAAAAAGAATGCCCAAAGCGCCCTTTCCCTTGATACCAGTAAGGAACCAGCATGAGTCAGAATAACCAAAATATAGTTCCGGATTACCGTTTAGATATGGTTGGCGAGCCTTGCCCCTATCCGGCAGTAGCAACATTGGAAGCAATGCCTCAACTGAAGAGCGGGGAAATACTGGAAGTGATCAGTGATTGCCCACAATCCATTAATAATATCCCTCTTGATGCCAAAAATCATGGCTATGAAGTGTTGGATATTCAGCAGGATGGGCCAACCATTCGCTATTTAATCAGAAAATAGTGAGAAACAACGGGGCAATGGTGATGTTTCACATTGCCCCGTTAATGTGTCAGGTTTAATTCACGACGTTTTGTAACTTACCGGCGATGAAGTGTTTCAGATTGTTGACCGTAATCTCCATCAGGCGCAGGCGAGCTTCTTTTGGTGCCCAGGCGATATGAGGCGTGATAATGCAGTTACGGGCATTAAGCAACGGATTCTTTTCGGACGGTGGTTCGACAGATAATACATCTAATCCTGCACCGGCAACTTTTCCACTGTTCAATGCATCAGCCAAGTCTTGTTCAACAATTAGCCCACCGCGAGAAGTGTTAATCAGCATTACCCCGTTCTTCATTTTGGCGATATTGCTTTGATTAATTAAACCGGTATTTTGCTCGGTCAGCGGACAATGCAAACTGATCACATCCGACTCTGCCAATAGCTGGTCTAACGTAACGACGTGCAAATTAGGTTGTTCGATGCTTTTTTTCTGGCTTGGGGTATACACCAGTACCTCCATGCCCATAGCCAGCGCTATTTTGGCAAAGGCGGAACCAATTTGACCGTAACCAATCAAGCCTAACTTTTTACCCATCAGTTCAATAAGCGATGAGTGCCAGTAGCAGAAGTCGATGCTTTTTGACCAACCGCCGGACCGTACGTCGCTGCTATGCTCGCCAACGTGATGACAGAGTTCCAGTAACAGAGCGGTGCTTAACTGAGCGACTGCCATAGTGCTGTAACTGGGTACATTACATACTGGTATATCCCTTTGACGGGCTGCTTTAACATCAACAATGTTATAACCGGTTGCTAATACACCAATCATTTTAATTGAACGGCATTGCTCAATGGTTTGCTGGCTAAGCGGTGTTTTGTTAGTTAATACAATGTCGGCATCACCGATTCGTTCGACAATGAGTTCTGCCGGAGTGCGGTCGTAAACGGTTAACTGACCCAGCTGTTCAATTTCAGTCCAGGAAATATCTCCCGGATTAAGGGTATGACCATCTAAGATAACTATTTTCATAATTCACCAGAACGTCCATTAATGTAGAAAGTGATGATAATGTTTGCTCCCATTGCTGTTTATTCACGTTTTTGGCGGTTATTTAGCTAAATCAGCAGAGATTTCTGCAATCAGTTCAAAAGAGCGCATACGGGCAGAATGATCGAATATCTGCCCATTAATCATGATCTCATCCGCATCGGTTTCCTTCAGCAAGTTTTGCAATCCGGTACGTACACCATTTTTATCACCGATAACCGACAGGCTCAGCGTATGGTTTGCACTGTATAGCTCATGTTTAGCCACTGCTGAATTAATGTCTTCTACAGGGTGTGGCAGTGGACCCGGCGTTCCACGCAACATGTTGACAAAGTGCTGCTGTAAAGAAGTAAACATATACTCAGCTTCAGCACTGGTATCAGCGGCAATCGCATTAACACACACCATGGCATAAGGTTTTTTCAAATCGGCAGAGGGTTTGAACTCACGGCGATATAGCTCAAGTGCCTGTAACATCATATCTGGCGCAAAGTGGGACGCGAAAGCGTAAGGCATCCCCATACGCGCAGCCAGTTGAGCGCCATATAAGCTTGAACCTAATAGCCAAACCGGAACGCGTAATCCCTGTCCTGGAATCGCCTTTATGGTCTGGGTCGGTTTTTCATCATCAAAATAGCTGGTCAGCTCGGCAATATTGGCCGGAAAGTTCTCTGAGGCATCATGGTCATTACGGCGCAGGGCCTGTGCGGTTTCCTGATTGGTTCCTGGTGCTCGCCCTAAGCCTAAATCGATACGGTCAGGATACAGGGATGCCAGAGTGCCAAACTGCTCGGCAATCACCAATGGTGAATGGTTAGGTAGCATTACGCCACCGGCACCAACGCGAATGGTTGATGTCGCTCCTGCAATATAACCGACCAGTACGGAAGTCGCTGAACTGGCGATACCCGCCATGTTATGGTGTTCGGCCATCCAGTAGCGATGATAACCAAGACGTTCTGCCAGAATGGCCAGCTCTTTTGAGCGAGTGAATGCCTGAGGGATAGTTCCACCCTGAATAATGGGTGAGAGGTCAAGCACTGAAAGTGGTACGCTGGAAGAATTAGACATACTGGTAATCTCCGTTATCGCTATTATTTAATAGATTATCCCATCGGGCTACGCCGGCTGAGAGTGATACGAACTGATTAACTGTTCCAATTTGGCACGATTAGTTTTACCCGAATCGATTTTTACGTAGGCGGACTGTTCTTCCGGCACAATGACCACGTCGTTCACACCGGCAACCATTTTCAGGTAACTTTCTAACAGGCCGTCTTGTAATGCTGTTTCTGGTAATTCGATGCGCAGGCTACTGACATAAGGTGGTTGTTTCATTGTGGTACTGAGCATCAACCACAACGCACAGAGCACAACGCAGCCAATAAATACTGCACTTGTTCCGTTAAGGCCAAATAACCATCCACCCAAACTTCCGCCGATAGCCACACCAATAAATTGGCTGGTCGAATAGACACCCATCGCTGTACCTTTATAACCTGCAGGCGCTTCTTTACTTATCAGCGAAGGTAAGATGGCTTCCATGATATTGAAAGCGATAAAAAATAGCTGAACACCGACGAAAATAGTCCACAGGTGTTGCCCGCTGGAAAAAAGTATAGACTCTGAAATAAGAAGCAGTGCGACGCAGGTTAAAAATACTTGCTTCATTTTGCGTTTTTTTTCCGCAATTATGATGAAGGGCACAACTGCGACAAAAGAAACCAACATAGTGACCAGATAAACCTTCCAGTGATCGGCTGGCATAAAACCAGCATTTTCCATCGCGACCGGCAGGGCAAGAAAGGTGGCCATCAGTAAAGTATGCAGGCAGAGAATGCCGATATTCAGTTTTAGCAAACGTTCATTTCTGAGTACTTTGCTAAAACTGCCTTTTACCATACCGGATTCCCGGTTTAATACATGGCCGGAAGGATTTGGTATCAGAGTGAGTGTTAGTATTATTCCTGCCAGCGCTAATACGGCGATGCCCCAAAACAGCGCATTAAGGCCAAAAGCGTGCGTAACAATGGGCCCCAGCACCATGGCAATAGCAAAAGTAATACCGAAGCTAACGCCAATAAACGCCATGGCTTTAGTTCGGTTTTGTTCTCTTGTCAGGTCGGAAAGTAGGGCCATAACGGCGGCAGCAATAGCTCCTGAGCCTTGAAGAGCTCGTCCAAGAATCACGCCCCATATCGAATCACTTAGAGCAGCAATCGCGCTGCCGATAGCAAAAATTAGCAACCCACCAACAATCAATGGCTTACGACCAATCCGATCGGAGATCAGGCCAAAAGGGATCTGGAAGATAGCCTGTGTCAGACCATAAATACCAATAGCAAGGCCAATTAGCGGCTTGGTTGCTCCGGCCAGCGCCATACCATAAGTAGTGAGGACCGGCAGGACCATAAACATTCCCAGCATACGCAGGGAGAATACTAGCCCCAGACCAAAGGTTGCCCGGCGCTCTCCCGGAGTCATTGCATAATCGTTCATATCACCTCAAAACACTTCGCGTCCATTGCCGGAATTTTCCAACTGAAAACGAACGGCCTGTTGTTATTCTTATTCTGCCATGGGTTAGTTAAACCATTAGGCTATGGCATTGAATAGGATAGTAGTAAGCCAGGTGAATTGCTTTATATTTCTGATAAAGATCGAGATAACGACAAGATTTAGGGTGGATTAGCGACAGCACGCTCAATTGAGCGGCTGCCGCCATATTACAGATAGTTATGGCCAGACGAAGGTAAGCAGAGATTCAGGTGCTGCCACCTGAGAATAGTCTACCGACATCATGATGCTTAACGTGGTGATAGCGACAATGGAGAAGATAAACAGCTTTCTAGCCCAAATTTTGTTATCTGTGGTTTTATAACCGGTTAAGGCCATAATCAGCCAGCCAAAACCGACTACTGCCGCAACAAACAGATAGCTATAACCTGCATAGCCACTGATGGTTAACATCAGAGTCGCCACAATAAAGCCGATGATATACAGCGTAATATGGTTTTTGGTTACGGAAATTCCGCGTTTTACTGGTAGAACCGGAATCGACGCTGCCAGATAATCCTTATAGCGGAAAATCGCGATCGCGTATGAGTGAGGCATTTGCCACAGGCTAAAAATCACCAGCAGAATTAATGCCCCGGTATCAAACTGATTGCTCACTGCACAGTAACCGATAACCGGTGGAGCTGCACCAGACAGACTTCCTACCAGAGTACCGTAAACGGATTTACGTTTCAGATACAGACTGTATAGCCCCACATAAACCACGAACCCTAACAGAGCAAACTCTACCGCCAGCAGATTGGTATAAGCGTAGAGTAAAGCAAAGCCAGCAATTCCCAACAAACAAGCGTAGAGAATAGTGATGGCAGGGGAGATTAATCCCTGAACCAGAACGCGGTTCTTGGTTCTTTCCATCAGGCAATCTATATCCCGGTCAATATAGTTATTAAACACGCAGCCGGATGCCACTACCAGAGAGACGCCGATAATAGTGGCAAACAGCAGGGAGAAGTCCACGCTGCCCTGAGAGGCGAGCAGGAATCCTCCAATGACTGAAATCATATTGCCAAAAATGATTCCCGGTTTGGTGACTAACAGATATTTCTTAATCATCTGAGTAGCTCTTAGTGAACCATCATGTTGGTATTAAGGTTGTACATAATCCATAGTGAACCTACAACGACGATGGCGATTATCAATCCGGTGAATACCAGGGCGACAAAGTTCCAGCCGCCCTCTGATTTTGTGTTCATATGTAAGAAATAGACCAAATGAACCACGATCTGAACTACGGCAAACAGGGAGATAACTACAGCCAGCGTCGCCGGAGCGGCTGAACCTGTCATTACCATCCAGAAAGGAATTGCCGTCAGAATAACTGAGAGCACAAACCCGATAAGATAAGACTTAACCGAGCCATGGCTGGCACCGGAAACGTCTACAGAGGTATGTTTCATTTAGATTGCCCCCATCAGATAAACTACGGTAAACACGCAGATCCAGATAACGTCCAGGAAGTGCCAGAACAGGCTGAGGCACATTAAACGTGCATTGTTCTTAGGCGTTAACCCTTTTTTTGATACCTGAATCATCATGATTGCCATCCAGATCAGACCCAGGGTAACGTGCAGTCCGTGAGTACCAACCAGAGTAAAGAATCCTGATAAGAAGGCGCTGCGTGATGGGCCATAACCTTCACTTATCAGCAGGTGGAATTCGTTAATTTCCATGCCAATAAAGCCAAGGCCAAACAGGAAAGTGATGGCTAACCAACCAATAACCTGACTCTTATTACCTTTGTACATCGAAATGATAGCCATACCGTAAGTAAAGCTACTTAATAACAGCAAGGCTGTTTCACCGATAACATAAGGCAGTTCAAAAATCTCTTTGCCTGATGGGCCGTCCGCAATTCCGGTAGCCAGTACTGCATAGGTAGCAAATACCGAGGCGAACAGAATACAGTCGCTCATCAGGTAGATCCAAAAACCGAATACGGTCTTGGCACCACTGTCGTGATCGTGGTGCTCATGCTCATCGAGATGAGCGTGAGAATTGATCAAGGTATCAGTTGCCATGATTTACCCCTGCCTGGCTTAATTGTTCAAAACGCTGATTTTCGATTTTCTCAATCTCTTCAACAGGTACGTAGTAGTCGGTATCATCATTGAAGGTATGAGCAATATAAACTACTGCCATACCAATCAGACCAACGATAGCCATCCACCAGATTTCCCAGACCATAGCAAAGCCAAACACCACGCTAAAGGCGGCAATGATAACGCCAGTGCCGGTATTTCTTGGCATATGAATCGGCTCATAACTTGCCGGGTGCTTATAGGCAGTACCGTCATCTTTCATGTCGGAGAAAGCATCAATACCTTTAATTACCGGAAGATGAGCGAAGTTATAGAACGGTGCCGGAGAAGACGTTGCCCACTCCAACGTACGGCCGCCCCATGGGTCGCCGGTAACGTCCATATTTTTCTTACGATCTTTAATACTCACCAGTAACTGCAGGATTTGGCAGGCAATACCCAGTGCAATTAATACCGCACCAAAGGCTGCGACTACCAGAAGTGACGTCCACTCAGGTTGCAGGCTGTAGTTCAGGCGACGGGTCATACCCATAAAGCCCAGAATGTACAGCGGCATAAAGGCAACGAAGAAACCGATAATCCAGAACCAGAAAGCGTATTTACCCAAAGTTTCGTTCAGTTTGAAACCAAAGGCTTTCGGGAACCAGTAGTTAAACCCAGCCAGACAGCCAAACACTACACCGCCAATAATCACGTTATGGAAGTGAGCAATCAGGAACAGGCTATTGTGCAGTACCATGTTGGCACCTGGTACCGCCAGCAGAACCCCGGTCATACCACCTACGGTAAAGGTCACCAGGAAGCCCAGCGTCCACAGGATTGGCGTAGAAAACTTAATACGGCCCTGATACATGGTGAACAGCCAGTTGAAAATCTTCACACCTGTCGGGATGGAGATAATCATAGTGGCAATACCAAAGAAGGCATTCACGTTGGCGCCTGCACCCATGGTAAAGAAGTGGTGCAACCAAACGATAAAGGAGAGCAGGGTAATCGCTACCGTTGCCCATACCAACGAGGTATAACCAAACAGCCGTTTTTTACTGAAGGTTGCTACTACTTCGGAGAAGATACCAAAGCATGGCAGAATCAGAATATAGACTTCAGGGTGACCCCATGCCCAGATCAGGTTGACGTACATCATCTGGTTACCACCAAGATCATTGGTAAAGAAGTGGAAATCCAGATAGCGGTCAAGAGTGAGCATGGCGATGGTGGCGGTCAGAATAGGGAACGCCGCGATAATCAGTATGTTGGCACATAATGCTGTCCAGGTGAAAACCGGCATTTGCATCATTTTCATGCCAGGGGCGCGCATCTTCAGAATGGTAGCGAAGAAGTTAACCCCGGTAAGCAAGGTACCGACCCCGGATATCTGTAAGCTCCATATCCAGTAATCGACCCCGACCCCTGGATTATAAACCTTACCCGAGAGCGGTGGATAAGCCAGCCAGCCGGTTTGCGCAAATTCACCCACGCCAAGAGAGATGTTGATTAACACCACACCGGCAACAAACAGCCAGAAACTCAGAGAGTTCAGGAATGGGAATGCGACGTCACGAGCACCGATTTGCAGTGGCACCACAATGTTCATCAAACCAATAACGAACGGCATGGCCATGAAGAAGATCATGATAACGCCGTGAGCGGTAAAGATTTGGTCATAGTGATGAGGAGGGAGGAAACCTTCCCCACTGGTGGCAGCAGCCACCGCCAGCTGGGTACGCATCATGATGGCATCGGCAAAGCCGCGCAGTAACATCACCATGGCAACCAGAATATACATCACACCAATTTTTTTGTGGTCAACGCTGGTGAGCCATTCGTTCCATAACCATTTCCATTTTCCTGCCCAGGTAATCAAAGCAAGTAAGGCAATTCCGCCGACAACAATGAGGCCAACAGCACCCATAATAATCGGTTCATGGTAAGGAATCGCTTCAAGTGTTAATTTTCCTAACATCGTTTATTCCTCGCCTCCAGAATGATGTGAGTGCTTGCTGGTATCCATTTTCATATATTTATTAATAATATCGAGATACAGACCAGGCTTAACCGTTGAAAAATATTCAACAGCATTGTTTTCGCTTGGTTTAGCAAGTTGATTGTAATCTTCCCATTGGAGCTGATTCGGGGATTGCTTAACTTTTTCAACCCATTTATCAAAGTCTTCCTGAGAAGTAACAATAGCGTTGAACTTCATTCCGGAGAATCCTTTGCCGCTATAGTTAGCCGACATGCCTGGATAAACACCTTTTTCATTGGCGACCAGATGCAGAATATTCTGCATACCGCCCATGGCGTAAATCTGGCTGCCCAGACGAGGAATAAAGAAAGAGTTCATAACGGTATCGGAGGTAATTTTAAATTTCACCGGCACGTTCTCAGGGAAAGAGAGTTCGTTAACCGACGCAATACCGAGGTCAGGGTAGATAAATAACCATTTCCAATCCATGGAGACTGCTTCAATGGTAATCGTTTGAGCTTCACTTGGAATGGTCTGACGCGGGTCAAGTGCGTGAGTACTTTTCCAGGTTAATGTGCCCAATACCAAAATGATGACGCAAGGAATACCCCAAACGACCATTTCAATTTTATTTGAATGGGCCCAGTTAGGTGTGTATTTAGCCTCTTTGTTCGATTCGCGATATTTCCATGCGAATAGAAAAGTCATAATGATAACGGGAACAACAACGATCAACATTAGAAGGGTAGCCGTAATGATCAGGGATTTTTGTTCCATCCCGATCTGGCCTTTAGGATTCATCAGAGCCATATCACAGCCAGTAAGTAGCAAAGCTACAAGGCCGAGCATTAGCACTTTAGAAAACTTATTGCATTGTTTGAGTCTCATTGAACGACCTCATGACAAAGTACATAAGCGCTTTGTGGTATTGAGAACCGATGAAAATTGGTTCCGGGTGTGCGGCAATTTTATGGAAAAGTTACAAATATGTAAATATCATTAAATCGTTGTCATCAAATGATATCATTTTGTTGTGGTTTAATTGAGCGGATGATGTGGATTTTTCGAAAGAATCAGGAATAAAACCCTGCTTTGCAGGGGGATATTTAATGATTTCCTATCAAAAATAGTTAAATAATATTTATTGCGGTTTTTTATATTACAGACTAAAAGGTTATGCCCAAGGTGTTAAATTTGTTAAAAAACGACCCGACTGGTGAATAACGATATTATTCACCAGAAAGTGTGATCAGATTAGACTGAATATAAAGACTATCAAAGAGATAGCTTATACCGATGATGAGGCTGTTGAGCGGTTATTTATTCTTCTTAATGCTATTAACGCTAACATTATGACGACGCCCGGTAGCCAAACCCACAGTAATTCTGACTGAATAACCGCGATACCATTAGGCTTCAGGTACTGTGCCAGCTGGAATGGTGCAACCTTAATCACCTGAACGGGGGCAAAAAAACGTTCTTCTGACCACGGCCATAACCAGCCAACACCCATTCCACCTGTTGTTAGTGAGTCCAGCACGCTATGAGATAGCAGTGAAACCGTTAGAAAACTCCAAATTCGTCGGTAGCCAACCTTAAACGCATTTTTGAATAATAACGCCAGAGTTGGCAGAGCAAACGCAAACAGCAGAGAGTGGGTAAACCCCCGATGACCAAAAGCATTGGCGTAAGCTATACCAAACTTAAAGGCCAGCACGTTCAGATCGGGAATCATTGAGAAGGCAATACCAGTTATAAATAAGGCTGGTGGAATTTTACGCGATCCTAGTCCGATCCCCAGGCAGACAGGTACTGCTGCATGGGTGATAATGGTTGGCATATCAACATCCTGTAAAAAGCTCGCTACAAGCATAGGTTACTGAGGTCATGAGATTCAGCATAAGTGTCTTATGTGAAGCACAGATGAAGTAATTTGAATTTCTTTATGAAGTTTTTTTATGTGTTGTATAACACATCAGTGATAAACCGATTTATCATTGGCATACAGAAAAAATCATGCCGTTAGCCAGGCTGATAATCGATAGCGTATTTTGGAGAGTTCAATGAAGTGCTTTTCTCGCACGGTAGTATCCGTACTGCTTCCCTGTGTGTTATCCGGGTTAGTTTTTCCTTCAGTCAGTTTGGCAAAATACGACCCCACGAAAGATTATCAGGAAATTCCCGCTATCGTAAAACAGTTCCCGGCACCCAGTCTGATTGAGTTGGGTACTCCAGCCTTTGATAAAGATAAAACTGATTTCACCTCTCAACAGGAGATGGAAAAATTTATTAATGACCTGAGCAAAACATCCAATACATTGCGGGTGAAGCAAATTGGGGTATCTCAACAGGGAAAATCAATCCCACTGTTAGTATTTTCTGCCACACAAACGGCTTCACCGGAAGTTTTGCTGAAAAATGGCAAACCAACGGTATTGATTATTGCGTTACAGCATGGTGATGAGCCTGCTCCGGGTGAAGCAGCACTGGCTTACGCTAAAAGCCTGGCTGAAGGAAAAGAAGGGGATGTGCTCTCACGGGTCAACGTATTAATTATGCCCAGAGCCAACCCGGATGGTGCCGAAAGTTTCAGTCGCGATTTGGCAAACGGTATCAATCTTAACCGCGACCATTTACTACTGAGCACGCCAGAAAGTCGTGCTATTGCACAGATATTTATTCAGTATCAACCAGATGTCGTATTAGATAGTCATGAATATAGCGTTGCCGGTCGTTGGGTGGATAAATTTGGTGCAGTACAGCGTTATGACGCCATGCTACAACAGGCAACTACCAATAATCTGCCGACACGTTTAACCAAGATGATGGATAAACCATTTCGTGAAGGTATCGTCAGTACTTTTGAAACCAATGGGTTAAGCCATTCCTGGTACTACACCACAGATAAATTAGATAAGCAGGATAAGACATTATCTATGGGCGGTATTGAAGCTGACACGCTGCGTAATATTGCCGGATTACGTAATTCAGTTTCATTTTTGCTGGAGAACCGTGGTGTAGGTTTAGGAAAAGCACACTTTGCCCGTCGGGTGTACACCCAGTTTTTGGCGATGCAAACCGTCGTCAAAACCAGTGCTAAAAATAGTGCCGACTTGCTTAATAGTGGGCAAGAGATTCGCCACGACATTGCCACTCAGGCAGGACAGGGGGCAATTGTTGTGAAAGGTGCTATGACGCCGGAAAAACGTACTATCTCTATGATTGACGCGAAAACCGCCGATGGCATTAAAGTGAATGCAGACTGGCGCTCGGCATTAAGCATCATGCCAGTGATTACCCGTACTCGTCCCTATGCTTATCTGTTAGCGCCGACCGAGAAAAAAACGGTACAAAATCTTCAGGCATTAGGGATTGAAGTTTATCGCGTTACTCAACCGCAAAAAGTTAAGGTTCAGCAATATACTTTGGCAGATCGTAATGAAAGGACTAAAAAGGATGTTACCGGCAGCGTAGGTCAGAAAGGGAATCAGATGATTCAGGTAACCACCAAAATAGACGACCGGGAACTGGACCTGACGGCTGGTTACTATTACATTCCGCTGAATCAATCTCTGGCTAATCTGACTATAGCGGCCCTGGAGCCAGAAACGCAAAGTAGCTTTGTGGCAAATGGCATTATTAGTCTGCCAAAAGTAAAAACAGAAAAGAAAAAAAACAAAGCTAAACCTCAGGCTGCTAATGCAGAGGTCAAATTGTCAGTGCTTCCGCTTTATCGTTTGACCGAAAGCGCTGCTTTATCATTGGTATTAGCCGAGTAATAACGCATCAGGGCAGATTTCACCGCATCAATCTGACAGCCAGACTTTACGCATTTCTCTGGCAAAGGTTTCCAGATTTTTCGGTGTTCTGCCCGTGAGTGTTTCAACTTCATTGGTTAACCGGGTTTCTGCGCCTCCTGCAATCATGGTATCCAGAGAGGCCAGTGCGCGGGCATAATTTTCATTCATACCCTGAGCCACAAAACGCTTAGCCAGTCCTCCTTCTGTCAGTTTGATATGGTCTATTTTCAGCCCAATTGCCGCACTGATAATTTTCGCCACATCGCAATAAGACAGTGCTTTAGGCCCAGTAATAACGACATCCCGGTTTAATGAATCAGGGCGTAACAGTGCCGAGCAGGCAACCGCTGCGATATCGCTGGTATCAACAAATGGAACTCGCCCATCAAAGGTAGCGGAATAGATACGGCTTTCATCCAGAATGGAGGACATATGATACTCCTCCGAAAAGTTCTGCATAAACCAGGTAGGGCGCAAAACGGCCCATTCAGGCGCATTTTGTTTCAGATAGCTGTGTACCGTGCCAATCATTGGACCGCCTTCCTCTAACAGGGAAGCGCTGAGTAATACAAAACGTCGAATGCCTTGTTTAAGCGCAAGATCAATAAAGGGGCGCATCACGGTAAGTGGTTCAGCAACATTCGGTGGAGCTACCAGATAAACCGCATCAATACCCTGTAGAACATCAGCATGATTAAGTCTGTTGCTCCAGTCGAAACGAATTGCCTGATGTCCATAAATCGATGAGCCAGAACGTGAAGCAATGACGCAGGAATGCCCGGCATCTTTTAGCTGGGATGCGATACGTCGGCCGGTCTTACCCGTTCCGCCGGTAATAAGAATGGTAGGGTTAGTCATAATGAACGCTCTCTGTAACCTGAACTTATCGCCGGTGGTTGGCCTGGTGAAGCATCGGAATTCTGAGTAGGCACGAAGCCAGCGTTAATTTGAACATAGCAGAAAAACAGGAAAGATCGACTCTGGAACCCCTGTTGCAGGGGGATATACGTTAAGATTTATGTCGACTATGCCCTTACGGGGATTTGAATCTATCCAACATCAGAGTGATAGCAAATTTGTCTGTTTCAATTTCAGTGGATATTCCGGCCGTAAAAGCTATGAGAAAAATTATCATCGTGCTCGGCCGGAAGGGCCATATACTCAGCTTGAGTGCCATCCTGGCTGACGTCAGGTCGCCCCAACCTCGTCCCTCCCGACAATGAGCTGTTTTAAGCCATCACACTAAACTATCAGACTTTGTCATTGACCCGAGCGGAAAGGTTGTCATTCCTCTACTAACTCCAGTCCGGCAATACGTTTCCAGTAGCCATTGCAGTCAGCATGATTTTGCAGTTTCAGTGGTGACTGGCCCTGTTCGTTTTTACGAAATTGCGTGATGAGGTTCAGAGTGTCATGTCCCTGTGGTGACAGGCGAACGATATCCACCAGTCCATCCATCTCTTTCAGGTTGTTACCGAGGTTATAACAATAGCCACTTTGGGTTTGAATGCCGTTTAGCACAAAGACCTGCTGATTCTCCTGAGAGATAACGTTGCGGCCTGTTGGGTAGTTAATACAACAGGTTTCACATTCATCTTTAGGCCGATTTTCTGAACGGGCGGTAAAGCAGCGGGCGGAATAGGCCAAAGGCAGATGACCGTAGCTGAATACTTCAACTTCAAATTGACGGCGAATGCCCAATTCTTCACATTGGTTCAGCAAATTAGATAGCCAGTCACGAGAAAGTTCCACCGGCATACACCAACGTATCATTCCCTGCTTATGTAATGAACGTAGAGTATAGGCGTTGTAGCAGTTGAGTGCCGGACCAGCAACATAGGGTAAGCCGTGCTCAGATGCCATATTGACGGCACCAAGATCGTTGGCCTCAATCAGAAATTCGCTGTTTTCGATATAGCGCTTTAGCTCGGTTAATTCTGACGGAGCCTGTATAAGTGCCAGTGTGGATAACACCACCTGCTTACCCGATTGTGCCAGTGTTTTAGCCAGATCCAGCCAGTCATTCACCTTCATTTCACGGCGTTTACTGCAAACCGCTTCGCCTAAATAGATAATATCGGCACTGCTTTCCATTGCCGCATGATAGAACGCTTCGGTTTGATTTTTAGGCCAGTAGTAGAGCAGAGGCCCCAGAGAATATTTCATTGTTGCCTCCTGTTATTGCCATTTACGGTGATATGCACCCAGTGTTGTTTGAGTACCTTCTGACATAGATCCCAGCGTGTCCATCCAGGATTTTTCCACGCTAAAGTTCTGAGGATTTGCCAGACAGCGATCGATTGCCTGACGCCAAACTTTCGCTACCTGACTAACATAGGCCGGGCTGCGCTGACGTCCTTCAATTTTTACCGAGGCAATATTGGCGGCTAACAGGTCTGGTAATAGTTCCAGCGTATTTAAACTGGTTGGCTCTTCCAGAGCATGGTACAGCTCATCTCCTACCTGATAGCGACCTTTACACAGCGTTGGATAACCCGCGTTTTCACCCTCTTTATAGCGGTCGATCAAGACATCATTCAGGCGTGACTCTAAACCCTGTGGCGTTTGTTGCCAGCGAACAAAACGGGCTGGTGAACAGGCCCCTACGGTATTAGGGGATTCACCAGTAAGATAGGAGGAAAGATAACAACGGCCTTCAGCCATAATACACAGGCTACCGAAGGCAAAAACTTCCAGCGGTACCGGGCTGGTACGGGCTAGTTGTTTAACCTGATGCATAGAAAGCACCCGTGGTAAAACGACCCGTGCGACATCAAAGTTTCGCTGGTAAAAACGAATGGCTTCTTCATTGGTCGCTGATGCCTGAACTGAGACATGGCGTTCAAGGTGAGGATAACGTTCTGATGCGTATTCCAGCATCGCGATATCCGCCAGAATTAATGCGTCGGCACCAATATCCGCCGCTTGATCTACTGCGCGTTGCCAGCGGCTATAACCGTCCGGGTGAGCGAAGGTATTGATGGCGATATGCAGTTTACGCCGATGACGATGAACGTAACTTACCGCTTCCTCAAGTTTTTTATCGGTAAAGTTCAGACCGGCAAAATGACGGGCATTGGTATCATCTTTAAAGCCAATATAGACGGCATCAGCGCCGTTATCTACGGCTGCTTTCAACGCCGGCAAATTACCGGCAGGGCACAGCAGTTCCATCTTATCGTCCTGCAAAAAGTAAGAAGGTTATTAAAGCGAAGCGCCTAATAACCTATTGAAGTCGTTACCTGATTCTGTTGGCTGATTGTAGTTAACCTTTTGATAACGATTTTTGATTTGAGGCAGCTTATTGCTGATTGGTCAGTTAATTATGATGTCCCAAAGTACAGGGCGCACAGGAAAAAGCATTTTCATTCTGAGGTTGTAGTATTTAGCAGTAGATAATTTGATAATTTTTTGACCTGACTCGATGATCTCGTGCTTCATTGTGGCAAAATAGCCTAATTATTTTTTTGCAGGAGTCAGCCCGTGTTTGATCAACTGAGAGCCCGTTTGGTTCGTCAGGGACCTTCCCTTCTACGTCTACCAATAAAGTTAACCCCGTTTGCTTTACAGAAACAGGTTCTGCAACAACTGTTGGGTTGGCAGTTTCGCCATGCATTAGCAGAAGGGGATTTAGATTTTCTCGAACAACGCTGGTTGAAAGTTGAAGTTCGCGATCTGGGTTTGCGCTGGTTTGTTACCGTACGCGAAGGTGTACTGTTGGTCAGTGATAATCAGCAAGAAGATGTCAGTTTTAGCGGCGATGCGAACGATCTGATTCTGATTGCGGCCCGCAAACAAGATCCTGATACTCTGTTTTTCCAACGTCGCTTGGTGATTGAAGGCGATACTGAACTGGGCCTGTATGTGAAAAACCTGATGGATGCGATAGAGCTGGAAAATATGCCTGCTCCTTTGAGAATTGGGTTACAGCAGTTGGCTGATTTTGTTGAAGCTGGTTTAAAAGAGGGCGGCGAAGAGCATTCGCACGCACCTGCATCGTGTTAATTCGTGTTGAAATACCCGTTGATGCGGCAGGCATAAATAAGCTGCTGCGTAAGGCATTTGCCAGTGATGGTGAGGCTGAACTGGTTAATCATCTGCGTGAAGATGGTCTGATAACGTTGGGCATTGTTGCTACCGATGATTATGGCGGTGTTATTGGCTATGCAGCATTTAGTCCGGTGATGGTTAATGGTGAAGATCGTCAGTGGGTTGGTTTAGCGCCATTAGCCGTATCTGAAAAATACCGTGGAAAAGGTCTAGGCAAAGCATTAGTTTACGAAGGATTAGATGCGCTTAATGAATTCGGCTATGCCGCTGTTGCGGTATTAGGTGAACCAGCCTATTACGGCGCTTTAGGTTTTAAAACCGCTGCTGAGTATGATTTACACTGCAAGTGGCCGGATACCGCTTCTGCTTTCCAAATCTATCCTTTGGCTGAAGAATCCTTACAGGGTGTTTCCGGGTTGGTAGAGTATTCAGAACCCTTTAACCGTTTTTAATGATTTAACAATGCGGTTAGCTGTTCAATGGAAGGCTGGTCTTTGACCAGCTTTTCTTTTTTAGCTTTAGTCAGCTGTTTTACACGGTATTCCAACTTCAGCGCATCAGAGTGTCCGGCGGTTTTCACCTGATAAACCAGGGTTAGTTCTCCCGCATTTCTTAAGGCTTTGGCACCATTACCGGATTGATGTTGTTTAAAGCGGCGTTTAATACTGGTGGTGATCCCGGTATACAGGCGATTATCTGCGGTACGCAAAATATACAGATACCAGTCGCTGTTTTCTGTCTGGGAGTCGCTTTGTTTCACACCAGTTCCATTTTCGGTTGCTAAATCAGCGCGCATCTTACCAATTTTATTGTCTGAAAACAGCGTACGGTCCTACAGGTGTTCCGAATTATCCTTTGTGTTAACTTGGCGGCAGAACTCTATTTTCATCGTAGGATATTAATCTGATGACAACTGACCCTGAATACAGTCTGAAATCCATTTGTCGTTATCTGAAAAGAAATCATGTTGTCAGCTTATGTACCATGAGTTCCGATGAACTGTGGTGCGCCAGCTGTTTTTATCTGTTTGATGTGGAAAGTATGGGGTTAATTATTATGTCAGAGCCTCATACCCGACATGGTAAGCAGGCACTGACTAACCCTCAGGTAGCAGGAACAATTGCTGCCCAGACAAAAAATATAGCCTTAATTCAGGGTATTCAATATACCGGACAGCTTCACTTGCTGAGCGGAGAAGATGCGCAAAGGGCTCGGGAACAATATGTTCAACGTTTTCCGATTGCTAAGTTAACCAGCGCACCTTTGTGGCGATTGAGTTTTGATGAAATCAAAATGACTGATAATAAACTTGGGTTTGGGAAAAAGTTTTACTGGCTGCGCAGTGAATGTGAATAGTCAGAACAGATTAGAATGGCTTCCAACCCGATACAATCTTAACTCTGAATCGGTGCGTTGATAAATCAGTAAAATGTCCGGAGCCCCATGGCATTCCAGATAACCAACATAGCTACCGGATAGTTTATGTTCCCGGTAGCCAGTTGGTAATGGTTGACCTGTTTGTAGCAAAGCGATTGTGTACAGGATGACTCTTTGCGCGTTTCTATTATTTGCATAATGTTTAGCGTCTTTTTTAAACCGATTCTGATAAACAATCGTCAGCATTACTTACCATCCCAGATCTTTTTTCAGCTCGTCTACTGAATTAACACGATGTACACCAATACCCAGTTCAAACTCTTTAATTGCCTGTAGGGTCTCCTTATTTGGGTTAATCAGGCCTTCGGGTATTTTTCCCGTTGCTGCCAGCTGTCTGACTACCAGTCGGATGACGGTAGATAAATCGAAACCCAGTGTTTTTGCATTTGCCATTGCTGCCGCCTTTATTTCCGGTGAAACTCGCGCTTTTACGATTGCGTCATTCATGATATTCCCCTTAATTAGTATCTGATTGCATGAGCTCATTGTGACCACAATGAGCCCCCAAATCAATAGGAGGAAAATATCCTGATGGGAAGATTACGCTTAATGGAGGTTAATAAAAGACAGGCAGGACATGGAGGCGCTCAGGTTGCGAGGCGCATCGAAATTTAATTACCATACTGGTGAGAGATAAGCAAAAGAATGCGATATTTATCGCAATTTATGTACGATCTGGTTACTGCTACCGCGCCACAACAGCGATGGATCGGCTAATTCTTTAACGAATTTTCCATCGATCAACACATTGATTAAATCGACCACCTCTTGCTGTGCAGGAGTGAGTTCAGACAGTAAGTATCCAGTCCAAAGCCAGATATCTTTCCCCGGGCACTCTTGCCGTACTCGTTTTACCAGCTTCAATATATCGGGAACATTCTGCGGATGCAGGGGATCGCCACCAGACAGAGTAAGGCCCTGACGAGAGATTCGGGTATCGTTGAGATCGGCAATAATGCGATCTTCCATTTCTGAGGTAAACAGTACACCCGAGTTCAAGCGCCATGTACTTTTGTTATAGCAGCCGGGACATTGATGAACACAGCCAGAGACAAACAGCGTACAACGCGTGCCGGGGCCGTTAACGATATCGACGGGATAGTACTGGTGGTAATTCATAGTTTAAATGTCTGTATCCGGGAAGCGGTTAACTTGCAGCAGAACCCAATAAGATACTGGGTTCTGCTGCTTGTCAGGTTAAAGCGGAGTTCTTGTTAGCTGGCCTGGCTCTCACTTTGGTCCAACTGACCATTGCCTAAATGTTTCACGCGACGTTTTACTTCTTCCTGTTTACCGGCGTTAAACGGACGGGCATCCGGGCTGCCAAGATAACCGCAAACGCGACGGGTTACCGACACTTTTGATGAGTCGTGGTTACCACATTTCGGACAGGTGAAGCCTTTACTGGTGCACTCAAACTCACCTGAGAAACCACATGCGTAGCACTCATCGATTGGCGTATTGGTGCCATAGTAAGGAACACGGCTGTAGCTATAATCCCATACGTCTTCCAGCGCTTTCAGGTTGTGCTGAATGTTTGGATATTCGCCATAACAAATGAAACCACCGTTAGCTAATGGCGGGTAAGGAGCTTCAAAGTCCAGCTTGTCATACGGGTTAACTTTTTTCTCAACATCCAGGTGGAAGCTGTTGGTGTAGTAACCTTTATCTGTCACATCTTCAATTACGCCAAACTCAGTAGTATCCAGACGACAGAAGCGGTTACACAGGTTTTCGCTCGGCGTACTGTACAGGCTGAAACCGTAACCAGTCTCTTTTTTCCACTCTTCAGTTGCCACTTTCAGACGCTGAACAATTTCCACACCTTTATCACGCAGTTGCTGACTATCGTAAGGATGTACCTGATTACCAAACAGCGCATTTACCGTTTCATGAATACCAATGTAGCCTAATGAAATAGAGGCGCGGCCATTTTTAAAGATTTCAGAAATGTTGTCATCTGCCTTCAGACGAACGCCACAGGCACCTTCCATATACAGAATTGGTGCAACACGGGCTTTAATACCGTCGAGGCGTTCGATGCGAGTCATCAGGGCGCGTTTAGCCAAGGTCAGACGCTGCTCCAGAATCTGCCAGAAGCGAGCTTCATCGCCACGGGCTTCCAGCGCAATACGTGGCAGGTTAAGACTGATAACGCCAAGGTTATTACGACCATCGTGAATTTGCTCGCCGTTCTCTTCATAAACGCCCAGGAAGCTACGACAGCCCATTGGGGTTTTAAATGAACCGGTAACTTTTACCACCTGATCGTAATTAAGAATGTCCGGGTACATGCGCTTAGAGGCGCATTCCAACGCTAATTGTTTGATATCGTAGTTAGCGTCGCCAAATCTATGGTTAATCCCATCTTTAATGGCAAATACCAGTTTAGGGAACACGGCGGTTTTATGGTTTTTACCTAACCCGGCAATACGATTTTTTAGAATAGATTGCTGAATCATACGTGATTGCCAACTGGTGCCCAGACCAAAGCCAAAGGTAACAAATGGCGTCTGACCATTGGCGGTATGGAGAGTATTCACTTCATATTCCAGTGACTGGAATGCATCGTAGCACTCTTTTTCCGTTCTGGACTGAGCGTACTCTTCTGCATTGGCAATGTTCCATTCCAGCGCTACTTTTTTGTGTTTGTTATAGCTTTCTGTAACAAATGGCGCGAGTACTTCATCGATACGGTTAATGGTAGTGCCACCATAAATATGGCTGGCGACTTGAGCGATGATTTGAGCCGTTACTGCCGTAGCAGTAGAAATAGATTTTGGTGGCTCAATCTCTGCATTACCCATCTTGAACCCGTTGGTCAGCATGCCTTTCAGATCGATAAGCATACAGTTAAACATTGGGAAGAATGGGGCATAGTCCAAATCGTGATAATGGATTTCACCACGCTCATGAGCCATGACAATATCGCGTGGCAACAGATGTTGCTTGGCATAGTGTTTAGCCACGATACCGGCTAACAGATCGCGTTGGGTTGGAATAACTTTGCTATCTTTATTGGCGTTTTCATTGAGCAGAGCGAGATCGCTTTGCTCAACCAGACCTTGAATCTCTTGGTTCAGACGACCACGTTTCTCCCGTGAAATATCACGGTCGTGGCGGTATTCGATATAGGTACGGGCCAGCGTCTTGTAGTTACCGCTCATCAGCTGGTTTTCTACTGCTTGCTGGATCTCATTGATATCAACAGCGGTTCGGCCTTCCATTTGCTCTGAAA
Organism: Limnobaculum xujianqingii; assembly: GCF_013394855.1. Classification (NCBI taxonomy): domain Bacteria; kingdom Pseudomonadati; phylum Pseudomonadota; class Gammaproteobacteria; order Enterobacterales; family Budviciaceae; genus Limnobaculum; species Limnobaculum xujianqingii. The sequence continues at coordinate 2,198,044 of NZ_JABMLK010000001.1, read as the reverse complement.
CTGCTTTTGCTACGTCGGCACAATAGTCGTCGTCGTAGATATTGGCGGCAGTGGCTGCACGTACAATCGCTTCCTTGATTCGTACTTCATCAAAAGGCACTTTGCAGCCATCACGTTTAATCACAACTGGTTTCACTATTGACTCCTTCACTAGCTGACTGTTTAGTCTTCTTTATTCGTAGTTATCCACAAGAAATACCACCTCATAGGAGGGGGTTCTTGTGGATGGAATGTGGATAAATCACTATATATAGGTGTGTTCGAAATTGCGTACACTATATATTGTATCTGGCACAAATAAAAGCCGATTTATTTGACGAAGAACAAGGAATTGATTACTTGCTCATTCTTCAGACGAAAATAATCGGAAAAAGCGTATTTTTTCATCAAATCTATTGTTATTAATTTCAGCACATTGGTAATAATTCCGAGAGTGATGACTTTTTGTCCGTGATTCAGCGTAATAAAACGGTATAATTCCCGGCCTGCCGTATCGTCGGTTCCCCTAATAACGTTTAAATGAGTTTTCTATGAGTAGCAGCATTAGTCTGATCCAGCCTGAACGTGACCTTTTTTCCTACAAGCCTTACTGGGCTGAGTGTTTTGGCACGGCACCTTTTTTGCCGATGTCCCGCGAGGAGATGGACACATTAGGTTGGGACAGCTGTGACATTATTATCGTGACCGGCGATGCTTATGTTGACCATCCCAGTTTTGGAATGGCGATCGTCGGCAGAATGCTGGAAGCCCAAGGGTTTCGCGTGGGCATCATTGCTCAGCCCGACTGGACTAATAAAGACGATTTTATGCGGCTTGGAAAACCCAATTTGTTTTTCGGGGTAACCGCAGGAAACATGGATTCCATGATTAACCGTTATACCGCCGATCGACGTATGCGCCATGATGATGCCTATACGCCAGATAATGTCGGCGGTAAACGACCGGATCGTGCCACGTTGGTGTATACCCAACGTTGTAAAGAAGCCTATAAAGATGTTCCGGTGATCCTTGGTGGTATTGAAGCCAGCCTGCGTCGTATTGCTCATTATGACTACTGGTCTGATACCGTGCGCCGTTCTGTTTTGGTGGACTCAAAGGCAGATATGCTGGTGTACGGTAATGGTGAGCGCCCAATGGTTGAGTTGGCTCACCGTCTGGCTGCCGGAGAAGCCATCGCCGATATTCAGGATGTACGTAACACGGCGCTAATGCGCAAAGGGCCTTTGCCTGGGTGGTCAGGCGTAGATTCCACCCGTCTGGATAAACCGGGGCGTATCGACCCTATTCCTCATCCTTATGGTGATGACCTGCCCTGCGTTGATGAAGACAGCCCGTTTGCTCTTGAAAAACAGCCGGTGGCGAAAGAAGTTATCGTTCAACCAGCCAAACCGAAGCCATGGGAAAAGACCTATGTTTTGCTGCCATCTTATGAAAAGGTGAAGGCTGATAAAATCATGTATGCCCATGCTTCACGTATTTTGCATCATGAGACTAATCCCGGCTGTGCAAGGGCGTTACTGCAAAAACATGGGGATCGCTACGTGTGGATTAATCCACCGGCCATTCCACTGTCAACGGAAGAAATGGACAGCGTATTTGCTTTGCCATATCAGCGTATTCCTCATCCTGCCTATAACGGTCAAAAGCTGCCGGCTTATGAGATGATTCGCTTTTCCGTTAATATCATGCGTGGCTGCTATGGCGGTTGCTCGTTCTGTTCGATTACCGAGCATGAAGGGCGCATTATTCAGAGTCGTTCAGAAGATTCGATCATTCGTGAAATCGAAGAGATTCGCGATAGCGTACCGGGTTTTACCGGTATTATTTCTGACCTCGGCGGGCCAACGGCCAATATGTATATGTTGCGTTGTCAGTCGCCAAGAGCGGAGCAGACCTGTCGTCGTGCTTCCTGCGTCTATCCTGAAATTTGTCAGCACATGGATATTAACCATGAGCCAACCATCAAACTGTATCGTCGAGCCAGAGATTTAAAGGGTATCAAGAAAATCCTGATTGCTTCCGGTGTTCGCTACGATTTAGCGGTGCAGGATCCTCGTTATATTAAGGAACTGGCAACCCATCACGTTGGTGGCTATTTGAAGATAGCGCCGGAACATACGGAAAAAGGGCCGCTATCCAAAATGATGAAGCCCGGCATGGGCAGTTACGATCGCTTTAAAGAACTGTTTGATACTTACTCTAAGCAGGCAGGAAAAGAGCAGTATCTTATCCCTTATTTCATTTCAGCCCATCCGGGTACTGAAGATGAAGACATGGTTAATCTGGCGCTATGGTTGAAGAAGAACCGTTTCCGTCTGGATCAGGTACAAAACTTCTATCCGTCACCGCTGGCTAATTCAACCACTATGTATTACACCGGCAAGAACCCATTGTCGAAAGTGGACTATAAAAGCGAAGATGTCACTATTCCAAAAGGGGATCGCCAGCGTCGGTTACAAAAAGCACTGCTACGCTACCATGATCCAGCTAACTGGCCATTGATTCGTACAGCACTGGAAGAGATGGGATTAAAGCACCTGATAGGTAGCCGTCGTGATTGTCTGGTGCCTGCAGCAACTATTGAAGAGCAAAGAGCCGCTAAACGTAATTTGCGCCAGACGCGTCCTGCGTTAACCAAACATACGGATATTACTCGTCAGAGAGATCCGGCAAAAGGGCATCAACCAGCAGAAACGCCACGTAAGCCAGACAATAAAACGAAAAGCGCTAAACCACAAAGCGGTAAGCAGGAAACTGCACATTCAGCAAAAAGTGGAAAGCCAAAAAAATCGGTCAGAAAAAAGCCATCTTTTTAAGTGATTAAAACCGTTGAAGCGGGTGAATGTAAGATTCACCCGCTTTAATCAATGGTAGCCTGAATAGCTTATCAGTTGTCTGATGAGTCTTTTGAATAGTTATCGGTTTTAAATGTAAAACGCGATGTTGTCTTTTGTCGATGCTTGTCAGTTTCGTTTGGTGAAACCGGTTTTGAGCTGGTACCCGTCAGCGTTGTTAGCCTCGGTAGTGAAAAATCTGCCAGCCCCAACATATTGGCTCGAAAGCAGGATAAGTTCATAGCACCTCCCGTGGATATCTTAATCACAACTTATTAACTATAGGACAGGCTAATTCATCTGTCCGTTTTTGCTGTCACATTCCCGCCAAATGCTGTCTGTTAATGGAAAACCAGAACGGCTACCAGTTTGTGGTCAATGAGCAGATAATTGTTATCACTGAGCCGGATAATTTTGGTTCTTTTTCGGGTTTTTAACTTTCCGCTCATTTTGTGATCTCTCACGAATAAGGCAATGAAAAAATTTTCATAAAAATAATATGTAATTAAATAAGGATAAATTCGATTTTTATCTGATTAATGACTTATTTATGCAATTTTTTTCAAAAAAAGCCGTTGAGACATGACTTTTTTTATCATTAGCTAGCGTCAATTACCTGTGATTATTGCTAACTATAAAGACGAACATCATGAAAACACTAAAAAACTGGACGTTGCAGCAACAGCTCACCGATCGCATAGAACTTAATGTTGATAACCGCCATTGCTTTTGTTTGTATGTGCTGGAGCCGGATCTATTTCGGGTTCTTATCAAGCAAAATAACCAATTAGCTCTGGACCGTACCTGGACGATTGCGCCGGATAACGACACTCCCTGGGAAGGGCGCTCCAGACTGAGCTGTGAGGGATTCTCTCTTCCCGGCTATCAGTTGGAACAGCAGGATGAATGGCTACGTGTCAGTACTGATAAACTACGAGTAACCGTTCATCAGCCTCTCTGGCTGGAGTGGGAATACAAAACCCAAAATGGTGACTGGCAACCGCTGGCCGCCGATCGTCCTACCAGCGCCTATTTATTAAATGCCCATGGTGATGGTGTTGCACATTATCAGCGTCGTTATGGCAATGAACAATTTTATGGATTGGGGGAAAAGGCGGGCGACCTGAATCGCAATGGTCGCCGGTTTGAAATGCGTAATCTGGACGCAATGGGCTATAACGCAGCTTCTACCGATCCGTTGTATAAGCATATTCCGTTTACCATTACTCGTCGTAATGAAGTTAGTTTTGGTTTGTTTTACGATAACCTGAGCATCTGCTGGCTGGATTTGGGTAAAGAGTTGGATAACTACCATCTGCCATATCGCCGCTATCAGGCGGAGGCAGGAGATTTGGATTACTATCTGTTTCTTGGCCCTAAAGTATTGGATGTCACCAAAAAATTTGTCCAACTAACGGGAAAAACCTTCTTTGGGCCAAAATGGAGCCTGGGTTACAGCGGCTCGACCATGCACTACACCGATGCGCCGGATGCTCAACAGCAACTGCAAAAATTCATCACCTTATGCAGTGAACACCAGATCCCTTGTGATTCCTTCCAGCTTTCGTCCGGTTATACCTCTATTAACAATAAGCGCTATGTATTTAACTGGAACTACGACAAAGTACCTCAGCCAAAAATATTGAGTCAGGCGTTTCATCAGGCCGGATTGAAACTGGCGGCGAATATCAAACCTTGTCTGTTACAGGATCATCCTAAATATCAGGAAGTAGCGAAAGCCGGGTTATTTATTCGTGATTCTGAATCCGATTCGCCGGAACGTTCAGTTTTCTGGGATGACGAAGGTTCCCACATTGACTTTACCAATCCACAAGCTATTCAATGGTGGCAGGGAAATGTTACTCAGCAATTGCTGGAAATGGGCATAAATTCAACCTGGAACGATAATAACGAATATGAAGTATGGGATGGCGAAGCAGTTTGTCACGGCTTTGGTCGTCCGATTGCTATTAAGCATATCCGCCCGGTGATGCCATTATTGATGTGTCGTTCTTCTATGGAGGCCCAGCAGAAATTTGCGCCGGAAAAACGTCCTTATTTGATCTCCCGTTCTGGTTGTGCAGGCATGCAGCGTTATGTACAGACCTGGAGTGGGGATAATCGTACCAGCTGGCAGACTTTACGCTATAACACTCGTATGGGTGTCGGTATGAGTTTATCCGGGTTGTATAACGTAGGACACGATGTCGGGGGATTCTCAGGCGATCGTCCGGATGCAGAACTGTTTGTCCGTTGGGTACAAAATGGTGTGATGCACCCACGGTTTACCATCCATTCATGGAATGACGACCACACGGTTAATGAACCCTGGATGTATCCGGAAGCGACGCCTGCCATTCGTGATGCTATTAACTTGCGTTATCGCTTGCTGCCGTACTTCTATAACCTGTTGTGGCAAGCTCACCGTGATGATGAGCCCATGCTTCGTGCTACTTTTTTGGATCATGAGCATGATATCAACACGTTCAGCGAAACCGATGATTTTCTGATTGGTAAAGATCTGCTGGTAGCCAGCGTAGTAGAACAAGGCCAGCGTGAGCGCCCGGTTTATTTACCTGATAATCAGAGTGGCTGGTACTGCTTCTATTCTGGCCAGTGGCATAAGAGCGGGCAAAAAATTGTACTGCCAGCACCGCTGGACCGTCTGCCGCTATTAGTGAAAGCGGGTGCAGTTTTACCGCTATCGACTCATATTGGTTCTACCCAACTGATTAAGCAGGAAGTTCGTGAACTGCATATTTTCCCTCTGGTCTCAGCAGGAGAAACCTGTGGTGAAATCTTCGAAGATGACGGTGAAAGCTTTGGCTATCGCGATGGCAATGCTTTGTGGTTGAACTGGAGGTTAACCAGTGATACCAACCGCATCGACCTGAAAATTGATGTTAAAGGCAACTATGTTCCAGTGTGGGATACGCTGAAGATGGTATTACCGCAGGGAGAAAAGCGTAGCCTGTATGTTAATGGTCAGGCAGTTGAAGAGATGGCTCTATCGTTGTTGCGGTAAGGTTTTTGGTCTTCTGATATTCCAAATGGCTCCTTATGGAGCCATTTGGCTTTATGTCTTACATAGCGAATCGGAGGGAGAGGGTGCCGTGGGGGTCGACTTGGCGTAAGCCAACGAAGCGCCCGTAGGCAGCCTAGGCCCGACGCGCGCTGCAGCTAAGTATATGGCCCTTCCGGCCGAGCACTTTTCACAATATAAGCACATCGATTTTACGGCCGGAATATCCATTGATATTAATTTATTAGATTTATCTGTAGCAAAATGGCGCCATAAGGCGCCATTTCCATTCAATACTTAAGAAAACTATTACTTAAGATCGTTAAAGAAAGTGCGTTTCAGCGCCAACTCCACACCACGTATTTCTGCCAGACCTTTCAGGCGGCCAATGGCGGAATAGCCGGGGTTGGTTTTCTTTTTCAGGTCGTCCAGCATTTGGTGACCATGGTCAGGGCGCATTGGAATTTTACGCATATCGCCGGTTTTCTGACGGCGAGATTCTTCTTCCAGAATGGCTTTCACCACTGAATACATATCCACATCGCCATCTAAATGAGCACCTTCATGGAAGGTTTTTGGGTTACCCTCACGGCAGGTTGAACGTAAATGGGTGAAGTGAATGCGGTCACCAAAGGTTTCGATCATTCGGACTAAATCGTTATCAGCGCGAACACCATAAGAACCAGTACACATGGTGAAACCATTATGAATACTATCAACGGTCTCTTTTAACCACTGCATATCTTCAATGGTGGAAACGATGCGTGGCAGGCCCAGAATTGGACGCGGTGGATCGTCAGGATGCACCGCCAGACGCAAACCACAGGCTTCGGCTACCGGAACAATCTCCTTCAGGAAGTAAGCCATATGCTCGCGTAGCTTCGCTTTATCAATGCCATCATAGGTGGAGAGGTGCTTACGGAATTGATCCAGAGTATAGCCTTCTTCAGCACCCGGCAGACCAGCAATAATATTGCGTACCAGTTTATCAATGTCAGCCTGACTCATGGCGTCATAATAGGCTTTAGCCTGAATGACTTCTTCTGCGGTGTAGTCTGCCTCAGCTCCCGGACGCTTTAACATATGCAATTCAAAGGCAGCAAAAGCGATTTGGTCAAAGCGTAGCGCTTTGGAACCGTCAGGTAACACATATTCCAGATCGGTACGCGTCCAGTCTAATACCGGCATAAAGTTGTAGCACACGGTATCAATGCCACAGGTGGCCAGATTACGAATAGATTGCTGGTAATTAGCAATATGCTGCTTATAGTTACCGGTCTGAGTTTTAATCTCTTCATGGACAGGAATACTTTCTACCACTGACCAGACTAATCCTTTCTCTTCAATCACCTTTTTGCGTTTTTCGATCTCTTCAACACTCCAGACGTCACCGTTTGGAATATGATGCAATGCAGTGACAATACCGGTAGCACCAGCCTGGCGAATGTCATCTAAAGATACCGGGTCATTAGGACCATACCAACGCCATGTTTGTTCCATATATAAATACCTTCAAATCAGGGTGTTAAAGACAGCAGCAACCCCGCCATAAATAGCGTATAAACATAAAATTATATTTATCGACTCATCAGCGTTGCGCTATATGTCGCTTGTCTGACCATGACAGAAGAGCCTGCCATGGCGGTTATTCGCTTTTCCCGTGATATCAGGGATCCTGATTCTCAACGGGAACTGATTCAAAAAGATAACCATCAAAAGAGGGGTCATCTGAATCAGAAAGTTCCATCAACTTCTGTTTTACATTCTCCAGGTGCTGCCACATAGCCTGACGGGCACCTTGAGGATCTCTGCGTTGTAATGCCTGCAAGATCTTGTTGTGATCGCTAAGCCAGGCCCGCCGATAGTCCTGATTGGAGATATGGGTATGCAGCTTTTGCCACATGGCGCTGTCTCTGCGGCGGCGCCACAGATCTTGCACCATATCTTCCAACAGCGAGTTTTGAGTAGCCTTAGCGATCAGGGTATGGAACAGCTCATCACCGTCATAATTGGTTTGCCCACTTTCCAGTGCGGAACGCTCCTGCTCGAGAGCCTGACGCAGTTCGGCGATATCTGATTTAACCAGTTGAGTGGCAGCAAAAGCGGCAATATTGCTTTCCAGCAGTTGCCGCGCCTGTAGCATTTCAAAAGGACCGATATCGTCACTGTTCTGTTGTGGAGCTTGCTTAACATCGTCAGGCAGGTTTATTACATAAACCCCAGAGCCTTTACGCACATCAACCAGATTTTCCAATTCCAGCATGATTAATGCTTCGCGTATTACCGCCCGGCTAACGCTGAACTGGGCAGCGATATCCCTTTCTGGCGGTAGGCGTGAACCCACGGGAAAATTACCTGAGCTCAACATGGCTTTTAGCGCTTTACCAATTTCTTGATAGGAGCGTTTAGCACCTGACATGTTATATCCTTAGCGTTATATGGTCTTGGTAGGTATCAGGCTAATTGTAGCAATATCCAACACAAGATCAATTAACTGGTTGACCAATTATTCGATTCGTTCCATTAAAGTTTTTTCATAGAATCAACCAGTTGATAAACTTCAGGATTACTTTTCTGTAAGCTGTCATACATTGGTTGAACTGCCTGCTGGAAGCTGGCCTTTTCCGGATAGATAAACTGAACGCCCATCTTCTCGGCTTTTACTTTCTCTTCCGCATCAGATTTAGCCCATAAATCTTTCATAAACATCATGGATTCATCAGCCGCTTGCTGTAAGGCTTTTTGGTCTTTATCTGACAACTCATCCCAGACTTTGGCTGAAATCACCAGCACGTCAGGAATCGAGGTATGTTCATCAACGCTGTAGAACTTAGTTACTTCACCATGGCGATTTAACGTCAGTGCCGTCAGATTGTTTTCTGCGGCGTCAACTACACCTTGTTGCAATGCGGTATATAACTCACCGTATGCCAGAGGAGTAGGATTACCCCCTAACAGTTTAATCATTTCAACCGCACTTGGGCTTGGCTGAACCCGGACTTTTAACCCTTTCAGATCGTCCGGTGAATTGATGGCTTTTTTAGCGTAGAAGCTGCGAGATCCAGCATCATAGTAGGTCAAACCGATAAAGCCATTTGGTCGTGAGGATTGCAGAATGGATTTGCCTGATTCACTTAACATAGCGCGATAGTAGTGTTCACGATCGGTGAACAGATAAGGCATGTTAAAGGCACCATAGTTTTTGGCAAAAGCTTCCAGCTCGGCAGCATTCGATTTTGCCATGGCCAGCGCGCCATTTTGTACCAACTCCAGTGATTCTCTTTGGTCGCCCAATTGTGCATCCGGATAAATGCGGATAACCAGATTGCCATTGGACAGTTCTTTCACCCGGCTGGCCATTTGTTCCATGGCTTTTTGTACCGGATGATTTCGGTTGTGGTTATGGCTGAGTTTCATAGTAACTGCAGCGTAGGCAGGTGCTGCCACCATCATGACGGAACCAATAATTAGAGGCAACAGGCCCTTCTTTAGTGTCATGTAACTCTCCTTCTGTCGTTGTTGTATTTTTCAGAGTGGGTATAGCAGGGTACGCTCAGCAGGCTGACCACTTTGCGGTAAAAAGTCAAAATAAAATACAATAATAATGCAAATTGGTTGATCAATATCTCAAAAATGCAATAAGGTCGCTCGAATTGATTGATCGAGAAACAGAAAAAATGTCTTATAACACGGACCAATTTTGTGTGAAATTTAGTCTTATTGAAAGTAACTATATTTAAATCATGCTGTTGTGGCTAAATAAATAGAATGAATTTGTTAGTCCGGCTAAATCAGCAATACCAGTAGGGAGTCAAACTTGATGAATACACTTAAGAAAATGGTTGACCAATTTCTTGCGTGGGCGGTGATCCTTATTTCCAGCGTTCTTGTCCTTTGCGTTTTATGGCAGGTCTTTTCTCGTTATTGCCTGGGAACTCCCAGCGTAGCAACGGATGAAATTGCCCGCTTTATGTTTATGTGGGTTGGTCTGGTGGGGGCTGCTTATGCGGTAAGTCTGAAACGCCATCTGGCTATTGATTTGTTGACGCAAAAATTGACCGGCACACGCAAGCTGGTTTCCGAAGTGGTCATCATTTTAATGACGCTCCTGTTTGCCGGGCTGGTCATGGTATATGGCGGCCTTGGCTTAGTTCAGAAAACCCTGAGCACTCAACAACTCTCTCCGGCTTTAGGTATTCCAATGGGATATATCTATTTCGCCATTCCTTTCAGCGGTATCGCCATTATTTTTTATTCACTGGTCGATTTACTGAACAAGTTTACGCCGCATTCCTCTGTCAATACCGCAGGGTAATTGTGCTTTTCCATTAGTAGCCTGAGGCAGGATAGCTAACAGGTTTAATAACTAAATATTGAAAAAGGTAACTTAATCATGGAATGGGATATTATTTTGACGCTGTTTGGCGTTTTCGCTTTCCTGCTAATCATTGGTGTACCGATCTCTTTCTCTATCGGTTTAGCTTCTCTGGCGACTATTATGCTGTCGCTCCCTTTCGATCCGGCGATTGCTGTTATTGCTCAGAAAATGGCAACCGGGTTGGATAGTTTTGCTTTATTGGCCATACCGTTTTTTATTCTGGCAGGAAACATCATGAACCGGGGCGGAATAGCGCTACGGCTGATTAACTTTGCCAAAGTACTGGGTGGACGCTTACCCGGCCCGCTGGCCCACTGCAACGTATTAGCTAATATGATGTTTGGTGCGCTTTCCGGCTCAGCAGTCGCATCGGCAGCAGCAGTAGGGGGCGTTATGTCTCCAATGCAGAAAAAAGAGGGGTACGATCCGGCGTTCTCGGCGGCAGTGAATATTACCTCTTGCCCAACCGGCCTGTTGATTCCGCCTTCTAATACCCTGATTGTTTATTCTCTTATTTCTGGCGGTACATCCATTTCAGCCCTGTTTTTAGCCGGTTATTTACCCGGTATTTTGATGGGTGTTGGTTTGATGATCGTGGCAGGGATCATTGCTAAGCGTAAAGGATACGGCCGCCCGGAAAAGGCCACCTGTTCAGAAGCCTTCTATCGTATGTTAGATGCATTACCTTCTCTGGCTCTGATTGTAGTGATCATGGGGGGAATCATTGCCGGTATTTTTACTGCGACAGAAGCCTCAGCGGTAGCGGTGGTATACACCATTGGATTATCAATGATTTATCGTGAAATGAAGCTGGCGGATTTACCAAAAGTGATTCTTGATTCTGCGGTAACAACCTCTATCGTATTGCTGCTAATTGGTACTTCGATGGGAATGTCATGGGCAATGGCCAATGCTGATATTCCTTATATGATTAGCGATGGTTTGAATGCGGTATCAGAAAATCCAATTATTATTCTGCTGATCATTAACGTTATTTTGCTAATTATCGGTGTGTTTATGGATATGACACCGGCACTGCTGATCTTTACTCCAATTTTCCTACCATTAGCCAATCAGATGGGCATTGATCCGGTTCACTTTGGCATCATCATGACTTTTAACCTGTGTATTGGTATTTGTACTCCACCGGTAGGGAGTGCGCTGTTTGTCGGTTGCAGCGTGGGTGATGTATCCATTGATAAGGTACTGAAACCATTACTGCCGTTCTTCGCCATGTTGTTATTTACGCTGATGATGGTGACCTATATTCCGGAGATCAGCCTGTATTTACCAAGAACTATTCTGGGTTATGGCGGTTAATCACCGGAATTTAATCTGAAATAGATAACAAACGGCGGCTTCCGGTAGCAGGTTGACCGCCGTTTCTGCGCCATTCGTCATTCGAAAAATTATGGGATGTAACATGAAAACCATTGATAACAGCCAGTTACCTACAGCAATACAGCGACCAACATATGACCGCCGTCAGCTAAAAAGCCGTATTGTGCATTTGGGATTTGGTGCGTTTCATCGCGCTCATCAGGCATTGTTAACCAACCGGGTATTGCAACAGTCTGGCGGCGATTGGGGGATCTGTGAAGTGAATCTGTTTGGGGGGGAGGCATTAATCGAGGCGCTTCGCCAACAGAATCACTTGTATAGCGTATTGGAAAAAGGGGCAGAAAGTAATCAGGCATTGATTATTGGTTCGGTTACGAAGTCTCTGCATTCTGAGCTGGATGGCATAGAAACTGTTATTGAAAAAATGGCTGAACCTCAGGTAGCTATTGTGTCTATGACTATCACCGAGAAAGGCTATTGTGTGTTGCCAGGTGGAGGTGGTCTGGATATTAATAACCCATTAATTAAAGCCGACCTGGCGCAACCTCACCAACCGAAGTCTGCCATTGGCGTTATCATTGAAGCCTTACGCCGTCGCCGTGAGCGTGGGTTAGTGCCTTTTACCGTGTTGTCTTGTGACAATATTCCGGAAAATGGGCACATTGTTAAGCAAGCGGTTATTGGATTAGCCAAAGCCAGTAATACTGAACTGGCTGACTGGATAGACCAAAATGTGCCTTTCCCCAGCACTATGGTAGACCGAATTGTTCCTGCCATTACGGATGAAACTCTGGCGGAAATAGAACAAACGTTAGGAGTAAGCGATCCTTGCGGCATCGCCTGTGAGCCTTTTATTCAGTGGGTGGTGGAGGATAACTTTATTGCCGGTCGTCCTCAGTGGGAAGCTATTGGCGCAGAGCTGGTAGACAATGTACTGCCTTATGAAGAAATGAAGCTGAGAATGCTAAACGGCAGCCACTCCTTCCTAGCCTACTTAGGCTATCTGGCTGGTTATCAACATATCAACGACTGCATGACGGACAGCGCTTATCGTACCGCTGCTCATCGGTTGATGCTACAAGAGCAGGCACCAACGCTGAGCCTGAAAAATGTTGATTTGGCGGGTTATGCTGACCGTCTGATTGAGCGTTATAGTAACCCCTCGTTGAAGCACCGTACCTGGCAGATTGCGATGGATGGCACCCAGAAGTTACCACAGCGGATGTTAGATTCGATTCGCTGGCATCTGACCGACAACAGCCATTTTGACTGTCTGGCGTTGGGTGTTGCAGGGTGGATGCGCTACGTTGGCGGAGTTGATGATGCGGGAGCGGCTATTGATGTTCGGGATCCAATGGCGGAGCGCCTGAAACAAGTATGTACTTCGACTAAAGATGGTATTGAAAGAGTGCAGGGTTTATTGGCTGTGGAAGAGGTGTTTGGTACCGCATTGCCACAGGACGCTCATTTTGTTGAAGCGGTAAGTCGCAGCTATCTGGCACTGATGGAACACGGGGCCAAAAATACCGTTCATCGGTTGGTTAGTCAGGGGAGTATTTAATCATGAAAGACTTTTTAGCGGATGATTTCTTATTATCCACCGATGCGGCTCAGCGCCTCTATTTTGACTATGCCGCTCCTCAACCGATTTTTGACTATCACTGCCATCTGCCTCCGAAAGATATTATGGAGAATCGCCGCTTTGGTAATTTGTCAGAGATCTGGCTGGCGGGGGATCATTACAAGTGGCGGGTACTGAGAACTGCTGGTATTGACGAACGTCTGATTACCGGAGATGCCAGCGATTATGAGAAATATCTGGCCTGGGCATCAGTGGTACCTAAAACTCTAGGAAACCCAATTTACCACTGGACTCATCTGGAGCTGAAACGTCCATTTGGTATCAGTAATATTTGCCTGAGTTCTGATACTGCAGAGCAGGTCTGGCAACAGGCTAATACATTACTGGCACAACCTCAGTTTTCTGCTCGTGGGATTATGCAGCAGATGAAGGTAAAAATGGTCGGTACCACTGACGATCCTATTGATTCTCTGGAATATCATCGTGGCATTGCGGCAGATGACAGTTTTGATATTCGGGTATGTCCAAGCTGGCGGCCGGATCGTGCTTTTAAAATTGATTTACCCGGGTTTGTTGATTACCTTCCGCTGTTAGAAAAAGCTGCCGATATCAGCATTCACGGCTTTGCTGATTTGTTGAAAGCTCTGGAAAAACGTCTGGATCATTTCGCCGCACATGGTTGTGTTGCTGCCGATCATGGTGTCGAGATTGTTCGCTTTGCTGAAATTCCTACAGTTTCAGAGCTGGATCGTATTTTGCGTCAACGTTTGTCGGGTCAGACATTAAGTGAATTAGAGATTGCACAGTTCAGTACGGCGGTTCAGGTCTGGCTGGGGCGTAAATATCATCAGCGTGGCTGGGTAATGCAGTTACATATTGGCGCATTACGTAATAATAGCCAACGTATGTTTGCCAGATTGGGCGCAGATGCCGGGTTTGATTCGATTGGCGATCGCCCGGTTGCCGAGCCGTTGTCCCGTTTGCTTAACGAGCTGGATAAAGATGACCACTTGCCGAAAACTATTCTTTATTGCCTGAATCCATCAGATAACGAAGTGCTGGCTACGATGTGCGGTAATTTCCAGGGCGGTGGTATTGCCGGAAAAGTACAGTTTGGTTCTGGCTGGTGGTTTAACGATCAGAAAGAAGGTATGCAACGTCAGATGATGCAGTTATCACAGCTGGGTTTATTAAGCCAGTTTGTCGGTATGCTGACCGATTCGAGAAGCTTCCTTTCCTATACCCGCCATGAGTATTACCGCCGCATTCTGTGCGATATGGTTGGTGGCTGGATGGATAACGGTGAAATCCCTCATGATTATCAACTGGTAGGAAGCATGATTAAAGATATCTGCTACGGAAATGCAGAGCGTTATTTTAAGCTGAAGTAAGAGGATTAATGACAAAGCTTTATCGTTCAGTTTAGTACTTTAAGATTGCTAATCGTTGGGAGGGACGGGTGTTGGGGTCGACTTGGCGTAAGCCAACGAAGCGCCCCTAACCCGGCCAGGCCCAACGCGCTCTGTAGCTGAGTACAGAGGGTTTACCGACCGTTACTGATGCAGACATAAGCACATTATTTTTACGGCCGGAATATGCATAAATGCGGATTTATTAGATTTGTCAGAAGCCTCAGAGCTCTCTAATCGGCGGGCTTTGTTTATCTATCAGGGATGCCCCAGCATCTGGCTATCAGGTATTAAACGATAGTAAAACTGTTCTGGCAGGTTGGTTTCCCAGTGGCCTGCATATTTAGCATAACCAATGGTTCCCCCCAGAATAAGCGTTAACAGCAATGCCACCATCATACCGGAAATTCCTCTGGCGCGAGTTTGACCCGGAGCTCCCGTTGGTTTAGCTACCGAAAACACTAAAGTATCTTTTGCCGGACAGGATTCGACGCAGCTCATACAGGCAGTACATTCCACAGTGCGAACCTGAATTAAGCGATCGACGGGAATACGTGAAGGGCAGGCCTTGGCGCATTTACCGCAGTCAATGCAGCTTTCCACATTACGGCGAATTTTAAACGGTGAAAATAACGAAAATAGCCCCAATAATGCACCGTATGGACAAAGATAACGACACCACAGGTTTTGAATAAACAGGCTGCCAAATATCAGCACAATAACTGAAATTAAAGTAGTTTCCCCGATAAAACGGAAGAAGTTCAGCATTTTCACATCAGCAATCAAGCCATAAGGAGACATCAAAAATGCCTGAATAGCTCTTACTGGCATTGGAATTACCAGATACAGAAAAAAGCCCAATAACAGATACTTCAAGCTGCGCAAAGGGATATCTAACCAGCGTGGTGGTAAGAACGTTTGGCCAAACAGCTTTTTCCCTAACTTACCTGACATTTCCGATAGCGTACCCACCGGACATAACCATGAACAAAAGGCCTTTTTAAGCAGGAGCGCCATCAATAAAAAAGCCAGTAATAACAGCATTGATGCTGCATGAATGGGGGGGATATTCCAGGTTTCTAACGTGTACTTCAGGTTCATCAAACCTGCTATTGGCAACCAGCCTTCAATTCCTGCCGGACGGGGCACATACGTCGTGGCACCGCCAGTCTCATAAAATCTTACCCAAAAGTAGAAAGTGGTACAGATATAGATATTAATCAGCACAAAAATAAACTGTGCACTATGTCGCCAAAGCTTGCTATTCCGGACATCATTCCAGGGCAGCTTACCCGCCACGGTACCCGGACGGCGAACCAATTTTATACGGGAGCGGGAAGCAGCTTGCTCTATGTCATCGGTTGAACATAAAACATGAACATCAGATTCTGACTGGTGTTGGGGAAGACTTTTCATAATCACCTGGCACAAGCAGCAATGGATACGGGCATCCGGTTAATCAGAGTGAAACAGGGGTATCAGGCAAGAATATTGCATCATAAATGCATGTTTATTGAGATAGATCGGGTTTGCTGACATTAAGGCTCAATTCACCTCTTTTGGGGTAGGAGAATCTGCTCTCTTTTTCAGCCTGAGAAAAATTAATCTGACTTTTCAAGCGGATTAATCCCAATCATTCACTACTATTTATATTGAAAAGCGTTATGGTAATGCACTATTGATCGCCCAGCCTGATAACAATGACTTAGTAGTAAGGTCTTGGGTAATGAATTTACAGCGGTAGAGTCACCATTTTTATGATGCAAAATGAAAGTAGTAACCAGGTACATAATGAAAAAATGACCGGTTCAAAACTGGAGCATAGTCGCCAGCGGATAATGCACTTATTGTCCGATCATTTGCTGGTGGCGGCGATTGATTACGGTAAGCAATCCTCCAGTTTGTCTGATCCTTCGTTGATGAAAGGCGTGCATGAGCTTCGACAGCTGGCCAATAAGCTACATGCTGCTGACCTTGCGGATTTGCTGGAGTCACTGCCAAAGAGCAAACGTCAGGCTATCTGGTCTCTGTTGAGCGATAAAAAACGCGGTAAAACGCTGATTGAAGCATCGGATGCCGTTTGGGATAGTCTGATTGAGGATATGAGCGACCGCCAGTTATTGTCGGCGCTACAGCATCTGGATTTGAATGAACAAGCCTATCTGGCTGGTCATCTCCCTCGCGATCTGGTTGAACAGTTATTGGCATCTCTGGATGCACATCAACGAGCCAGAATCAGTGAAGTGATTCATCTGGGTAGGGATAAAGTCGGTGCCCTGATGGATTTTGAGCTGATAGCCATTCGTGATGATATATCACTAGCTACAGTACTGCGCTTTTTGCAAAAGCGTAAAACCATTGCGGACTCTACCGATAAGCTGTTTGTTATCGATAGGGAAAATCGCCTGATGGGTGAGTTACTGATTACCGATATTTTATTGCATACGCCGGAAACAAAAGTTTCTGCGTTGATGCATACCGAACCACTCACCTTTTTACCTGACGATAATGCTGAAGAGGCGGCTGGTGCTTTCGAACGTTATAACCTGATCAGCGCCGCAGTAGTGAATCATCAAAACAAATTGATTGGGCGTTTAACCGTAGAAGATGTGGTTAACGTGGTCATTGAAGAAAGTGACAATGATTTGCGCCGTATGGGGGGCTTAAGTGAGAAAGAGGATATTTTTGCCCCGATTCTGACTTCAGTCCGTCAACGTTCAGCCTGGCTGGCAATTAACCTCTGTACCGCTTTTATTGCATCACGGGTAATTGGGTTGTTTGAAGGAACTATCTCTGAACTGGTAGCGTTGGCAACGTTAATGCCGATTGTTGCCGGTATTGGTGGTAACACCGGTAATCAGACGATTACCATGATTGTGCGAGCATTGGCCTTACACCATATTCGTTCCGAAGATATGCCATTTATGCTGTTGCGTGAGCTGGGTGTTGCTGTGATTAACGGCCTCGTTTGGGGGGGCGTCATGGGTGGGATCACCTGGCTGTTATACGGTAACCCGTTAATGGGGGGGGTAATGACGCTGGCAATGTTACTGAATTTACTGCTGGCAGCCTTAATGGGGGTAACTATTCCAATCACCATGAACCGGTTGGGGAAAGATCCGGCAATTGGTTCCAGCGTGATGATTACCGCCATTACAGATACCGGCGGCTTTTTTATTTTTCTTGGGCTGGCGACGTTATTTCTGGTTTAACTACATACAGAAAAACATGACGGAGCGCTGTTTTAATAGGTATTCCGGCCGTAAAGCAATCTGTAGATATAATGGATTTGCCAGGCCGGAGACTATCAAGATTTATACCAATATGACCTGTACACCTTGAGTTTTAAGCTGTTCAATGACTTCATGGTTGGCTTCTTTACCGGTGATCACCATATCGATCTGCTCTGCCCGACTAAACAGCATTCCTGCTCGTTGACCCACTTTACTGCTGTCCACCAGTACCACTAATTTACCGACATAGTTCAGCATTTTTTGCTCTGCCATGGCAGTTAGCATATCTGTTTTATACAGACCTTCAGCCGTTAATCCTTTACCGCTGGTAAACATCCAGTGGCCAGCATACAGCGATGCATCACCGTCTTGTGGGGCAAGGGTAATGGCCTGACTTTTATTGTATTGCCCGCCCATAATGACCACGCTATCGTGCTCTTGCTCAATCAAAAAGTTTGCCAGTGGCAAATAGTTGGTGATGATTTGCGCATCTTTACCGCAAATTTCACGCCCCAATAAAAAAGCGGTAGAACCGCAGTTAATCACTACACTTTCTCCCGGTTGTACTAAACGGGAAGCGGCTTTGGCAATACGGACTTTCTCTTCATGGTTCTGTACCTGATGAATATTCATTGGCGTCCAGGCCACGCGATTTTGGCTGATAACTTCTGCGCCATTGCGCACTTTCTTTAATTTACCGCTATCTCCCAGTTTATTAATGTCCCGGCGCGCGGTAGCAGGAGAAATATCTAAACGTTCGATGACTTGCTCTACAGTAACAAAGCCAGTCTGTTGTAGCATTTCCAGTAAAATCTGATGTCGTTGTGATTCTGTCATGAAAAATCCAGATGTCTGATGACGATTTGATGATTATATTTGAAAAAAACATTTTATCCTATCGCCAACAGGATGAAAGCCGGGTAATGCCCGGCTACTGAAAGCTAAGTTATTACAGGAATGACTTAAATGGTAAATCTGGCTCTATAGTAAAGCAGTCATCAAAGCCGCGTGGGTAGTGATATTCAAAATCGTCCTTATCCTGTGGCCAGACAAATTTGCCTCCTACCTGCCAGATATAGGGCTTAAACCCATATTTCAATCGGTCTTTTTTCATATCCCACAGTACGCGAATTTCTTGAGGGTCGGCCTGAAAGTTTGACCAGATATCATGATGGAAGGGAATAACTACTTTAGTATTTAGTGATTCAGCCATACGCAAAATATCGGCACTGGTCATTTTATCCGTTATACCCCGAGGGTTTTCACCATAAGAACCCAGTGCAACATCGATCTGATAGTCATTACCATGCCTGGCATAATAGTTTGAATAGTGTGAATCACCACTATGGTACAGATTACCTCCGGGAGTTTTAAACAGGTAGTTAACGGCCCGTTTATCCATACCATCAGGCAGTACGCCAGCGGCTTTTTCATCTGCGGGGAGAGTAATCAGTGCCGTTCTGTCAAAAGCATCAAGGGCGTGAATCTCTGTATCTTTTATCTTTATCACATCACCCGGTTTTACCACTATGCAGCGTTCGCGCGGTACTCCCCATCCAACCCAAATATCAACGCAGGTTTGTGGGCCGATAAACGGAACAGAACTATCACAGTTTTGCATCACAGCTGCGGCAACGTTGACGTCAATATGGTCATTATGATCGTGGGTAGATAAAACAGCATCGATCTTACGAATAGCGAAAGGGTCGAGCACAAATGGTGCAGTACGCAGGTTTGGCTGTAGTTTTTTTACTCCAGCCATCCGCTGCATTTGATGGCCTGTTTTCATCAGTGGGCTACTATGGTTTTGTTTACCAGTACCGCACCAGAAATCGACACATATATTTGCCTCTCCCTGAGATTTCAACCAGATACCAGTACAACCCAGCCACCACATAGCAAAAGTTCCTGGAGCGACAATCTCTTGTTCAATTTCTTCATTCAGCCAGGTTCCCCACTCCGGAAAAGTATTCAGAACCCAGGATTCACGGGTGATATTTGCAATTTTACTCATGGCGATGACTCCCAATAATGATTGATGCATGTTGCATTTCATATTAATCAAAATTAATCACAAAAAGATTAATTAAGATTGTTTGTGATAAATCTATCATTAACTAATGAGAATGGGAACCATGTTTTTTATGATTTATCTCCTGACTTAGTCTGTTTTCTCTGCTTGTTTTTTGGGGATTGGATGGGGGATTTAATTTATTTGTATGTAAATAAAGGAGAAAGTGATTATATTGATTTATTGGTAAATGAAATGATTACGACAAAAAACTAAGTTGCGATCTTATTCACAAATAATCAAATTTAATCTTTGTGTGATTAAATTTGATTGTTAGAGTGGTCGAGCATTATAAACACAGCTCGCATATCACATCTTAAGTTAGAAATATTAGAGGTGACGAGTATGCCAAAAGCCGAATGGAGTGCTTTATGGAAACCTTTTATAACGTTTTTACCATCTTTTTTAATCAGGTAATGACTAATGCTCCGCTGTTACTGGGCATTGTGACTTGTCTTGGCTATTTGCTGCTGCGTAAAAGCGCAACGGTGATCATCAAAGGAACAATTAAAACCATCATTGGTTTCATGCTACTGCAGGCTGGGTCAGGTATTTTGACCAGCACTTTTAAGCCTGTCGTTGCAAAGATGTCGGAGGTTTATGGCATTAACGGTGCGATTTCTGATACCTATGCTTCAATGATGGCAACAATAGAACGTATGGGGGATGCCTACAGCTGGGTTGGCTATGCCGTGCTGTTGGCGCTGGCATTAAATATCACCTATGTGTTGCTGCGTCGGGTGACGGGTATTCGCACCATCATGCTGACGGGCCATATCATGTTTCAGCAGGCTGGGCTGATTGCTGTATTCTTCTATATTCTCGGTTACCCGATGTGGACCACCATTCTTTGCACCTCAGTGTTGGTTTCTCTGTATTGGGGTATCACCTCAAATATGATGTTCAAACCAACTCAGGAAGTGACCGATAACTGTGGATTCTCTATTGGTCATCAGCAACAGTTTGCCTCTTGGATTGCCTACAAAATAGCGCCCTATCTGGGTAAAAAAGGCGAGAGCGTTGAAGATTTAAAACTTCCGGGCTGGCTGAATATCTTTCACGACAATATCGTCTCTACGGCAATTGTGATGACGCTGTTTTTCGGTGCCATTCTCTGCTCATTTGGTCTTGATACTGTGCAAAAGATGGCAGGGAAGGTGCACTGGAGCATCTATATTCTGCAAACCGGTTTTCAGTTTGCAGTAGCCATCTTCATTATCGTTCAGGGCGTTCGGATGTTTGTTGCCGAGCTATCTGAAGCTTTTAATGGAATCTCTCAGCGGCTGATTCCTGGCGCCGTACTGGCCATCGATTGTGCTGCAATTTATAGCTTTGCTCCTAATGCTGTGGTTTGGGGCTTCCTGTGGGGAACGATTGGCCAATTGATTGCGGTAGCCATTCTGATAGCAGCAGGTTCTTCCATCATGATTATTCCCGGCTTTATTCCCATGTTCTTTTCTAATGCCACTATCGGTGTATTTGCCAACCACTTTGGTGGATGGCGTGCTGCACTGAAGATCTGTCTGGTTATGGGAATGATTGAGATTTTTGGCTGCGTATGGGCGGTTAAGTTAACAGGGTTGAGTGCATGGATGGGGATGGCCGACTGGTCTATCTTAGCTCCGCCTCTAATGCAGGGGTTAACGCTGGGCCTGTGGTTTATGGGGGTAGTGATTGTTATTGCTCTGATTTACATGTTTTTTGCCGGTCGCAGCCTACGAGCTGAGGAAGATACCGAAAAACGCTTAACAGAATCTTCATTAAATTCTGCCAGTTAACTGATAGGAGAACCAATTATGACGGTACGCATTCTTGCAGTATGTGGTTGTGGGCAG
The DNA here is from genome assembly GCF_013394855.1 of Limnobaculum xujianqingii. Classification (NCBI taxonomy): domain Bacteria; kingdom Pseudomonadati; phylum Pseudomonadota; class Gammaproteobacteria; order Enterobacterales; family Budviciaceae; genus Limnobaculum; species Limnobaculum xujianqingii. The sequence continues at coordinate 2,176,339 of NZ_JABMLK010000001.1, read as the reverse complement.
GGTAGCTCGATGATCATGAAAATGAAAGTGGATCAGTTTTTGACGCAGCAAGGTGTTAACCATTCGGTTAATAGCTGTGCGGTAGGTGAATACAAAGCAGAGTTAGGGGGAGCTGACATTATTGTTGCTTCTACCCATGTCGCCAGTGAAATCACGGTGAGTGGTAATAAGCATGTGGTCGGTGTGCGAAATATGCTATCAGCCGCCGATTTTGGACCCAAATTAATGGAAGTGATTCAAACCCATTTCCCGCAGGACATGAAATAGGGAGTGAGTATGAAGTTACGAGACTCTCTGGCTGAGAATAACTCTATTTGCCTGCAGGCAGAGGCCGATGACTGGCAAGAGGCGGTGAAGATTGGTGTTGATTTACTGGTGAAGGCTGATGTTGTAGAGCCTCGTTATTATCAGGCCATTCTGGATGGTGTGGCGCGTTTTGGCCCCTATTTTGTTATTGCTCCCGGTTTGGCGATGCCCCATGGGCGGCCTGAAGAAGGGGTAAAGAAAACGGGTTTTGCTCTGGTAACGCTGAAAAAACCGCTGGTTTTTCATCATGAAGATAATGATCCGGTTGATATTTTGATCACCTTAGCGGCTGTTGATGCGCATACCCATCAGGAAGTGGGGATTATGCAGGTGGTTAATCTGTTTGAAGACGACGCCAATTTTGAACATTTACGGGCTTGCCGAACTTCTGAAGAGGTGCTGGCACTGATCGATAGGGTGAATGCTTAGGTTCGCCGTAGTGATGACATTAAATTTATTGATTTAAAAGGAAAAAATATGAATCATCCTTTACCTATGTTACAGGTTGCGTTAGATAACCAGACATTAGACCATGCTTACCAAACTACCCGTCTGATTGCCGAAGAGGTTGATATTATCGAGGTGGGAACCATTCTCTGTGTCGGCGAAGGGGTTCGTGCCGTACGCGATCTTAAAGCGCTTTATCCTCATAAAATTATCCTGGCCGATGCCAAGATTGCTGATGCCGGTAAGATTCTCTCCCGTATGTGTTTTGAGGCCAATGCCGATTGGGTTACGGTCATTTGCTGTGCGGATATCAATACGGCTAAAGGTGCACTGGAAGTTGCAAAAGAGTTTAGTGGTGATGTTCAGATAGAACTGACCGGATACTGGACCTGGGAACAGGCACAGGAGTGGTATCAGGCAGGGATTCAACAAGTAGTATATCACCGTAGTCGTGATGCTCAGGCCGCTGGAGTAGCCTGGGGTCAGGCAGATATTCAGGCTGTTAAACGGCTATCAGATATGGGTTTTAAAGTGACGGTGACCGGAGGGCTGGCATTAGACGATTTACCTCTGTTTAAAGGGATACCTATTCATGTCTTTATTGCTGGTCGTAGCATTCGTGATGCCGTCGATCCGGTAGAGGCTGCCCGCCAGTTTAAACGTTCAATCGCCCGTATTTGGGCTTAAGGAAACGCTATGCTGCAAAAAGCCGTGCCTTTAGGTATTTACGAAAAAGCATTACCCGCAGGTGAAGACTGGTTAAACCGTCTGCAGTTAGCGGCAGAACTGGAGTTCGACTTTGTTGAAATGTCAGTAGATGAAAGTGATACCCGACTGGCCCGGCTTGACTGGAGTAGCGAGCAGCGTTTGTCGTTGGTTAATGCTATTGCCATGACGGGAATACGCGTTCCCTCTATGTGTTTGAGTGCTCACCGTCGCTTTCCCCTTGGTTCTGAAGATGATGCTATACGCAATCAAGGGTTAGAAATCATGCGTAAAGCAATACGACTAGCGCAGGATGTCGGTATTCGGGTAATTCAGTTGGCTGGTTATGATGTTTATTATCAACAAGCTAATGATGAAACCCGTGAGCGCTTTCGGGATGGTTTGAAGCTGGCAGTTGATATGGCTAGCCGCGCTCAAGTGACTCTGGCGATGGAGATTATGGATTATCCCTTGATGAACTCTATCAGCAAAGCGATGGGATATGCCCACTATTTGAATAACCCATGGTTTCAGCTCTATCCGGATATTGGCAATTTATCTGCCTGGGATAATGATGTACAGATGGAACTGAAAGCAGGGAGTGGTCATATTGTTGCTGTACATATTAAGGACACATTACCCGGGGTATTTAAAAACGTTCCTTTTGGTACTGGCGTTGTTGATTTTGAACGTTGTTTCCGAACATTAAAGGAGAGTGGCTACTGCGGGCCATACTTAATTGAGATGTGGAGTGAAACTGCAGCCGATCCCGTGAAAGAAGTGAAAGCTGCACGGGATTGGGTTAAGCAACGGATGCTAAATGCGGGTTTGTTGATGGAGGCTGTTGCATGATGAAACAGTTAAAACAGCAAGTATATGAAGCAAATATGGACCTGCCCCGCCATGGACTGGTGACTTTTACCTGGGGAAACGTTAGCGCTATCGATCGTGAGCGGCAACTGGTGGTGATTAAGCCCAGCGGTGTAGCCTATCAAGAGATGAAAGTTGAGGATATGGTGACGGTCAATCTCCATGGGAAGGTTGTGGAAGGGCGCTATAAACCCTCTTCTGATACTTCTACCCATCTTGAACTTTACCGTCGCTATGAGCAACTCGGTGGTATTGTTCATACTCATTCTACATATGCAACGGCTTGGGCGCAGGCAGGAATGCCAATACCCGCTTTGGGTACAACACACGCGGATTATTTTTCTGGCGATATTCTATGCACTCGGGCACTAACCGCCAATGAGGTAAATAACGCGTACGAGCTCAATACAGGAAAAGTCATTATTGAAACAGTCGGCGAATCTAACCCTTTATACACGCCAGGTATTGTTGTGTATCAGCATGGTCCTTTTAGCTGGGGAAAAAATGCTGAGGAGGCAGTACATAACGCAGTAGTTATGGAAGAGGTGGCAAAAATGGCCTGGATTGCCTGTAGCATTAACCCTGATATACGACCAATAGATAACTATTTATTAAATAAGCATTTCCAGAGAAAACATGGTCCAAATGCTTATTATGGCCAGTTATAACAGGCTATCTGTTTTCAGTATCTGAAATGAACATTTCTGGCCGAATTAATTGCGTTTTTTTCATTAAAATTTTCAATTAATTCGGTCGGATTTTTCTCATTGAAGCCGCTTTTATCTATTGGTTTTATTGAGATTGTCTGTCCATATCTTTATCAAAATAGTATCAATATGAATATCGCGTTTTATCCGTTGCGATATCTCTCTAAAAAAATATGCAAGTTACATTCTCAGCTCTCTTTTTAAGCAGAGCATATTCCATCCGCATTAACCCTTTCTTCTTATTTATCAGCATATGCCATTAGATTAAACAGCGGTTGTAGTGGTGATGTTTAATTTTTTACACACGAATACACACAAATATTGCATTGATGTGTATTCGTGTGTATATTGAAATGGAGGTGATAGATGAAATCATCGGATTTAATAAAAGACCTTCGGGCCGCTGGATGTGAATGGCGGCGCCATAATGGAGGAAGCCACCAGATATGGTGGTCTCCAATAACGAAAAAAACATTTCCAGTACCTCATCCTAAAAAGAATTTGCCTGAGGGTACGATTAAATCGATCAGAAGAGCGGCTGGAATTTAAGCTTTATCAGGGGGTGCTATATGTTATTTTCTATTGCTGTTGAAGTACCACAGGATGAGCAAACTGCTTATGGTTTGACGATACCTGCGTTATGTAATGAAAACTATGGATGTTTTTCTGCGGCGGACCACGTAGAGGATGTAGCCGGAATGGCTCGGGAAGCCATCTTACTGACTATCACTGATATGATTGAATCCGGGTGCTATTCTCTGGATCAGATTAAAGATCCTGGCCCGGTGGTTTATCAGAAAACACATCCTGAATTTGATGGGCAACAGTGGTTCGTGATTGAGGTTGATTTGTCCGAGCTGGAGGGAAAGCCACAGCGTATAAATATTTCTCTACCGGATGTGTTAATTCGTCGAATTGATTCGCGGGTTAAAACTCAGGAAGATTACCGTGACCGCAGCCATTTTTTGGCTGTTGCGGCAAAAAATGAATTATTAAGAATGGAAGGGTGATACTCCCCGGCAGATTACCAGGGAGTATATTAACTAATGAATTTAGACTGTAGGGCGCTGTAATTCATAAGATTTCAAGTGAGTGTAGGCTGCTCGTAGTCGTATCAGGCTATTTGGATCGATACCAAACTGTTGAGCGCGGAATAGCAGATCGCCAACAATATGGTCAGCTTCAATACGTGAGCCATTTTGCAAATCACGATACATTGATGCGGTTAATTTAGAGCCTGGCTCAGTTAGCATTTGATGTGCTCGTTCTACGCCGGGAGCATAGCCTGCTTTAAGTGCTATGCTTCTTATCTCTTCAATTAACATTAAAATAAACGTTTTGCCATCTGGTGAAGCGACAATATCACCAATGGGGGCTCGCATCAGACAGGTACTGGATGCCAGAGAGGCAAGAAATAGCCACTTTTCCCACATTGCCAGTAGAATATTGTCGCTATGTTCAGACTGAAAATCAGTTTGTTTAAAAATGTTAGCGATTTGGTTGGTTCTGTCGCTTTTAGCCCCGTCTAATTCACCGAAAATGATGTTATGGATAGGCGTCATACGATAGATAGTGCCATCTGCTTCTACGGTAGAAACGATATTACATAATCCACCCAGTATCTTTTCTCGGCCAAAAGCCTGCTCTAACACTTGAATGTGTCGCATGCCGTTGAGTAATGGCAGGATGGTAGTATCCGGGCCTACAGCAGGAGAGAGTGAATCGATGGCATTTTCCAGATCGTAGGCTTTACAACTAAGCAGAATCAAATCGTAAGGATGGCTAATTTCCTCTGTAGTGACTAAAGGAGGAGAAGGGAGTGAGATTAGCTGATTTCCCGGATTCTTAATATTTAACCCATTTTGTTTTAACTTTTTTGCTCGGGCTGGGCGAACTAAAAAAGTCACATCCTGTCCTGATTCCAGCAGCTTGCCGCCAAAATAGCCACCAACGGCTCCGGCCCCTACGATAAGAATTCGCATATAGCATCCTCAGTCTGATAGACGATTAACCATGTTATGAAATGAGAATTGAGTGTCAGGCATTTAGAATAGACCGAAAAACCATTTCGCGACATACCTTCCATGCGATACCTGAACGATATTAATAATGAATTCCGGTCAAACAGTTAGCACTTAATAATTGACTAAGAATTGCTCCCTACACTTTGTTCCCATGTTGGTGAAGATCGCGTTGTACTCTCGACAGGGTAATTTAATGACAGGCAGCAAGCACACTCAGATCGTTGGTAATGGTATTCAGGTATTACCATCTTCTTTCTATATACGTCAGGCTCTATTTCTTTTAGCCGCAGCCGTGCTCTTTTTGGGGCTCTCCTGGCACGATCGACTCGATTTTTGGATTACGACCCAGTGGTACCAGGCCGAAACACATTCTTTCCCTCTGAAAGACAACTTTTGGCTGGAATTAATTAATCACAAATTACTTAAGTTCTCGATTATTACATCTGCTGTTATCGCGTTGTTTTGGGGGATATATCGTAAGAATCCCCGTTTAATTGTGGCGATGGCACTGCTTGGTATTGGCACTGCGGTAGTTGGCATTTTAAAAGCATCCAGCATTCATTCATGTCCCTGGAGCCTGAGTGAATTTGGCGGTCAGGCTGCTTATCTTCATCTGTTTGAATCGGTTTCTACTGGAATGAACCCCGGACCGGGAAAGTGTTTCCCCGGAGGTCACTCATCTTGTGGGTTTGCCGTGATGGCACTGTTCTTTTTGTTTTATCCGGAACGTCCCAAACTGGCTTGGTGCTATTGGTTGCTGGGTATTTTTCTTGGAATGGTTATGGGGTATGGGCAAGTTATGAGAGGGGCTCATTTTCTTTCTCATAATCTTTGGGCTGGCTGGTGGGTATGGCTAAGCCAGCTTGGAGGATATTGGCTGGTGGGGCGTATTACGGCATGGCGCAGATCAGGTTATTAAGAGAGAGAATATTGTATGGAAAATTTTAACTATCAATTATTTATGATAATGAATGTCACGCCAGACTCTCCCTTATGGGTCATTGAGTTAGCTATGTTTTTAGCAAAACAGGCGATAAATATTATACCCGTTGTTCTGTTGATTGCGTGGTTATGGGTACCTCGTCGGGAGTTGGTGATAAAAACGCTGCTTGCTCTGGTATTCGGTGTGATACTGGCCAAAACGTTAGGAACTATTTTTCCTCATGTCCGTCCATTTATTCAGGGGGCAGGTTATCAATTGTTAGGCCATGCCAATACGCCATCTTTTCCAAGTAATCATGGTACGGGAGCGTTTACATTTGCACTGGCGTTTCTGCTTTGGGGCCCTTTAAGCCTTGGTATGTTCTTTATGGCATGGGCATTGGGGATTGCATGGTCTCGAGTCTATTTAGGTGTTCATTGGCCAATGGATATGGCTGGTGCTTTCATGGTGGCGTTGATTTCCTGTTTCCTGACACAATGGATTTGGTCGCTATGGGGAAGATCTTTTTTGGCCAATTCAGAGAAGATATATCATCGAGTTTTTATTTTGCCGATAAAGAAAAGTTGGGTTAAATATTAGTTAACTAAATAATGTTAAAACAGGGCCAAAGATGGCCCTGAAAATTATTGAAACATTTTTAACAGATTAATCATTTTTTAATTAACAAATGATATTCTCGTATATTTAAAACCTTTCACTTTATGTAAGATATTTATAATAAAGTATCATTCTGTTTGAATCTTTCAATACATTAAACATTCATTATTAATGCATATATTAATACTATTGTATTAGTTAATTATCTTTTTGATATTTAATAATAAAAATATTTAACAGTTATTTCATAAAGTAATTTTAGATATATTTTTGTGTATTGTATCCATATGCTTTTTTCTTATTTATAAAATATTAAAATTTGTCTTTAACCAATATCGGTTATATCAATAAATATATCTCATATAATCTGGAATAATTAAAAAGCGATCCTAAAATTATAATTACGTCATCAGACGTTTCCTAATAAGAGGCTATTTATATGAGACGGACAAATATTGGCCGCCTGAGCAGCATTGCATTGGCAATTATGCTTGCCTGTTCTCTTGCGGCGTGTAGTGGGGGTGGGGGAGGATCGATCAGCTCCGCATTAAAAGATAAGGGTAACCAGAACGTTGGCAATAATGGCGGTTCTGGTGGTGATGATGGTAATGCAAATAACGGCGGCGGCAATGGAGATGGCGGTGCTGGAAATAATGGTGGTAACAATGGAGGAAATAACGGCGGTAACAATGGTGGCAACAACGGCGGAAATAATGGCGGCAACAACGGTGGTGGTGGAACTGATACTGCCTCTACGACTACCGGAAATGTGCTGAACGACGTCGGTGGTGCCGTAAATGGCGTTGGCGACACGGTTAAAGGTGTTGGTGATGTGGTTAGCAATGTGACATTGCCGGATGCCGGAGGGGTTGTTGTTCAGGGAACTGTATCACTGGTGGATTCCGCAGGTAATGCCATTAACGATGTAGGTAGCGGCATTCAAAATGGCGTTGGTAAGTTAGGTTCAAACCCAAATGCTATTGGTGATACCGCTGCCGGTGTGCCAAAAGCCGTGAGTTCATTGGGTGATGGTGTTTCTGGCTTAGGCGATACGGTTGCTGCTTTAGGTGATACCAAACTATTAGGTACCGTTGGTAAAACAGGCGTGCTGGATGCCACAGGTGGCGTAGTTAATAAGGTTGGTGGAGTTGTTTCTGATGTTGGTGATGGATTAGCAAAAGATCTGACTTCAGGTACTACGGCTAAAGTGACAACAGCATTAACCGGTGTTGTTACCCCAGTCGTTGTTACGACAGAAAATATCACCCAAAAAGTGGGGGATACTACAGGACTGGGTGCGCCAGTTAACACGGTGCTTGGTCAGGTTGGTACTGCGGTTGCCAATTTGGGTAATCAGGTTGGTAATACTGCACCAGCATTAAATGGTTTGGGAGATACGGTCGCCAATGTAGGGAAAGCGGTAGGGGATACCGGTGGCCTGGTGACTTCTGGTTCAGCATCATCTGGTGGCGGCGTGGTGGGCAGTGTAGTTAATACCCTGACTAATACCGCATCTGGTGCAACCGGTTCTGGCGGTGGTTCTTCAGCGGGGAACGTAGGTAGTGTTGGTGGTCTGGTTGGTGGTGTAGTTAGCGGTGTAACCAATACGGTTGGAGGTATCACCTCTGGTAATGCTGCGGGTGGCACCAATACCAACCCGGTTGGAAGCCTGGTCGGTAATGTTACGGCAGGTCTTGGGGCAGGTGCTGGTATCAGCATCGGTGGGACACAAAATAAGACAGGGAAATAGTCATTTTTAATAATCATACTTAGTGCCCCCATTTGTGGGGGCACTTTAATATCTGGGTATGCCACGAGAAATCGATTATGAAAATAAGACAAATTGGCCTGTTGTGTTTATTCACTTCTGGCATGGGCAGTGCGTGGGCTGACGTTCTGCCAACGCTGATTGACCCCAATAATCCGGCAAAATTAGCCAGTGAAGTTGCCAAACCTGACGTATCACGAGCCAGAGGAGCACAGGCTACGGTTCCAGCTTCTGGTGAACAGGCCGCAACTACCGGGCTAACGTTGGAAACCTTAATCGACGTTAAACACCTGCAGTTTATTGGCGGAACACGCTATACCAATGAAACATTAATTAAACCCTATGCTGATTTTATTGGTAAAAAAATTCCGCTGAAGAAGCTGATTGAAGCGACGCAAACCATCACCGAAAGATATCATCAGGATGGCTATATCCTTTCTTATGCTTACCTGCCATCAAACAATTTTCAGCAGGGTACGTTAAGCGTGGCGTTGGTGGAGGGCTATATTGCTAATAGCCGGGTTCAAAGTGATAACACTGCGGTTGCCCATCGATTAGAACGGCTATCGCGTAAAATTATGGAGCAAAAGCCACTGACGCAAGAGTGGTTCGAACGTTACAGCATTTTAATGAACCGAACGCCGGATACTACTGTCAGTGCATCGGCAAAAAATCCAGACAATATTTATGGCGCTACGTTACTGGATGTCAAAGCAGACCATCCTCACTATTGGAATCTGAGTTCTACAGTAGATAGTCGCAAAGACCAGCAGAAGGCAGTCATTAACGGCACGCTAAGCGGTTTGACTTCTTATGGCGAGCAGCTTGGTATTGCGACCCTGGTTCCATTGGGGAGCAATGATAATAAAGAGAATTATGTTGGTATGAACTACCAACAGTATCTGAATGATGAGGGTTTGCAGATACAGCTGAAAGGAAGCTATTACAATAAAAAACCGAAGAAAAATACGCCAGTCCTGGTATTGCCCCAGTTGGATGTTGATATTGGTAGCAAGACGGAAGAGACCCAATATACCAGTGGTATTCAGTTTAATTATCCTTTGCTGTTAACCCGACAGAATCAATGGACCTTAAGTGGTGGTCTGGACTATCTGGATAAGCAATATGATGTCTCATACCATGGCCGACTGCTGGGAGATCCTTTCTCGGCAAAAGAAGGATTTAAGCTGCGTTATCCGGCGGCTGATTTATCGTTAGCGCGTTACCGGGAATATACTCAGGGAGTCTGGTCTACCCGGTTGAATTTACGGCAGGGTATTGAAGGCTCAATGGCTAACAGTGATTTACCCGATACCGATCTTGCTTTTACCCGCTGGAGATTGAATAACGATGCGGCTTATCTTCTGGCTGAAAAGTGGCGTTTAAGCGCCAGTCTGGAGGGCGACTGGTCAGATAATGATTTACCTGAGCCGGAACGCGTCAGTTTTGGTGGTTTACGCTATGGCAGGGGATATCCGGACGGTGATGCCAGCGGTGATTATGGTTATGGTGGACAGCTTGAAATGCGTTATATGTATAGCCGCGAAAGTCGTTGGCTTAACACTATTCAGCCTTATGTATTAGTCGATACTGCCAGAAGTTACTTTAATCAACGGGCGTTGGATGACAGAAAATTAGCATCCTATGCGGCGGGTGTTACCGTTGGGGACAGTAAGCACTATTCTCTGTCTCTGGAGGGCGCGCGACCAATGGGAGATGTCCCCAGCGACAGTGATAAACGTGGTTTTCGCTTTAATGCGACCTTTACCTATAACTTCAATAATTAGCATCAGGCCGGGATATCCCGGCCTGAATATTGAGCCATGAATCTAATTAGCCACGGAGGCGTTTGGTGAGGCCTTTCAGGAAATAACGTAATAATTGATCGCCACATTCGCGGTAGTTTTTATGGCCTGGTTTGCGGAACACTGCGCTTAGTTCCGGTTTAGAAACGCGAAAATCTACAGATTTATAAATATCCAGCAGGTCGGTATCTTTCAGCTCAAAAGCGATACGCAATTTTTTTAATACGATGTTGTTGGTTATCCGGGGCTCAATTTCCGGCGCAGGAAAGTTTTCGTCTTTACCACGTCTGAAGAAGATTAGGCCGTTAAGAAAATGCCCCATCACCCGATCGTCACATGCTTTATAGCCGGGTTCGTCTTCTTTTTTTAACCAGCAAGCCATGTCAGCTACAGAGACATCCAGATCTGCCAGTTTAATGATTTGAACCATCTGAGCATCACTGAGATCCAGCATGTAACGTACACTTCGTAAGGTATAAGTATTAATCATTGATTATTATCCACATTTTTTGTTTCGGACCGAACTTTGTTGTCGGCACCGGTTTCATTATTGTTCAGTGGATAATCTTTAACCGCTGACATTAACGGCAGCATAGTAGGCATTAATCCATGGTTTCTCAATATTTAATCGAGATTATTTTATTGCTAACTGGTTGTGCAACGCCTTACAGGGGCTGTTTATCCAGATCTAATAGCTGATCCAAAAACCATCGTCCTGCAGGACCGGGTAGAGAGTTCTTTGACCAGACGGCATCTACCGAAATGGTTTTTGGCCAGCCCCGAGCATTAAGCTCAATCAGTGGACGTTGACTGAACTGACGAACCAGCCAGCGGGGAAGGATTGCCCAGCCAAAGCCCTGTTCAGCCATTTCCAATAGCATTAAGTAGCTGGGTGCTGACCAGATAAGGCCCTGAGGTATTCGTTCCTGGGTGCGTTGATAGGTGTTAAGACAGAGCTGGCGTGAACTTGCCAGCTGCTCTTTAGTCACCTGCTTTAGTGATGCTAACGGATGCAGCTTTGCCACAAACAAACTCATTTCTGTTTGTTCCAACAATCGTGAGAAGCCGATGTCCTGTGGATAGCTGTTTTGTACTTCGATTAGCCCGATATGAGCCCGACCAGTTTGCAGTAAGTTGATCACATCTTCATCTTCAGCAATCAGGCATTCGAACTCGATATCAGGATAGCGGCGCTCAAAATTTTGCATGATCTCTTCATGGCGGGTTGGTTGATAGGTATCCGATAAGACAAAACTGAGGCGTGGTTCAATATGAGTAGAAAGCCGAATTGCCAGTTCATCAAGGCGTTGGCTGGCGTTCAGAATTTCTTTTACCTGATTTAATACTCTAAGGCCCTGAGGTGTCAGTACCGGGTGACGGCTATTGCGGTCAAATAGCATAAGCCCGAGGTCAACTTCCAGATTAGCAATGGCGGTACTGATAGTGGACTGGCTTTTATGGAGCTTACGGGCTGCGGCGGAGAAGGAACCCAGTGCGGCGGCTTCAACAAAGGCGACTAATGCTTCAGGGGAATAGTTCATGATGTATCGATTTTTTAGATGGTATCTATTTTTAATATATCCCAAAAAACGATGATAATCGACAATTCCGAATAGTTCGGCCTTTTTTAAACTTAAAGTAACAAGCAGGTCATTTATGCAGAAGAAAACATTAGCAGAGCGTATTTTTCATGCGGTCTGTTTTGAGGTGATTGCCATTATTATTACTGCACCACTTTTTTCGTGGTTGATGGATCGCTCCATCTTGCAGATGGGAACGTTGGCAATTGTGCTTTCGACTACCGCGATGATCTGGAACGTCATTTATAACGCATTGTTCGATCGTTTCTGGCTTTCAAGTCGCATTACTCGCAACGCCAAAGTGCGAACCTTTCATGCTCTGGGTTTTGAAGGTGGATTTATCATCATCGGTCTGGGGTTAGTGGTGGCAATATTAGGGGTGAGTGTTAAAACGGCATTCATGATGGAGATTGGTTTCTTTCTCTTCTTTTTGCCTTATACCTATATCTTCAACCTGGCTTATGACACCTTAAGAGAGAAGGTGATCAAGCATCGAAGCAGAAAGATGGAAATGCGACTGGCTGGAAATTATAAGAAGTAAAATCAATGGGGGAAATCTTGATATTTCCCCCTCTTAATACTGATTTTTCGTTGGTTCTTTGACTAATAACTCTTTCCCCCACCTGTTTATCAACGGTGCTATAATCGACAGTGGCATGAATCCCGTCGTATTTAATTTATTCAAATTTAATAAAGGCCCGTCAAATCATGGAACAAACCAGCCTTGGTTTTCCTCCGTTAACCGTAACGGTTTTTATTGTGCTTGCCGTTTCTGCCCTGGCTATCGATCTGATTGCACATCGCAAGGATAAGCCTATTAGCTTGAAAAACGCCTCAATCTGGTGTTTGTTTTGGCTGTCTATCGGCCTCGGATTCGGTGGTTTTCTCTATGTGCAACATGGCGCAGACATCGCCAGCCTGTACCTGACGGGTTATGCGCTGGAAGAGGTACTGTCCGTTGATAATCTGTTTGTTATCATGGCTATCTTTGCCTGGTTTAAGATCCCTACGGGTATCGCCACCGGGTGCTCTACTGGGGCATTATTGGTGCCATTGTTTTCCGCGGTATTTTTGTGGCGATTGGGACTGGTTTATTGGCGTTAGGACCTTGGGTGGAGATGCTGTTTGCGGTTATCGTGTTCTTCACCGCGGTGATGATGCTACGCTCCAATCATGATGGTGATGAGATTGAAGACTATTCACGTCATCCGGCAAACCGTTTAGTACGGCGCTTTTTCCCTGTTTATCCAAAGTTAGTGGGTAATCGCTTTTTGCTGAGTGCCGGGGAAGTTGAGGCTGATTTAGCACGTCCTGAAAATAAAGATTTCGTTTTTCACGTGAAGAAAAATGTTCGTTACGCCACGCCACTATTTTTATGCGTGGCAGTGGTGGAAATTTCTGACGTGATGTTTGCTTTTGATAGCGTTCCTGCGGTGATTGCGGTTAGTCGTGAACCGTTAATTGTCTATTCAGCCATGATGTTTGCCGTGTTGGGATTGAGAACCTTCTACTTTGTGCTGGAAGCGTTACGTAACCATCTGGTTCATCTGGAAAAGGCAGTTATCTTTTTACTGTTCTTTGTTGGCTTTAAGCTGGCACTGAATGCCAGTGAGCATATATGGCATCATGGATATGAAATAGGCGCAACCCTTAGCCTTGGTGTGGTATTAGCGGCGTTAGCTATCGGTATTCTGAGTAGTTTTATTTTTCCTGCTAAAAACGACAGCTAGATATATGCCGGTAACTCCTGATTTGGCGTTACCGGTGTACTCTGTATCAATTCATTATTGTTACTGATTAACGATAACTTTATGATAGTTATCGTTATCCAGATTACCTACCTCTAACGTAATTTCTGTTTCGACACCATTTGGCTGTGAAAAGGTATTTTTCGCCAGAGCCAGAATGGTTTTTGCCACTTCTTGTTTAATAGCCGCGCTGCGCCCGGCAAACATTCTGAAATCAATGTGCATCACGGCTTTTTCTTTATCTGCCAGACCAATGACCGATCTCTCAATTGGCGTAAGGTAGGTTTTAAAGTTAGTAGCATCAGATGAGATAAGCGGTGATACCGATTTATGTATCTGAATAACAAAAGACTCTAACTGCGATTGTGACGGCAGGTTAGGGGTATAAGTGATATGAATTTGAGGCATTGAGTAAGGTTCCATGATCAGGTTTTTAGGTTTTGTTTATATATACCGGATAACGTGGCATTTGGCACGAATAAATCTAATGAAAACATAGAGTAGGGGCGTTTGTATCAGCGCCCCGGACAATCTTCAATCATGCTGGCTACTTTTGTAGTTTCGCCAATAGCGTTTTTCGGGTAATACCTAACTGTTTAGCCGCTTCAGTTTTATTACCGCCGGTTTTTTCCAGCGCGGTTAAAATGGCTTCTTTTTCTACCAGTTCCAATGGTTGAATGGGTTTATCCAAATCGAGGCTGTGGAGATGTTCTTCTGCAAACTGATTAATACTTAACGGCAGCTCTTTCTCGCTGATAAAGTCACCGGTCAGCAAGATAACGGCCCGTTCGATAGTATTTTCTAATTCACGAACATTACCCGGCCAGCTGTATTTCAGCAGCATATCCATAGCCTGTGGGGTAAAGCCCTTCACTGACTTACGGTTGCGCTGAGCAAACTTCTCCAGAAAGTGCATAGCCAACGGGGGAATATCTTCCCGGCGCTCTCTTAATGCCGGGGTATCGACGGTAACTACATTGAGGCGATAGTAGAGATCCTGACGAAATTTTCCTGCTTCCACATCGGCCTTAAGGTCGCGGTTGGTTGCGGCAATCAGTCGTACATCAACCGACAAAGTTTGGTTACTGCCAACCCGCTGAATTTCCCGTTCCTGAATGGCTCGCAACAGCTTAGCCTGCATCAATAGTGAGACCTCACCAATTTCATCCAGAAACAGTGTACCTTTATCTGCTTCCATAAAACGACCTTCCCGGCGCTTATCGGCGCCGGTAAATGCGCCTTTCTCATGACCGAACAGCTCTGATTCCAGCAGCGACTCGCTTAACGCCGCGCAGTTCACAATCACCATGGGTTGGTCTTTGCGTAAGCTATAGGCGTGAACCGAGCGGGCAATCAGTTCTTTACCGGTGCCTGATTCTCCGCATATCAACACGGTTGCTTCTGAGGGGGCAATCATCGCCACCATTTCCATCAGCCGCCGCATTTGTGGGCTGCGGCCAATCATATTTGGATTGTCTACCGTTAGCTGCTGGCGTAACTGCTGGTTCTCGGTTTTGAGATTGGTATGCTCCAGCGCCCGTTCGATAGTTAGCTGCAACATATCAAAATCCAGTGGCTTGGTGAGATAGTCGTACGCACCGGCCTTGATAGCTTCTACGGCGGATTCTACATTTGAATAGGCGGTCATAATCAGGATAGGAATGGCCGGATTGTAGGCTTTGATAGCTTTCAATGCCTCAATACCATCCATTTCAGACATGCGGACATCGGTCAAAATCAGGTCAAATGGTGTTTGCCTGACCTGCTCCAGCGCTTCAAGGCCATTATGAGCCAGCGTAACCTGATAACCCCAGCCTTTCATCAGTGCCTGAATAATGGTGCAGTGACTCAGGTCGTCATCAACGACCAGAATATGAGCTTTATGAGTGGTCATGGTCAGATGCCTCCTGTATTGATGGGCTGTGTTTTATCGGAATAATCAGTTCAAAGCTGGTGCCTGTTGAGAGTTGGCTGGTAACACTGATTTTGCCCTGGTGTTCCTCCACTACTTTTTGAACCACGGTCAGGCCAAGGCCAGTGCCAGAGGCTTTGGTGGTAAAGTAGGGGTTAAAAATATTGGTCAGATTGTCAGCAGGAATACCCTTTCCGGAATCCTTAACCACCAGTTGTAGTTCTGAAGCTGCATTGATGCTCAGATGAACTTCCAGGCTACCGTTGCTACCAATGGCCTGAATAGCATTCAAATAAAGATTCAACAGCGCTTGAGTAAAGCGATCCGGGTCGATATCAACCAGCGGTAAATCAGGCTCAGCTTTAAACAGAATGTTGATATGTTTGGTTTCTGCATCCTGTCGTATCAGATGAAGTGAGTGCTCAATAACTTCACAAATATTCACCCGCTGAATTCTTAAGTCAGTTGGGCGAACCAGCTCCAGTAATTCGGTTATGACCCGGTTTAAACGGTCAACTTCTTTTGCCATTACTTTTGCCAGTTCTTGCTCTTCACTACCTTGTTCCGAACGTCCCTCAAAGTATTTAGCAAAGCCTTTAATGGAGGAGAGTGGATTTCTGATTTCATGAGCAACACCAGCCGCCAGATTACCGATAGCTGCCATTTTCTCTTTACGTCGAATCTCTTCCTGTAGCTGACGGACTTCGCGCATATCCCGGAAGATAAATACGTTACCTAAAAAGTTCCCGCTGCCATTAACGATATTAGCTACGCTGATACTGAGTGGAATGATCTGGCCTGATGTCAGGGTATAGTCAATTTCACGTTCTATGACTGGTTGATGGTTATGCTCATTGCCAGCCAGTTGATTCCAGTTGTCAGGAAGCGCCTGTTTGATATTACGACCAGAAAGCCCGATAGCACTGTGGCCCAGAATTTTCTCAGCAGTATGGTTTACCACGCTGATTTGTCGGTGTTCGTTGGTGGTGATTAATCCAATCGGTAAGTTGCTAATGATCTCTGATGAGAAAGCTTTGGAGTCCTGTAACTGACGGCTGGATCGCTGGTAACGTTTGGCCCAAAATAACGACAGTATGCTGGCCAAGGCCAACAGGCCAAGAATAGATAAAAAGATTATCGTATTGCGGATGTCTTTTGCCTGCGAGGCTTCTAATGCGGAGGTATCGAAGGCGGTAAAGATCACATTACGATCCTGATCTTCATCCTCGATATCATTAGACCAGTAAGTATCAGGCCTTTTATTCCCCATATGCATACGATGGCCTGGCATGCGCTTCAACGGCTTGAAGAAACGGTAGACCTCAAAGGCACTTTGGTGTTTGTCCTGCTCGTCAACGAAAGGCGTAATACGCCACTGTTCCGTTTGGGCAACGTGCAGGTTTTGCATTTCCTGTGGCGTGTAAAGTTGTGCACCTACTTTATCCGGATCGCTGTGGGCTAAAACTCTGCCAGAGGTATCGGTAATTGCGATATACAGAATACCAGGCTGATAGGCCATCTCTTCCACTAGCGTTTGTCGCTGGTCGTGACGCCAGCGCATTCCCATCCCGGTTCGCGTACCCGATTCGAAAGCACGTATTAATACCGTGCTTTTTTCCAGCAGTGTTTGAATTTCAATATCACGCCCCCGGTTCAGATCTTTAATAGTCACGGTAATAATGACAGCGATCAGAATAATGACGGAACCGATAAAAAACCACGAGGGCAAAATGGCGGGTAACCCCGGTCTCCACTTAAGCGCTTTCACTACAGGTATCCTTATAGTTGGCGTGAGGAAGGTTATAACCGGACATGGTTAAAATGTCATGCGGGTAATAATTACTCACACTATAAACTGAACGGGTAATAATTACCCGATCTTCCTGACCATATCTCATCATTCAAACCTCAAACCGCTGGTCACTAAAATTTATTGATTAACCGATAGAAGCGTAGCCACTGGGGAAAATACCTGCTGCAATGCGCTTTGACGGTCAGGTTGCTTATCTTAAATAGTGCTTATAGCTATTCAATTTTCGTGCCAGAGAAAAATTGGCACGGCAGTTGCAATATCAGATTAAACCACAGAGTGACGTTTCACTTATTTATTGATATACCAACAGAAGGAAATTAATTATGACTCTGAATAAAACTGCTATTGCTGCTGTGCTTTCTCTTGCTGCCCTGACCGGATTTGGTGGTGTTGCTATGGCACAAAACGCAACTGTACCTCAACCGGGTATGAATGGTCAGCCAATGATGGGACATAACGGAATGAAACCAGGACAGGGTTATCACCGTGGCTTTATGGCTAATCTGACGCCTGAACAACAAGCTACCAGCCAGAAAATATTCAATGAGTTCCAGACTAAAAGTGCTGACCTGCGTCAGAAAATGATGTCTAAAAACTACGAGTATAAAGCGCTGTTAACCAGTAACCCGCTGGATGAGCAAAAGGTTCAGGCAGTAAGTAAAGAAATCGATGAATTACGTAATGCTCTTCACCAGAATCGCGTTGCAATGGACATTGAAATGGCGAAAGCCGGTATGCCAATGACAGGTCGCCACATGGGGATGGGAATGGGTGACCACATGGGTGGTAAAGGTATGCACAGTGGTAAAGGCATGTACGGTGGCAGAGGTTGCCGTTAATTATTGATGGGTTGCTGTTTTAGAGCTTAAAACCCCGCGGTGCGGGGTTTTTAATTGCCAGCAAATATAATAAATCAGCCTCTGAGAATATTCCGACCGTAATAACAGTGTGCTTATATATACACCGAAAGCGGTCAGTAAACCGTCTGTACTCAGGTATGGAGTGCGTCGGGCCTACCTTTCCTAGGGGCGCTTCGTTGGCTTGCGCCAAGTCGACCCCAACGGAAAGGTCTCCCTCCGGTTAACTATTTTGAAGTATAAAGTTGTAGCATCAGATTTTTCATCAATATGAAGTAAAAGGCTTTTTATAACTAAAAAACTAATCAACAACTGATTCTCTAATCACCAACTCCGGTAAAAACAAAAATTCTTCTACTTCAATGGCGGGATCATCCAGCCGGGCGATAAGTCTGTCGACCATCACTGTAGCAATCTCGGTGAGCGGTGGAGCAACAGAGGTTAATGCCGGTGTAATCAGGCTGGTGAGGAAGGTATTGTCGATACCCACAACGGAGATATCTTCAGGGACTCGAATACCTGCGGTACGAAAACCGGCAATCAGGCCAATGGCCATCACATCGTTAACCGCGACAATACCGTCTGGTGGGGTTGCTTGCTGGCTAATGGTTTTTGCCAAAGCTTTACCCAATTCGGTCATTTCGGCATCACCATATCCAGAGCGGGCTTTACCTTCAATAATGCGATAATGGTCTGACAAACCAGACTGTTGGGCGGCGTGAATAAAACCGCTGATTCGGTTCATTCGACTCACGGTTTTACCACTTTCAGTGACAAAGGCGATATTTTGACAACCCCGATTTATCAGATGTTGAGCTGCAATATTTCCTGCCTGAAAGTTATCCATGGAAATATTGTCACCGATAACGGAGCGTTCTGGTGAGTCAGGGTGGGTTTGCATATCGTAATTAACCATTACTAAGCCACGCGCGATCGCATCATGAAAATGGGACTGCTCGGTCATAGTAGAAACAACAATCATGCCGCGGATCCCCTGAGAAAGCAGATCGTTAAGGAAGGTACGTTCCTCTTCCTGATTACGGTATGTATTACCTAATAAGACCCGATACCCATGCTGTTTAGCAGCAATATCTATCTCATGAGCCAATTCAGCAAAACTGGGGTTAACGATGGAAGGAACCAACAACCCCAGCATGTTCACTTGTCCGGTTTTTAGCTGGCGGGCGGCGCGGTTAGGGGAAAACTGTAACTCGGTAATGGCCGCTTCAATTCGCGCCAGTGTTTCTGGCCTCATACGATTCGTTCGGCCATTGAGCAGATTAGATACGGTGCTGACAGAAACCCCAGCGCGCTGTGCTACATCACGTATGTTTGCCATGTATCCCCGGTTTATAACCAACAGCCCGGTAAAAGCCGGGCTGTTGATACTAATTTGCCAATCAATAGCGGCTTAAGGTGCCATCTGACCGCCATTTACGTCAATAATTTGACCGGTAATGTAACCGCTACAGGCGTGAGATGCCAGAAAGAGATAGGTTGGTGCTACTTCCTCACTGGTACCAAAGCGGCCCATTGGGATAGTTGAGCTGATTTTTTCAATTAATTCCTGACTCTTATCGCTGTGGAATGCAGTATCAATACTGCCCGGAGCAACCACGTTAAAGCGAATGTTGTCTTTGGTGAACTCTTTTACCCAGTTGCGATGCATGTTGTGTAACCAGGCTTTAGAGCTGGCATAGAGGCTGGCGCCCATACCGCCACCTTCGCGTCCGGCAATAGAACAGCTGCTGATTACCGAAGTGGTTTTCCCACTGGCTTTAGCCGCCGCACGCAGATGAGGAATGGCAAATTTAGTCACCATCATCGCTGAGCGGGCATTAAGGTTCATTACGTGGTCGTAGAACTCATCATCGATAGCCTCCAACCCACGACGACCGCCTAAGCCACCGGCGTTATTGATTAGTACATCCATACCACCAAAGCGTTCAACGAAAGCATTAACCAGCGTTTCGCACTGTTCGGATTTGGATACATCAACAACAAAGAATTCGACGTCTCCACCCAGTGCAGCCAGCTCTTCTCTGGCTTTCTGACAGCTTTCATTACGAGAACCGTTAATACCCACTTTCGCACCGCTACGGATGAATGCTTTCGCCGCTGCCAAACCAATACCCGCAGTGGAACCGGTGATAAGAATGCGTTTACCTTGGAGATCGTTAAACATAAGCCTGTTTCCTGTTTTTATCTTCAGTTAAGTCGGCAAAACATACCTTTAATCATTTATGGCATGTTTACCCGTTATGTATGTCTGTTTAGTGTAACGATACACCAAATAATGGAAACTGCTACCAAAAGATCGTTGGTTCACTTTTATTCACTACAGAAGATTGA
Organism: Limnobaculum xujianqingii; assembly: GCF_013394855.1. NCBI lineage: Bacteria > Pseudomonadati > Pseudomonadota > Gammaproteobacteria > Enterobacterales > Budviciaceae > Limnobaculum > Limnobaculum xujianqingii. The sequence continues at coordinate 2,155,905 of NZ_JABMLK010000001.1, read as the reverse complement.
AGATTTTGCAGGCATTATTTTGAGGTTGTACGCAGGTAGTGGGATATATAGCAGCAGAGAGGATTATTTTCTGCTGCTATATGATATTGCGGTGGGCCAGTATTTAATCGTTATTGATATCAAAGCGATGAACAGTTTCACCATTAATATCTAAAAAAGCATCACGCAGTATTTGCCGGGCATTTAGTTGTTCAAATTTATGGTAATCATCCATTCAGCTGCGACAACCGGTTAAGATCGTCAAACGATGCTGTGATGGTTTCATCATTACGAATAGCGGTGAGCTGGGCACCATTTTCCGTGATTTGGTAACCTTTTTGCTTTAAATAGCAGATTAGGGCCCGGCGGTGGTTAATATCGTAAAGAGAGATCATTCGGGGAAATGTGGTAAGTGCATCAAGGTGGCTATTGTGATAATCCAGATCGATATCTTCTGATTTGATAGTGACGCACATGATGCCACGCCCGTAGTCTGCCAGATAATAACCACTGTTATTGAACATGCCCGAAGCAATCATACCGATAACATGCAAATCGCGATCGTCTGCGGTAAATTCCGGGTTAGTGAGGATATCAATGCCATTATCTTCACCATACTGCTTCAGGATTAATGATTGCTGTAATAAATTTTGTGGAATATCTGACTTAGCGTTAGCCCATGCCCACATCCATGTTCCAGAAGAGTGGGACAAAGTTCCCAACACCTGCATAGGAAATGTAGCCTTGCCGGCGAATTGAATGGTGCCTTTTTCCAGGTCTGTTTCCCAGGATAAGTCTTCGACTATATTGCCCAGGGTATTCTGCTTTTCTAACGCGATAGTGCCGTATCTTTCCAGCAATTCCTGCTGGCTTTTACAGGCAGATTCACCTTCAAATTGGAGTATTTGATAGGCAGCTGACTTTTCTTTATTGCCGAAAAGTTTTCTGAAGAGATTCATTTTGACGTCCGTATAAAATGGTTATTTAAATATTCTAATAATAATCCATTTGGCTGACATCATTTATTCATGCAGGTAGTTTTAACAGGTATTTTTCACCCGGCTTAATGTATCGATAATTGAACCAAACCGGGAGAAAAATATTATTCATTTAATAAACTGATTTTATTTATTTTTATAACTGGTCAGGTCATTTACTTTACACATTGAGATCAAGCGTTTTTTAGTCGCATCCTGATGAACATCACTGGCCGTAAGGGATGGACGACCAATATCAGCATTAGTAATAAAGTTTTCCCGATCAACATTAAAGGTAGCGACCACGGTATCTTCCTGAGTTTTACAATTAAATATATGGTCTTCAACCGTTAATGAATAAGGCGCGTTATAGGCAGAGATATATTGGCTATTGCTGAATTGAAATCCCAATCTGGCCATTAATAGATCGCCTTTGCGTGAGCTATTTTTTCGGTCAAATAACAGACGATAATCAAAAGCGTTGGTTTCAGACAGTGTAACCCAATCAACTTTCATGCTTTTAATTTGGCAAATGGCGGCAATATCCGCTTCCTGTTGAGGGTTCTCTGCGCCGCCGCCAATCAGAACGGGAGCGGTATATTGAGAAGTGCGAGTACCGCTACCATAGCCGTAATAGCGCTGTTGCAGCTTGCCGTTCTGATATTGATCGCGATATAGCGACCAGATTTTCTTATTGGTGCAATCGTAGTTAAACCATAGTTGATGCTCTTGCCCATTGGTCAGAGTAATTTTTCTCATGGCATTCATCTTATCGTCCAGATGAATGATGGAGTTTGGCACAATGGTAGAGGCTTCAACTGCCGGGGATGAAGGGCCAGAAGCAACGCAGCCGGATAGTAGAACCGGCAACAGCAGCAGGGAAAACTTTTTCATTATAATAATATCCTTAAGCGGGTATAAACCCCGTTCCATGGTAAGAAGTATTCAGACAACGTCAGGTTATGTGAACAATCTGTCAGTTCCATTATTAAAAGAAACCGGCTCATGTCTGAACCGGTATTGATGGCTAGCTGGTAGAGGGTTTAGGCCGGTAAGAATTACCAAAACCTAAGCCTTTTTCACCTTCATTATTCGCAACCCGAACATCAATCGCGTTTTGTGCCACAGACATCATCAGTTTTAACCGATTGAGCTGGTTAACTTCACTGGCTCCCGGGTCGTAGTCAATGGCAAAAATATTTGCTGCCGGATAGCGCTGCTTCAGGCTCTTGATTACACCTCTGCCGGTAATATGGTTTGGCAGGCAGCCAAATGGCTGAACGCAAACAATGTTGCTGACGCCCATTTCCAGCAGTTCCAACATTTCTGCTGTCAATAACCAGCCCTCACCAGCCTGATTACCTAAAGAAACGACCTCCTCTGCCATTGAGGCCAGTTCGGCAATTGCTGGAGGTGCACTGAATCGCTGGCTGCGTTTTAACGCCTTATTAACGGATTTTCTCATCCATTCAATAGTGGTCGTTGCCGCCTGATTAAGTGCCATACTCAGAAAATTCAGGCCATATTGCTGGCGGTCATAGCGCGTACCGTAAGTGCAGGAGAGGAAAAAGTCCAGCATATCCGGTACTACAGCTTCTCCTCCTTCTGATTCAATCTGACCAACCAGATCGTTATTGGCACCGGGGTGGTATTTCACCAGAATCTCGCCCACGACACCTACCTTCGGTTTGCGTACGGTCAGCAGAGGTAACTGGTCAAAATCAGTAACAATATCTGCTACATCCTGTTTAAATTGACCCATACTGCCTTCGCCTTCCAGATTCTGCTTAACCCGCTGGTTCCAATGCTCATACAGACGTTGTGCCGAGCCAGCTTCAGCTTCATAAGGACGCGTGCGAAACAGCGTACGCATCAGTAAATCGCCATAAATTACTGCCATTATCGCTTTTTTTATCATGCTGAAGCTGTAGCGAAAACCGGGGTTTTCCTCCAGACCGGAGGCGCTTAATGATATGACCGGAACCTGTGAGAAACCGGCATCTTCCAGCGCCTTGCGGATAAAAGCGATATAGTTAGTTGCCCGACAGGCTCCTCCTGTTTGGGTGATAATCGCTGCGCTGGTTTCGGCATCGAACTCACCGCTTTGTAACGCATCAACGATTTGGCCGGTGACTAACACACATGGATAACAGGCATCGTTATTAACGTATTTCAGACCCTGCTCAATGGCTGATTTAGTGACGGTTGGTAGCACGTGCAGGCGATATCCTTCAGAACGAAACACCGACTGAATCAAATCAAAATGCATTGGTGCCATTTGTGGTGCCAGAATGGTGTGGGTATCACGCATTTCTTCAGTAAACGCGCTTCTTTTGGATTTATAAGGCGTATCGGTAGCGGTAACACCACGCAGGCGGCGTGCGCTCATGGCCGCTTTTAACGAACGAATACGAATACGCACAGCGCCCAGGTTTGCCCCTTCATCAATTTTTATCAGGGTATAGACCTTATTGGCTGCTTTCAGAACTTCTTCCACCTGGTCGGATGTTAATGCATCCAGCCCACAGCCAAATGAAGTGAGCTGCACCAACTCTAACTGAGGACTGGCAGCCACATAGGCTCCTGCAGCATAAAGGCGAGAGTGGTAAGCCCACTGGTCAACAACCCGCAGAGGGCGTTGCAGTAAAGATTCGCCTAAATGTGCCACGCTATCTTCAGTTAGTACCGCCATGCCTTCTTCGATAATGATTCGGTCAATGCCGTGATGGATGCCGGGGTCAACATGATAAGGGCGACCAGCCAGAACGATGCCGGGGAGGTTATTTTCCACCAACCACGTCACCACTTCCTTCCCTTTGTTGCGAATATCGTCACGTACTGCCTGTAGCTCTTGCCATGCGGCCTGTACCGCTTTCCTGACCTCTTTACGTTTAAGCCCCAGCGATTTCAGCTCATCAAACAGTACCTTCTCCACGGATTCAAGGTGATTAAAGTTGATGAATGGATTATGAAATGGAACATCGCCATGGCTTATTGGGTCCATGTTAGTGCGAATAACTTCGGAGTAGGTGCTCACCACCGGACAGTTAAAGTGGTGATCGCTGCCCTTATCCTCTTGCCATTCATAGGTCACTGAAGGAAAGAAGATACGATCAACTTTTCGGTCAAGCAGATGCTCGATATGACCGTGAACCAGTTTAGCCGGGTAGCAGGCAGACTCCGATGGAATAGTCTCAATGCCTTTCAGATACAAGCGCTCGGTAGAAGGGGGGGACAATACCACCCGAAATCCCAGCTCGGTAAAAAAGGTATGCCAGAACGGGTAGTTCTCAAACTGGTTTAGTACCCGGGGGATTCCGACCGTGCCGTTGGGTGCTTGTTCTTTTGCCAGCGATTTATAGTCGAATACCCGATGTTCTTTATATTCATACAGATTAGGTAGTCGGCTGGGAGTGATTTCAATTCGAGCCCCTTTCTCACAGCGGTTGCCGGAAACAAACTCCCGACCATCATCAAAGGTATTGATGGTTAGCATGCACTGGTTATTACATTCCCGGCAGCGATCGCTATTCTGTTCAACGTCAAAATTAATCAGTTCATCAGGTAGTAACAGAGAGGTGGGTTGGCTATCTTGCTGTCCTGATTCTCTGGCGATTAAAGCCGCGCCATAAGCACCCATTAATCCGGCGATATCGACCCGGGTAACATGGCGTTCCGTCAGGTTTTCGAAGGCACGAAGTACCGCTTCATTGTAGAAGGTTCCGCCCTGAACCATGATCTTCTTCGGCAGCATGTCCAACTGTTTCAATTTAATGACTTTATACAGGGCATTTTTGATTACTGAGTAGGAGAGCCCCGCTGAAATATCGGCAACGGTAGCGCCTTCCTTTTGTGCCTGTTTCACCTTGGAGTTCATAAATACTGTACAACGAGTACCTAAATCCACCGGGTGAGTAGCAAGCAGGGCTTGCTGAGAGAATTCCGTTACCGGGATTTTCAGCGAACGGGCAAACATTTCAATGAAAGAGCCACATCCGGCAGAACAGGCTTCATTGAGTAGAATACTGTTGATAACGCCATCGCGAATATACAGGCACTTCATATCCTGTCCGCCAATATCCAGAATAAATTCCACACCGGGCAACAGCTGTTCTGCGGCTTTATAATGGGCGACGGTTTCTACTTCTCCAATATCGGCACGGAAAGCGGCTTTAATCAGTTGCTCGCCATAGCCGGTGGTAGCGACTTTAGCGATGGTAACCTGCTCCGGCAGATGTCGGTATATATCCTGTATGACTTCACACACAATATTCAGAGGATTGCCTTTATTGTTACCGTAGAAGTCATACAGCAGCTCACCCTGTTCACCAATCATGGCGATTTTTGTGGTGGTGGAGCCGGAGTCGATACCGAGAAAGGCGTTACCGCGATAGCTCTCCAACGGTAAACGTTTAACGTTAGCTTTCGCATGGCGCTGGCGGAAATGCTCCACTTCTTCCTGGTGATTAAACAATGGAGGAAGTAGATCGACCTCTTTGACGGTGTTCTCCTGGGCACTACGCAGGCGGTCTATAAGTTGCGTTAACGGCAGGTTATCTCCCTGCTGTCTGGCCAGTAATGCTGCGCCCATGGCGACAAACAGCTGGGGATGCTCAGGAAAAATAACATCATCTTTTTTCAGGCGCAGTGTCTTGATAAATAGCTTACGTAAATTATCTAAAAAATAGAGGGGGCCGCCCAGAAAGGCGACTTTTCCCCGAATAGGTTTACCGCAAGCCAGCCCACTAATGGTTTGGTTTACGATCGCTTGCAGAATTGATGCTGCAATATCCGCTTTTGCTGCCCCCTGGTTAATTAATGGCTGAACGTCAGTTTTGGCAAAAACACCACAGCGGGAAGCAATAGGATGAATGGTCTGATATTGGTTAGCTAACTGGTTCAGTCCTGCCGCATCGGTTTCCAGCAGTGAGGCCATTTGGTCGATAAAAGCCCCGGTACCACCGGCGCAGCTATTATTCATGCGCTGATCAACGCTGTGATGGTCGAAATAGGTAATTTTGGCGTCTTCCCCGCCGAGTTCTATTGCGACATCGGTTTGCGGTACCAGAGTGGTGATGGTTTTAGAGCTGGCAATCACTTCCTGTTCGAAAGGTATAGCTAATAAATCGGATAGTGCCAGACCTCCGGAACCGGTAATAACTGGCGTGATGGAGATGGTTGGATATTTGTGTTGTACCTGTTCGAGCAGAGCGAGCAGCGTTTGGCGGATATCAGAAAAGTGACGCTGGTAGTCATGATAAATAAGCTGCTGCTGTTGATCGAGTAGCACCAGTTTTACTGTGGTTGAACCTACATCGATTCCGGCAAAATAATGACCTGGTGTATAAAACGCCATGGTGTAAATCAACCTCCTCTAAAAAATGATCCCATATCGATTAGAGAGTGCGGACTTGTTGACGATCTCACTGAAAATCAAAACAGCCGGAATGTAACCTTTGGCTGAGAATAACGCTGGCTATCAGGTACGGCCTGTACACATCTTAATAACCATAGCGTTCTTCATCCTGTGCCTTTCAATTTTTCAATCGTTGTCCAGGGATAAAAATAACTTATGTTTATGTAATTAATCGATAAGCTACCATTAAATGTAGGGGCTTTCTACAGATAGATTAATGGCAATTTTGATGCCTGGTAGAATTTTATGTCTAAAGAGACCGGTAACTCAAAAGGTTAGGCGATTTTGATCTTAAGGAGGCTTTTTTCGGGGAAAGGAATAACGCACATATGGATAAAAATAGAGACGTTAGATTAATGTGTGATAATTAATTTTAAAATTATTGTTTATGAAATCTTATTCTTGCTGTCATTTCTTCGGTACATATCGTGTTTTACAAAAAAATAATATTTGATCTGATTAAATCATTTGATTTATATAATGATTTTATGTGACCCCATCATTTTATTTTAAATTTTTATGATTAACTTTCTTCTGAAATAATTAACATGTAGTTATTATCAAAATAAATGATCAAAATTTTAACCATATCAAGTCATTATGATCGTTATTATTCTTTTATTCAAAATAACAAGGATATTTTAGGGGGTATTTCATTCTGTTGCGTTGCTATATCACGTAAGTACAGTACGTTATTTAAATTGAAGCGACTAAAATAAGTTTAAAGTTTTGTTGCGTGATAATAACGGTTATTGATTTGAGGCAGGGATGTTGTAATAAGCGTCATCGATAACACCATACGTTATTCACTTTATTTCAGGCAGATGGAATCAGCCATTATGAGTGATAATTCTTTACCCAGACTGAGTCGTATTTTCATCATATTTGTCTGCATAATGCAGGGATTTCTAACCTATTTTATCCACCATAGCAGCACCAGTTCGTTGTTGTTGCAACAAAGTACCATCCTGTATTGGCAAGCGTTATTGCTGGTATTGCCTTTGGTGTTTGCTTTTACCATTGTGAGATTAAAAGACCGTTTCCTGTGGCAGAATTTGGCGATTTGTTTAGTTGTTGTTTTATTAACTGCCACTTGGGTTAACTGGAATGTGGAGGCGGTAGATAACATTAGTCAATATGACGGTGTCGTTGTGCCTTACCTCTGTTCATTATGCATACTGATGTTTATTGCATTACCCTGGTTACAGACGCGGATTAAGAATAAGCAGTGGAATGTTAGCTATGCCACTATTTATGACCATCTGTGTATTAACGCTATCACTGTTGTTTTGACGCTATTGCTGATTGTTCTTTTTTGGGGAATTTTGTGGTTATGCGTTGAGTTATTTAAACAGCTGGAGATTCATTTTTTTCGTCATCTGTTTTTCAGAAACAACCTGTTTATTTATACCATCAATGGTTTTTTAGTCGGGGTGGCGATTAGAACCTGTCGTCTTCAGACTCATTTGATGAAAGCGGTACGTAATCTTTTAACGCTTATGGTTAAAGGTCTACTCCCGGTACTTTCCTTTGTTGCGCTAATTTTTATCATGACTTTGCCATTTGTTGGTCTGGATGCATTATCCGGAACCTGGTCACCTTCGGCGCTGTTAATTACCATGGTTAGTCTGCTGATTATTGCCACAAATATCGTTTATAAAAGTGGATTAAAAGTACCGCCATATCCGACGCCCGTCAGGTTGATGGTAAATGCTTCTTTATTGGTTTTACCTCTGTATGCGGGATTGGCGCTGTACGCTATTTCTATTCGTGTAAGTGAGTATGGTTGGACTCCGGTACGAGTATGGGGATATCTGGTAATCATTGTCTCGTTCTTTTTCTCGTGCGGTTATGCCATCGCGGTGCTGCGTAGTCAGCGAAGCTGGTTACATCCATTAGGAATGATTAACCGAATTTTGCTTCCTGGCTGTGCCATACTGTTGATTTTAATTAATACACCATTAATTGATCCTTATCGTATTAGTGTTAATGACCAAATGAGTCGTTATCTGTCTGGTAAAGTGGCTGCAAATAATCTGGATTTAGCTTTATTGCGTTTTAACACCGGTAGACGTGGTCAGGAAGCGTTGATATTCCTCTATCAGGACACCGAGTTTGTTAACAATGCGCAACGTAAGCAGCGACTGGAAAAAATGATGATGGAGCATAACCGTTGGGAAGTTAATAGCGAACTTGAAGAATTGAAAGATATACATCCAAAATTTACTGCGGATTTTATACAACAAAAATTGGTGCTGGCGAAAAGTACATCAATGCCGGAAGAGAGTTGGTGGAAAATGCTGCAAAATAACCAACAGGTTGATGTTGATTTATGTTTACGTGATAGCGATGTGTGTATCGTTAATTCACTGGATTTAAACCAGGATGGAATATCGGAATACTTGTTGTGTCATATTGAACGTGATTCCGATATCAGCTGTCATGTTTTTGCTAAACAGGGTGAAGAATGGCGGAATATTGGTCATGCTTATTTTCCTCCAACAACGGTAAATGCTAGCTATTTTGAGCAGGCACTGAGATCTGGCAATGTGAAAGCAAAACATAAGCAATGGCACGATGTAGTAGTCGGTAATGAGCCGGTTAAAATCTATTATCCGGAAGCCGAATGAAGGTAATTACATTTGTTGATTATTAGTTTTGATTAAGATTAATTATATGAAAATCGCAGTTTGGTAGAAATATATTAAGATTTTACTAAATTACTACAATTTTGTGCGATTTTATAACCTGTTTAAGGGGTTATTTCAGTAAACAACCGGTTCTATGGTGAAATTTTTTATTATAAATAGAGGTGAAGTTATTCTTTGATCTGTATAAAAAATTTATTATCACTCTCTTTCTAACTTCAATTTTTATTGAGGTTATCCCTGATATTTACAAAATTATACGCAAATTTTGGCTCGAATAGTGCACAATGCACACTTAGTTTATTATTGATTCGGAATCCACAATATAAAATGGATGTTTGTAGTGGGGTACAGGTGCAATGTCAGCAGGATTTAATATAATTAAGAAAGTTTCTAATAAGCGATTTTATCAGGCTATTGGATGCTGTCTGTTATTGGTAACAAGTAGTTCTTTCGCTTCTCAGAGCAGTAGTTCTGGTAGCAAATCAACTAAAGCTTCAACAGCGAAAGTTTCTGTTAAGTCGGCTAATAGCAAAACGTCTAACGCTAAAACATCGAATACTAAAACTTCTGGTACTAAGACAGCGTCTACCGCTAAATCGTCAGGTACCAAGAGTACAAAAACCAAAGCATCAGAGAAAAAAGTTTCCGTAACTAAAACGGCGAAAACTAAATCTACCAGTACTAAAACGGCAAAAACTAAAACCGCTAAAGTATCATCTGAAAGATTGTCTTCAACTAAAATTGCTGATGCTAAATCATATAGCTTAGCCACTGGTCCTAGTAGTAGCACGATGTTCCGCTACCCGACCGCTGAGCCTTTTAAAGTGACATCTCAGTTTGATCCTTCTCGTTTAAATCCGGTTACACGTAAGCGTGCTCCACATGAAGGAATTGATTTTTCAATGCCCATTGGCTCAACCGTAGTATCTACGGGAGAGGGTGAAGTGGTTATTGCTAAATACAGTCCTTCTGCTGGTAACTATATTGTGATTCGCCATAAGAACAGCTACGAAACGTATTACATGCATTTAAGTAAGCTGATGGTACAGCCGGGGCAAAAAGTAAGCCGTGGCCAGAAGATTGCATTATCGGGTAATACAGGTCGCAGCACAGGTGCTCACCTGCACTATGAGTTGAGAGTCAATGACCGTGCTGTGGATCCACTTTCCAGCGATTTGATTCTGGTGAATAACTTCAATTTACCTAACGGTGGCTATGATAATACCCGTGTTGCAAGTAATAGCGGCAATACAGGAAGAAACCCGTTTGGTAATTCAAAGACTCGTGATGTTCAATTTGCCAGCTATCAGGGACAAGAAGGCGGATTTGCTAAACCAAATCGTGATATTGAATACCGGTCGTTAGGTGAAGGACGGATTCTGTATACGATGAGAGCGCAGAAGTCGGCGGATTAGAATATTTTTTTGAATCAGAACGTTTTTGATTTCGAGAATATTCCGGCCGTAATAACGATGTTGCAAATATTGCCGTTATGCCCGGCCGGAAGACCATCAGTACTTAGGCCTGGAGCGCGTCGGGCCTAGCCCGCCTAGGGGCACTTCGGCAGCTAAAGCTGCTACGACCCCAACGGCGGTCTCTCCCTCCGATTGATTTTGCTAGAAATTCTAAACCAGCTTAAAGCTGGTTTTTTGTTATTTGGGTACTGCTATTCCCATTCTGTTGTAGGCTGAATTCTGGCGTACTATGAAAGATGAAAGCATGGCTACCCAATGAACAATAAGTGATATTCCTCTCATGCTCGCCTTTCGTTTCTATTTCTGCTTCGAATCTCAACTATAGTTATACCGCTGTCTTAAACATATCGGGAGACAACGATGGCGTTGCGCATTGCTTTCAGTGGATTTATTGCTTTGGTGGTGGCGATGGGAATTGGGCGTTTTGCTTTTACGCCTCAGGTTCCTTTGATGTTGGCTGAAGGTGATTTTTCTCTCACTGGGGCGGGTATTGTCGCGGCTTTTAACTATCTGGGATATTTGTGCGGTTCTTATGATGCCATGCGTTCTTCCCGCCATGTGGAATATCGTTTGTGGGGTGGTGTTTGGGGGGCGGTGTTGCTGACGCTGCTGTCAGGGGTGGTATCCGGTATTTATTGGCATAGCCTGATTCGTTTTGCTATTGGCTGGGCCAGCGGCTGGGGCTTGGTGATGGTTGCTGCCTGGACCAATGAACGCTTATTAACGTTAGGAAAACCAGGGCTGGCAGCGGCAGTATTTGCCGGGCCGGGAGCAGGGATTTTTCTTAGCGGGATGCTGGCGGTATTGTTCCATACCTTTAGCTGGAATGCTCAAACGGCCTGGTTTGGTTATGGCTGTATCGCATTGGTTTTAGTTGCCTGCGTTACCATCAATTTTCCACGTAAAGGTGAGTTACATCGAGCCAGTGGTGTTGTTCAGTCTCCGTTAGTGATGACGCGAAAAGTCAAACGTCTGGTCCTCAGTTACAGTCTGGCGGGGTTCGGTTATATTCTCCCGGCTACGTTCTTATCTCAAATGGCAGTTCAACGTTTTCCGGATAGTCTGTTTGCTCAATTTGTCTGGCCGGTTTTTGGGGCGGCTTCGGTGGTAGGGATTGCCATTGGCATTATGACTCGCCACTATTTCAGTACCCCAACGCCAGTTCGTTTAGCCATTGCTCTTTGGTTACAGGCTATTGGTATTGTCTGTGCTGAACTGGTGCCGGGAATTAGTGGACTGGTGATAGGGGCAACTTTGGTTGGTGGCGCGTTTTTGTGTGTGGTTCAGCTCGCTTTGCAGTATGGCAGAGAATTGGCTCCGGACTATGCCCGTTATATGGCGGGGTTGCTAACAACTGGCTATGCGGTGGGGCAGTTGGTTGGCCCAATGTTGTCTGCGCTGTCTACTGCATTAACTCATCGGCTGGAACCCGCACTGTATGTTGCAGCACTGGCACTGCTGTTGGCGGGTTTTCTGGTCTGGCCGGAAAAGGTTAAACAATCTGAACGGGAAAGCGCAGAAGCTTAATCTAGTTAATCAGCTCAACGTTCAGGGTTCTGCTGTCTGCTCGTCCTCGATCGTCTATGGCGCGTACCCGATAGCGTCCGCTGGTAACCGGTCGCCATTCAATGGTGCGTTTACTGGCGGTATTTCCCAGATAGATATCATCAACAAACCAGTAAATGACTTTGGTATCAGCATCGGTAATCGCGCTAAAAACGATAGGGTCATTGCGTTGCTTAACATTACGCAGGGTGTAGGTGGTATTGCGTAATGGCGATGTAATACGCGGAGCTTGCCCGGTAGTGATTACACCACTTATTTTGCAATGGGCGGAAGACGGCGGCGTACGTTTAGGTAATCCGGCCTGTGCAAATACATTAGCTAAATCTGAAGGCCAGAATTCAAATATTTCGGTAGTGACGTCTTCATCCCGATAAGGGGGGCAGGCAACCTGACCGCTGGCTTTATCGATAATCACAGGTCGATAAACGGTATCCACCTTAATCGGCGACTTGCCGGGGATAAACCAGGTCTTTCCTTTGCGCTGGCACCAGGGCGTTGGTAAATCGCCGCTGGCCAGACAAATTTCCACCTGCTTAATGTTCGGTGGCATTCCCCGGCCGGGCTCTTTTAATGCCGGATAGTCAGCCTGGATACTATCGATAATATTAAAAAACAGCGGAGCTGCGGCGTCAGCTCCAATAAAGGCATTATTGCCTTTACCGTCAAAATTTCCCTGCCAGACGATCAAAACATAGGGGCCAAAGATTCCGGCGCTCCAGGCATCGCGGAACCCCCATGAAGTACCGGTTTTCCAGTAAACCGGCAGCGAGGTTGGCTGTTGGGCCAGTGTATCTCCCGGCCTGCGGTGCTGGCTCAGCATGTCCAGAGTGATAAAGCTGGCTTCATTGCTTAGCAGGCGTACTGATGAATTGGTTGGTGTCGATTGTTCCAGACGCAAAGGTTTTAGCTCACCGCGATTAGCCAACATGGAATAGAGTCGGGCCAGCTCCTGAGCGGTAATTTCACCACCGCCTAAAATCAAAGATAAGCCATAATGCTTTTCACTAGCCAAATTTGAGATGCCAGCCAGCTGTAGAAATTGGTAAAGATTAGGCTGTTTCAGGCGCGAAGAGATATAAACCGCGGGGATATTGCGGCTGTAGTTTAATGCATCTGTGGCTGAAATTGGGCCAAGAAAGCGACGGTCAAAATTTTCTGGCGCATAAGCACCAAAAGATGAAGGCACATCTTTCAGTATGGTCATCGGGTGGAGAATACCTTGTTCCAGGCCGAGGGCATAAATAAACGGCTTTAGTGTTGAACCGGGGGAGCGTTTGGCGTTGGTTCCATTAACCTGCCCCTGAATTTTGCGATTATGGTAATCGGCAGAACCAACCATGGCTCTGATCCCCATATCCCGCGTATCAACCAATAAAACTGCGCTGTTGTGTATTCCTTTGTTCTGGTTGCGCTCAATAAAGGCGTTAACCTGTTTTTCTACCAGCAGCTGTAAGTTACTGTCCAGAGTGGTGGTAACGCTTTGACTGTTTATTGCCCGACGCTGCTTATTTTGCTGTATTTGCTCAACAAAATGAGGAGCGACGAAAGGCAGCTTTTCTGGCTGACGCAAAGAAAGTGGCAATTGAAACAGGGCTGACATTCTGTTATCTGCTGGATGTTCTACCTGCCAGCGCTGGTAAAGTTGGTTGCGTGCTTTGGTTAGTGCTTCTCCAACAATGCCAGTATTGGCATCAATACGATAACTGGGGGATTGGGGTAAAACTGCAAGAGTTAGTGCTTCCGGCAGCGTCAGATCCTTAGGTTGTTTATCAAAGTAGATAAGGCTGGCGGCACCGATGCTTTCAATATTGCGACCATAAGGAGCATAGTTCAGATAGGCTTCCAGAATATCGCGTTTTGAATAGCTGAGTTCCAGTTGAATGGCCCGTATAATTTGCACCAGTTTACCCTGAGGAGTTTTGGTGTTGAGCTGCCAGTGCATTCTGGCTAACTGCATGGTTAGCGTTGAACCACCCTGTTGCCGCCCTCCGCTGATATAGCTAACCCAGAAGCCGCGAATCAGGCTGTAAGGGTTAAACCCCGGATGATAATTAAACCAGCGATCTTCGTGCAGTTGAATGCCTTCCACCACCAACGGTGAAATATCTTCCAGTTTGGTCCACAGTCGGTAACGGTCATCATTAGCCAGAGAAAAACGCAGGAGCGAGTCATGGCGATCATAATAGGCGGTAGAAAGCGGTAAGCCTTGCGAAAGCGGGGGATGGGGCCAGAGGCGAAAACCGATGCAAAACAGCGCCAGCAAAAACACTCCCATAAGAAGATTTTGCAGGTGACGCTTAAAGGTAACCGGTTGTAGTTGCCTGCGTATCGCATTCACTACCCGGCTACCCATTGTGTTGCATAAACGGCTCACAGTAAGCGTTTTATCCTCTTACTGTGAGAGTTGGGCGGCGGCATTTTCTGCCGCCGGTGGGGTAACGGTCAGCGTAGTACCGCCAACAGAAAGCGCCTGAACTTCACGGTCATACATAGCTTCACCATAAGCCGGTGGAACAGTAAAGACACCGGTATTGGTTGGCTTAATTTGATAGATGAATTCCTGTACTTTATTGGTTGCACTACCATAAATCAGCACGCGATCTTCACGAATATCGCTGTATTCCGGCTGCCAGCTGGAGCCACTTACGCTGATTGGCGATAACCAGACATCGTTAGTGTTTTCACTCTCTTCTTCACCGTTTGAAGCCTGTGGCGTTTGCTGTACTACTTCAAACCCACCTGGTAATAAATCAACAATCGCCAGATTATCCAGACCTTCTGCGGAGTTGGCCCGAATTTTCAGGTGAACATACAGATTTTGCCCCAGAGTGACCTGAGTAATCGGCTGACCTTTCTCATCGGTATAATCACGGGTGATTTCTAACCCACGGGCGATAGCCTCTTTTGGTGCCTGTAAGTCATAACCCGATTGTGTAACCACATACCAGGCTGGTGCCTTATTCGCCGGGTTATCAAACAGAACTTCCTGTGTACCTTCGGCAAACTGCGCTTTAGCAATAAAGCCCATCAGGGTAGAGATTACCTGTGGTGCTGTACCATCCTGACCCGTTTTGGCGCTAATCGTTAATCCATTCGTCGCATCGGCATTGGCCGCGACTAATGATGAGTATTGCTCCAGAGCCAAAATACTCATGGCGGAAGAGAGGGTGGTGTAGCGCTCTGCCTTCAGCGTCAATACCATATTCTCCAGCAGTTGTGGCGGAATCTGTGCCGCTTTTTCCGGGAAGTGGCGGGTAATCAGATACAGACGAGTGCTGTCCTGAACCAGCGGATCCAGATAGCTTTGTGTCCACCAGGCTTTATCATAAGCCTTGCTGAGCAGTTTCCAGGTTGGTTGTAGTAACTGATCGGCCTGTTGATCCATTTTCAGCATTTTGTAAGCACTTGCCAGATACAGCGCGCTCAGGTCCTGCTGCCAACGTTCCGGATAGTTATTTTGTAGCCGACTCTGAATCGCCGCTAATTCATTCGTGGTGATCTCGCCCTGTCTGGTGAGCAGATAAGCGGCAAAAGCGCGTAAACGCAATTCACCAAGGCTACGGAAAGCATCATTTGCAGCCAGGCTGCGTAGATAAACGTTAGCTGACTTCAGTAGTGTTTCAGGAACCGGATAGTCAGCAGCTTTTGCTTCCAGCATATACTGCACGGCATAAGGGGTAACAAACGAATCAGGATTTGGCGTTGAGCGCCATCCACCAATTGCTCCCCGGTTATTCTGCCGTGATAGCAGTACCGTCAGAGTTTGCTTAATTTGATTGCGAACTTCAGCCTGGCTTAATGTGCCTTGCATTTCCGGATGGTTATTCTGGAACAGCAGAGGAACCGCCCGGCTGATGATCTGCTCTGAACAATTATTCGGATAATCGATAAGGTACTTCGCCAGACCATTAGTCAGTACCAACGGTGAGTGGCTTACACTGGCATCGCGCTGAGCAAATGCCGGGAACATCTGACGAATATCCTTCACGCTCTGCTGTGAACCATCCATACGACCCATCACGGTTTGGGTACGGTATGGCATAGCAGGGCGCAGAGAGAGGCTAACCGTGCGTTGAGCTGATTTATCACCATAAGCCGCTTTAAACACCACAGAGGCGTTACCGAGGCTATCCTGAGCGCGCAGACGGAAGGTAACCAACCCTTCCTGCTTCTCTGCCAGTGTTAATACTCGTTCTGCTTCACCGACGATTTGTAGCTGAGGTGGTGGGGTAATAGACACCTTCAGATCGGCTTTGGCACCGTTGAGGTCTGTCAGGTTATTGGCTACTCCCAGACTGACGTCAAATTCATCCCCTGGTGAAACCATCATTGGAAGATTTGGCGTTAGCACAAAGTCATCGCGTACGGTGGTGTAGTTCATCGCACGGCCAATACGTTCCGGAGTAACAGAAATAGCCATTACCCGAATCTTGCCGTTGAAGTAGTCAGGAACCGGATAGTTAAAGGTCACTTCACCGTTAACGTCGGTAATACCAGACCAGTAGGCCACTGGCTTATCTCTTTTACGTTTAAACGGATTAAGATGCAGGTCAACACTCTCAGCGGCATCCCCGCCCGGTGCTGAGGTTAGCGACATGATCTTGCTAAATTCAGGCAGTATCAGATCCAGTATCTGGGCACTTTCAACGCTCAGAACGCGCTTACGGAAGAAGTAATCCAACGGATCTTTTAACTGATAGCGAGCAACCTGCAGAATACCTTCATCAACTGCAAACACCGCAACTCGCTGTGGCGTATCGGTGGTGACTTTGATGGCCAGGGTTTCGCCCGGTTTAATCACGTTTGGCGAGTCGATAGTCATTTTCGCCTGACGAGCCTGATGGCTGATTTTAAACGGCATTACGCCATAGCTCAGCGGGCTCATAAAGATTTCGTCAGAGTTAATGTCGCGGATAAACTGTACGTTAATATAGCCGTTGCCTTCCATCTCCGCAGGTACGCGAATCTTCTGGATAGAACTGGTCGTGGAAGAATGGAACCACTGCCAGCTATACACTTTGTCGCGCTCAATGGTAATGATACCGCTACCGGTATAAGGCGCATTGATAGCAATCTCTATCTCTTCACCCGGCAGGTACTGTGTCTTGTCCAGCTTCATTTTCAGTTCGGCATCACGGTCAAGAGAGCGGGAAATATTGGCATTACCCGCAACCGTATAGTCAACCCGATTAAGCACTTTATCGTTGGCATCCTTAATCACTAAGACAAAGCTGCCCGGCTTACTGGTATCAAGAGTAAAGTCAGAACCTTGTGCCGCGATGGACATTGGCCGTTCTGAAATTGTCTCTTCTTTCAGCTTGGACTGATATTTATATACGCCAGAGTCTTGTTTGGTCAGGACCGACAGATATTTTTGCTCAACCAGCGAAACTTTGACGTCCGTTAGCGGAATAGAGGCCAACTGAGGGTCAATTGCGATGATGTTCAGATGACGCACCGCATTGTGGTGGATATAGTCCAGATCGCCATCGGCTTTTACGCCTACCAGATAATCGTAAGGTGAAACGATAACTCGTGCGGCGGCACTGACCGAACGTCCACTACCGGCTTCAAATGCTTCAGAAACCAGCTGTAGCTGATAGGTTGCTGCGGCATAAGAGTTGATGCCTAAAGGAATATCTGCATTACCCTCTGCGTCAGTGGTCTGCTCTTCCAGTTCGGTATCAAATCCTTCATCACTGTGGCGATTTTCATAGAACATGTAATCCGGGAACTGGCCAAAGCTTGGGTAAATAGGGCGTAATGTCAGTTTAGAGGTTACCCGACGATCCTGAGCCGGTGTACCAAACAGGTTCTGTACATTAATTGCTGCTTTCAGCTCTTGTGGTTTAACCCAGCCCTGACGGCGGTCTGGCGTTAGCTTCAGCTCAACTTTCAGTTTGTCTGGCTCAAACTCTTTCACTTTAACGGTGGTGCTGCCTAACAGCCGGGAACTGCTGTTATCTTTACCCACCAGATACAGATAGATACTCCAGTCACCGGTTGGTGAGTTTTCACTGGTGGTGTAACTGAGTTCGTTAAATCCGGCTTTATCCAGCGTTAGCGGAATTGTCCCCATAATGGTATCGCGTGGATCGCGAATTTCTGCCCGTAGAGGAATGCCTTCTACCGAAGTTTTCCAGTCCACGGTACGGGTAATTAAACCAATATTAAAGGTATCGCCCGGACGGTATACGCCACGGTCAGAGAACAGATAGCTGTTTAACGTTCTTGGGTCGGTTGGGTTTTCTTCGCCATAAATATCGAAGCGGGAGAAATCCAGCTCACGGTCGTAATAAGCGGTAGTTGGCAGGAAGGAAACATCGCCTTCTTTTTCAACCAGAAACATGACTGGAGAACGTTCATTGCGGAACTCTTCCAGTGACGGGAAACGTGCATGACCATCGTTGCTGGTGGTTTGGCTTAACAGTACAACACCATTTTTGCCTACTACTGAGACTTTAGCCCCGTCAACCGGGCTGCCGGAGTAAATAGACTGAACGAACACATCACGAGATCCATCCAGAGACTTCTTGGTGATAATTCCCAGATCGGTAACGACAACAAAGCGTGAATCCAGCGTTGGATTCTCTTCCTGTTCTTCATCGGACTCTTCTGCAATCGCATCAGGATCGTTACCGTCATATTCCACGTCTTCTTTTTTGGCTTTTTTCGCCGGATCCCATTGGCTAAGGGTCAGCAGGAAAATGCCGCGTTTAGCATTAGGATCGTTGGTCAGATAGCGGGAAAGGTCGATACCCTGATAGTTAATTTCACCCGGCTGCTCGTTTTTCAACGCGGTTTGATGAGTAAAGTGCTCGGTAAAATATTCACTGTCTAAACGACGGAAATCTACAGAGCTAAACTCACGGTATTTAAATGAGACGATATGTTGTAGCTGGCTGGGAATAACCCGTTTAATATCCAGCTGTAAACCCGGCATATTGCGAGCGGCAACGGTGATATGTTTTTCCCCGTGCATCGAAAGCAGGGAGCCTTCCGACATAAAGCGTAAAGTTTTAGGGTAATCCGGTACGGTAATAACCCGATACTGCTTCTGTTTAAGCTTATAACCTCCGGCAGAGGTTATATTGTTTTCAACTTCTACCAGCAGCGAACGATTAGCCGGTGCATCAAAAGCAAAGCTGAAGACAGATTGATTTTCTTGCTCAGTATCATTCAAAGTGAGGGCCAAAGCTTTAGATTGCGCCATGACCTTTTCATCAATCACTTCGAGGTTCCAACTGTAAAAATCGGTTGGCTGCAGATTCTGCTTATCATCTTCAGGATTATGTTGTGGTAATAACCAGGCGGTGACTGACTTTTTAATGGCTTTATCATTAACATTATCGTTGGTTTCAACGATCAGCGCTTTGGCGCTTTTACCATTATCCGTATCGACCAATACGGCATTTACGCCGGTTAATTGCAAACTATACAGGCCAGGAACATTGACCAAATTACTTTGTGCCTGCTCAATCTGGTTAGCAGTAACGGTAGATTTTACTCCTTTACCAACCAGCAGTTTTACCTGACCGGCATTATCCGGTAACGACAGCGATTCTGAATGTACCCAGGCCTTCATTTTTTTATCGTCGTAAACCACCGAGTATTTCAGCGGTTGGGAAGGTAGCAGGGATAAAGAAAGTTGTTTTTCGAAACTGACCACATCAACCGGTGCATTAAAACTCACGGTAAAGATGGCGCTTTTTTTCTGTGGATCTTGCGGATCGCGATAAAACTCAGCCTGATTCAGGTTGTAGTTAAAGGGTACGGTAGTGAAATCATAACTGGTGTTATTCAGCTTAGTTTGCGGAGCAACCAGTTTGTCAGCATCCAGTTTTATCTGATACTTTTGGCCCATAGGTAAAATTTTGCTGGCAGTAAAGGCCAGGGTTCTTTCATCTTCCCATTTCCATTCACCCTCTATTGCAGGCGTTATGCTAATACCCTGTGTTATCGCTTTACCAACCAGCGTAATGGGTGCTGAAGAATGTGAAAAACGCAGGGTAACGCGCTGAGGTGATGGTTTGGCTGATGTATAGTCATAAGCGCGGGGAGAAATAACACGAATATCGGTTTGTTGATAAACCATCGGTGCTGGTTCTATCGGCTTAGGACGATTAAGGTTCCAGTGATAGCCATAAACAGAAGCACCTCCCACGGCAGCAAGCAAAACGATAGCCAGAGATATTCCTTTAGGATGGCGGTTTACCCAGGTTTCCGTAGCTGTAAATAGTTGTCCAACGAATTTAGACCAGCGTGGCAATTGCCAATGGACGCGTCCAATAACGGGGGACAGAATCTTACTGACAAGGCGAAAGATGGCACTGATAGTCCACCAAACCGCTCGCAGAAGTGTGAAGGGAAGCCGCAATATAAACCGTAGTAAATCCATATAGATAATCCTTTAAATACTGCTGAATATTGTGGGGATGGTGTTTCTGAGCAAGGATCGATTCTGTTTCTTCTTGATATGTTATCTCAGAATGACCACACACAATAGTAGCTAGTGATATAAATATGAGGCACGGCAAGGAATCTAAGGCAATAAGCGCTGAATGTTATTTAGATATCAGAATGATAAACAGCCAGATAATTCACTCTATTGTTTAACGCTTTTATATTCTATTTAATTCGGTTAAATTAAGCTCAGACATACTCGGATAACTATGTTTATTAATTGAACCCATTATAAAAATACATTATTCAGGGATAAGAGTGATGCTTCCTATACCAGAAAGACCCGAAGAGACCATTATTAGTCTTATGTCCTTAGTGCAAGGAATGGGGAAAAGAGAACTTATTAAGCCAGGGGTAATAATTCCTAATGATGGGCCTGATATCACTATCTTTTATCAAGGTGAAGCTGAATTAAGAAGGAAGTCTGACGATCTATTGTTATTCTCAAGTGAGAATCGTCAACTTATTGGTTTGCCAATGAGTGAAACCTTTCAACGTTTTTGCTATTTGCGTACTAACAGCGTTTGCGATATTGAACTTGTTGAACGTAATGCATTTTATCAGGCAGTGGAAAAAGAGCATTGTTGGTTAGATGTTATCGCAGTGTTGTCGTACTATCATGCGGTTTTCTTGTGGCGCGATAGTTACGCCCACACTAAGAGCTCATATCTGGTCGTTCGTCACTTGCTATTTCAGCTTAATCAGTTGCCAGAGGAAAAACGCTATAGCATTAATATTGCTGAGTTTATTCAGGAACGTACTAATTTGTCTCGCAGCTATATTATGAAAGTATTATCAGATTTAAAAACCGGAGGCTATATTACCCTGAAAAAGGGGCGGTTAATTAAATTAAATCATTTGCCTGCTAAATATTAATAACATTATTTTAAGTAAGTGTCTTATATAAGGCGCTTACTTATTTGCTTTTATTTAAAAACACTACTTATCTATTTATTAAAAAAGAGATTATTTATCATTTAGTGTTTGTTTTTTGTGTGTTGTTCAGGAGTTATATTTAAATTAACTATTACAGCATTGTTAATTTAAATGGTATGAATTAATTCTTTATTGAATCGGGAATCATTTTCTGGAACAATTTATTATTATCTTTTATAACGCATATTATTAAGAATCATTATCAAAATAATAATTTTATCAGACAAGGAATGATTAGTATTGAGTAGAAATACAAGGATTAATAGATGGTTATATTACAGGCTTTATCATAGCTATTGGACTATGGTTTTTATTTTGTTACTCATTGTAACCACATGCACTATACCCCGTACCTTTGCAGAAGATGCGTTTAATCCCGCTTTTCTGTCCAGGGATATGGCCGGCTCAAGTAAGGCGAATGCATCAACAAATCATCGGTTTCAGCCGGGTGATACCTACTATGTTGATATCTATATCAACGACAAAATGATTGATACCTGGTACGTCCCTTTTCAACTGCGAGAAAACTCTGAAGGTGAAAGTAGCCTGCTGCCCTGCTTTAGTCTGGAGAATCTTAAGCAATTGGGGATTAACGTTAATATTTATCCTCAACTACAGCCAGACGAAACCAGTACTGAGTCATGCATGAACCTGTTGGCCATACCCCAAGCCCATGCAGTATTACAATTTAGCGCCCAGCGTTTAAATATCAGCTTACCCGCAGAGGCTATTACCAATGTACCCAGTGGATATGTTCCTGTAGATCGCTGGGATGACGGTATTAATGCTGTTTTGCTTAATTATAGTCTGGCCGGGGTACATAATATCGTCAGCCCAAACTCCGCTGCGGACTCGCAGTTTATTAGCTTACAGCCAGGTATTAATCTTGGCGCATGGCGTTTTCGCAACTACTCGACCTGGAACAGCAGCAATCAGGATAAGCAGTGGGAGTCCATTTATAGTTACGTTATGCGGGATATCCACACCCTGAAAAGCCAGCTGACGATTGGTGACAGCAACACCCCCTCTGATCTGTTTGATAGCGTGCCATTTCGCGGCATTCAGATTATGTCTGATGATGATATGGTTACCGATAGCTTAAACGGTTATGTTCCGGTAGTACGAGGGATAGCTCGCAGTAATGCTGAAGTGACGGTTCGTCAGAACGGTTATGTGATTTACCAATCGCATGTTGCTCCTGGCGCATTTGAAATTAATGATATTTATCCTACCGGTAGCTCCGGGGACTTAGATGTCACCATTAAAGAGGCGGATGGAAGCGAGCAGCATCTACTGGTGCCTTATGCTTCATTAGCCATGTTGCTACGTGAGGGGGTAATGAAATATAGCCTGACATCCGGTCAATATCGTTCTTACAACAATAGCATTGAAGCAACAGTCTTTACTCAATTGACCGGAAGTTATGGTTTGCCCTGGGGAATGACAGCCTATGGTGGTAGCCAGATCGCCGGTAGTAAATATCATGCGTTACAAGCGGGTTTTGGTAAAAGCATGGGGATTTTTGGCGCGCTATCTATTGATGCTACTCAGGCTAAATCCGCTCTCAGGCAGGGGGAGCATCTTATTCAAAACTATACGGGTCAATCCTTCCGTGCGCGTTATAACAAGAACATTTTACAAACCGGCACCAATGTTACGGTGGCGGGGTATCGTTACTCCACCAATGGATTTTATGGCCTGACAGATGTGCTGGAGAGCTACAACAACAGTAAAAGTTACCAAAATCGCCAGCGTAACCGTCAGGAGGCATTGGTCTCTCAAAAGATAGGCGACAGTGCGCTTTCCCTTAGCTTTATCAATGAAGATTACTGGAATAATAGCAGCACAGCTTCCGCCGGTATTGGCTATAACTTTAGCTGGGATCGTATTCGTTTTGGCCTGAACTACACCTATAGCCGTAATACCAGCGCGAGTAGCGGGGCCACTTATACTGATAGTGACCAGATTTCTGCGCTAAATATCAGCATTCCTCTGGATCGTTGGCGCTCAGGAACCAGTGCTAATTACTACATCAGTAACAGCAAAAAGGGTGGAATGACTCAAAATGCTGGCTTAAGCGGTAGTGGATTAGAGGGAAATAAACTGAGCTGGAACGCGCAAACGGGCTATGACCATAACAATCGTAATACCACCGGTAATCTGGGGATGACTTACAAAGGAGGGTATGGCGAAGCCAATACCGCCTATAGCTATGATGACTATAACCAAAAACTTAATTATGGCGTAGCGGGTGGAGTGGTCATACATCGGGATGGCATTACTTTGTCTCAGCCTTTGGGGGAGACGATAGCGTTGATTAAAGCGCCAGGTTTTAGTGATGCTAACGTAAATAATCAAACGGGTGTTTATACCGATTTCCGGGGTTATGGCGTATTACCCGGCGTACAGCCTTATCGCAGAAATCAGATATCGCTGGACGCATTAGGGGAAGTGGAAAATGACCAATTTATCCAGCAGATACGTACGACGGTTCCAACCCGAGGGGCAGTAGTGGTTACTGAATTTGATATTTATCCGGGGTATCGGGTGCTGATGACACTATTGCGCACCGAAGGTGGGCCGGTACCTTTTGGAGCGGTGGCAACGCTGGAAAACGGAGAACAGCCCCAAAGTAGTTTGGTTGGAGAAAAGGGACAAGTTTTTCTGAGCGGCCTGGAGCAGGATGGTGATGTGCTGGTTCAGTGGGGCAAGGAGCATGAGCAGTCTTGCCGGGTTAGCTATCGGTTACCAGAAGGCATTCCACCGGGCGTCATCCATGTTGTGCAACAGACCTGTAGCTAGCTGTTAGCCACCATTATTGATTTTTGTTGTTCCATTACCATATTGATAAAGATATCCCTGACGGGATTGGCAAATTTTGCATTCCAGCACATTCCCATACTCCAGCTGGCGTGCTCACCGGATAAAGGAATAATATCCACATCTGCCGGGGCGATATGAACGGCACTTCCCTGAAATATTCCAACCCCCATTCCGGTAGAAACCAGCGCCAGCATGGTTTGCATATCCTCAACATATTGAATCACTTTAGGTGCCAGGTTGTTGGCGTGCAGAAATTTTTCAATCTGATGAGAAAGGTGTGAGAAGCCGGCACAAAATCCGGTGGCTATTTGAATAAAAGGTAGCTTATTGAGTTGCTGAATATAGTTTTGTGCGTTGATCTCGGTTGAAGGATAAAAACGAGGATTAACCAGCAGAACCAAATTTTCTGTTAACAGCGTTCGGCACTCTAAACCGGCGTGTACCGGCTGGCGTAAAAATCCTATCTGTAACTGATTTTCCAACAGCGCTTCTGTCTGTTTTGAGGAGGTCATATCCACCAGTTTAATGCTAATGCTGTCATAGCGTTTTTTGAACTGAGCGGTTAACTGAGGAACTAGCTTTATTCCTGACAAACCATAGCCAATGGCCAGATTCCCCTTGATTTGACGGGCACTTTCTTGGGCAAACTGCTTAAAATCTTGTGCCTGAACAACCAGTTCTTTGGCTTTTTCATACAGCTGTTGGCCAAACGATGACAACTGGGCTCCATGGCGACCGCGGGTAAACAGAGGCGCTCCCAGCGATTGCTCCAGCGCTTTGATCTGTTTGGTTAATGCAGGTTGAGTGATAAACAGTTTTTGCGCGGCTTCTCTGAAGCTCAGAGATTCTGCAAGCACCACAAACGCATGCAACTGGCGTATTTCCATTATTCCATTCCTGTTGGTTATCACCAGAGGATAATTATTCATTATAAATAACAGCAGGCTTTTGCTGTAATCCGCTTATCGCGATGAAACATTACCCGGTAGCAAGCTTACCACTGACAACCGGATTCAGGTGGAACATTTATAACCGATTGCGGAGGATATATGAATAATAAACATTACGTTTTTTTATTAAAAGATGAAATTATTGTTCCTCAATGTTTAGAGGATAAAGAGTGTGGTGAAGTTATTAGTTCATTACTGTATCAGGGATTTGTTGTCTCTAATGTTCATATATTATCTGAGGGAACAGAAGCAGCATTAAAGAAATATCAAATGAATAAAGATAAATACAGTAATGACTTCTTTGGTATGAATATCAGTGCTGTTGTATGTTAATCAGCGATTAGTGACAGGATAGAGGCATGTTTTATGATTAAGGTAAGGCACGCTCTCTATCTTTTTGTTTATATTGATATTTATTGATGTTTTTGTTGTTTTTTACTGAGAAATTATTCATCAGTCAGGCTGATGTTGTTGTTCAGGGCTGTTGACGGAACTTAATAATAAACATTTTTATTATCTGTTAATACAATAAGTTATATCTATCTTCTTATTTTCGAAATCTATTTTTTGAAAGATATTGATTATTCCCTTTTCTTTTTTAAAGCGTATTCTTGTCAACGTATTCAGCAGTTATTAATGATTTTGTAAAGCGTTGCTGAATTTATGGCTAACTTAATATTTGGCACTATTCTTAATAGTGCTGCATGTATTCTTGTTTCTTGAAAAAGGTATGAACATGTCTATTCACGAACTTATTGATCCAAAAAATTCAACCCTCATTTTTATCGATCATCAGCCACAAATGTCTTTTGGTGTTGCCAACATCGACCGCCAGCAGTTGAAAAATAATACCGTCGCCTTAGCTAAAGCGGGGAAAATTTTTAATGTGCCGACCATTTATACTTCTGTTGAAACCGAAAGTTTCAGCGGTTATATCTGGCCTGAGCTTTTAGCTGTACATCCGGAAATCAAGCCAATCGAACGTACCTCCATGAATTCATGGGAAGATAAAGCGTTTGTTGAAGCAGTAAAAGCGACTGGTCGTAAAAAACTGATCATTTCAGCGTTGTGGACGGAAGTTTGTCTGACTTTCCCGGCACTGATGGCTTTAAAAGAAGGCTTTGAAGTTTATGTTGTGACGGATACTTCAGGCGGTACTTCTGTTGATGCCCATGAACGTGCGATTGATCGCATGGTTCAGGCCGGTGCCGTGCCGGTGACCTGGCAGCAAGTCCTGCTGGAGTACCAGCGTGACTGGGCTCGTAAAGAGACTTATGACGCGGTGATGGATTTGGTTCGTGAGCACAGTGGTGCTTATGGTATGGGCGTAGACTACGCTTATACGCTGGTACACAAAGCCGCGCCTCGCACTAAGTGATGCACCCGGATGGCGCTTTGCGCCATCCCTTCTCTTAGGGAAATCTCTTTATGATGGCGAATTCTGAGCCAGCAACGCTGGTGATTACCCACAAAATTCACACTATTCACCGATCTGACTATGAGCAATGGTTACAGCGAATTATACCTGTTGCCCAGCATTTCGAAGGTCATATGGGGGTTAACGTCATACGTCCATCCGGTGATGACGAAACCTACACGGTATTAATCCGCTTTAATTCACTGGATAACCTGTACCGCTGGACGCAGTCGGCCGAGCGGAAACAGTTAGTAGTCGATATAAAGCCGATTCTGGCCGGAGATGATGTGTTAGAAGTTCGGCCAGGCGCTGAATTCTGGTTTACACCGCCTCAGGCAGGGGTAAGTAAACCTGCACAATGGAAACAATTCATTATTTCTATTGCGGTTATTTTCCCGTCAACTCTGGTTGTTCCTTTGATATGGGGATTTCTATTTCCTCAACTGAAAGGGACCTTGCCGGGTCACTTTCTGAATGATGCCACCGTCGCCGGATTAATGGTCTATTTCTGGATGCCGATGATGACACGAATATTTGCTCGATGGCTAAAAGCCCGATAAGAGTAATTAAGGGAGATTATTATGTCTGAACATGCATCACTAATTTTAACCAACGGTAAGTTTCATACCGTTGACCGCACTCAACCTCTTGCCAGCGCTGTTGCGATTAAAGCGGGTAAGTTTCTTGCCGTAGGTAGTGACGCAGAAGTGATGCGTTATGCCGGTGAGGGCACATCAGTAGTGGACCTGAAAGGCCATACGGTGATCCCGGGTTTAAACGATTCCCACCTTCATTTGATTCGCGGCGGTTTGAATTACAATCTTGAATTACGCTGGGAAGGGGTACCTTCACTGGCTGATGCGCTAAGAATGTTAAAAGATCAGGCTGCCAGAACGCCATCGCCTCAGTGGGTACGGGTGGTTGGCGGTTGGTCTGAGTTTCAGTTTGCCGAACGCCGGATGCCTACGCTGGAAGAGCTGAATGAAGCCGCTCCGGATACGCCGGTTTTTGTTTTGCATCTCTACGATCGCGCATTGCTAAACCGTGCGGCGCTACAGGTAGTAGGGTATACCAAAGATACGCCAAACCCTCCCGGCGGTGAAATTCAGCGTGATGATAAAGGCAATCCGACCGGTATGTTGATTGCGCGTCCTAATGCAACAATTCTTTATGCCACACTGGCGAAAGGACCAAAATTGCCGCTGGAAGCGCAAATTAACTCCACCCGTCAGTTTATGCGTGAACTTAATCGCCTTGGTTTGACCAGCGCCATTGATGCCGGAGGTGGTTTTCAGAACTATCCGGAAGATTACCAAATTATCGAGCAGTTGGAGAAAGAGAACCAACTGACGGTACGTATTGCTTATAACCTGTTCACTCAGCGGCCTAAACAGGAGCTGGATGATTTTGAAAAATGGACAGATATGCTTAAACCGGGAAGCGGTAGTGATTTCTATCGCCATAACGGTGCCGGTGAGATGCTGGTGTTTTCTGCTGCTGACTTTGAAGATTTTCTACAGCCACGCCCTGATTTACCACCGGGTATGGAAGATGAACTGGAGCGTGTAGTTCATCATTTGGTAGATAATCGCTGGCCGTTCCGCTTACACGCGACTTATGATGAATCAATCAGCCGCATGCTGGATGTGTTTGAGAAGGTTAACCGGGAAGTTCCGTTTAACGGATTACACTGGTTCTTTGATCATGCTGAAACTATCAGTGAGAGAAATATCGATCGGGTAAAAGCATTAGGTGGCGGTATTGCGGTGCAGCATCGTATGGCGTTTCAGGGAGAGTATTTCGCTGAACGCTATGGTAGAGAGGCGTTAGAACATACTCCACCGGTAGCCAAAATGCTGGCCGCCGGTGTACCAGTAGGTTTAGGTACCGATGCGACTCGGGTTGCCAGCTATAACCCGTGGACTGCGCTTTACTGGTTGGTTTCTGGTCGTACCGTTGGTGGTATGGAGATGTACAGCAGCGATAATAAGTTATCGCGCGATACTGCATTAGAGCTTTGGACCGCCGGTAGTTCATGGTTTTCCAGCGATCAGGGTAAGAAAGGGCAGATAAAGGCCGGGCAGTTAGCTGATTTGGCGGTGTTATCTAAAGATTACTTCAGTGTGGCAGAAGAAGAGATTAAAGGTATTGAATCAGTCATGACAGTGGTAGACGGCAAAATTGTTTATGCCACCAGTACTTTTGCTCCGTTATCGCCACCGGCGCTACCGATTCTGCCGGACTGGTCTCCGGTTTCACTGGTTCCGGGCCATTATCGTCCTGCTCCGCCAGCCGCCAGTAAAGCGGGAATGTTTGCTCAGGTGCATCATTGCTGTGGGCCTTGTCAGGTGCATCAGCATCAACACAATATTGCCCGAGGCTCATCGATTCCGGTATCGGATGAAGGGGCGTTTTGGGGGGCGTTGGGGTGTTCTTGTTTTGCGTTTTGAGTGAGGTAGTACAGGGGTAATTTGGTGTTAGTGTATATTCCGGCCGTAATGGCATAGTGCTTAGATTGGTATTGTGCCCGGCCGGAAAACAACCTGTACTTAGCTGTGGTGCGCGTTGGGCCTGGCCGGGCTACGGGCACTTCGTTGGCTTACGCCAAGTCGACCCCCACGCCCGTCCCTCCCAACGATTGGCTTTAGCATTAACTTAGAAGAGATATAGAACTGTGTTCTATCTGCTAGCTAAAAACTAATGCTGGCAGCAGCGTTTGCCGCCGTGTTGGTGGCAGCCTTCTGTTTTCTCGCCGGTTTCATGTTCTTCGTCATGGTGGCAGCCACATCCGCCGGACTCTTTTTTGGTTTCATAGTTTACAGAGCGGCGGCCCTGTGATGAGTCGGTCAGGGCGGTTAGGGGAAGGTTTTCAGAGGCGCCCAGTATTTGTGTATCTAACTGGCTATGGTCGATTTGAAATACTGCCAGATTACGATCCAGCAGTTTGCCTAGCATGCGTTCACCTATGTTGCGGGTGATGACGCGTTCTGTTTTTTGTTTGCCAAGCAGATTTAATAAAGCTTTTTTACCGGCGCAGCCCGATTCGCGAGCAGGGTTTATATGGTGGCATACCACACGACCTTCTCCGTTGATAAAGATAAAGCTGTCTGCTTTGGTAAAGTGTCCGGCAATGCGATCGTGGCTAATGGGTACGGCAGTTATCATGGTTAGTTTTCCTTCTCTATTTTTTCATCTTCAATTTTTCGGTTCATCAGTAGCGCTTTGCCCTGACTCAGACACTCCACCACTTTAAATCGTCCGGCTTTGAGTACGTTTGCCAGGGTTTGTCGGGAAACTCCCATTTGTATCGCTGCTTCTTGTTGCTGCATGCCGAGATAGTCAACCAAACGCAGTGCTTCAAATTCGTCGTCATAGAGTTGTACTTCATCCAGCAAACGCATCGGAATACCGTTAGGTTTAAAGCAGCTGTTAGCGGGCTGGCCGCAGATTTTACGGGGGATTTTTGGTCTCGACATAGAGGCTCCTGATTGGCATATGCCATATACTTTACGCTTAGTTTATAGCTTATGCCAGAAATTATGTATTGGAGAGGAGGATTTAGGGTAGGCGGTATAATATTTATAAGTAGTAGTCAGCTGTTGATAAATCCTTGCAAACCCCACCCCAATTTTCAAATTTTTGCGGTACAGCGTGGAAAGTTTTAATTCTCTGGTGAATTCCAGTAATTGGGCATTGACCCTTTAACTGTGCATATATACCGTACGGTGACTGTCTGCTGATAAAAGCGGTCGGTTTAAAATAGCGAAACCCCGCAGTGATGCAACACATACGGGGTTTCTGACCACAACGTTAGAGGTACTAACATCATGGCTATTGAGAAGCATACCCAAACTCACCCTGAATTTATACATTACCCTCGATCCAGTTTCAGATCCGGATCTAATAAACGATCCTCTTTTTCAGCCAGTTGCCTGAAAAGTGGGGGTTATCATCATGTTTGATGTTACTGATATCCGCCCAAACGATCCGCTGGAGCTGGCGGAACAGTGTATGGCCCTTGCCAGTGCGATCATTCATATTGAACAGGTCGCAGTGAAGGAATCATTACAGTTTATTTTGCATGAAAAGATGGCGGCCTTGTTCAGCGTGCTTAACCAGCTTGAGAAGTGATAGTTTCAGATGTGGTAACGGTTTCCTGACTGGGAGGCCGTTATAGGGCCCTCTATGGGTAATTCGCCAGACTATGGTATAGGGTTGCCGTTTTCATCCCATTTTTTACTGGTACCCAGCAATTGACCCTGATCATACAGGCTTTCTTCTTTGAGCTGCCCATTCTGGTACCAATATTTCCATGAGCCGTGTTTACGGTGGTCATTAATGTAATTACCTTCAGACTGTTTTTGACCATTTTCGTACCACCAGATTTCAGTCGCTAACTCTTTACCTCGCTGATAGCGTTTTTCAGAACGAGGAAGGCTATCTTTATACCACCAGAGCTCAGTGCCGGTGAGATCGCCGCTTTTTACTTCTTGAAATAAGAGGTTCCCATTTTCATGCCAGCCAGACCAGGTACCAACAGGTACACCGTTAGCATACAGAAACTCGAACTCTTTTTGTCCATCGGGATACCATCCAATGTAGCGGCCATCAATACTAATATTAACCATTGTGTAATCATCCAGAGTTTTGTTGAGATCCTGTGGGTCTTTGATCACAAAAGGTTCCGTGTAGGCATGGTGGGTTTGGCTATAGAAATCCTGAACAATATAGCGTTGTTGGCTATCTCTACTTATCAGGATCCGATATGTATGGCTGCTGTTTTTATCAGTAACGGCGAAATCCTTAAAGTAAGCAATAACGCAGTTTTCTTGAGAATCGGTATTACGGCAATCGGGAATATTGGTATGAATAAGTATTGGTGAGGGTTGGGTGTGGCCAACAGAAATTGAGAACAGTGCTGTGAATAACAATGGCGAAAATTCAATGAGTTCTTTTATGTTCTTCCCTGATAGTGCAGACATATAAAGTTATTCTCTGTCCATGTAGTCGATATAGATGGCTATTATTGAAGCAGATTATACAACAGCTTTATGACAGTAAACATTCTGGCTCCGGAAGGGATAAAAAACGGCCTCGAATATTTAGGCCGTTGTAATAATCGGAATAGGGTTGTCAATTTGGTCAGGACTCGACGACAGGATCCAGATCAATCACCCGATCGGCGCTTTCAATAGTTGAAAGACGATGGGCAATAAAGATTCTGGTGACTTTAAGCGCCGAAATCGCCGCATTAATATGTGCTTCATTGGCGGTATCCAGATGGCTGGTGGCTTCATCAAGAAACAGCAAACTTGGTCGACGATACAATGCGCGCGCGATCAGCAGGCGCTGTTTCTGTCCGCCGGACAGGCTGCCGCCTAACTCAGTAATCAGCGTTTCGTATCCCATCGGCATACGCATGATCTCTTCATGAATATTGCAGTATTTGGCACATTCAATTACCCAGTCGTTATCTTTCTGAGCTTCAAAACTGGAGATATTATCGGCGATGGAACCAGCAAAAAGCTTGTCATCCTGTAATACACAGGCGATATATCTGCGGTAATTGTTAACTCCGACTTTGTTAATATCAATATCGTTGGCAAGCACTTCCCCCTGTGTGGGTGACAACAAGCCCGCCATCACTTTCATCAGGGTGGTTTTACCAATGCCCGATGGACCAATAATCGCGACGTTCTCCCCTGGTTCTATTTTCAAATTCAGATTAGAAAAAATAGGGGCCGACAGATTGTCATAACGAAATTCCACATTGCGAACTTCAAAGCCCAGCGGTTGATTCTCAGGAAATACCATATTATTAGGCTGAGTGACCTCTGGCTCAGAGAAGACGATATCGGTAAGTCGCTCGCTGTGCAGCGATAGCATTTTCAACTCCAGCGCCAGATTAATCAGATTGGCTGAGCGTTCTGAGAACTGACCACGATAAGCGTTAAATGCTACGAACATTCCCAATGTCATATGTCCGTCAATCACCATGGATGCGCCCAGCCACAGAATAACCACTTGATCTACCATACCCAGCAGCGTATTCATGCCGCCAAATACCATATCCAACTTGGTCAGACGGATATTGGCATTGGTGGTATCGATATTCAGATTGAGCCAGTATTGCCCGCGGGTGGAGGTTAGTCCCAGCGCTTTCAGGGTACTGATGCCATACAGCGTCTCCATAAAGTGGGAGTTAGCTTTTGCACCTTTGATGATTTGCTCTTCTGATGCCTGTCGGTAGTATTGATAGGTGGAAAGGCGCAGGACCATATATAACACGGTAAAACCCAGCACTACCCACACCAGCCAGCCGCCGTATAGCAGCATCATAATAAACACACCAATGGCCATCAGGCTGTCGATAATGCTACTGACTAAATTATGGGTTAGCGTAGTGCGGATGGTATCCAGCGAACTAAAGCGAGATTGAATATCACCCAGTTTACGTTTTTCAAAGTAAGCGAGAGGAAGCTTCATTAAATGGTCGAACAGACCAGCTTTCCACTGTACGCCAACCAGCGCTTCCATCACCAGTGACGTCCAGGAACGCAGCATACCAACAAAGGTGCGGAACAGAATAAAGAACAGTAACCCCAGACAGATCAACCCAAGCAGATCGTGATCCTCTGCCAGAATGACATGGTCCATTACTAACTGAGTCCCTACGGGTATCAGTAAGTTAACTGCTTCAATAACAATAGACAGAGCAAATACCTTAATCAGGAATCCTTTCAGACCCTCGATATGGCTCATCATGCTCCACAGGCTTAAACGACTGGTTTGGTTATAAGGTAAAAATTCGTTTCCCGGCCAAAGTTCTAATGCCACGCCGGTGAAGTGTTGTGACATCTCTTGTTCACTGACAACCCGCCGGCCAAACGCCGGGTCGTGTAGAACAAACTTATTGCGTTTCACCGCCACCAAAACCACGAAGTGGTTTAAATCCCAGTGAAGAATGCAGGGGGTTTTGAGCTGGTTAACTTCATTAAGGTCCAGCGTTAACGCCCGGCTTTTCAGATTGATCTCAGAAGCGGTATTGATGACCACGCCCAAAGTGGCACCGTGAGATGAAATACCAAAGCGGCGACGTAAATTGAACAGGTCGACGTTCATACCATAATGGCGGCAGATCATCGCCAGACAGGCGAGTCCGCATTCTGCGGCTTCGGTTTGCAGTATCTGAGGTACTTTTTTGCGCATGCTAAAATTCAGGCTTTCTAACAGATGGGTGAAGGCTGCCTTATCCATTTACGGGCCCCGTTATGCTCTTTTTGATGTCGTAAAAAGGTGAAAGCATCCATTGATACAGGGGGCGTTTCTCCAGAAACAGGGTGGTTTGTGCTCTCATACCGCTGGTTAGGCGCAGCTCTTTGTTGGCTAACATAAAGTGGTGGCTATCCAGTGCGACAATGACTTAATAGTAAGACTGAGCTGTTCCGCCGTCTGTGGCACGCGGTGCACTGCTGTAGGTGGACATCTCCTGAATAGATGCCGGTACCGCCGAAACGGTTTGAACGGTTCCCGGAAACATGACCAAACTTTTGATAGGGGAAGGCATCATAACGAATATTGATGCGATCGCCAGGTGATACATAAGGCAGGCTGTTGTTTGGCAGCCAAAGTACCAGATAGTAGGCGTTGATACTGGTTGGAATTAACTGCGCCAGACTATCGCCCGGATTAACCATTTGTCCTTCAGTGACGCTCAGTGACTCTATTTTGCCATCGCTGGGAGCATTGATAATTAACATTCCGGCAGCATCAGCTTCAGTTAGCTGACGCTGTAGTTCATTGAGTTGATACTGGTATTGAGCAATCTGATTATCAAAATCGGCAGCGCTGGTGGTCAGTTCACTTTGCAGATTGCCGATCTTCAGATTTTCCTGAATAATTTGTGTATTCAGTGCCTGATAGGAACTCTGCTGCTGGTAATAGAGGTAACGCTGGTTGTTAAACTGCTCTTTATTCACCAGACCCTGCCGTTGGTATTCCTCATAGTTTTTCATGCTTTGGCGCATTTCTTCTACACCCTTAGCGGCATTATTGACCAGGAATTGAGATTTCTTATTAGCAGCCTCTGATTGAGCGATCTGTTGTTTTATATTTTCTTGCGTTGCCTGCTTATTTTTTTCCAGCTTGGTGATAATCCCTTCAACATGAACAAGCTGTTTTTCAATTGCTTCAGTGGTGTGAATTGTGACATTACCAGAGCGAGCAATACGGCTAACGTCCAACTGATAGAGTGCGGTACCTTTGGTTACTTCAACGCCTGCATCAACCAACAGCTTTGAAATAAAACCTTGTTGCGGAGCAAAAATGTTAATAGCCCGAGGCTGAGTGACTATTTCACCATTAACGTTTATGCGACGGGTATAGTTACCAAAGGTTAACGATATAACCAAAACGATAATAAAAAATGTGGAGGCGCAGGCAATAATCCATGCGGGATAGCCAGTAACCAGTAACGCAGTACCTGTCCACTTAGCTTTTTGGTGTTCTATCGCTTCCTGGCGAAATAAACGACGCTTTTCCATGCCTGCATATCCTGATTGCCGATTTAGACATCACGGTGAGTTAGAGCGAAAGGTACAAAAATTAAAAATGAGAGGCGTCGTGCCTCTCATTATTATTTATTGAAGAATAACGATTACTTACGGCCGAACAGGCTGCCAAGATTCTTCAGGAAGCCGCCGATTACGCTAACGCTAGCTTCAACAACTTGGCCGATACCTGCACCTAATTTGGTACCAGCAGCAGTAGCAGTGTTGCCTTTGGTTGCTGCATCAACGATAGCGCCAATACCAGTACCTAAAGCGGCACCTGCATCAGTAATAAAACCAGCGTCAGATACTTCTTCTACTTCATGGCTATGTAATTCACGCATTGTAAAAATCCTTATTTAAAAGCGATATATAAATATCTAATGATAATTGATAAGTAGCTTATATTTAGAATTCATCTGAATATATATAGGAATATACTTATCAAAAATGATGCTAATGGCTAAGGTAATGGTTGTCAATTAACTTGCTCAATGGTGTTGTTTTATTTTTCCTGCATTACTTATTGTTTTTATTGGTGTTTTTTCTATATTAATTGTGTTGTTTTTTATTGTTTTGTTTTTTCTGTTCGTTTTTTTGTTTATTTTTAAGTTTTGTTTTTTATTTCTTAATTATTTTTATATTACTGATTTTAAACAGTAGTTTATTATTTTTTGTTTCCAATTAATTTCTGTTTTTTTTATTAAATCATTTATGTTAAGACGAAACAAATGTGGTTGTGGAGTAAAATTATTTTATTTTATTACAGCGAACAAATTGCGCTCTAAGCTCGTTTTTTGAACAAAAAGTGTATATGCACTGCATAAATAGTCGGACTGAAAAAGTACGAAACAGATAAATACGCTGGCTAATTCACTTGATATCTATTTGTGCAATGATTACATGAGTAATAATTAGGGATTATTATTTTTACTGATAGTTATTTTATTAACCAATAATTAACTTTATATTAATTATTTTTATTAAATCAATTAACTGTGAGTATGTATTCTATCTATAACCACATAAACCTGATTGTAATTTAATATTTTTAAATAACCTCTTTGTTATCATTTTATTTATTTGAATTTTATAATAAAAATTATTAATTCAACTCAATTGAATTAATTGAATGACGCAAATGTGTTGCTATTTTAATATTTGTAATTTAATATCTCCAACAAGATTGATTTTTAATGATGACACGCTTTTGATTGGTTATCATAATATAATATTCAATGAAATCATCTTTACAAAAGCTTAATTAGTATTAGGGAATTAGTATAATTTCAAGGAGTTATTATGATTAAATTTCGCCATTATATTGCTTTTAGTACACTTTTAAGCCTCCCTCTTTCTGGTAGCGTATTTGCAGCTGAACCTGATGATTATTGTAATAGCTATGGCTGCACCTTTGATACTCAAACCGATAATGTTTTAGATTTCACCGGACATTCAATTTTTATTAATAATTACTATTGGATTGAAAATTACTCTGATTCTGATAAACGTTTTATTGTTAATAACCTGACTCTCCGAGATGAGAACGTCAATTCGGAATGGTATGAAGATGAAAGCAGCTACAATGAGCTGATTTATGTTTACGGTGATTCATACGGAAATCCCGCTACGGGCGGTGTTACGCTGAATTCATGGGATGTTGATATTACCGGGAAGATCAATACGCTATTTTCTTTTGAATACAATTTGAACAATACCAGTGGCCAAAATGGTGAGCTGATTTCTCTGGTTAACTCTAACGTTAATGTAGATGCGCATTCCGTTTTTCTTTTTACACCTTATGGTCAGGAAGCCGTTGCGGCTAATAGTATCGATCTCTATTCGATTGTTGACTCGACCATTATCAATAATAAGCAGCATATATCCGATAATGATGGCGCTATCGATCAGCAATATCTGTCAACGCGCTTAGGTAGCATATTTAATTTTAGGTCGCATAATGACTGGCTTTATTATAGTCAGCATGATTTAACCGCTAACCTGAATATTGTTGGTAGTACGCTAAAAGCAGAAACATTGGCGGGTATTGAGCTTGGCGAATCGAGTGGCTGGACAGACCGTAATAATGCTTTTGCCATCAATTTAACCAACAGCAGCGGGGAGTTTAAAAACTTACTGACCCATGCCGGACAATACCAGACTGAAGGCGATCTTGATCGGGACGAGTTTCAGGTTAATTTAGATAATTCTGTGGTGACTTCCGGTATATACAGTGAGCGCCACGGTGGGCTGCGTTTAACCAATACTTCTTTGTCATTAAATAATGGTTCGGTTTTTAACTATTTAGGTGACTGTACTGATACCTGTAACCGTTATGCCATGGAAGAGAATGAGCAAGCGGGTATCAAAACGCCACACTATGATGATTCCTATATTCATCAAATCAATATTAACAGTGGTTCAACCTTTGCTTTTTCACCGGTAGGGGCGTTTAAACACCTGTACGTTGATGAAATGAATTCAGACGGTACGGGTATCATCGCGATGAACAGTGATGTATCAACACTGAGTGGTGACTTGCTGGATATTAAACAAGCTACGGGTACGTTTAATGTGGCAATTCAGGACAGCGGGAATGAACCAACCAGTCAGGATAATTTAGCGCTGATTTATGTTGGTAAAGGTGAAAGCGGACAGTTTTTGTTAAACGATGGCAATGGTGTTGATATTGGTGCCTATGTTTACGATCTGAAATCAGCACAAAGTGGCGATCGTTATACCTGGTTCCTGACACAGCAAAATTCTGCAATAGTCGAACCAGAGCCGGAGCCAACACCTGATCCAGAACCAACACCAGATCCAGAGCCGGGTGAAACGCCGGACCCAATACCAACACCAGATCCAGAGCCTGGTACCGACCGCCCTAAAACCAGCCCATCAACCGATGGTGTGTTGAGCATGGCTTCTGCAACTCAGTTTATTTTCAACGAAGAGTTGGATAACTTACGCCTGCGTCGCGGTGATATCACGCGTAACAATAGTGAAGGTGCTAACGCATGGGGTCGTGTTCTGAATAGTAGCCTGCGGGTGAATGGTCCTGAAAATTCAGCCTATAAGCTTTACCGTAGCGGTATGGAGCTGGGGGGCGATAAGGCATTTGATATTGGCAATGATAAGCTGATGATTGGTTTAAGTGCCTCTATGTCGGATAACCGTGTGAAGCACGCTCGCGGTGGTAACAGTGATATTAATGCTTATACAGCCGGTATCTATGCCACCTATGTAACAGAGAATAACGTCTATATTGATGGATTGGTGAAGTACTCTCATTTTGATAATGAACTGCGGGTGAAAACCACCAATGGCTCACAGGCCAGTGCTGACTACAAGCAAAACGGTTTGGGTGCTGCGTTAGAAATGGGTTACAAGCATCAGTTTGCTAACTCGCCATATGGTCTGTTTGCTGAGCCTTACGGTCGTGTGAGCTATCTGACCATTGAAGGGAAGTCATTCCGCTTTAATAACGGTATGAAAGCTAAAATTGACGATCAGAAATCTCTGTTAGGGGAAGTCGGCGTTTCGTTTGGTGCAGAGTTTGCCTTAAACGATAAGGTTATTTTGAGCCCATACATTAAAGTGGCTGCAGAGCATGAGTTTATCTCTGATAACGATGTGTATATCAACGAGATCCATAAGTTCACCAATGATTACTCCGGTACTGCGGGTAAGTACGGTGTAGGGGTGAATCTGGCGGTAAACAATCATACATCCGTTTATGCTGAAGTGGATTACGTGAAGGGTCGCGATATTGAGTCACCAATGAAGGCGAATATCGGATTCAGAATTAACTTCTGATAGTCGTTTATTGATTGAAATTAAAGGCCACCGGCGAGGGTGGCCTTTTTGCATGATGTGAATCAGAAAGCAGAGCTATTTTCTAAACCTGTTATGTCCAGTCAAAGGTAAACAGGGCAATCTTCTCAACCGGGTCGTAAAATAGCAAAATGGCATCGGCTCCGGTATCGCAATAGGAGTAAGAGGTTACCCAACCAATCAGATGAAAGCGTCGACCATCCTGAGTTAATGGATAAGCGTTATCATATCCGTCGCTTCCTGGTTCATACTCCAGCGGGAAGCCATCACACCAGTTTCCAACGCCTGGCTCAGAGCCAATATCATCAACCCAGGCCTGAGGATTATCCGTCTGGTCCCAGGGGTTAAGCATGCCGTGTTGCAGATAGAACGCTTTTGCCTTTTCAAGGCCCTGTTCACCATCTTCATAGTATTCCGCAAGATCGCTGTCTTCACGTCCTTCCAGATAGAAATAGCGGAAATCACCAAGAAAGGTATAGCGATCGTTTTCCAGACGAAATGCCAACCAGTTCTCCCGATTGTAATAGTCATGATATTCGGTGGTTCTGCCGCCAATCATGCCTTCATAAGGCTCTTTTGGGCTAATAAAATGAATTTTACCAGACCATTCAGGATTGATAGCGGCAAGGTCGAGAGTTAACAGCGGTAACAGATGGCGGCGGTGGGTTTTAATATCACCGGCGAAAACCTGTTCAGCGGATGGGAACGGCGTCATAAAAGGTAGTAGATCTTTGACATCCTGCACATGTAACTTTTTAGAGCTACTCATATACTGATTTCCTGTTCAGCATGGGGTTGGGATTAATATAGCAAGAAAGTATGGCAACAGAAGAAGAAAAAATAGATAGGAATAGTCAGGCTGTTCAGTCCCATATCTTTGACTGTAAAGGACTTTTATAGATGGCTGCAATATCCTGCTGCCGGTTAACGTCAAAAAAGACTAACCATCGGTATTTTTTATCAATGATATAAAATTGTGGTTCAGGCACTCCGGAAGAGAGATATAACAGTTCTCTTAGTGCGTTTTTTTGGCAGTCGTAAATCTGGCATTCTGCACCCATAGGTGGGTTCATTAATAACAGCCAAAAGTTCGTATTCTCTGGCAGTTTGTCCATTTCTTCCTGATAGAGTGTTTTTACCGAACAGGTTTTTATCAGCTCTCTGTTCTTGATTTTCGCAGCATCAAGTTTATTTGAATAGATATCTTCTTGAGAGAAACTGAAGAAGGTATCGATGATCGTCGCGATAACATTTTTTCCCCGCCAGAAGGGGTCATTAAATTGCGGGGCAGGGTACTGTTGTTTGAGGTAGTGGATTTTTTCTTGCCAGTACATTTTTAGAGTTTCCTGTGTGCGAACGGCTGCTTTTCTATCAATATTAAAATAAGCTGAGATCAGGTGATAGTA
Organism: Limnobaculum xujianqingii; assembly: GCF_013394855.1. NCBI lineage: Bacteria > Pseudomonadati > Pseudomonadota > Gammaproteobacteria > Enterobacterales > Budviciaceae > Limnobaculum > Limnobaculum xujianqingii. The sequence continues at coordinate 2,115,463 of NZ_JABMLK010000001.1, read as the reverse complement.
GTTAATGGGTAACGCAAGGAATGTATATGTTAAGAACTATCAGCGTTGATATTGATGACAGGCTTGACGACTTTGTGAAACGGATGATTGCTGATGGGCGTTATAGCTCGGTTAATGAAGTAGTGTGCTCGGCACTTCGTTTGTTGGAGCAAAAAGAAGCTCGGGTGGGTGAGTTAAGAAATTTGGTGCTTGCCGGAGAGGAGAGTGGGGAAAGTGTGTTGAGTTTGAGTGATATTGCTGTACGGAAAAAAACAGGGTGTGGTGTATAAAGAACGGTTGATAAAATCCCAAAAAGCAAAAACCCGCCAAAAGGCGGGTTCTTAAATTATGGTGCCCGGACTCGGAATCGAACCAAGGACACGGGGATTTTCAATCCCCTGCTCTACCGACTGAGCTATCCGGGCAGTGGAGCGACATTAAACCGGATTACGTGCCGAAGGTCAAATACTTTAAACCAGTAAGGCTATAAAACTAAGCTAACTGGTTTTTTTTCCACCAGTTTCGCCGTTAACTTAATGATTTTCAGACCAGCAGAGTAGCGGAATAAATCATGCTTCAGGCTCGGGTTGCTAATAAAAATCCATTATTAGTCTGTATACTGCGCGATTGAAATGATAACTATGCGTTATCATTGATAATGATGAATGTCTGATTAGCAAATTGATGTTGCTTCAATATCCGCTAATCTAATGGTAATGAAACATCACAGGCATTTGGCCTGCGCGATACAAGATGGAACTCCCTAAAGTATGAATGATGTACTGCAAATTATGCACTTGATTGGCCTTGGTTTGGTGTTACTGATCCCATTGACCAACCCCTTAACTTCGGTGGCTCTGTTTCTCAGCCTGAGCGGTGATATGAGCCGTGAAGAGCGTCATAATCAGGCAATGATGGCCTCATTTTATGTGTTTCTGATTCTGGTTATCTCGTTTTTCTGCGGTGAACTGGTGATGCGCCTGTTTGGCATCTCAATTCCTGGTTTGCGTATTGCCGGTGGATTAATTGTGGCTTACATCGGTTTCAGAATGTTGTTTCCTCCTGTGCATCCGCCTAAGCCAGAGAAGAGCGAGGGCGAAGAGACAAAGGTATTGAAGCCCACCACTCAAAGTATTGCCTTTGTGCCTATTGCCATGCCGAGTACTGCCGGGCCGGGTACCATTGCTATGGTTATCTCTGCGGCTTCAACCTGGCATCAGGTAGGAAACTACAGTGAATGGATGGTTTATACCGCGGTGGTGTTAACGGCGGTGGTATTATCACTGGTGTTGTGGGGCTGCTTACGTAGTTCTGATTTAATTATGAAAGGCGTAGGTAAAAGCGGTATTGAAGCCATCTCCCGGGTTATGGGTTTTCTGCTGGTATGTATGGGCGTTCAGTTTATGATTAATGGCGTCTTTGAACTAATTAAAACCTACCCGGGTGCATAATCGATTCAATCCAAAGAATAAATTGGTTACATGAGTAATCAATTTATTTATCAGGTGAAAGGCGTGTTGAAAGCCCGTTTCATGAACGATACTATAGGCTCACTTTAATCATATTTGTCGATCGGAACGACAAAACAGACCTCAGATAAATACGGGAAGATGTCATGGAGAAGTGTCAAAAGTGTGGGAATATGTCGGTCAACGACAACGGTGAGTGCGTTGTTTGTGATGAATCGGCATCCGTCAATCCTTATGCAGTTTCTGCTGCGGTTACCGATAGTTTTCCTATCGATGATATTTCCTCTACGCCTGAAGCAGAGGAATATTCAAAAGTATTTGTTGGTAGCAAATACTACTCCTTCTTTCCCCATGGTCGTGACATTCCTAAAAGCTGGAACTGGGCGGCGTTTTTTATCGGCGTATTCTGGTTCATCTACCGCAAAATGTATCTGTATGCCGCGATTTATCTGGGGCTTGGTTTCCTGTTGACCGGTATTCAGTCAATGCTGGGCATATCCGAGGTGATTACCAACGTTATCAGTATCGGAATGGGAGTAGGGGCTGGTGTTTTAGCTAACCGTCTGTATAAACAGCATATGGATAAGAAAATTGCTGAAACGCTGGCTGTCGCTCAAAAATCAGAAATCATTCCGGCGCTGAAAGCTAAAGGCGGAACAAACCTGATCGGCGCGCTGATTGCGTTTGGTATTCTGTTTGGGATTATTGTTATGTCGATGTCGGCAATGGGGATATAAGTAGTTTCATTTGCATTATGGCAAATTAGATAAATTGGCCTCAATGAATATTCCGGTCGTAAAATCTAAAGTGCTTATATTGGCTTGATGCTCGACCGGAAGACCGCCTGTACTTGACTTTGGTGCATGTCGGGCCTGGTCTCCCTAGGGGCGCTTCGTTGGCTTGCGCCAAGTCGACCCCAACGGAAGCCCCTCCCGACAATTGACTATTTTAAAACATAAAACCGAACTTTCAGACTTTGTTACCAATAAAAAATGCCGCATAAGCGGCATTTTTTATTGGTAACGGTATCTTTAGATCAGAAAGAATATCACCGTCAGTATCAGGAACAGCGGTATCAGAATACCGAACGACCACTTCATATAACCGAAGAAGCTTGGCATCGCGATACCACTTTGAGTGGCAATACTCTTCACCATAAAGTTTGGCGCATTACCAATATAGGTCAGTGCACCCATAAATACTGAACCCATCGAGATGGCCAGCAGCGTTTGCTGTAGTGGACCCATCAGCGTTGCGGCATCACCGGCAGCCAGATTAAAGAACACCAGATAGGTTGGGGCGTTATCCAGAAATCCGGACAGTGCTCCGGACAGCCAGAAATACATGGCGTTGATTGGCGCACCTTCCGAGTCAGAAACCATGGCAACCAGTCCGGCCATATGACCATCCTGTCCTGCCCGCAGGATAGCTAATACCGGGCCGATAGTAATAAAGATACCGGCAAACAGCTTACCTACTTCCAGAATGGGTTCCCAGCTAAACTGATTGGCTGAGCGAACCTGTTTGGCGGTTAACATCATCGACAGAGCAGCGATCACCAGTAGCAGAATGTCACGAGTGATATTCTGTAATTCCATATGTACACCCAGTACGCTGAACTCCACGCCAGACTTCCAGAAGCCGGAGAGTAAAACGCTGCCAACTACCGCCAATAGCAGAATAAAATTAAATTTACCGTACAGGCGTAATTTAGAGTCGGGGGTTGGATCGTTCGGCAGAATCTCATCTTCACGTTTGTAATAGTAGCTATCCACCAAATAGAACAGCGTCAGCAATACCAGAGTACTGATTAAAACCGGTAGCAGCATATGTTTAGCGGTCCAGAAAAAGTCGACGCCTTTCAGAAAACCAATAAACAGTGGAGGATCTCCCAGCGGTGTAAGACCACCACCGATATTAGCCACCAGGAAGATGAAGAAAATAATCACATGCACCCGGTGCTTACGATTATCGTTTGCTCTGATCAGAGGACGAATCAGCAGCATTGCCGCTCCGGTGGTTCCCATCAGTGAGGCAAGAATCGCACCAATGGCCAGCAGGGCGGTATTTAATTTAGGTGAACCGTGCAGATTACCTTTAACTAAAATGCCGCCAGACACGGTAAACAGGGCAAACAGCAAGATAATAAAAGGGATATATTCTGCCAGAATGGCATGGGCGACTAATCCGATACTGGTGCTCATGCCAAACGTGATGGCAAACGGAACCAGAAACAGTACCGACCATAAGGCGGTGATTTTGCCAAAATGATGATGCCAGATAGTGGGGATGATCAATGGGCAGAGTGCAATCGACAACAGAATACCAACAAATGGAATACCCCATCCCAGACTCAGTGTTGAACCATCAATATCTGCCGCGAAGCTGGTGGCAGGTATCATCAAGCCAGACAAAAGGCATAATAGTTTTAATAATAGTGGACGGGACATTAGCGGTTGCTCCGGTAACCAACATATAAGAATGAAAAAACGTTTCAGTATTTGAGCAAAAATCAGGTATCCCTGTCAAAGTACTGGCCGTGTCTGGCTTTTACCGGCAGAGGATATAGTTCGTTGGTAATAACGATCTGTAAAACATATGACTTGATAAGATAAGCACTTTAAAACGGTGCAATATGTACCTGTCAGCAGGAATAGTTCCGCAACTCGTTACTGTATTTTTTATATCTCTGAAGCAACGACTTCATGATTTGCTATGCCAGATTAGCATCAATCAAGAATATTGATATCAACGGTACTATAGGAGCCATCAGGTAGCAGCATCAGCGTCATATCCGCTCGCTGACTATTGTTTAATACGCGTTGGACGTTAAGCGCATCTGAATTTTCAAAGAAGTTTTCTGCATCCTGATAGCTTAATCCGCCTTTCATTTTTCGCTCAATCAGACGCTGCTTCAGGTTTTCTATTGGGCTGCCAATAAAAATACTGTAATCGCACAGGGCTACCAGCTCCTGCCAACCTGGTTCTTTCAGCAATAACCAGTTGCCTTCAATGACCAGAATAGGAGATGTGACCTCAATAGCGTTATGCACCGGATCGTGAAGATTACGGTCATAAGCAGGCCAACGTGCGTCCGGTTGCTGTAGTGTCGCGATATAGTCTTTCAGCAGGCCTAAATCGAAGGTTTCGGGTGCGCCTTTACGAGCGCGAAGATTATGCTCATCCAGATAGCTGTTATAACGGTGAAAACCGTCCATTGGCAGCCCTTGCAGATCTTTTAGATCCATATCCTGACGCGACAGGATTTGCCAAAAGCTGGTCAGGGTTGATTTACCAACGCCGGGAGGCGCAGCAAGAAAGACAATCAGACGCTGTTTTTTACGTCGTTGGAATTCAGTCAACATCCGCAATAAAGGCAGATGAAGATCCCGTATATCCTTATCCGGAAATGTGGCGATATAGCTAAGGCCATTAACATCCAATTCCACATTCATCAGTATATTCCTTTAATACTGCGGTGACGGAGTGTCTTTTTGCGTCACGATTTAATGGTTGAGTGATTGAAAACTAAAACAGAATAATATCAGTTTTTACAGGTTTGCCTACGGTGATGTAAACCCATTAAAAAACCGGCAATATCGATTATTTGCCGGTTTTATCTGGTCCTGTTTTGTGCCTTAAAAAAGCTAATCGTTGGGAGAGACGGGTGTTGGGGTCGACTTGGCGTCAGCCAACGAAGCGCCCCTAACCCGGCTAGGCCCAACGCACTCCAATACCAAGTACAAATTGTTTTCCGGCCGCGCACAAAAGAAATATAAGCACTATGCATTTACGGCCGGAATATCTCTTGATGCTGATTTATTAGGTTTATCAGTAGACTAAGAAATCTGAGATCACTCTTGGTTATTTTGCTGCTTATTGTCTAATTCACGTTGTTGTGCAGCCATTTTCTCACGCTGACGTTTTTGCCAGAAGATAACGATAGCAACGGCGACAACGATGCCGATAATCTGCGGTAAGCTGATACCACCCATAACAGGATTCCTTATTGTTTAATTTATGCCGCTGACAGCCTTAACTGACAGCGACATGAATGGATTATCTCCGATAATTCTTCTGTGCCGTATTCACTTTATTCAGATAATTACGTGACTCAGCCGATGGATGCTTGGTGGTCAGTGTTTCATACACATCACCTGGTGACATACGGTTAATCACATCCGGCGCTTTATTGCGGTCGCTGGAGAACACGCGCAATACGCTACCTGCACCACCGTTATAGGCAGTAATAACCGCATATCGGCGCGATGTAGGGTTAGTAATTCCACCCAGATAGCTGTTTTGCAGAATCGACAGGTAAGCCGTGCCGGTATCAATATTGCTTTCCGGATCGAACAGGAAGTTACGGCTTGGTTGTCCTGATTTACCCTGCATTTTAAATACATCACGACCAGCAGTGTGCTGCATTACTTGCATCAGCCCCAGTGCATCAGAACGGCTGACGGCGTAAGGGTTAAAGCTGGACTCGGTTTGCATAATTGCCAGAATCAGCGACTCTTCAACATTATATTTACGGGCGGCTTTACGCACCAACGGCAGGTATTTATGGGCCCGCTTATCCAGGTGGTTAGCTACCAGCGGAATATCCACCGACCAGATTACCCGCAGCCCGGAGGAACGCTTCTTCAGCTTAGTCTGGATAATATAGTCAGCAAAATGTGTGGCGCGCCATTGCCAGCGAATGGTATTACCATCCTGATCCAGCACCTGACCATACAGGAACGGTTCTTTACTGATTTGAATATCGTTAGCGTCCGAATAGAGATCGGTGGTTTGTGGATCTTCACCCATTAGCAAGGTGGTCACAATAGCCTGACGCAGATTGTTTTCAGGGCTCTCTGTGGCCAGAGTTTCCACGGTGATAACACCGGCATCAAAGTTAATATGGCTACGGGTACGATATTGATCGGTATATTTCACATAATCTTTAGGACCGGCGATCAGGACTTCATGCATTCCCCAGATGTTTTCGACGTTATGGGCAAACTGGCCCATCAGAATATCGAACGCATTGGTGTCTTTAATATATCTGTCGTCATCCTGTGGTTTTTTCTTACTGCCGCCCCCACACGAGACCAGCAAAGGCGCTATCAGCAGTAGCGCGCAGATTCTTTTTAAATTAATGATCATTTTTTAATGGCGCATTATTCAAAACAAAGATTATTGACTTGGTGGTGTGTAACCATCGATGTGGACATCTTTACCTTCAAACAGGAAATTCACCATTTCTTGTTCCAGTAATTTACGGTGCTCCGGGTCCATCATATTCAATTTCTTTTCATTGATAAGCATGGTTTGTTTGCTCATCCATAGTGCCCATGCTTCTTTTGAAATCTCGTTAAAAATCCGTTTGCCTAATTCACCAGGATAAAGCTGGAAGTCTTGCCCTTCGGCTTCTTTTTGCAGGTAAGTACAGAAAATGGTTCTGCTCATGCTAATCCTCGTGTTCATTTTTAAGCTGATTAAGTAATCGTTCAACTGGCGTTGCCAGCCCGACGGATGGCGGTTGAGTCAGGTTGTACCACATACCCTGACTCTCTTCCTGACAGCGCTGACCGGGCACCATATTAAGCAACATCGGCGTAATATCCAGATGGAAATGGCTGAAGGTATGGCGGAAAGCCGTCTGCTGTTTTAAATCGTTGGCAGACATTCCCCGCTGTTCCAGCCAGTGGGTCAGCGAAGTCCAATCGCTAAACTGAGGGAAGCAGTAAAGTCCTCCCCAGAGCCCGACATCCGGTCGTTGTTCCAGCCAGACTTTATCATTGTTCTTAAGTAACAGGAACCATGCGTTTTTCTCCGGTATTTTTTGTTTTGGTTTTTTCCCCGGATAGTCTGCCCAGCTTTGATTGGCATAGGCAATACAGCCTGAATTGAGCGGGCACAGTTCGCATTTAGGGCGAGAGCGGGTACAAACCAGCGCACCGAGGTCCATCATGGCCTGATTGAATTGAGCTACACCCTCTGCTGGTGTGACTTCAGTACTGATATCCCAAAGCCGTTTTTCCACTTCTTTCTTACCCGGCCAGCCTTCTATGGCATAGCAACGGGCGATTACCCGTTTTACATTGCCATCAAGAATCGGATAGTGCTGGTTAAGAGAGAGGGAGAGTATGGCTCCGGCGGTAGAACGGCCAATGCCCGGCAGGTCGTGTACGGTATCAAAATCTGTCGGGAAGATACCTTGATGCTGTGAGGCAATAGTTTTTGCTGCTTTATGCAGATTACGCGCTCTGGCGTAATAACCAAGGCCCGTCCAGAGGTGTAATACTTCATCCGTTGGCGCTGCCGCCAGTGAGTTAATATCGGGGAATTGAGCAATAAAACGCTGAAAATAAGGGATTACAGTAGTGACCTGCGTTTGTTGCAGCATGACTTCAGAAAGCCAGACATGATAGGGCGTTTTTTCAATTTGCCAGGGTAGGGTCTTACGACCAAATTTTTGGTACCAGCTCAAAACGGCCTGTGCAAATGGCTTTGCTTGCATCATATAAATGTGACATTTCTCGGAGAATAAAACAGATGGCGTGATTCCAGCACAGACATCAGCCAGAGTAAACCTTAACCTGAGATAATCATGCAGAATAACCCGGATGGATTGTCGCGGATTGTTTAAGGATTAAGGCAATATAGGGTATGATGCCAGCCTGAAAATTTTATCTTCATCATTAACAATTAACAGCGGCCGGTATAAACAGAATTTTTTATGATTAACGATGTCATTTCCCCTGAATTTAATGAAGACGGCCGCGCGATGCGCCGCATTCGTAGCTTTGTTCGCCGTCAGGGGCGGCTGACAAAAGGCCAGCAATACGCGCTGGATAACTACTGGCCAATAATGGGGGTAGAGTTTCAACCAGAACCTCTAAACCTGTCAGAAGTGTTTGGTCGTGAAGCACCGGTCACTCTGGAAATCGGCTTTGGTATGGGGATGTCGCTGGTCAAAATGGCGCAGGATAACCCGCAGCAAGATTTTCTGGGGATTGAAGTTCATAGTCCGGGTGTCGGTGCCTGTCTGTCTTCGGCTCATGAAGCCGGAGTAGGGAACCTGCGGGTAATGTGCCATGATGCGGTCGAAGTGCTGGATAAGATGATTCCTGACGCTTCTCTGGATATGGTTCAGCTGTTCTTCCCCGATCCGTGGCATAAAGCGCGCCATCATAAGCGCCGAATTCTCCAGACGCCGTTTGCTATGGCGATACTGAAAAAATTAAAGGTGGGTGGTGTGTTTCATATGGCCACCGACTGGGAAAATTATGCAGAGCATATGTTAGAAGTGATGAACGCGATTCCGGCATATCGTAATCTGTCGGTTGATGGTACTTATGTGCCACGTCCTGATTCTCGCCCGTTAACTAAGTTTGAGTTACGTGGCCATCGTTTAGGGCATGGTGTATGGGATTTGATGTTTGAGAGGAGTGAATAATGGCACATCAACGTAGTCGTCGTTTACGTAAAAAAATGCGTATCGATGAGTTTCAGGAAATCGGATTTTTAATTAGCTGGGCATTTCCTGAAGGAACCGCAGTTGAGAAGATCGACGCAACAATTGATAACTTTATCAACGAAGTGTTTGAAGCCCACGACCTCTCCTTTGAGGGCGGCGGCTATCTGAAGTGGGATGGTCTGGTATGCCTGCAAAAGATCGGTAAATGCACCGAAGAACACCGTGGTATCGTGACTAACTGGCTGGAAGACAAAGGCATGCTGGATGTAAAAGCCAGTGAGCTGATGGATATTAACTATTACGAAGAGTAATGGTTAAGTCAGGGGGAAGAATTTCCCCCTGATAGTTTTCAGTTTTGGGTAAGGTTGATTATCCATGGCGCTGAACAGCTTTGACTAATTCTGCTATTTTTCAGTTAATCCCCCCGATTTGATGAACACCTGACGGACTCTGATGTCTATAGTCTGGTTGAACCTACAAAAGTACGATTTCGCATTAACCATTGAGGAATAATTATGTTACGAAAAACCGGCGCGGCCCTTTTGCTGTTGATGGCCTGGCAGGCGCAAGCGGCTTATGAATGTAATGTAAAACCACAGGATGATATTTTTATTAACCAGGATACGGTTAAAGTTGCTGGTGCCAGCGGTGAGCTGGTAATTGGTAAGAATGGTGATGTGACCCGTAATGGTAAAGTATTAACTCTTTCTGATGCGGCTCGCGCTCAGGCGGTGAGCTATCAAACTAATTTGCGTACCGATTTGCCTTATATTAACGACGGTGTTCGTTCACGCCTGAAGATCGCTCAGAGTGCACTGGATAACGTGATTGTTAAACAATTGGGTACCGAGAGTAATGTGCGTAAACGTTTAGTCACTCTGAGTTCAGAACTGACTAAAGAGATGGAAAAAGTACTGGAGCCTCGTCCGGGAGGTTTAGCTTTTCACCATCAGGCCGTTTCACAAGTTGAAGCTAATGGTCAGGTGATTATGCAAAATACTCTGGGTGGTGTGTTACAGGACAGCATTAACGAACTGGGTATCCAGCAAGTGGCTAAAGCCGGTAAGTCAGGCAATCCTTTACAGGCAGTATTAGGCAGCCTGGGTGGCTTACAGCAGCAAATTAAAGACGAATGGAAGAAGCAGGAAAAAGACTTCAACCAGTTTGGTCAAGAAGCATGTGGTAAGGTTACGGTGCTGGAACAGCAGCGGGCCAATTTACTGAAGGTATTACCGCAATAATTATCCTGTCAGTATAAATGTAGCTCAGGGTAAGTTTCGTCTGCTAAACCTTCAGTGTTTTGTTTGACTGAGGTGCTGGCAGCCGAGCAGAGGGAATTAGGGCGAATTCCCTCTGCACTCCCGCGCCTTCGCACACGAATCCAGGTCGCTTAGGCGACTTCCCTCCGCCTTCATTCGGGCTTACGCACCGGCGCAGAGCCGCTCCCGACGTCGCTGCGCCTCGGCTGGCATCCATGCCAGCCGTGCTACCCTCATTCAGTTGTCGGCTGAATTCCAGTGCTCTATCAGGTCAAAAGAGAAGGTCAAGGGAAAAGAGTAAGGGCGAACTACAAAAATAATTCGAGTAAAGAATTCAGGAATAATTTCCCTTTCTCAGTAACCTGCCAGTACTCACTGGTTTCCGTCAGGTACCCCATCTTCAATGCACTATCAAGATTCTGCCGAATAACGCTCTCATTCAACCCGGTAAGACGGCTGAAATCAGCTCTTGGCGCAGCTTCCAGCAGGCGAAATCGGTTCATAAAGAACTCAAAAGGTCGTTCATCGGCTTCAACGTTGTACTGCTTATCCAGATACTTACCGTTCATATAACCACGGGGATGGCGGGTTTTTACCGTGCGTATAATTCGCCCGTCGCTAAAACTCAGTTTACCGTGCGCTCCGCAGCCAATACCCAGATAGTCACCAAAACGCCAGTAGTTCAGGTTGTGCTGACACTGATAACCGGGTTTGGCGTAAGCTGAGGTTTCATACTGCTGATAACCGGCAGCACTAAGTAATTCATGACCGCGCTGATAGATATCCCACAGCGCGTCGTCGTCCGGCAGTACCGGAGGGCGTGAACCAAATAATGTATTTGGCTCAATGGTGAGTTGATACCAGGATAGATGAGGAGGGTCTAACTCAATGGCCTGCCGCAGGTCATCCAACGCCTCTTCCAGTGATTGATCCGGCAAACCGTGCATTAAATCCAGATTGAAGCTGCGTAACCCAAGGCCTTGTGCCAGATGTGCCGCACGCTTTGCCTCTTCCGGACCGTGTATCCGCCCCAGTCGCTCCAGCTTTGGCTGACTAAAGCTCTGAACGCCAATAGAGATGCGATTTACTCCGGCCTGCTGATAGGCTCTAAATCGGTCGGCCTCTACCGTTCCCGGATTGGCTTCCATGGTAATTTCAGCGTTATCCTCCAGCGTTAACCGACTACGCACCCCATCTAACAGTCTCTGCATGGCTTCTGCACCCAGCAGGCTGGGAGTTCCACCGCCAATAAATATTGTACTGACAGGCCTGCCACCGGTGAGAGGTAAATCGTTATCCAGATCGATAAGCAAATGCTCCACATAATCCATATCGGGAATATCGCCCTTCAAGGCGTGTGAGTTGAAATCGCAGTAAGGGCACTTCTGCACACACCAGGGAATATGAATATAGAGGCTCAGCGGCGGGGGATTAAGCATTACGCAAGGCATCCAACAGCATGGTCAATGCCTGACCGCGGTGAGAAATCTTACTTTTATGTTCTCTGCTCAACTCAGCGGCGGTACAGCCTAATTCCGGAAGATAGAAAATAGGATCGTAACCAAAGCCACCTTCACCGGCTGGGCTAAACAGCACTTCACCCGGCCAACTGGCATGAAAAACTAATGGGATAGGATCGTTGGCATGACGCATATAAACCAGCACACAGTGGAATTGTGCCTGACGTTGCTCCTTTGGAACATCTTTCAGTGTTTCCAGCAGCTTATTCAGGTTAGCCTGATCGCTGGCATCAACGCCGGCATAGCGGGCTGAATAGATACCGGGTGCACCGCCCAGAACATCAACGGCAATACCTGAATCATCAGCAATGGCGGGCAAACCGGTAACCTGCGCGGCATGACGTGCTTTAATAATGGCATTCTCAATAAAGGTTAATCCGGTTTCTTCAGCCGAATCGACACCGAGATCGGTTTGAGCAATCACTTCAAAGCCAAAATCAGCCAGAAGATTTGCCAGCTCACGCACTTTACCGGGGTTACCGGTTGCAAGCACCAGTTTCTGCATTGTGGAGTCCACCTGTTATTTCGAGTTTTAATCAGGGCAGGGTATACCTGCGATAGAATAGTGTTTCATTTTTCAATATTTCATAGCCGCATAGCATAACTCAAACTGAAGTAAGTGAATGAGCGAAAATGGTAAGGGGGAGTGTTTTTTGACCACTGAATGAAGGGTAATTTGTTTTTTATTTAATATTATCAATAGGTTTTATTCATTTATTAATCAGAAACATAATTTATTGAATTAAAACCAACTGTTACATGTGTGTTATAATTGCCAGGAGAGACTATCAATTAACACTCCGAAGATGAGAATGAAACGAAAAAAACGATTGCCTAAATTACTGAAGTGGCTGGTCGCGATTATCATTGTATCGCTGGTAATTTTAGCTATCTGGTGGGGCTGGGTACGTAGTCACTCAAATGAATTATGGAAGATCGTTAGTGAGCAATGTGTTCCTCATCAGCAATTAAGCGCATCAACAGCTTCTCCCTGTATTAACGTGATTTTGACGCCGGATGCCAAACGAGGATACGTCATATTTAAAGATCGTAACGGGCCTTTGCATTTTCTGCTAATCCCTACGGCGAAAATTGATGGTATTGAGAGCAAGGTATTACAGCAGCCAGATTCTACCGATTACCTCTATCAGGCATGGGTAGCTCGCCACTATCTGGCTCAACAGGCGGGTAAACCTATTTCCCGGGAAATGGTGTCATTAGCGGTTAATTCAGCCTATGGGCGTAGCCAGGAGCAATTGCACATTCATATTGCCTGCGTTAAGCCAGAAATACAGGCGCAGTTGGGAAGCCAGATAGAAAACTTCAGCGAGAAATGGTCATCGGTTCCTTATGGTATCAATGGTCACCACTATATTGCCCGTACATTGACCGAATCTCAGTTACGTGAAATCAATCCGTTCCAGCGGCTGGCAACGGAAGTATCGGATGCAGCGGATAATATGGAGAAATATGGTCTGGCGCTGGTGGCTTACACTGGCTATAACGATAGGCCAATGTATTTATTGTTGGCAAATCGGCTGGATATTTTTGGCCTGAATGCAGGGCATACCGGAGATATACAAGACTATCAGTGCGATTTGCTGAAAACAGAAAATTTATTTTAATTGATAGACAGTAGAGAAATATTAAAGGATGCCTGAGTTATCAGGCATCCGGTAACAGGAGTTTTATTTCAGCAGGAACCTGCTGTGGATTATCGATTCTTACCTGCTTATGACGCCCCAGTTCCCCTTTTTCAATCGTTACCATACCTTTGGCAACGCGAAACTGTTTAGCCAGAAACTTAACCAAATGGGCGTTCGCCTGACCGTCAACCGGCGGGGCGGTAATCGCGACTTTTAACTCTTCTCCATGCAGACCAACAATTTGATCGCGGCTGGCCTTCGGCTGAATATATAGCCGAAGGATAATCGCATCAGACTGTTGTTCTACAGCGCTCATTACAGAATCAGAGCCAGAACATCTGCTTTCAGGTAATTCAACGCATAAAGGATCAGGATCAACACCATTGGCGACAGGTCGATTCCTCCCATTGAGGGCAGTAAGCGACGAATTGGAGACAATAGTGGTTCAGTTAGCTGGATAAGCAATTGATCTACCGGATTGCGTCCCTGGCTAATCCAGCTCATCAACGCACGGATAATAATAACCCAGAATACCAGCTTACCGGCAGCAGTCAGCAGTTCCAGTAGCGAGAGTGGGAGGTAAACCGGGAAGAATAATAGCACCTGATTAATCAGCCACAGCCCAACAACATACTTCAACAGAATAAGGATGTAGGCAACCAGTAGTGAAGCAGTATCGATAGGACCAATCGACGGGATGACACGGCGTAATGGTCCAATTATCGGCTGGGTGATTTTCACCACAAACTGTGAGAATGGATTGTAGAAATCGGCTCTTGCCCATTGCATCCATACCCGTAGCAGTAGCACCGATACGTAAAGATCGAGCACGGTTACAATAAGAAAAGATAAAAATTGCATGGTTAACCCTTGGTTATTGTCTGCCCTGGCTTAGCCAGACTGAAATCTGAGAAACGGTATTATGCTATAACGACACCCGTATATTTGGGGATTAGCATATAGTAAATCAAGGAAAAATGGCAATGAACCCGCTAATTCATTGCCGGATTATCATTTTAAAGTGATTTTTCCATTTCATCGGCACGTTTAATGGCGGCCTGCATAGCTGAAGCTACAGTTTCGCTCAAACCATGTTCATTAAAAACGCGCAGTGCCTCAGCAGTAGTACCGCCCTTTGAAGTGACCTGCTGGCGAAGAGTCGCGATATCTAACTGTGGGTTATTTACCACCATTTGTGCGGCACCTAAAGCAGCCTGTTGCACCAGTAAACGTGCAGTTTCTGGTTCAAATCCAAGGCGTTCAGACTCATTTTGCATCGCTTCCATAAACAGGAAGAAATAGGCCGGAGCGCTACCGGCAGCAGCGATGACACTATTTATCCCACTTTCCTCATTCACCCAACAGATTTTTCCGACAGATTGCATCAACTGAGCGGTAAATTCTCTATCCTGAGCGTTAACCTGTGGTGGTGCGTACAGGCCGCTCATTCCTAAACCAATCAATGATGGGGTATTGGGCATAATGCGAATAAGGTCAACAGGCCCCAGCAGCTGGGAAAAACGAGTGACACTTACTCCGGCAGCGATGGACAAAATTAATTTTTTGCTGAGGTCCACCTGCTGATGTAAAGGAGCACAAACGTCAGCCATCATCTGTGGTTTAACTGCCAGTAGCACCACATCGGCCTGACGAGCGCTTTCAACGTTATCATTACTACAACGAATGCCATATTGGCTATGCAGCGGGCCATCCTGTTTCATTGATGGGGAAGTTGCGGTAATCAAATCCGCCGGATAACCGTCGCTGACTAATCCGGCAATAATCGCTTTTGCCATATTACCGGCACCAATAAACGCAATTTTACGGTGTTGCATGATAAGTCTCACTTTGTCAGTTTAAAGCTCAGATAATCGGGAGTAGCTCGGATTACCTGATGAATTACAAGGTATAGTCACGTGCACCAAATATAGCAGTACCAATGCGCACCATGGTACTGCCTGCGCGAATAGCATTATCCATGTCGTCAGTCATTCCCATAGAGAGGGTATCAATTTGTGGATAGGCAGTTTTAAGCTGGTTAAACGCCTGTGTCATTTTTTGAAATACGATAAGTTGACGGGCAGGATCGTTTTCCGGCGCTGGGATGGTCATTAGTCCACGCAGTGTCAGGTGAGGCAGATTGTGAATTTGGGCCGCCAGCTCTGACAACTCCTCAAGTTTAATACCGGATTTACTCTGTTCATCACTGATATTAATCTGAATAAGTACATTTAGCGGCGGCATAGCTGCTGGCCGCTGTTCACTTAAACGTCTGGCAATCTTCTCTCTGTCCAGAGTATGCATCCAGTGGAAGTGCTCAGCAACCAGTCGGCTCTTGTTCGATTGCAGTGGGCCAATAAAATGCCATTCCAACTGCTCTGATTCAGCTGTGCTGTTAAAGTGCTGAATTTTATCGACGCCTTCCTGCACATAGTTTTCGCCAAACAGGCGCTGACCTGCATCAATCGCTTCCTGAATCGCCTCCACAGGTTTTGTTTTACTCACTGCAAGTAACTGAACTTCTTTGGGAGAACGGCCGCATTGTTGCGCTGCTTCAGCGATACGGTGCCTGACTGCTTCTAGATTCTGTTGGATAGTTGTCATAAGTCTATTCAGGGAGTCTGCTATGAATGTATGCCAATTAATAACTGATAGTGTAAAGCAAAATGGGTCCGATCTGCACCTTTCTGCCGGGCATTTGCCAGTATTGCGCGTGAACGGGGATTTACACTACTTTGGCGAAAGTTTACTACCGCCAGAATGGCTGTCAGAACAACTGTTAGCGCTCTTAGCCAGTGAACAACGAGTGACATTTCAGCAACAGGGGCAGTTAGATTTTGCCTTAACGATTGAAGACATACGTCTTCGGGTGAATCTTTTTCAGCAGAGCGATGGCATATCTGCCGCTTTTCGCTTTATTCGAAATGATATACCTCCGCCAGAGTTGTTAGGGATTCCTGATTCGTTGATAGCCATGAGCAGTTGCCTTGATGGCTTGGTTATCGTTGCCGGAGCGACCGGGAGTGGGAAATCGACCACGCTGGCTGCTCTGATAAGCATGATTAATCAGCAGTCAGCTCGCCACATTATTACGCTGGAAGATCCCATCGAGTTTATACATCACAGTCATCGTTGCCTGATTCAGCAGCGTGAGGTCGGCAGGCATGTGGAAAGCTTCTCTCAGGGGTTACGTGCGGCATTGCGACAGGACCCGGATATTATCTTGCTGGGGGAGTTGAGGGATGTGGAAACTATCCATATGGCATTAACCGCAGCGGAGACCGGGCATCTGGTATTTGCCACCTTGCATACCCGTTCTGCAGTGCAATCAATTGAACGCATTATTGATGTGTTCCCGGCTGAAGAGAAACGTTTTGTTAGTACTCAATTGGCAAACAGTTTACAGGCAGTAGTTTGTCAGCAGCTTTTACCCTGTAGTAAAGGTGGACGTATCGCTGCTTATGAAGTGCTGGTGAATACTCCTGCAGTGAGCAATATGATTCGGGAAGGTAAACACCACCAGCTATTAACACTGTTACAAACCGGAGCGGTTAATGGAATGCAAACCATGGAGCAATGTAGAAGCCGCTTATTATCGAACGGGTTGATTATGGGGTAGTAAACGTAAAGGTTTCGCTAAACTTCTTTTCTATTCTTCCTAAGTATGGTGAACTGCCATTTTCCTAACGACTTGTAATATAAACAGAAAGGAAACGTAAATCTTGAACGCATTTAAATGGCTTTTAGTGGTTGTTTTACTGGCAATCATTGGTGGTGGTGGCTATTGGTATTATAAAAATACGTTACCAACTTACGGTTCCGAAGGCACATTTGAGATTACTGTGGGTTTGTTAGAGCCAAAAACCAATCAACCAATGGCTGATACGCCGTTCTATCTGGTAGTAACTAAAGATACTGAGACTGACCCTGCATTTCACAAGCCACTGTTTGGCGTTACTGACTCTACTGGACGTGCGGCAAAAATTGTCAGTAAAACTCAACTGAATGCGAACGATTATGTATTGGTGCAGAAAGTAGGTCAGGGAGAGTATGGCAAGTATTTCGCTCTGCTGGGAACCGGTAACTCTATTCCATTGCCAAATACCGATTATGTGATTACCGGATGTGGGGATATTCCGGAATATAAAGGCGTATCAAACCGGCAGGGATATACCGTTTACTATGCGGCAAATCAAGCCTGTAATATTAAAATGAGTATTAACTGGGGTAGTACGTTGGATAATCTGCTGCACTAGATTAACCGAGCTGTTGTTCAAACCAACTTTCCAGAATGATTACCGCAGAGGCAGCGTCTACGCTGCCTTTGTCCAGTGCGCGAAAACCGCCACGGGAAAACAAGTCAGCTTTAGCTTCTACCGTACTTAGACGTTCATCGTGTAATTGGATTTGCACTCCAAATCTACCGTGTAGGCGATTGGCAAACTTTTTTGCCTGAGCAGTAACTGGTTGCTCAGTTCCATCCATATTCAATGGAAGCCCAACCACCACTAAATCAGGTTGCCATTCTTTCAGCAATTTTTCGATTTGTTGCCAGTCGGGGCTGCCATCCCTGGCCTTAAATGAAGCAAGAGGGCGAGCAGTACCGGTAACTTCCTGGCCGATAGCTGCACCGATGCTCTTGGTGCCAAAATCAAATCCTAATACAGTACGGTTAGACATTTATGCGTGACCTACTTGTGTTGCAATAGTATGGATGTTCACACCCAACTTCCTCGCGGCTGTTTGCCAGCGTTGATTGACCGGAACGTGAAATAGAATGTTGGTATCTGCCTCAACGGTCAACCAGCTGTTTTCCAGCAGTTCCCGTTCTAATTGACCTGCATCCCACCCGGCATAACCTAAAGCAACCAGTGCTTCGGATGGCTGAGAGGCGGTACCCAGGGTTTCTAATACATCTTTCGATGAGGTGATCATAACATGTTCATTGATCTGGATACTGGATGAAAATTTCTGGCGAGGGGTATGCAAAATAAATCCCCGATCGTCAGCCAGCGGTCCGCCATCCAATACTGGATTGTTTAAATGAATATTGGATACCTTTGGCGTGGGGTAGATATCCAGCTTCGCGAGTACTTCTTCGACGGTTAGCTCTCCGAGAGGTTTGTTAATAACCAATCCCATCGTGCCATTCTGATTGTGTTCGCAAATGTACACAACCGAATGGCTAAAGCAGGGATCTTCCAGGGTAGGCATCGCAATAAGAAAATGGTGTTGTAAGTTCATGGTATTAAACCGTTGGCTGAATGGAAATGTGATGTGTAGGTGCTTGTCACCCATTGATTATTATAGCAAATTTAGCTCACCGATGCTTAGCGTGAAAACTATTGGTAGTAAAAAAATTGACTCTGTCCCTTAAATTACAGGTGACAGAGTCATTTTAGTTAAACAGACTTATTGTTTGAGCTTAGCAGCTTACTTAATGCGGCGCTCAATGGCATCCATTAACATACCTGTGATAGAAACATCCGGGAAAGCAGCTTCAATTTCACGGATACAGGTTGGGCTGGTGACATTAATCTCCGTCAGCTTGTCGCCAATGATATCCAGGCCAACAAATACTAATCCTTTTTCTTTCAGGATTGGTGCTACGCTACGGGCGATTTTCCAATCACTTTCGCTTAAAGGATGCGCTTCACCGCGTCCTCCAGCCGCCAGATTGCCACGAGTTTCTCCCTGCTTTGGAATACGTGCCAGGCAATAAGGAACCGGCTCGCCATCCACGACCAGAACGCGCTTATCACCATCCGAAATCTGTGGCACAAAGTTTTGTGCCATACAGTAACGGGTGCCTAATTCAGTCAAGGTTTCAATGATTACCGACAGATTAGGGTCGTTTGGTTTAACGCGGAAAATAGAGGAACCACCCATGCCATCCAATGGTTTAAGGATAATGTCACCATGCTCTGCATAGAAACGGCGGATATGCTCTGCACTGCGGGAAACCAGCGTAGACGGCGTTAGCTCAGGGAACCAGGCGGTAAACAGTTTTTCGTTGCAGTCGCGCAGGCTTTGAGGCTTGTTGACGATCAGCGTGCCTTTTGCTTCTGCACGTTCCAGAATATAGGTTGCGTAGATATATTCAGTATCAAATGGAGGATCTTTACGCATCAAAATAACATCAAGATCGTGCAGTGGGATCTCTTGCTCCTGATGGAAATCGAACCAGTGCTCCTTATCATACTGAACCGTTAGCGTACGCGTACGGGCGCGAGCCTCTCCGGTCTGTAGATAAAGATCGTTCATTTCCATATAGTGCAATTCCCAGCCGCGTTTTTGAGCTTCTTGCAGCATAGCAAAGCTGGAGTCTTTCTTAATGTTGATGGACGTAATCGGGTCCATCACGATGCCGAGTTTGATCATCTTTTTCTCCTTATCCCAGATCGCCGAAGCGTACCTGTAGTGCAGCAATCGCGGTAAGCGCCGCGGTTTCTGTACGCAGAATCCGGGGGCCGAGTAGAATATCTGTAAAATCGTAATTCGCTGTCATATCGATCTCGTCCTGGGATAATCCTCCTTCAGGACCAATTAACAGACGGATGTTTTGTACCGGCATAGTGAGCGTATTAATGCTCTGGCTGGCTCTTGGGTGTAGATTCAATTTAATTCCGCCATCAGATTCTGAACACCATTCTTCGAGGTTCATTACCGGACGAACTTCGGGAATTCGGTTACGTCCACACTGTTCGCAGGCAGCGGTGGCAATTTTTTGCCACTGTTGAACTTTCTTTTCCAGTCTCTCTTTATCCAGTTTTACGCCGCAGCGTTCTGAAATCAGTGGGGTAATCACATTCACACCCAACTCGATAGATTTCTGGATAGTAAACTCCATCTTCTCTCCGCGAGAAATCACCTGACCGAGATGAAAATTAAGCGGTGACTCAAGGTTCTCTTCCCGCTGGTCAACGATATTGACCAGTACCTGCTTTTTATCAACCCGAGTAATCACAGCATCAAAAACATGATTGCTACCATCAAATAGCGTTAGCTGATGGTTCGGCTGCATACGCAGTACGCGACCAACATGATTCGCTGCATCGTCGCTCAGGGCGATATCATTAGCGATAGCAAGAGAATGGGGATGATAGATGCGGGGAATACGCATAGTTATATTTTGTTTTCCGGTATTTTCCTGAATTAACAGGCATTCAAGGGTATTCTTTTCCGGCTAAATGGCCAAAGAAGTCGTAAATATGTTAACTGAGCCGGATAAGCTTAATATTGTAGAACAGACTGTTCAACCCTGCGTTGTTTTTATCATCACTAAAAGCAGGAAAAGTTAAGTAGGCCTGACATGCAAATAGTTTAGGTTTCAGCTGGTTTCAACAGATTGCCGCAGTGCTTACAACGATACTCACTCTCTTTACGCAGGATTTTGTTGTGGCGGCGTACGGTTAACTGATGCGTTTGGCAATTACAGATATAGGTAAAAGTTTTCCCCTGTACCGACATCACATCAAAACAGTGTGTTCGGGTTGCGCTAACTCCCAGAACTTTTTCCATCATCCATTGCCATTCGGCACCATGCGGGGATACACGGCCAAATTGACGATAAACCAGTAAATGAGCCAGCTCATGGGGAACCACATCATCAATAAACTGTTGACCATTTTCTACCAGCAACACTGCATTAAGTCGGATTTCCCAGTGGGTAAGATGGGCCGTTCCAGCGGTTGTTCCACGCTGGCGATAGGTGACTTTGGGTTCTGAATACTCAGTTTCTAAATGGCGATTAGCCAGTGCCAGATAATGGCGTAAGCAACGCATAACGGCTTGCTGAGTAGCGATGGGAAGGCGAAGTGTGGTCATGAGCGCTAGCATAACGAGGTGCCATAAAATGAGCAATAAAAAACGGCGTGAGGCTGATGCCATCACGCCGTTAAAATTAGCTACGATGCCTGTCTGGAATTATTTAAGTCCGGCAGCTTCGCGCAGCATTGCCGCTTTGTCTGTTTTTTCCCATGGGAAATGTTCACGACCAAAATGACCGTAAGCTGCGGTTTGCTGATAAATAGGTCTGATCAAATCCAGCATTTTAATTAATCCATAAGGACGCAGGTCGAAGAACTCGCGAACCAATTGAATTAAACGGTCGTGTGGAATTTTTTCGGTGCCGAAGGTTTCCAGCATAATTGAGGTTGGCTCAGCAACACCAATAGCGTAAGAAACTTGAATTTCGCAGCGCTCCGCCAGGCCAGCAGCCACGATATTTTTAGCCACGTAGCGTGCAGCATAGGCTGCAGAACGGTCAACTTTAGAAGGATCTTTGCCGGAGAATGCCCCGCCGCCGTGACGAGCTGCACCGCCGTAGGTATCAACGATAATTTTACGACCGGTTAATCCACAGTCACCCATTGGTCCACCAATGACGAAGCGGCCGGTTGGGTTAATAAAGTATTTGGTATTAGCTGATAACCATTCAGCAGGTAGAACCGGTTTAATGATGTGTTCCATTACCGCTTCCTGCAGATCTTTTTGGCCGATATGGTCAGAGTGTTGAGTTGATAATACTACCGCATCAATACCGCTGATTTTGCCATTGTCATACATAAAGGTGACCTGGCTTTTAGCATCCGGACGTAGCCAAGGCAGGGTACCATTTTTACGTACTTCTGCCTGACGCTCCATTAAGCGGTGAGCATAAGTAATTGGTGCAGGCATTAAAACTTCGGTTTCGTTAGTTGCATAACCAAACATGATGCCCTGATCGCCAGCACCTTGTTCTAACGGGTCGCTGCGGTCAACACCTTGATTGATATCACGTGATTGTTTGCCAATAGCGCTTAATACCGCACAAGAATTAGCATCAAATCCCATATCTGAGTGTGTGTAACCAATGTCACATACGGTACGACGAGTGAGTTCTTCAATATCCACCCAGGCGGAAGTTGTGATTTCACCGCCGACTAAAACCATACCGGTCTTAATATAGGTTTCACAGGCTACGCGCGCTTTAGGATCTTGCTCAAGAATTGCATCAAGCACCGCGTCAGAAATTTGGTCGGCAATTTTGTCAGGATGCCCTTCGGATACGGATTCGGAAGTAAACAGGTGTTGGGCCATTTCTTCTCTTACCTCTAAGACGGTTTAACTGCAAAGCGGCGTTATCCCTTATTGGGGAGATCGTTGGGCGTGAGACAACGCATGCGCAGATTAAGGAGTTTATGAATACGTTAGTTAATCGGTATAGACGGATTAACTTCTGGATGGCTATTCTAAAGATTTACTACAATATTGCCAGTTGTTTTTTATCTGAAAATATTCAACCTATTGTTCTGAATTACATTTTTTTTATAACTGGAAATAGAAGGCGGTTTTGACGGTGATTTAGCACATACAAAGTACCGATATACCGAGTTGAAATATAAATAACCGGTGGGGGAGCGTGGATAAAATTATTAACTGTTTAATTATCATTTAGTTCTGAAAAAATTGCTTTTTTACCGTAGATAATCAGGCTTTTGATCTGGTTATATAGCTGGACAATAATCACCGTATTCTAAATTGAAGTTATCTTCTTTATTAATTGATTTGTAAATGATTTTTAATGGTAGGGTATCTAACTATCCTCCGGACATATTTATAAACAAAAATTTTGTTTTTTGCTGTCAGATTGCTTCATTAACAATATGAAATAGCAATATTATCGTCTATTCTTATGCGGTCGTATGGTCCGGGTAGTTACCCTCCAGTGCTGCATGGTGAAATACGAACTAATCGGGTAGTTTTTACTGTTGAGTTGCTCAGATCGGTTTGTTTCCGTTCCGGGCTCTAAGAGGCTTATGTTGTTATGACAAACGGTTCCGCAAGCAAAATGATGCGTACTTATAATGTCGCTCACTGGGGTGGTGGTTATTATGGTGTGAATGAATTTGGCCATATTACTGTCTGTCCGGATCCTGACTTACCTGATGCACGCGTGGATCTGGCAACGTTAGTTCAGGGAATGCAAGCACAGGGGCAGCGCCTGCCATCGTTGTTTTGTTTTCCACAAATACTTCAGCATCGTTTGCGTTCTATTAATGCTGCGTTTAAACGTGCACGTGAGTCGTTTGGTTATGAAGGCAACTATTTTTTAGTTTATCCGATTAAAGTTAATCAACAGCGTCGGGTAATTGAGTCACTGGTTAATTCCGGTGAACCTTTGGGACTGGAAGCCGGTTCCAAAGCTGAATTAATGGCGGTATTAGGTCATGCAGGGTTTACCCGCTCAGTGATCGTCTGCAACGGTTATAAAGATCGTGAATATATTCGTCTGGCGTTAACCGGGGAAAAACTCGGGCATAAAGTTTATCTGGTCATTGAAAAAATGTCTGAGATAAAGGTGGTTCTGGAAGAGGCCAAACGTCTGGATGTCATTCCTCGCCTTGGCGTTCGCGCTCGTCTGGCTTCTCAGGGTTCTGGTAAATGGCAGGCCAGCGGTGGTGATAAGTCTAAATTTGGTTTATCAGCTTCTCAGGTACTGACACTGGTCGATACGTTGCGTGATGCCGGGCGTTTGGACAGCCTGCAACTGCTGCACTTCCATCTGGGATCTCAGCTATCTAATATTCGTGATATTGCCACTGGCGTACGTGAATCAGCCCGTTTCTACGTAGAACTGCATAAACTGGGTGTCAATATTCAATGCTTCGACGTTGGTGGCGGTTTAGGCGTGGATTATGAAGGTACACGCTCTCAGTCTGATTGTTCAGTGAACTATGGCCTGAACGAATATGCGAATAACGTTATCTGGGGAATCGGTGAAGCCTGTAATGAACATGGTTTACCGCACCCAACGGTGATTACAGAATCCGGACGTGCAGTAACGGCGCACCATACGGTTTTGGTATCTAACGTGATTGGTGTGGAGCGCAATGAATTTGAAGTGCCGCAACCACCTAATGAAGATGCTCCCCGTGCTTTATGTAGCCTGTGGGACACCTGGCTGGAGATGCAAGAGCCAGAAAATCGTCGCTCACTGCGGGAGTGGTTGCACGATAGCCAGCTGGATTTGAATGATGTGCATACTCAATATGCACACGGCATGCTGGATTTAACCGACCGCGCTTATGCCGAGCAGCTTTATCTGACCATTTGTCATCATATTCAGCTACAGCTTGAACCAAGCAATCGTGCCCATCTTCCCATCATTGATGAGCTGGATGAGCGTATGGCGGATAAACTTTATGTTAACTTCTCGCTGTTCCAGTCAATGCCAGACGCATGGGGTATCGACCAGCTGTTTCCAGTATTGCCACTGAGCGGGTTAGATAAAGATCCTGAGCGCCGGGTAGTATTACTGGATATCACCTGTGATTCTGATGGGGCTATTGACCACTATATCGACGGTGACGGTATGGCAACCACTATGCCAATGCCGCCTTACGATCCGGAGAACCCTCCGCTGTTAGGCTTCTTTATGGTTGGCGCCTATCAGGAAATTCTGGGTAATATGCATAACCTGTTTGGTGATACCGCATCAGTTGATGTGTTCGTCTTTAACGATGGCAGCGTTGAAGTTGAACAGTCTGAAGAGGGCAATACGGTTGCGGAAATGCTGGAGTATGTTCAGCTTAATCCGGAAACCCTGATGACTCGCTATCGCGAACAAATCAAGAGCGCCAATTTAAGCCCTGAGCTTGAAGAGCAGTTCCTGGAAGAGTTTGAAGCCGGGCTGTATGGTTATACTTATCTTGAAGATGAGTAATTAATTGAGGAGCAGGTGGTCAACGATCGCCTGCTTTATTTCTGCTCTCTAGTGCGATAAATAGCTTCGAATCCCATCCAGAAACATTTGGGTTGAGATCATCACCAGTATTAATCCCATCAAACGTTCCAGTGCATTAACGCCTTTCTCGCCCAGCAGACGTAAAAACAAGTCGGACATCATCAATATCATGGCAGAAAGCGCCCAGGCGATAAACAGCGCAATGGCCAGATAGCCCATTTTGTTGGGGTATTGATGTGATAGCATCATTAATGACGCCAGAATAGAAGGTCCGGCCACTAATGGAATAGCCATTGGCACCAAAAAAGGCTCTTCTCCTGCCGGTAAACCAGAAGTACTACCATTCTCAGAGGATGGAAAAATCATTCTGATGGCAATCAGAAACAGAATAATCCCGCCAGAAATAGACACTGTCTCGGTACGCAGATTTAATACTTCCAGAATTTTCTCACCGGTAAACAGAAAAACCATCATCAGCACCAACGCAATCAGCATCTCTCTGATAACAATAATGCGGCGGCGTTTCGGATCGATATGTTTAAGGATCGACATAAATATCGGCAGGTTTCCCAGCGGATCCAGGATAAGAAAAAGTAGAATTATTGCCGATGTCATTTCTGCCATATATAAATCCGGTTAGTGCATTTAGTTTAACTATATACTAACTTTAACAGACTGAAAGATTAGTCAATTCTGTAACTGCTTGTGAGTCTGAAAAGTCCCGCTAACGATAATCGATGAGGCTCGGGATTTTTCTTGAAGATGGGGGGAATACACTCCATAATTTACCCCAGCACAATTGAAGAATTCTCTGAATCCCTTTCTCGTCGGGCGCTCCATTCTGACGAGGAGGGATTTTTTTTCGCGACTTAGTTGATTTCCATTTATGACTCATTGCCGATAGCATGGGATAACGGAAAGATAACGCAGACTTTTTGAGGAATACAATGAATAGCACGCTTGGCAATAAGCCTGATAATTCACTGGTCTCCAATGCTTTTGGTTTTTTACGTTTACCACTCAATTTCCAACCGTATGAGAGTGATGCTGATTGGGTTATCACCGGTGTTCCTTTCGATATGGCAACCTCTGGTCGTTCAGGCGCTCGTCATGGACCAGCGGCCATTCGTCAGGTATCGACTAATCTGGCCTGGGAATCCTGTCGTTGGCCATGGACATTCAAACTGCAAAGCAAATTGAAGGTTGTTGATTGCGGTGATGTGGTTTTTAATTTTGGTGACGCTCAGGACATGAGTGAACAGCTTCAGGCTCACACCGAACGTTTACTGGCTGCCGGTAAGCGCTGTCTGACTTTTGGTGGTGACCACTTTGTGACGCTGCCTTTATTAAGAGCTCACGCTAAACATTTTGGCAAAATGGCTTTGGTTCATTTTGATGCTCATACCGATACTTACTCTAACGGCAGTAAGTTTGATCATGGCACCATGTTTTATCATGCGCCAAATGAAGGTTTGATTGATCCTACACGTTCAGTACAAATTGGTATCCGTACTGAGCATGATACTGACAACGGTTTCACCGTATTGGATGCCGCTCAGGTAAACGATCGCACAGTAGATGATGTTGTTGCTCAGATTAAAAAGATTGTAGGAGACATGCCGGTTTATCTGACGTTTGATATTGACTGTCTGGATCCTGCTTTTGCTCCGGGTACCGGTACGCCAGTGTGTGGTGGATTAACGTCTGACCGTGCACTAAAAATTCTGCGTGGATTACAATCGCTGGATATCGTGGGAATGGATGTAGTGGAAGTAGCTCCTTCTTACGATCACGCAGAGATGACCGCGCTGGCAGCCGCGACAGTTGCTCTGGATATGCTGTATATGCAGGCAGCGAAAAAGTAACGAAAAAGTAATTTAATCCGAATATAAGGATAATAAAAAACGGCTGACAATTATCAGCCGTTTTTTATTAATGACAAAGTCTGCCAGTTCAGTTTAATACCTTAAGATAGCCAATCGTTGGGAGGGACGGGTGTTGGGGGCGACTTGGCGTAAGCCAACGAAGTGCCCCTAACCCGGCCAGGCCCAACGCGCACCATAGCTGAGTACAGATGGTTTACCGACCGTTCTCGATGCAGATATAAGCACTGTGTTTTTACGGTCGGAATATTTATTGAGGCCAATTTATCTGGTTGGCCATCACATTAAAACGGCCGATATTTATCAGCCGTTTTCGTATTAATGGATTTATCTCAATAGCCTATTTTTGTGGGCGAGTCTGAAATAGAACCCAATCAGCATAAGCATCAACAAAGCTTTGCAGGAAGGCTTTGGTTCTTTCAGTTAGCTCACCACTCTCTTCAAAAATAGCCCCGGCGTTACTGATATAGGCTTCCGGCTGCTGCATACATGGAATATTCAGGAATACCAGTGATTGACGCAGATGGTGGTTGGCACCAAAACCGCCAATGGCACCCGGTGATGCGCTAACAACAGCCCCAGGTTTTCCTGACCAGGCACTTTGACCGTAAGGACGAGAACCTACATCCAGTGCGTTTTTTAATGCTGCTGGCACAGAGCGATTGTATTCAGGGGTGACAAATAATACGGCATCAGCAGCTTTGATTTGATTACGGAATGTAGTGTAAGCGGCAGGTGCTGGAGTGACATCAATATCTTCGCTATAGAGAGGTAAATCGCCAATTTCCACGATATCCAGCTTAATTGAAGAGGGAGCTAATTTAGCCAATGCCAGGGCAATTTTTCTGTTGATTGACTCTTTACGCAGGCTACCAACCAAAACGGCTACGTGTTTCACTTGACTCATAAGACGACTCCTTGGTGAATTTTATTGATGATTCATTCAATACTACAACCTGAATAAGTGATGAAACGGGACACCCCGCACAAGTGCGGCATTGATATAAAAGATAGTTGACAATCATCACTCTGGCAAAGAAATAATCCTGATAAATGAAAAGATTATCTCTATTTTTCCCGATAATCTGACCACTGTACGTCACTGAATATTTGAGTGTTAATGATTTCGTGCCAAATGTTCGGAGGAGGGGAGTTTTTCTGGCAATAAAAAAACCGAGGCCATGACCTCGGTTTTAGATACATAGATAAGCGTGTTATCGCATAAATATATTATTTACCATCAGCAGCGATACGAGCTCTGATTGCTTCAGCACGGTCTTTAGAACCTGGGTGAGAGCTCATCATACCAGCACTTGCGCCACCGTCTAACTGAGCTAGTTTGTCAAACGCAGTTGCCAGAGCAGCTGTTTTCAGTTTCTTCTGCTTCAGCAGGTCGTAAGAGAAGGTATCAGCTTCTGATTCTTGAGACTGAGAGAACTGAGCGTTGATCAGTGCGTTAGCGAAATCCAGAACCTGAGCGTCGTTCAGAACTGCTGCAGTTTTGCCGCCGTACTGAAGTGCTGCCTGGGTAGCGAACTGAGCTGCATAAGCAACCTGGAATGCTTTCTTAGTGTGGCCTAAATCAACGTGACCAATTTCGTGGCCCAGAACGCCGATTACTTCATCGTCAGTCATCTTATCCATCAGACCGCTATACACACGGATACAGCCGTTAGCCATTGCCCATGCGTTGATGTCATCAGTTAAGTAAACTTTGTAGTTCAGAGGTTGACCATTGATGTTGGTGCCTAACTTCTTGGAGATGTTGTTCAGACGTTTGGTGTACTTGCTGCTCTTGCCTGCAACTTTGTTAGTCTGATCCATTTCTTTACAAGATTGATCTGACAGCGCTTTAACTTCTGCATCACTAACGGTTACAGCAGACAGAAGGGTATCACCAAAACTACCGCTCTGGCAGCCTGCTAACATGGTAGCCGATGCTAAGGTTACAGCGATTAAAGTAGAACGCATTTTCATAAAACTATCTTCCTGTGATTATATGATTATTAGCCTTCAAGACTGGTCCTATCCAGTTGGACGATAATATCAATAATAAAAGAGTGTGTCATGAGGAAATGAAAAGATCTGTGACACAAAAACCCACCTTTAATTGCAACTATTTGTATCGTCAATCGGGGTTGCCGTTTTAGCGCTGACTTGAGAAGATAAGAGCGTTTTTCCTATTCTGGATCTGAACCTCGAATCCTAAGCCTAAAATGGAGTTAATAATGCCTTCTCATAAAGAACTCGCTAACGCTATTCGCGCCCTCAGTATGGACGCCGTACAAAAGGCCAAATCTGGCCATCCCGGAGCCCCGATGGGCATGGCCGATATCGCGGAAGTTCTGTGGCGCGGTTTCCTAAAACACAATCCAACCAATCCTCAGTGGGCTAACCGCGATCGCTTTGTGCTGTCTAACGGTCATGGCTCCATGCTGATTTATAGCCTGCTGCACCTGAGCGGTTATGATCTGACTATCGATGATTTAAAACAGTTCCGTCAGTTACATTCCCGTACCCCGGGTCACCCGGAATATGGCTATGCGCCGGGCGTGGAAACCACTACCGGCCCGCTGGGTCAGGGTATCTGTAATGCGGTGGGTATGGCGATTGCCGAGCGCACGCTGGCTGCCCAGTTTAACCGCCCGGGTCACGACATTGTTGACCACCACACTTATACCTTTATGGGTGACGGCTGCATGATGGAAGGGGTTTCTCACGAAGCCTGTTCACTGGCCGGTACCCTGAAACTGGGTAAACTGATTGCCTTCTATGATGACAACGGTATCTCCATTGACGGCCACGTTGAAGGCTGGTTCACTGATGATACGGCCATGCGTTTTGAAGCTTATGGCTGGCATGTAATTCGTGGCATCGATGGTCATGATGCAGAGGCCATTCGTAAAGCGGTAGAGCAGGCTCAGAAAGAGACCGGTAAGCCTTCATTGCTGATGTGCAAAACCATCATCGGTTTTGGTTCACCCAATAAAGCCGGAACTCACGACAGCCATGGCGCACCATTAGGTGATGCCGAAGTGGCCGCCACCCGTGAAGCGCTGGGCTGGAAATACGAGCCATTTGTTATTCCTCAGGAAATTTACAGCGCCTGGGATGCCAAATCTGCCGGTCAGACGGCGGAAGCAGCGTGGGACAAGCAGTTTGCCGCCTATCGGGCAGCTCATCCTGAACTGGCTGCCGAGTTCACCCGTCGCGTGAGCGGTCAGTTACCGGCTCAGTGGCAGGCAGAATCACAGAAGTTTATCGAGAATTTACAGGCTAATCCGGCCAATATCGCCAGCCGTAAGGCGTCACAAAATGCGCTGGAAGCCTTTGGTAAAGTGCTGCCTGAGTTCCTGGGCGGCTCAGCTGACCTGGCACCAAGCAACCTGACCATGTGGTCCGGTTCGAAGTCGATTGTGGATGACCTGGCGGGCAACTACATTCATTACGGCGTACGCGAGTTTGGTATGTCGGCGATGATGAACGGTATCGCCCTGCACGGTGGTTTTGTGCCTTACGGTGCCACCTTCCTGATGTTTATGGAATATGCCCGTAACGCGGTACGTATGGCAGCGCTGATGAAAATCCGCAGCGTATTTGTGTATACCCATGACTCGATTGGTCTGGGTGAAGATGGCCCGACTCACCAGCCGGTAGAGCAGATGGCCAGCCTGCGCCTGACGCCAAATATGAGCACCTGGCGTCCGTGTGACCAGGTTGAATCAGCGATTGCGTGGAAAGCAGCCATTGAGCGTCTGGATGGCCCAAGCGCCCTGATTTTTTCCCGTCAGAACCTGACCCAACAGCCACGTAGCGCAGAGCAACTGGCTAACGTAGCCCGTGGTGGTTATGTACTGAAAGACTGTGCCGGTACACCTGAGTTAATTCTGATTGCCACCGGTTCGGAAGTGAGTCTGGCGGTGGATGCGGCAGACAAACTGTCGGCAGAAGGCCGTAAAGTTCGTGTCGTTTCCATGCCATGTACTGAAGTGTTTGACCGTCAGGATGCGGGTTACCGTGAATCGGTGCTGCCATCAGGCGTAAGTGCACGTGTGGCTGTGGAAGCGGGTATTGCAGACTTCTGGTTCAAGTACACTGGTCTGAACGGTCGTATTGTTGGCATGCGCAGCTTCGGCGAATCCGCTCCGGCAGAACAACTGTTTGCCGAGTTTGGTTTTACGGTTGATAACGTGGTGGCGAATGCCCGTGAGTTGTTGAAATAATTTTAAATACTCCTGGTATTTAATTGAGTTCAAAGCCCTGATAGCGATATCAGGGCTTTTTAATTGCATCAACATCAGCCGTGAGGCTTTGCATCTCAGAATATATATCTAATCACAAAACCGAACTTTTTTAGTTTAACCGCATATAACCAGTAGTAATTCCGGCAGGATTTTCGTAATCTGTAAACACATGCTGAAGCGTTTCAGTTTTTGTGGTTTCAGGTATAGAATAACGGTAATATTGGAACAATGCCCGTAGTTTAAGGCTATCGAACCGATAGCGGTATCACAGACAGGCAGCGCTGTTATGATTAGAATAGACGGGTTAATCTCAACTATACTTTTCGTGTTATCATTTGCTGCAACGATTTGTCCGGTATGTTAAATATTTTGATATATAGGACAGGTGCGCGTGTTTTGTTTACCGCGAATGTCCTGTGTGATAAGTGATTTTTGTTAAAAGTAGCAATCTTTGGTGGGATAGAGCCGGACACTGCCGAAAAGCATCAACCATCGGAATATATGAGTATCGGCAAAGCGTGCCGGGCTCAGGTAACTTTGAGAGAATTAACAAGAGGATTCACAATGACTGTAATTAAGATGAGCGATCTGGATTTAGCGGGTAAACGTGTACTTATCCGTGCAGATCTCAACGTACCAGTAAAAGATGGCAAAGTAACCTCTGATGCCCGTATCCGCGCATCTCTGCCAACTATCGAATTAGCCTTAAAACAAGGCGCTCGCGTTATGGTAACTTCTCACCTGGGTCGTCCAACTGAAGGTGAATATAACGAAGAATTTTCTCTGTTACCGGTTGTGAATTATCTGAAAAATGCCATCAAATCTCCGGTTCGTCTGGCGAAAGATTATCTGGATGGTGTTGATGTTGCACAAGGCGAGTTAGTGGTTCTGGAAAACGTTCGCTTCAATAAAGGCGAAAAGAAAGACGAAGAAACGTTATCTAAGAAATATGCTGCACTGTGTGATGTGTTTGTAATGGATGCTTTTGGTACCGCTCACCGCGCTCAGGCGTCAACTCATGGTGTTGCAAAATATGCACCGGTTGCTTGTGCTGGTCCGCTGCTTTCTGATGAACTGGAAGCATTAGGTAAAGCGCTGGGTAACCCGGCTCGTCCAATGGTAGCAATTGTTGGTGGTTCTAAAGTATCAACCAAACTGACCGTATTAGGTTCTCTGTCTAAGATTGCTGACCAACTGGTTGTTGGCGGTGGTATCGCAAATACCTTTATCGCGGCTCAAGGCCACAATGTGGGCAAATCGCTGTATGAAGCCGATCTGATTCCTGAAGCGAAAAAACTGATGGAAACTTGCCATATTCCGGTTCCTACTGATGTGCGTGTGGCAACTGAGTTTTCTGAAACTGCGCCAGCAACGATGAAATCTGTTGCTGACATTAAAGATGATGAACAAGTTCTGGACTTAGGTGATGCATCGGCTGAAGAGCTGGCTGCAATCCTGAGAAAAGCAAAAACTATCCTGTGGAATGGCCCGGTAGGCGTATTTGAGTTCCCTAACTTCCGTAAAGGAACTGAAATCGTTGCTCAGGCTATTGCTGAGAGTGATGCATTCTCTATCGCAGGTGGTGGTGATACGTTGGCTGCGATCGATCTGTTTGGTATCGCAGATAAAATTTCTTATATCTCAACCGGTGGCGGTGCTTTCCTTGAGTTTGTTGAAGGTAAAAAACTGCCGGCAGTTGTGATGTTAGAAGAGCGTGCAAAGGGTTAATTCGATAAGACGGGAGGCTTGCCTCCCGTTTCTTCTATTATTTATAGGGTAAAATTATTTTATCCATCAATAACCAATGAAAAATAGGACGAGTAGCATGTCTAAAATTTTTGATTTCGTAAAACCGGGTGTTATCACTGGTGATGATGTTCAGAAAGTATTCAAAATTGCTAAAGAGAATAATTTCGCATTACCTGCAGTTAACTGCGTAGGTACTGATTCTATCAACGCGGTTATTGAAGCAGCTGCAAAAGTTCGTGCTCCGGTCATTGTTCAGTTTTCTAACGGCGGCGCTCAGTTCATGGCCGGTAAAGGTATGAAACTGGAAGGTCAGGGCAATGCTATCGTTGGTTCCATTTCCGGTGCTAAACATGTGCATTTGGTTGCTGAACATTATGGTGTTCCGGTAATTCTGCATACTGACCATTGCGCTAAGAAATTACTGCCGTGGTTAGATGGCCTGTTAGATGCGGGTGAAAAACATTTTGCAGAAACCGGCAAACCTCTGTTCTCTTCTCATATGATCGACTTGTCAGAAGAGTCTCTGGAAGAAAACATTGAGATTTGTAGTAAGTATCTGAAGCGTATGTCCAAGATTGGTATGACGCTGGAGATCGAACTGGGTTGTACCGGTGGTGAAGAAGATGGCGTTGATAACAGTCATCTGGATAACTCTGCGCTGTATACTCAGCCAGAAGATGTGGATTACGCTTACGAGAAGCTAAACGCTATCAGCCCACGTTTCACTATTGCTGCTTCATTTGGTAACGTTCACGGTGTTTATAAGCCAGGTAACGTACAGCTGACGCCAAAAATTCTGCATAACTCTCAGGAATATGTTTCTAAGAAACATAACCTGCCACACAACAGCCTGGATTTCGTATTCCACGGCGGTTCTGGTTCAACAGCAGCAGAAATTAAAGAAGCTGTTGGTTATGGCGTAGTAAAAATGAATATCGATACCGATACCCAATGGGCAACCTGGGAAGGTATTCTGGAATACTACAAGAAAAATGAAGGCTACCTGCAAGGCCAACTGGGTAACCCGGAAGGCGCAGATAAACCAAACAAAAAATACTATGACCCACGTGCATGGTTACGTGCTGGTCAGGTAACCATGATTGCTCGTTTAGAAAAAGCATTCAAAGAACTGAACTGCGAAAACGTACTGTAATCGTTATTGCTTTAATTAGTTGATAAACACCGGTTGGTAACAGCCGGTGTTTTTTTATGGTATTAAGCCCCCTAATTGATCATTAGCTGCACCTAATGGGTAATAAGAATTATCCATTTCTCATTCTCATCATCACCCGCTAGTCTATCGCCCGATGAAATCTGTGAAGAGTTAAAGCGAGGAATAACGTGCTGGTAGCCTATTTTCAGGGAATTATTTTAGGGATGGCGATGATTTTGCCTATTGGGCCGCAGAATGCTTTTGTGCTGTCTCAAGGGATTCGCCGTCAATATCCGGTGATGGTGGCAGCACTTTGCGCCATTAGTGATGCCATTTTAATTTCTCTGGGCGTGTTTGGTGGTGGGGCGCTCCTGGCCCAGTCGCCTCTGTTGTTGCAACTGGTCACCTGGGCTGGGGTAGTGTTTTTACTCTGGTACGGATGGGGGGCGTTTCGTGAGGCATTCAAATCCGATCCTGATACCTTCAGTATGGATAACCAGACCCTGCATACACGTTATCGAATTATCGCCACTGTTTTGGCAGTCACCTGGCTAAATCCACACGTTTATCTGGATACTGTAGTGGTATTAGGCAGTCTGGGTGAGCAGTTTGGTGATTTAAGATTGTGGTTTGTCATTGGTGCAGTAACAGCCTCAATTATTTGGTTCTTTTCACTGGCACTGCTGGCGGCCTGGATGGCTCCCTGGCTGCAAAAGAGTCAGGCTCAGCGTGGCATCAATCTGGTGGTTGGCACAGTAATGTGGGTGATCGCTATACAACTGGCCAGGCATGCGCTTTCAGGATTGTTTGCCTGAGTTAATATTCATCTTGGGTAAACGGAACGTCAGGATGTTGTAAATTCTGTTGCCATTGTTCCGGATAATTCTATCATTGGTTCGGTTATGCATTGATGGCACAGACTTCGCGCCATCAGGATATTCTTTCCGAGGAGAGTTCATGAAATTAAAAGCGCTGGCGATGGCAGCTGTGGTTGCCATGTTACCAATGACGATGCAGGCTGCAGAGTTGCCCGATGGTCCACATATTGTAACTTCAGGTACCGGAACCATTGAAGTTCAGCCGGATATGGCAACTTTACTGATCGAGGTAAAAGTATCTGATAAGGATGCTGCGGTAGCGAAAAAGCAAAACGATGAACGTGTTGCTAAGTATATGGAGTTTCTGGAGAAAAATGGCATTGCCAAAGCTGATATTGATGCGGCTAATATCCAGACCCGGTTGGAGTACAACTATCCAAACAGTAATGATAGTAGCAAAGTGGTAAAAGACTATGCTGCGGTTCGTCAGGTGAAAGTAACCGTTCGTCAGTTGGATAAGTTGAACACCTTGTTAGATGGCGCATTAAGTGCAGGCCTGAATGAGATCCGTGATGTCACGCTAGGCGTAGCTAAAGACGATACCTATCGTAATGAAGTGCGTAAAAAAGCCGTTGAGAATGCTAAAGTGCAGGCAGAAGAGTTAGCAAAAGACTTTGGCGTTAAGCTGGGACCGGTATTTAGCATTCGCTATCGCGCTGCTAACCCAATGCCAGTGCCGATGATGCGTGCTTATAAATCTGATGCTGTCTCTGCCAGCGGTATTGATCAAACATACCAGTAGCAGAGCATCAGCTTTAACGATCAGGTTGACGTAGTATTTGATATTCAACGTTAATCGCGTATCAGATTTGTCTTAATACCTGACGCCCGTAACTTAACAGGGCGTCAGTGACTCCCCGCATAATCTTGCTTTCTGGCGAGAAACGATGCCAGTAAAGCATCCGGCGCTGACAGAGTCCCGGTGTCAAATCCATTAATTCACCGTTAGCCAGCTCCCGCTCAATTTGCAGGTGTGGGATCATACAACAAGTGGTTCCCTGTTTTGCCAACTGCACAAAGGCTTCTGAAGAGCTAACAATATGGCAGGGTACGCTGCCCGGCGGCAGGTCAAAGTTCTGCTGTAAGAATGCCTGATGCATATCATCCAGATGGTCAAACGCCACCGCAGGCGCTTTAAGCAGTGCGGAGCGAGTCACTCCGTTCGGAAAATAGCGTTCAGCAAAGTCAGGTGATGCTACGAAGATATAGTCCAGTGCCCCTAGCTGATCCACCAAACAGCGCGGTAGCGCCTGAGGCTGAATACTTACTGCTCCAACTACTTCTCCTAAACGTAACCGTTCCTGAGTTCGGGTTTCATCTTCAACCTGTAGGTTTAAGCGAATGGGAGAGTCAGACAATACCGGTTTGAGTGCCGGTAATAGCCAGGTTGCCAGACTGTCGGCGTTAACGGCGAGAGATAGCTGTAACGGAGAGTCAGCACTGCCTTCATCGCTTAGCCATTCATCTTCCAGTAATTCTACCTGATGCAACAGTGCCAGCAGTTTTTGCCCTTGTTCAGTAGGGCGCGGCGGAACGGTACGGATCAGCAACGGCTGACCATACAGGTATTCAAGCTGTTTAATGCGTTGAGATACGGCTGATTGTGTAATACATAACTTTTGTGCTGCACGTTCAAAACCGCGCTCACGGATAACCGCATCCAGCGCCTGAAGTACGCGATAATCTGGGCGTTTCATTCCTAAGTATTCTCCGTTTTAATCAGACCGTCTCTCTATCACTATGCCATACTTTTTAGATTATCGTATGTTTCTGACAGGTTTAACTGTTTCGCCTCGTGGGTTAATCTATAATAATCACATTTTTGACAGCGTAGGTAGATTTCACCATGACTCAAGATGAACTGAAAAAAGCAGTAGGCTGTGCGGCACTGAAATATGTGCGTCCGGGAACCATTGTAGGCGTTGGAACTGGCTCAACTGCTGCGCATTTTATTGATGCGTTAGGTTCAATAAAAGACCAAATCGAAGGGGCCGTTTCCAGCTCCAATGACTCAACAGCCAAACTGAAGAAGTTGGGAATTCAGATTTTTGATTGTAACGAAGTAGATTCTCTGGACATCTATGTTGATGGTGCCGATGAGATTAATGGTCACATGCAAATGATTAAGGGTGGTGGCGCAGCGCTAACCAGAGAAAAGATTATTGCAGCGATTTCTCGCAAATTTATCTGTATTGCTGACAGCTCTAAGCAGGTTGATATTCTGGGAGCTTTTCCTCTGCCGGTAGAAGTGATTCCGATGGCCAGAGCCTATGTCGCCAGAGAGCTGGTCAAACTGGGTGGAATGCCAGAATATCGTCAGGGTGTGGTTACTGATAATGGCAATATCATTTTGGATGTGCACAATCTGAAAATTATGGATGCCGTAGCGATGGAAAATAAGATTAATAACATCGCCGGAGTGGTAACTGTAGGGTTGTTTGCTAATCGTGGGGCCGATGTGGCACTGATTGGCACTGCTGATGGTGTGAAAATTATCGAATCGTAATTATGTAACACCCCGAATTTTATATAACCCTATAAAATTCGGGGAAATATTCAAAAATTATTACATATAATTAAAAAAATATTAATTTGGTGATATATATCACACTTAGCATTTTCGTAACGTTAAGACGCTGCTCTTCTCCATTAGCGGCAGAATAAACCACCTAAATTAAAACATTCACTTACGCCTTCTACTGATATATAAGCAATCGATTGTATTGCCGTAACTTCTATTTTTGATATGTTGGTTAGACAGGGTCTATATAATAATCACTAGGGCAAGGTTCAGCAGATGGTAAAAGTATCGTTAGAAAAAGAGAGAATTAAGTTTCTCCTGGTGGAAGGTGTTCACCAAAGTACGGTTGATAACCTGCGTGCAGCGGGTTATACCAACATTGAATATCATAAAGGTGCATTGGATGATGAAGAGCTAAAAGTAGCGATTCGTGACGCGCACTTTGTCGGTATTCGTTCCCGTACCCATTTAAGTGCAGATATTTTGGCAGCAGCAGAAAAGCTGGTTGCTATTGGTTGTTTCTGCATCGGTACCAATCAGGTGGATCTGCATGCAGCCGCTAAACGTGGTATCCCTGTGTTTAACGCACCATTCTCCAATACTCGTTCCGTTGCAGAGATGGTGTTAGGGGAAATTCTACTGTTACTGCGTCGTATTCCTGAAGCTAACGCCAAAGCTCACCGCGGTGAGTGGTGTAAGCTGGCGGTTGGTTGTTTTGAAGCTCGCGGTAAAAATCTGGGAATCATTGGTTACGGCCATATCGGAACTCAACTGGGTATTCTGGCGGAATCTATCGGTATGAACGTTATGTTCTACGATATTGAAAACAAGCTGCCGCTGGGAAATGCTACTCAGGTGCGTCATTTATCTGACCTGCTAAATATGAGCGATGTGGTGACATTACACGTACCGGAAACCGCCAGCACCAAGAATATGATGGGCCATAAAGAACTGGCTCTGATGAAGCCGGGTGCCGTACTGATCAATGCTTCACGTGGTACGGTCGTGGATATTCCGGCGTTGTGTAGTGCACTGGAAAGTAATCATATTGCTGGTGCCGCTCTGGATGTGTTCCCAACCGAACCGGCAACCAATCAGGATCCGTTTGAATCACCATTAACCGCTTTTGATAATGTGTTGATAACGCCGCACATTGGTGGTTCGACTCAGGAAGCTCAGGCCAACATTGGTAATGAAGTTGCGGGCAAACTGGCGAAATATTCTGATAACGGCTCAACGCTTTCTGCGGTTAACTTCCCGGAAGTTTCCCTGCCGGCACCGAGTGAAAATGTCAGTCGCTTGCTGCATATTCATGAAAACCGCCCAGGGGTTCTGAATCAGATTAACCATATCTTTGCAGAAGAGGGTATTAACATTGCCGCTCAGTTCCTGCAAACCAATAATGATATCGGTTATGTGGTTATCGATGTGGAAACCGATCGTTCAGATGAAGCGCTGGAGCATATGAAATCGATTCAGGGCACTATTCGTGCAAGATTGTTGTTCTAACCGGGATTGATTGTAAATAAAGGCGGCTAATTAGCCGCCTTTATTTTTGCCATTTTTCTGGTGATAGTTTTTACCAACACCAGTCACGGGAGGGGGTAATAATCTCCGGCAAAGGAATGTCCCAGTCTTCACAGGATAAAGCGTCAACCTGTTGGCAATCATGGGCAACTCCGATGGGCCAGGAGCCATTATTGCGCCAGTTTTTTAACGTTCGGTCATAGTAGCCACCACCCATTCCCAGACGATTTCCCTGTGCATCAAAAGCAACCAGAGGTGTAATAATTACATCCAACTGTGACACAGGTAAAACCGATTGCACGTTAAGCCGGGGTTCCTGAATGCCAAAGGGATGTGAAACCATTGGAGTTTCTGGCGTGTAGTGTAAAAACAGCAGATGACCAGGACTAAAAGGGTGCAAAACCGGCAGATAAAGCGATTTCTTTTGTTGCCAGAGTGCCAGAATCAATGGCCGGGTATCGATTTCGCCATCAAAAGAGAGAAACAGGGAGATGTGCTGAGACGTTTTGATTTTAGGATGGTTACACAGTTTTTGGCACAGTATCTGAGCGGCCGAGTGCTGTTGTTCAGGCGTTAAACTATTGCGGAGTTGGCGGACTTTTTTTCTGAGTATTTGACGAGCAGAAATCTCAAAGGTCATACCGGATAGGCTTATATCAAAGAATGAACATACAAGAGAGGACTCCGAGGTGCCGTCCCGGGCTGTAACCCTTGAACCCTTGGTTCAAGGTGAACATGAATTTACAGTTATCAGGCTTCCCGGACGGACCGGGCATGCACACAAATTGTAAGAATCCACATTCTGTTGGTTTGAAATATCGGCTCAGGGGACTGGCCCGATAACGCACACCTCAGAGAATTTTTTCAGAAACCGTACACTACGTTTTCTATGATTCTTGGTTAGTTAATCTGTTTGACCAACTACACATTAACTATAACAACATTTATAAAAGAGTATATGGGTTTTATTCAAATTTTGCACCCTGACGTTTCGATATCAGGTTCTGTTCGACTAAAGCTTGTTCAATTGTATGCTGCAACGTGCGAATTCGCTCTTCCATATTTTTAGCATAATCATCGGTTTTATTTTTTTCCTGAGCCAGCTCATAGCTGATATTCAGCGCAGCAATGAAAACCAACTGTTCTGTATTAGTCACACGAGTACGAACCTTTAAGTCCTGTAAGCGTTGACTCAAGTCTTCTGCGGCCTTATTCAGAGCCTCTTTTTGCTCTGGCGGGCAGTTTACCCGTAACGATCTGCCGAAAATTTGTAAATCTACCGGTTGTGCTGACATGTCACCTTCCTGCCGAATTTCGACCTGTGCTCTTTGTATGGAAAACCCGGGGGACCCAATCAACTAAGAGACGAATAAATAAAACAGATATCACTAATCTAACAAACTACGGCCATTATACCAAACTATCGCTTTGTGTGGGGCGGTACCTTCGGACTATGATTAAAAGATAGATATTCTCCTGACAAGTGCAGGGAGAAAGTACTTAAGATTTATGCCTTTTATGGAATCGGATCTGCGGTTGGTGGTAGCATAGCGCTAACTTATCTGACCTTACCTATGGTGGTGAATCATTCATGATGACCGAGAACACGCTTCCCTCTTATCAAACACTGAATACAACGTTGACACAACATCATATCGGGATGACTGCATCAGAAATGCATGGCCTGATTAGTGGCTTACTGTGCGGTGGCAGCAATGATAGTAGCTGGACAGTGATGGTCCATGATTTGACCAATGAAGGTATCGCGTTTGGTTATCCACTGAAGGATATGGTGACGCAATTATACGATGTGACCAAACAAGATCTGGAAGATGAAGGTTTTGACTTTGACCTAATGGTACCCGATGACGAAAGCTCAGTTTTTGAACGTATTGATGCTCTGTCAGGTTGGGTTAACCATTTCTTGCTGGGACTAGGCATGATGCAGCCTAAGCTGGCGCAAGTAAAAGGGGAAACCGGCGAAGCGATTGACGATCTGCGTAATATTGCTCAGTTGAGGTATGAAGAAGATGAAGACCAGGATGAGCTGGAACGCTCGCTGGCAGAGATTCATGAATATGTGAGAATGGCGGCGATGTTGTGTCATAACGAGTTTGTTGGGACGGGGGTTCCGGCAGCGGGGAAACCGACATTGCATTAATTTTTGATGCACGTTTTGTGGCTCCAGAAGTCGTTGTTTGAATGTTTGATCAAGTGTAAGTTTCGCCGCTTTAGGTGTTGTGGCTATCTCGGCAAGGGTGTTTGCGTCGAGCAAAGGGGCGTTAGGGCGAACGCCCCTCTGCACTCCCCGCGCCAACGCAGCCGACTGTTGACCGCCGCGTTGCGGCGGCAACCTCAGTCAGCCCAGAGGCTTAACGCACCGGCATAGAGCCGCTCCCGGCGTCGCTATGCCTCTCACCGCATCCATGCGGTTCGTGCTGCCTCTGGTCTTCCTTCGGCAACATTCGGATGCTTTAACCTGAAGGGCAAAGGGCAAAGGGCAAAGGGCAAAGGGCAAAGGGCAAAGGGCAAAGGGCAAAGGGCAAAGGGCAAAGGGCAAAGGGCAAAGGGCAAAGGGCAAAGGGCAAAGGGCAAAATATAAATATTAAATTCCCGAATGAAATGTTTGGTTGGCAGTTAGCATTGCTAATCGGAGGGAGAGGCTGCCGTTGGGGTCGTAGCAGCTTTAGCTGCCGGAGCGCCCCTAGGCTGACTAGGCCCGACGCCCTCCAAACTAAAGTACAGATGGTCTTCCGGCCGAACACAAAGATGATATGAGCAACACTGCTTTTACGGCCGGAATATCCACAGTAGCCAATAGTAAGAAATGTTAATCGGAGGGCCAAGCCCGACGCCCTCCAAACTAAAGTACAGACGGTCTTCCGGCCGAGCACAAAGATGATATGAGCAACACTGCTTTTACGGCCGGAATATCCAAAACAGCTAACAGCAAAAGAAGTTCATCAGAGGGTCAAGCCCGACGTTCTCTGATCTAAAGTACAACCGGTCTTTCGGCTGGACTCCGTGGCAATTTGCAACAGTCCCATAAAATTTTCATCAATCCGAACGCGAAAGGACAGCAACTATGATTACGTTATCTGAATTCCAGCGCCGCCGTCAGGCTCTACTCTCTAAGATGGCATCCGGGAGCGCGGCGATTATTTTTGCTGCGCCGGAAAGAACCCGCAGTGCTGATTCAGAATATCCTTTCCGTCAGAATAGCGATTTCTGGTATCTCACTGGATTTAATGAGCCTGAAGCGGCGTTAGTGTTAATTAAAAGCGATGAAACCCACAGCCACAGCGTGTTGTTTAATCGGGTACGTGATTTAAATGCGGAAACCTGGTTTGGTCGTCGCCTGGGGCAGGATGCCGCCCCGCAAAAACTGGGTGTCGATCGTGCTCTGCCTTATGACGATATCCATCAACAGCTTCATTTGCTGTTTAACGGCCTTGATGTGGTGTACCACGCTCAGGGACAGTATGACTATGCGGATAGCATCGTGTTTATGGCGCTGGATATTTTACGTAACGGCAGCCGCCAGAACTTACGTGCACCGGCAACTATGACGGACTGGCGTCCGTGGCTGCATGAAATGCGTCTGTTTAAATCACCAGAAGAAATCGTTGTCATGCGCAAAGCGGGTGAAATTACCGCTAAAGCCCATACCAGAGCAATGGAACGATGCCGTCCCGGCATGTTTGAATATCACCTTGAGGCTGAAATTCACCATGAGTTTACCCGTCACGGTGCCCGCTATCCAGCTTATAACACCATTGTTGGCGGTGGGGAAAATGGTTGTATTCTTCACTATACGGAAAATGAGTCACCGCTGAAAGATGGCGATTTAGTACTGATCGATGCCGGATGCGAATACTATGGCTATGCTG
Source organism: Limnobaculum xujianqingii (assembly GCF_013394855.1). Lineage (NCBI taxonomy): Bacteria > Pseudomonadati > Pseudomonadota > Gammaproteobacteria > Enterobacterales > Budviciaceae > Limnobaculum > Limnobaculum xujianqingii. The sequence continues at coordinate 2,072,549 of NZ_JABMLK010000001.1, read as the reverse complement.
GTGATATCACTCGTACTTTCCCGATTAACGGTAAATTTAGTCCGGCACAGCGCACTATTTATGACATCGTATTAGCTTCTCAATATAAAGCCATTTCGTTGCTCACCGCCGGACGCAGTATTCGTGATGCCAATGAACAAGTGATCCGCATTATGTTACAAGGGCTGGTGGAAGCTGGTGTACTGGAAGGTGATGTGGAACAACTGATGGCGGATAAGGTTCATCAGCGCTTTTATATGCATGGCCTGAGTCACTGGCTGGGACTGGATGTTCATGATGTGGGTAACTACGGTTCTTCCACTCGCGACCGTCTGTTGGCTCCGGGAATGATACTGACCGTAGAACCCGGACTGTATATCGCACCTGATGCGGATGTACCAGCCAGATTCCGCGGTATTGGTATTCGTATTGAAGATAATATTTTGATTACCAAACAGGGTTGTGAAATTCTGACGGCAGGCGTAGTGAAAGATCCGGATGATATTGAAGCTTTAATGGCAGGAGCACGACAATGAACTCAGTGATTATTGTTGGCGGAGGCATGGCGGGAGCAACGCTGGCTTTAGCGCTGTCAACGCTGAGCAAAGGCCGTATTCATATTGATTTAGTCGAAGCAGTACTGCCGGAAAATGCGGAGCACCCGGGGTTTGACGCTCGTGCTATTGCACTGGCTCAGGGAACCTGTCAGCAACTGGCTCGCGTTGGTATTTGGTCAACATTGGCTGATTGTGCAACAGCAATTAAAACAGTGCTGGTGACTGAGCGTGGTCATAGCGGCATGGTAACATTGCGGGCTGATGATTATGCTCTGCCTGCATTAGGCCAGGTAGTGGAACTGCACGATGTTGGTAATCGACTGTTTTCGCTGCTGAAAAAGGCATCAAATATTACATTGCACTGCCCGGCTAAAGTCGTTGAAACCCAACGTGATATCTCCCGGATTCAGGTAACATTAGATAATGGTCAGAACTTATCGGCTGCGCTTTTAGTGGCGGCAGATGGCTCTTTCTCCTCGGTGGCTACCTCGCTGGGTATGGAGTGGAGTGAAGAGGATTATCAGCAAATAGCTCTGATTGCGAATGTTACTACCGCTTTACCCCATCAGGGAAAAGCCTTTGAGCGTTTTACGCCTCAGGGGCCAGTAGCATTACTGCCTATGTCAAAAGGGCGTATGTCGCTGGTGTGGTGTATGGAACAGGCTCAACAACAGCATGCTATGGCATGGGATGACCAAACCTTTGTTAAACAGCTACAGCAGGTGTTTGGCTGGCGATTGGGAGAAATTGTTTCGGCAGGGCAGCGGACCAGTTATCCACTACGTTTACGTACTGCACGCCAGTCGGTCAGCCATCGGCTGGTTCTGGTTGGCAATGCTTCACAAACGGTGCATCCTATTGCCGGACAGGGGTTTAATTTAGGGCTGCGCGATGTGATGTCGCTGGCCGAGACATTATCGCAGGCGGTTGAACAGCAGGAAGATCCAGGCAGTTATGGCGTTTTACGCCGTTACAGCCAGCGCCGCCAGCCGGATCAGCAGGCAACCATTGGCCTGACGGACGGCTTGATTCACCTGTTTGCTAATCGTTACGGGCCACTGATAGTGGCAAGAAATCTTGGATTAATGGCCATGGACAGCTGTGAGTTACTCCGGCTGCCTTTAGCGCACAGAACCCTTGGCTGGGTTAAACGATAGGACAATCGTTCATGCACTCTTATGATGTAGTTATTGCCGGTGGCGGCATGGTTGGACTCTCTCTGGCCTGTGGATTACAGGGTAGCGGCCTGCGTATTGCTATTGTTGAAAATCAATTGCCTGATGAATCTCTGTCTACCGATCCAAGCCTTAGGGTTTCTGCGATTAATGCTGCCAGTGAACGTTTTCTGGATTATCTCGGCGTATGGAAAGGTATTGAAGCTTTACGCCTGAGCCCTTATTCCGCTATGGACGTTTGGGATCGGGACAGCTTTGGTCGCATTGCTTTTAAAGCGGAAGATTACGGTTATACCCACCTGGGGCATATCATAGAAAATGATGTGATTCATAAAGCTCTGTGGGATAAAGCTAATAGCAGTGGTGATATTACTTTGCTGGCACCTGCCCGACTTAAACAGGTGGTCAGAGGCGAAAATGAAGCCTTTATCACTCTGGAAGACGGGCGAATGTTGAGTGGTCGCCTGGTTGTTGGTGCTGATGGCGCTAATTCATGGGTGCGCCAACATGCCGATATTCCTCTGACATTTCGTGATTACGGTCATCATGCTTTGGTGGCAACTATTCGCACCGATGAACCTCATCAACATTGTGCTCGTCAGGTGTTTCATGGTGACGGAATTCTGGCTTTCCTGCCGCTATGGCAATCAGATTTGTGCTCAATTGTCTGGTCATTACCGCCAGAAAAAGCCGAACAAATGAAACATATGGATGAGCGGCAGTTTAACCATCAACTTGGCATTGCATTTGATAATCGTCTGGGACGCTGTCAGGTAGTCAGTGACAGAGCCATATTTCCTTTAACGGCTCGTTATGCGCGCAGTTTTGCTGCTCACCGACTGGCACTGATTGGTGATGCGGCACATACCATCCATCCTTTGGCCGGGCAGGGCGTTAATCTTGGCTTTATGGATGCAGCCTGTCTGATAGAAGAGATTCGTCGCTTACAGAAGCAGGGTAAAGATTTAGGTAATTATCTCTATTTGCGAAAGTATGAACGCAGTCGTAAGCAGAGCGCAGTAATGATGCTGGCGGCAATGCAGGGCTTTCGCGATCTGTTTGATGGCGATAATCCGGCGAAAAAACTGTTTCGGGATGTCGGACTTAAACTGGCAGATACGTTGCCGGGGGTAAAACCTCATCTGGTTCATCAGGCGATGGGATTGCGCGATTTACCAGACTGGCTGGCAAGCCCATTATAGGGCGTTGCCAGCGTTATATTGGGTGATTAGGCCTTAGTTTGTTGATCATGCCACTGGACTAAGGCGTCGCGAATTCGTCCAATCACTTCAGGCCACGATTTTTCATCATTGTGACGGAATAGGCGCATAGCTGGATACCAGGGTGAGGTTTCCTGCCCTTTGATCCACCGCCAGTCAATGGCAAAAGCAGGGAGCATGACCCAACATGGTTTATTCATGGCTCCGGCAAGATGAGCAACGGAAGTATCAACGGTAATCACCAGATCCAACTGCCCGATAATTGCCGTAGTATCCTCATAATTGGTTACCTGATGCCCTAAGGCCAGAATAGGAAACTCTGCTGGTGCATTAATGGCTTCGTCTTCGCCTTCTCCCTTCTGCAAACTGACCCATTCAATATCAGGTACTGACCATAATGGATGCAGTACTGATAAACTGGCCAAAGAACGGTTGCGATCGTTGGCGTGCTGAGATGAACCTTTCCATACCAAACCTACACGTAAACGACGGGAATTCTCCGCAGGCAAGCGCCATTGTTCTGGTATTTGAGAGGGAGCAAAGACATAAGGTGGTTGCAGGGCAAAAGGGTCCTGACTGTTAACAAAATGTCGCGGTAAGTCTAACAGCAAACTCCAAACGTCAAACTCCGGCAATGTGGCTGGATTGTCGTTATCTAATACGATAACACCGTCGATATTGGGCAGAGATTGCATCAGAGCATACAGCGCCGGGCGGCACATCAGATAAACTGCGGATGCACCTTTCTCCTACTTCAGACGAGTAGCGAAGCGGCAAAATTGTATTTCATCTCCCATTCCCTGTTCCGGATGTACCAGAATAGCTTTTCCGGTCAGGTCCTCACCTTCCCAATAGGGGCGGTTAATTGATGGCAGATTAACAAAACGGTGGTAATTATTTTTGCTGTAACGACTACGGTAGAGTTCCCAACCCTGTTCAAAATTTCCTTGTTGCATTAAAACCATGCTTAAGGTGTTTTGAGTTCGGGCATCTTGTGGAGAGAGTTCTAAAAGGCGGCGCATATGTTCAGCTGCAGGTTCTAACTGTTGCATATGGGCCAATACTGAACTTAACCCAAATCGTGCTTCCAGATGGTTTGGATCGGATTCTAAAGCTAACTGATACTGTTCGGCGGCTTCCTGATAGCGGTCTATTTTATGTAGCATAATGCCGTAGTTATTGCGGCAGCCTGCATAGGATGGCAGTACGGATAGCGCCACCTGATAGTATTTTTCGGCATTAGCAAAGTCTTCACGGTCATAGTAGGTAAGACCTAAGCCGTTTAATGAACCGAGATTGTGCGGGTCCACGGCCAACACACGCAAGTAATAGCGTTCAGCTTCATCCAGTTTTCCACTACGACGGTAAAGACGCGCAGCTTCCTGTAAAAACCAGATGTCCTTAGGGGCGAACATCAGCCGGACCTGAATTTTTTTCAAGGCTTCTTCAGTTTTTCCGGCATTAATTAATTCTGTCACTGCCTGCTGTAGAGACTGTTGAGTGGCAGCGGGTCTGCTAACCTTAGCTTTTTTCTTCATAAAACGTACTGTAACTTCCCATATTTTCGTTTATGACGAGGCGAACACTTCCCTGATAAACCGTCACCAACATTGCGACAGAATGACGCATGTATGGCTGAAAGTGGTGCGTTTAATAGCCGTAATCATATACTAAAAAGCAGAAAGTATTGAGCCTTATGCCGGGATAAGGCCGACTGTGCGTTGGGTTCTGTTGCATACAGAAAAAACGAAGAAGTAAATTAAGCTTCAGGCATGAAAAATTCTAATCTTCTGATTGTTTAATCATTAGTTTATCTAATTCGAATATGGATTTAATTAATTGTTAATTAAGTCATTGTTAAATATCGGCCTCTGATTCCTATCGAACTTTAATAAAACCAATACTGATTTCTGTGCAGAAAAACGCAGTTTATGAATCAAAACTACTGCATCATAGCAATTGTTCACATGTTGCGATAATTATTAACAATTACGTTAACTTATTATCACATAAAGTCAGATGCCACTTTTGGCACCCGATTTATTTATTACGGGATTTACCCTGAAGTATTTAAAGAGGACGCAATGACCAATAAGACCCCTCTGTACGATAGACATCTCGCCTGTGGCGCCCGCATGGTTGATTTCCATGGTTGGATGATGCCACTGAATTACGGTTCACAAATCGATGAACACAATGCCGTACGTCAGCACGCAGGTATGTTTGATGTATCCCATATGACTATTGTGGATTTGCACGGCGTTAACACCCGTGAATTTCTTCGTTATCTGTTAGCAAACGATGTCGTCAAGTTAACTCAACCTGGTAAAGCACTGTACAGCGCAATGCTGAATGCTTCGGCTGGGGTGATTGACGATCTGATTGTCTATTTTCTGACAGAAGATTTTTTCCGCTTGATTGTGAATTCCTCTACCCGCGAAAAGGATCTGGCGTGGATTAGTGAACATGCCAGGCCCTTTGCCGTCGAAATCCATGTACGTGAAGATCTGGGATTAATTGCGGTACAAGGGCCAGAGGCGAAGCAAAAAGTCGCTACCTTACTGACAGAAGAGCAGCGTCAGGCGGTTAGCCAGATGAAACCCTTCTTTGGCGTTCAGTCTGGCGATTTGTTTATTGCCACTACCGGATATACCGGGGAAGAGGGCTATGAACTGATGATGCCAGCCAGCCAATTGGATGACTGGTGGCAGAAGCTGATGGCTGAAGGCGTTAAGCCTTGTGGTTTAGGGGCCCGTGACACATTGCGTCTGGAAGCGGGAATGAACCTGTATGGTCAGGAGATGGATGAAGGGGTTTCTCCTTTAGCCGCCAATATGGGTTGGACTATTGCCTGGGAGCCAGCAGATCGTGACTTTATTGGTCGTGCAAGATTAGAGGTTCTGCGTAAACAGGGCACTGACAAACTGGTTGGCCTGGTAATGACTGAAAAAGGTGTGTTGCGTAATGAGCTGCCGGTGATGTTTTGTGATGCGGCGGGTAAAGAGCATCAGGGTGTGATCACCAGCGGTACCTTCTCCCCTACGTTGGGTTGCAGTATTGCTCTGGCGCGAGTTCCACAGGGTATTGGTGATATAGCTATTGTGCCAATTCGCAATCGTGAAATGCCGGTACGGGTAGTTAAACCCGGATTTGTGCGTAATGGTAAATCGCTGTTGGAGCCAACAGAATAAATCAGATTAATTATCCTGAATCACTGAATTAAACAGAGTCAGTTAAAAATAGACATAAAAATGGAGATCGACATGAGTAATGTACCTGCTGATTTGAAATATGCGACGTCTCACGAATGGGTGCGTGAGGAGCAAGAGGGTGTGTATACCGTTGGAATTACTGACCATGCTCAACATTTGTTGGGTGATATGGTGTTTGTTGAACTCCCGGAAGTGGGTGATGAAATCTCTGTTGGTGAAGAATGTGCTGTTGCCGAGTCGGTAAAAGCTGCTTCAGATATTTATGCACCACTCAGTGGTGAAGTTATTGCTGTTAATGACCAACTGAGTGATGCACCAGAATTAGTTAACAGTGAGCCATACGCCGAGGGATGGCTGTTTAAAATCAGAGCCAATGATATTAATGAGCTCAATAGTTTACTGGATGCTGCAGGTTACCTCGCAACGCTGGATGACGAGTAACTGATAAAACGCCCTGTATCTCAAGTACAGGGCGTTTTGCTTTTATTCCCGCTATCCATATTCCTGCACAGGTATCAGTCTGTATCAGGCATGGCGGCCTTATCGAATAAATTCAGGAAGGTTATCCAATGAATCGAACTATTAAACAGCTTGAGTATGGTGAAGCTTTTATTGAGCGCCATATTGGTCCATCCGCAGAACAGCGCCAGCAAATGCTGGATATCATCGGAGCAAAAAGTCTTGATGAGTTAACGCAGTTTATTGTCCCTGCGGATATTCAATTACCAAACCCTCCGGCAACCGGGGATGCCCGGACTGAACATCAGGCATTGGCCGAGCTCAAAGCTATCGCAGCACAAAACCAACGCTATAAATCTTATATTGGCATGGGTTATAACGCGGTACTGACTCCACCGGTAATTTTACGCAATATGCTGGAAAATCCGGGTTGGTATACGGCTTACACTCCATATCAACCGGAAGTCTCGCAGGGGCGTCTGGAAGCATTACTTAATTTCCAGCAGATGACTCAAGACCTCACCGGTTTAGATTTAGCCTCAGCATCGCTGTTGGATGAAGCGACCGCTGCTGCGGAAGCCATGGCAATGGCTAAGCGAGCCAGCAAATTGAAACTGACGAACAGCTTCTTTGTGGCGGAGGATGTCCATCCGCAAACCATTGATGTGGTGCAAACTCGCGCAGAAGCTTTTGGCTTTAATGTGATTGTCGGACCTGCCAGCCATGCGCTGAACCATAGCGATTTGTTTGGTGTTCTGGTTCAACTGACCGGAACTACTGGTGAGTTACATAATGACAGTGAATTATTACATCAGCTAAAACAGCGTGGCGTAATTACCTGCATAGCTGCTGATATTATGTCGCTGGTATTGCTGGAATCTCCGGCTTCTATGGGAGCTGATGTGGTGTTCGGTTCTTCCCAGCGTTTCGGTGTCCCTATGGGATACGGTGGACCACATGCCGCATTTTTTGCCTGTCGCGATGAGTTTAAACGCTCCATGCCGGGGCGGATCATCGGGGTATCTAAAGATGCAGCGGGTAATACGGCATTGCGTATGGCGATGCAGACCCGGGAACAGCATATTCGTCGTGAAAAGGCTAACTCCAATATCTGTACTTCACAGGTATTGTTAGCCAATATTGCGGGTTTTTATGCGGTGTATCACGGCCCAACAGGGCTTAAACGCATCGCTCAACGCATTCATCGGTTAACCGATATTCTGGCAGCAGGGTTACAACAAAAAGGGCTTAGGCTCCGCCACCATAGTTGGTTTGATACTCTGTGCGTCGAAGTGGCTGATAAAGCGGCAGTGCTAACTCGTGCATTGAGCTTTGGCGTTAACCTGCGGGCGGATCTTGATGGCGCAGTGGGTATTAGTCTGGATGAAACTACCACTGTAGACGATCTGAATATTCTGTTCGATATTCTGTGTGGTGACCATGCAGATATCGATATTGATGCCTTAGATCGCCAATGCATAACGCAAAGCCAGAGCATTCCTGCGGCGTTACTACGTCAGACACCTATTCTGACTCATCCGGTATTTAACAGTTACCACAGCGAAACTGAGATGATGCGCTATATGCATCGTCTGGAGCGTAAAGATCTGGCCCTAAATCAGGCGATGATCCCATTAGGCTCCTGCACCATGAAGCTAAATGCTGCCGCCGAGATGATTCCTATTACCTGGCCAGAGTTTGCCGAATTGCATCCATTCTGCCCGCCAGAGCAGGCAACGGGATATCAGATTTTATTAGGCCAACTCTCCCAGTGGCTGGCACAGATTACCGGTTATGATGCGGTATGCATGCAGCCTAACTCCGGGGCTCAGGGGGAATATGCCGGGTTGCTGACAATTCGTCGTTATCATGAAAGTCGCGGACAGGGGAGTCGCCATATCTGTCTGATCCCAAGCTCAGCCCACGGCACAAACCCGGCATCGGCTCAAATGGCCGGTATGACTGTGGTGGTGGTGGACTGCGACAAGCAGGGGAACGTCGATTTACAGGACTTAAGAGCCAAAGCGGAACAGTCGGGTGACGAGCTTTCCTGCATTATGGTGACTTATCCATCCACCCATGGGGTGTATGAAGAGACTATTCGTGAAGTGTGTAATATTGTGCACCAGTTTGGCGGACAGGTTTATCTGGACGGTGCCAATATGAATGCGCAGGTTGGTATTACCACTCCGGGCTACATTGGCGCGGATGTCTCGCATCTGAACCTGCATAAAACCTTCAGTATTCCTCACGGCGGCGGCGGGCCGGGTATGGGGCCAATTGGTGTGAAAAAACATCTGGCGCTGTTTGTTCCCGGACATAGGGTGGTTCAGCTTGAAGGTGTCATCACTCATCAGGGAGCAGTATCAGCTGCACCGTTTGGCAGTGCTTCTATTTTACCAATCAGTTGGATGTATATTCATATGATGGGGGCGGAAGGGCTGAAGATGGCCAGTCAGGTAGCGATTTTAAATGCTAACTATATTGCCCGCAGACTAAAAGATGCTTATCCGGTGCTCTATTCCGGCGTAGATGGATTAGTCGCCCACGAGTGCATTCTGGATATTCGGCCTCTTAAAGAGGAGTGCGGCATTACCGAAATGGATATTGCCAAGCGTCTGATTGACTATGGTTTTCATGCGCCCACCATGTCATTCCCGGTGGCGGGTACACTGATGGTGGAACCAACCGAGTCAGAAAGTAAAGTGGAGCTGGATCGCTTTATTGATGCCATGTTGGCTATTCGCAGCGAAATTCGCCGGGTACATTCCGGTGAATGGCCGCTGAATGACAACCCGCTGGTGAATGCGCCGCATGTACAGGGTGAACTGGTACATGAGTGGAGCCATCCTTACAGTCGGGATCTGGCAGTGTTTCCGTCTCAGGCAGTATTCCATAATAAATATTGGCCAACGGTAAAACGTCTGGATGATGTATACGGGGACAGAAACTTATTCTGTTCTTGTGTGCCGGTGGGTGAATATTGGTAAGTTTGTTGACTTTTAAGATGGTAATTCCGGCCGTTACTACAGATTGTTTTCTGTGCGCGGCCGGCAATTCTTTTACTTTTCTCATTGAGTCAGAGTGATCTGGTCTGTCAGCGAATACCCCGGATAGGGATCCCTCCGATTTTTCCACCCGGTTTTGTCGTTGTACTACTCGCCGATTGACTACTATTGTCTTCGTTTGATGCGCTGCTGGTTTTACCCGTGTTGCTGGAGATCCCGGCTTTTTTGATACAGTATCTGGCAGTATCTTCCATTACTTTCTTAATCTGTGCCTGCGTTGGATTATTCATCGCCTGAATTTTTTCTAAATCTTTTTCCTGGCGAGACTCAACACACTGGCAAACTTTCACTGCCTGAGTGCGCGTAATTTTTGAGTTAGCTTGTTGCTGCATATCCGCACAGGCGTTGACATAGTCACTATTGGCGGCCAGCACATTACCACTTATCAACATCATGGCGCATAACAAAATTGCTTTTTTAAGCATGGATTTCGTCCCTGATAATTCGTGTATGAAGAGGAATCATTATCTGAACTCAAATAATGTTTAACATCATTATTTTGGCAATGCATCATCAATCTTAATATCAAAACTAGCCATGTTTATCAGATGAAAATGTGATCATTTTCACTATCGCACATGTAAATAATTACAATGGTGTACTAACTACCAGTTTGGAATAACCCTATCCAACGCTTGATTATTAGTGTTATATTTCCCGCAATATGGGGAGGTGTTTTCTTTCTCTGTCATTTTGCGGCGCTCACTTGTATATCTTACTGATATACCAAGGTTCGTTCCCTTGGTGTTTTGATAGGGTATGTCAGGCTGTCAGAATGAGAAAAGTGACAGACTACTCATATACAAAAATGACGTGCGATAACGCACGCGTAAAAATAGCAAGCAAACACACAACATAACTAAGAGAAACTAAAGTATGGAGATACTTGAGCAACTGGTCGATCAGGTTAATAGCCTGCTCTGGGACCACCTATTGATATTCCTGTTATGCGGAACAGGGATTTATTTCACCATTCGTTTAGGTTTTATCCAGATTCGACATTTTGGCTCCGGCGTTAAAGCGCTGTTTGGCGGAATGTCACTTAAAGGGGATAAAGCTGGCAAACATGGGATGAGTTCATTCCAGGCTGTGGCAACCGCCATTGCAGGTCAGGTAGGAACAGGAAATCTGGCAGGGCCGGCAACGGCAATTCTGGCCGGTGGGCCGGGAGCTATTTTCTGGATGTGGGTTTCCTCTTTCTTGGGGATGTCTACCATCTATGCTGAAGCCATTCTGGCGCAAAAATTCAAAACCAAAGATAGAAATGGACAGACCGTTGGCGGTCCTGCGTACTATATTGAGCAAGGTTTAAAGTGTAAGTGGCTGGCCTGCGTTTTTGCCGTGCTGATTATTTTTGCTTTAGGCTTCATCGGTAATATGGTGCAGTCTAATGCGATTGCTTCTGCCTTTAACAGCTCTCTTGGTGTGCCAAACTGGCTGATGGGCGTTATCATGGCTATCGTTGCCGGTGTGGTGATTATCGGTGGTATTCGCAGCATTGCTTCTTTCAGTGAGAAAGTAGTGCCAATTATGGCGATCTGCTATCTGATTGGTGCCTTTACTATTCTGGCATTTAACTACCAATATGTTTTGCCTGCTTTTGAGTCGATTTTTATTGCAGCATTTAATCCACAGGCAGTAGTGGGTGGTGGTGTTGGTATCGGTATTCAGCAAGCGATGCGTTTTGGTATTGCCCGGGGCCTGTTTGCTAACGAAGCCGGTATGGGTTCTACTCCCCATGCTCACGCCGTTGCCCGGGTAGCAAGACCGGAACAACAGGGCTTTATTGCCATGATGGGTGTATTCGTGGTGTGCGTTATTGTTACCGTGACTGCACTGGTGATCATTACTTCGGGGATGAAGGAATGGGATGCGGCAGGCCGCGTTGGTGAATCCTTCCTGAGTATTTTCCGTGGTCAGGGCATTACTGTTACCCAACAGGCTTACACCTATGTGTTCGGTCATTTCGGTAGTCTGTTTATCTCCGCATCGTTATTCTTCTTTGCGTTTACCACCATTATCGGCTGGTACTACTATGCGGAAAATAACGTGCGTTATCTGTTTAGTTCAACGTCCGCCGTTCGTATTTATCAGTTCCTGGTGATCTGCTTTATCTTTGTTGCCTCACTGTTTAATGTTGAGCTGGTATGGAAAATGGCAGATATGTTCAACGGCCTGATGGTGTTACCAAACCTTGCTGCATTACTGCTGCTTTCACCGATTGTGATTAAGCTGGGTAAGATGGCGGGATACGGTAGCGGTATTGCGGATCCGGAACCAGGTCAATAATAATTGAAGTGATGATGCTCCCTATGTGAGCGTTATTCATCTGATAATCAACGGCAGCCCCTGAAAGGCTGCCGTTGCTGTTTAATCACAACATTCGCTGAAACCATAACCCTTTTATTCTCAGCCATTTTTCCATCGTTAAATGTTTCCACAGATTTACATAAAATATTCAGCTTACATGTGTACACTGAAATGATTCTCATATACTCTGATATCGGTTGTGAATATCAAAACTATCGACGTTGTTTTTATCCTGAATAAAAGGTCACCGTATGTCAGCGTCTGTTAAACAGGGCTACTCAGTAGCCGAAGAGATTGCCAATAGTATTAGCCACGGCATTGGATTTATTTTAGGTATTGTCGGGCTGGTACTGCTTTTAACTCAGGCTATCGGTAAAGATGCCGGTTCCCTGGAAATTACTAGCTATAGCCTGTATGGCGGCAGCATTATTCTGCTGTTTCTTGCCTCAACGCTTTATCATGCCATCCCTAATCAGGCGGCTAAGCGTCGGCTAAAAGTGTTTGATCACTGCGCGATTTATCTGCTGATTGCCGGTACCTATACTCCTTTCTTACTGGTGGGATTAGGTTCTCCACTGGCACAGGGGCTAATGGTGGTTATCTGGAGTCTGGCGCTTATTGGCGTGTTGTTTAAGTTAGCATTTACTCACCGTTTTAAAGTGGTATCGCTGGTGACCTATCTGGGGATGGGCTGGCTCTCTCTGGTGGTGATTTATCAGATGGCAGTGAAACTATCGGTGGGTGCAGTTGGGTTATTAGCGGTAGGTGGGATAATTTATAGCCTGGGCGTTATTTTCTACGTTAATAAACGAATTCCATTTAACCACGCTATCTGGCACGGGTTCGTTCTGGGTGGTAGCGTGTGCCATTTTCTGGCTATTTATCTGTATATTGCCTGATGAGAGTCTGGCTTCCTGCAAAGTAGCAGGAAGCCATTGAATATTATGCTTTGTCGGTTTTTTCCAGCGAATAAGGTAACGGTTGAATAGCTAAGTGACTGGTTACATCATCTTTTACTCGCAAAACGGCATCACTATCCAAATCATTATTTAATATGGCCTGTACCCAAATTGTGCTGTCAGTCAGTTTGACTGAGGCCAGTACAGTGCCCGTGCGGCGCCAGTTCTCTCCTAACTGTAATTCCAGATCGTCTCCGGTATTTGGCAAACTCAGAGCTTTACCCGCCAGCCAGTACATAGCACGTTTATTTGCACCGCGGTACTTGGCGCGGGCAATCATCTCCTGCCCGCTATAGCAGCCTTTGGTAAAACTAATACCATCCAGCGCCTGAATATTGGTGGCCTGAGGAATAAACTCATCGCTGGTGGCACTGTCAATTACTGGAATACCGGCTTCGATATCCAAGGCCAACCACTGGCGGCTGTCATTCAGTGCGGCTTTACCCAGCAAATAACCGTACAAACTGTTGGCTTCATCTTGTGTGGTTACGATCAGAAAGCGTTCGGTTGGCAGAGGAAAATGTAGAATGCAGGTATCACCCTGTTGAACAACGGATGTGTTGGCATCTGGCAAGGTTGCATAAAAGGACGACAGCATCGACCGGGCGTTGCCACCGGCCACCCCCAGAAGTACCGCATCATTTTTTCGTTCAATGGTTACTTTCGAGAACACCGCATATTTCTTCAGCTCGGTGAGCTGGTTATCACACAGGCTGCTACGCTGCAGGTAGGCCAGAGCATCGCCGTACTGGAACAGACGAATGGCACTCCACATTTTTCCTTTAGCGTCACAGTGAGCGGCTAACTGATGCTGCTCCGGCTGTAGGGCAAATACATCATTGCTAAGCTGCCCTTGTAAGTACTTACGATTATCTTCACCGCTCAGGGTTACCAGAGCCCAGTCTTCTAATGAAATCAGAGTCAGCGACAGGTCAGAGGATGGACAGGCTAACTGAGAAGGTAGTGGGGATTTATAAGTCATAGGTACTCCAACATAAATAGAACGATATACAGATGAGCCCGGATAACAAATTCAGGGAGCCGCCATATTACGGCATTAAGCTGTGGCATAGTTTACTTAACAATAACAAAATGCAGTATAAGAATCGTGGTTCTTTCACTGGAAATTTTTTCGTTAGTGAAGGCGCTATGTTGAATTCGGGAAAACATCATGCTCTATCGAGTATAAGTCAGATTTGGCACAACAATTTCGATCCTTATGGCAAATTTAAGCTAACTTTATCTGTAGCCTTTCCCAAATCCGAGCCAAATTGTTACTCTACACCACCACGTAACCTGATATGAGTAAGAGCCATAATGGATATTAATAATAAAACCCGAATTCACTGGGCGTGCCGCCGCGGAATGCGCGAGCTGGATATTGCTATCATGCCATTTTTTGAAAATGACTATGACAACCTGTCGGATGCTGACAAGCAGGTATTTATTCGTTTACTGGAATGTGAAGATCCTCAGCTGTATCGCTGGTTAATGAATCAGGCGATACCGGAAGAGGCGGATATGGCTCGTATGATCAAAATGATTCAGAAAAAAAATGCCGAACGTAGTTCTCTGGCATAGTGACATTCGGGTTTCCTGGAAAACCCAATGCATTTCACTGTTGATACACGGCGCTTTAGTGCTGTTAGTGTTACTCTCTCCGTGGAATGACGGCTATTGGCCGCTGTGGTTAACGCTGGTCACTCTGGTCATTTTTGATTGTCTGCGCAGTCAGCGTCACATACAGCGAATGCAGGGTGAGATGATACTGCTGAGTAATTACGATATTCAGTGGCACCGTGAAGAGTGGCGCATATCAGGGAAACCGATGATGTTAAAATGGGGCGTTATGTTGAAGCTTGCTTCTGTCTCCGGAAAATATTCCCGCCGTCGCGTTTGGCTGGCGATTGACAGTATGGATGCTGAAGCATGGAGTAGCTTACGTTTTCATCTTCTTCAGCTTGATAAACAACAAAATAAGCATTAAAAAAACGATGGAAAGGGCACCGGTAGCCCGAATGAAAGGATATGGAATAAGGTTATGTCACTAATTTGGCTGGTTGAAGATGAAGCAAGCATCGCGGATACCCTAATCTATACGTTAGAGACGGATGGTTTTGAGGTGCGTTGGTTTGAACGTGGTGAACCTGTGCTGACAGCCCTGAACCAGAGCCGTCCGGCGTTGGCTATTCTTGATGTTGGACTACCGGATATTAATGGTTTTGACCTGTGTCGCCGTATGCTGGCTCAATCTGCCGATCTGCCGCTGATTTTTCTGACTGCTCGCAGTGAAGAACTGGATCGCATTGTTGGTCTGGAAATTGGTGCTGATGATTATATTGCCAAACCTTTCTCTCCACGTGAAGTTAGCGCCAGAGTTCGAACTATCCTGCGCCGTCTGGAAAAACAGCAGCGGATGTTGCCCAGCTATGGTGCATTTGGGCTGGATGAAGAGGGTGCCACTATTACCTTCTGCGGCCAGACACTATTGCTAACCCGCTATGAATTTTTGCTGTTAAGAACACTAATTAAATCACCGCGTCGGGTATTCTCCCGTCAGCAACTGATGGATTTGGTATGGCAGGATGCAGAAGAGAGTCTGGATCGTACCGTGGATACCCATATCAAAACCTTAAGAGCCAAACTGCGCGTAATATCAGAAGAAACCAATCCGATTCAGACCCACCGCGGTCTTGGATATAGCCTGAGTCCTGATAAATGAGGATCGGTTTTCGCTTATTGCTCGGTTTTTTTATGATTGTGGCCGTGGCCGGTTACTTTGTGATGAACATTTTTGTTCAGGAAGTGAAGCCAGGCGTGCGGCGTGCAACAGAAGGCATGATGGTAGATACCGCAAACCTTCTGGCGCAAATAGCCGAGCAGGACATTCGTAATCGTAACCTTAGTAAAGGCCATATTGCCCAGGCTTTCTTTGATATTAACCGTACGCCAATTGGTGCTCAGATTGACCATATCGTTAAAAATCGCATGGAGTATAGGGTCTACATTACCGACAGTAAGGGTATCGTCATTTTTGACTCCAGCGGCGAAGCGTTGGGGCAGGATTATTCGCGCTGGAATGATGTTTACCTGACTTTAAGAGGGAAATACGGCGCGCGTAGCACCCGTATTGATCCTGAAGATGAAAGTACTTCCGTCATGTATGTGGCTGCACCGATTAAATCCTCTGACGGTAAGATAATTGGGTCACTCACCGTATCCAAACCCAATCAGACCATGCAGCCAGTTATTCGCCGCAGTGAACGCCGTATGGAGATTGCCGGTGGTATTTTATTAGGTATCGCACTGGTAATTGGGGCTGGTTTTGTCTGGTGGATTAACCGTTCTATTTCTCGTCTCGTGCGCTACGCCAGTGAAGTGGCCGACGGCAATGCACCAACTCTGCCGAAAATGGATAGCCCGGAGTTATCCAGTCTGGCCCGTGCATTGGAGAGTATGCGAATTAAGCTGGAAGGTAAGGACTATATCGAAAAATACGTTCATACCCTAACCCATGAGCTTAAAAGCCCGCTGGCTGCCATTCGCGGTGCGGCAGAGATCTTGCAGGAGATGCCACCAAAGCCCGTGGCACTGCACTTTATCAGCAATATTCAACAGCAAAATGAACGACTGCAATTGTTGGTTGACCGCATGCTGCAACAGGCTCAGGTGGAGAGCCGAATTCGACAAGAGCTGGCACCGGTCGATTTGGCGGACGTATTGCACAGTGTGATTGCTGCCAAAGAGGCGCAGATTACCCATCGTAAAATTCAGTTAACCAGCCAGATTGATGCTCCGGTTAGCGTTCGTGGCGATAAACTGCTACTGGAACAAGCCTTTAGTAATTTGTTAGACAATGCTTTGGACTTCACGCCAGAAGGGGGAGACATTGCCATTAGCGGTGAGTTTATTGATAAACATTACCGAATTATTGTGGCAGATAGTGGTCCGGGCATGCCGGAGTATGCGCTGGATAAAGTGTTCGATCGCTTCTATTCCCTTCCTCGTCCGGATAAAGAGAAAAGTACCGGACTGGGCCTGAGCTTTGTGCGGGAAGTGGCATCCATCCATCAGGGAACCATTCGTCTGGTGAACGGCGAACAGGGTGGTGCAAAAGCCATTTTTATTCTGCCGGTGAAAGAAAAGTAAGTCATCTGACTTGATATAACCCCGTTACTTCACACTGCCTTCACACAACATCATCATCTGTTCACTCAGCACATTTATCCTGACGCCATAATAGGGAACAGGAGTGTTTGGTGATGTTTAAATCAACGTTATTTTGGAAAGTTTTTGTACTTATAGTGCTAACGTTACTGATGTTAGTACCTATCAGCATGGTGCTGGAGATGATTGATGGTCGTAATCAATATCGGGAAAGCGTCATTAGTCAGATTAAAGATGGAACCAGCGGTGAACAGACGGTTATTGGGCCAATATTAGTGGTTCCTTATGTGCGTCTGGAGACAGAAATTGTCAGTGATGGCACCAAAAAAGGAAAAACGATAAAAAAAGTCAACCGGGTACAAGGGCAGAGCTACTTCCTGCCGGATAACTTAGCGGTTGATGGTAGCGTAAATGTAGAACCACGTAAGGTAGGGATTTATCAGACTCAGGTTTATCAGAGTCAGCTACAGTTCAAAGGCTCCTTTGGTAAAGTCAACTTTGTTAATAGTGACAAAATCACCTATGAGAAACCTTATCTGGTATTAGCGCTGGCGGATTCCCGCGGTATTACGGCCGTACCAACCGCTAAACTTAATCAGCACCAGAGCATGTTTCAATCCGGAACTAAATATTCAGAATTTCCACAGGGGATGCATACTGTCTTCCCTGAGGCTGTGCTGACTTCCCCGCAGCCGCTGGATTTTGAATTCACCGTTTCTCTACAGGGTACGGGACATCTGGCACTGATGCCGGTTGGGGCAACCTCAACGTTTAATCTTAGCGGTAACTGGCCACATCCAAACTTCCTGGGGCAGTTCTTACCGAAGAAACGTGAAGTTACCGAGCAGGGCTTTACCGCCAGTTGGGAGAGCAGCTGGCTGGCTAATAATATCAATAACAACTTTGGTCGTTATGATATGAGTGATATTCGCAGAAGCCAGGCTCAGTCACGCTCGTCAGGTTCATACAGTTATACTGAAACGGAATACAGCGAAGGTAGCAGGATATCGGGCTTTCCAACTTTCAGTACCAGCTTTATTGAGCCGGTTAATCACTACCAGTTGAACACGCGTACGGTGAAGTATGCCATTTTGTTTGTCAGCATGACTTTCGTGGCCTTTTTCCTGTTCGAGGTGTTGAAGTCACTATCAATTCACCCTATGCAATATCTGCTGGTAGCCGCAGCGTTAATGGTGTTCTACGTTATTCTGCTGGCACTTTCGGAGCGTATTGGTTTTGCCTGGGCTTATTGTATTGCAGCGGTAAGCTGTAGCAGCCTGATTGGTTTCTATTTAAGTGCGGTTTTGAAAGGGGTATGGCGTGGGATCAGTTTTGCCGGTGGGTTATTGATTCTGTACGCGGTACTGTATGTGCTGCTGCAGTCTGAAGACAATGCTCTGTTGTTGGGTGCCGGATTACTGTTTGTTGTATTGGCTGTCATTATGACGTTGACACGTCGCCTGGACTGGTACAAGGTTGCATCGCCAGCATCGCCAGCATCGCCAGCATCGCCAGCATCGCCAGCATCGCCAGCATCGCCAGCATCGCCAGCATCGCCAGCATCGCCAGCATCGCCAGCATCGCCAGCATCGCCAGCATCGCCAGCATCGCCAGCATCGCCAGCATCGCCAGCATCGCCAGCATCGCCAGCATCGCCAGCATCGCCAGCATCGCCAGCATCGCCAGCATCGCCAGCATCGCCAGCATCGCCAGCATCGCCAGCATCGCCAGCATCGCCAGCCGCATCAACGACATCTACCTCAGGTGGCGGTATGCAACCTTCCGGTGATGCCAATATTGAGCCAGTGGCAGAACAGGGTGAAGATAGTCTGGAACGAAGAAAGTATCGGTTATGGAAATGATATTTCTGAACTGATATATAGTCAGCAGTAAACTTGTCTAACCCCGTATTTCAACCAAAGTTTGAGTGCGGGGTTTTTCACATTTCACTATATTGTTTCGATGTAGTTGCCACACATTTTCATCTTCGATTCTGAGAGAGACATCTGCTTTTATTATTCAATTTAAGTTATGTTTTTAAATCCTTAAACACAGCAACTGATAAGGATGAGCTACAATCGTTTTTTTATTTTAAATTTAATTAAATATCAATTGGATAAATTAAATTATTTACAGTGAAAATAGTTTCATTAATTAAATTTCCCGCCTTTTTTAATTCATTATTTATTATAAAAAAACTAGTATTTTTAACAGGTATAAAGTGGTGTATCCATCTTGTATAATTCGTACTCACATGGATGAAAATGAAATAATAACTAAATGTGATTATGCGGTGGATTTAGTTATTTATAACAGATAATAACCACGGACAAGGTATGCCTTTTAAAACCAATCTCAGTTTCGCTCATCGGAAGCGAATTTTTCTACGTGTCTGGGGGCCTGCGGCGCTACTGCTACTTGCCTTTTATGCTCATTCAGCTCCTGAATTGAACAACATCAATAATCAGCAAATTATCCATCAGCAAGAACGTCAAAAAGCGCTGGAGCAACAACTTGCGCCTGAGCAGCCTGATGTGCGTATAAAGCTGCCGGCGGGTAGCTCTGCAATTGCTCAATTTCCACAGGAAGCGAACTGTATCACCATCAATCAGGTGACATTAAGCGGTAGCGACTACTTAACTAACTGGTTGCTGCTACAGCGCGTAGCCGATCAGGCTAAAGGGCAATGTATTGGTGGTAAAGGCATCAATTTGCTGATGAGCGCCATTCAAAATCGGTTAGTGGACCGGGGCTATATCACCAGTCGGGTATTAGCGCCACCGCAGGATGTGAACAGCGGTGAGCTGAAACTGCAAATTCTGGAAGGTAAAGTCAGTCGTATTCTGTTTACCCCTGAAAGTAGTGGCTATATTCAGTCGTTTAATACTCTGCCGATATCGGAAGGGGATTTGCTTAATCTGCGGGATATTGAACAGGGAATAGAGAACCTGCGACGGGTTCCCACTGCGCAGGCGGATGTCAATATGCTGCCGGGCGCCGAGCCGGGAGAAACCGATCTGGCTATTAGCTGGAAACAGGATCGCCACTGGCGACTGGGTGCATCGCTGGACGATTCCGGCACCACCAGCACCGGTCGTTATCAGGGAGGATTAACCCTGTATGTGGATAATCCTCTATCCCTCAGTGATACCTTCTATATTTCCGGCGGTCATGATCTGCAATGGAAAAATGACCGGGGCAGCCATAACTATACCGCTCACTATTCCGTGCCTTATGGCTACTGGGGATTTAATGTCACCACCAGTAGTTACAGCTACAACCAGAAAGTAGCAGGTCTGATTGAGAATTATGACTACAGCGGAGACAGCAACAATCTGACTTTTGGGTTGAGCCGTCTGTTGCATCGAGATGCCTCACAAAAAACCACTCTGACGTACGATGTGCTGCTGAAATCGACCCGTAACTATATCAATGACACGGAAGTAGAAGTTCAACGCCGTAATACCTCGGCCTGGCGTTTGGGTTTGCAACATCGCCACTATATTTACGCCGCCACGTTGGATATGGGAATGAGCTACCAACAGGGTACCCGTTGGTTTGGCGCACAACCTGCGCCAGAAGAGTACACCGGTCTGGCGACGGCCCTGAGCAAAATAGCTCAGATTTCCGCCAATCTGGATGTGCCTTTCAGCTTGCTGGAACAGAAATTCAGCTTTCGCAGCCAGTACCAGCGCCAGCTTCCTTCTTCCACCAGTCTGACCTCTCAGGACCGCTTCTCCATTGGCGGTCGCTATACGGTGCGGGGTTATGACGGTGAACTGAGTCTGTCCGCCGATCGGGGTTGGTTCACCCGTAATGAACTGGCATGGCAAACGCCGCTACCGTCTCAGGAGCTCTATGTAGGGCTGGACTACGGCGAAGTGGGCGGTGGGGGAAGTGAGTACCTGCTGGGGAAACATCTGGCGGGGGCTGTACTGGGGTTAAGAGGTTATGCCTTCAATACCAGCTATGATCTGTTTGCCGGTATTCCCACCTCAAAACCGGATGGCTTTAAAACCGATCCGGTAACGTTAGGCTTTAACCTGAACTGGCAGTATTAAGGAGGCGCGAGATGAAATATGGAAACTTTCATATCACCGCCCCGTTGATGCTGGGTGGTGAAATAAACGAAGCGGAGGTTCTGGGGGCATCGGTCTGGTTATGGATGCACTCTCCACAACACAATACTGCATCGTTGAATACGCTACCGACCCTGTTGCTGCCGATTATTAAAAATCAGCAGTTTGTTTTAGTCAGTGAAGGTAATAAGCCGGTGTTTTTTCTGTCATGGGCATGGATGGATGAGCAGGCTGAATGCCACTACTTTACTGAAGATGCCTTAATGTTCAGAGAAGAGGACTGGACCAGTGGTGAGCGCTTATGGATCCACGACTGGATAGCGCCATTTGGCCATTCGATAGCGATGAAGCGAATTATCACCGATATCATTTTTCCTGAACATTTTGGTCGAATGATTTATCACAAAACAAAAAACTATCAGACCAAAACCTGGTATGGCAAGAATACCCGACGACAGGAACGAGAACAGTGGTACAGGGAGCATCCGGTTATCAAAGACGAGATGACACTGGCTCTGTTAGCTCAAAAGTTAAATCAGTAACCCTGTCGCTGGCAGATGTGAATAACTAAAAAAAGAATAGTAAAAGGATTTCACTAATGAACAAGAATTTATACCGCGTTATTTTTAA
This sequence comes from Limnobaculum xujianqingii, assembly GCF_013394855.1. Classification (NCBI taxonomy): domain Bacteria; kingdom Pseudomonadati; phylum Pseudomonadota; class Gammaproteobacteria; order Enterobacterales; family Budviciaceae; genus Limnobaculum; species Limnobaculum xujianqingii. The sequence goes on along the minus strand of NZ_JABMLK010000001.1, from coordinate 2,050,734 downwards.
CCGGGCCCGTGGTCAGTTAATGGTGGTGCCGGAGATTGCCGGATCCCATTCAACCGGAAATACCCGGGTTTCATCCGGAGCCGGACATACCTTAAGTCAGCTGATTGCTGGCCTTAATCCCCTGATGTTGTTTACCAGTATGGCATTGGGGTTACTGGCTATCAGCCTGCCGGTACAGGCTGATATCGTGGCAGACCACAGTGCGCCGGGTAACCAGCAGCCAACGGTCATCGGCAGTGCTAACGGCACGCCACAGGTGAATATCCAGACACCGAGCGCCGCAGGTGTATCGCGCAATACCTACAGCCAGTTTGATGTGGATAACCGTGGCGCCATTCTTAATAACTCAGCCGCACCGGTACAAACCCAACTGGGCGGCTATGTTGACGGCAACCCGCAGGTCATACGCGGCGGGGCTAAAATCATTCTTAATGAGGTCAATTCTCGTAATCCGAGTCAGTTAAACGGTTATGTGGAAGTCGCCGGGCAGAAAGCTCAGGTGGTAATAGCCAACCCATCGGGTATTACCTGTGATGGCTGTGGTTTTATTAACGCCAATCGCGCCACCCTGACTACCGGCACGCCAAATCTGGTGAATGGTCAACTGGAGGGCTACAACGTCCAGCAGGGCAATGTGACCATTCAGGGCAAAGGAATGGACAGTAGCCAGCAGAGCTATACCGATATTATCGCCCAGTCGGTGAATGTGAATGCGGGTGTGTGGGCCAATGAGCTTAATGTGGTCACAGGCAAGAACAAGGTCAGCGCCGATACCAGCCAGATTGAAAAGCAGGGTAGTAACGATGCAGCCAGCCCGCAGTTTTCGGTGGATGTGGCGGCACTGGGTGGCATGTACGCCAATACTATCCGCATGGTGGGCACTGAAAACGGCGTAGGTGTTCGCAATGCCGGGCATATCGGTACGCAGGCCGGTTCGGTAGTGCTGACCGCCGATGGTCGTATCGAAAATAGCGGAACGATAAGCAGTGCACAAAACCTGACGATGACCACTCAGCAAGGGCTGACCAACAGCGGTACGCTGTTTGGTAAAAACGAAGTTCAGATTACTGCTCAGGGCGATGTGGTTAACACCGGCTCCGGCCAAATGGGTGCCACCGGGCAGCTTAATGTGACCTCTCAGGGCAACCTGACCAGTCAGGGTGTGATTGCGGCAGACGGTAACGCCACTGTCAGCAGTCGTCGTAAATTGAATAACAGCGGAACCCTCTCTTCTGGTCAGACGCTTCGGGTATCTGCCAACAGTATTGATAACAATGGTACTGTGCAGGGCAAAGGACGTACCGCCATCAGCACACCGGGATATATCAATCAGACCGCCAGCGGAAAAATCAGTAGCGGTGGCTTTTTAAGTATCGATAGCGGCGACTGGATGACCAGTTACGGCAGCATTTATTCTGCGGATGCAGCTTCCCTTAGCATTCAAAATGCGCTGTTAAACGGTGGAACTATTGATACCGGATTGGGACTGACCCTGTCTGCCAGCCATATTAACAATACCGGAGCAATTTACGCCGGTGGCGATGTGCAGGCACAAAGCCGCAGTAATCTGTTAAATAGCGGAACCCTGGGCTCTGATCGGGATATTACCCTGAATGCAGCGGGTGAATTCTCCAGTAACAATACGATTTATGCTAAAGGCAATGCCCGCTTGAGCGCAGGTAGTACGGTCAGTAATAACGGCACACTGGCAGCAGATGGACTATTGAGCCTGACTACACCGGGTGCGCTATATAACAACGGCACGATGTACAGTAAAGGTAACCTGTCATTAACTGCAAACCAGTTGGTGACCAGCTATGGCTCCATTGGTGCAGACGGTGAACTTAATCTGAGCACTTACGGAGCACTGTTTAATAACCAGATGCTGTACGGTAAAGGTCAGACTACCCTTAACACCGGTGGCGATTTGACCAACCATGGGGTGATAGGTTCTGACAGCCGTTTGTCCCTGACTTCGCCGGGTATGTTGCTTAATACCGGCACCCTGTACAGCGGTGATGCAATGTCGGTAGCCGCCAACGGACGCGTCACTAACAGCGGTACCATCAACAGCAGTAGCGATTTATCTCTGACCACCCAAAATACCCTGTATAACGGCAATACTATTTATGCCAAAGGTCACGCCTCCTTTAACGTTGCCGGGGCAATGACCAATGACGGCACACTAGGTGCTGACCGTGATCTGACGCTTAGCGCCGGTGGTGATATTCTTAATAACGGTACGTTGTACAGTCAGGGAGCAGGAAAATACCTTACCGATGGCAGCTTTACCAATAACCACCTGTTGCGCAGTGAAGATGCCTTGTTAGTGGATGCCAGCGGAAATATCCTCAATCAAGCCGATATCTATGCCTTTGCCGGGCTGGATTTCAGCGCCGGACAGCGCATTGATAACCATGCCCAGTTCTACAGCGGTGGGACACTTAATCTGCATGCTCTTGGGGACATCAGCAATACCTCAACGCTGGCAGCGCTAGACGATATTACCCTGTCGGGCCATTATTTCAGCAACGGCGGCAATGCCCTGCTGGCTGCCGGTGTACAAAGCAACGGTCAACTGGCAAACACTGGTGATATCACTATTATCAGTACCCAGTCTGTCGATTTGCAGGGGCAGGCTCTGGCTTCCGGCACTTTGAATGTGGATGCCAACGGCATTAATCTTGCCGATGGTCTGGTAAGCGCTGGCGCGGCGAATCTACAGGCGCATAGCGGAGATATTAACACCAACCTTGCACAGCTTTACGTTAACAATGCCTTCAATGCACAAACCACCGGCCACTGGAGCAACCTTGGCGGCCAGTTGTATGCGGGTGATATGCATCTTAATGCCGGATCGCTAACCAACGATGCTGCCGGGGTTATCAGTGCCCAGTCCACCAACCTCACATTGAGTGGACTTCTAAGCAACAGAGGGCTGATTGACGGATTACTGACCCACCTGCAAGCCAGTCAAATCGATAACTATGGCACCGGTCGTATTTACGGAACCTGGCTGGGTTTACAGGCTGATGTGATTAATAACCGGGAAGAGGGCGGCACCGCCGCCACTATTGCCGGTCGTGAAACTCTGGATATGGGGGTTGGTACCTTAAACAATTACACCCATTCGTTAATATTCAGCGGTGGCAATATGTCCATTGGTCGATTACTGGATGAGAACAGCAACGCCACCGGTATGGGTGGGGTGTTGAATAACCACAGTGCGACGATTGAAGCGTTAGGGGACCTGAAGTTGTCGATGGGAGTGGTGAATAACGTTAATGACCACTTTTTGACCGAGTTTCGAGTCGTATCGCAGGAAAATATTCTTGAGTACGCAATGAATGCCAGCAGTCGACACTATTTCCTTGATGAAGTGAGCTTTACCTATAACAGCCGCGGCGTTTCCACACTCTATACGCCGGATTCGGATAGGGGAGACGATGACTATTGGGAGTTTACCTATGTCCGAACCACCCAGGAAAACGCCATTATCGAAACCGACCCGGGGAAAATTTTAGCTGGTGGTAACTTGTTGATTATTGCGGATACGGTCAATAACGATAAGAGCCAAATCATTGCGGGAAATGTATTAAACATTGCGGCTAATACCCTGAATAATACGGAAATTGCGGGTACTCGTGTCATTACTGAATCGGGGATTATGCAGCATCGATATTCAACCCCAATCGGTGGTGTACGGGTGCAGGGACATCATGATTACGACTACTCTCCGGCAGCCGTGTATCAGGATATCATGTTAAAAGCATCGGAAACTGCTGGCAATACCCAACCCAATGGCAGTGGAGCATCGATTAATGCGCGTCAGGAAGGTTTGGCTCCAGGTAGTGGCATTGGTAGCATCAGTATTGATCGCGTGAATATTCAGCTGGCGGGTGTGGATGGCATGCAAGATGTCAGCATAGTGACCCGTCCACCGAGTTTGAGTCTGACATTACCCAATGCCAGTCTGTATAAAATCAATCCGGCAGTCGGCGGTTTGTATCTGGTAGAAACCGATCCTAAATTTACCCAGCTTAAGCGCTGGTTAGGTTCGGATTATATGACCAGCCAGTTAAAGGCCGATCCGAATAATATGCATAAACGTTTGGGTGATGGTTACTACGAGCAGCGTCTGATCAGTGACCAGATTATCAGCCTGACGGGGCAGCGTTTTTTAAACGGTTACGCCAATGACGAAGAGCAGTATATGGCACTGATGAACAGTGGCGTTGAATTTGCTCAAAAGTACAACCTGTCGTTAGGGGTAGCGTTAACCAAAGAGCAGATGGCTAATTTGACCTCGGATATCGTCTGGCTGGTGAGCCGTGACGTAACCTTACCGGATGGCAGTATTCAGACGGTTTTGGTGCCGCAGGTATATGCCATGGTCAGGCCGCAGGATATTGATAGTAACGGTGCTCTTTTAGCGGGTAAGCAAGTCAATTTGCAACTAAGCAATGATTTGGTGAATCAGGGGCGTATTCTGGCGGGGGATAAGCTGAATGTGCTGGCGCAGAATATTCAAAATATGGGCGGTATCATCAGCGGTAATAACGTAGCGCTGCTGGCAAATAACGATATTAATAATATTGGTGGTCTGATGCAGGGCTTTGACAGTCTGAAACTTCAGGCCGGTAATAATATCAACATTACCACCACCACCAACCATAACGAAAAAGGCGGAATCAACCGCTCATCTCATACCAATATCAATCAGGTCGGGGCCTTGTCGGTCAATAATGACAATGGAGTGCTACAGCTTTCAGCCGGTAATGATATTAATCTGACGGCGGCATTGATTACTAACGCCGGTCAGAATAGCGAGACATATATCGCTGCGGGTCATGACCTGAATATGAATACCGTGACGGAAGAAAAGCAGCGCGACTATATCTCCGCAAGTAAGAACAGCTCGCGTAAAGAGGCCAGCTCGCAGGATATTGGTACCCAGATTAGCAGTAGCGGTAATGTCACTCTGTCAGCGAAAAATGATATCAATGCGAAAGCGGCACAGGTTCAGGCTGATGGTCAACTGGCCGTGGTAGCTGGAAACGATATTAATATTACGACTGGCCAGTCGACTGACCATGTGGAGAGTACCAGCAAATCCACCAGCCGCAGCGGCATGACCAAAACCGTGACTACCAAGCAGGTGGTGCATGATGTTCTTTCGGCAGAAAGCAGCAACTTTAGTGGTGATACAGTCATCATGAATGCCGGAAACGACCTGCGGGTTGAAGGTAGTCAGGTCACCAGTACCCATGATATGACATTAAACGCCGGTCACGACCTGATACTGAGTACAGCCCAAGAGCAGCAGGATGATCTGGAGATAGTTCGTAAGAAAAAGAGTGGCATGATGAGCTCCGGTGGGATTGGGGTGACATATGGCAAGATAGATGAAAAGTCGACCAATATTAGCCATCGTGTCACTCAACTGGGTAGTACCGTAGGCAGTACAGAAGGTAATGTTACTTTAAGTGCGGGAAATAATCTGACCATCAAAGGCTCAGACGTTATCGCTCAGCAGGATATCAGCCTGAAGGGTAAAAATGTGACCATTGAGTCAGTGGAAAACCAAACCAGCATTCACGACAAGTACGAGCGTACCCAGTCGGGTATGACGGTTGCACTATCCGGCGCTGCTGGCAGTGCGCTAAACGCCGCAGTAACCGAAGCGAAACAGGTGCAGGACACTCAGGACAGTAAAATCAAGGCGCTACAGGAAATCAAAGCGGCGCTGTCGGCGGTTCAGGCGGTGCAGGCCGGTATGATGGACCTGCCGAGCGGTAGCGAAGGCTTTGTGGGTATCAGTATTTCTGGCGGTACTCAGCATACGGAATCCACCACCGATACCAAAATTCGGGCGGCTCAGGGCTCTGCCATTGCCGCAGGAAATAATCTGTCCATCACCGCTACTGGTAGTGGTGAGAAAGGCGTTGATGGCGATATCACCATTAAAGGCTCAGCTATTAATGCCGGTAATAACATGATTCTGGATGCTAACCGGGACGTTAACCTGCTGGCGGCGGCCAATACTCAAAAAACCGACAGTGAGAATAAGAGCTACGGCGGTAACGCTGGCGTCAGCTTTGGCTGGGGCGGGGGTAAAAACGGTCTGCGTTTCTTTGCCGATGCTAACTTCTCGAAAGGGAATATGCATGCAGACGGTCTGTACTGGACCGAGACTCAGCTTGAAGCGGGCAACAATCTGACCATTATCAGCGGTCGGGATACCAACCTGATTGGTGCGCTGGCGAAAGGTGATTCCGTGATGATGGACGTGGGTCGTGACCTGACCGTGCGTTCATTGCAGGACACCGATGATTACAGCTATGAGCAATACTCGCTGAATATTGCGGGCAGTTATGGTACTGGCTTTGACGGCAGTCTGGGCTTCACCATGGACAAGATGGACAGCACCTGGGCCAGCGTCAATGAGCAGAGCGGGATTTATGCCGGTAAAGGTGGTTATGACATTACCGTGGGTAATCATACTCAGCTAGACGGTGCGGTGATTGCCTCTGAAGCTACGCCAGATAAAAACAGTCTGGATACCGGTACGCTGGGCTGGAGCGATATTAAGAATAAGGCAGAGTATGACGTCAGCCATGTGTCGGTCAGCGTTGGCTCGGGCGGTGGTGCACCGCTGGGCTTCCCGGGGGTTCCGGGAACGCCGATTGTGGTGGCCTATGGTGACAGTGCAAGTAGTACCACGCATGCGGCGATTGCGGATGGTTCTATTACCATTCGGGATAAGGAGGGTCAGAAACAGGATATTGCCAGCATCAGTCGTGATACGGAGAATGCTGCTAATCCGCTGGAGAAAATCTTCAATGCTGAAGAAGAGATGCGTAATCTGGAGGCCATTGGTCTGGCGGGGCAAATAGTGCAGCAAGTGACGACGATTGCGACTAATATCGGGGTGAAGAATGCGCAGGATGAAGCGAAGGCCAGTATGGAGGCTGCATCGAAGGACCCCGCTATTCAGGCGCAGGCCAGAGATAATTTAGCGAAGCAGGATATAAATAACCCAACGCAGGAGCAGTTGAACAAGGCTACTTATGATGTGGTGTATCAGGCTGCTTATGAGAAACAGATGGAAACCTACGGTACCGGCAGCAATGTTGGCCGAGCGATACAGGCCGCCGGTGCGGCGCTTACTGTCGCAATGGGTGGTGGCAGCGCGGGGAATGCGGCAGCGGCGGCTTCAGCGCCGTTTTTAGCTCAGGGCGTGAAGAAGCTGGCGGATGAGAATTTCCCGATAGACGAGGAACACCCGAACAATGCGAACCTGTTTGCCAAAGTTATTGGTCATGCCATTGTGGGTCTAGCGGTTGCAGAAGGTTCAGGGAATAATGGCATGTCTGGCGCGTTGGGCGCCGCCAGCGGTGAGCTAATTGCTAAGGTGGTAGCAGAAGACCTTTACGGAGTTAATCCAAAAGATCTGACAGAAGCTCAGCGTCAGTTTATTGCTAATATGACTTCAATCGCGACTGGAGTGGCGGCTGGTTTAGTAGCTGATAATACGGCGGATGGGGGGACGGCTGCGGCAGCTGCGTATAATGCGGCAGTTAATAATTTCTTGAGTCCAGAAAAAGCCGAAACGTTGATTAAATCAATAGAAGACCAGAAAGCGGGCAAAAATTTGGTGGAAGCATCACTGAATATTGTGAAGCTGACCAATGAAGATCGGGCCAGTAATGCTTTATTGGAATTGTATCAATCAGGCCAACCTATGACAGAAAGCCAGAAACAAGAACTGGCTGGTTTACTTGACCAATATGGTTATGAACTTCAAGTCATGTATGGATTTACCCCACAGAAAGCGAATGAGGCTATTCAGGGAGTGCTTGCTGGTAAAGCGTTTGTGGCGTCAACGGGAGATATCAGTGCTTATAATGAAGCATTGAGCTATCTTAAAACAGCTAGTGTACATTCCAGTCAAGCGATAATAGGTACTGATGCGTTAATGGCGTTACCTGGTGCGCCGGGAATTGTAGCGCGTTCTGCACTAGCGGCAGGCGGAGCTTATCAGGCAGGTTATGGTTTGGGGCAACTTTCTGATGGGAGTTATGGTGAAGGAGTCTGGAATGTTGGGTTAGGAACTGCGGCAATTTTTGGTGGAGTGGCAGGGAATAGCGTTATTTCAAGAACTGATGGAGCGATAGCGTCACCGGGGAAACCAATATTGTGGCAGGAAAGTAGTCAATCATTAGATCCAAAAGCACATTCTTCGATTCCTAAAGTTACCGCAGAACTGACAGACCCAGTAACGGGTAAAGTGTTTACTGATACGAATCAGGGGAATCGTCCGGATTTCTATTTAGGTGACCAAAGTAGGCCGACATTAATTAACAATATTATTCAGGCTAAAATAGATAAACGTCCAGATAAAAACTATCCTAATGGTGATATGGCTACAGCTCACGCTGAGGTTGGTTCGATCCAACAAGCTTATGAACAAGGAATGACGCAAGGCCGTAATATGGAGTTAGTTGTTTCAGGAAAACCCGTGTGTAACTTCTGTATGACTGATATTCGCTCTATGGCAGAAAAAGCTGGTCTAAATTCATTAACTATTTACGAGAAATCAACTGGTCATACCTTGTATTGGCAGCAAGGTATGAAAAAAATAGAGAATAGAGGACCTTCGGAATGATAATTGAATATGAACTCTCTATTCATTTGAATAATGAATATCATGAGATTGTTCAACCTACTTGGGTAATGGTGAAAGAGTATTTGAATTTATTAAGAGGTCAATCAGGGAGTACTCATCTAAGAATTATTAATACTCAAGATATAGGGCCTGAACGTTTAAGTGTTGAGGGTGAAGGTGAGTATTATTTAATAACCCTGTTAGAATATAACGAATTAGGTGGAGATGTAAGATCATTCTCTGAGCCGAAAGGCAGTAACAATAAAATACTTGTGAATGGAGATTATTGGCCTGCTAGACAGCTTACTAAAGATTTTGATTTTGTTATTTCTGTTTTTAAAGAGTTCTTTGAAACTGGCAATGTATCAACAAAATATCTGAATTGATTTAATTTCCACCTTGTTTTTAAATAAAAAATGAAAACAAGGTGGTTATAAGAACAATAGCATAACTATGTGGAAATAAATTCAGGGGCGGCTAAATTTAAAAACATTCAATTTGAAAAAGTAAATATAATAAATTACTTCGGTATTTTAAGTAATTAGGGTGCTGAAGTCATATTCATTAATAAGGAAATACACCATGCTAAAATATAGTTACTTAAAATCTGCTTTACTATTATTATCATCTTTTCTTTTGAGTGGTTGCCTCATAACTACTAATTCACTCGAAGATGATGCAAGTGATGATGTGGCCATGATTAGAGTAGAAAATTATGCAACCCCCTTAAGTATCGAAAGATATAAGCAAGTAGGTTCATGCTTACAAGAATTCGATCATAACTCATTAACCGCAGGTATAAATTTTATAGGGATAAAGTCTACGTATAATAAAAAAATTGATGGCATGCCCCCATCTCCAGCTACATCAATACTAAAAGACAAACATGTAATGGAATATAAAATTAAAGCGGGACAGCCAGTTAAAGTAAGGTATCAAGAAAAAAAAGGTTCTATGATATTTGAGTATTACAATTCATTTACTCCGCAATTAGGACATAGTTATGAGATATTCACTGCACGTGGCCGATATGCTAGTGGAGTAGTAGTTAACGACATTACACAAGGTAAAGAGGATAAACCTGCGTCATGGGAATTAACAGAGTGCGCGAGAAATAAAACATTATTTGGTGGGAAAGAATATAAATAGATAGAATGATCATCATGAATTAAAAAGCAAACGTGGGGCTGATAATAAAACCTTTTTCCACAAAAATAGAATTTAGAAGAGTTAATGATGAATATATTTTACATTTTTATGATCTCAATGATTTTGTCAGGGTGCTCTGTAACAGATAAAATTTTAAATCATCCACATTGGGATAATTGGTGGGTTAATAATAATATTGCTAATTTTCCATATACACATAATAGCACGGCTATATTATGGGCGACGCCTGGCCTTGAATTCAATTCATTATCAGACCGTATATACCTTAGAATGAGTAATTCAGGCGATACGATTGTATTTATGGCAGGAAGTATTCCAACGGCACCCTATGTAAAACCGATGATTGGATTTACTAAAGAAAACTACCAAAAAGAAATAGTGCCAATAAAAGAATTTATTAAATTCATTGAATCTGATAGAACTGATTTTTCTTCATTCAGCATGGAGGTCAATAGTATTAATGGTTTCACGAGTGGACTCATTTACTTCAATGAACCAATGAAGTCAAAATATTCTATAAATTTAATGAATATAAGTACTTTTAAATTTTACACTCCTACGGAACATACAGAAGTTACATTACTTGTTTATTTATGGGTAAAGGAAGGTAACGAAGGCTCTTTACAAGCAGTCATTAATTATGAGCAAGCTAAAAGACTGCTTGAAATTACCGACGACTGGTATGAAGGAAAATTAAACCCCGATACCGATAGTAGGCTCGAAAAACGGTGCGGATGGACCTGCAATTGATGTTCAATACTTGATTTAATCCTCCACCTTGTTTTCAAATAAAGGAAAACAAGGTGGTTATAAGGGTAGTAGAGTAACTGTTAATAAGTTAGGGATTTTGTTTTTGGCTTATGAAATATTGCTATTTTATTCAACCACCATCCTCCCCGGCTCAATGGTAATGGTCACCAGCTGTCCGGGTGTAAACCCCAGCTCTTCTAGCCAACTACCACTGATTTTGAGCTGTGGGCTGGGTTGAGTTTTGCCGCCGTTGGGGACATATCCCACAGTGTAATGATAGAGTTGTGGTTGAATAGTCATTGTATGTGAAGAGGCATGCTTTAAATATGTTAGGCTGGCTTGTGAAAATTATCTTCATCGGCATCCAGAATATGCTGATACAGTAGAGATTTGTTAAATAAATCCCCTTAATCGAAACTCAATTTTTCTCGCATAGTTGATAAAAACTTTGCTAGTGTTGATGTTTCTGGATGGCAAAAACTGAATGGATTCTATGTGATGAATTTAGATGGAGAATTATTAGAACTTCTACGGAATCATGCAAGTAAGGGACAGAAGGTTAGTTCTTTAATAAAAATAATTCAGGACTATTCTGAACTAAATGATTTTAATTCATTTCTTGTTATGAATTATTTTATGCAAGCATTTAATCTTTCAGTTAACCAAGTAAGAGAATTATCTGGGGCATTTTGCTTAGGTGGCGGAGTGTATTCCGATGAAGATATTAACACGATTATTTATAGACAAATAATGATTAATAGTAGTAGTACTAATTTCTGAAAATGAAGGTATATAACTTAAGTAAGCATCAAAAAAAGTATATAAAAAAGCATGTTATTTTACTGCGTATATTTTTTAGTCAGGCAAGATTATAGTAAAAGTATAATTATGGTGTAGTTATCTTACAAAGGACTGCCAAATGATAGAGAAAATAGAATGGTTGGAAAATGAAGAAGAATATTTTCTAAAAAATGATGGGGCAGACTTATATGAACTGATTCTAACTATGCTTAAAAAACAAAGAATGAGCTTTTCATCATTTCTGTATGATGCATCCAGAGGCATTGGCAATACTATCCGTGAAGGATTGGGATGTAGTCTGGATCAGGACTTAGATAACCCGGATGAATTTGATGGAGTAATATTCTGGTTTGGCGATTATGAAAGCTCAACAATAACACCTCAGCACTTTGTGAGACTTATGCAAGCCATGTCTGATAGCTATATAAATTATCATCCAAATGATAAAGTAAAAATTGAAGGTTATATGAATAAACTTAAAGAACGTTATTTATAGCTTTTACTTTAACCATTAAAATTTAATAACAGCGACTCTTAGCTTATGCTAGCAAAAGAATAATCAGCCCGTTACAAATCCAAACAGACTAAAGATGAATAAATTTAAAATGTAATAAACTGAATTGGCACTGAACCACTCAACCAAACCCCATTCTCCGCCCGATAAAACACCAACCCCTGCCGATGCATCTCCAGCGCTCTGATTTTCAGCACCACCGGCTTACCATGCCGTTGCCCAACGGTAACCGCCGTAGCTTCATCCGCAGACAGATGCACATACTGGCGCGACCCGGCAACCAATCCTTTTTCACGAATAGAATCAAGAAATCGGGTAGCAGTACCATGATATAAAAATTCAGGAGGAACCTGTTGTTCATAACGAATATCTACCTGCGACGATGAATGCCCCTGAACGGCTCGGATTCGCAGGCCATCTTCTGAAAGGGCAAATCGTTTTTTATCGCTGGTTTCAACCACTGACTGAATCAATGCAAGAGTAAGGTATTTGCCGTCTTTAGCGGCGCAGGTAATCAACGTATCAATATCCGCCCATCCTTCGCTATCCAGCGTTAACCCAATAGCTTCTGGTTGATGGCGTAGAACGTAACTTAAAAATTTACTGACTTCGGCGTGTTGCTTATCCATATTTTTTTATCCTGAAAAATTTCCGTTTTAACTCACGTCGTTTGCTTCATATAACGCCAAAATCGCCTCGGCAAATTTGTCATCAACGGTATAGAAATAACATTCCGGTACATTAAGCACTTTAGCAATCGAGCACATCATTTCAAATGTCGGGCGATAAGTACCACTCTCATACTGAGAAACGCGTGAACGGGCAGTGGATTCATCAATTCCAGCCATAACTCCTAATTTCTCTTGAGTCAGATGAGCTTTTTTTCTGGCGGCCTTAAGACGTTTTGGCAGCATGACATCAACCATCAATTAAACACATTGACGATATGTTTAGCATCCCTTAACATTTGGGTTGTTTAGAATAACTAAACAAGTCAGGTAAAATGTTTCAGGAAAAAAGGGACATACAAGGTTAATCAAATGGTTAAACAACACATGCTGCAACAATTTGTTGTAATTGAACGAGTAACTTATCGGCACAGACCTGACTTTGGCCTGAAATTGCTGGCGGTGACTGACTCATCGGAGAGGGCCGAGGAACTGGTGCAACAGCTCAGGCAGTCCTATAAACAGAATGAACACAACCTGATCAGTTTTATCTATTTAAAAGTAGATAATGCCTTGCTTGAACAGCGATTAGGGATGGCTTATGCCGCAGAAAGCGGCATTTAGCACTAACTACAACAATTCCTGCATCTCACCCAAAATCTGCTCACACCAGTTTTCAATACGCTCATCGCTGGCGTCATACTGCACCACATCATCCAGCGCTAAGCCGACAAACTGGCTGCCGTCCGGTGTAACCGCACGTTGGCTGGTAAAGTTATAGCCTTCGGTTGGCCAGTAACCAATAAACTTAACCCCCATCGGTTTGAGATGGTCATGCAGCATACCCAGCGCGTCCAGAAACCATTCGCTGTAGCCATCCTGGTCACCCATACCGTAAAGCGCCACGATCTTACCGTGCAGGTCAACGCGCTCCAGCGCTCCCCAAACCTTATCCCAGTCTTCCTGCAGTTCGCCGAAATCCCAGGTAGGAATACCCATGATCAGAATTGGATATTGTTCCATCAGGGTAACGGGATCGTCTTTCACGTTGTGCAGAACCACTAAATCTTCACCGAGAAAATCGCGGATTTTTTCTGCCGCCATTTCGGTATAACAGGTACTTGAACCATAAAACAGGCCGATCTTCATGGTGTATATCGCTTTATTACGGGTAGAAGTTTAGGGGGAAGTATACCAGATAGGGTATTATCAGACATAATTAAGCAACAGGTAGTGTCAGCGAAGGAGGAAAAGTGGCGCAGGACAACACAATTCTGATTGAACAATTTCTGGATGCGCTCTGGCTGGAACGCAATCTGGCAGAGAATACGCTGGCATCTTACCGTCTGGATTTACGGGCATTGAGCGAGTGGTTGCAGGCCCACGACCTGACGCTGGAGAACGCGCAGGCATTGGATTTGCAATCGTATCTGGCTGACAGAGTCGACGGCGGATATAAGGCAACCAGCTCTGCGCGCATGTTAAGTGCCATGCGGCGGCTGTTTCAGTATTTGTATCGCGAGAAAATTCGCAGCGATGACCCCTCGGCTTTACTGTCTTCGCCAAAACTACCACAGAGATTGCCTAAAGATTTAACCGAATCTCAGGTAGAATCTCTGCTGCAAACTCCCCGTACTGAAGAACCCATTGAATTGCGCGATAAAGCCATGCTGGAAGTGCTATATGCCACCGGGCTGCGGGTGTCTGAACTGGTAGGACTAACCATCAGTGATGTCAGCCTGCGTCAGGGCGTAGTACGGGCAATTGGTAAGGGTGATAAAGAACGGCTGGTCCCTCTGGGAGAGGAGGCAGTTTACTGGCTTGAACAATATCTTCAGTATAGTCGACCATGGTTGATCAATGGCGGCACACTGGATATCCTGTTTCCCAGCAAACGCGGGCAGAAAATGACCCGCCAGACTTTTTGGTATCGCATTAAACATTATGCGGTGCTGGCCGGTATCGACAGTGAGGCGCTTTCACCTCACGTATTACGCCATGCATTTGCGACACATTTATTGAACCATGGTGCAGATTTGCGTGTCGTACAGATGCTATTAGGTCACAGTGATTTATCGACCACTCAGATTTATACTCATGTAGCAACCGAACGGTTGAAACAGTTACACCAACAGCACCATCCCCGGGCCTAACCGGATGGGCTCTGGACTGATACTCCAAAGGAAAAATGATGAAGAAAGGTTTATTGCTATTAACGCTGGCGCTGACAGCATTCACTTCCGTAGCTAAAGCGGATGATGCGGCGATTAAGCAAGCTCTGCAACAGAAGCTTGGCGCCACTCAGATTGAGATTCTGCCATCCCCGATTGCCGGGTTGCAGACTGTACTGACTGAGGGAGGGGTACTTTACGTCTCCAGCGATGGTAAACATATTCTGCAAGGACCTTTATATGACATCAGCGGCCCGGTGCCGGTTAATGCTACTTCCGATCAATTAGGGCCAATTCTGTCCAAACGTATGGAAGCCCTGAAAGATGAGATGATCATTTATAAAGCACCACAGGAAAAATATGTGGTTACGGTGTTTACCGATATCACCTGTGGCTACTGCACCAAGTTGCACAAAGAAATTGCCGGTTATAATGAGTTAGGTATCACTGTTCGTTATCTGGCTTATCCACGTCAGGGCGTTGAGTCAGACGCAGAGAAGAAAATGGCTTCTATCTGGTGTTCGCCTGACCGCATGACCGCATTTGACGATGCTATTGCCGGTAAAGCGGTAAAACCAGCTAAATGTGACATCGATATTAAACGTCATTATGAACTGGGCTCACTGTTCGGTATTCAGGGAACGCCTGCTATCGTCGTTGATGGTACTACCGTACTTTCTGGCTATAGCGCACCAAGCGATCTGAAAACCACGTTAGATGCCTATACTGCGCATAAAAGTGGTGTAAAAGTTAACTAATTCTTTTGTTAGTCGCCCGCAGCAGGTGGTTCTACTGCTGCGGGTACTGCTATGCACTTCGCTGTAAACACCAGGTTTAAATACGTTTCCACTATGAATAAAACACAATTACGTCGTCGCCCTCAGGTTGACAGCAGCACTCTGCCATCGACAATTCCACCGCTACTGCGTCATTTATATGCCTCTCGTGGGGTAACGGATGCCAGTGAGTTGGATAAAGGTGCCAGAAGTTTACTGAGCTATCAGCAACTGGACGGTATTCAGCAAGGCGTTGATTTGCTGTTAGCGGCGCTGAAGGATAAACGTCAGATTGTCATAGTGGGTGATTTTGATGCAGATGGCGCAACCAGTACGGCATTAAGCATTCTGGCGCTAAGCAGCATGGGTTTTACCCGGGTGAAATATCTGGTACCTAACCGGTTTGAAGACGGTTATGGCCTGAGTCCGGAAGTGGTTGAACAGGCCGCCGAGCTGGGAGCTGAATTAATTGTCACCGTGGATAACGGCATTTCTTCCCATGCCGGTGTAGATAGCGCTCATGCTAAAGGTATTCAGGTGTTGGTCACTGACCACCATCTGCCGGGAGAAACACTACCCGACGCAGACGCTATTATTAACCCTAATTTAGATAACTGTGAGTTTCCTTCCAAGTCTCTGGCGGGAGTTGGTGTCGCCTTCTATTTGATGCTGGCCTTACGGGCTCGTTTACGTGAAGAAAAGTGGTTTGAACAACAGAGTATTGTGGAACCTAATCTGGCTGAACTGTTGGATTTAGTGGCATTGGGCACAGTGGCGGATGTGGTTCCATTGGATGCCAATAACCGGATTCTGGTACATCAGGGGCTCAACCGTATTCGTGCCGGGCAGTGCCGTCCGGGTATTAAGGCGTTGCTGGAAGTCTCCAAGCGAGATGCACGTCAACTGACGGCAAATGATATGGGCTTTTCACTGGGACCACGACTGAATGCGGCCGGGCGTCTGGATAATATGTCGATTGGCGTCGAATTACTGCTGAGTAACGATATGGCCGAAGCGCGCGGGATGGCAAGCGACCTGGATACCTTAAACCATACGCGCCGCGAGATTGAGCAGGGAATGCAGGTTGAAGCATTAGCCCTGTGCCAGCAGCTTGAGCAAAACGAAGCTGAGCTACCTTACGGTGTGGCAATGTACCATCCTGAATGGCATCAGGGGGTGGTAGGTATTTTGGCCTCGAGAATTAAGGAGCGTTTTTATCGCCCGGTGATTGCGTTTGCACCTGCTGGTGATGGCATTCTCAAAGGTTCCGGACGTTCTATTGCCGGGCTACACCTGCGTGATGCTCTTGAGCGATTAGATACCCTTTATCCCGGCTTAATGCTGCGATTTGGTGGCCATGCTATGGCGGCCGGGTTATCCCTTGAAGAAGCCCGCTTCAGCGAGTTTCAGCAGCGTTTTGCCGATTTGATTGGCGAATGGTTAGACCCATCAGCACTGGAAGGGGTTATCTGGACCGATGGCGAACTGGAAAATGCTTTATTAACGTTGGACACCGCAGAGTTATTACGCGATGGCGGTCCCTGGGGGCAATCCTTTCCGGAACCGGTATTTGACGGCCAGTTTAAAATTTTACAGCAGCGTCTGGTTGGTGAACGCCATTTAAAAGTTACCGTTGAACCGGTGGACGGAGGCATGTTATTAGACGGTATCGCATTCAATATTGATACTACTCAGTGGCCGGATGCCAGTATTAAACAGGCGACTATTGCCTATAAACTGGATATTAATGAATATCGCGGTAATCGTAATGTTCAATTAATGATTCAGCACCTGTGGGCTAATTAAGTTAAATAAATAGCATCTTTATTTTACTTAGACGGTCTCAATAACCACACTTGTGGTAATCAATATACATGAGACACGGATTTTATTGAGCGAAGCATTATCCGGAATAAAAAAGATAACATCTTGTTATCTTTTTTTATGAAACTAATATGCGCTGACGATAAAGGTATCAGATTATATTTTTAATAAAAATCATTGTGTTATGTTTTTTTATTCGCTTTTGAGATTGTTTTAAATTATTCGATGTTATTTCTGTAAATATTCTATTGTAGGACAAATAGCATAGCTGAACCTAAATAGATTGACGTTTCCTGTTTCTTTCTCTTAAGCTCCCTTCCGTTAATTATGTCCTTCAATAATTAAACCGGCAATAAGATGATTAACCTCATTATTAAATTAACTAACTTCTATATTTATAGTGAACTGTAGTGGTTTGTTATAGATACTATTTATCCAAGGATAGATGAATAACAATGGACAATATAATTAAGCTACTGACTGCCAATGTAACCCCGCAGCTAATTGAAAAACTATCTCATTCTTTGGGAGAGAAAGAGAGCGGATTGGGACTGGCATTACCCAGCGTTTTTCCTGTTGTTTTAGAACAGGTGAGAAATTACCTGAAAAATTCAAATAGCTCTCATGAGTTTATTGCAGAATTAGAAGAAATTCCTGAGTTTAATATTAGTAATCTTATTGATGGTAATCAGCATCAGAGCGATAAATTATCCTCCCTGATGACGATGATCAGCGGCAAAATGCCAGAAATTACCGATAAAATAGCTTCTGTATTTAACCTGAACGGTAGTTCAGCCAAAATGCTGTTAACCGTTGCTGGTGGAATGGTTATCAATGCGCTGAGAGATTATGTTAATAATCGTGCAACTCAGTCTATTTCACTGAAAGGATGGTTATCCTCACAGTCTCATTTGATTTCTGCCGAACTGCCGGTTCAGTTCCAGTCATTCTCCGGAGATGACACAACTAAACAAAACACCGTTAAAGTTGTTGCACCCGCTAAACCATTATTGAACCCGGATGCACCTATCAGACCAACGCCAAGATTAGCAGAGAAGAAAAAAGGCGGCGGCAAGTGGTGGTTACTTCTGCTGTTACTGTTAATTCTGGCTGCAGCTTATTTCCTGCGTGGTTGTGGTACCACTAAAGAAAGCACCCCGGTAGAAATCGCACCGCCAGTGGCTACTGCTCCGGCAACCACCGGAAGCCTGTGGGGCAACCTGGGTGACTTCTTCCGTAAACTGTTACCAGACGGTAAAGAGCTGAATATTCCACAGTACGGCGTTGAAAATAAACTGATTGAGTTTATTGAAAGCAGCCTACCGGTAGACAGCACTACCTGGTTCTCTTTCGACCGTTTACTGTTTAAAACCAACAGTGCTCAACTGGAGCCACAGTCTGACGAACAGCTGAATAACATTGTTGCTATTCTGAAAGCGTATCCGAATGTGAAATTGAAGCTGGGTGGTTATACCGATAACACCGGTACTGAAGAGATCAACCTGAAGTTATCTCAGGATCGTGCAGATTCTGTACGTGCTCAGATGATTCAACTGGGCGCTGATGCCAGCCGTCTGGAAGCTAAAGGTTATGGTTCAGAACATCCGGTAGCACCAAACGATACTGAAGAAAATCGTGCTAAAAACCGTCGTATCGACATTTTAGTTATCGAGAAGTAATACGTTAATCTCTCTCAACCTGCATTACAGGTTGAGAGAGATTTTTCATATGTGCCATTAACGTAGGGCAATAATTCCTTTTAGTACCTTACGCACAGTTTCAATCTCTTCTTCACTGAACTTAGATAGCACTTGCTCCTGCTGTCTGGCTGCGATATCCCATAGCATTTCTGCCTGAGTATTACCTGCATCTGTCAGGCGATAACCGCTTTGAGTATGAGTGACTAATCCTTTGCGGCACAGATTCTCTTCTGCTTCCTCAATTTCACGATCCGGCATGGCGGCTTCGGTTAACAGGCGAGAACGTTCCAGTTCTGCATCATTTTCCAATACCATCAACATGCGGGCTTCGTTAGCACGCAAACCGGTAGAAAGCTGTTTCGGTTGGTAGTCGGCCTGATAGCTACGCAATGCCTGGGTCAACAGATAGAAGATATTGTTACGCAGCCTGCCCTGGAACGTGCTTGGAGCAGTACCGCACTCTTCTTTCTTTTGCACCCGTGGATAAGGCAGAACCATCGAGTAAGAGCCCTGATGATAAACCAGCGGCGCCCGGCCACAGTCATCAAAAGCGACAACTTTCCCAATCATAATCCAGTGGTCACCGCCGTCTACCTGCTGATATTTTTCGCACTGAAAACGGGCAGAACAGTCGATAAACAGAGGCGCACCGCCGGCACCCGTTTCAATATCCACGCCAGCAAACTTATCGTCCTGCGGGCGGGCAAACTGGTTAGACAGATTGACCTGATCCGCTGCCAGCACATTAATCGCAAAGTGAGTTGCCTGCTCAAATACCGGGTAGCTACCGGAACGCTTATCGATACTCCATAGCACCAGCGGTGGATCGAGAGACACAGAGTTAAAACTATTGGCGGTTACCCCGACTTTGGTACCGTCAGGTAAAGCCGCCGTTACAATGGTTACGCCGGTTGCAAAGTTACCCAGAGCGCGGCGGAAAGCGCGTGGGTCCAGAGTATTATCAGCATGGGTTGTCATGAAGCAGGACTCCTTTTCTCATCTCAAACCATGGTTGGATCGGGTTCCAGCCCCATCAGCTCACGGCCGAGGATCTGTGAACAGATATCATAGTCGGTGTAGGCATGTGCCGCGGTCATGTGTGAATCGCGGAACAGGCGTTGTATTTCATTATGTTCCATCCAACTGGTTGCTCCGGCGGCACTGAACAGGCGGTCTACTGCCGCTACGCACATTTTTACCGCATAGGCCTGATTGGTGCGCCAGTTAGTCAGTGTCGCTCTGGTTGGATATTGGTGGTTACGCCCATGCTCTGCATGTTCTTCCCAGGTTTTTTCCAGAAACGCACGAGCAGCACCAATCTGGTGGGTTGATTCTGCCAGTCGCATCAGTGCCGGTGTGGCGGTACCGACTTTAGCGCCGGTATAAGCACGAACCCGGTTTTGAGTTTTCTCTTTAAACGCCACCAGCATACGTTCAGCAACGCCAAGGCTGATAGAAGCAAAGCCACAGGCAAAATAAGGGCGATACGGGGTATAGAAAATATCGCTGTCAGGATAGAGATCGAAACCGCTGGAGCGGCCTTCCATCATGTCCTGTGCAGCTTCAATACGGTGATTAGGAATAAATGCATCCTTAATCACCAGCGTTTTGGAACCGCTACTGCGCATACCAACGGCATACCAATCATCACGGATTTCATAATCGCTGCGTGGAATTACACCAAAACTATAGATAAGTTCGCCTTGGTCGTTTTCACGACGCATGCCGACAATGGCCCATTCTGCGTGGTCACAGCCGCTGCTCCAGCCCATTTCACCGCTGAGATAGACACCGCCATCCCCTTCACGAATAGTACTGAACGGGGCGATACTGCTGCTGGCGGTGGCGTCCGGGTTATCTCCCCAGATCTCATCCTGTAATTGTTTTGAAAACATCGCCAGTTGATGGCTATGAGTACATAACAGGCTGAATGCCCAGGCTGTGCCACCGCAGGCTCCGGCCAGTGCCGTTACGCAATCGGTAAATTCAGGCAGGGAGATTTCCATGCCGCCATAGGACTTTGGTTGAAATACTCGGTGCATACCGATGCCTTTTAGCAGGGCGATATTTTCGTCAGGTACTTTTCGTTCCAGTTCTGCACGAGCGGCGTTGGCGGCAATAGCCGGAAGGATTGGTTTTAATTTCTCAAGCATCGGGTTGGTCTTTTTCATAATCTGATTGCCTCCATGGTGTTTCAGTACGCTGTAGTGCGCTTTTTATTGTTCTCCCTCCGCCAGTTACGGAGGGGCCTTGATTCAGTGGTTAAAAATAATGTAACTTATTTGTTTAAATTTTGTTTTTATATTGAAACAAGATAACCACAGACAAAGAAGAGACTTTTAAGGCAATGACGGGTACTTTTCATGGGCTGACAGGATTAAGTTGTTGGCTCTGTCTGTTTCTCGGAAATAGAAACCCGGCTCATGCGGTAACCCGTAGGGGAACTACCGGTCATGCGATTAAAGAAGCGGGCAAAATAGGCCGGATCTTTGAAGCCTAACTGATAGGCAATGGTATGAACCGAATCGGTTGAAAACAGCAATGACCGCTTGGCTTCACTGATAATGCGTTCGAAAATAAGGCGTTTGGGCGGCATGTTAGAGAAGCGACGGCAGAGATCGTTAAGTCGTGATTCAGTAATACCGATCAATCCGGCGTAATGGGGCACGTTGTAATGCTCCCGATAATGCTGAGCTATCAAAAAGTTAAAGCGCTGAAACAGCTTAATATTGCCTTTCACACTGCATACTGAAGACTCCAGCTCTTCAATATTGCGCAGCAGTTGAATAAACAGCGCCTGAGAAAGCAGGGCCAGAGTTTGTTCTCCCGATCCATCCTGCTGTTGAAACTCAGCGGCGATAAGTTGCCAGTAGGTTCGGATGGTGCTGAGTTCTTTATCTTGCCCGGATAATGACTGGCAGATGGCGGGTAGATTTAACGCTCCCTGATTGCCGGGATAGAGTTTTTCTAATAGTGGCCAAACCAACTCCTGCCGCAACGTCAAAACATGACCATCGCTGTCTGATTTGGTATTAAATGCATGGGGAATGGAAGGCGGAGTAATAATAAACAGCGGTGCCTGAACGGAATAGTGTTGGTCATCAAGCTGTAGCTCAATTTGTCCGCTGTCTAAAAAGTGCACCTGAAAATAGCAATCATGCCAGTGAACCTGCATATCCCGACCAAAAAATTCAGCCAGACGGGCAAAGGACTCATAGTGAACATCCCGTGATTCATAGCGGGCGTCATACACTTTGCTGATATCAATATTCGGAATGAAAGGCTGTGGGTGGTGGTTTTTATCGTTCATTGGCGCCTCCCGGATGTTTTGGTACAGCTTGGTTTAAAAAGAAAATTCAATATTGAGTCTGTTTCGTCCACTAATAGTGCTGTGTCTGAATGATTATTGGTGCTAGTGGCGTTAGGGCGAACGCCTCCCTGAGCCTTCATATAGCTAAAGGTAACCCAACCTACTGATAAATTTAATAAATCAGCACCTGAGAATATTCCGACTGTAACAACATGGTGCTTATATTTATCTCGTTAACGGTCGGTAAACCGTC
The DNA here is from genome assembly GCF_013394855.1 of Limnobaculum xujianqingii. NCBI lineage: Bacteria > Pseudomonadati > Pseudomonadota > Gammaproteobacteria > Enterobacterales > Budviciaceae > Limnobaculum > Limnobaculum xujianqingii. The sequence continues at coordinate 2,028,129 of NZ_JABMLK010000001.1, read as the reverse complement.
TGTATTCAGCAGTGGAGCGCGTTGGGCCTGGCCGGGTTAGGGGCGCTCCGGCAGCTAAAGCTGCTACGACCCCAACACCCGTCCCTCCCAACGATTGACTATTTCAAGGTACAAAACTGAGTTATCAGGCTTTGTTATCAATTGGATACATCACCTCATGATGCAATCACTCTTTCGGGGCCGTACAGTTGTTTCAACTTAGCCGCAGAGTCTCTTTTGAATAAACTAAATTCTGATACTTCTGCGGCGTTATAAATAAATTTACGGTGTTGCCCTTGGTCTTGAGTGTTGCATCGGGATAAACCAAATGATGATGGCACCGACTATCAGCAATCCTGCGACGAAGTAGAGTCCGGAGGAGAAGCTGCCGGTCTGGTCTTTCAGGATGCCGATCAACAGTGGGCTTACTGCAGATCCAACATTACCGGTGGCGTTGATAACCGCGATACCAACGGCTCTGGCCCGCAGGCTGATGGATTGGTCTGGGGTGGTCCAGAAGATCGCCATTGCGGTAAATGAACCGACCGAGGCCATAATAATTCCCAGCAGTTGTACCATTGAGTGGTTGGTTAATGACGCCAGCACCCAACCGCAGGCAGCAAATATGTATGGCAGTACGGTGTGGACTTTTCGTTCCTGCATTCGGTCGGAACGCCGGCTCCACCAAATCATCCCAGCGACAGTACAGAATTGAGGGATGGCGGTCAGAATACCAATCATGATGTTGCTGCTGCCCTGATTGAAGCTCTGCATAATCTGTGGCGTCCAGATATTGATGGCGCTCAGAGTATTGGTCAGGCAGAAGTAGGCCAGGGTGTACATTAGAACCACCGGAGAAAGCACTTCACGCCACAGGCTTTTTTGTTGCATTGCGCCATAGCTGGAGGGGCCTTCCGGTTGAACTAAGGTCAGGCGGTCTGATTCCATCATGTCATGCAGGCATTTTTTGTCTTCATCGGTTAACCATTTGGCTTTTTGTGGGGTGTCGTCCAGATAGAACCAAACCACAATACCTAACAGTACGGATGGGAAGCCTTCCAGCAGGAATAACCACTGCCAGCCTTTAAGGTTCATCATACCATCTAAGGATAGAATGTAGCCGGAGGCCAGTGAGCCGAAGGCCATGGTGACGGGCATGGCAATCATAAACAGTGCGTTGGCTCTGGCGCGGAAAAATGCCGGGAACCAGTAGGTCAGATAGACCAGGATCCCCGGCAGAAAGCCTGCCTCGGTAATACCTACCAGCATACGTAGGATGTACAGGCTGGTGGGGCCGGTGGCGAACATGGTGGCGGTAGAGGCCAGTCCCCATAGCACCATGATGGTGGCTATCCAGCGCCGGGCTCCGACGATACCGAGCATGATGTTGCTGGGTATGCCGAAGATAACATAGGTGGCATAGAACAGGGTGGCGGCAAGGCCAAACATGGTGGAGGAAAGCCCCAGATCTTTACCCATGGTTAATCCGGCGAAGCCGATATTAATCCGGTCCAGAAATGAGAACACGAACAGCACAAACAGGAAGATGATCACGCGGCGGAATAGCTTTTTGATTACCGCCTGTTGCTGTGGTGTATGGGTGGTGTGCTGCATATCCGGTGAGGTTGAGCTGCCACCTGTATTTTGATGTAGCGATTCTGTATTGTTCATAGGCTTCTCAGTTTGTGTGGTGGTGGTTATTAGCTTTGGTGGATATTCCGGCCGTAAAGGCTGATGTGCTCATATTGCCTTTGTGCCCGGCCGGAAGATCCTATGTACTTAGCTTCTGTGAGCGTCGGGCCTAGGCTGCCTACGGGCACTTCGTTGGCTTACGCCAAGTCGACCCCCACGGCACCCTCTCCCTCCGATTAGCTTTATTAATAAAACCAAGGGGATAAATTTCCCTTTTTGATTAGTTTTATTAGCAATATCGAAGGATGGCTTTACTTGTTGTTCACCTACTCTCTAATAAACACTACTGGTACTGTTTGTTTCCGGTGTTGCTGTCTGTTCAGCGGTTTGTTGGAACTGTTTTGCCAGTGATTCGGCGGCTTTGCTGAGTAGGGTGGTGTCGACGCCGACGGCGACGAACAGGGCTCCCAGTGACAGGTAGTGGCGGGCCATTTTTTGGTCGGCCATCAGGATGCCGGGGGCTTTTCCGGCGGCGATAATTTGGCCGATGGCGTGTTCAATGGCCTGTTGGACTTCCGGATGGTTTGGCTGACCGGGTAGTCCCATGTCGGCGGAGAGGTCCGCAGGGCCGATAAATACTCCGTCGATGCCTTCAACCTGAAGTATGTCAGGCAAGTTGACTAACCCACGACGGGTTTCAATTTGTACCAGTACGCACATTTCACTGTCGGCTTTTTGCAGGTAGTCAGGGATGCGGTTCCAGCGCGAGGCTCTGGCCAGAGCGCTACCAACACCACGGATGCCATTCGGTGGATAGCGGGTAGACTGAACGGCTAACTGGGCCTCTTCTGCGCTTTGTACCATTGGTAGCAGCAGGGTTTGTGCGCCGATATCCAGCAGCTGTTTCACTCTTACCGGATCGTTCCACGGCGGGCGAACTACCGGTTGGGAGGCGTAAGGCGCAACCGCCTGTAGCTGGTTTAAAATGGTTTGCAGATCGTTAGGGGCGTGTTCGCCATCAATCAGCAACCAGTCAAATCCGGCACCCGCCAGTAACTCTGCACTGTATGGGCTGCACAGGCCGAGCCATAGACCGATTTGCGGTCTTTTTTCTGCCAGTGCGCGTTTAAAATGGTTAATTGGCATTTCCATGATGTTCTCCTTAAACAAACCGGCAGCTGATAGCGCCCATTGAACCGTAATCCACATGGAAGGTGTCTCCCGGGCGGGCAGGTACCGGGCGGGTGAAGGATCCGCCAAGGATCACCTGTCCGGCTTCCAGTTGAACGCCATAAGGGTGGAGCTTGTTTGCCAGCCAGGCTACGCCGTTAGCCGGATGGTTTAGCACTGCGGCAGCTACGCCAGACTCTTCAATTACGCCGTTGCGGTATAGCAGGGCGCTGATCCAGCGAAGATCCAGAGCATCAGGTTTAATGGGGCGGCCACCCATCACTACACCTGCGTTGGCTGCGTTATCGGAGATGGTGTCAAACACCTTGCGAGGGCGCTGAGTTTCCGGATCGATGTTGTGGCAGCGCGCATCGATAATCTCCAGTGCCGGAATGATGTAGTCGGTGGCGTTATACACATCGAAAATGGTGCAGTTCGGACCAGTCAGCGGTTTAGCCAGAATGAAAGCCAGCTCAACTTCAATACGCGGCACGATAAAGCGGTCTGTCGGAATATCGCTGCCATCGTCGAAGAACATATCGTCCAGCAAAGTGCCGTAGTCCGGCTCGCTGATTTGTGAGCTGTACTGCATAGCTTTTGATGTCAGGCCAATCTTGTGACCTTTCATCTCACGACCTTCTTCGATTTTAAGCTGTACCCAGGTGCGCTGAATGGCGTAGGCATCTTCCAGCGTGATATCCGGATTTTGCAGCGAAATCTGTTGGATCTGCTGTCTGTCTTTTTCCGCCTGGTTGAGTTGCTGAGCCATGCGCATAATAGTGTCTTGATTTAACATATTGATTTCTCACTTCAATCCAGGCTGCCAAAACAGAGATATTTAATCTCCATATAGTCTTCAATGCCGTGCCGGGAGCCTTCGCGCCCCAGGCCTGACTGTTTAATGCCGCCAAAAGGGGCCGATTCATTGGAAATTGCACCTTCGTTAATTCCTACCATGCCGCACTCCAGTGCTTCTGCTACACGGACGATTCGGCCAATATCCCGCGAGTAGAAGTAAGCCGCTAAACCCGATTCGGTCTGGTTTGCTAACTGAATAGCCTGTTCTTCGGTATGGAAACGAATTAACGGCGCTACCGGGCCAAAGGTCTCCTCATTGGCGATCAGCATGTTCTCAGTCACCCCGGTCAATACCGTTGGTTGGAAGAAGAACCCGTCTTGAAGGTACGGTTGACCGCCAGTAAGAACCTGGGCGCCATGCTGTTTGGCATCGTCAATATGGGATTGAACTTTGGCCACGGCAGCGGCGTTGATAAGCGGACCCTGCTGGAATTCGCCTTCCAGCGCGGGGCCGGCTTGTAATGTGGCAACTGCTTTAGCCAGTTTTTGGCTAAAGGCGTCATACACTGAGTCCTGAACCAACAGGCGGTTGGCACAGACACAGGTTTGACCGCTATTGCGAAATTTGGCGGTTAGTGCGCCGGTAACGGCAGCGTCCAGATTCGCATCGTCGAATACGATAAATGGGGCGTTGCCTCCCAGCTCCAGCGACATTTTTTTCACTGTGCTGGCGCACTGGGCCATTAATAATTTGCCAACATGGGTGGAACCGGTGAACGAGAGTTTGCGTACCACCGGGCTTTGAGTCAGTGCTCTGCCGATGGCGACTGCATCAGTGCCGGTTACCACGTTAAATACGCCGTCAGGAATACCGGCCTTTTGAGCCAGAGCCGCCAGAATTAAAGCGGACAACGGGGTTTCCGGTGCTGGTTTTAATACCACGGTACAGCCCGCCGCCAGCGCCGGAGCAACTTTGCGGGTAATCATGGCGTTAGGGAAGTTCCATGGAGTAATGGCCGCTACTACGCCGATCGGTTGTTTAATGGTGGTAATCCGACGGCCAGGCAGAGGCGATGGAATGGTCTCCCCGTAGGTTCGTTTACCCTCTTCGGCAAACCATTCGATAAAGCTGGCGCCATACAGAATCTCGCCCCGGGATTCTGCCAGCGGCTTTCCCTGTTCAAGGCTGAGTAACCTCGCCAGAGGTTCCTGTTGTTCAACAATCAGTTGATACCAGGTTTGCAGGTACTGACTACGCTGTTTAGCCGTCAGTTTTTGCCATGCAGGCAGCGCCTGACGGGCGGCATCGATGGCTTCCAGCGTTTCGGCTTCACCGAGATTACTGACGTGAGCAATCACTTCTCCGTTAGCCGGGTTATTTACCGGATAGGTGGATTTATCCTGCGCATCACACCACTGCCCGTTAATAAATGCCTGACGATAAATCACTTCTGGCAACATCATGCTGCACCCCCGTTAAAAAGGGCGTGAACGTTATTCTGCTTAAAGTTAAGTTCAGCGTCGAGCTCGACCATCTCAAATGAGATAGCGAGATAACGTTCCGCCATTAAAGAGGAGAAATGCTGTTTAATTAACGCAAACAGGGATTCAGCTACCTGTTTGCGGCTTTCTGCACTACGCCCGTGTCCGATTTTTAATGTCATATGCACAAAGGCGTAGTCGTGGGCACCATCAGCCATCTGCCAGGTGTCTAACCAGATAGCACGGCTGCGGATACCCGCCAGAGGGAATATCCCTGTTGCGGCCAAATGTTGGTTAACCTTGGCGAACAGCGCAGGTAACTGAGCAGAATCACGTATGTTGTCCGTACATTCAGCATAAAAATGTGGCATATCGCCTCCGGTTTCAGAAAGATGATGGGATCAGGCAGCAGCCCGGGAATTGATATCATCTGGCAGTGGGAAGATGGCATTAACCTGTCCGGTGCCGGAGCTAGGAAACAAGTCGGTGACAAACTCCACTTTGCCGTCATATTTATCCCAACCCAACAGACCCAGCAGCATGACGGTGTCGTGCATGTTGCCTTCGCCAAAGCAGTATTGGGCGTATTCCGGCAGCATGGCGCAGAACTCTTTGAAACGACCCTCTTTCCACAGCTTGACTACGCGTTCATCCATTTGACGATCGAATTCACGGGTATAGCTGTGCATGCCTTCTTCGGCACGGCGGTCATCAATGAAACGGTGAGAGAGGGAGCCGCTGGCCAGTACTGCAACGGTACCGTCATACTTCTTAATCGCGTTAAGAATGGCTTCTCCCATACGGCGGCTGTCTTCAAAGTCATGAACGGTACAGAACGCAGAAATGGAGATCACTTTGAAATGCTTGTCTTCGTTCATATAGCGCATAGGAACCAGAGTGCCGTACTCCAGATTCAGACTTGGAATATCGTGTGCCTGAGCGCGAACCCCCAGTTTACGGGCTTCATCGGCAATCATTTGGCCCAGTTCCGGGTTACCGTCGTAATCGAAGGTGATATCGCGGATAAAGTGTGGCAGTTCGTTACTGGTATAAACGCCCTTGAAGCTTTTTGTACAGTTGATGTGATAGGCGCTGTTGACCAGCCAGTGGGTATCAAACACGATAATGGTGTCGACTCCCAGTTCACGGCAGCGTTTGCCGATCTCTTTATGGCCACCGATGGCTGCCTGACGGCACCCATAATTTTTCCCCGGTAATTCTGATAAATACATCGAGGGGACGTGTGTTGTTTTGGCTGCTAACGCTAACTTACCCATATGTTCCTCACTTGATGCCCGCGATGGGGCATCACAATAATGGTCGATGACAGGGAGCACTCAGGCTCCGGTACGAGTTACGCTTAGTAATAACAATTGCCAGGGAGATTCCCCTTAAACACCCCAACGCGGGATGTGATGATCGCCGAACGAGATACAGACGTTCTTCATTTCAGCAAACACTTCAAAACTGTACTCTCCGCCTTCGCGTCCGGTACCTGATGCTTTGATGCCGCCGAATGGCTGGCGCAGGTCACGTACGTTCTGGGTGTTGACGAATACCATGCCCGCTTCAATGCTGCGTGACAGGCGTAGTATCTTGCTGACATCTTGCGTCCAGATATAGGAAGCCAGTCCATACTCCACGTCATTAGCCATGCGCAGGCCATCTTCTTCGCTGTCGAATGGAATCAGGCAGGCAACCGGTCCGAAGATCTCTTCTTGCGCTACGCGCATTCTGTTATCCACATCTGCCAGTACGGTAGGGCGCAGGAAGTGTCCATCGCGCAGGTGCTCCGGAAGATCGGTTGGTTTATCCGGTCCACCGGCCAGCAGGGTTGCCCCTTCTTCAATACCCAGGCGGATATAACCGGAGACCTTATCCCAGTGCTGTTGGCTGATCAGCGAGCCTAGCTGAGTAGTCATATCCTGTGGATCGCCTACTTTCAGGCGGTTAGCACGCTCGGCAAAGCGCTTTACAAACTCCGGATAGATGCTGCGTTGAACAAAGATGCGCGAGCCCGCGGTACAGCGTTCACCATTGATAGAGAAAATGGTAAACAGCGCGGCATCCAGTGCCCGTTCGATATCCGCATCTTCAAAAACCAGCACCGGTGATTTACCGCCCAGTTCCATGGAGTATTTTTTCAGACCGGCACTTTCCATAATTTTGCGTCCGGTCATGGTGCCACCGGTAAAGGAGATGGAACGAACATCGTGATGGCGAACCAGCGCATCACCAGCGGTAGCGCCATAGCCCTGAACCACGTTCAGTACACCGGCAGGAATTCCGGCTTCCAGCGCCAGTTCACCGAGGAAGTTGGCGGTAAGCGGCGACAGCTCGGACATTTTTAATACCGCGGTATTGCCCAGCGCCAGGCAAGGAGCGACTTTCCAGGTGGCGGTCATAAAAGGCACGTTCCACGGGGAAACCAGTGCACAAACCCCAACTGGCTGAACCAGGGTATAGTTGAGCATCTTGTCATCTACCGGATAGGTTCGACCGTCCATGCGCTGACAAACTTCGGCAAAGAATTCGAAATTGTGGGATGCCCGAGGGATCAGCACATTTTGTGTTTGATGCAGTGGCAAACCGGTATCCGCAGTTTCCATTTGTGCAATTTCAGGTACGTTTTCAGCAATCAAATCACCCAGGCGACGCATCAGGCGAGCGCGCTCTTTCATTGGCAGATTAGCCCATTTAGGGAAAGCAATTTTGGCTGCTTCAACCGCCTGATGAATTTCTGCTTCTCCGCCGGAAGCAACGTCGGCTAACACTTCTCCGGTGGCCGGGTTCAGGGTTTGGAAGGTCTCTTTACTTGAAACACTTTTGCCATTAATCCAGTGGTTAATCATTTGCATGACAGGGTTTCCTCATATTCAGTTTCACTTACAATCCGGTTGCTCAGGCGTCCTACGCCTTCTACTTCAACAATCACTTCATCACCGGGCACGACATCAGAGAGGCCTTTTGGCGTACCGGTCGCGATCATGTCCCCTGGCTGTAGTGTCATAAACTGGCTCAGGTAAGCGATCAGAAAAGGAATGTCGAAAATCAGATCTTTGGTAGATCCTTTCTGGCGCAGTTCGCCATTGACGTGAGTGGTGAGCGTCAGGTTATGCGGATCGGCAACGTCTTCTTTGTCCACAATCCATGGGCCAATAGGCGTCAGGGTATCGCGGCTTTTCACTCGCAGATTAGGGCGGTAGTAATTCTCCAGATAATCGCGGATGGCATAGTCATTACATACCGTGTAACCACCTACATATTCCATGGCTTGCTCACGGCTGACATTGCGGGCGGTTTTACCTATCACCACCACCAGTTCCGATTCGTAATGCATGTAATCAACGTTATCAGGGCGAACGCTCACCTGCTGGTGGCCAGTCAACGTATTGGAGGCCTTAATAAAGATCAGCGGCTCTTCCGGCGCTTTAAACTCCAGCTCGGCAGCGTGGTCTGCATAGTTCAGACCTAATGCAAACAGGGTGCCATCTGCCGGCGGTAGCCATTCAAAGCTGCCTGCTGCAAGCTGAGTACCGTCTGCCAGTATCGCTCGCTGTTGATCGTCGATCGTGACCTGATAAGGCTGGTTCTGATATTGAATACGGGCGTGTCTCATACAGCAGCTCCTTGTTGCATCACGATATTGGTTAAATCAGGCATTCCTTCGGCACGAACGGTAACCCGGTCTCCGGGATGAATCCTGGCGCGTTGATGAGGGGTACCAATCAGAATTTTGTCTCCCGGTTGCAACGTGGCGAAATCACTCAGAGCAGCAACCAGTTCACTGGCGGAACGCAGGAGGTCAGCGGTATTCCAACGGTCAACTTCGTTGCCGTTAACTTCAGTGAAAATAGTTAATTGCTCAGGATTGATACCCGCAACGGTTTCGCCAATCGGGCAGAAGCCATCGCAACATTTGGCTTTAATAGCCGGGCGATAGAAACTGGTTTCCGGCAGACTAATGTCGTTAGCCAGCGCATAACCGGCGATATAGGCCAAGGCTTCTCCAACCGGAACTTTGCGTGCTGTTTTACCAATCACTACTGCCAGCGTGGCACCACTCAGCACTTCTGGTTCACCCGATGGATAAGGGATAGGAGCCAGAGGTCCAATTTGGGTGTTGTGCGGTTTAATAAACCATACCGGCGTTTTAGGCAGCGCCTGATAGGGCGGCTGCTGAAATGCACTGCTCCAGACAGCAAGCTGACTTTTATGATTCAGGGCTACTGCAAACACATTGTTCTTCATGAACGTCATCCTCGGTTGCAAATCATTTTCATCCGATTACCTCACTTGAGTTAATCATTAATATATTAATGATATCTATTTATACGCATGTCTCGTGGCGATCAAATAAACGTTTAAACATTGTGATCAAAGTAACAATGTATTTACAATAAATTAATATTAATCTTAATTATCAATAAGATAATTTGTTAATAATTGTTTGCGCGATTCAGCTCTTATTTTTATCATTAATATTTAATTGAATTTTTACTGCAGAGATTAGGTTAAATGGTTAATATGGCTGGAAAAGCACCCTGTAGAATGGTGGTGAGGCTGAGTTGGACGTATCAGACCGAAGTGAATATCTGGTTTTACATGCCATACTGATGTGAGTTATCTGAAGTTTAACCGAGAGTGAAATACCTTATGCACGAGTCCCTGACCATTGCCCTGTTGCAAGCGCGTGAAGCTGCAATGGGTTTTTTCCGTCCAATCCTCAATGAATATAATCTGACGGAGCAGCAGTGGCGTATCATTCGGGTATTGGCAGAAATGCACTCCTGTGATTTTCACCTTCTGGCAAAACAAACCTGCATTCTGCGCCCCAGCCTGACAGGAATTTTATCGCGCATGGAACGCGACGGCTTAATCATCCGCCTTAAACCCCTCAACGATCAGCGCAAACTCTACGTCTCACTAACCGATAAAGGCCACCAGGTATACCAACAGGCAAAAGAACACATTGAAAAAGGCTACCGCCAAATAGAAAGCAGCTTCTCCGAAGAAAAACTGGGAGAACTCATGGTACTGCTGGAACGGTTTATTGCAGTAGTGGATAACGGGAATAGTGAGCAGATTGCTGAAAAATCAGTGAATTAAAAAGACAGCGTTTGGATAACTCTCTGGTTAAGAGAGTAAGTATTTATTGGGGAGCGTAGCCAATCGGAGGGAGAGGCCGCCGTTGGGGTCGTAGCAGCTTTAGCTGCCGGAGCGCCCCTAGGCGGACTAGGCCCGACGCACTCCAATGCCAAGTACAGATGCCCTTCCGGCCGAGCACCACAATAATATTCGCTCATAGTAGTTACGGCCGGAATACCCACAGAACTTTGTATTATGACGCAGCTCGCAGCGAGACCACCTCACTTCTCTCCTTAATCGGCAAATTAACCACCGCTGCCAGCAACGCCAACGCAATATCGGCATACCATACCCACAACAGATTGCCTTCATACTGCATTGCCAGCCCACCCAGCCAGGCCCCAAAAAAAGCACCAATCTGATGGGTAAACAGCGTAAACCCAAATAAGGTTGCCAGATAACGTGTACCAAATAGTTTACCGACAATACCCGCAGTCGGCGGAACCGTCGCCAGCCAGGTGAGACCCGTAGCGGCAGCAAAAATGTAGAATGTCAGCTCTGTTTTAGGTGACATCAGATAAATGGCTATCATCAACGCGCGTGAGGCATACAGCACTGCCAGAATATATTTCATCTGAAAGCGCTTACCCAGAATTCCGGCAAAGATACTACCCGCAATATTACACAAACCAATAAGAGACAAGCTCACAGCAGAGACCGAAGCATCATGCCCGCACAGGCTAACCTCTCCCGGTAAGTGGGTGGTAAGAAAGGCGACATGAAAACCGCAGGTGAGAAATCCAGCGTGCAATAGCAAATAACTGGGGTTGCGAAATGCCGCTTTGATCTGCTGCTTTAGCCCAATTTCGACCTGAGGATTTTGTACCGGAACGGCAGAATGGTGAGGTTTGGCTATTTTTCCATTTCGGCAAAGCAACCATGAAGGAATGATAGTAACCAGCGCAGAACACGCCAGAAAGAGCAAACCAGATGACATACCGCGCAGACTCACCAGCGCCTGAACCAGCGGTGCAAAAATGAATTGCCCCATGGAACCACCGGCGTTAATAAGACCGCTGGCTACTGAGCCTTTATCCGTTGGCAAACGACTGGCAACAATACCAATTAACACCGAAAAACTCCCGGCTGCTGCGCCTGCCGGGCTAAAAAGCCCCTGAGCTAAAGTCAGTGGAACAAACGAAGAGGCCCATAAGGTCCCTATTTGCCCCATGGCTATCAGCACCGCGCCTACAATCAACACAGGGAGAGCACCCTTTTTATCAGCCCAGGCACCAAACAGTGGCTGAAAAGCTCCCCACATCAGTTGACCAATAGCCAGCGCCATACTGACTTCAGCGATGCTCATGGCAGTAGTTTCAATAATCGGATGAACAAACAACCCGACCGTCTGGCGAATCCCCATGGTAACCATCAGGATAATACTGGCCAGAATAATAGGTAGCCACATGTTGGGCGAACGAGAAGGGGAATCGCTCAATCCTGAAGGCCTGGTATTATCGTGATTACTCAATGGATATTCCTTTTATCGTCAGGTAATTAGTCACGTTATAGCGTATTGGCGGTATTGAAAAAGCCCATCAGGCTTTCATACTCTTCGCCGAGCTGTTGCTTAAATTTGCTTTGAGCCTGCTGCCACAGAGGAATAGCTTTTTGTAGTGTGTACTCACCTTTTGAGGTCAGGCTAAGACGACGTTTACGGCTTTCATCAGCAGAAGCATCGGCAATTAGTTCTGCGGTAAGCAGCGGTTTTAACGTACGTACCAGAGTGCTTTTCTCCAATCCAACTTTTTCCGCCAGCTCACCCGTACCACATTCCCCAAGGCGAGCGATATTAATCAGCAGTGAGTACTGATTAACACTAATACCACTGGGTAACAGCGTTTTGTCATAATAGTCGGTCATTCTTTGTGCCGCCCGACGCATACGGATACATAAACAGGGATCCTGAGGAAGTGCTATTTGCATGATATAAACCCCGTTATTGACTATGGTGTATATACACCATAGTCAATCCAAAACAGCGGGTCAATTAATTTCTGGCCAGTGATAGACCAAATTGATGAGAAACTTTGATAGTTAAGTATCTACTATTATAAATAGCCAATCGGAGGGAGAGCTTTACAGGCTAGCGCCTGCCCTTCGGGGCAACGCAAGCGTTGTCCGTTGGGGTCGTAGCAGCTTTAGCTGCCGGAGCGCCCTAGGAAAGGTAGGCCCGACGCACTCCAGAGCCAAGTACAAATGGTCTTCCGGCCGAGCACTATACCAATATACGCAATAATGCATTTACGGCCGGAATATTTATGAATGCCAATTTACCAAATTTGTTCTATCTCAATACACCACATCACTCACCATACCGATCTAACCAACTCTCCCAACTACTGCTGCTTATGTACCTGCCTGTTCAACTGCCACAACAACAAATCAGTAAACCCACTCCAGCGGTTAAACTGCTTCTGTTGTTCCGGAGTCATAGCTTGAGGTTCTCCCAACAGCAGACCTTTATCGGAAGCCCATGGCTGATATTCACCTTTGTCCGTCAAAAGATAAGCGCCCTGCAGAGTAATAATCGCTTCCGGGTTGTAACCCTGACACCAGGTATCATCCAGATGTTCTGCCAGCAGATTGCAGCCAGTTTTATAGTATGGCGTATCCGACAGGCTCAATTGATACAGAGTTGGCCAGATATCCTTGTGGCTACCAACACGAGCAGCATCGAAATAACTCTGTTGACGATAGGCCTGTGGAACATACAGATAGAACGGTACTCCGTGCCCCAGCACTCGCTCACGGGTATCAGGATAACCAATCCCGCGAATATTATGGTCGCCGGTGGCGGCGATAATGGTACGGGCGCCTAACGGCTGTGATTTCACCCAACTGATAAACTGCCCCAGTTGATCGTTGGTGTAACGCAGGGTCTGCATCACTTCGTCAAGAGTCTCACCGGTTGCCAGATTGCTCAGGCGCTGCTTTTCTGCATCATTCAGTACGATTTGGGTTTTCTGGTAGCCATCCGGTGTTTTATAAGGAGGATGATGAGTGGTGGACATGGACATAATCAGCACATGCTCACCTTTTTTATCTGCTTCTGCCAGCCGCTCTTCAATGTAGCGGAACATAAATTCATCCGGCACACCCCAGGTTCCTAACTGCGCTTCGGGATAGCGTTTTTTCAGGCCGTTTTGCTCCATGAATTCGCTAACCCCAAGATGAGAAAGAAACTGGTTAAGGTTCCGCCATGAGCCATTACCGGAAGTAACGAAAACCACCTTATAGCCATTAGCCAACCAGGGCTTAAACATATTACTGGCAAAATCGAGGGATTGAGCGCTGGACTGCGTAATACCGCTCATCGGACTACGGACAAAAAAGCGGCTTAAGCTATCGATAGTACCATCACCTTCCGAGATAAAACGTTCAAAACGCCAGTCGCTGACCCAATGCTGTTTTAACGCACCAAACAGATCGCGATCCGGACGATCGTAACTTTCAAGGTAATAGCCCATGCTCTCCATTACGGCGAAAACCACATTAGGCGGAGTTTGTTTCGCCACTGAATTAACGTCGGTTTTGGCCATAAATGGTGCCAGTCCGGCTGGGGTTGGTTTATCCAGAAAACGACTCAACAGTTCCTGCCCTTGTTGGTCAGAGGCCTCGGCAAAATGGTTATTCTCGCTGTGAGCTTTAAACGCCCAATTGAGAGCCATCAACCCGTTAGGCGTTAGCATATTTAACATTTTGAGTTCGGAAACCTGCGCATCTGACTGACGCAGAGGGAAGGTACCCACAGATCCGCGCATTCCAACAAAGCCAATAGCCAGAATCAGCAGGGTAGTTAACGCACCGACTGGCAGACTAAGGCGATGTTCTGGTTTAGCACTCAGCCAACGCTGCCAGCGACGATAAAGCCAGAAAACCAACAGGGCAAACAGCCCCAAACCCAACAGACCACGAATAACCGGATAGTCCTGCCACATGGTGGTTAATACGGCGACTGTATCGTCTTCAATCAGCCCAAAGACAAAGATATCAATCGCCCGATCGTAGGTGGCATAGTAAAAGATATTGCCAACGGTGATCGTCAGTACCAGCGTGCTTAATAACGTTGCCAGCCAGGGCCAGAAGCGCTGCCAAAAATGAAAGCTGCGCTGACTTACCGCCAACAAGGCGGCAATCAACAGGCAGGGAATAAACAGCAGACTGGCGATCCGAATATCAAACAGACCACCGATCCAAAACATCCGTGTTACATCAGAATCGAAACCCGCCAGAATTTCGTTCGAACCGTAAGCTGATAGCAGATAAGTTCTGCCTGCGGTTTGAGTCAATACCGCCAATAGCCAGGGCAATAAAAGCGCGACAAAAGCTTGTCGAAATCTGAAAAACCACATAATGCCTTCTTTCTGGTAAGCAAATTGGAATAGACATATTCGTTAGCCGGGTAGTGTACGAGATTTATCAGCTTAATTTGAATAGAGAATGATAATAATTGGTTACCGAACATGAATTTGTTCGGTAACTTTTCTTACGTATTTTCCGTTCCTCTTACATTCAACTCATTATTCAACAGCAAGATGCATAAAAAGCCCCTGTTTCGGCTATATTCCGCAGCTCAGATCCGATAGAATTACTCGTTTATGATAAAAATCCTGTCAACGTATACGACGTAATGGTAAGTACAAATCATGTTTGAAATTAATCCGGTAAAAAACCAGATCCAGGATCTGTCCGAGCGGACAGCGGTTCTTCGGGGGTATCTTTGACTATGATGCCAAGAAGGAACGTCTGGAAGAGGTCAATGCAGAACTAGAACAACCTGATGTCTGGAATGAGCCAGAGCGCGCTCAGGCACTGGGTAAAGAACGTTCTTCCCTTGAAGCTATCGTAGAAACAATCGATCAAATTGAGCAGGGTGTTGAAGATGTCACCGGGCTGCTGGAACTGGCAGTAGAAGCGGATGACGAAGACACTTTTAATGAGACGATTGAAGAAGTCAATTTGCTGGAAGATAAATTAGCCCAGTTAGAGTTCCGCCGTATGTTCTCCGGCGAATATGACAGCGCCGATTGTTATATTGATATTCAGGCTGGTTCTGGCGGTACTGAAGCCCAGGACTGGGCCAGCATGCTGGTACGGATGTACCTGCGCTGGGCTGAAGCCAAAGGCTTCAAAACCGAAATGATTGAAGAGTCTGATGGTGATGTGGCAGGTACTAAATCAGCCACCATTAAAGTTATTGGTGATTATGCTTATGGCTGGCTGCGCACCGAAACCGGCGTTCATCGTTTAGTGCGTAAGAGCCCGTTTGACTCCGGTGGCCGTCGTCATACCTCATTCAGTTCTGCTTTCGTCTATCCGGAAGTGGACGATGACATTGATATTGATATCAACCCGGCGGATTTACGCATTGACGTATACCGCGCTTCCGGTGCCGGTGGTCAGCACGTTAACAAAACCGAATCTGCGGTACGCATTACCCATATGCCGACCAATATTGTGGTGCAGTGCCAGAATGACCGCTCTCAGCATAAGAATAAAGATCAGGCCATGCGACAGCTGAAAGCTAAGTTGTATGAGTATGAGATGCAAAAGAAAAATGCGGATAAGCAGGTAATGGAAGATAACAAATCGGATATCGGATGGGGTAGCCAGATTCGTTCTTATGTACTGGATGATTCACGCATCAAAGATTTACGTACCGGCGTTGAAACCCGTAATACTCAGGCCGTATTAGATGGCGACCTGGACAGATTTATTGAAGCAAGCTTAAAAGCTGGGCTATAAAAAAGGATAGAACAGAAATGTCTGAGCAACCTCAAGAGCATGATGCAGCGCAATCTATTGCGGAATTAAATAATGAGCTACAGGCTCGCCGTGAGAAGTTAGCTGCCCTGCGTGAACAGGGAAATCCGTTTCCGAATGATTTCCGTCGTGATGTCACATCTGACAAGCTACACGCAGAATATGACGACAAAGAAAATGAAGAGCTGGAAGCATTAGGTCTGGAAGTTGCGATTGCTGGTCGTATGATGACCCGCCGCATTATGGGTAAAGCCTCGTTCGCAACATTGCAGGATGTAGGTGGCCGCATTCAGATTTATGTTTCTCGTGACGATCTGCCGGAAGGTACTTACAACGAACAGTTTAAGAAGTGGGATCTGGGAGATATTATCTCTGCCCGCGGTAAACTGTTTAAGACTAAAACCGGTGAGTTATCGGTTCACTGTCATGAAGTTCGCCTGTTGACCAAAGCGTTACGTCCGCTGCCGGATAAATTCCATGGTCTGGCGGATCAGGAAACGCGTTATCGTCAGCGTTATTTAGATCTGATCACCAATGACGATTCTCGTCGTACTTTTGTGATTCGTTCTAAAATTATGGCCACTATTCGTAATTTCATGGTGAAACGTGACTTTATGGAAGTAGAAACGCCAATGATGCAGGTCATTCCTGGTGGTGCTACTGCGCGTCCATTTATTACCCATCACAATGCGCTGGATATCGATATGTATCTGCGTATTGCGCCGGAGCTGTATCTGAAACGTTTGGTGGTTGGTGGTTTTGAGCGGGTGTTCGAAATTAACCGTAACTTCCGTAATGAAGGTGTTTCTCCACGTCATAACCCTGAATTCACCATGATTGAGCTGTATATGGCCTATGCCGATTATAAAGACTTAATCATGCTGACTGAAGATCTGTTCCGCACCCTGACTCAGGAAGTATTAGGCACCAGCACGGTGGAATATGGCGATCAAACCTTTGATTTTGGTAAGCCATTTACCAAAATGACCATGAAAGAGGCCATTTGTCACTATCGTCCGGAAACCAACGTTGCCGATTTAGATGATATGGATAAAGCGAAAGCCATTGCTGAATCTTTAGGTATCAAAGTTGAGAAGAGCTGGGGTTTAGGCCGCGTTCAGTGTGAAATTTTTGAAGAAACCGCTGAAAGCCACCTGATTCAACCAACCTTTATCACTGAATATCCGGCTGAAGTATCACCATTAGCCCGTCGTAATGATGATAATCCGTTTATTACCGATCGCTTTGAGTTCTTTATCGGCGGCCGTGAAATCGGTAATGGCTTCTCTGAGCTGAATGATGCAGAAGATCAGGCGCAGCGTTTTGCCGATCAGGTTAGTCAGAAAGATGCCGGTGATGACGAAGCGATGTTCTACGATGAAGATTATGTTACTGCACTGGAGCATGGCTTACCGCCAACGGCTGGTTTAGGTATTGGTATTGATCGTATGGTAATGCTGTTAACCAATAGCCATACTATCCGTGATGTTATTTTGTTCCCGGCGATGCGCCCGGTGAAATAACCAAAGCGATGCAAAAAAGGGAGCCAAGGCTCCCTTTTTTAATATTTTGTTGTCAGTGCATTAAAACTAATTTCATGTATTTATTATAAATTTTCATATATTTTTAATGTAAATCAATTATGATAATCAGGTTCCAGAGGTGTTAAGTGAACACCTCCCACTTTTTATTGTCGAAATGTAACCGTAATGCGTATATCTGTGCATTGCCGGGGAGTGCGTCACCTGTTTTTTATAAATAAAGGATCATTTAGACCATGATGAAAAAAATAGCGTTAGGGATAGGCGTTAGTGCCATGGTGTTGCTGGGCGGATGTGCTACAGAGTCCTCTCGTAGTGTGGAAGTAGCAAAAGTAGCTTCTTACAACACCAATTATCAGGGGGCACGTAGCCCGATTTCTGTAGGTAAGTTTGATAACCGCTCCAACTATATGAATGGCGTATTCTCTGATGGTGTCGATCGTCTGGGAAATCAGTCTAAAACGATTCTTATGACTCACCTGCAGCAAACCGGGCGCTTTAATGTGTTAGACCGCGCCAATATGGAAGAGATTAAGAGCGAAGCAAAAATGGCCGGAAAAAGTCAGCAGTTAAAAGGTGCTGATTATGTGGTTACTGGCGATGTAACTGAATTTGGTCGTAAAGAGGTTGGCGATCGTCAACTGTTTGGTATTTTGGGCAGAGGCAAAACCCAGATTGCTTACGCTAAAGTTAACCTGAATATCGTCAATGTACGCACTTCAGAAGTGGTTTACTCGGTACAGGGCGCAGGTGAATACGAACTGTCTAACCGTGAAGTGATTGGATTTGGTGGTACCGCAAGCTATGACTCAACGCTGAATGGCAAAGTATTGGATTTGGCTATTCGCGAAGCGGTTAATAATCTGGTCAGCGGTATCGAAAATGGCTCCTGGAAACCAGCACAATAACTAGATGGAATAGCCTCAATGAAATTAGGATACAAAGCAGGGTTGCTACTGATAGCTGGTGTGCTGGGCGGCTGTATGAACGCGCCAAAACCCATCTATAGTTGGGATAATTATCAGGATACGGTTTATCAATATTATAAACTCGAAACCGGACCCGAAGAGCAGATAGCGGCTCTGAAAGAGGGGATTGAAAAGGCGAAAGCTAAAGATCTCCCGGTTCCTCCAGGGCTGCATGCTCATTTAGGCATGCTTTATAGCAATACCGGACATCCTGAGCTTGCCGGAAGTGAATTTGAAGCAGAAAAGGTGCTGTTTCCTGAATCCGCACCCTTTATGGAATTTCTGCAGAAGAAGTTGAAGGGAGGCAAGAAATGAGACATTTAATTGCACTGGTGGGGTTAGTCGCTACTTTGTTATTGGCTGGTTGTGCTAAACCGGTTGATTATGATTATTCAGCCTTCCGGCAAAGCCAGCCGAAAAGCATTTTAGTGCTGCTGCCTCAAAACTCATCGCCGGAAGTGAATGCCAGTCATGGTGTTTTATCTCAGGTTACTTTGCCGCTGGCTGAGTCGGGATACTATGTTTTTCCGGTAGCGTTAGTTGAAGAAGTTTTCAAACAAAATGGTATGACGAATGCCCATGATATTCAGGGGGTGAGTGCTACCAAGTTGAGGGAAATTTTTGCAGCTGATGCGGTACTTTATCTGGAAGTTACCGATTACGGTACTTCTTATAAAGTGATTACCAGCGAGTCGCGGGTAACCGTAAATGGCAAACTGGTGGATCTGAAAACCGGTCAACAGTTATGGAGTGGTTCTGCTACCGCCTCTTCGGCGGAAGGCGATTCGGGTAACAATGGTATTCTGGGTATGTTGCTACAAGCGGCTATTACCCAAATTAGCCATACATTATCAGATAAAAGTTATGACATTGCCGGGGTTACCAGCGCGCGTTTACTGTCTGCCGGTAGACCAAGCGGTATTCTCTATGGCCCTCGTTCGCCAAAATACGGTAAAGAAGCCGAGTAATCTTAGCGGTTATATTTAATTTATCGGGCCACGTAATAATACTGCGTGGCCCGTTTTTTATGTACTCAGGCAGCTTTAGACTTGGGTGACGATGGCGGAGGACGATTAGTTTTTTGTTCTAAAGGCATCACATTGGCATTGTTCGGCGCTTTATCAATGGTGTCTTTTCTCAGATACATAAACCAAAACGGCAGACCAACAATCAGGCCGCCCAGAATGTTGCCAATGGTTACCGGCAACAGATTCTTCAGTAAAAAGTTAGTTAGCGTCAGATCGGAAAATTGCTCTGCCGAAATACCAATAGCAAGCCAGAATTCAGGTGCGGCAAAGTTTTTAATCGCAATTCCCATCGGGATCATAAACATATTAGCAATACTGTGCTCGAAACCGCTGGCGACAAACATAGCGATAGGCAGGATCAGGATAAACATTTTATCCATCAAACTTTTATCGGCATAACTCATCCATACCGCCAGACAGACCATCAGATTGGCCATCAGGCCAAGAAAAATTGCCTGAGTAAAACTATGGTGCAGTTTATATTGTGCAGTATTCAGCACGTTCAATCCCCATTGCCCATTAGCCGCGGTGTGTTGACCAGCAAACCAGATGATAGCCACCAGAAACAGGGCACCAAAAAAATTACCGATATAGACATGAACCCAGTTGGCGACCATCTGGCGTAAGCTAATTTTTCCACTGGCTTTGGCGACGCTGGTTAAAATAGTCGAAGTGAACAAATCAACGCCGCAGGCAACCACTAGCATTAACCCTAATGAAAAACAGACACCGCCCAGGAATTTCGCCCACCCGTATGGGGCACTGGCAGTTCCGGTTATAGCGGTAATATAGAAGACAAAAGCGATAGAGATAAATAAACCAGCAAGAATAGCGGAGATATAAACCTGACTCAGCGGTTTACTGGTTTTATAGATACCGGCATTTTCTGCAATTTTGGCCATCTCCGGGGCGGAAAAGCAACTAACGCCGTTGGCATGGGGATTATCCATAATGTGTACTCTCTTAGTTATCGATATTTACATTAACCGTAGATAGCGAGTATTTGCGTATTGACTCTCTCTTTTCGTTACTTAGCTATCTGCACATTTTGGGTGTTAAGTTATTAGCGCTGAAATGGATTTTGGCGCGGGTTTCTACTGTCGAAAGTGAAACCATGGCAATGATAAGCAAGCATTTTTTATGCCATAGTTGATGGTTTTTTAATCAACTGAAAGATAAGGCATAAATTTAGAACAGGAGGCTATTTAGGGTATTTCAGCATATGTGTCGACGAAATATGACGTCATTAGTGCGGATCGGGTAGAGGTTGTATTGGGTTAAACAGGTATTATTTATATATCAGCAATATTTTTATTATAATTACTTTATTAAATGAGAATTGGTCGTATATAATAATGATTATCAACCTTATTCAATCAATGATATTTATTTTCTTTTATGACAATAGCCTATGTCTATAATAGGCACATTCTATCTGCAATATCCTCTCAGAGTGCTATACTACTTATATATTAATTAGGCACTCCAATGTTAAAAGACAATGAGGACACGGACAATGAGTACAGTTAAATCATTAAAAGCAAAAGAGTCAAAATTAGCTTTCACACGCCTTGATATCGAAGAAAGTGTAAAATTATCTTCAATTAAAACCTTAAATCATATGGTTGCTCAACTGGCCGATTTAGCGCTAATTACTAAACAAGCCCATTGGAATATGAAGGGTGCTAACTTCATCAGCGCTCATGAAATGATTGACGGTTTCCGTGATGTGCTGCTGGACCATCAGGATACTTTCGCAGAGCGTGTAGTTCAGTTTGGTTGCACTGCAATGGGTACTTTACAGGCTGTAGCGGTAGCAACTACCCTGAAGGCTTATCCAACGGATATCTACACCGTTAAAGACCATCTGACTGCACTGGCCGACCGTTATGCGGTAGTGGCTAATGAAATGCGTAAAGCAATTACTGAAGCAGAAGATGAAGACGTAGCGGATATGCTGACTGCTGCTTCCCGCGATCTGGATAAGTTCGTATGGTTTATTGAAGCCCATTTGGCGTAATAATTTTCTGTAATAAAAGAAATAATAAGCCCCTTCTGATAGTAATATCAGAAGGGGTTTTTCTATATATAAATTTAAAATATATAAATCCTGTTTTATTATTTTAAATATTAATAACGATAACTCTAATTGATTAAAATTAGCATTTATTACTTTGCCAAAATGGTTATTTATTAAGATGGTCTTATTTGTCAGCACTAAATGATAAAACACAGCCTCTTTTATTCAGAGGCTGTGCTTATTGTTATTATTTTTTCTTTTCCATCAGACGTTTTTCAAGGTTATTAATTAGATAATCCTTAAAGAGTGATAGCCTGGCGGGGTAGTGTTCCCGTCGTTTGTAGTACAGGTTGATATCAAAAGTGCTGGCCATATAATTTTCCAGAATACTGACCAGATGCCCCTGACGAAGATCCTCTTCCACTAAGGATTTAGGTAGATAAGCAATACCTGCATGGTTAAGGGCCAATCGTTTGAGAATCTCTGAGTTATCGCACTCAAAGAAGTTAGGGATGTTGTAGATACTGACTTTACCATTAAGGAAGAATTGCCATTTATTACCACCCACCAGACTCTTGGAATACAGGCAACGATGGTCGGCTAAATCATCCGGGCTTTGTGGCGCAGCGTGTTGGCTTAAATAGAGTGATGAGGCGACAGTGACCAGAGGTTCACTGACTAAACGTTTACGCACGTCCGAAGAGTCATGATCGATTTTGCCCTTATAGCTGGCCTGGGCTCGAATAGAGAAATCGACTTCATCCACCAGATTAACCGGAAATGGATTGATAAACAGCTTCACCTTAATTTTAGGATACTCAATTAAGAAGCTGGAGATAATGTCTACTAAATGCTCGGTGGCAAACAGCGGGGTGGACGCAATGCGAATCAGGCCAATATAGTCATTCCCGGTACTCATGACCTCTTCAATCATCTCTCGGGCGTCTCGCGCCAGTGGTTCAAACTTTTCATAAAGATGCATACCGGTTTGAGAAGGGGATACCCGACGAGTGGAGCGTTTTAACAGACTTACTCCCATCTCTTTTTCCAGCTCAGCAACCCAGCGGCTGGCTGCCGAAACTGAAATATTAAACTCTTCTGCCGCTTTACTTAATGAACCTGATTTAACCACGGCACAGAAGAAGATAATTTTATCCAGCATGACGATACTCCTACTTTATAGTTTTTCATTGTTGTTATATTCGCCACGTTGTTTGAAGCAAAACAGCAGGTTTGGAACAATCTACGCTGGCTGGTAGTAAAAATGGTTTATTGGTTAACGGGATATCAATACCAAAAGTATATTTTACGATCCCTTATCGCGCAGGTCGCTCTGAGCGCTCACAAAATGGGAGGATAGGTATGAGTATTAATTACAGGAAAAAGGAAATAAGATTTTTGAACTGTAATACGGGAAAAGATTTGATTGATGGTTAAGATCAAAAATCTAACCGTTGGGAGAGACGGGTGTTGGGGTCGACTTGGCGTAAGCCAACGAAGTGCCCCTAACCCGGCTAGGCCCAACCCGCACTGAAGCTAAGTATATGGCCCTTCCGACCGAGCACTCAGATGATATAGCAGCATAGTATTTACGGTCGGGATATCCATTGAGCTTTAAATAGACCGACAGAAACCTCACCCCCCAAAAACCTGAGATGAGGTTTCAACCAACAAAATCAGAGATTCTTAATCACAATAGCTACACCCATACCGCCACCAATACACAATGAAGCCAGACCATACTGATTATGGCGACGCTTCATTTCGTGAATCAGTGAAACGGTAATACGGCCGCCACTGGCACCCAGCGGGTGACCAAGAGCAATAGCGCCACCGTTCACGTTAGTATGAGGTAAGATCGATTCTACGCTACAGCCATGTTCTTGTGATAACTCGCGTAAAACCCCCAGTGACTGAGCAGCAAAGGCTTCATTCAGCTCAATCAGCTCCATATCCTGCAGGCGCATACCGGCATTTTTTAGCGCTTTGCTAATTGCCGGTACCGGGCCAAGACCCATTACCTTAGGATCAACACCAGCTTGTG
The DNA here is from genome assembly GCF_013394855.1 of Limnobaculum xujianqingii. NCBI lineage: Bacteria > Pseudomonadati > Pseudomonadota > Gammaproteobacteria > Enterobacterales > Budviciaceae > Limnobaculum > Limnobaculum xujianqingii. The sequence continues at coordinate 2,004,553 of NZ_JABMLK010000001.1, read as the reverse complement.
CATAGGAGACAATCTCAGCAATGGGTTTCAGACCATACTTTTCTACGGCCTTTTCACTGGCAACAATCAGCGCACAAGCACTGTCATTCAGGCCGGAAGCATTGGCTGCGGTAACAGTACCACCCTCTTTTTTAAAGGCAATACGCAGCTTTTCCATGTCGGCGAGGGTAGTAAAAGGCTTAATATACTCATCAGTATCAAAAGTAACCGGCCCTTTACGTCCGGGAACCATCACCGGAACAATTTCATCGCGAAATTTACCTTGTTCCTGAGCTGCACCGGCTTTTTGCTGGCTGGCCAGAGCAAAGTTATCTTGCTCCTGACGGCTGATATGATGCTTTTCAGCGATATTTTCAGCGGTAACGCCCATATGGATCTGATTCATAGCGTCCATCAGGCCATCAATCAGCATGGAGTCTTCCAGCGTCATATTGCCCATCTTCACGCCGTTACGTATTTTTCCCGGCATCAGGAATGGGGCAGAAGACATATTCTCCATACCAGCAGCCATCACCAGATCGGCATCGCCCGCTTTGATATGGGAGGCTGCATCCATAATGGTTTTCATACCGCTGCCGCACAGCATATTTAGCGTGTAGGCAGGAACGGAATCCGGTACGCCAGCTTTTAATGCTGCCTGACGGCCCGGGCCTTGCCCCTGACCGGCACTCAACACATTACCGACAATCACTTCGTCCAGCCATTCAGGTTTGACACCTGATTTTTCCAGCGTCTTTTGCATTACTTGCGCAGCGATATCACTAGCCGGTAATGAGGATAAGGTTCCGCAGAAGCTGCCGATTGCCGCACGTTGGGCGGCAATGATGTAAACTTTATTTGTCATATATCACCTTCCAATGCGCTTACAGCGTTAATCCACCGTCAATTTTCAGAACCTGACCGGTAATAAATTTGGCTTTTTCAGACGCCAGGAACAGTACCCCTTCAGCAATATCTTCTGCGGTAGCCATACGGCCAAGAGGAGTCTTGTTGTTGATGCCTTCCAGCACTTTTTCTGGCAGGTCTTTGGTCATTGGGGTTTCGGTAAAACCAGGTGCTACGCAGTTGGCACGAATTTGTGCCCCTTTACGGGCGAATTCTTTAGCCCAGCCTTTAGTCATAGCGATAACGCCGCCTTTAGTGGCTGCATAGTTGCTTTGACCAATGTTGCCATCGGTACCCACGATAGAAGACATAGTAATGATTGAGCCTTTGCCGTTTTCGGTCATCAGCGCCACAATGGCCTGAGTCATATTGAAAACGCCCTTCAGGTTTACGTTAAGTACTGCATCCCAGTCATCTTCAGTCATTTTACCGATCATGGCGTCGCGAGTAATACCGGCGTTATTCACCAGAACATCAATTTGGCCGAACTCGGCTTTTACAGCATCAACAAAGGCAGTGATGGCGGGGCGATCGCACACATTCAGTTTGGCAGGGCGTACATTTGGGTATTGGTTTTCCAGTGATTTCAGTTCTTGCTCATTCATATCAACGGCAAAAATCATTTTAGCTCCGGCTTGTGAAAACTTCTTCACGATTTCCAGGCCAATTCCCCGACCTGCACCAGTGACGACACAAATTTTGTTTAACATAACTTTTCTCCAGTTGAGCATAGACGTAAATAATTGGGTTGATTGCCGCGCCGGATGATGAGTGGCGCGGTAATACGGGTGTTATTTCAGCGTTAAACCAATAGGGCGATCGTGGAAAATGGCTTCATCCATGGTTTTCAGATTCGGGCTAATAAGTGGAACGAATTCCATCTTGCCGAGAATGTCTTTTTCCAGATCGATACCCGGTGCGATTTCCGTTAGTTCCAGCCCTTGTGGGGTTAAGCGGAATACCGCACGCTCGGTGATATACAGCACCGGTTTGTGGTTTTCGTTGGCAGTTTTTGCCGAGAAGGTAATTTGCTGAACTTTGTCGATGAATTTACTGATATCACCATCTTTATTGATGGTCAGCTTGCCGTCACCAACCTGAATATCAAATTTTCCGGCGGTGAAGGTGCCACAAAAGAACACCTCTTTGGCGTTTTGGGTAATATTGATAAACCCGCCACAACCGGGGATTTTAGTACCAAAACGCGATACGTTAAGGTCGCCAGTTTTGTCGCATTCCGCCAGGCCAAGGAATGCCTGATCGATACCGCCACCGTCATAGAAGTCAAATTGTTGATCCTGAGTGATGATAGCTTCCGGGTTAGCCGAAGCTCCAAAGCTCAAACCACCAGCCGGAGTACCACCAATGGCTCCTGGTTCAACGGTCAGGTTCATGGCTCCGGTCTGTCCTTCTTCGTCGGCTACAGCAGAAATGTATTCCGGTAAGCCAATACCCAGGTTCATGATAGCTCCGCGCTTCAGTTCCTGAGCGGCACGACGGGCAACGACTTTTTTGGCATCCAGTTTTATCGGTTTAACGTCTTTTTCTACTTTTGGCGTCAGGCGGCAATAAGCATCATTCTGCTGCTCGGCGAAGGTTTGCATGTGTTCCGCCGGGTTATCAACTACCACTACCATATCCACCAGAATACCGGGAATGCGTACCTGTTGTGGTTCGAGAGTACCTGCTTTGACCTTACGTTTTACCTGCACAACGACTTTGCCGCCGTTGTTTTTTACCATTTGAGCCGCCGCCAGGTTTTCAACAAACAGGCACTCGTCTTCCATCGTGATATTGCCGTTTTCATCAGCAGTGGTACCGCGTAACAGAGCGACGTTGGCATCTAAACGTTTGTAGAACAGATACTCTTTATTATGAATGGTGATAACTTCAACCCAATCTTCTTTAGTGGATTGGTTGATCTTTCCACCCTCAATGCGCGGGTCAACAAATGTTCCCAGCCCTACATGACTAAGGGTGCCGGGTTTACCGGCCGCAGTATCGCGCATCAGATGAGCGATAATGCCCTGCGGCAGGTTATAACCGGTGATTTTTTCTTCATTAGCCAGCTTTTGTAGCTTAGGAATTAAGCCCCAGTGGCCACCGATGACGAAAGAGACCAGACCTTCTTCCGACAAATTGTTTACCGCTCTTTCTGCGGAATCACCCTGACCTGCGGCGAAGTAGAGGGACAAATTACGTGGATGCCCCTCCTGCTTAAAGCGAGAACCAACGGCTTTTTCCAGCGCTTCAGGTACTACCGCGCCGATAAAACCACCAAGTACCAGCCTGTCCCCATCCTGAATGGATTGGGCAAACTCATCCAGAGATACAAATTGAGCAGCCATTTTTATACTTCCTTAGCTATCAGCTAAAAATCAAACCAATCCGGTCATGTAGTAAACGCCGATGATCACGAACACTGCCAGGGTCTTAATGCAGGTCACGGCAAAAATATCTTTATAGGAATCTTTATGAGTCAGGCCGGTAACAGCTAACAGTGTGATAACTGCGCCGTTGTGAGGTAGGGTATCCATACCGCCACTGGCCATTGCAACTACGCGGTGCAGAACTTCCGGGCTGATTCCTGCGGCCTGAGTTGCGGCTAATAGCTGATCGCCCATGGCGGCCAGTGCGATACTCATACCGCCTGAGGCTGAACCGGTAACACCCGCCAGTGAGGTTACGGTTACTGCCGCATTGACTAATGGGTCAGGAATACTGGTTAACGCATCACGAATAACCATAAAGCCAGGCAGTGCGGCGATAACGGCACCAAAACCATATTCTGACGCGGTATTGACCGATGCCAGCATGGCGCCACCAATGGCGACTTTAGTTCCTTCAGCGAAGTTCTTGCGTACCATATTAAAGGCGGTACAAAGAACGAAAATAATGCCTAACAGCAGCGCTGCTTCTACCGCCCAAATACCGACGATAGAAGGCACCTTGGTGACTAATGGGTCTTTTAGCCCCGGCAGCGATACGATGTGTTCAGCGCCATACCATTTTGGTATCAGCTTGGTGAAGGCCATATTGGCTACACCAATCAGAATCAGTGGAGAGATAGCCAGCCACGGAGAAGGCAAATCGCTGGTATCTACCGGCGCAGGCTCATTGACCAGATTGGTACCGTAGCCTTCACCTTTACGAATCGCACTGCGTAAACGCCAGTTCAGATAGGCCATGCCCGCAAAGAATACAAACACTGCACCAATACAGCCCAGAATTGGTGCCGCTAAAGTGGTGGTACCAAAAAAGGTGGTAGGAATGATGTTTTGAATTTGTGGCGTGCCTGGTAGGGCATCCATGGTAAATGAGAACGCCCCGAGGGCAATGGCACCGGGGATTAGCCGTTTAGGTAGATTCCCCTGTCGGAACATTTCAGCGGCAAATGGATAAACAGCAAATACCACCACAAACAGTGAAACCCCGCCGTAAGTCAGCAGAGCACAAACGATCACGATAACCATAATCGCGCGTTCACGTCCGATCCAACTGATGACAGCGGCAACAATTGATTTAGAGAATCCGGAGAGTTCAATCACCTTACCGAAAACAGCACCCAGCAGGAATACCGGGAAGTAGAGTTTGATAAAGCCGACCATCTTATCCATAAACAGTCCGGAGAAGACTGGGGCAACGGCGGCAGGTTGGGTGAGAAGAACGGCCCCGAGAGCAGCGATGGGTGCCATCAGAATAACGCTATATCCGCGATAGGCTGCGAACATTAGAAAACACAGGGCACCGAGAACAATGATGAAATCCATCGTTAAGTTACTCCTAAGGTTTAGTGCGGTTAGAAGATGTTTCTATTTTTTAGTTTTTTATTTATACGCTCAGGATCCTATTTTCCTGATGTTTGAATTGAGTTTTTCCAACTAATAATTAGCGAGAAATATTTTATTTATGGGTTTTTTAATGACTATTGAAACGGAAGATTTAAATAGTCTGTGGCTGCGGATAATAGTCATCAAAGTGGATGGCGTAAATATAAAAGAATCTTTGGTATACCATTTCTGCTAATTGTTAAATTTAACAATTTTATAATATTTTAATTAAAATTAATGGGTTATGTTAATTCATCTTTATGCTGAATCGTTTTTATTTGCATTTTTAGAAAATCATATTTGCATAAATGAAATTAGGATTTAACGGATTTATATCCCTAATTTTATAATGGTAACGTGGTGGATTGATTTATTAAAAGAATTGGTATTACCAATTAACAATAAGGATTATTTTATTATTTGATAGGGTTCACATTATTAGGTTGTTTTAAATGATGAATGAAAGTTTAAATGTTTTTTAAATGAATTTAAGGTGGTTAATTTGGTTTTTTTATTTTTATTGTTGGGATATATAGAAACTATATAAAAGAGAATTGGGTTTGGGAATGGTTTCGTCCGCAAATAGGGCGGCGATTTACTTGATTGCTGTGTGATGCATGATTAAGTTTTGAGTAGATTTCGTCCGCAAGTAGAACCGTGTTTTGCTCAATTGCTGTGCGGCGGCCGAGCAAGAGGCCCTTGGGCGAGGGCCTCCTGCACCTCCGCGCCTTCGCACACGAATCCAGGTCGCTTCGCGACTTCCTTCCTCTTTCGTTCGGCCTTAACGCACCGGCACTGATTCGCTCCCGGCGAAGCAGTGCCTCGACCAACATCCCTGTTGGTCGTGCTGGCCTCTCTCAGTCGTCAGCTGAATTCCAGTGCTCTGGAAGGTCAAAGGCAAAAGGCAAAAGGCAAAAGGCAAAAGGCAAAAGATAAAAGACTAAGGGCGGAGGGCCAAGAGGTGGTGCCAAAATTCACTTTCTGGTGGCTGCGGCGTAAACTTGGTCCGCATTATTGCTTAGCTATGCCAATGTGGAGAATCTTATGGCACAGAATATTTATGACGTTCAGACTTTCTTTGATGGCTATGCCCAGTTGAGCCGTTCTGTGGATGGGTTGGATGGTGCGCCGGAATGGTCGGCCATTGTTAGTATGTTGCCGGATATGCAAGGGTTTCGCGTGGCGGATCTTGGCTGTGGATATGGTTGGTTTTGCCGTAATGCTCGTGAGCGAGGGGCGAGTCAGGTATCAGGAATCGACCTGTCAGAGAAGATGTTGAATAAAGCCAGAGAGATGACCGACGATCCGGCGATTAGCTATCAGCGTGGCGATTTGGAAACTCTGAAGTTGGCAGAGAACAGTTATGATTTAGTGTATAGCTCACTGGCTCTGCACTATATTGAAAACCTGCCCGCTTTATTCAATACCATCTACCAATCGTTAGTTCCGGGTGGCTATCTGGTGTTTTCTGCTGAGCATCCGATTTATACCGCACCTAAACATCCCGGTTGGCTGGTTGATACTGACGGGCAAAAATCATGGCCGGTGAATAGCTATCAGGCAGAAGGGCCGCGGGTAACTAACTGGATTGCAGAAGGGATAGTGAAACAGCACCGTATGCTGGGTAGCTATTTGAATATGCTGATTAAGCAGGGGTTTGTGATTACTCACTTAAATGAATGGGGCCCGACAGCACAACAGATAGCCGATATTCCGGCACTGGATGAAGAAAAAGAACGGCCAATGATCTTTTTATTGTCGGCGCAAAAACCATTGTAGTAGCCATAACGTATGGTGACGTTCAAATAGCGTAAAACAGTCGTTTTTTCTGACATTGAGTGATTTTGATAGTGGGTGCCAACAGACTAGTTTTGTTGGTAAATATCTCTTTTATCCGTGGTGATTTGCGGTTTATAATCGTCCGGCGGTTATTCCTCCCGGCGGGTGTAGTTCAATGGTAGAACGAGAGCTTCCCAAGCTCTATACGAGAGTTCGATTCTCTTCACCCGCTCCAATCAATGTTATTCTACGATTACTCAACAGTTACTCAATCCCCATAAATCCTGAAGCATGGATTTTAAATCTGGCAAGATAAAATTTTTTATTGATTGATACCTTGTAAAATTCATTAATCAACTATTATGTATATATAAAGCCTAAGAAATTAAACAGAATCAACCCGACAAGGTGATAAGCGGCAGTGCGGTAAGAAGATTGTTCAACCCCAGAGGGAGGTGGTCCAATTATCTTCGATGGCCATAATTGGCAAGTTAGCACGCAACTTAGAGATACGTGGCAAAGCTGGCTACCTGTATCATCAATAAGCTCACAGCGCCCTGCAATTGCGGGGCTTTTTTATAGTTAAAAATAGGATTCTGGTCTATTTTATCTGATAGTTATCAGATGAGAGATTGCTATAACTATTTGATAAATAATGAATTAAATTTAAAAATAATTTACCTGAAAATTAGGGGTAAGTATCCTCTTTTTGTATACTGTATATCCAGACAGTGATCTGGTGATTACAACAAAAAGGAATAAAAAAATGAAAGTATCTAATGTTAGTTTAATTGTTAACCTTCCATCTGATTTTCGTCCAGTAGACGCAATGATGGACCCTGAATCATACTGGACAGTGCCGGTAGATGCTTCGTGGTCTGTTACTGGTGAGAATAAACCTATTTATAATAGTGCGTCGCTAAAGATTAATGTTTTTGCGTCGCGTGACACTAGCTTGAATAATGTTCAGGAGAAAGCTTTGGAGTTGGCTAAAGCTATCTTTGATCCAGCAGCTATCAATTTTACTCATATTAAGTAATATTTTTATTGAGTTATCTAAACCTCGCATCTGCGGGGTTTTTTTGTGTCTAAAATTCAAGCGCACTCGTTCGCGTATTTACACAGAACCTTGCAGAAATTGAAATGACACGCAAGAAAAAGAAAATCAAATTTATTCTTTAATATCAATATATAGTATATATATGAGAGTTCGATTCTCTTCACCCGCTCCAGTTAATGTGATTTAATTCTTACGATCTAACGGACTATTGCTGGCTAACCCAGAGCATTTCATCTACTGGAAAATTTAGTTTGCGGGCAATATTAAGATAGTTTTGTTTAACGCTATCCGGGATTTGTGGTGTGCGGGATAATATCCACAGATAATCGCGATTAGGTCCACTCACCAGCGCATATTGATAGTTGTCATCAAGGGCAATTACGTTATAACCGCCATAGAATGGGCCAAAAAATGAGACCTTTAATGCGGCGGTGGTTACGGAACCTGTGAAATAAGCTTTGCCTTCACTTTCTTTCCATTGCTCTTTTAGCGGGTCGTATCCACGGTTCAAGACGGATATTCCACCATCATTACGCTCTCCATAGGTAGCGGTAACCTGTTCCAGCCCTCGTTCAAAGCGGTTTTCCAAACGAGAGATTTCATACCATTTACTCAAATAGCGTTTGGCATCAAATCCGGTGATAGGGTTTACGCCTTTTGGTGGAGTAGGAGAGTTGCAAGCCACCAATGCCAGCGACAAGCCAACAATTGTGAGAACGGGGCATAACTTCATACAAACACCTTCCTCATTCTTTTAAGTGAGTTATAAGTGTAGTACAAGCTGTTAGCACGCTCGTTTATCATTGGTAGATAAAATAGGTTACATACATATGGTAACAATCAATCATAGATATTTGCTTAATATATCTCCTCTATTTAAATGAGTTGTTCATAATAAATTCCCACAGAATATTCCCCTGAAGGACTGAAATTAATCATCCCTGTCTCGTAAAGTTAAAGTGTTAATAATTTATTTCAACCATTCTTGTTTAACTGATGTTTTATGGTAATGATATGAAACTAATGAAAATTGTATTATCCAGTCTGGCTTTGAGTGTGTTGATCAGTTGCACTTCTCCAACTGACCGTATGGCTCAATGTACTGCTCAGGGGATAGGTAAAGACGCATGCTATTTAGCAGAACAGAATCGCCAGTCTGCAATTAATGCTGCGGCGGAAAAACAGGCGCTTGAGAATGTCAGGGAAGCTAATCAGATAACACCAACGGCTTATAAGGCCCATACCTATAGTTTAGAGGGTATTAATCTTGAGGTTCGCTCGGATGGTAGTGCCTACATTGATGGTAAGCCTGCAGCATTAGATGAGCAGGAAGCCACAGCGAAAGTTTATTCTCAAGGCCTTAACCAATTTATAGTTTATAGCTCAGGGAAAGTTGCCATGATGAAAGACCGAAAATTTGTTGGCTATATGGTCAAAAAATAAGTCCTGTTATTGCTGAAAATGAGCCATTAATTGTTTCTCTGAATTTTTTGATTATATTGGTTAGCTATCATAGCATTGGAAATACAGCTTTCCATTATTACAGGGAAGACATTATGTCTTCCCTGACGCCATCTGGCAGTGACTAATTATTTAAAGCAGACTTTTTAATGGACGAAAAAGATGGTGAATATAAAAACTAAAAAACGCCGACTTTCAAAATATCTCACCTTTTCACTGTTTATTGCCGCTTTTCTCTATATCCTGATAAACGCGATTACTATCTGGAACTACAGCGATAAAGACGAGAGAACCACAGCCGATGTGGCTATTGTGCTTGGTGCTGGCTTGTCAGATGGAAAAGTAACGCCGGTATTTCAGCAGCGTATTAACCACGGTATATTCCTGTATCAAAATGGATATGTGAAGAAGCTGATTTTTACCGGTGGTTTTGGCGAAGGAAATGAACATTCTGATGCCTGGGTGGCTAAGCAATATGCTGAGCAACAGGGAGTCCCGGCGCAGGATATTTTATACGAAGAAACCTCGACCATAACTCAGGGAAATATACGCTACGCCAAGGCCATTATGGATGACGGGCAGTATCAAAGCGCCATCATTGTCAGCGATCCGCTGCATATGAAACGGGCGATGCTTATCGCCGAAGATGCAGGTATTAAAGCCTGGAGTTCGCCAACACCCACTACCATGTATATAAGCTTTAAAAATAAGATGGCATTTTTAGCCAGAGAGACTTTTTTCTATTCGTTGTACAAAATACACCGGTAGTGGCGGATTTAACCTGTCACTACCGGATAGAGTTTTACGGCTGTATACCCAACATCTTTTGCGTTTTCTTTGGTAACTTCTGCACCACCAACAGATAGGAATGGTCAATGCTTTCTTCAATCATTTCCAGGGTTAAGGCTCCATCCAGAAATAGGGTGTTCCACAGCTTTTTATTTAAGTAATAGCCGGGAATGATATCGGGGAAGGCCTGACGCAAAATATCAGCACGATCCGGATCGCTTTTTAAAGAGATAATCGGACGACCATTAAGCTCACCTAATAAAGCAAACATCTTATCGCAGACACAAACCCGATCGGCTTCCCATTCGGCTTTATAGTCATGTACCGCACCAAGCTTTGTCAGACAGTAAGGGATTAAGTCTTTGCTATTCATTATATTTTTCCCATTTAAGCGGATAAAGTCTGCTCCATCTTACCTAATCCAACATAATAAGAAATATTAAATGCAAAAGCCCCGCATTGTAGTGCGAGGCTCTATTCAGGTTATTTTATCTATTTAGAACAACAGATAGTTAGTCACCAGCATCGTTACTATGCCGCCCAGCGCCGGAATCAACGTTCGTCTCACAATCATAAACGGCGAACACTCACCGGCTTTACTGACGGCAATAATGATACCTGCAACCGGGGAAATAGAACGTCCCATCCCGGCCATTAACTGCATTGGCAGAATCATATATACCGCATCAGCGCCAAACTTGGTGGCGATTGAAGGAGCCAGACCCGAGAAGGAGAAGAAGGCGGCAACGCCGGAACCGGTCAGCACTGCAGTAATACCTACCAATAGTGTCATCACGATAGTCATGCTGGTGAAACCAAAGCCTGCGTTTTGCACGGATTCAAGCAGATAATCGATAGCACCAATTTGCTGCATCCCTTGGGCATAGATATCAGCACAAACCAGTAAGGATACGATACTGGTAAACATACCGCCCATACCCTTGAAGAACACCTGTACCCCTTTACAGCAGGCGCGGAAATCACGTTTAACAATCAGTTCGCAGACAAAAGCCAGCATAGTACCGACGATCATCGCGGTAACCACATCAATTTTGATGGTATCAATTACCAATGGGCTGAATATCAGTACCAGCGCTACCGGGAAAATAGGCAGCAGGGCATAAAAGGTTGGTGCTGCATCCTCTTCCTGAGCATCAGTTTTGCTGACGTCCTGAATAACCACGGTGTGACCATCTTTTTTATCGTAGTATTTCGCCGTGAAGAAAATCAGGATGGATACCACCAGCATAACCGCAATAGCCACCGGCATTTGGTAGTGGGCAAAATAGACCGCAGTTTCCATACCCGCATGTTTTGCTGCCAGGTTGGCCGTTCCCACTGCCGGGCCAAGGTCCATAAAGGCACACAGGCCAATCATAGCGGCGGCGGCGGCTTTACTCACCCCTAAACGTACTAAAACCGGGAAGAAGGTAACCAATAGCAACATGGCTAAGCCTGCGGCGCTTGAAATCGCGACGTGCAGCATTTGAGCACAAATATAGCCCAGAGCCAGAATCAGATAGGGCGCTTTGATGACCTGCAAAGGGCGGATACAAATATTGACCATGGCGTTTGACGCTTTGATATGGTCCATATAGCTGGCGAAACCGCCTGCCGCCATAATGATCAAACCAATGCCGGCTACCTGAGTAGAAAGCGAGCCTTTAGCAAAGGCAAAAATATCCAGCCAGGTAGAGCCCGTGGTGGTCGCTTTGCCATATAAAATGCTTTTTTCCGGGTGAAGAATCACCGTGAGCGTCAGTAAAGCCAGACCTGCCAGCAACAGCACGGTTTGAGGTTGATAATTTTTAATAATTAACCATGCGGCAATGATAGTAATCACTATTGCGATTATAAATGCAGTCATGTGGTGTATCCTTTTATTTGTTTTTCCAGGTAGAAAAACCTACTGTTTAATAACATCGCGCTTAAGGAAATCTGGTGGCAACAAATGGTGTTGCATGCCGGCTTGTTATGCGGTCATAGTAGAAGTAAGGCGCTACTGACTATATGAGAAAATGCTTTTCTCACAATAAATTGTGCGCAGGATCGCATAACGCCAAAGCAGTGATAGCAACACCTGACAGCCATATTTATGGCTTTGATCAGCGTGACGGTTTTTTCGGGTAACATCATTATTATTGATGAGTCTGTTGTAATGCTCCGGGGCAAAAAAGAATGAAGAATAACAACGCGTTGACATTAGAAGACTATATTTCTCAAACAGCACAATTACATTCACTGACAGAGTCAGAGGAGCGACTGGATAGTTATATTCAGGCTCATTTTAATGAACTACCATTTCATGGCATTGTTGATTTGGCTCGCAACGCGATGGTAAGTAAAGCAACCGTTGGACGCTTTTTAAATAAGCTTGGGTACACAGGTTATTCAGCCTTTCGTCGTGCGCTGGAAAATACTCTGTCGCAGCAAAAGTTGATTCCACCATTTGAACTGGCATTAAGAGCTCAGGAGAAAGTTGCTGCTACCACGGCGGATATCGTCTCTGAGTTTAATAAAAACGTAACCATGCTATTTGAGAGCTTCAAGAATAATATCGACATCGAAAGTCTGGATGAGTTTATCGATCTTATCCTGAATACCGACCGACACATCTATGTTATTGGGCCTTCTTCTTCCCACGCTATGGCGAAACATTTTTCGACTCTGGTTAAATATTTTCGCGATCGGGTAACGCTGCTTTCTGTTGATACCGGGGATTTACCCAAAGCTTTATTGAATATATCGAGTCAGGATGTATCGATTGTTTTCTCTTATTATCGCTTTAATCGGGTCGTGATTAGAGTAACCGAATGGTTCCGCAAAAAAGATGCGGTAGTGGTGCTGATCACTAACTCAGAATCTAATCCCTACGGTAAATTTTGTAACCTGCAGTTTGTATTACCCAGTGATACGCAGTCGGTATTTAAAAGTCGAATTATTGGCTTCTTCTTTGTCGAGTTAGTACTGCATCTGGCGTATGAAAAAGGCGAGGGAGAAGGTAATTTCGAGCAGTTAGAAGAGCTGTTTGTCTTCTTTGAAACTTTTTCGCCACTGCCAAAATAAGTGATTTGCCCGCCTAAAAGATAATGCGCTTGAGGCGGGCTTTCTGTTATCAGCGGTTAGCGTTTCTCACCGAATCAAAAAATGCCACAGTTTCATCAATCAGAGCATCGTTGCACCCCAGATAAGAGGACGGATCGCAAGCCGCCAAAATTTCGGCTTCGGTTAACGTTTCACGAATGGGGTCACAGTTGAGTGCCAGTTGCTGTAGGTTTTGTGAACCATCAGCATCTTTCAACAGCTTCTTCATCATGTTGTAGCCCCGATCGCGGCCAATTTTTTCCGCCAGTTTCATTGACACTGATTCTGACATAATGAAGTTTTTAGAGGCATTGAAGTTGTCTCTCATTCTTTGCTTATCAACTACTAAATGGCTTATCAGACGACAGGCACGCTCCAGACTGGTAGAGAGGGTTAATGCGGATTCAGGTATCAGACTCCAGTTTAGTACGCGCATTGATGCTGCGCGTACATCCTGTTGATCCAGCAGATTGGTTGCGCCAGAGGCGTAAGTCCAGCCCATACGGGATAGCGTTTGTATCATGTTGCTGGCACGAGGGTTGGTTTTATGCGGCATAGTACTGGAACCGCCGCCCCCTTCGCCTTCTCTGACTTCTGCAATGGAGGCTCGCCCCATGGTTTCAACATCGTTGGCTATCCGGCATAGCGTACCGTGCACCAGCGCGAAAAACTGTACCACCTGAACCACATTATCCTGACTGGCATTCATCATGCCAACGGGAGTGGATAGACCCAATGCCGTCATCAGGTTTTTACGCGTTTCCATACCCTGATGACCAACGGATGCCAGATTTCCTACCGCACCACCAAACAAACCGGTAATGGCGGTGGGATACAGAAAGTCCAGGCGCTGAATATGGCGACTTAATTCACTTAAGTAGCTACTAACCTGTAATCCCCAGGTAGTCGCCGAGGCATCCATAGAATTAGTTCTGGCAACCATCACTGTAGTTTTGTGTTCCAGCGTCATACTCTTCAGCGCATCGCCAAGTTCGATAAGCTGGCCGCGTACTAATTGCAGCGTTTGCTTCATGCGTATGGCCAGCGCAGAATCCAGCAGATCCTGGGTGGTACACCCCCGATGCAGATACTTTTTCACTAATGGTGTACCCGCATCGGTGATTTGGTCTACCAGCGGTTTGATTGCCATGCCAACGGAACGGGTCTCTGTAGCCAGTCGGGGCCAGTCAACATTAAGGGAACGACAGGTAGCCGCGATCTCTTCAGCAGCCTGATCAGGAATAATATCCAGTTCAGCCTGTACACGGGCCACGCTAGTTTCAAACTCCAGCCAGCAACGAATAAGGTTTTCATCAGACCAAATCTGTTTCATTTCTGGTTGAGTAAACAAAGATGAATACAGTTCTGAATCAAATACTGAACTATGGCTGCCTCGCATTATTGACTCCTGTGTAGCTTTGGATGAACGATAATCCGAACATCATTGACGTTTTTTTCCACATTAATGGTTGAAAGTCTGGTCCAATTAATCGGTCATAAAAATGAGAATTTGAGTTTCCCTTGTTTCGTTGGTCGATTATTGGTGAAAGTGTGATGGATATAACACAAGGGATTTAATCGTTATCAGGCTGTCCGAATAGTGAGTGATTTCACTCTTCATGATTTGAAATCCATGAAACCAGAAGAATAAGGTAAGATAAGTTTTGCTCCGATCTGTTCAATAAGGCAAACCACGATGATTAAAAGAATGGGCTATTTGTTGATGCTGTTATTTGTCTGTCTTAGTGGTGTGGCGCAGGCTGCCAGTTGCGGTTCGATTAATGACAGGGACCAACGTAACTATTGTTATGCTAAACAGGGCAAAGGCAGCTGTGGCTCAATTAATGATTCCAATCTGAAATCTCGTTGTTTTGCAGAAAAAGGACAGGGTAGCTGTGGATCGATTAGCGATCGGGACCAACGCAACTATTGCTTTGCAAAGCAGGGTAAAGGTAGCTGTGGTTCGATTAATAATTCTGATCTGAAGTCCCGGTGTTTTGCCGAAAAGGGGCAGGGCAGTTGTGGGTCGATTGGTGATAAAGACCAACGTAACTATTGTTATGCTAAGCAGGGCAAAGGGAGTTGTGGCTCAATTAATAATGCTGACCTGAAAGCGCGGTGCTATGCGGAAAAGAAGTAAGATCATTACATTAACATGTTTTAATTAAGCTATATCTTGTAGTCGTCAGGGATTTGACTCGAAGGATTGTTGGTATGAAATTCAGCTATTCAACCCGCTTTAAAAGCTCCATCAAAGTGTTATTTCTGTTATGTGTGGCACTGCTTACACCGATTCAATTTTTCTTTATCTCAGCCTTATTTATGCTTGATAAGCTTCGTCCGCCTTTGTTGTGGCTGCTGTTAATTTTAGGCTGTGTTGTTTTGCTGTCTGTTCCCATACTTGCTCTTTGGCACGGTTACCGAAAATTAGCCGGTGAAAGGTTTAGCCTTATTGTTACCAATCAGGGAATTGAGTTTAATTTTTTTGAAATTGGTAGGCCGTTTTGTGCATCGTGGAATGAGATCGAGTCTATCGAAAGAAAAGATAAATCGATCCGTATTATTCCTCACGCATTGTCCGGCAAGAAAAAGAAACCACTAAACCTGTTTGATCAGTTTAATTACGCGTTAGATCAAATCTATGAAACGCTTTTGCAGGCAAAGCAGGGGCAATTAAGAGAAGAACCGGTTGAATCGTTCAGGAAAATAGTCAATCAGGCCTACCAAAAAAGAACCCTGTTCTATCACTATTCGGTGATTGCCATTACCTTTCTGCTATTGGCCAGCCTGATGATTACAGAACTGGTTTTAAAGTCGGGTGGATATTCCTGGATCTTTACTGGTTTGATTGTTGTGCTGATGCTCTCTTTTATCATATCAGCCAGATTTGATAGCAAAACATTTTCTGAGCTTACCCTCAATGATTCACATCTTATTATTGAGTGTGTGGCTTTCAGAAGTATGCGCAGAAAACGTTTTGCCAATATCACCATCCCGATTGCAGATATTGATATTTTTAATACAGATAACAGGATGCTGGTGATTAAAACTAAAAGTGAAAATTACAGCTTTACCCCAGTCGAATTTAGTAAAACGGATCGGCTTTATTTGCAGGATAATCTATTCAATAAATTATAGTTTGCAACGCTTTGATTAATTTATTGAATTTACGATAAGTTAACTATGTTGGAGGTCTAAAACATCCCGTCCATATTTAAATTCTGGCTAATATGACCTGGTCAGAAAGTTTGATCGATACCTCAATTCCTTGATAAAACCCACTAATTTTGTTGATGCAAGTCAATCATGCATTTGATTGATATCTTTTGGTATGGATCTGATTACGAATGCTAATGTAAACTATAACGATAATAACAATCATTCTTATTAAAGTTTAAGCATGGCATTACGTACAGGGAACGGTTACTTTTTACTTTCCTCTTTATCTCTTTTGGTTATTCAAAGCGCAACGGCTGCAACGCCTTCAACTTCTGGTTCATCTGTTGCTGAAGAAAAAAATGAAATGGTAGTAACCGCCACGCGTTCAGAAACCTCTCTGTGGAACAGCCCGGCAACTATTCAGGTGATCAACAGCGAACAGTTGGAAAAATCCACACGTTCATCTCTGGCTGATGAACTACAGGATATTCCGGGTGTTGAAGTCACCGACAATGCACTGGCGGGGCGCAAGCAAATTCGTATTCGTGGTGAAGCTTCTTCACGAGTATTGATTCTGATTGATGGACAGGAAGTGACTTATCAACGGGCAGGGCAGAACTTTGGTCCGGGTATTCTGATTGATGACTCCTCTCTGGAACGTATCGAAGTGGTGAAAGGCCCCTATTCGGTGCTCTACGGCTCGCAAGCTATTGGCGGCGTAGTGAACTTTATCACCCGTAAAGGGGGCGATAGCCCGATTGGTGGTACGGTGAAAGCGGTTTATGACTCGGCTACCAAGGGCTGGCGTGAATCGGCTAACCTTCAGGGCAGCTTGGGTAACTTTGACTATCGTGTTAACGGCAGCTACGCCGATCACGGCGATCGCGACACACCGGACGGGCGTTTACCGGATACCGGATTTGAAAATAACAGTCAGGGGGTGTGGTTAGGCTATACGCTGGATAAACATAAATTTGGCCTGTCTTTGGATCGCTACAAGTTATCCACTCAAACCTATCTGGATGATGACTCCTACGAGGAATTCAGTGTCGCCATTCCTAAGCTGGAACGCGAAAAAGTCGGGTTGTTTTATGACTTCGCGGTAGACGGCGAATATCTGAAGAGTATTCATCTTGATGGCTATACGCAGAAACTTGAACGTGACTTTAAGAATAAAGTGAAAGTGGTGACCCCCAGCGGTAGCCCAATGATTGGCAATCTAAGCGTTGCCAACCAGACCCGCACTGAAGATGAGCAAAAAACTTACGGTATGACGCTACAATCAAACTTCTCACTTTCTGAGAATAATAGTCTGGTGCTGGGAGCGCAGTTCCAGCAGGATAAAGTCACGCAGGAATCAGTTGGTAAAACTGAATCCAGCAGCTCCAGAGGTTTCCCGGCGGCGGTGAACTATACCAAAAACACCCAGGCTAACAGTAAGTCTGAACAAACTAACTGGTCGATATTTGGTCAGGATGAGTGGAAGCTGAGTGATAACTGGACATGGACGCTGGGAGCCCGTCAATACTGGCTGGAGTCGGAACTGAAAAGCGGCAATGAAAGCGCTTCTCATTCTATTTCAGGCAACAGCTTTACCACGCTGGATAGCCGCTCTGTCAGCGATAGTGCCTTTGTTACCTCAACCAGCCTGCGTTATTCCGGTTTTGAAAATACTGAATTAAGAATGGCATTTGCTCAGGGCTATGTATTCCCAACGGTTGCCCAGCTATTTATGGATACTTCCGCCGGTGGTGGTATGACCTACGGTAATCAAAATCTGGATGCCGAGCACTCCAATAACTTCGAAATTGGCGCCCGTTATAACGGCAATATGTGGTACGTGGATGGTGCAGTCTATTACTCAGAAGCCAAAGACTATATCGCTTCTATCGCCTGTTCCGGCCAAAGCATTTGTAAGGGCAACAGCAGCTCGGCTCGTGCGGATTACTATTACTATGACAACGTCGATCGTGCCAAAATCTACGGTATGGAATTATCTGCCGAGTATAACGGCTGGTCGGTTGCTCCGTATGCCAGCGGTAATATCCTGCGCCGTCAGTTTATTGGGCAGGATATGAAAACCTGGGATACCGGTGAACCCAGCGTAACCGGACGTTTCGGCGTTAAGTACCAATTGCCACTGAGCGCACTGGATCTGACTTCCGATCTGTATATTCGTGCGGCATCAAAAGCCACCGACAATACCGGCACCACTACCCAGAAATATCCGGGATGGGCAACGCTCAATCTGGCATTTAACAGTGAGTTTGGCCCGGAGAATCAATATCAGGTAAACCTTGAACTGAATAACCTCACCGATAAACGCTATCAAACCGCTCATGAATCTATTCCGGCTGCGGGAATTAATGCCGCGGTTGGTCTGACGTGGACATTCTGATGATGATAACCAAGCGATTGATTACCACTATTTTTGCGCTGTTTCTTTTCGGTCAGGTCGCCGCAGAAGAGAAGCTGGTGATTGCCGGGGGCTCACTGTCGGAACTGGTGTACGCCATTGGTGCTGGCGATCGGGTGGTTGGTGTTGACCAGACCACGTTTTATCCGCCAGAGACAAAGCAATTGCCACAAATAGGATACTGGAAACAGCTGAACGTAGAGGGAATTCTCTCTCTGCGCCCAACCACCTTTATATCCTGGGAAGATGCCGGGCCAAAACTGGTGATGGAGCAGTTGTCAAAGCATAACGTGAAGGTTCTGACCCTGCCGCGTACCCCAGCCACTATTGAACGTATGTACGAAAATATTCGTACTTTATCTAAAGAGCTAAAGCACTCAGAACAGGGCGAAGCGCTGATTAACGGTATTCAAACCCGTTTAGATAGCGTTGCTAAAAGTAACGCGCAACAGAAACAGCCGGTTCGGGTGATGTTCCTACTCTCCGTGGGCGGTAATTCACCTCAGGTTGCCGGAGCTGGCAGTGTTGCTGAAGCGGTACTGAAACTGGCAGGAGGCAATAATGTTGCTACTCATGAGCAGTACAAGTCTTACAGCGGTGAAGCCATTATTGCTGCAAATCCTGACGCTATTGTGGTCACGTCTCAGAGCATGGCATCTGAAGCCCAAAGAAAGCAGCTCGGTAATATCGCGGGAATTAGCCGCACGGCAGCCTGGAAAAACCAGCGCATTATCGAGGTGGATCAGTCGTTGATTCTGGGGATGGGGCCACGGGTTGTTGAAGCGGTAGAGCAACTGCATCAACAGCTTTATCCCAATAGCCCTTAGCTTTTACTTACGCTGGCAATGGGTTAGTCAGTATTAACTAACTCATTGCCAGTACAACTTAAAATAACCGTGAAAGACGCTACAATGAAATTGCCACAGCCGGATTTTACTCCTCATTTTGCCCTACCAGGTTCTCAACCTTTTCGCGATCGCCGCGCCATGATGCCCTGGCGCAGCGCAATGCCAATTCCCAAGGAACAGCAGGCCACGGCCTGGAATGCGCTGGTAAATACCATCACCCCTCCACGCAAGAGATTGGTCTATCTTCATATCCCTTTTTGCGCTACCCACTGTAGTTTTTGTGGCTTTTATCAAAACCGATACGATGAAGATCACTGCACCAAATATACCGATGCGCTGCTGCGTGAAATTGAGATGGAAGCAGACAGTCCTTGGCATCAATCGGCACCGATACATGCGGTCTATTTTGGCGGCGGAACACCATCAGCGCTGGCGGCCAAAGATTTAGCGCGCATTATCACCACGCTGCGTCAGCGCTTGCCGCTGGCACCTGACTGCGAAATTACCATTGAAGGACGGGTGCTCAATTTTGATGATGAGCGGATTGATGCCTGTCTGGATGCGGGAGCAAACCGTTTCTCTATCGGTATTCAAACCTTTAACAGTGAAATTCGTAAGCGCATGGCGCGTACCTCTGATGGCCCGGAAGCCCGGCGTTTTATGGAAGGCTTATGCCGACGGGATCGTGCTGCCGTGGTATGTGATTTACTGTTTGGTTTACCGGGGCAGGACACGAAAAGTTGGGCAGAAGATTTAGCCACGGTGCGCGATATCGGTTTGGATGGTGTCGATCTGTATGCGTTAAATCTGCTGCCAAATACCACCTTAGGCAAAGCGGTGGAAAACAAGCGCATCACCGTACCAACACCGGCGGAACGACGTGATTTCTACCTTCAGGGATGGGATTTTATGAACCAGAATGGCTGGCACAGTATCAGTAACAGTAACAGCCACTGGGGGCGCACCACGCGGGAACGGAATCTGTATAACCTGCTGATCAAGCGCGGGGCAGACTGTCTGGCCTTTGGTTCCGGCGGTGGTGGCTCAGTAAATGGGCACTCCTGGATGGTGGAACGCAATCTTGATAGCTATTTTCAGGGCATTGAAAACGGCACCAAGCCACTGATGATGATGACCCAAAGCACCGATACCCAATATCAATGGCGGCACGATCTTCAAGCCGGTATTGAAGTGGGGCGTGTTCCGCTGGACACACTAACTCCTCACTCTGAGGTTTTATTACCGCTGCTGGAACAGTGGCATCAGTCCGGCCTGTCGTTTGACACCTCCACCTGCTTACGGCTGACCAATGAAGGTCGTTTCTGGGCAAGCAATTTACTGCAATCCCTGCAGGAACTGATTTTAGAACTTAACGCGAAGCAATAATTGACTGGCAATATCAATAAGGAATGAGCATGAACGCTGAATTACATGAATTAATGAAAACCAATCCCGATGGCACGCTGGAAGCTATCGCAGGCCAATTTAATACTACGCTGCTGGACGTGATTGAGCACTTACCGGTGCGTACGCTGGTGAGCGGTGACCAGTTTGATGCGGTGTGGGATGCCGCGGTAGAGTGGGGCAAAGTCACCACCCTGGTTCATACCTCGGATGTGATTCTGGAGTTTACCGGCGAGCTGCCATCGGGTTTTCACCGTCATGGTTACTTCAACCTGCGCGGCAAACAGGGTATGACCGGACACATCAAAGCAGAAAACTGCAAACATATCGCGCTGATTGAGCGTCAGTTTATGGGAATGGATACCGCCTCTATTCTGTTCCTGAACGAGTCCGGCAGCGCGATGTTCAAAATCTTCCTTGGTCGTGACGACCACCGTCAACTGTTGGAAGATCAGGTAGTCGCATTCCGCGCACTGGCGGCTCAACTGGAAAAGGTGCCAGCGTGAAGCCCTGGTTAATTTTTGGTGCCGGTGGTAGCGGTGTTGGCGCGGGTGTACTTGAGCTGGCGCTTGCTGAGGGGCGTTCGGTCGTGGCGTTAGTGCGTAAGCCGGATGCCGCTCAGCGCCTGCGGGAGCAGGGCGTAACGGTGATTGAAGGAGACGCCAGCGATCCGCATGCCGTTGAGCAAGCCTGTCAGGCCGCTGGAGAATCTGCGGCGATTATCTCCACCCTTGGTGGCGCACAGGATTATCTGGCTCATCGTATTATTATTGATACTGCTGAAAAATGCGAATTGTCACAAATGGTGATGGTGACCTCATTAGGCTGTGGCGATAGCTGGCCAACCTTGTCTCAGCGGGCAAGAGCTGCATTCGGGCAGGCGGTGCGTGAGAAATCGTTAGCTGAAATCTGGTTACAAACCAGTGCGCTGGATTTTGCCATTGTACGCCCGGGTGGCTTGCTGAACGGTACTGCAACGGGTCTGGCTCAGCTTTATCAGCATCAGGAAGTTCACGGGTTTGTCTACCGTAGTGATGTGGCAAAAGTGGTTCAACAGCTGCTGGCGGGAACTTCTCTTAACAACCAGACTTACAGTTTAGTGCAGCCGGAGTTAACGCCTGTAACCAATAAATAAAAATACCGCGCCGTTATGGCGCGGAACTTCTTGTATGTCATGGAGATATTGAGTGATGAATTATTCACTCTCTTCTCCCCAGTTTTTCTGGGGATTGGTGGTTTTTCTTATTGTATTAACACTGTGTGCCACCAATTTGGGGGCAATAAATCTGACGTTTTCCGCATTATGGGATGCAGAACTCAAAGAGTATTACCGGGATATCTGGCTCAATATTCGTTTACCCAGAGTGCTGCTGGCGGTTTTGGTGGGTTCTGCATTGGCGATGGCCGGGGTAGTGATGCAGGGGTTATTTCGTAACCCAATGGCGGACCCCGGACTGTTAGGCGTGAGCAGCGGCTCGGCGCTGATGGTAGGTATCATTATTGTGTTCCCTGTGGCGCTACCGGCGGCACTGGTACTGTATGAACAGATGTTTTTTGCCGTTATTGGCAGCTTTCTTATCTGTCTGGTGATCTTCTTTTTGAGTGGAGACGCCGGCCAGAATGGCATGATGTATCTATTATTGGCCGGGATCGCCATCAATGCCCTGTGCGGCGCATCGATTGGCGTACTTAGCTATATCGGTGATGAACAGCAGCTGCGTCAACTGACCTTGTGGATGATGGGAAGCTTAGGTCAGGCACAGTGGTCAACGCTGGCGATTGCTGCTTCTCTGGCGATTCCGGCGATGGTGCTGACCTGGTATAACGCACACACGCTGAATCTGCTGCAATTAGGGGATGAAGAGGCGCACTACTTAGGGCTGAATGTAAAACGTAAACGTCAGGTGCTGCTTATCCTCTGTTCGCTACTGGTTGGTTCCACCGTTGCGGTAAGCGGCATTATTGGTTTTATTGGTTTGGTTATTCCTCATTTGATTCGTATGAGTATTGGCGCCAATCATCGCTGGCTGTTGCCGTGCTCTGCATTAGGCGGAGCCTGCTTACTTTTGCTGGCGGACACGCTGGCACGCACCGTGGTTCAACCGGCTGAAATGCCGGTGGGGTTGCTTACCAGTCTGATTGGTGGCCCTTATTTCTTATGGTTAATCCTACGCACCCGGAGGTCGGCACGTGATTGAAGCGCAAAATCTGGTGTATAGCGTTCACCATCGAAAACTCACGGATAACGTTTCTTTAACGCTGCCGGGGGGCGAGATTGTGGCGATCCTTGGCCCTAATGGCGCAGGAAAATCAACCTTGCTGCGGCAGTTGACCGGTTATCTGCAACCCACCTCAGGACAGTGTTTGCTGTTTGGTAAACCGTTAAAACAATGGTCGGTAAAAGAGCTGGCAAAAGCGCGGGCGGTGATGCGGCAAAACTCCGGTATGACCTTTCCTTTCAGCGTGAAAGAGGTGATAGAAATGGGTTTTCACGCCCAGAAAAACGCTGAGCGGGACAAGTCACTGGCTCAGATTATGGCGTTGTGCTCCTGTGAGAATCTGGCGAAACGTAACTATTCCCAGCTCTCTGGTGGTGAACAGCAGCGGGTACAGCTGGCGCGTTTGTTGGCACAGCTGTGGCAAAACCGGGATAAACCCAAGTGGCTATTTTTAGATGAACCCACTTCCGCGCTGGATGTTCACTACCAGCAGCAGCTGTTTCGATTGCTGAAAAAACTGGTGAAAGAGGACAACTTTAACGTTTGTTGTGTGCTGCATGATTTGAATCTGGCCTCTCTGTATGCCGACCGTATGATTCTGCTGGATCAGGGGCGAATTATCGCTAACGGCACGCCGGATGAAGTGCTGAATGAGTCGATGTTAAGCGACCTGTATCACGCGGATTTGCGGGTGTCGACGCATCCGGATGCTTGTGCGCCGTTGGTGTTTTTGCGGTGTTAGGGGGTAATGGGCTGATTTTTTGATCCGCCCTTTATTTCGGTTCTAATAAGATATGCAACGTTTAAAGATTGAAATCATGTTCTGGTAGTTTCTATGATATTTCCTTCCTGGCTATAACGCTGCGCCTGCCTCTGATAGTGTTTTGCAAACTCAAACCATACAGCAATAAGGTCCTGTAATCTGGTACAGCTTCAATGATTACAGGTATAATCCCACAAATTTTTCAATTGGTTTAGAAACGAAAATGACAAAACTCACCTTACAAGAGCAACTGCTAAAAGCAGGATTAGTAAACAGCAAAAAGATGGCCAAAGTTCAGCGAACGGCTAAGAAATCACGGGTTCAGGCGCGTGAAGCAAGAGAGGCAGTGGAAGAGAATAAAAAGGCTCAGCTTGAGCGTGATAAGCAGCTAAGCGAACAACAAAAACAGGCTGCGTTATCTAAAGAATATAAAGCTCAGGTGAAACAGCTGATTGAAATGAACAGAATCAACATTTCAAAAGGCGATATTGATTTTAACTTCACGGATGACAATTTAATTAAAAGAGTGACTGTGGATAAGCTGACTCAGGCGCAGTTGATTAGTGGTCGTCTGGCTATTGCTCGTTTGGTGGTTGATGGTAATGGCGAGAATCAATATGCGATTATTCCTGCGAGTGTGGCGGATAAGATTGCACAACGTGATGCAGACAGTATTGTGTTGAATAGTGTGCTTAGTCAGGAAGAGTTGGATGAGGAAGATCCGTATGCTGACTTTAAGGTGCCGGATGATTTGATGTGGTGATTTGGGGGTTAGTTTATAGAAAATACGCGGTGATTTGGAGTAGTTGCCAGTATCTTGTAGTCAATTGGGCTGAATTACGTTTTTTGGTTTTTTTATCGCATCTATATTAGTAGTTTTTACTGTTATGAGGGTTTAGATTGTCCCTAAATGGGGGCTGTCCAGACCACGGAATCAATCTTGAACTAGGCAAATCAGCATCTTCGTTATAACGAATTTGTGCAAGTTAACTATCAAGGGAAGTATACTTCACTGTCGTGTGGATACCATCGAATCAGTAATTGGTTTTGAAATTTAAAGCTGCTTACAGATGTATACCCTCAGAGAGCGACGGGGTATAAATTTTTATTGCTTTGTTTCTAATATAAATTTTTGACAAAATAATTTATAGCTCACTTATATGAACCTCGAATTGAAGCATAATAGACGACTTTCTACTCATATTTACACATTTCAAACGGTAGTGTTATGAGGTCATTTAAGAGCGAATAGTTCTATCCAAGGGAATAGAAGGGATAAAAATGTTAATATTAATTGATACAAACATATTTTATAATAATTGGAAGATGTCTAGTGCTATGTTCCAAGTTTTGTCTAATTTTATTAAAAATACATCTGAAAATAAACTTTTGATACCCTTTGTTATTATTAAAGAAACTCAAAATAAGTACAACGAAGAAATTAAAAAGCTAGAAAAAGATATTCTCCAACTGGAAGGGCGAGTCAAGAGATTTACAGGGAGTGAATTTTCTATTGATAGTTTGAATAATGAAATTAAAAAATTTAATTTTGAAGATGAATTATTAAAAATATTTCCAAATACGTGTGTTATCTCATCATCATATATTGACAATGACCTATTACTAGATAAAGCTATTTTTTCCAAGAGACCATTTAGAGATAATGAAAAAGGTTATAGGGATGCGTTGATCTGGAATGGATTAACGCAATACTTATATAGGAATAAAGTAAACGATAAGGTTATATTTATTACGAATAACTCACATGACTTTATGTCTCCAATGAAAGAAAAAAAAGAGTTTCATTCTGACTTAATAGAAGATTTATTCAATCTTGAGTTGCAAAATAAATTTTTTATCTATAGCTCATTAAGTGAGTTTATAACTGAGCATGTTGATCAAGAATTACATAGTTTCTCACATGAGGATATTGAGAAAATAAAAGAGAAATTCTTAGAGAATATTGAGAGTGAGTTTGAGTCTTATACTCCTGTTTATATGGAAGATCTAAGTTTAGATGATTGTGCTTCTTTATATGAATCATCTGGATTTAATGGGACAATAATAAAGTTATGTAAAGAATTTGAGTTTGATGTTATAGAAGGAACTGAAGATTCTTCAATCTATTCAGGATATAAACTGCCAGATAATAAATATGCTTTTGAGTATTCTTATAATTTTAGAATCTGCAGTCTAGAATTTTATATTGATACAAGTATTTATCACCAAAATAGAGATGCTATAATCAGTGAGTTTATGAACATAGAAATCGGTCCAAAAATCACAAGGTTTTATTCTTTTCCTAGAATCTATTTTTATGGTAGCGGAGTTATTGATTTAGCTAATAATAATATTGAAAGAATAAGTATTGATGAATTGATTATAAGAATAAAATTCTAGCCTGAATTTTCGTCGTAGTAGAAAATTTCATCTGTTGATATGCAATCTCTCAATTTAGACTGCGCGATAAGTACTAAATTAGTGTTGGTCGAACTATGCACGAATCAGAAGTAAATATTTTTAGATGTATAATGTGATAGATAATTTTAACCACCAAGTATTGGCGATAGAAAGACTGGATAAGATTAAAATTCACTAAACGTTAACAAATTGAGATCATCATCAAGTTCGCATGGAAACTCTTGCGACAATATCTCAGTATCAATTAACAATCCCTCCTTTCATCTCCAATCATGTCCCCCATCCCTCAAATATTTGCAAACCATTCCACATTTTAAAATTAACCCACCAACTCCGCCTCTGTTCCATTGACCCTCTCCCTGTACAAATATACTGTGTTCTGGCTGCCGGTTTTTTTATCCGTCTGCCAAAATAGCGAAACCCCGCAGTGCTTAAACACATACGGGATTATCACTACAAACGCCCATTAGCCAGAAATTACGGGTTAATCATCGGACCAGGGCGAGTAAACTGCTGCTCCATAATGCTGGTCCCCCATTGGTCGCCTTGCCATTCTTTGCTCAGTTTAAAACCAAATGATTCGTACAGATGCCTTGCTGCAGTGAGTTGATTGAATGTCCATAGTTGAACTGCAGAAAACTTTCTTTCATCGCAAAACTTCATTGCTTCGACAATCAGTTTTCTTCCTGCTCCGCTGCCGCGGCAGCCGTCATCGAGGATGAACCAGCGCAAATGTGCTTCATTATTGCCAAGGTCTTCACCATCAATGGCGACAGAACCGACAATACGGTCGTTAAGCATCGCCAGCCATACCTGATTACATTCCTTATCCAGACGACCTGCAAAATCGGCCAGACTCGCTGATACTTTGGCTTCAAAAAAACTGCCGAAATCATATTCTCTGGCGTAAAAAGTGCCATGTATTTCAGTGATGCGGCCAATCATTCCCGCATGATATCCGGCAACGATTTTCAGGCTGCCGTGATTGCCTGGGTTGGTATCTTCCCGACAGGCTTGCAAAGCATTTGCATAGAATGTCAGCCCTTGTGAAACCACTTGCTGTTGATAGGGGGAGATTTTTTTTAGTGCGGAAATGACGCGTTGGTTACTGTATCTATTAATCTCTGCCACAGTTTTCTTGCCCTGTGCCGTAAGCCTGAGCCGTTTGATCCTCGCATCTTCGGCGGAAGGCGTTTCTTCCAGCTCACCGATACGGATCAATTTTGCCAACATACGGCTGACGCTGGACTTCTCAAGCCCTAAGATCTGCACCAACTGAGCCGCCGTCATTGTTCCCTTATTTTCCACTTCAAGCAATGTGTGCACTACGGAAGGGGAATATTCGGTTGCTGCCAGAGTATTGCTCATAAAACCGAGCTCCCGCACCATCAAACGTGAAGCTACGCGTATCTGTTTGATAATTTCTGATTCAGCACTCATTTGCATTAATCTCTGAATATAGTTGTATAATACAACTATATGGTAAGGGTTAATATTAAGCAACTACCGCTTTCTAACTACTTTTATCATGTTTAGTTCCTCATTAAGAACGCTTAATAATCGCTTCTTTCATCACAGATAATTTGCATCATTCTCAAATATTTGCGAACCATCCCCACATTTTAAAATTAACCCATCAACTCCCGCTCTGCTCCATTGACCCTCTCCCTGTACAAATATACTGTGTTCTGGCTGCCGGTTTTTTATCCGGTCGCCAAAATAGCGAAACCCCGCAGTGCTCGAACACATACGGGGTTTCTCACCACAACGTTATATCGGAGATAACATCATGGCTGTGAAGAAGCATACCCAAACTCACTCTGAATTTATACTCGCAGTAAGATCCAATTGCGGATCGGGATCGAAAAAACGATCCTCTGTTTCAGCAAACTGGCTGAAAAAAGGAGGGTGCCGTCATGCTTAAACTTATCGACTCCACCCCAAAAGATCCGCTGGAACTGGTAGAACAATGCTTAGCGCTGACCTGCGCGGTCATCAACATCAATGAAGCAGCGGTAAAAGAGTCACTACAATTTATCCTGCATGAAAAAATGGAAGCGCTGTTTAGTGCGCTCTATCGTGTGGAGGATGAAATGAAATCAGAGGTTGAAACGTTACTATAAAACCATGCGGTACTTTAGTTTGTGTGAAGTACCGCTCTAACTAACACCATGTCTCAGGTGGCAGATAAAAAGATTATAGATGTAGATAGATGATTAAGTATCTCTCCTTAAATACAGCCAATCGACGGGAGGGGCCGCCGTTGGGGTCGACTTGGCGTAAGCCAACGAAGTGCCCGTAGGAAAGGTAGGCCCGACGCACTCCGCAGCTGAGTACATGGCCCTTCCGGCCGAGCACAATGGTGATATTAAGTTAAAGCTTTTACGGCCGGAATACCCACAGAAGCTAATTAATACTATCTAACTACCCAAACCTCAGAAGTAGCCACACAACCGCCCCTTCATCTCCGCCCGCAACAAAAACTCCGCCGCCCACTGCCGAACCTTCCCCATCCCATCCGAACGATAAGCCACAAACATCTGAGTAGCATGCTTATGCTCCTGCATCGGCTTCTTCACCAACTCCCCGGCGTTCAGCAACGGCAAACACAAATGATGTGGAATATAACCAATCCCCACATTTCGGCGAATTAAATCAATAGCAATATGGAAGTCAGGCACAAACACCGGCTTCTGGCCTTCGAGTAACCACGCCTGCTGCCGGGTGAAATTAATCGACGTATCGCGAATACAAATCGCCGGGTATTTCCGCAGTTCAGCATTCTGCAAAGGGTGAACCTGAGTGGCTAACGGATGAGTCGGACCAACCACAAAGTCCCAGTCCATTTGCCCGATTGGCGCACTGATAATCCCCTCGGTGCTGGGAACGGAGTGGGGCGCGCCAATGGCTAAATCAGCCTTCTTACTGTACAGCGCATCCCAACTGCCGTTATACACCTCGGTATTCACTTTTAACTGAGTAGAAGGAAATGCCTGCTCAAACTCACTGATAAACTCCACCAGTGCACCGGGAGCGACAATATTATTCACCGCCACCGTCAACTCACGCTCAACCCCTTCATGCACCAGCGCAGTATTGCGTTTCAGCGCATCCAGATCGTCAAGAATGGTTTTACTGTGATGAATAAAATACTCACCGGCAGGCGTCAGCTCAATATAACGCCCCTTACGGATAAACAGCTCAATGCCAAATGATTCCTCCAGCTTTTTAACCGTATAGCTGATGGCCGACGGCACTTTATTAATGTGTTCTGCGGCGGTAGTAATGCTTTTATATTCAGCAACCAGACGGACAATACGAATAGTCTCATCAGAAATAAACATATTAAACCTGCGGGAGATTGGCGCTATTAGTTGAAAAACATCATGAAGCAGTTAATTAGCGGATGCAACCGGGTATCAGCGTTTGTGTTAAACCGATGGTATTCTCACTCCCGATACGGGGAGTGAGAACAGACAGAACAGAGATTTATTTATTGGCTGACGTGAGTTTGCTTAACACCGCATAACATACACAGGCCACCAGAATGGAGTCTACCGATGGAATAGTGGTCAGGGTAAACATGCCTTTGATGGTCATAAAGCCAACCAGCGAACCGATAATCCATGCCACAAAGGTGGTGACTTTAATCTGAGATTCTTTAGCCAACAGCGTTTCATCATAACCATTGCGGCGATAGATAAAGAAGTCAGCAATATAGATACCCGCTACCGGTGGTGTCGCAACACCAAGGAATAACAGGAACGGAATAAACCACGCCATAATATCCATGCTGCCAACAATGGCTGCCAGCACGCCTAAAGCCACGGTGATTTGCCATTTAGGGAAACGGGCCAGCAGGGTGGAAACCACCAACGTGCCCTGGAACATATTGCCTGCGTTGCCGGTAACGGTAGCAAAAATCAGCAAAATAGCCGCCGGTAATACCGCGCCAAACAGTGCCATTGCCCCTAACAGAGAGCTTTGTCCACTCAGTGCGCTTGGCGTTGCGCCAGCCCAGTACAACAGCGGATAGGCAATCAGGAAGGTCAGCAGCGCGGCGATGATGGCATGTTTACGGTTATGTACGAAACTACCGAAATCCGGCAGAGTAGCCACTAACACAATAATGGTGCCGACTACCGACGAAATAGCCACCCCCATATTCATCGAGCTAAGGTGCTCAACCACCGGCACTTTACCGTTAACCGCCACATAGAGAATATAACAAAGCACCAGTGCGATAATCGGCACTGCGAACTGCGCCACTTTGCCCAACACTTCAAAACCAAATGCCGTTGAAGCAACAAAAATAACACAGCCAAAAGCAACCAACAGCGGCACCGGCAGGTTAAAACCATACTGCGCCAGCAGATCATGAACTGAATGACCAAACATATTGGCAGTAACGGTAATCCAGCCAAACAGACTGATCGCCATCAGAATATTAATGGCGATAGCGCCTTTCTCACCAAAGGCGTATTTCACGATGCCATAGGTCGGTAAGCGTGCCTTTTCGCCAACGCTGATAGTAATAGCCGCCAAAATAGCCAGAATTAATCCGCCAATACTGACCACCTGAATCAACTCAGAGCCGGACAACTGATTACCTAAGCTGGATGAGGAAAGCAGTACCGGTGTAACGGCGATACCCAGCAAAATCATGGCGATACGAAGCCCTGAAGCAGTGTTCAAATTTTCACTCGTTTTGCGCATACGATATTCCTTTACGCTATAGCGTTTAGCTTAGGTGATGATGCCCGGTATATTTTCTCCAGCATCCTAAATCAGTGATCTCTTTTTGTCCTTCGGTTAACCATGGCTCTGCCAGCACGCCCAGCACTTCACTGCCGTCTTGCAGTTTCACTTTGCCAATGGCTAAACCCGCAGGCTCACTCATCAGTAAGTCAGCGAATGAACTCAAAGGAAGTTCCCAGATTTCCAGAGACACAGAGGTACCGCCTTCCATCACTCTGATCATGCCAGGGTGACGATCGTTAATACTCCAGATGCGGTAGTGAGCATCGGTTTTATCTTCACGCACAAATACGCCACCGGCTTTCAGCATATTCGGATTAAGTTCCAGTCCACGCATCAGAGTGCCGTTGACCGCCAGCAAGGTTGTTGCCGCCATGTGTTGTCTCCTGTTAAATAATTATTCTGTTTAAAGGCCCCGCCAGAGCAGGGCTTAAAATTGGTTTATTAAGGGGTAATCCAGGTGCCGGTTTTATGCTCCAGCGCATCGCGAATGGCTTCCGGACTGGTAATCAGCCCACGACCGGTTTTGCCATGCTGTTGGTTGTAAGCAATAAAACCCATGATGGCCTCTACTTTTGGCAACATGCTGCCTGCACCAAACTGCTGCTGGTCGATAAGTTCCTGCGCTTCTGCCATGGTCAGGTTGCTTAACCAGCGCTGATCCGGCTGACCGAAATTGACCGCAACCTGCTTCACACCGGTAGGGATCAGCAGTAAGTCTGCTTCCAGCTGTTGAGCCAACAGGGCCGATGCCAGATCTTTATCGATAACAGCTTCAACGCCGGTTAACTGACCTTTGGCATCACGCACTACCGGAATACCGCCGCCACCGCAGGCGATAACCACACAGCCCTGAGCTAACAGACTGGCGATCACATGATGTTCAATGATTTCCTGTGGCATAGGAGAAGCCACGGTACGACGCCAGCCGCGACCGGCATCTTCCATCACGGTCCAGTTCAGTTCCTGCTGACGCTGACGGGCTGTGGTTTCATCAAAAAAGGCACCAATCGGCTTGCTAGGGTTGTTAAATGCTTTATCGTCGGCGCTGACCAATGTTTGGGTCACAATGGTCACCACGGGCTTATTAATTCCACGGCGCTGAAGTTCGTTATTCAGCGCTTTTTGGAACATATAACCAATAGCACCCTGCGTGTCACCAACTGCATAGTCCAACGGTACCGGAGCCACTTCCTGTTTTGCCAACTCTGAACGGCGCAGAATAAAACCAACCTGCGGTCCGTTGCCGTGGGTCACCACTAAGTCCCAGCCCGCTTCAATCATTTCGGCAATATGGCTAACGCTTTCAATTACTGACAGATACTGGTCAGGAATGCTGTTGTGTTTATCATCGGTAATCAACGCATTACCGCCTACTGCCACAATGGCTAATGGCTTACTCATGATGCTTTTCCTTCATGATGTTTTTCTTCATACAGTCTGACCTGTTCCGCCAGCGCAGAAATAGCTTCCACAAAGCCCGGCATCGGTGCGGTGGTAATACCGGCACCAATTTGGCCTACGCCTGCTTGTTTGTGAGCAATCCCGGTGTTAATCACTGGCAGAATGCCGCGATCGACCACTTTACGTGCGTCAATACCGGCGGCAGTTGGTGCGAAGTTCAGTGCCGGCAGCGTAAAGGCCGGGTTGCCACCCAACGTGATGGCCTGCATGCGGCGGCTGTTATTGGTAGCATCATCCGGCGTCCCTCCAACAAATTTCACGATGGCCGGAGAGGACGCCATGGCAAAGCCACCGACACCTGCGGTTTCGGTAATGGCGCTATCTCCTAAGTCGGCGGCGGCATCTTCAACGCCGTAGCCAGGGAAGAACAGACCTTCAACCGGGTTGGCGGGAGCCTGGAACCAGCGGTCGCCAGTACCTGACAGGCGAATACCAAAGTTGACGCCGTTACGCGCCATCACGGTAACCATTGAGCTGAACGGTACGTTGGCGGCGGCATCCATCATGGCTTTACAGGCCGCCATGGACAGGTTGAGGAAGAAGTGGTCATTGCCGACAATAAATGCCGTGGCGCGTTGAATCAGATCTAACGGCAGGCCGCTTTCCAGCAGGGCTGGAATCAGGCGCTTAATTAACAGGCCTGTCGCTGCCGCATTACGGTTATGAACTTCATCTCCCATATGCAGCGCCTGCGCCATCAATGGTTTCAGTTCAAGGTCGCCTAAGATGGCAACGGCTTTTTTCAGTGCCGGAGCCAGTTCATTGGCCATCCAGTGTAAACGTTGCAGCACTTCGTCGTTGTTGGCGCCAAAACGTAATACTTTGCCCAAGCCTTCGTTAAAGTTGCTGAACGAACGGGCACCGTTGGTTTTATTTTCAATCACCCACAACGGCATCGACGGGCTGATAATACCGGCCATTGGGCCAACGGCCTGATAATGGTGGCAAGGTTCCAGATCCACTTGATGATCCAGTACCATTTTTTCTGCCGCTTCATGGCTGGTGGCCCAGCCTTCAAACAGAATGGCACCGATAATGGCACCCTTTACCGGGCCGCACATGTTGTCCCAGCTAATTGGTGGGCCGGAATGCAGAATCAGCTTGCGCTGAGACATGGCGCTGATAGCTTCACGGGCGAACATCACATCAACCAGCGCTGGCTGAGCGCTCAGGTATTGTTCAAATGCCTGCTTGTTGGCTTGTTCAACCAGCGGATGGCGCATTAACCAGGCCAGATCCATACCCGCTTTAATATTACCCATGGCGGGTGGCTGCCAGCTCAGATTAATCACTTCACCACCGGCCTGTTGCAGGTTATCAGCAAAGCTTGCCAGACCTGCGTTAACCACTTTCAGCGGTTGACTAAATAATTGATTCATTGTGGACTCCATTATTTCTCTGCCTGCTGACGAGCAACATAACTTGCCCAAAGCGCAGCCTGTGCATTACAGCCTGCGACCAGAACGCCGGCCTGACGTAAATTTTCAATTTGGCGCGACCTGACTTGTGGGTCGGCTTCGGTTCCACAAACGTGGGCGATTAACAGCGGCAGGTTTTGTGCGCCAACTTTCTCACGCACCTGAGCAATAACCTCCAGCAGTTCATCTGCCGGTTCCATTGATGCGCCATAACCCAGAACCAGATCGAACAGCATTACCGCAGTTTTTGGATCGCTGAGTTCTTCCTGAATACGCTGATTGCGCAGGGTTGGGTCGATCATTGGGTGAGGGCGACCGTTGGTGAAGTCGTCATCTCCCATATCCACAATGGTGTTGCCCTGGCTGTGCCAGATATCACTGAGTTGGGTATTGCCTTTCACCGGGGTGTTGGAAGAGGCTGAGAATCCTTGCTGCTTACACAGCAGTTGCGCTTCATAGCAGAAAGTACCACCGGCAAAAACACCGCGAATTTCGCGACGCTGGGCAGGTAAGTGTACGCTTTCAGCGGCCAGCACTTTTTCATCCGCAGGGGAAATTTGTGCCACGGAAGCGGGAATGGATTTTTGGTTCAGCAGCGCTACCGCAACTTCTGCCGCATCGGCCAGAGTATGGACAAAGGTAATGCCCGAAGTATGAAACTCTTGCGCGTCGGCACCGAGGAAGTTAACCACTACCGGTTTACCGGCTTTTTGCGCCTGTTGCAGAATGCGTTCTGCCACCGGGCGAGCAGGAGGTTTAGAAATCAGTACGATCACCTGAGTTTCCGGATCGTTTGCCAGAGCATCTACGCCAAACAGCATAGAAATGCCGCCAATCTCTTCATGCAGGTCGTGTCCACCGGTGCCAAGAGCCTGAGAGATTCCCGCGCCCAGTTGATCGATACGACAGCTGACTTCCTGT
Organism: Limnobaculum xujianqingii; assembly: GCF_013394855.1. NCBI lineage: Bacteria > Pseudomonadati > Pseudomonadota > Gammaproteobacteria > Enterobacterales > Budviciaceae > Limnobaculum > Limnobaculum xujianqingii. The sequence goes on along the minus strand of NZ_JABMLK010000001.1, from coordinate 1,969,874 downwards.
AATCCGGTACCTGAAGCGGCAACAACACCAATAGCGCCGCGTTTTACCACGTTGGCGAATCCTAACGGCATGCCGTTAATAATGGCGGTACCGCAATCAGGTCCCATCACTAACAGGTGTTTCTCACGGGCTAATTGTTTGATCTGTTTTTCATGCGCCATGCTGACGTTATCGCTGAACAGCATCACGTTCATGCCCAGATTCAGGGCTTTAATCGCTTCGGCAGCGGCGTAATCGCCGGGTACTGAAATGAGCGCCAGATTGGCGTCTTCAGCGGTTTCTGTGGCCATTTCCAGACTGGTTAATACCGGTGGGCGTACGCCACCGCTGTTACTTTCTTCCGGTTTGCTTTTCAGGCGTTGTTCCGCCAGAGCAAGGGCTTCGTCACAGGCTTCATCTTCACCACGGACGGCAATAATCAGATCGTTTGGACCGGCCTGACAGCCATTGTCCAGACCGGCGTCGCGCAGTTGAATCAGGTTGGTTTCTGTTCCCATCACCACTGACGCCTGCTCGATACCGGGCAGCTTATTGATTTGAGCGGATACCTGCATCAGGGAGACGGAGTCCTGATACAAATTGGCAAATACTTTATGTTTTACACTCATTTTTATTACCTGTGCTTTTACTGCCTGCCAGGTTTGCAGGCAAGATCATCACGTGTCGATATGGGGAAATATCAACATGAATATTGAATAAATAGGCCCCAACAGGGGTTACTGCGTACTTCTGATGGTTCTTAAACCGTGCAGTACGCCAGCCAGACAATCCACGCCGGAAGCGGCACCAAACTGCATAACCTGATGGCCGGCGAGCATCAGCACTTCATGAGATGTCCGGTGACAAAGACAGGTTAAAAGTTGATGTACGGGTTCAGAATAGTCTTGCTGCAATGCCAGAGATAAATAGTGTTTACTGATATCAGTCGTTTTCATCAGCATCTGATTGATGGCGGATTTAACGTTGGTCAGATGGTGTGAAATTGCTGGATGCTGCTGCCACAAAGAGAGCGCAGCCAGGTATCCCAACAGATAGTCATCTCCATCCGGCGTTAAACCAGAGCCATAGCCAATCAGACAGGAAACCTGTTGCTGCAATTGGCTATCACTGTCGGTCAACTCTAACCGGGGAATCAGTCCGTTGGCCGGCCAATCGGGAAGCAACTTTAATGTGCTGCTGATTCGATGCTGCTGACAATAATTAACTAATAACGTCTTTAACACATCGTGGTCATTGCTTACTTTTTTCAGGCTGTCAGCATTAATGGGCATAGCAAGTTTTGTCGGTTGCCACTGACTGGCCTGAAGGCTATTTGCCTGCCACGCATTGCCAATTAACCATCCCTGCCCGGTGATGATACTCATGCCGTTGTCGCAATAGTCGCGCCAGTCCCATCCGGCAGGTGTTACCATTCTTACAGCACAGGGCAGGTTTTGGTATTCAGCACTCAGCAGAGTTAATAAACCATCATTAGCCAGCGATAAGTTCACCGCCCGGGAGAAAACGCTGTGGACGATTAAAGACTGACTAACCTGCAGCATTGGTTTCGCAAGGTAACCAACCGAAAGTACTGTCAGGTTATGGTTAACAGAACGTTCGCCTCCGCCCATTGCTGTTTACCCTTTCAGGCCTTCCACAATGGCGTTAGCGTCACTCACCCAACCAAAAATAGCGCCCTGAGCTTTAATCATTTCCAGAGCATATTTTTGGAATTCAGGGAAATAAGAGCCCACGCAATCCTGAGGAATAATGCACTCATAGCCGCGGTCATTGGCTTCACGCACGGTGGTATTAACGCAAACTTCAGTGGTAACGCCGCAAACGATCAGGGTTTTGATGCCGTGATTTTGCAGAATTAAATGCAAGTCGGTCTGATAAAACGCACCTTTGCCTGGTTTATCGATAATTGGCTCGCCGGCAATCGGGTAGAGTTCAGGGATAATGTCATGACCGTCTTCACCACGTACCAGAATGCGGCCCATTGGGCCTTTAGTTCCGATAAAGGTTTGGCCGCCACGGGTTAATTTTGCCGGAGGACAATCTGTCAGATCGGCACGGTGTCCTTCACGGGTATGAATCACCAGCATCTTATGGTCACGCGCAGCTTTCAGCACTTTTTTGCAGGGTTCAATAGCGGTGCGAACCAGTGAAACATCGTTGCCCAACGCTTCGCCAAAACCACCCGGCTCAACGAAATCACGCTGCATGTCAATCATGACCAGCGCAGTAGTTTTTAAATCAAACGGCAGGGCAAAGGGTTCAGCACGAAAAGTATGTTGTGTCATAGGTCAGGCTCCTTGTGTCCCATGATTATGGGGTAGGGGATTAAGTGTCTTTTCTCCGATCAGACTAGGCGAGGAATGAATAAACCAACAGGAAAATGATTTCCACCGTAGCGACAAATTTTTTGACGCAGAAAAGATAATCAGAACCAGCTCTCATTATCAGGTTGATACCCATCATGTCTTCGGTTGTTGAATCAAAATAATTGATGTTGAAAGCGCCTTATATACAAATTATTTAATGTACAAGTGTGAGTTAACGCGGACTTTTTTATCTTTCTGGTGGTTTTAAAGTGTGGGTTTAATGGGATGAAAGGGCTGGCAGAGAGACTGCTGACAAACTTAATCAATCAGCAGCAATGCATATTCCGGCCGTAAAAACGATATTGCTCATATCATCTTCGTGCTCGGCCGGAAGACCGCCTGTACTTGACTTCGGTGCATGTCGGGCCTGGTCTCCCTTGGGGCGCTTCGTTGGCTTGCGCCAAGTCGACCCCTACGGGAGCCCCTCCCGACAATTGGCTATGTTAAAACATAAAATTAAATCATCTGGCTTTGTCATCAATCTGAGGCTCTCAGAGAGAGCCTCATCTTTGTCTGGCCGGTGAATTAGCTTTGTGTGATGGAGACTCCAGCTTCACGCATTGACTGTAAAGCGATATCAAAATCGATGAACTCTTCCGGCAGTATAAAGCCAACGTTGTCACTGGTTAGCATTGCTTCGATTACCGTCAGGACACCCAGTGCGGTAAAGTGTGCCTGACCTTGCGGGTCAGAAGCTAAGATTCTCTTAGCCACTGGTTGACCCGATGCATTGATTCCTTTCATATCAACATACAAATCAATAGATGGCTGCTGATGATTATGCATGCCAACGGATGAACCTGATGCAACATCCAACCTGACTGAGGTGGCGTTTGTCATGGCAGATACGGCACTGATATCAAGAATACTAAAGGGAGTGGCCGATACTTTTTCATGGTTAAACAGTGTGACTTCTCGTGGCTCGCTACTGCGTATCCAGTAGCCGTCTCTGCGCATTAGTGCGGGTGGAATGTCGTTATTTAGCTCTTGAGATGAAAGCTCACCGAGAGGATCGGAAAGATCGTGCAGTGCGGTCATGTCTACAGTATCTACACGTTTAAATTGGCGTGCCAAAAGTGCAACCAAAGGTAATAACATGCCAGCTTCGTAATAACCAAGCGGCACAACCGGTTGTGAAGCGTGGTGATATTTTGCCAGATGAAGCAATGGCAGAATGTCATCGCCGTTACCTAAGGTGATATTGATGAAGGCGATATGGTTTTTGATGGCGTATTCAGCCAGCATATTTTGTGGGTCTGGTACTGCACTGATAATCATGTCGGCATTGCTGGCTGCTTCAGGACATTGATTGCCGTTAAGATCGAGAGAAACGCTTGCCGCATTACCCAGCTGTTGAGCTAATTTTTCTCCACCAACAGGATGTCGCCCGGCAAGCGTAATGCGAGCAGCAGGGAATCGCTGCCTGATTTGCATGGCAATATGGGAGCCAATCATTCCATAACCGCCCGCAATATATACATGCTCAATGGTTTTATTTGTCATATTGTTACCTCAAAAATAGATCTCAGAATTTCACGTTTGCAGCTTAGATAAGCGCATAACTTGAGTTGTGTCAGGAGACTTTATCGGGCAAATTGTGTGTAATAAAGATCACTAATTTTTATGGCTTGATGAGAAATATTCAGTAATGAAATTCAAACTTGCGGACTTTTCACCATTTATTGCCGTGGCAAGACGCCAAAGCTTTCGGCTGGCTGCTGAGGATCTGGAAGTTACCGCATCGGCGGTTAGCCATTCGGTAAGACAGCTGGAAGAGCAGCTAAAAATCAGGCTGTTTAACCGAACTACCCGTAGTGTTTCATTGACGGAGGTGGGAAGGCGGCTGTATGACAAAGTGGCGCCAGCCTTTGAAGAGATAAACCTGACGCTGGAAGAGTTGAACGATTACCGGAACTCACCAATGGGGACCATTCGTATCAATGCGGTTCGTCAGGGAGGTCGTTTGTATCTGGCCCCTCTGATTGCTGGTTTTGTACAGCAATATCCTGATATCTCAGTTGAAATAAGTATGGACGACCGTATTGTAGATATTGTTCGTGAGCAATTTGATGCAGGGATCAGGTTAAATAATATTATTGAGCAAGATATGATCTCCATTCCCCTTGGGCCGTCAGTCCGCTATGCCGTGGTTGCCAGCCCGGCCTATTTTAATAAAAACCCTCGTCCAAAAATTCCACAGGACCTGACAGGCCATGCCTGTATTCAGTTTCGTTATCCCAGCGGAAAACTCTACAACTGGCAGTTTGAACAGGGAATACACAGACAGGAGATAGCAGTTAATGGCTCTGTTCTGGTTGACGATCTTGATTTAGCGCTGGATATGGCATTAAACGGTGCAGGAGTAGGCTATCTGCTAAGAGAAATGGCGGAACCCTGGCTTAATAGTGGAAAACTGATTTCTGTTCTCGATGACTGGTTACCTGAGCTATCGGGTTTTCACCTCTATTATTCAAACCGAAATCATATGTCTGCCGCATTCAGAGCTTTTATCGATTACATCAAAATTCACCGAGTTTAAATATATTCCATTGATGAGTTAAAAACCCTGCTACATCAAATTTGTTAAGACGCTAAAATCGGCATTTTTATGTTAATTTAAATGTTAAAAAAATTACTTCGTTAGAGGTAGTTAAATATGTCGAATTGTAAAAATTCTTTATAAAATAAAACAAGTTACAAATTTTTACATCTGGGGTGCATTTTTGACCTTTCGATATATTATGTTTCATTTTCATGGCGATATGTCATCAATAACATTTTTATGCCTGGTTTGATTACATCAAAATGACTATTTTTCGTTCAAATGTTAAATTTAATAACCTTGCAAATTATAATGCTATTAGTTGATCAAATTTTCATATTAATACCTATTAAGTAGTAAAAATTTTAACAAAAACAAATCGATAATTAAGGATCGAGATCAATAAGTGAGACGGTTGTTCCCTCTATAATCCGCGCGTAAATGATTAAGTTCGTATGTCATCAATGAGGAGAGAACCATGCAGGTCAGCAGGAGGCAGTTTTTTAAAATCTGCGCTGGCGGTATGGCGGGTACAACGGTAGCGGCATTAGGTTTTGCGCCAGCTACGGCACTGGCAGAAACTCGTAATTATAAATTACTCAATGCCCGTGAAACGCGTAATACCTGCACTTACTGTTCCGTTGGCTGTGGGCTGTTAATGTACAGTCTGGGCGACGGAGCGAAAAACGCCAAAAGTAGTATTTTCCATATCGAAGGGGACCCGGATCATCCGGTAAACCGCGGTGCGCTTTGTCCGAAAGGGGCGGGGCTTATCGATTACATTCATAGTGAAGGCCGTTTGCAATATCCGGAATACCGCGCGCCGGGTTCGGATAAGTGGCAACGCCTGAGCTGGGATGACGCATTAAATCGCATTGCTAAATTAATGAAACAAGATCGCGATGCGAATTTTCAGCATACCAATGACGCCGGTACGGTAGTAAACCGCTGGTTGAGTACCGGTATGCTGTGTGGCTCTGCGGCCAGTAACGAAACCGGCTTATTAACTCAGAAGTTTATCCGGTCCCTCGGCATGTTAGGAATCGACCAGGTAGCACGTATCTGACACGGACCAACGGTAGCAAGTCTTGCTCCAACATTTGGTCGCGGTGCGATGACCAACCACTGGGTTGATATCAAAAATGCGAACGTGGTTGTGGTGATGGGCGGTAACGCTGCAGAAGCACATCCGGTTGGTTTCCGCTGGGCGCTGGAAGCCAAAAAACACAACAATGCCAAAATTGTTGTGGTAGATCCTCGTTTCACTCGTACGGCATCGGTGGCAGATATTTATGCCCCAATCCGCTCTGGTACCGACATTGCTTTTTTGTCGGGCGTTATCCTGCATCTGATAAATAATAATAAAATCAATGCGGAATACGTGAAGCATTACACCAATGCCAGCTATATCATTCGCGAAGATTTCGGCTTTGAAGACGGCTTGTTCAGCGGCTTTGATGAGCAGAAAGGGCGTTATGATAAATCCAGCTGGAACTATCAGTTGGATGACAGCGGTCAACCAATGCGCGATCCAACGCTGAGCGATCCGCGTTGCGTATGGAATCTGTTAAAACATCACGTTAGCCGTTATACCCCGGATGTGGTTGAAAACATCTGCGGTACACCACAGGCAGATTTTGCCAAAGTGTGTGAAGTGCTGGCGGAAACCAGTGCGCCAAACTTAACCACCACCTTCCTGTACGCATTAGGCTGGACCGAACATACTGTTGGTTCACAAAATATTCGTACCATGGCGATGATTCAGCTGCTGCTGGGTAACATTGGTATGGCGGGCGGTGGGGTAAACGCACTGCGTGGTCACTCTAACGTTCAGGGTACGACTGACGTTGGTCTGTTATCTCAAAGCTTGCCGGGTTATCTGTCCCTGCCTTCAGAGAAGCATACTAATCTGGAAACCTACCTGTCAGCGGTTACGCCAAAAAGCGTACTGCCAGGTCAGGTGAACTACTGGAGTAACTATCCTAAGTTCTTTATTAGCATGATGAAGAGCTTCTACGGTGATAAAGCGCAGAGAGATAATGACTGGGTTTTGACTGGTTGCCAAAATGGGACCAATCCTACGACTGGATGCACTATTTCGAACGTATGGATAAGGGCCAGGTGACCGGCTTTATCTGTCAGGGCGTTAACGCACTGGCATCATCGCCAAACAGAAACAAAACCGCACGTGCTCTGGCGAAACTGAAGTTCCTGGTAGTGATGGACCCATTAGCTACCGAAACGGCCAGCTTCTGGGAAAACCACGGCGAGCATAACGACGTCGATCCTGCCGCGATTCAGACTGAGGTCTTCCGTTTACCATCCAGCTGTTTTGCTGAAGAAGATGGTTCTATTGCTAACTCCGGTCGCTGGTTACAGTGGCACTGGAAAGGCGCAGAGCCACCGGGTGAAGCAAAAACCGACGGCGAAATGTTATCTGCTCTGCTGTTTAAAATTCGCGAGCTGTATAACGCCGAAGGCGGTAATACCCCGGAACCTCTGCTAAATATGCAGTGGAACTACTCTCGTCCACATCATCCGGATTCGGAAGAAGTGGCAAAAGAGCTTAACGGCCGGGCGCTGGCGGATGTTGTGGATGCTAACGGTAATGTACTGGCGAAGAAAGGCCAGCTGTTATCGACCTTTGCTCATCTGAGGGACGACGGTACCACTGCCAGTGCCTGCTGGATTTATGCCGGTAGCTGGACTGAAGCCGGTAACCAGATGGCACTGCGTGATAACGCTGACCCGTCAGGCCTGGGTTTAACCACCAAATGGTCATGGGCATGGCCGGTTAACCGCCGCATTATCTATAACCGTGCTTCCGCTGACGTACAGGGCAAAGCCTGGGATCCAAAACGTACTCTGCTCGAGTGGGACGGCAGTAAGTGGGGCGGTAACGACGTGCCTGACTTCAACCTGACCGCTGCACCAGGTTCGGAAACCGGTCCATTTATCATGCAACCAGAGGGCGTCGGTCGTCTGTTTGCTCTGGATAAAATGGCGGAAGGTCCATTCCCTGAGCACTATGAGCCAATTGAAACGCCGATTGGGACTAACCTACTGCATCCAAATGTAGTGTCTAACCCGGCTGTGCGGATGTTTGAAAGCGATAAGCAAGAAATGGGTACCAGTAAGGAATTCCCTTATGTGGGCACCACTTATCGTTTAACCGAACACTTCCACACCTGGACCAAACACTCGAAGCTGAATGCCATTACTCAGCCGGAGCAATTCATTGAAATCAGTGAAGGGCTGGCGGCGAAAGTAGGTGTACAGCACGGCGATATGGTGAAGGTGAGCTCTAAACGCGGTGAGATTAAGACCAAAGTGGTGGTTACCAAACGTCTTCGCACTCTGAAAGTTAACGGTCAGGATGTGGAAACTGTTGGTATTCCAATTCACTGGGGCTTTAAAGGTGCAGCGCGTAACGGCTTTATTGCCAATACCCTGACGCCATCGGTGGGTGATGCTAACTCACAAACGCCAGAGTTTAAGGCGTTCCTGGTTAACGTGGAAAAGGTGTAACGGAGAACAATTATGTCAATGCAATCTCAAGACATTATGAAGCGTTCCGCCACCAACGTTTTGACGCCGCCTCCACAGGTGCGTCATCACCAGGAAGAAGTGGCAAAGTTGATTGATGTCACCACCTGTATCGGCTGTAAAGCCTGTCAGGTAGCCTGTTCAGAGTGGAACGATATTCGTGATGAAATCGGTCATAACGTCGGGGTTTATGATAACCCGGCGGATTTGACCCCGCAGTCATGGACCGTGATGCGCTACTCGGAAGTCGAGGAAAACGGCAAACTGGAATGGCTGATCCGCAAAGACGGCTGTATGCACTGTAGCGAGCCGGGCTGCCTGAAGGCATGTCCGTCTGCCGGTGCAATTGTACAGTATGCTAACGGTATCGTTGATTTCCAGTCAGAACACTGTATCGGTTGTGGTTACTGCATCGCCGGTTGTCCGTTTGACGTTCCGCGTCTGAACAAAGAAGACAACCGGGTGTACAAATGTACCCTGTGTGTTGACCGCGTTAGCGTAGGTCAGGAACCTGCCTGTGTGAAAACCTGTCCGACCGGTGCCATTACCTTTGGTACCAAGAAAGACATGATTCATCTGGCGGAAGAGCGTATTGCAGAGCTGAACTCTCGTGGCTACACCAATGCCGGTTTATATAATCCGCAAGGGGTTGGTGGTACGCACGTGATGTATGTACTGCACCACGCCGATCGTCCTGAGCTGTATCACGGGCTGCCGAAAGATCCTGCCATCAGTCCGGTGGTGGGTTTCTGGAAAGGTATTCTGAAGCCGCTGTCGGCTCTGGGTTTTGTTGCGACCTTTGCCGGTCTGATTTTCCACTATGTGGGTGTCGGTCCAAATAAAGTCGAAAGCGATGACGAGGAGGATCATCATGAAGAAAAGTAAGATGATTAAACGTAACTCGTTTATCGACAGAGCCTGCCACTGGACGGTGGTGATTTGCTTCTTTCTGGTTGCCCTGTCGGGTATTGCGATGTTTTTCCCATCGTTACACTGGCTGACTCAGACCTTTGGTACGCCGCAAATGGGACGGATTTTGCATCCTTTCTTTGGCGTACTGATTTTCTTCGTACTGATTGTGATGTTCTTCCGTTTTGTGAAGCATAACATCCCGAAGAAAGATGATATTGGCTGGTTCCTGCATATTGTGGAAGTGCTGAAAGGCAACGAACACAAAGTAGCAGACGTGGGGAAATATAATCCGGGTCAGAAGATGATGTTCTGGAGCATTATGAGCCTGATTCTGGTGCTGCTGGTAACCGGAGTTATCATCTGGCGTCCTTACTTTGCGCATCTGTTCCCAATGTGGTCGATCCGTCTGTGTCTGTTATTACACGCGGTTGCGGCGATTGTGCTGATTCACGCCATTTTGATCCATATCTATATGGCATTCTGGGTGAAAGGCTCTATTTCCGGCATGATTGAAGGTAAAGTCAGTCGTAAATGGGCGAAGAAGCACCATCCACGCTGGGCCCGTCAGGTTGAAGCCGAAGAAGAGAAAAACAATAGCTGATAAGTCAGTTTAGTACTTTAAGATAGTCAATCGTTGGGAGGGACGGGTGTTGGGGTCGACTTGGCGTAAGCCAACGAAGCGCCCCTAACCCGGCCAGGCCCAACGCACTCGACAACTAAGTACAGAGGGTCTTCCGGTCGGGCACAAAGTTAATATAAGCACTTTAGATTTTACGACCGGAATATTTATTGCGGCCAATTTATCTGGTTTTTCAGCAGTCAAAAACGGCGAGATTATCTCGCCGTTTTCGTTTATTAGAATAGGATATTATCCTTTTCATTCAAGACAATACTATCGGCATCCATAACAGGCCGGTTATCAATAGTAATACTAAAAACAGTACGCCAAAAATTGCGCCAAGACGCCAGTAGTCTGCGGTTGGTAAATAACCGCTGCCATAATAGATAGGGCTTGGTCCGGTGGCATAAGGCGTGACAATACTCCCCAAACCAATAGCTGCTCCGGCCATCAGACAAAAACTGGTGAAGTGAATATCCGGTATAGCCATTGCCGCTGCAATCATCATGGGTGCTAAGGCAGAGGTATACGCGGTTGCGCTGGCAAAGAAGTAGCGTAACAGATAGTAGACGGAGATTAAGACTACGCTAACCGTGAGGGGAGAGAACCCCTGCATGCCATCTGCCAAATGTTGACCAAACCAGCTGATAAATCCGGTGTTATTTAAACCGGTGGCAAGAGTGATCAGTGAGGCCAGCCAGAAGAACACATTCCATGCGGATTTATTACTGATGATGTCGTCCCAGGTAATAATTTTATTCAGCAACATCAACGCCACAATGGCATAGCCAACGGTTGCCGCATCAATCAGGTGACCGGCAAAAATCCACAGCAGTAGTGCAATGCCCATAAACAACAGCATTTTCTTTTCATTGGCGCTGAGCGGCCCCATGGTGGCTAACTCTTTAGTGGCCCATTCAGGAACCTGTGTACCCTGTTTCAGATGAGGGGGATAAATAAGGTAAGTTAACCAGGGAACCAACAGAACCAGTAAAATGCTTAACGGTAACATGCCAAGGAACCAGTCACCCCATGAGAGTGTGATATGAGAAGAGCCTTTAATTAATCCGACAATTAATAAGTTAGGTGCCATAGCCGTCAGGAAAATGGCGCTACTGACACAGTCGGCGCTAATGCCCATCCACATAATGTAAGAACCAATATTACGGGCGCTCGGCGTATTGGGCTGAGAATCGTAGAGCTGAGGCAGGTTACGAATAATAGGATAGACAATTCCTGCTCCCCGCGCGGTGTTAGATGGCGTGACCGGGGCAAGAATCAGTTCCGATAACATAATGGCGTAGCCAAGAAACAGCGTTTTATGCCCCATCTTTTTCACCAGCATGAGTGCGATCCGCCGACCAAGGCCGGTTTTTTCATATCCAATACCAAACATAAAGGCAGAAAAAATAAGCCAGATAACAGAATTAGAGAATCCTGACACCGCCCAGGAGAGCGCCTTAGAGGTATATTTAAAGCCCGGATCGGCTAGCTGTTGCGGGCTAAACAGCAACCAGGGCGAGAGCACTGCGATAACAGCAATACCGCACATGGCAACCACCGAGCCGGGAAAGGGCTCAAGAATTAATCCAACGATGACGCCAAGAAAGATAGCAAAGTAGAGCCAGGCATGAGGGGCGAGTCCCTCCGGAGTAGGAATAATGGCGATAAGCACACTGACCAGTAAAGGAGCAAGCCATCGCCCTGACAAATAGTAATTTGCCATAGGATATTTCCTTTTATGAGGTGCAGAGGCCAGCGGCTGGCCTCTGTTAACCGACTATTTTATATAGTGAACGTGTTGGCAAATATCATTGACTAATGACTCGCGACGTTCGGCAAATAGCTTTTTATTGTGTTCTATCAGGTTATTTCCGTGGGTATCAATGGAAACCACCAGAGGACCAAATTCTTTCACCCGACATACCCACAGTGATTCCGGCATGCCCAGTTCTGTCCAGTGGACTTCTTCAATTTCCTCCACCTGAGTTGCTGCAACAACGCCACATCCGGCAGGAAAAATAACGTGTAGCGCTTTGTGTTCTTTGCAGCCTGCTTCGGTATTGGGTCCCATACCGCCTTTGCCAACGATAATTTTTACTCCGGTTTTCTCGATAAACTCTTTCTCAAACGCTTCCATTCGCATACTGGTAGTAGGACCAACGGAGATCATCTGCCAGCCATCACCGTTTTTACGCACAATGGGCCCAGCGTGAAAGATAGCCTTTCCCCGCAGGTCATAGGGAATATCGCGTTTTAACTCAACCAGTCGGCGGTGGCAGACATCCCGACAGGTTACCAAGGTACCGCTAAGGTAAATCACATCGCCGACTTTAATGTCTTTCAGATCTTCATCTTTGATCGGGGTTGTCAGAATCTTTTTCATAGTCCGCTCCTGGTATGAGAAATGTTTTCAAAAGAAAGGTCGTGACGAACCAGCAGAGTACCGCGGCGGTGAGCCCAGCAACCGGTAGAGACAGCAACGCCAATGGTCGAAGGGTGGCGAGCGGCGGATTCAATATGCACTCCCATCACCGAACTATTACCGGTTAAGCCCTGTGGCCCAATACCAATTTTGTTTAACCCTTCTTCTAAACGTAACTCCAGTTCAGCGGCTTTAGGATTGGGATGACGGCTGCCGATGGGCCTTAATACTGCTTTGCGGGAAAGCACTGCGGCGGTTTCAACCGATGTGGCGATACCTACGCCGACTAATACCGGAGGGCAGGCGTTGACCGCCAGTGTGGAAATGTTTTCAAACACGAATTTGACTACGCCTTCATAGCCTTCTGAAGGCATCAGCACTTTAGAACGGCCGGGAAGCGTACAGCCGCCACCAGCCATATAGACTTCAATTTCTGCATCGGTACCGTCAGGAATGATATCCCAGGTGACCCAGGGTACGCCGGAGCCGGTATTGGTGCCGGTGTTGACTTCATCAAAGATTTCTACTGCATTATGACGAAGTGGCGCTTTAATGGTGGCCTCTTCCACTGCCAACTTTAGCGCCGCTTGCAGCTCACCTAACATAGGGAAACGAGAGCCGACTTTAACGAAAAACATAATCTCGCCGGTATCCTGACAGGCCGGGCGGTTCAGTTTGATGGCTTTTTCCATATTATCGAACATCGTATGGTAAATGATTTTGCCTAATCCTGATTGTTCGCGATCCCTTAAATCTTTTAGTTTATCCACCACATCATCCGGCATTCTGGTGGAGATCATGGCGGTAAAGTCTGCCACTATTTGGGTCAGCTTTTCGAATCCTTCACTCTTATTTGTTATGGTCATTATCTGTTACTCCAGCGTTTAGATAATATTCACCTCTGCCGCTAACAGCATGGTAAATAACAACTTTTAGTACTGAGTGAAAACTAACACAAAAAGTAGGGTTTTAGCTGCCAGGGATTTGTGAAGCATTAAACAACGAATCGTTGATCGTGAAATCTGTTTGTTATGGATGGAAATTATTAACTTTTCAGCTTCACAGATAAGGTAAATATCAAGGTGGTGGCTATGGCTTTTGTCGTATTATCACTTCATCTTCAAAAGATAGCGTGGGAATGATTATGAGTCTGGTCCATTATCCCCAATCCAAAGATTTGCAGGTGTTAGTGAGCGTGGTGAAAAACCAGAGCTTTAACGGCGCGGCGGAAACGTTAGGGCAAACTCCGGCATTTGTCAGTAAGCGTATTCAACAGTTGGAATCTGCTTTAGGCAGTAAGCTGCTGGAGCGCTCTTCACGCGGCATTACGCTAACAGAAAGCGGAAAAGTGGTTTATGAGCACGCGGTCACTATTCTTGAGCATCTGCAAACGCTGATGGATGATGTTACCCATCTGAGAGAATTGCCGGTGGGTATGGTAAATATTGGTTGTAGTTTTGGTTTTGGACGAAACATTATTGCGCCAGCGATTACTGAACTCATGACCGAATATCCCGCCTTACAGATTAACTTCGAACTGTTTGACCGACAGATTGATTTAAACAAAGATGATATCGATCTTGATATCCGCATTAACGATGACATACCTGAAAACTATATTGCCCGCCTGTTAATGCAAAACCGACGTATTCTTTGCGCCGCGCCACAATATCTTCAGCAGTATGGTGAACCGGTATCACTCGCTGAGTTAGCTCATCATGATTGTCTCATCACCAAAGAAAGGGATGTTACGCCGGGTATTTGGGAACTGGAGGGGATTGCGGGTAAAAAGTCGGTAAAGGTATCGGGCCATCTCTCCTCAAACAGCGGTGAAATTATCCTGCGCTGGGCTCTGGAAGGGAAAGGGATCATGTTGCGCTCTGAATGGGACACCAAACCGCTGTTAAAAACCGGGCAACTGGTACAAATTTTGCCGGAATATACCCAAAGTGCCAACGTTTGGGCGGTGTATCAGGCTCCGCTATACACTTCAGTCAAATTACGGGTTTGCGTTGAGTTTCTCACCCGCTACTGTCGGTTGCATTACGAGAAATTATAATATTTTGAGTAAAATAGCGTACTTCAGACCGTTGTCAGGGTTATGCCCGGGTTCAGAATTAGTGCAACGGGCTGGCTATTCGACTTAGCTAATCCTGCGTTCATCATAATAACGTTTTGACAAAACTAACTATTGTTTTTATATTTCGATAATCATCTAATTAGATGGGTGTGTTAATACAACGGCAGGTCGTGATAATGATGAATGATGCTTTTAAGGCAATTGCCGATCCGGCTCGTCGGGAAATTCTGCATTTGCTGCGCGGGGGAGAAATGACCGCAGGGGATTTAGCCCAACACTTCAACATGACCAAGCCAACCATGTCGCATCACTTTGCTGTGTTGGTTAATGCGGATCTCATAACCAGAAGGCGTGATGGACAAACGATTTGGTATCAGCTCAATACTACGGTACTGGAAGATGTGATCGCATGGGCGATGGATCTCACCACACGCACCAAAGATAAGGGAAATATATGAAAAAGATACATCTCATGGTTTGTGTTTTACTTATCGCTGCCGCCGCTATCGTCACTTCTGTATATTACGCTGACCTACCGGTATTAATTCCAATACACTGGGGTTGGGATGGTTCAGCTGACAGTTATGGCTCACGTGAGATGTTATATCTGTCAGGTCCGGGACTGATGAGTATTATTGTGGTACTTGGCCTGTGCCTGCCCTGGCTCTCTCCCAAACGATTTGGATTAGCGTCGTTTAAGACGACCTATTCTTACTTCATTATGGTCATTGTTTGTCTGTTTGGTTTTTTGTATGCAGTGATGCTGCATGCCGTATTGACCGATGCTTCGGATATACAACATACCGTTTATATTGGATTGTTTATTTTACTGTTTCTTATTGGTAATCCGATGGGGAAGGTAAAACGCAATTTCTATATCGGTATCAGAACACCATGGACTTTAGCCAGCGAGCAAGTTTGGTATGCCACTCATCGTTTATGTGCCCGAGTGATGGTTATTAGCAGTTTACTGGGTTTAATCGCGGTATTTAGTGGTGCAAGCTCGTGGATTATGATTACTCTGGCCTGTAGCTGGATTGTTATTGTGACTCTATTTTCTCTGGTGTATTACAAGCGACTGGAAAAACAGGGGCTGCTTGAAGCCCGTTAAGGTTATAAAACCGCGTCATATACTGACAGGAATTAACGATTCTTCCCCATAAAGCTATCTGCTTATTCGGGGAAGATTCAGATTGTGACTATTTTCTCTTCTCAAGCGCCGAAGCATGCTCCAGATGTACCACCGGGTTTTCAGCAAACATATAACGATCAACGTTAAATTCGAAGTCTTCGTTGGTGGCGTTAAACAGCATCTGTTTGGTATTTTCCAAATGTTCCCACATAGCAACTTTGGCGGCATAAGGGTCTTTACGGGTTAGCGCTTTGAGGATCTTATCGTGTTCGTCGCACCAGCTTTCGATGGAGCGCTCATCAATGTGTTCGTGTAGCTTACGCCAGTAGGGATTAAGCACTCGCTGGCTCCACATTTTTTCAACGATAGTTGCCATCGCAGTATTGTGGGTGGACATCGCGACCTGAATATGGAATTTTAAATCCCACTCGGAATCCCTGAAACGGTCCTCTTTACGGGCGTGTTCCTGAATTTCCATCAGCTTAAGCAAATCTTCTTTGGTGACCTGAGTCGCGGCAAATTCAGCGATATTACTCTCAATCAACTGACGAGCTTGTAACAGCTCAAATGGACCGCAGGACGCAAACTCCAAACCGCTGTGGGGCATCACCATGGTTTTGGCCTGATTAGAGATAACATGAATGCCGGAGCCTTTGCGTACGTCCACATAGCCTTCCACTTCCAGCATGATAATGGCCTCGCGCACCACCGTTCGGCTAACGTTCATTTCATCAGAGATCAGTCGTTCTGCCGGTAATTTTTCACCAACGGCATACACACCTTGCTCAATGCGACGTTTTAATTCAGTAGCGATTTGTTGATATAAGCGAGAACTGTCGGCCATTTGCATATTGAGTACTCTAATGGTTAAAACCAGTGATTGAAGGCTTAATCGGACATGATGAGGCTATCATACCACTTATAAAATATGTTCACTATGTTGTGTTGAAATCTATGAAGGGTATTGGTTTATTGCGGTTTTTATCTTTTAACTGTTCATCGCTGGCACCACACACAGTACCAGCGATGAAGCAGAACCTTATTTCATGCCAAACAGACCCGGCAGGAACAGGGAGAGCTGAGGTATGTAACTGACGGCAAACAGTGAAACTAGTAATGCAGCAAAGAATGGCAACATAGGTTTCAGTAAGTCTTGCAGCTTCACGCCGGAGACCGAGCAACCAACAAACAGCGCACTGCCGACCGGTGGGGTACAGAGTCCGATACACAGGTTGAATACCATCATAATACCGAAGTGCACCGGATCCATTCCCATCGATTTAACGATAGGCAAGAAGATTGGGGTGAAGATCAGCACAGCAGGTGTCATATCCATAAACACCCCAATAATTAACAGAATAATGTTAATGATCAGCAGGATGATAATCAGGTTATCCGACACGCTGATTAACGCTTCGTTAATCATATAAGGGATATCGGCATTGGTCATGGCCCAGGACATACCTACAGACACGCCAATCAGGAACAATACGATAGAGGTGGTGACTACTGAATCAAGAATGATCTTTGGCAGATCTTTAAATTTGATTTCACGGTAAATCAGCACCGAAAGTACAAAGGTATAAACCACAGCAATAGCGGACGCTTCGGTTGCGGTAAAGATACCACCCAAAATGCCACCCATAACGATCACGACCATCAGCAGACTTGGGATCGCATCCAGAAAGGCTTTTACTACCATTTGCATGGTAGGACGTGGTGCCATTGGGTAATTACGGCGTTTGGCAATAATGTAGGTGACGAGCATTACGCTCAGGCCCATCAGAATGCCCGGGATATAACCGGCCATAAACAGAGTGGCGACCGAAATACCACCAGCGGTTAGCGCATAAACGATCAGCACGTTTGAAGGCGGAATTAATAAGCCAGAGATACAGGACGTGACGTTAATGGCAGCGGTGAAAGAGGGCTCATAACCTGCCTTTTTCTGCATTGGGGCCATGGTGCCGCCAACGGCTGCGGCAGCAGCAACCGCTGAACCGGAAATCGAACCGAACATCATGTTGGCCATCACGTTAACGTGACCCAGAGAGCCTGGAATACGACCTACCATAATTTGAGAAAGATTAATCAGGCGGTGGGCAATGCCTCCGCTGTTCATCAGTGAACCTGCCAGTATAAAGAACGGTATCGCCAGCAGAGAGAAGCTATCGAGTCCGGTGGCTATCTTCTGGCCGGATATGGTTAGCGTAACATCGGTTGGCAGCATCAGTGAGCCAGCGACCAGCGTGGCAATACCAATGGCAAAAGAGATAGGAACGCCGGTAAAAACCAGGATGACAAAGGTCATCAACATAACAAGGGGAACAAACCATTCCCAGGCGGTGAGCCATTCCATTATTTACTCTCCTCTTCTGTCCCGGGATTGACGATAGCATCAATAATAAACAGCAGGCTGTAATACACCATGATGATGCCGCTTATCGGTAACACTATGTAGATATAGGCCATTGGTACCTGCATGGCAGGGGAAACCTGACCAGACTCATACACTTTTGCCAACAGGGTATAACCGCCCCAAATCATCACACCGGCAGAAAAACCGCAGATGCAAAGGTTAATAATGATGTTGCTGATACGGCGTTTAATGCCGGTCAGATTTAAGGTAAACAGGTCAATGGAAAGGTGTTTTTGCAGGCCAACGGTATAAGCAGCACCTAATAAACCAACCCAAATCATACTGAAGCGGGCAATCTCATCCGTCATCGTGCTGGGGCTATTGAGGACGAAGCGGCTGAACACCTGCCAGACTACGCAAATTACCAGAATCACCATCATGACGACTGAGAATGTTGCGATAAACCAATCAATTGGCTTTTTTAATTTTTCAATAGGCATGTTGTTTGTTCCATAAAAATAGCGGGCTGAACAACGGTATTTATCAACCCCTTCAGCACCGCCATTGGAAAAATATTACTTATTCGCTTCGCCTTCGATTTTGGTCATCCATTCCGCCACATTGGCATCTTTTCTGAAATCGTCATACAGCGGGCTTAATGCTTCACGGAATGGCGTTTTATCAACCGTGATAAAGGTCGCTCCCAGTTCCTGTGCTTTATTACGTGAGTTGGTGACTTCTTCGTCCCATAACTTCTGCTGATATACTTCGGAATTGCGGGCCGCTTTAGTGATAATGGCACGCTGTTCATCACTCATACCATTCCAGACTTTAGAAGCGATAACCAAATAGTCAGGTACGCTGGTGTGCTGGTCTTCGGTATAGAATTTGGCTACTTCAACATGGCGAGTCTGGAAATAAGAAGGTTCGTTATTTTCTGCGCCGTCAATAACCCCTTGTTGCAGGGCGGTATACACTTCACCGAAAGGAATTGGTGCCGGTGAGGCGCCTAACAGCTCGATGATTTTATTGGTGGTTGGGGTAGATACCACGCGGATTTTCATGCCTTTCATATCAGCCGGAGAGTTAATTGGCTTTTTAGCATAGAAGCTACGCGTTCCTGCCACGTAAGCGGCGATAGCTACAAATCCTTTGCTGTCTGTCTGTTTCATCAGTTCCTGACCAACCGGTCCGTAAAGAACACGTTTAAAGTGAGCGTCATCTTTAAACAGGTATGGCAGGCTAAATACGGAGAATGCGCTGGCAAATGGTTCCATTTCACTGGCGCTACCTTTGGTCATATCCAGCGCACCGTTTTGCATCATTTCGATGGTTTCACGTGGGCCACCCATCTGACCGTTTGGATAGATACGTACGCGCATCTTACCGCCAGACTCTTCTTGTATCTCTTTTGCCATCTGATCCAGCGCTTTATGAACCACATGTTCCTGATCCAGATTATGAGCCAGCTTCAGTGTGATTTTTTCAACCGCGACAGTGCTCATCGAGGTCATCATCAGCGGTACTGAAATGCAAAGACTCGCTAATAGTGGTTTTAGTTTCATCCTTCTTATTCCTTTTTTGAGTGGAGGTTTAAGGTAGAGCCAAAGGTATTAATATGTTTTTTGGTTGATAGCTTATGTTAACCTGTCATACATCTTTCTTGGTTGAGGTATATCACAAAAACCAGAATATTATGGATAACATTTTGTAATCACTAGTTCACATCAGGGTTTGTCAGCAATTTTCAGACAGGGTAAGGTATGTGACAGGCTGTAAAAAGGTGAAGATTGCAAAAATGAGATCTAACTCACTTTGATATTGGTATAACAACTTATAGAATGATATAAACAGCGAATCACTCTGACTAAGGAAATCATTCCATGTCTCAATTTTTAACCGAAGATTTTTTACTGGATACCGAGTTCGCCCGTCAGCTATACCACGGCTACGCGGCAGAACAGCCAATTTTTGACTACCATTGCCATCTGCCACCAGAGCAAATAGCCAACGACTACAAATTTAAAAACCTATATGACATCTGGTTGAAGGGAGACCATTACAAGTGGCGAGCTATGCGTACTCACGGAGTAGCAGAGCGCTTGTGTACCGGTGATGCACCAGACCTTGAGAAGTTTAAAGCCTGGGCCGCTACCGTTCCCCATACTATTGGCAATCCACTCTACCACTGGACTCATCTGGAACTGCGCCGCCCATTTGGTATCACTGGCGTACTGCTTTCTTCATCAACTGCCGATGAATTATGGAACCGCTGTAATCAACTGCTGGAGCAAGAGTGCTTTTCTGCCCGCGGCATCATGCAACAAATGAATGTCAAAATGGCAGGAACCACAGATGACCCGATAGATTCACTGGAGCATCACAAAACTATTGCTCAGGACAGCAGTTTTAACATTAAGGTATTGCCAAGCTGGCGTCCGGACAAAGCGTTTAATATTGATTCCCCGGGATTTGTTGAATATATCCATCGTCTTGAAGCGGTGGCAGATAACCCCATTCATCGCTTTAGCGATCTCTGTGATGCTCTGAACAAACGTCTGGACCATTTTGCCGCACACGGCTGTCGTATCGCTGACCATGCACTGGATGAAGTGCTATACCAACAAGCGGATGAAGTAACATTGGATGGAATTCTGGCCCGTGCGCTTCATGGGCAGGCACCATCTATAGAAGAGGTTGCTCAGTTTAAAACCGGCGTACTGCTGTTTTTAGGTAGCCAATACCATCAACGCCAGTGGGTGCAGCAGTACCATATTGGCGCGCTGCGTAACAATAATGCCTTCATGTTGCAACGCTTAGGGCCGGATACCGGTTTTGACTCCATTCACGATGCGCCTGTGGCCTTGCCATTGTCGCGTTTACTCAATGCCCAGGCGGCGAATAATGCGCTGCCGAAAACTATTCTCTATTGCCTGAATCCTCGTGATAACGAAGTACTGGCCACCATGTGCGGTAACTTCCAGCAGGAAGGCATTCCGGGCAAGATGCAGTTTGGTTCCGGCTGGTGGTTTAACGACCAGAAAGACGGCATGCAGCGCCAGATGGTACAGCTTAGCCAGTTGGGATTGCTGAGCCACTTTGTTGGCATGCTGACTGACAGCCGCAGTTTCCTCTCCTATACCCGCCATGAGTATTTCCGCCGTATTTTGTGCCAGATGATGGGGCGCTGGGTGGCCGATGGCGAAGCACCGGCAGATATTCAACTGCTGGGTGAGATGGTGAAAAACATCTGTTTTGACAACGCTAAACGCTATTTCGCCATTGAGCTTGAGTAATGCCATCGCCTGTCCATATTGGACTTTTCACCCGTAATCAGAAGGAGAGCTGTAACGCTCTCCTCCCATCGGTTAATAGAATTAGGGTAAAACTATGCAGAATTTAAACCGTCAGAATTTCCCCGGCCCTCAATACCCGGATAAGATTATTCAATTTGGTGAAGGGAATTTTTTACGCGCCTTTATTGACTGGCAAATTGATTTATTAAATGAAAACACCGACCTGAATGCCGGTGTTGTGGTGGTTCGTCCTATTGATAGTGATTTTCCGCCTTCGCTGGATACTCAGAATGGTCTGTATACCACGATTATTCGAGGGCTGAACGAGCAAGGGGAAACCGTTCGGGAAACCCGTTTAATTCGCTCGGTTAACCGTGAGATTAACGTTTATCAGCAGTTTGATGAGTATCTGGCGTTGGCACGAGATGAAAACATCCGGATCGTCTTCTCTAATACCACCGAAGCCGGTATCAGTTTTAATCCTGACGATAAACTGGATGATGCGCCTCCGGCCAGTTATCCGGCTAAGCTGACTCGTTTGCTGTATGAGCGCTTTACCTGTTTTGATGGTGCGGCGGATAAAGGCTGGATTCTGATTCCCTGCGAGCTGATTGATTATAACGGCGATGCCTTGCGTGAATTAGTATTGCGCTATGCGACTCAGTGGCAACTGCCTGCGGCATTTGTTCTCTGGCTTGAACAGCATAATACTTTCTGCTCAACGCTGGTTGATCGGATCGTTACCGGTTATCCACGTAATGAAGTGGATGCATTACAACAAGAACTGGGCTATCAGGATAGCTTTCTGGATACCGCCGAGCACTTCTACCTGTTTGTGATTCAGGGGCCTCGCTGGCTGGAGCAGACGCTGTGTCTGGATAAGCTGCAACTGAATATCCTGATTGTCGACGATATTAAACCTTACAAAGAGCGCAAAGTCGCGATTCTGAACGGTGCTCATACGGCTCTGGTGCCGGTTGCTTATCTGGCTGGTCTGGATTATGTCGGTCAGGCAATGGATGACGAGCAAATCAATCGCTTCGTGGAACAAACTATTTTTAATGAAATTGTTCCGGTGCTGTCACTACCCAAAGAACAGCTGAACTCATTTGCTTATGCGGTGATTAGCCGATTCCGAAATCCCTTTATTCAGCATCAACTACTGTCTATTTCCCTGAATGGAATGACCAAGTACCGTACCCGTATTTTGCCTCAGTTGGTGGAATATCAGCGTCAGTATGGAAAGTTACCGATGCATCTTACTTTTGCTCTGGCGGCACTGATTGCCTTTTATACGGGCAAACGTGGTGACGAGATAACGCCATTACAGGATGACGAAGTTTGGTTAACTCGCTATGCCAAACTTTGGTCGCAGCAGCAGGCCGGGGAAATTTCTCTGATGGAGCTGGTTGGCGATGTACTGTCTCAAACAGCGCATTGGGAACAGGATTTAACCGCTATTCCCGGTCTGGTGCCATTGGTGACCACCCAGCTTCAGGCTATTCAGGAAAACGGTATGAGAGCCGCGCTAAATCAATACTGTTTTAGCCAATGACCGACAGTCAGGATCAACTATGAAACAAATTATAAAAATTCATCCTGCTGACAATGTTGCCGTCGCGCTACAGGATTTAATGGATGGGGCTAGCGTTGATGTTGATGGGCAAACGGTGATACTTAAACAGCCGGTCAGCAGGGGGCATAAGTTTGCGCTTGAAGCGATTGCCACTGATGGTCAGGTCATGAAGTACGGTCTGCCTATCGGTCATGCTTTACAGCCGATTGCGGTCGGTGAGCATGTGCATTCGCAAAATCTTAAAACCAATTTGGGCGAGCTGGATAATTATCAGTATCATCCGGTGGCGGTTTCACTCTCTTCCCGTCTGGCAGATCCTGAGGTGGAGATTTACCGCCGTAGCCATGGTCAGATAGGGATCCGCAATGAACTGTGGATTATTCCAACGGTTGGTTGCGTGAACGGTATTGCCCGCCAGATCCTGACTCGCTTTAAACAACAACATGGCGATTTAAACGATATTGATGGTATCTATCTGTTTAACCATCCTTTTGGCTGCTCTCAGCTAGGTGATGACCATCAAAATACCCGGACGATGTTGCAGAATATGGTGCGCCATCCTAATGCCGGTGCAGTTTTAGTGGTTGGATTGGGCTGCGAGAATAATCAGGTAGATGAGTTTCGCCGTACTTTGGGTGACGTGGATGAGTCACGAACTCGTTTTATGGTCTGCCAGAAGTATGATGATGAAGTGGAAGCCGGAGTTGAGTTTCTCAATGAGCTGTATCAGTCAATGCGCCACGATCGCCGTCAACCGGGCAGGCTGAGTGAAGTTCGCTTTGGCCTTGAGTGTGGTGGTTCTGATGGGCTGTCGGGAATTACGGCTAACCCTCTACTGGGGCGCTTTTCTGATTTTCTGATTGCCCATGGAGGAACTACGGTACTCACTGAAGTACCAGAGATGTTTGGTGCTGAGCAGGCGCTGATGAACCATTGCCGCGATGAGCTGACCTTTGAGAAAACTGTCAGCATGATTAACGATTTCAAAAGCTATTTTATTGCTCATCAGCAACCGATTTATGAAAACCCGTCGCCGGGAAATAAAGCCGGTGGGATTTCCACACTGGAAGAAAAATCGCTGGGTTGTACTCAAAAAGCGGGTAGCAGTCAGGTGGTTGATGTGCTTAAGTACGGCGAGCGCCTGAAAGTGTCAGGTTTAAACCTGTTAAGCGCACCGGGTAATGATGCGGTAGCAACCAGTGCTTTGGCCGGTGCGGGTTGTAACATGGTGCTGTTTTCTACCGGTCGCGGCACACCTTATGGTGGTTTTGTACCAACGATGAAGCTGGCAACCAACAGCGAACTGGCGGCGAAAAAGCCTCACTGGATTGATTTTGATGCCGGACAGTTGCTGTATGGCGTATCGATGGATGAGCTGTTGAGCCAATTTATTGATTACACCGTTAGCGTGGTCAACGGTAAGCTAACCTGTAATGAAGTGAATGACTTCCGTGAACTGGCCATTTTTAAGAGTGGCGTAACGCTGTAAGGTGCTCACCTGAATAGATGATTCACGGTTGTTGCCTCTGTTAACCGTCAGTATTTTTCCATGCTGGCGGTTTTTCTTTTTTTTTTGCTTTTGATGATGAGTTAAAAATTCATTCATCGGCTCTTACTATTGTTGCCTCCTGCGGTTAAAGTAATAAAAACACTAATTCACACCGAAGGAGTCTTTCTGTGTCCCACACTTTCAACCAGTATCAACAACCCGTTGGTGAAACACTTACAGACTGGCAACCGCGTCAGCATCCACAGCGCCTTGAATTAGTTGGCGAGTATTGCCGTCTGGAGCCGTTACAGGCTGCACGCCATGCCGCAGATTTGTTTCATGCTTTTAGTCAGGCCCCTGATGGCCGTGACTGGACCTATATGGCCTATGGTCCTTTTAACGATCGGGCACTGTATTTTCAACACGTAGAGCAAGCCTCCAGCACCACCGATCCATTGCATTTTGCCATTATCGATCAGGCAACGAATCGTGCAGTAGGCACAATTGCTTTGATGCGTATCGATAAAGTCAACGGCGTGATGGAAGTAGGGCATGTCACCTTTTCCCCGTTGCTAAAACAAACCCGTATTGCTACCGAAGCACAGTATTTGCTGATGTGTTATGCCTTTGATAAGTTGGCATACCGCCGCTATGAGTGGAAATGCGATAACCTCAATGCGCCTTCTCGTGCCGCAGCACAGCGTTTGGGTTTTACTTTTGAAGGTATTTTCCGTCAGGCGGTGGTGTATAAACAGCGCACTCGTGATACCGCATGGTTTTCTATCCTGGATAGCGAATGGCCGGTAATTAAGGCCGGTATGGAACGCTGGCTGAGTGAAGCCAACTTTGACAGCAACGGCAAGCAAAAGCTGAGCCTGAAAGCCTGCCGTGAACTATAATTATCGTTGTTAGCAGTGATTATCCTTCTACCGTGAATTCGCATTATGTCCAGAGAAGACGCGTTCTGGCAGGGGGAAGATCACATTCATTCAAATCATTTTATATAACACCATAGTTAGTAGGTATAATAGCAACAGACAATTGCAACACATCAGGTACAGCCATGAAATTTAATACCGTATCCGATAGCGAAATCATTTCTGAGCTTTGCCGCAGAATTAAAGAGACGCGTATTGCCATGCGGTTATCTCAGATTGAGCTGGCAGAACGAGCGCAGGTAGGCATCGCTACTATCAAACGCGTAGAAATGGGGGAAGCCGTTACGCTAAGTACGTTGATTGGCATCCTTCGTGGTTTAGATCGCCTGCATCAGCTGGAAGGGATCTTATTTGATTCTGAGGTCAGGGCATTTAACGCTCAGATCACCCCTGATGCGGAAAAAGCACCGGTACGTATCCGCAAAAAGAGCGGTGAAAGTGAAAGCGAAGGGGAGAAGAACCCCGCAGGGCTGGAGTCAAACGTGCCACAGGACGACAGCAACTGGTATACCCTGGCAGCCAAAAGTAATGTGGTCTGGCCGTGGTTTAAACCGGAAAAGAAATAGCGCGTTACTTCAGAACATTTCAACAGACAAAAAAATATCCCCTGTTCGGTTGGGCCGGACAGGGGATATTTATTATCAGAATTTAGTTCTTATCAGGACTCACACAGCGCCACTTTAATGGCTAATCCACCGCGAGAGGTTTCACGATATTTGGCGTTCATATCTTTACCGGTCTCGTACATGGTTTCGATAACTTTATCCAGAGATACACGCGGTTCACTGGTGCGCAGAATAGCCATGCTGGCAGAGTTAATCGCTTTGACTGCGGCGATAGCATTACGCTCAATACAAGGAACCTGAACCTGGCCGGCAACCGGATCGCAGGTTAGGCCCAGATTGTGCTCCATACCGATTTCTGCGGCATTACACACTTTCTCCGGGCTACCGCCCCGTAGCTCAGCCAGACCGGCAGAAGCCATTGAACAGGCAACGCCAATCTCACCCTGACAGCCTACTTCCGCGCCAGAAATAGAGGCGTTCATCTTATACAGTAATCCTACCGCACCAGCCGCCAGGAAATAACGGGTATAAGCTTCCGGTGTAACCGGTTGAATGAAGTGGTCATAGTAAGCCAGAACCGCTGGAATGATGCCACAAGCACCGTTGGTTGGCGCAGTAACCACGCGACCACCTGCGGCGTTCTCTTCACTTACAGCCATGGCGAACATGTTGACCCAGTCCATCGCCGTCATCGGATCGGTGGATAAGCGGTCATGAGTTTGTAGTATGCGGTGCAGGGCAGAAGCCCGACGCGGAACCTTTAATGGGCCGGGCAACACACCTTCTGTACTCATACCACGATGGATAGCGCCTTTCATGGTTTCCCATACCAGCGCCATGTAACGCTCTACCTCTTCTCTACCGTGCAGAGCAATTTCGTTTTTCATCATTACCGCAGAAAGGGACAGACAGTTGTCTTTGCAGTGACGAAGCAGGTTTTTAGCTGAATAGAATGGGTAAGGAACTGTCACCTCAGCGGTGGATTCCTTACCAAAGTTCTCTTCATCTACCACGAAACCGCCGCCGGTAGAGTAGTAGGTTTTGCTGCTGAGCAGAATATTGTTGTCGTAAGCATGAAACGTCAGACCATTTTCATGCAGCGGCAACGTCTTATCTGAGAAATTCAGCGTTAGTCCAACACGACGCAGCGTATTGTCAGCACAGCGAATAGGTAAGGTGCCGGTCTCATGTACCTGCTGAATAAAGCCAGGAATGGAGTCGACCTCTACCGTATCCGGTTTGTTGCCAGCCAGACCCATGATGATCGCGATATCGGTATGGTGCCCTTTACCTGTCAGTGACAGAGAACCGTAGATATCAACAACAATATCGGTGGTCAGATTGTCCAGTTGTTTACTTTTCAGGTCTTCAATAAACCGGATACCGGCTACCATCGGACCCACTGTATGGGAACTGGAAGGACCTATACCAATTTTAAAAATTTCAAATACGCTAATCATGGAATCTCCTTACAACATCATGTTGGACGACTGTTAGCTGATAAGGCTGTAAACAATGGCTGACATAGAAATCAGACCCATCAGTACGACAAACACGTTGCTGATGTGACCGCTGTATTTACGCATAGCGGGAACTTTATGAATGGCATACATCGGCATCAGGAACAGTAACATGGCGATGATTGGGCCACCCAGAGTTTCAATCATACCCAGAATGCTTGGGTTCAGTGTTGCAACGATCCAGGTAGTAACTAACATGAACAGTGCAGTGATACGGTTCAGTTTGTTGATTTCGATACTCTTGCCTTTACCGCGCAGAGATTTAATGACCATACCGTTGAAACCTTCACGAGCACCCAGATAGTGGCCCAGGAATGATTTGGTAATCGCAATGAAAGCAATCACTGGTGCGATATAAGCAATGATTGGAGTATCAAAGTGGTTGGCCAGATAAGACAGAATCGAAATGTTCTGTGCTTTCGCAGCAGCCAGATCCGCAGGAGACAGGCTCAGTACGCAACTGAATACGAAGAACATAACGGTCAGAACCATCATGATGTGGCTGCGACCCAGAATTTGCGAACATTTACGTTCTGCGTTTTGACCGTACTCTTCACGCTTAGCGACGGCAAATGCAGAGATAATTGGTGAGTGGTTGAAAGAGAACACCATGACCGGAATTGCCAGCCACAGAGTCATTAACAGACCATTACCGGTTGCAGAAGCGGTTGATGACAGACTGGCAGTTTCGAATATTGCGCTGCTCCAGTTTGGAATCAGATATAAAGCTAATAACATCAGAACGGCAACGAATGGGAATACCAGAATACTCATTGCTTTAACAATAAACTGCTCACCAAAGCGAACAATTGTCATTAATCCCACAATCAGAATTAAAGATAAAATAGCACGCGGTGGTGATGGTAGATTTAATTGGTGAACAATGAAGCTGTCCACGGTATTAGTAATCGCAACACTATAAACCAGCAGAATTGGATATATTGCGAAGAAATACAATAGGGTAATTAATTTACCTGCGCCAACACCAAAATGTTCTTCTACTACTTCAGTAATATCTTCACCAGGATTTTTACCTGAAAGAACAAAACGAGTTAATCCACGGTGAGAAAAATAGGTCATAGGAAAAGCGATAAGAGCCATAATAATTAATGGAATAAGACCGCCAATACCTGCGTTAATTGGTAAGAATAATACGCCTGCACCGATTGCTGTGCCGTACAGGCCCAGCATCCACATGGTGTCAGATTTGCGCCAGCCTAAACTGGAGGCTGGTGCAACACTTGCTGTGGTTGTTGTGGTTTGAGTAGTGTCCATAAATACCCCAAAGTAAATTTTTATTAAAACGGTCCCGCGGTATTAAATTAATACCAGTGATAAACTAACTTTTTATTAAGAAATAATGTATGGGTTCGTCACGGCAGGAACTTTAACAAATTAAAATAGAATAATGCTCAATCTCGATCACAAAACCATTTTTGAATAAAAAGTTTTAAAGAATCAGGATTGATATTTTATTTTCAGGGGAGGGGTTACAGACCAGTAATGATACTTTTTGTGAGGTTTTTATTAAGTCGAAAATATATAAAGAATCAAAATTGATATTTAATATTTCTAATTTTTTAACAGCTCATTGTTGATACTTTATTATATTTCTATCGGACATATTTATTATAGAACCAATAAGAAAATAAGTGCAAATAAATAATATAATTAAATAAGAAAATATTATTCATCAGGTTATCGGTTCATTTATTACCAGCCCACTCGAAGCGTTTAATCTGCTTTTGCATCATTTAAATTTTTCCCCCTCTTGACTCTGGTAACGAGAATACGTATCTTTTGCTTTGCAAAGGGGAGTAACTTCCAAGCTGGCTAATCGTCAATACGATGTATGCATATACATCCGGTTACCAGGCAACCTTCGGTTGTAAGTGAGACCTTGCCGGAAGGCGAGGTGCGCTTATAGCTAGCTAAAACAGCGGCTCTGCGTCTTCCGACGTTGGCCGTTTTTTTATGTCTGAAGGTTAGGTTTCTGTATCTGTTAGTGAAGTTGTTTAAAGCAACTATAGTTTTAAACAGCAGGCTGAGATAAGAGGCCAGAGGAGACCCCAAATGAATACTATTGGAACCCCGTTATTGTGGGGTAGTTTTACACTTATCGTTGTCGTGATGCTAATGATTGACCTGTTTGGACAGGGCAAGAAGAAGGGCGGAGCGATGTCTTTTAAACAGGCTGCAGCCTGGTCATTCGTCTGGATTACGCTCTCTTTACTATTTGCGCTTGGTTTATGGTGGTATCTGAAAGACACCGCCGGTCAGCAGGTGGCTGATGCTCAGGCACTGGCTTTTATCACCGGCTACCTAATTGAAAAAGCGCTGGCGGTAGATAATGTGTTTGTCTGGCTGATGATATTTAGCTATTTCTCTGTTCCTGTAGCTATACAACGGCGTGTGCTGGTATATGGCGTGTTGGGTGCCATCGTTCTGCGTGCCGTCATGATCTTTACCGGTAGCTGGCTGATTTCTGAATTTAGTTGGATATTGTATGTGTTTGGTGCCTTCCTGTTGTTCACCGGTATCAAGATGGCGTTGGTCAACGAAGATGATGAATCCAATATTGGTGATAAACCGCTGGTGAAATGGATCCGTAGCCATATTCGCATGACCGATAATATGGAAGGAGAGCGTTTCTTTACCCGTCGCAACGGCGTACTGTTTGCCACACCGCTGTTTCTGGTTCTGATTCTGGTAGAAATCAGTGATGT
This sequence comes from Limnobaculum xujianqingii, assembly GCF_013394855.1. Taxonomy (NCBI): domain Bacteria; kingdom Pseudomonadati; phylum Pseudomonadota; class Gammaproteobacteria; order Enterobacterales; family Budviciaceae; genus Limnobaculum; species Limnobaculum xujianqingii. The sequence continues at coordinate 1,939,782 of NZ_JABMLK010000001.1, read as the reverse complement.
TGTTTTTGCCGTAGACAGTATTCCGGCAATCTTCGCAGTAACTACCGACCCCTTTATTGTACTCACATCAAACCTGTTTGCCATTCTGGGCCTGCGGGCAATGTACTTCCTGCTGGTTAACGTAGCGGAACGCTTCTCTATGTTGAAATATGGCCTGGCGGTGATATTGGTGTTTATTGGCATCAAGATGCTGATCGTTGATTTTTATCATATTCCGATAGCGATTTCGCTGGGAACCGTTGGAGGGATTTTGGCGGTGACGTTGGGGATTAATGGGTGGGTGAATTACAGGAATGATCGTCTGGAGGATGATCGCCAAGATAATGAAAAGCATTGAGTTTAGTGTTGGTTTCGTCCACTAAATAGTGCAGCGTTTAGATGAACATTTGTGCGAGTGGCCGTGCAGGGGGCATTAGGGCGAATGCCCCCCTGCACCCCCCGCGCCTTCGCACACGAATTCAGGTCGCTTAGGCGACTCCCTTTCTTCTTCATTCGGGCTTACGCACCGGCGCAGAGCCGGAGTACTCGCCTCATCCATGAGGCTCGGCCCTTTGGGCCAGCACTTCGTGCTGTTCAAAATTGCTCCTGCAATTTTGTCCGGCGTCGCTGCGCCTCGCCCAGCATCCCTGCTGGTCGTGCTACCCTCTTTCAGTCGTCAGCTGAATTCCAGTGCTCTTGAAGGTCAAAGGACGAAGACCAAAGAATGAAGGTCAAAAGATAAAGGGCAACAGAGGAAGGTCATAAGATAATTTAGGATTAAGGGTATTACCTTGAATAATTGTTGCTGTTGCTCGTAGGTCTTATAACCAAAGCTAATCGTCGGGAGAGGCCGCCGTTGGGGTCGACTTGGCGCAAGCGCTGGCCCGAAGGGCAAAACACCAAAGGTGTTTTGTAACTGCCCCTAGGCGGGCTAGGCCCGACGCACTCAGATCTCAAGTACAGATGATCTACCGGCCGAGCACAACGATAATTATGAGTAAATTGCTTTTACGGCCGGAATATTCACTGAAGCTAATAGTAAAAGATGCATAATCGGCGTGCTTTCAGTCGGAATATCCTCAGACGCCAATCCCTCTGACCCCCCCCACCACACACAATACCAAAAAGCCCCGCGTTAGACCTAACGCGGGGCTTCCAAACAAAAAACTATCAGCACGTTTCCTGACGATACGCCTGCCGCATTTGCTGAACGATACCTTTAAACGCTTCGGCTTCCGCCATATCCGGATGATCGGCAATCAGTCGTTCCATTTTCAGAATCACTTTTCCCGCGTCCGCCTGACCCATGGTGATCAGCATTAATGTCAGAATTGCTTTCAGACCGGAAATTTCTCTGGCCATCTCTTCCGGTGTCGCGCTGGTTGGAAAATCGATATTGTTCATAACTAGTCCCGTGTCGATATATGTGACAATTTAAATTTGGACATATGGTAGCAAAGTATTGCGTCAGGCGTGAGCATCTGTTGGTGGAAAAGTATTGAAAACTGCTTAATAATATAGATAATCATTCTCATTATTGTTTGCTGGCACACTATTTTATGTCATCAGCCCTTAAGGCACTGAAAAAATTACGTAAAAAAGCGTCTAAGCACGGAAGCAAAAATAAGGCGGGGGATCGTGCGCTTCAGAATCTTGTTCGTCCTGCGGTTTTACCAAATATACATCCCCGGATCGCTAAACCAGAATCCACAGATTCAATCTGGAGTGAACTCTCTCAGGAAGTGATGGGCAATGTACTGGTTGAAGTTTCAAAACCATTGAAGCCGCTATTGGACTGGTTCGATCACGGAGGCTATAACACGCCAATATCACGTCAGCCAGCGAAAACCGCAAGTGTCGGTAATATGCGCATACAGCCTAATAGTATGGCACCTCCGGCAATTTTGCGTTTGCCCTTTAAATCTCCACCTTGTAAACGTTGCCCGGCTAAAAGCGGCGGTATTTGCCAGTGCGCAGCTAAACGTTTTGCTTAATATCGATACTCTACTGCCGATGAGATTTGTATTGAGGTAGTACTGCTATAGTCATACTGCTATAAAAAACACAGAGGCTCGATTGACATGGTCGATCGGGCCTCTGTCTGCTGGAGTTTGATATCAGCCGTAGCTATAAAATCCTTTCTTACTCTTTCTCCCCAATGCTCCACCTCTGACCATCTTACGCAACAGAATATGAGGGCGATATTTTGAGTCGCCGGTTTCTGAATAAAGTACTTCCATAATGGCAAGACAAACATCCAGACCAATTAAGTCGCCCAAAGCCAGCGGCCCCATAGGATGATTGGCACCCAGCTTCATTGCCGTGTCGATATCTTCCGCGCTGGCGGTACCATCGGCATAGATGCCAATGGCTTCATTAACCATAGGAATCAGCACGCGATTGACGATAAAGCCCGGCGCATCTTTAGAGATAACAGCGACTTTACCTACCTGCTGAACGATCTCCTGCATTTTGCTGACCATCTCATCGGTGGTACCTAAACCCACGACGATTTCTACCAGCGCCATCACGGGAGCTGGGTTAAAAAAGTGTAGTCCAATAACCTGACGATCCAGTCCGGCACTCAGTTCAGTAATAGAGAGTGAAGAAGTATTAGAGGCGAAAATGGCGTCAGGTTGGCAAATGCTTTTCAGATTGTTAAAAAGCTGGCGTTTAACCTCTATATTTTCGACGATAGCCTCAATGATGAGGTCGCAGTCAAAAACATTTTCGGGCAGTCCGGGAGTAATGTTGGCGGTGATGGCCTTGGCTCTGTCTGCCGTCATTTTATCTTTATCCACTAATTTGTTTAGTGAAGTAATGATGTTGTTTTTTCCCTTATCTGCGAATTCTTGCTTAATATCAGCGAGAACTACCGTAAAGCCTTCCGCAGCAGCAAACACCTGAGCAATGCCTGCACCCATAGCACCTGCACCGATAACGCCTACTTTCATATTTTGTCCTTCTTATTTTTCAAATCGTTGGGAGTTATTTATACGTAGGTCTCAATTATATCTACCTGTTCAGCAAAGGACTGTGTCGGGAGGCGCAGTTTCTTTATCTGATAATCGGCTAAGCGCTAATAAAAAGGTTAAGAGGGCTGAGAGGGGCAGTTTGATTAAATTAAAGGGCCCACGTTTATTAATGTGGACCCTTATATAATAATAATAGAGGCAACAGAATGCGTTATTTTATCTGGCTATGGCTGCTACAGCACTCACCAACGAACCGCCTAAGGTACGCTTCAGCGTAGTTAAGGCAATACCTTTCAGTAAGGTTTTAGCTCCCAGACGCACCGCATTATTAATGAAGTCGCGCTCTTCGCTGTTTTCCAGCCAGCCATAACTTTCTACCGTTTCCAGCAGAGCAGCGGCGCTGATTACTTTGCTGTCAAAACGAATTGCCACAGAACCCGCGTAGCGACGGTATTGAATCTCTTTGATTCCCGGCACTAACTCCAGTTTTGCAATCAAATCTGTTACTTCAGCTGCGTGCTGTTGAATATAATCAGAGCGAATGCGAACACGGTTTTGTGTCTGATGAACATATGGACTACTCATGGTGGCCACCTGAATGATAAAGATAACGAGAATAATTTACATTAATGTTTGAGGTCTGTCCAGTACTGTTATTAACCAATTTCTGCGAAATATCTCTACTTCTTTATGCTGCGTTTTTTCTCTTTTCCGGCATAAGTTCGATTTACTTCCAAACAAGTGTGTTTAAGTGTTTTAAATCATCAGGTCACGTCATATGATAGCCGTAACTAATATGGCACCTTATTTCTGCTACGGCAGAATGGTTGATTTTTTAGGATGTGAAATGAGTTCTGATAGTTTTAGTGGGTTAATGGCGCTACGCCGTTTCGTTGAACTTGCCCACCATATCCCTGGTCGCATCAGATTGCGTTTTACCAATAAACTGGTGGCCGGACTGAGTAAAAGTAAGTTATCTGCATTAGAAGAGCTTTGTGGCAAAGATAATTGTTTACGTAGCTATACCCTTAATAGTGCAACCGGAAGTCTATTATTAGAGTATGACGCTAAACGTTTGCCGCCAAAGTTACTGGAACAGCTGTTTGGTGATGACGATCGGGTTGCAGAGCAAGCGTTAACTGAAATTCTGCCAATTATCTCTCCGCCAGAGTCTAAATAAGTGAGGAACTGAAGATGGGAAAAGACAAAAAGAGTAACGATCAGGAAATCCCTGAATATCAAGGGATGCCACCTTACGGGCCTTACGGTTATCCTTATTATCCTCCCTATCCTCAGCAGCAGGGGCAACCAATGCCGCAGATGATGTGGCCACCTCATCCTCCAATGTGGAATCCAATGTGTGGTCAGCCGCCTATGGGCTACCCAATGCCACCACAGTACCAACAGTTTCCCCCTCAGTTTCAACAGCCAGCGCCTCAGCAAATGGCCCCGGGTTTTGACTGGAGCGGACAGGCGCAGGGCATGGTTGAAGGCTTGATGGGAGAGCAGGCTGGATTATTTAAAAATATCATCAGTACTATTGGTGTTGATGATAAAGAGTTTTGGAAAGGCGCAATGATCGGCGCTGCGGCAGCGCTAATTTTAGGTAATGAAAGCGTACGTAATACTCTGCTACAAACTTTTGCTAATGCTGGCGACATGCTGAAAAGTGGTGGTAGCAAAGTGAAAGAGAAGGCAGAAACCACAGCGGAAAGCGTAAAAGAGAGTGTAATGACCAGTGGTGCTATTTTCCGTGATACGGTTCAGGCTGGTAAAGAAGGCTTTCAGGAGTCGGTAGAACGCCATCGTGAGCAGGAGAAAGCGGATGAGTAATAACAGCGACCGCATGAACCCTGCCAGTCGGGCGCTGATTGCCGGTGCTCTGGTAGGTGCAACAGCTTCTGGCGTTGAGCAGTGGCGTCAGTATCAGCGTGGTGAGAAAACGCTGGAACAGGCAACCAGTAAAGTTCTGATTGATGCCACTAAAGCCGGTTTAGTGAGTGGCGCTGCCATGACGGTAGCCAACGCCACCGCAGGCCGTCCGGTACTGACATTATTGACGGTACTCAGCGCAGGCGTTGCCGGAATGTACCTATTAGACTCAATGAATAAGCGAGGCGTAGATGAAACAGCCGAATAATCCTTACTACTATAACCCTTACTACAATCCTTATGCGCCTTATCCCGTGGATCAGTCAGCGCCGCAAACCCCTTATCGTGCGGACAATAGTCGGGCTCATCTGATTACCGGTATTGTTGCCGGAGCGGCAATTGCTTATCTGCTGTCTAACCGCAATGTACAAAAAAGTATTAGTGCAACGGCTAATAAAGCCTGGGGTGCAGTTCGTGGTGAAGTGGAAGAGCTGAAAGAGCGTCTGGCAGACGTGCAGGCCGAGCTGGATTACTATCGCGAAAAAGATCAGGACAGCGAGTAACTGCCCCGATGACCCATTCATATTCCGTTAAGCCAGTCCACCAACTTCCTGGTCGACTGAGAGTGCGCATTGTTCAGTTGCGGGAGCAACCAGACGTTGCAGGATGGCTTAAAACCCATCTGCTCTCTTTCACCGGAGTGAAAACGGTGCGCCTGCGCCCGGCAGCGGCTTCTGCCGTACTAACCTATCACACCAATAAAACCGATGCGGAAAAGCTGTTAACACAGCTGAATGCCATTGATTGGGATTCAGCCACCGACAGCGAGTACGAAGCGGAATATTGCGGTGGTGATAATCTGTTAAATCTGGCGGGTTTGGCTGCAACTCAGTTTTTACCTAAGCGCTGGTCTGCATTACCGGCGATTGCCTTAATGGCGCCTACTATTGCCGAAGGCGTTGAGTCACTGTGCCAGCGAGAGCTGAAAGTTGAAGTGCTGGACGCTTTGGCGCTGAGCCTGTCGATTGCCCGCGGTGATTATCGGACGGCAATGTTGACCCAGTCATTGCTGACGCTGGGAGAATATTTTGAGCAAGAAACCAGCCGTCACTCCGATGAGTTGCTGTCTGAGCTGATGCAGCCGCAATACCACTCAGTTTGGGTTGAGCGCGATGGCGAAAGTGAGGAAATCAATGCGGAAGAGCTGGTAAACGGTGATGTCATGTTACTGGGACCTGGCGACAGTATTCCTGCCGACGGTAGCGTATTGCGCGGTATTGGTTTAATCAATCAGGCATCCATGACAGGGGAAAGTGTGCCTGTACGTCGTGAAGCAGGGGCCTGGGTATTTGCCGGAACGCAAGTTCAGGACGGTAACATTGCGGTACGCGCTGAGCGGGTAGGTGATGAGTCTTCAACGGCGAATATTCGTCGCTTTATTACCGAGTCACTCGGTCAACGTAGCGAAACCCAGCAGGTTACCCAAAGAATGGCTGACCGTCGGGTAGCGATTACTCTAGGGGCTGGTGCTGGCGTATTTGCACTGACTCGCGACTGGAATCGTCTGGCCTCAGTATTCTTAGTCGATTATTCTTGTGCCTTAAAGCTGAGTACGCCAATTGCGTTTAAATCGGTTATGTACAAAGCGGCAACCTCCGGGCTATTGCTCAAAGGAGGCCGTGCCATTGAGCAACTGGCAGACATTGATACTGTGGTGTTCGATAAAACCGGTACGTTGACATACGGTGATATGTTGGTTACCGATGTAGTGAGTTTTGACCCGAAACATACCTGGGCTAAACGCTTGCTGGCAATCGCTGCTTCGGTAGAAGAGCATAGCAATCATCCTCTGGCGCGCGCGGTAGTCAGCGCTGCTCAGCAGCACGAGCTACCACACATTAATCATGGTGAAGTGGAATATGTCATTGCCCACGGATTGATTTCCGAGCTTGACGGTAACCGTATGGTTATTGGTAGCCGCCACTTCCTGCGAGAGCATTACCACATCGATTTCTCTCCTTTCCAGACTCAGATCGAAGAGTTGGAAGAGCAGGGCCGCCATCTGCTATTTATTAGTCTTAATGAACAACTGGTCGGTATGATTGGCTTGCAGGATAATGTGCGCGATGAAGCTGCTGAGGTGATAAGCCAACTGCGCGAGCTGGGTATTAAGAATGTCATTCTGTTAACCGGCGATAAGCAGCATAAGGCCGAGCAAATGGCTAAAGATCTGGGCATTGATCAGTTCTTTGCTGAAGCAACGCCGGAAAGTAAAGTTAGCGTGGTTCAGTCATTGCAGGAACAAGGCTGCCGGGTGATGTTTGTTGGCGATGGCGTTAATGATGCACCGGTACTGACTCAGGCAAATGTTGGCCTGGCAATGAACCAAAGCACAGAACTTGCTCAACAGGCGGCGGATGCCGTACTGCTGCAAGACTCCCTGCATGGCGTAGTCACGGCTCGTGAGCTGTCGGTTGATGCAATGAAACTGGTTAACAGCAACATCAAACTAACCGAGTGGATTAACAGCGCTATTATGTTAGCAGCAGCGATGGGACGGCTATCCCCGACGCTGAGTGCCCTGTTGCATAATGGGACTACGATTGGGGTGTTGTTGCGATCGCTTGCCGCGAGGAAGTAGGTTTTTTGAATTGAGGTCGTGTCCTTTGGTTTTGACCTTTCTATTGAGCACTGGAATTCAGCCGACAACTGAGAGAGGGTAGCACGACTGGCATGGATGCCAGTCGAGGCGCAGCGACGTAGGGAGCGGCTCTGCGCCGGTGCGTAAGCCCGAACGATGGCGGAGGGAAGTCGCGTAGCGACCTGGATTCGTGTGCGAAGGCGTGGAGGTGCAGGAGGCGCTCGCCTTAGCGCCTCCTGCTCGGCCACCTGCGCTAAGGTTTATTCATACACGAGACTGTTTGTGGACGAAATCTCCCCCAAACTTAATTATTTTTAGCTATAAAAACCAATTAGGGATAACAATGAAACAATGGATAACACAACAGTGTCGCTTATTGATGCTGGTGGTTTTGGGTTCACTGATAATTTCAGGCTGTTCGGTGCGTTCTATTTCCAACGCAGATAATGGGCGTAACCAGTTTTATGCAGGAGAATTATCCGATCAGGATGTACTGGGCGCTATGCCAAAGCAGGGTATCAGCGATGCGGATATTAAGACTGCATTAAATAATTCCCGTTATACCTTCCGCTTGCCGAAGGATTCCTCCATTTTATTGATTCAGTCTGGCGCCATGACGCCGGATGCTGAAATGCAAAAGGCACTGAAAGAATATTATTCAGTGGCGGTTTTCTCCGGTATTCCGCCGAACTCTCAACGTTATCGTGGTTACAGCTCACAACCAGCAACGGAAGAGACCACCGATTACCCACGCCTGCTACGTTCAACGGCGGCTAATGGCGGTCAGGATAAGATCATTGTTTACTGGGGTCAGTTAGAAAGCGGTTCGGAAAACGAAGTAACTAAAGTGGTTTCCTGGGTACCGTTTGTAGGTGGGGTTTTGCCTGATGAAACCCAACATATGCGTATTGTACTGCGGGTTGCGTTGATTGATGTGCTGAGCGGACGCTGGGTGACGTTTACGCCGGAAGTGTTTGAAAACTCAGCGGTTAGTGGTCGTTACAATCGCGATTCAAAAGATCTGAAACAGATTATGGAGCTGAAAGCACAGGCTTATGATGCAGCAGCGAAAGAGATTTTTGAGCGCTATGGCCGTTAGGTAACGGTTGAAATTATTGGTTAGCTATTTTGCTTAACAAATTAGCTTAATAAATTTTAGGGTGGTGAAGAGAGTTAACTTTTCATCACCCTGATTGCTTTATTGCCATCACTGTTAATTTAATCCGGTCCTGTCAGGCATTACTCAATGCAGCCTGTGATTGTAATTCTCCGTTTAACTTTCTGACTTCTGCGGTCATTAGTGGGGCTAAATCCCGATGCTGGCTCAGGGGCTTCTGTTGGAAATGGGTCAACAGAATCTGTAAGGGATCGCCATGACCAACCAGCAAAATCTTTTTCTGAGAGTATTGCTGTTCCAGCGTTTGGATAAATGCCATTTCACGTTCACAAATGGCGCTGAGTTGCTCTACCTGAGCAAATGAATCCGTAAGATTATCTTCGTCATGCTTCCAGACTAATGGATAGTGGCTGTCATCCCTCAGTTCAAACTCACCGAAATGACGTTCTCGTAGTGCTGCGCTTGGTTTAGCCTGACGATTAAAATAGTCGGCAACAATTCCGGCGGTTTCGGATGTGCGTTTAAAGTCAGAATGAAAAATCAAATCCGGAATAGGGTAAGGCCAGTTTTCCAGCGTTTGGATAACCTGATTGATACCTACCGGAGACAAGCCATAGGCATGTTGCCCATGCTGAATATCACTAACGATGATCTTTTGTTGATTGGCTAAACTGTGACCATGACGCAGTACATAATATTGGTTTCTCAAAATCATTAGACCGTTCCTGTATTAATCGATTATCTGTTTTTTTCGGGGAGAATAATTTTCTCCCCTATTCAGATTAGATTAATTTTTTGCGTACGCGAACAACAACCCATTCCGCTAACAAAACTACCACTAAAATACTGACCAGAATGGTTGCTACTAATTGCCACTGGAACAGGTTCATTGCATCGTTAAGCACTACGCCAATGCCGCCTGCACCTACTAAACCGAGCACCGCAGATTCCCGTACGTTAATATCCCAGCGAAACAGCACAATACTGAAGAAAGCGGGGACTACCTGTGGCCAGTAACCTTTTACCAGAATACTGGGCATTGAAGCCCCGGTTGCTTTCAATGCTTCAATACTGCCCATATTGATCTCTTCTAACGCCTCTGCCAACAGTTTACCAACAAAACCGACGGAACGCAGAGCCACCGCCAGCACACCGGCAATTGTGCCAGGGCCGAAAATAGCCACAAACAACAGCGCCCACACCAGTGAGTTAACCGAGCGGGAGGTGACCAGACAGGTTTGTGCCAGCCAGTTAACAATTCTTGACGGCATCACATTTCGGGCATTTAGCAGAGCTAATGGCACTGCCAGAATCAGGCAAAGCAAAGTACCCAGGGTGGCAATATTCAGGGTTTCCATTAATGCCTGATGAATGGTCCCTGGATAAGCTGCGATATCCAGTGGCCACATGCGTTCAAACATATCGGCCATCTGAGTAGGAGCGTCGTAAAGAAACTCAGGAATGACCTCAACGGTTCTTAATGAAGCAAACAATGATGCCAGCATGATGACATAGACTAAATAGCGTGCAGCTCGTTGTAGCGGCGTAAAACGCTGATATTTGGCCGGAGCAGTATTCATAGTCATAGCGTCCGTTTGAGGTGAGGAAGTTACAGGTAAGGCTGTCATGATGAAAAGACCCTCCGTACCAGATTAGACAGGGCTTCACCCAACAGGATTAGAGCAATAATGGTGAGCAAAATGGCGGTGACAAAATCATAATCAAAGCGCTGGAAGGCGGAGAATAGCGTGCCACCCAGACCGCCAGCACCTACCAGGCCAACCATGGTTGAGTTACGCAGGTTTGAGTCTAACTGGTAGGTTGAAAAACCAATAAAACGGGAAAAAACCTGCGGTAGTACTGCAAACAAAATCAGGCTGACAAAACTGGCTCCGGTAGCCCGAATGGCTTCCACCTGCTTAAGTGATATTTCTTCAATCGCTTCGGCAAACAGTTTGGCGATAAAACCGATAGAAGCCACGATGAGGGTCAGAATCCCTGCCAGTGCACCAAAACCAACGGATTTTACAAATAAAATAGCAATAATCACCGGATGGAAAGTACGGCAAATGGCAATGATAACTCGTGCCGGTGCGCTGATAATATTGGGCATCAGATTGCGGGCGGCAAATAGCCCGACAAACAGAGAAATGATAATGCCGACAGCGCTGGCAATGATCGCTATTTGCAGGCTTTCCATCAGATCGTGTAGCAATAGTTCCCAACGTTCAAAATTGGGTGGGAACATACGGCTGAGCAGGCGTTCGGCGTGTTCCATACCGATAGCCATACGCTGGAAATTAAGACCCATATTGCTGAATGCATACAGAATATATCCCGCGACCACCAGGGTTCCGACGCGCATCAGCCAATTAGTTTTAAACGGATTTAAATGTGGGGTTACACTAGCCATGACTCACCCCCGTAGATTTCTTTCAGGTGAGTATCGGTAATGCCCTGAGCCGGGCCGTCGTAAACTACGCGTCCGCCGCTCATACCAATGATGCGTTTGGCAAAACGCTGGGCCAGTTTTACGTCATGAATATTCACCAGAGTAGGAATACCTTTGCTGGCCGCCAGCTTATCCATAAGTTCCATAATTTCTACTGCGGTTTTGGGGTCTAATGATGAGGTTGGCTCATCGGCAAGCAGAATATGAGGATTCTGCATTAATGCTCTGGCGATGCCTACTCGCTGGCGCTGGCCTCCGGACAGACTATCTGCTCGTTGGGTGGCGAATTCTGTTAACCCAACGTGGCCTAATAGCTCAAAGGCGCGATCGATATCTTCCTGCAAAAATTTACGCCGCCAGGCCTGCCAGGCATTCATATAGCCAAGACGTCCGGTTAATACGTTTTCAATAACGCTCAGGCGCTCTACTAGATTATATTCCTGAAACACCATGCCTATCTGGCGACGCAGATGACGCAAGGCTTTACCCTGAACTTTAACCAAATCTGCATGCTGAAACAGAATCTCACCGGTAGTGGGAGTAATCAGACGATTAATACAGCGTAACAGGGTACTTTTTCCGGTGCCCGATGGACCAATAATGGCGACGATACCGGGCTGGTCGATATCAATGTTGATATCTTTCAGAATTGGTTTTCCTGCCCGATAGGCATGATTAAGCTGCCGAATGCTGAGGTAATTGTGTAGTGAATTCTGTGGTGAAAGGGACGATGGCATCGACATGGTAACAGGCCTCCTGCGGGATAGCACAAGGCTATCCCGATTGATGATAATGAATATAAGGGGAGCTGCGGATTACTGTGCTTTGGCACCAGCAGATTCAGCCTGACGTTTTTTTGCAGCGTCAGCGGCTTCTTTTTCAGCTAACTGTTGCAGGCCGTTTTTGCTGTAGGCGGTGCCGGTAGCAAAGGCGATATCACGTACTACCTGCCAGTCATCTTTATAGTTAATTGGGTAAAAGCGATCGGCTCCACCGAAAGTTTCCTGCATTTCTGGTGGGAAGCGGTAAGAAGTAAAAGCCGCTTTTATTTTAGCTACCAGTTCAGGGTCCAGATCGTACGCGTAACCAAAGGCAGAAGTTGGGAAGCGAGCGCTGGTATAGATGGTGCGAAAGTCTTTGGCTTTCACTCGGCCAGCTTCAACCATACGCTCATAAACATCTGATGCGACAGGTGCTGCGTCATAGTCACCGCTAAGGACACCCATAACTGACTGGTCGTGTTTACCAGAGTAAACTACTTTGTAGTCTTCATCCGGAGTGATGCCGATTTTTGGGAACAGAGCGCGAGGGGCCAGATTACCCGAGTTGGAAGAAACAGAGGTGTGAGCCACTACTTTACCTTTCAGGTCGTCCATAGTTTTGTAGGGGCTATCGGCTTTTACCAGCACAATCAGGTTGTAGCCCTGAAACTCTTTTTCTGTGCCTTTAACCGCGATAGGTACATAACCGGCTAAGTTAACGGCATAACCCGTTGGCCCGGTAGAGAATCCGGCAATATGCAGACGGCCGGAACGCATTGCTTCAACCTGAGCCGAGTTTGAGTGAACAGAGTAATAGATCACTTTTTTACCGGTTTTATCAGACAGGTATTTCTGGAAGTCAGCGAAGGCATCTTTATACACAGCGGGATCTTCTACTGGCGTGTAGCTGAATACTAAGGTTCCGGGATTTTTTAGTTCTTTAGGATCGGTTGGCGTATCTGCCACCATGTCGCGGTTTTCATCACAGTAGCGATCGTCCAGATCGCCTCTGTTACTACAGTCAGCTGCCATGGCGGATGAAAACAGCAGTCCAGCCGCCAGGATCATTTGTGCGGTCAGCCAGTAAAATAAGATTCTGGTTGTCATTTTGGTCATTGTTACATCCTCATTCATGCGGGTTAGGGTAGTCGTTATTTTTATTAAGACGTCCTGTCGCGATCGTCACATCATGCATTTTTGGGGAATTCATATTTAACTTTGCAATAACAATGCCAACATTAAATTAACAAAATCTTATGGATATTCGGGAGTTCTTGGTACCAGAGTCAGGATTAATGGACAATTTTGTCCTTTTTATTCGGATCAGGAAGACAACATTGTCCCATCCAGATCCTGAAAGTAACGCTTATCCAGTCCATGCTTCTTCATTTTTCGATACAGGGTCTTGCGCGTCAGATTGAGGCGCATCGCCACTTCACTAAGCTCCCCTGCACAGGTTTCCAGTGTCGAAATCAGAATGCTCTTTTCATAACTATCAAGATGATATTCAAGGTCGTTCAGCTCAGACTCTGCGGTAGCGCTGAGGTTCTCTTCATTCAGATTGATGCCATCGCCAGAAATGCCTAACACATAGCGGTTGGCCACGTTAATCAGTTCCCGCACATTGCCGGGCCACAAATAGTTAAGCAGCTTGTTTTGCTGACTGGGTTTAATTGAAGGAACTTCCCTTTGATATTGCCGGGCAGCCTGCTGGCAGAAATATTCAAACAGTAGCAGGATGTCATTCTCCCGTTCCCGTAGCGGAGGAATATGTAAATTGGCAACGTTTAATCGGTAAAGCAGATCGCTACGAAATAGCCCCTGACGACTGAGATGGGTGAGGTCCATCTTACTGGCAGCTAGCACATGAATATCCACCGGAATAAGCTGGTGGCTGCCTACGCGTTCAATAGTGCGGGTTTGTAATACGCGCAGCAGGCGAATCTGGGCTGCCAGTGGCATACTTTCGATTTCATCAAGGAATAAGGTTCCCCCGTTAGCTGCCTCTATTTTGCCAATATGTCGTTTTTGAGCACCGGTAAAAGAACCCGCTTCATGGCCAAACAGCTCACTTTCCAGCAGATTTTCTGGCATAGCACCACAGTTAATGGCAATAAACGGCTTATGAGTCCGGGGGCCGCTGTGATGAATAGCTTCAGCCACCACGTCTTTGCCGCTGCCAGTTTCACCATAAATCAGGGTATCAACCTGAGCCTGCGCCAGTACGGATACCTGCTGGCGCAGATGTTGAATGGCTGAAGAACGACCAATGATTTTCTGGGTCAGATACTCATTATCTGCAGGTTTATGATGCATTTGCAGATAAGCCTGACGGCGATTCAAAGCCAGATGCAGCTGCTGAAATAGTTGCTCGGTTTTGATGGGCTTCTCCAGAAAATCCTGCGCCCCTTGCTTCATTGCCTGAATAGCCAGAGGAATGTCTGCATGACCACTCATCAGGATCACCGGCAGTTGGCTGTCGAGTTGCTGAATAGCAGACAACAAAGCCAATCCATCCATTTCCGGCATGCGAATGTCGCTGAGTACAATGCATTCCCGACTGAGCGCCAGATATTCCAGTGCATGACGGGCTTGGCCAAAAGCTCTGGGCAGGAAACCTGCGATGGTTAACATTTCCGCCAGGCTTTCAGTCATGCAGGGCTCATCATCAATAATGATTACTTCAATATTCATATTTACTCCTAATGACTGGCAGCAACCGGAGCTATTGAGTGCAGTAGCTTCAGTGAAAAGCAGGTATAGCCCGCGTAGCTGTTAATAAGCTTTAACTGACCGCACAGGTCCTGAACGATGTTATAACTGATGGATAGCCCCAGTCCGAGGCCATTGGTGGTTGATTTCAGCGAGAAGAAAGGGTCAAAAATACGTTCAGTATGTTCTGGTTCAATGCCACAGCCATTATCAATCACCAGTAATTCAACCCAATGATCCAGAGTACGCCAGGTCAGAACGATTTCCGGTTCGGAAACGGCATGCAATGCATCAATGGCATTTGAGAGTAAGTTGATCAGTACCTGCTCCAGACGTATAGCTTCTGCCGCAACCCAGACGGTATCTATTTGTTGCCCTGATTGATTCTGGCACAGTGGCTGTATCTGTAATTTAATCCCCTTATTATCAACCTGCAGTAGCCCGGTTGCCGCATTAATTACGGTGTGCAGATGTACCGGGGAGAGATCGTTATCTGCTCTACGGGCAAAGCTTTTCAGATTGTGGGTGATATTGTTCACCTTATCCAATAGTTCGCCAACCTGATCGATCTTTCGCCGAATCTGCGGCACGTTGTTCTGTTGTAAATAATGCTCAAGGCTAAAGATATAGTTACGCATGGCCGCTAACGGTTGGTTGATCTCATGAGTGATAGAAACGCTAAGTTGGCCCAGTGCAGCCAGTTTACCTGCCTGTACCAGTTCTCTCTGGGTATGCATTAACTGTTGTTCGGCCTGATGGCGTTCATCCATCTCTGACTGCAGTTGGCGGTGGGTTTGTTCTGCCAGCAGCGCGGATTGCTGAAAAAAAACCAAATCCTGAGCCATTCCGCTGATTTCATCATTACCGCTGATGATAATTGGAGTATTAAGCCGTCCATTGGCAATAGCCTGCATATTGGCCTGCAATGTACGAATACGAGTCAGAATATTGCGACGTACATATAGCCAGGAGAGGGTAATAACCATTATCAGGCTTAACAGCGATAATCCCAGAGTGAGGCGGCTTGCCTGCGCGACGGATTGCGTAGCCTCCGATAGTTCATTATCAATCACCTGATTAATTTGATGACTGTAATAGGATATTTGTCGGGCCAACTGCTGAACATGGCGTTGGTTGTTGAGTACCAAAAATGATTGTTGATAAGAGAGATCCAGTTCCTGGTTCTTATCATGAAACATCGAGCCGTCGCGTGATATTTTGGCTAACAGGCTGAGCAACTGCTGATACTTGTCCTTTTGCAGAGTTTTATCTTTTTCAGCGGATTCGGCGATATGTTTACTTATCTCTTCAATACGCAAAAAAGTATAGTCCAGCTCGTTGAAGCTCTGTGCTGCAGAGACTTTCTCTACATAGCCAGCCAGAAAGGCTAACTCAAGATACCAGAGCTGGCTGGTTATGTTCGAAGGGGTTAATGTTTGTCGCCAGTCTTCGAAGGTTTCATTCAATTTTTGGCTGTGTTGGTGTGCGCTGGCAGCAAAGGCTGCCCGCTGAGTGGTTACTTGATATAGCACCATTATGGTCTGTCGGATCTGGGTATTCAATTCCAGAAAATAGCGTTGCTTGTCGGGCAACTGCCTCATCCAATCTTCCATTTGATTGAGCGTATTGAGCAGTTCATCTTTAACCTGCTCTCGTTCACTTTGGCGTTCCGCCATTGACAGTGCTGAAGCCTGACTAACAATTTGCCGACTCTGGTCATTAAGCTGAGTAGCAGCAAATAAAGCACCGATATGATTCTGATGTAGATCCGACAGGCGTGATTCGAGTTCCGCATGGCTACGGAAACTTAAACCGGTAGCAATCAGGGTCATGGTTGCTAACAGCGAGAAAGCAAACAATAGCCGGCCACCGATACCTATCCGCCAGTTCATAAAACCTCACAGGTATAGATATGCCAAATGTTATAATTTTTATATTGATGTTTATTAATTGTAAAATCTTGATGTTCAATAGTGATAAATGAATCGTGTCACTAAGGGGAATTATTGAGATGGAGGTATAGATTTGCGCTCAAACAGCACTTTAAGCAGGGGCTATTACTTAAAAGTCAGCGTTCTTCTTTGGTATGCCAGAGATCCACAATGAAAATTTCATTGTCTTTAACTTCATAATGGACCTCGTAGTCATCGAACAAAACCTTTCTCACTTCGCGAGGTTCATACCGCGTTTGCGGTACGCCAATTGCGGGACAGATCATAAGATCAGAACATCCCGTTATCAGGCGATCTAAAATATCATCAGCATGTTGCCGGTTATATTGAAGGGCAAAACGATAAAGACGTTCCAGATCGTCCTGAGCTTTAAGCGTCCAGTAAATTTCCATTTATTAGCCGTTCTTGAGACGGTTGGTAAAATCCACCATGTCTGAATGACTAACCACACGACCCGCATCTACATCTGCAAGGCCTGCCAGCACGTTTTGATGTCGCCGCTCTCTTTCTGCCAGCATTGAGAGTAACGCCTCTTTTATAATCCAGCTTTTTGAACGGTCCAGCTCTATAGCCAGATTCTCAACGGCGAGGGCCAGCTCAACAGGAATTTGAGCACTGATGGTCTGTTTAGTGTAAGAGCCCATAAGAATTACCTCGTTTAATAACATTTAATAACTCCTATTAACTTTAACATGGTAATACTCATAAAAGCATCACACTTTATTTTGATGATGGAATTTTCAGGAAGTGATCCGTTTATCTTATCCATATAAGTGAATACACCTTCTGGTATAGAAGGAAATTATGCGGTGAATAAAAAAAGAGAAAAGCTCAGGAATAGAAATCAGGAATGTGGATCGCAGTATTTAGCTTGGTGGTTAACTGTGTAGCGTACGTAAACTAACCAGGCTAACTTGCTGGTTTATCATCGCTGTGTCACCGAATGTCTTTTTACCAAGGTAGGGTGAAACAAATTAGTGACATCGGATAAGGTCTTTCCCTGTGCCAGCGCTAACGCCAATTCTGCAGCCTGCTTTGCCATAGATACCACTGGATAGCGAATAGTGGTTAGTCCGGGACGCAGATAGCGAGCAATGAGTACATCATCAAAACCAATCAACGATATTTGTTCAGGTACCTGAATATTATTATCGCTGAGCACCGAGAGGGCACCTGCGGCCATAGTGTCGTTATAGCAAACCACGGCGGTAAGCTGTTGGTTTCTTTCCAGCAGCTCTATCAGGGCTTTCTCTCCACCACTTTCATCCGGTGAAGCGTAGGCGATACGTTTAGTATTGATAGTGATTTGGTGTTCCTTCAGGGCATCCAGATAGCCCTGAAGGCGATCCTCAGCATCGGATATCTTATGATCGGAACAGATAATGCCGATATTACGGTGGCCTTGTTGAATCAGATATTGGGTAGCGAGATGAGAACCGTAGCGATCGTCTAGAGCGATACAGCGGGATTCCAGTCCGGAAAGAATACGATTAATCAGCACCATACCGGGAATATGGTTCATCAATCCTCGCAATTCCTCATCACTCATCGCCTTGGCATGAACCACTAACGCAGCGCACTGATGGCGGATAAGCTGTTCAATGGCTTGACGTTCTTTATGTTCATCATGATAGCCATTGCCAATCAGCAGAAAGTTACCGCTGTCGCTGGCGACCTGTTCAGTGGCTTTTACCATGGTACCGAAGAAAGGATCGGAAACATCGGAAACAATCAGGCCGATGGTGCCGGTAGTTTGGCGGGCCAGGGCTCTGGCATTGGCATTTGGATGGTATTGCAACTGCTCCATGGCGTTGAGTACTGCATCTCGGGTAGCACCCCGGGCTTTTGGCGAGTTATTAATGACGCGGGAGACTGTGGCAACAGAAACGCCTGCCAGTTTTGCTACGTCTTTAATGGTTGCCATAATTTACTCCGCCAGCCCGAATAAAAGAAAACGTTTACATCGTGAAGTCTCACGGAAAACAGGGGTATTAGCAATATGGAATGTCACAAAATTGACGAAAATTCAAAAATTACATGCTTCGTTACACTTTGTACGCTTATGTAGCCTTTTCTGGCTGGATGTCTGCTATACCATGGACTAGATTTGAGATCCCAGAGGTATTTATTGGTGAATCTCTGGCGGCAACGTCAGAACCATTTACTGGATTACACCGACCTACGCGGATGCGTAGGTTTTTTTTTACTTCGGGAAGTTATTGCTGGTTTTTTATTCGATCAAACGATTAATCGCGAACAGCAATAGAAATAGATTGTCTTAACCTGGAAATGGAGGTATCAACGCATATCGCGTTGTCCGATAGGGAGATAGTAATGGTTTTACGGATTTTAAGAGCTTTATGCCGCTTATGTTTTCGCGTACGTGTTTATGGCGATACGGATTGCTTTAAACAGGAACGTATACTGATAACCCCAAACCATCTCTCCTTTATTGATGGCATTCTGCTGGCGTTATTCTTACCAGTTAAACCGGTTTTTGCTGTTTACAGCTTGTACACCGAGCGCTGGTTTATCCGCATATTAATGCCCTATGTGGATATTGTACCCCTCGATCCTTCCAAACCCATGTCAATTAAAACTCTGGTGCGACAAATTGAGCACGGGCGTCCGATTGTTATTTTCCCGGAAGGGCGTATTACCGTTACCGGTTCCTTAATGAAGATTTATGACGGGGCGGCTTTTGTGGCGGCACGTTCTCAGGCAACGGTGATACCTGTCTGGCTGGAAGGCCTGGAATTTAGTTTTCTGAGCCGTTTGAAAGGCGTATTTAAACTGCGTCTGTTTCCGCAGGTTAATATTCATGTGCTGCCGCCAACCCGGGTTCCTATGCCGGATGCACCAAAGGCGGCTCAGCGTCGTAAACTGGCAGGCGTTTGTCTGCATCAAGTCATGATGGATGCCCGTATGGCAACCCGTCAGCGCATGACGTTATATGAAGCACTGCTGGAAGCACATACACGCTATGGTATCGGTAAGACCTGTATTGCTGATATTTCAATGAAAAATGACTCATATCGCACCCTGTTGAAGAAGTCGCTGGGCTTGAGTCGAATTATCAGCAAACTGAGTGAACCGGGGGAGCATGTAGGATTACTGTTGCCTAATACGGTAGTGACCGCCGCAACCATTTTTGGCTGTTCGTTGAGTGGTCGGGTTCCGGCAATGCTGAACTATACCGCCGGTGTAAATGGCCTGGAAAGTGCGCTAAAAGCGGCGCAAATAAAGACCATCGTTACCTCCCGTCAATTTCTTGAGAAAGGGAAACTCACCTATCTGGCGGAACAGGTTACCGGTGCTAAATGGTATTTCCTTGAAGATCTGAAAGATACCGTCACCGGAGAAGATAAATTCTGGGTAATGAAACACCTGCTGTTTCCTCGTATGGCAATGGTAAAGCAGAAACCTGAGGATGCGGCAATTATTCTGTTTACCTCCGGTTCAGAAGGCAATCCGAAAGGGGTGGTCCATTCTCACGATAGCCTGTTAGCAAACGTTGAACAAATTCGTACCGTGGCTGATTTTACCGCGCAGGATAAGTTTATGTCTGCCTTGCCGCTATTCCATGCCTTTGGCCTGACGGCAGGATTGCTGACGCCATTAATGACCGGCAGCCGAATCTTTCTTTATCCCAGCCCGCTCCATTATCGGGTGGTGCCTGAACTGGTATATGACCAGAACTGTAATGTGATGTTTGGTACACCAACCTTTTTGAATAACTATGCCCGCTTTGCTCATCCTTATGACTTTGCCCGACTGCGTTATGTGGTGGCCGGAGCCGAGAAGCTGTCTACTGCCACACGTGAACTATGGCAGGAGAAGTTTGGTATCCGTATTCTTGAAGGCTATGGCGTAACGGAGTGTGCCCCGGTACTGGCGATTAACGTACCAATGGCGGCTAAATCCCATACCGTTGGTAAATTACTGCCGGGTATCCATTCGCGGCTGATTACCGTACCAGGTATTGAAGACGGTGGTCGTTTACAGGTCATGGGACCGAATATTATGAAGGGCTATCTGCGGGTTGAGAATCCGGGAGTGCTGGAGACACCAACGGCAGAAAATGCTCAAGGCGAAATGGAAGCTGGCTGGTATGACACCGGCGATATCGTCTCATTTGATAATGATGGCTTCTGTACCATTAAAGGCCGGGTTAAGCGCTTTGCTAAGGTAGCGGGTGAGATGGTTTCACTAGAAAGCGTTGAAGCCATAGCCAAGAAAGTGGCTCCGGATGCAGAGCATGCGGCAACGGTGCGTAGTGATGTCTCAAAAGGTGAGTCTATCGTTCTGTTTACCACTACGCCTGATTTAGCCCGTGATGCTTTAAACCGTGCGGCTCAGGAATTGGGTTTACCTGCGTTGGCGGTACCGCGCGATATTCGCGTACTTAAATCTCTTCCTCTGCTGGGCAGCGGTAAGCCAGATTTTGTTTCCCTGCGTAAACTGGCTGAAGAGGCCGTGGAGTCATTATGACCACAATTGATGTGACGCCAAAACCATTGCTGAACCGTGCAATGGTGGCGGTCACCAGCGCACAGTTTTTATCGGCCTTCGGCGATAGTGCGTTGTTTTTTGCCACGCTGGGTGTATTGATTCAAAAAGCTTACCCCCTCTGGAGCCACTCGACACTACAAATGCTGTTTATTGTGGCTTATGTGGTGCTGGCTCCGTTTGTCGGGCAAATTGCCGATAGCTTCTCTAAAGGGCGAGTGATGATGGTTGCCAACGGTATCAAACTGTTGGGCGCGGCCATTATTATTGGCGGTTTAGATCCATTTTTTGGCTATACCCTGGTAGGAATTGGCGCAACGGCTTACTCTCCGGCGAAGTACGGTATTCTTGGCGAAATTACCCATGGCGATCAGTTAGTGAAAGCCAATGGTTTGATTGAGTCTTCAACGCTGGCAGCAATTCTGGTGGGATCTTTAGCCGGAGGTTGGCTGGTGGATATTAGCCCTTATCTGGCGCTGGCGGTGTGTTGCGCAGTTTATGCCGGTGCGGTAGTGGCAAACTGTTTTATTCCCCGTTTACAACCTGCTCGTCCGGGGATGCGCTGGAATTTGAAGGAGATGGTGCTACGTTTCGCCGACTCCGCGAAGGTATTGTGGAATGATCAGGGTACCCGTATGTCTCTGGTCGGTACCAGCCTGTTCTGGGGCGCGGGTATTACTCTGCGTTTTCTGTTGATCCTGTGGGTACCCATTGCTTTGCATATTGAAGGGTTACTGACACCAACACTACTTAACGCCATGGTGGCGGTTGGTATCGTGATTGGTGCTGCTGCTGCAGCGAAGTGGATTACCCTGGATACGGTAAACCGCTGTATTCCTGCCGGGATTTTATTGGGTGTTGGTGTCGTCGTTTTTGTATTACAGGGTAGCCTGTCTCTCTCTTATGCCATTCTGATGGTGATCGGTATTTTTGGTGGGTTCTTTATTGTACCGTTGAATACGTTGTTGCAGCATCGGGGAAAACAGACTGTTGGTGCAGGCAACGCAGTTGCGGTACAAAACTTCGGTGAGAATACCGCTATGTTACTGATGCTGGGGCTTTATACTCTGGCTGTTAAAGTGGATATGCCGGTAGTCGCCATTGGCTGTGTGTTTGGTGGACTGATGGTGGTATCTATTGGCGGTCTGTGGTTGGTACAACTACGGCGTCAGAGAGGGTAACCTTGCTAAACTTCTGCCGCGTTATTTAAACGCGCGGCAGAAGATTTTCCATTCAATAAACGTTTTTTAATCTCAATAAAGTCATCTGATTACCGCTCTACGGTATTGACCGTTACAGTCTGACTTCCCGCCTGATTAAATCCATTATCATCAATTAGCTGAAACTGTAAGTTTACCGTGCCGGATACATTGCGCATTGTGGGGTGTTTAAACTCATATTCTGCCCGTCCAAAGGGCGGGGTCATCATGTCCAGTTTCTGTTCGCTGGCATAGGGTTTGCCAGATATCTCTAACTTGAGGGATGCGAAAGAGGCAAAGTAGGGGGTTGGGTTGGTACAGCGAACAACCAGTAGATCTCCACGGCGAAATAGCGAAAATTGCATATTCTGCGCCCAGTTTTGTGGCTTTTCTTTCAGACTTTTGGGGCGGTAGAAAATCTTCATCTGAGTATTCATGGTCATTTTTACTTTGGATGAAGGCGATGACTGTTCAGACTTAGTGGGAGGAACTTCATACAGATTGAGCCAAAATACGGATTCACGATCTTTTGGTAGTGGTCGCTGGTTATAAATAATACGTAGGCCCTGCATGGTATTTGGCTGCATACGAAATACGGCGGGTAAAGCGATATAGGGTGCATCGGCTTTTTCCGGGGTTCCATCGATTTCACCGTTATCAATCCAGGTTTGGACCATCACAGGATAAGGATTGGTATTGGCCAGCATCAGGCTCTGTTCGGTAGTACCTTCCTGATAAATAACACGTGTTGATGACGGCATAATACCTGCATTAGCTGATGTCAGCCCATAAATGAATCCCAGATAGAGTAGTAGTGTCAGACTATATCTCTTCATTCGATTTACCATATTATTCATCATGTTATTGTACTTTAACCAGTACATAGGCTGTGGCATCTACTTTTCCGGCGGTTGCTGTTTTCCCCGGTAGCTTCTCTAATGTGGCCTGAAGGGTAGTGGTATAGTTATTGTAACCGCTGGCGTTACTGCCGCTACCACTGGCTCCGGCTAATACCGGATACCATCCGGCACTGTCTCCGCTTGGGCAACCGGAGGAGGTACAGGCGGTCCAGCCGAGAAAATTCATTCTGACACCGGTGCTGGCATTTTGCAGCCTGATCCCTACTCCGGTTGCAATTGAACTGTCAGTACCATAGCCACTGGAGAGCAAATAGCTGACTCCGCCACTGTTGTTCACCAAACCTAACTGTTGGGCAGCGTTATAACCTTCCAGAGACGTTTGTAATCCCATCGCCGTGTTGCCCGTGGCTACACCGGAAACCGCAGAGTTACTGCATTCAATAGTAATATTCAAATTGCTTTGTACCGTCTCTCCATTATTGAGCTGTGCCGCCGAAATGATTGGAAATATGACTAATGGAGTAACGTTACGGGCGACGCAGGTTGCCGTATAAGTGATGGTTGATTGCGGTGCCGTTCCCATTCCCATTGCATTCCAACGCCCGGTGCCCCAGGTACCAAATTCGTCAGCGCTGTCCGTTCCCGGGGTTTGTGCCGCAATGCCCGGCCCTGAAAATAGAATATAGCCATTAGGCTGAATACAGGTATAGGTTGATGGCCCGGTGGTCGATGCCATGCCAGTGAGTGGATTAGAGGCAGAATAGCCACAGTAATTACTTTTTCCTCTTCCTGGTAGTGTGCTGATTTTAATTAATTCGGAGCGTACCGGACTGAGGTCTCTTACCCGAATATTGATTTTGTCACCGACAACTTCGTAGTTGGTCAGTGGGGCCGACTGCCAGGTACGGCTGAATACAATGCCTGAGTTCAGATGCGTTAGCTTAATTGCTACATAGGGAATATAGGTGGCGTAGTATCCCGGATAACCATCGTTGATGCCTTGTTCATAATATCCACCGACCCGGTCATCACCGTTGGTGGCAAAAACTTCATAGATATCGTCTTTATCAGTCAGATCGCACTGGTAAAGCACTTTATTGGGATCGGGATATTTGGTTGCTGAGGTGAAATTAACCACTGAGCTACCTAAAGGCGTACCGACTGGCTGCAGGTAATTATCGGTGATATTAACTTTACCCAATCCCAGCCCAAGACCACAACTATCACATCCGGAATCGATATGGGGTGTGACCCTTCTGCACTGTGCTTCAGACAGATTTGACCAGAGTAACGTTATCAGCGCGATAGCAATAGCAGGATAGCTGGAAAATAGAGAGTGATGATTTTTCATAGTAATTGTTACTCTACTCAATTCTGTTATTGGCATTGACCGGTTAATACTATCAGTGGTTTGTCAGTATCATGTTCTGACAGGTCATAATGTAATCGACACTGTTGGTCGGGCTGCGTTCCCCAGCGGACGCTAAGATATCCGTCGATATCGTTTGAGCGGAGATAGGCCTGATTACCCTGTCCGACCATTCCAATAACTTTATCTTGCTGGTCATACACATCGGCTCCCATAGGTATTGGCTCACTGCCTTCAGGCCGCTGTACGGTGATTAACAGAGCATACCCAGATAACGTTTTAAAGTTCACTTTTACGGTAGCACCGGCATAGGGCGCAATGCGTTTTTGTGCATCCTGCAATTCACTGCGGCTGTCCATACCTTCGGGGTCCAGAGCGATAGTATTGTAGCGATAAGGCGTTAACGCAGGGACTAAAGCATAACCAAAAGTATCAATTTTAGCGCCTTGTCCGCCCATTACGCTGGCGCCTTTAGCACCTTTAGCTTCGACCAGCGCAAAGGTATCGCCAACATAAGGACCAAGGGTAATACCACCGCTATGCAATGCCATTGCCCCCTGAACAGAACCTGAAGCCTGCCAGTAATCACTGGCGGTTGAGGCTGATGCTCCCAGTGTGGCAACGGAACTACGGGTCTGCAAGTTACCGTTCCATACCGTCTGGTGCTGGCGACTGTCAGTAGAGACATTCACACCATAACTAATGTCTCGCTTTTCTCCCATGGTACCGGATAACGATGTTTGATAAGCCGTTCCCGAATTACCTGAGCGATTTAGCGTACCGGTAAGTATTGGTGCGTAAGAACTTTGTCCCAGCGGAATTGAGATAGAAAACGCGGTGTTGGTTTCAGAAGCGCTATTGTTATCATTTTGGCTATAGCCCTCGTTGTTATTGTAGGGGTTATTATAATAGCCGCCGTTATGGGTTCGGGCGACCGACAGGTTCAATGAAACACCATTCTGGAACACCTTAGAATACCCAAGCTGTAGTTGTTTATCTCTGGCTTTTCCCCCGCGATAATTTTGGGTTGAAGCGGAGAGATAGATATTGCCAGCCCAATCGAGAGACTGATTAATTGAGCCTTCAAGGCGAGTTTTTTGCATGTAGGTTGATGACTGCCAGTCATCTCCCGATTTTTCGGCCTGACGAACGCCCAGCACATCGTTTAATTCACGATAGCCATTGGTGGAGTACTGGTATCCGCCGATGGAGAGAGTGGTGTTGGTTGGGCTGTAGGTTTTGCTATAGGAAAGATGGAACATCCAGCCTGATTGATCGTTACTATTTGGTAGCTGAGCGCGGGAATAGGTGGCATCAAGGCCAAATGCACCTAGCTGGCTGGTATAAACGCCTCCAAGCATGGTTGCCTGATAACCATCAGCTAAACGAAAAGCACTGTTGGCGGTGATAGCGTTACTGATACCCCGGCGATAGCTAGCCTCACCAAACAGATCGCTATCTCCAACATAGCGGGTTTTACCCACCACCAGAGAGTAGCGTGAAATATTTGGCCGTAATGACTCGGATACTGCAGAAAAAGGTACCCGAAATGTACTGACGCTGCCGTCAGCTTCCGTTACGCTAACATCCAGATCGCCAGCATAGTTGGTTGCATTTAAATCACTAATCTCAAAAGGGCCGGGGGCCACAGTGGATTGGTAGATAATATTTTCACCCTGACGAATAACCACATTGGCATTGGTTTTAGCAATACCATGTACCGATGGAGCATAACCACGCTGTGATTCCGGTAGCATACGATCGTCGGAAGCCAGTTCGAGCCCTCGATAACCCAGACCAGAAAAATAACGTCCGCTGGTAAAACCCTCACCAAGCATCATTTCACTGCCTAATGGTGCTATAGCACGCTGCACGTAGCGACGCGTTGTGGTGAAGCGACTTTCCTGGCCGGTCTGATTGCTATAAAAAGATTGCTGGCGGTAGCGCCATAGTCCTAAGTTGGCACCGGCATTGATGTTAGCGTAGGTAGAGTCAAGATCGCTGGAGGCGCTGTTTTTATAGGCTACATGATACTGGTTCAGGCTGTAGTTAACGAAACCGATGGTTTCTCCGCTGGAGAGAGAGTCAGAGCTGATATATCCCCGTGGGCGGTGGTTCATTAACTTTTGCGGTATGCTTAAATTCAGGCGTAATTCGGTAAACTGAAAATGGCTGCTGGCACCGTCAATTTGTTGCTCGAGAATAATACAGTCATTTTCATGCGTTATATTCTGCGTATTTTTGTCTATGGCGGATTCACGAACTCCGGTTTTAATTAATAGTTCTCTGGAGAAACAGGGCAAAACTTTATTACTGTCAGAGCTAACAAAAGTAACATTATTGCTACCGACAAATACGTTGTTGAGATAGATATCTACCTGATACTGCCCTGGAATAATGCTTTCTACTTTATTAAAACGAGAGATATCTGGTATTGCCAGATTGCTGCCTTTAAGCAGGGATTCATCAAAGCTGTATTCGTCATCATTGACATCAACCTGTGGGGTATCAGCATAGGATGCATGGGTATATGCCATTCCTGTCATCATTGATAACAACAGACTATGTTGCCTGAACCAGTAAACGTATTTGGTTAAATAATCCATCGTCTCTACACTTCCTGTGTAGTTGGGCAATCAGAATTGATACTTCCCTTTGATTTCAACACCGTAATCATTCACCAACTTATACTGGAGAACGGATGAATTATTCACGCTAATGGCTGATTTTAGCGGCCAGGATATCTCTGATTTAGGGGCAACCATGGTGATATCGGTGACACTGACGGATTTACCGGCAGTAGTGATGGTGGCCTGAGTAAAATTGGCGTGATAGGCGGTTGGGTTATTCACCACCAGATGCGTTTTCCCCTGAATTTTTTTCACCGAAAAAATCAGTTCATCACCAATTTTATCCGACGATCCAGGTAGTGAATTGGGGCGATAAAAAACTTTGAGTCGATTAGAGACTAAAAGCAGCAATTTGTTTTTATCTTTATCCGATGACTTCACTGACGGAATTTGCTGAAAGTTAAAATAGAATACTGACTCGCGGTCCTGTGGCAATCCTGCGCCAGTAAACATCAATCTGACGGCTTGACCTGAATTAGGTTCCATACGAAACACCTGTGGTGTAGCCACAAACGGTGCATCGGCTGTTGATGGATTTGAGTTTGGATTATTAATATCCAGCCATATCTGTACCAAATTAGGATGTGGGTCCTGATTGGTAAACTGTAACGTCTTTTCTTTAGCGGAAGCGGGGTAGATGATGCGGTTACCATTCATGATAACGCTGGCATGACTATATTGACTGACGACTAAAGCGCACAGTAATACTGCCTTGCTGCGCTTTAATAATCTGTAGAGTAACGACATTGCTTTGCTTCCTGTAAAGAAATATTACGCTATTAACTCCGGGGAATCCTTCGGGAATTATTCCCACTCTTACCCCGGAGTTAATATTTAACGGTTAATTATGGATAAGTGATGGCGTACTGTGCGCTGGTAATCACTGAACCAGCGGATACCGGGCCGTTCTCAGCATAATACTGTGCAGTTAGCTCTTGAGAGGTAGAGTTGGCATTGCTGGGTAGCGTCATCGCTGAAGTC
Organism: Limnobaculum xujianqingii; assembly: GCF_013394855.1. Classification (NCBI taxonomy): domain Bacteria; kingdom Pseudomonadati; phylum Pseudomonadota; class Gammaproteobacteria; order Enterobacterales; family Budviciaceae; genus Limnobaculum; species Limnobaculum xujianqingii. The sequence goes on along the minus strand of NZ_JABMLK010000001.1, from coordinate 1,911,773 downwards.
GTGGCAAATCCAGAAGTGAAGTCCAAAGTAGTAACACCATCGGAATCGAGCAGATTAATGGAAACATCGGTCGCGCTGCCGGTATTACCTAAGTTACCGTTAGTGGTTACGTTGTTAGCCAGGAAAACAGTTTTAATGGTTGTTGTGCTACTTTCTGATGTGCAACCAGTCAGGTTTACCGTAAATTTCGTTGCACCAGCAGTTTTACCCTGAGTAGCTAACGCGCTGGTAGGAACAGTAGGTAGTAATATCATAGGGTTGCTTGCAATACCGTTAATATCAACAGTACAGGTCTGAGTACTGACTTCACCCAAAAATTTAACTGTATTATTGGCACTGGCTGATGTTGTATAGGCAAGTGAAAGAGTCGCTAAAGCGATAAGCGTTGCTTTTTTCATATTTGAAGTCCTTTTACTTAGGTGGCTAATAGTTTGCTGATTAAATATGAGAAGGCTTTATTATAATGAATTTTAAATAAAGCCAATCTGTTTTTTGAAAAAACAAATCCTTCCCTTTAGCTAAGCAGGGTATTAATCCCATAGTATCTTTCAATAAACTATTAAGTTATTAGTGTATATAGTAATTTCGTGAAAAATAATACACTATGGTCATAATGCTTTCTATATTTTATTTAATATCATAAAGCGTTGCTGTTATATCTTATTGTTTTTTGGGTGATTAAATTTAGTTTTGATGAGGTGGGATTGTGGTAATTGCCGACTGATTCTATTACCTAAATGTGGTTATGTCTTATATTAATAAGGTGATATTTGTTTTTAATGATATTAAATCTTTTACATATATAAGTTGTTACTTATATTTTGAAGTGTTTTGATAATAGTGTTGCGGTGAATTCTTTTTTCAAATAAAACCCGCGCGGTAGTGTAGTAATGGGTTGCCCGAATTCACCAATGGCTTCTGTTAAAGCCCGGCTATTTGCTGCTTTGGGGCGTATTTGTAATATTTCTCCATGACGAGCAGTGATTGATTCCACTTTGCCTAAGACAATTAAATCCATTAGCTCTTCCCAATCACGCCTTAACTGTTGCTCTTCATGGTTATCGGGGCTCCATAATAAAGCGGTACCTACACGACGCTGAGCTAAGGGCTTATTCCGTTCTCCTTCTACCGGTACCCAAAGAACCCGGCGCAGTTTTTTGCGCAGATAGCTATTTTCCCAGGTAATCCCAATATTGCCAATCAGAGGAGCTACACAAACAAAGGTTGTTTCCAGCGGTTTACCCTGTGCATTTACCGGTATGGTTTTTAATTCCACACCCAGATGCGGGAAGTCTTGTTCTGCTTTGCTGCCAGCGCAGGCACCAAGATAGTGTTCCAGCAGCATACCAACCCAGCCTTTGTCCCGTTTCAGATTTTCGGGAATGGGCAATCCGGCGGCTTCTGCCAGTTCTTTCATGGTATAACCCGCCAGTGCGAGTGCACGCTGATACAGCTGTTGTTCGCTGTCAGGAGTGTTTGGTGGCAGTGGATTGTTGTACATCAAAGGCCCATTTCTGTTTATTCAATTTTCTGTTCAATAATCAAACAATAATTTTCAGCAGACTTATTAGTCGTCAAATATTTGAGGATAACTATTATAATGACATGATTTATAAAATTATTTTTATTTTTTACTGACAAAGTTTATCTATCATATCGGAATTTATATGCGATAAGCCACCGACAGTGAACAGGATCTTACACTATGTTATCCACAGCTTCCTTGGATAACTATAAAAATGCCAATCCTGAGTACGATTTTTTACCTTGACGAAAGGTTTTTTTTACGCATAAGCCGGGATGTTGTTCAAGTTTTTATCAGGTACTGTGGATAAAAACGGCGGAGGACATTTTTTGTGCATGAATAAATTAGCGGATAGTATAAAGTTGACTAAATGAATTTTTTTGACTGTGTAAAACTCATTATTATATTGAAATATAATTGTTTTATTTAATTTTACTTACTTCTTAAATAATGAGTTTAAGAAAGTTCTACCCACATTGTTATCTGGTTCTTCACATAGATATCCACAGTAAAAGTGAATAACCTGACGATTGGCAACACATTTCTGTTCATAACTTTGTGCATCGTGTCAAGTTATTCTCAGGTTGATTATCACATCACAGACATAAAGCAGAGGTTTACCGCTTGTGCGTAGTATGAAACAATCAGGCTATCTTTAAGATTTATGCTTATTTGAGGTAGTCCAGTGATCGATGATGATGGCTACCGCCCGAATGTTGGTATCGTAATTTGTAATAAACAAGGACAAGTTTTGTGGGCCAGACGTTTTGGTCAACATTCCTGGCAGTTTCCTCAAGGGGGAATAAACCCCGGCGAAACGCCAGAACAGGCAATGTACCGAGAGCTTTTCGAGGAAGTTGGACTGAGTCGAAAAGATGTGCGCATCCTGAGTTATACACGAAACTGGTTACGATATAAGTTACCTAAACGTTTGGTGCGTTGGGATACCAAGCCCGTTTGTATTGGTCAGAAGCAAAAATGGTTTTTGTTACAGCTGTTAAGCAGTGAAGCAGATATCAACATGCAACGCAGCGGTACGCCGGAGTTTGATGGCTGGCGCTGGGTTAGTTACTGGTATCCGGTTCGTCAGGTAGTCTCTTTTAAACGTGATGTTTATCGTCGTGTGATGAAAGAGTTCTCACCGGTAGTGATGTTATTGCAGGAAGCAAAACCTCCGCGAACCCATCCACCCCATCGCCGTAAAAAGGGATGAGGGCAGGTGAATGAATCCGTTAGCCTCACAATATTGTGGGGCTAATTTATTTTAGCCTGCCGGGATAAGCGTTTGTCAGTTGATATGTTGAAAAGTAAATGAACGTGAATAACTGGCCTGTTCTGATGAATGTTTTCCCGGCTATGATATGATAGCCAGATTCGGACTTATTTTTAAGTCGGACAGTGTCAACTTAACCCCAATCCAATATTGAACTCGTACTAAATGGTGAGTGATGAACTCTAATTTTTTGGAATTTCCTAAATTTGACCCGGTCATTTTTTCTTTAGAACCTACATTACCCCTCTCCTTGCGCTGGTACGGCATGATGTATCTGATAGGGTTTGTTTTTGCCCTATGGCTGGCAAATCGTCGGGCTAAGCAACCGGGTAGTGGCTGGACTAAAGATGAAGTAGAAACCATGTTGTATACCGGTTTCCTGGGTGTCTTTGTTGGTGGTCGGTTAGGATATGTTCTGTTTTATGACTTCCCCAGCTTTTTAGCCAACCCACTCTATCTGTTTAAGGTATGGGAAGGTGGAATGTCATTCCACGGTGGTTTGCTTGGGGTGATTGCGGTGATGTTTTGGTTTGCTCACCGGACTAAACGCACTTTCTTTCAGGTTTCCGACTTTATCGCTCCGCTGATCCCGTTTGGTTTAGGCGTTGGGCGCTTAGGTAACTTTATTAATGGCGAGTTGTGGGGACGAGTAACAGACTTCTCGTGGGCCATGCGTTTCCCTACTTCAAGAGCAGCGGATCAAGTATTTGCCGCTCAGAATCCTCAGTGGTTACCCTTTATGCAAGATGGGATGTTACCGCGCCACATGTCTCAACTGTACGAGATGTGTCTGGAAGGTATCGTTCTGTTTGTGATTCTGAACCTGTTTATCCAGAAAAAACGCCCGATTGGTAGCGTGTCAGGTCTGTTCCTGATTGGTTATGGTTCATTCCGTTTCATTATTGAATTCTTCCGCCAGCCGGATGCTCAACTGGGGCTGTTTAGTAACTTCTTCAGTATGGGGCAATTACTCTCTTTACCAATGATCATTATCGGTATTTTGATGATGGTTTGGGCGTACCGCCGTCCGCAGACTTCGAAACAACAAGCATAGGATAACCATGAAACAGTATCTGGAATTAATGCAAAAAGTCCTGAATGAGGGCACAAATAAATCTGACCGCACCGGTACCGGTACGCTGTCGATCTTTGGTCATCAGATGCGTTTCAATTTGCAGGATGGTTTTCCGCTGGTGACAACCAAGCGTTGCCATATTCGCTCGATTATTCATGAACTGTTATGGTTCCTGAAAGGTGAAACTAACGTTGCTTATCTGCATGAAAATAATGTCTCTATTTGGGACGAATGGGCAGATGATAACGGCGATTTAGGGCCAGTTTATGGTAAGCAATGGCGCGCCTGGGGCGCAGCAGATGGCCGCCAGATTGACCAAATTACCAAAGTGGTTGAGCAACTGAAACAGGATCCGGACTCGCGCCGTATTATTGTTTCTGCCTGGAACGTTGGTGAATTGGACCAGATGGCGTTGGCACCTTGTCATGCTTTCTTCCAGTTCTATGTGGCGGATGGCAAGCTATCTTGTCAGCTTTATCAGCGTTCTTGCGACGTATTCCTGGGTTTACCATTTAATATCGCCAGCTATGCATTGCTGGTTCATATGATGGCGCAGCAGTGCGATCTGGAAGTGGGTGATTTCGTCTGGACCGGTGGGGATACCCATCTGTATATGAACCATATGGAGCAGACCCATTTGCAGCTAAGCCGCGAACCGCGAGCGTTGCCAAAACTGGTGATTAAGCGTAAACCAGCTTCTATTTTTGATTATCAGTTTGATGATTTTGAGATTGAGGGTTATGACCCGCATCCAGGGATTAAGGCGCCGGTGGCGATTTAGTTAAAAAACCAGTTAACCTTCCATCCCCGATATGGCCAACCCAGTCGGGGATTTTTTTATTCAGTTTATTGCGATATGGCTCGAAAATTTATTTAACTGTCATGCTGTTACATCAAATTTTCTGGCGATATTTCCCATCTTTTTCTTCTCCTTCTGTTGTCCTGTTCGACGCTGTTTTACCGTTGGGTTATGAAACGATATTTACCTGATGGACAACGTGGTATGACGTTAATTGAAATCTTACTGGTAATAGCTATTACGGCCATTCTCTCATCAACGGGGATTTCCAGTTGGCAGAATTACCGACAACGAGCTGTATTAGAACAAAGCAGTGCGGGGCTATTGGCATTTTTAACCCGGGTTCAGGCGGCGGCTAACTGGCGTAATCAAACCTATCTGCTGCAGGTGGGCAAGCTGGGGGCAAGGGGCTGTGTGACTGCCAGTCAAACAAAGCGTGATGGTGAATGCGATAGCGACAGTGGATTACGTTTTATTCTGCCAGAGCCATCGCTTGGTTTGGAGGTCAGCCACTCGGATATTGGCTTTGGTTTTTACGGCATACGTAATACCGCAGGTACCGGACATATAGTGGTTTCTAATCAGGCGGGAAGAGTGAGGGTTATTCTGTCTGCCAAAGGGCGGCTACGCCGTTGTAGCGAAAGTATCAATGGTCAGCAGCCGTATCTGCCCGGTATCGTTTCGTGTTAGGCGAAAATTCGCAGAGAGGTTTTTCATTAACGGAGATGCTAATGGCAATGCTGATCGGCAGCATGATGATAGTCAGCGTTTCCGCTATGTACCCTGCATTACAGCGGCAGAGTTTGACCTTATATCGCTTGTACCGTCTGGAGCAATCTATGCAACAGGTACTCATGACCATAGCAAAGGACTTACGTCGGGCAGGATTTCTGTTTAAGGATGGCAAGGAGCGGGTATCTGAAGCGGTTTCTATCAGTCAACATTCACAATCGGCCGTAGGTAGTTGCATTATCATCCGTTATGACCTTAACCATAATGGCGTAATCGATCCTGTTGATTCTACCGCGGCGGAACATTTTGCCTATCGTTGGTTAAATAACAGTATTGAGCAACATCGCAGTGCCAAAGATTGTCATGGTAACGGATGGGAGAAGTTATTAGACCCCGCTGAAATCGTGATTACTCATTTTTCTGCTCAGTCTGTAGGCAGATCGTTGAACAGTTCCGGGAAAGACACAACCTATTATCTGATAGCGTTAGAAGGTCACTGGAAACGTTGGCCATCAGTGAAGCGACGTTTAACGTTAAGAGTACGGAGTATGAGCTGAAATGCTGAGGAGTCGAATCTGTTTAATACGTAGTCAGCAAGGGTATAGCACCATTGTTATGGTCATGTTGTTGATGTTATTTGGTACCTTAATGCTTAAAGGGCAGAGTGAACAGTTGCTGATTCAGGTAAAGATTTATGCGGATGAGCGGCGTTATTTTCGTGCCTATCATCAGGCACTCTCTTCACTTTCCTGGGCGTTATCTCAGCGTTGGGCAGGGCTAAGCAGTGAGTGGCAATGTCGAAAAGCAGAAAATCATCAACTCTCATCCTGTATTCGCCAACTTAATGATACTGACACTCTTGTTCGGGGAGAGGGGCGCATGGGAAATAACCAGCCACCACTGGTACTGTTTCAGTTAGCTGGCAGGTTTGGCGGCCAACTTTCTCCCGAAGGTATAAAGCTACAACCATTCTCGCGTGGGAAAATAGATTTTTGCCCACTCAAGGTGCCCGCAGAATGCTCCCCTTAAAGATGTCGCGACAGGGTGGATTCAGCCTGTTGGAAGTCCTTATCTCAATGTTACTGTTTTCCATTACCATTATGGGGCTGTTACGTTATCAACAGGTATTATTGGCCCAATTCAATTTTTATACCGATAGCCAATATGCATGGCGATTGGCAGCTCAGGCGTTAGATATCTACCCTGAGACCATTGAGCAGGAACCCAGACTTAAATCAGGGCAGTGGCATCTGAACATTCAGACTAGTTCTATGGGAGATGGCTGTCTGAAAATTATAGCGCAGGTGATTATATCGGCAACGCAAGGGGTTGAACTGGAGAAGTGGCAATGTGATGAGCAAGGAAATCAATAGCCAATAATTTTACTAACCGCTTTCACCATCATGTGAATCATGAGTGATAAAAGCGGTTAAGAATGTATTAATCCTCAGTAAACAGTCTCTTGACCCGATGAGGCTGTGAACGCCAATACTGCTTTGGTACGCTAACCTGTGCGCCAAGTGCCGCAGCAGCATGCCATGGCCAGTGAGGGTTATATAAAATACCTCTGGCCAGAGCGACCATATCCGCTTCACCTGTGGCAATAATAGCTTCAGCCTGTTCAGGTTCAGTAATCAGACCTACGGCAATAGTAGGCATTCCTACCTCAGCTTTAATTTTACGGGCAAAGGGAACCTGATAGTTAGGGCTGAGAGGAATATGTTGCTGGGCTGACAGACCACCACTGGATACATGAATATAGTCGCAGCCCAGTTCTTTCAGTTTATGGCAAAGGATTAGTGACTGAGGTAGATCCCAGCCATTTTCCACCCAGTCGCTGGCAGAAATCCGCACGCCAACGGCTTTATTCTCTGGCAATACCTTACGAATCGCCGAGAAAACCTCAAGCGTCAGACGCATACGATTTTCCAGTGAGCCGCCGTACTCATCTTCACGATGGTTTGAAATGGGAGATAAAAACTCATGCAACAGATAGCCGTGGGCGGCATGGATTTCGATGACTTCAAATCCCAGTTTATCAGCCCGTTTAGCCGAGTGGGCAAATGAAGCAATAATTGATGCGATACGTTCCTGAGTCAGCTCTTTTGGTTGTGCAGAATGTTTGTCAAATGGAATAGCTGAAGGAGCTACCGGCTGCCAGCCTCCATTTTCTGGTGTTACTGCCGGGCCCGGTTGCCATGGAGCCGGCATTGATGCTTTTCGACCCGCATGGGCAAGCTGGATACCTAATGGCATAGCAGAATACTTCTTCACTGCCTGTATGGTGGTGGCTAATGCCTGTTCTGTTTCATCGTTCCATAGCCCCAGATCTCCGGGAGATATACGACCTTCCGGTTCAACCGCGGTGGCTTCAACAATCAATAATCCTGAACCGGAGAAGGCTAACTGACCAAGATGAATGGTATGCCATTCCGTTGCTTTACCTTCTATGGCGGAATATTGGCACATGGGTGCAATAACAATACGGTTCGGCAATACAACGGGCCCCAGCTTAATGGGGGTAAATAACTGGCTCATGTCTGACACCTCCGGATATACAAAGTAAGCTACGCGACAGAATTATTTTTTCGATAACGCTCGAAATTTGTTAAATATCACCGTGCAGTCAAAGTTCGCTGATAGCATGATTGGTAAGTACGCTAACTAATATAGCAGCCTCAATCAGATGAAGGACAATGGTTCGTGCTATGGTTTAAGGTAAGGTTGATAATACTGGCAACGGCACACGGATTGACAGTGTAAATAAAGAGTTATCTATTGCCTGCTTTACACCATCGGTAAGAAGATTGAGAATTGTGCCCAGCAAATAGTTATATCAATGACATTAACCCGATTTTTTAGCTAAAACGGGACGTTATACAACTTCAGGAGCCCGGATGTTTACGGTTTACCACTCAAACCAGCTTGACCTGTTAAAAACGCTGACGACCGCGTTGATTGCCGGTAAACCGTTATCGAATCCCTTTGAACGAGAGATTATTCTGGTTCAGAGCCACGGTATGGCGCAGTGGTTGCGAATTGAACTGGCAACTGAGTTAGGTATTGCCGCAAATATAGAGTTTCCGCTGCCGGCATCGTTTATCTGGCAGATGTTTCAACAGGTTTTACCCGGTATACCGAAGGAGAGTGCATTCAGTAAAGATGCCATGACCTGGAAGTTAATGTGGTTGCTGCCTTCAATGCTGCAACAACCTGAATTTGGCGCACTATCACGCTATTTAAGTGATGACGAAGATCTGCGTAAGCGTCATCAGTTAGCCGGGCGTATTGCAGACCTGTTTGATCAGTACTTAGTCTATCGACCTGAATGGTTGCGTAGCTGGGAGCAACATGAGCTGGTAGATGGCTTAAATGAAGCCCAGATCTGGCAGGCTCCTCTCTGGCGAGCGCTGTCCGAATATACTCATGCTTTACAACAGCCAGGCTGGCACCGGGCAAACCTGTATCAACGTTTTATTGATACCCTTAATCATCCTGACTTTTCACCGGATAAACTCCCCTCCAGAGTATTTATTTGCGGGATTTCTGCGCTGCCTCCGGTGTATTTGCAGGCTTTGCAGGCTCTGGGACAGCATATTGATATTCACCTGATGTTTACCAATCCTTGTCGTTATTATTGGGGGGACATTCAGGATTATGCCTTTCTGGCTAAACTTCAGGCTCGCAAGCGCAACAAGATAAATAATCAACAGAATATTGCGCTATTTCGTCATCCGGAGCTGGCCGATTCATTGTTTGATGAGCAGGGTAATCAGCAGCTGAGTAATCCTCTTCTGGCCAGTTGGGGCAAACTTGGGCGCGATAACCTCTATCTGCTGGCACAACTGGATAAAATGCAGGAGGTTGATGCCTTTGTTGATATTGAACAGGAGTGGCTACTACATCGGATTCAGCGAGATATTCTCCAGCTAGAAGATCGGGCTCTGGTGATTAACAGTCCGAACTCTCCACTGAATAGTCAGGATAAGCAGTTGCTCGATCCTCACGATCGTTCTATCAGTATTCACGTGTGCCACAGTGCCCAGCGGGAAGTTGAGGTACTGTATGATCGGTTATTGGCTATGCTGGATGATGATCCAACTCTGACGCTGCGGGACATCATTGTGATGGTGGCGGATATCGATAACTACACGCCATACGTTGAGGCGGTTTTTGGTAATGCTCCGACAGATCGCTATTTGCCTTATGCTATTTCTGACCGCAGTGCCAGTCAGGCGCATCCGGTTCTCAGCGCATTTTTAATGTTGTTGGACTTACCTGAAAGTCGTTTTAGTGCGGAAGATATTCTGACGCTGCTGGAGGTACCTGCATTAGCCCAGCGTTTTCAAATCGATGAAGAAGGGTTGCGCGTATTAAGACAATGGGTTGAAGAAGCGGGTATTCGCTGGGGGCTGGATGATGACATGGTCAGCGATTTTGACTTACCACCAACAGGTCAGCATACCTGGCGCTTTGGTTTGACCCGTATGCTATTAGGCTATGCAATGGATAGCCAGAGTGGCGACTATCAGGGCGTTTTACCCTACGATGAATCCAGCGGTCTTATTGCTGCTTTAGCAGGACAGCTGGCTGAATTTTTGATGCAACTGTCTGTCTGGCGTAAGCGCCTGATGGAATCTCACACTCTGGCGGAGTGGCTGCCATATTGCCATGAACTGACCGAAGCATTTTTCATTACCGATTTAGACACTGAGCCGGTACTGGCGTTGATTGAACAACAGTGGCAAAAGCAAATTGGTTTTGGTCTGGAGGCTAACTATAGTCAGGAAATTCCACTAACCATTTTAAAAGATGATTTGGCTTCCCGACTGGATAATGAACGCATAAGCCAACGCTTTTTAGCCGGCCCGATAAATTTTTGTACTCTGATGCCTATGCGCTCGATCCCTTTTAAGGTGGTATGTCTGCTGGGGATGAATGATGGCGTTTATCCACGCACATTACCTCCACTGGGTTTTGACCTGATGGCAGTGCAACCGCGTAAAGGAGATCGTAGTCGGCGCGATGATGACCGTTACCTGTTTCTTGAGGCTTTGTTGTCAGCCCAGCAAAAACTGTATATCAGCTACATTGGTCAGTCTATTCAGGATAACAGCCCGCGCTATCCTTCCGTTCTGGTAACAGAATTACTGGAATACATCGCTCAAAGTCATGTACTGGCAGAAGATATAGCCAGCGATTTGGAGAAGAGCGCGGAGGCGGTATATCAACATCTGCTATGTCACCATGCCCGGGTACCGTTTAGCGAACAGAATTTTATTCAGGGTAGTGAACAACAAAGTTACGCCAGTGAATGGTTACCGGCAGCAGAACGTCGGGGAGTGGCTCATGGTGAGTTTGGACAACCGCTGGATGAAGTTATTCTGGAGCAAGTCGAACTGGATGAACTGCGTCGTTTTTACCGTAACCCGGTACGAGCGTTCTTTCAGCAACGGTTGAATGTGAATTTTACGTTTGATGAGCCAGAGCTTCCGGATGAAGAACCATTTTTAGTAGAAAATTTGCAACGCTATCAGCTTAATACCCTATTGCTTAACTGTTTGATTGAAGAAAAGGATCCCGAACAGTTATTTGCCCGTTTTCGCTCTGCGGGTGCACTGCCATTTGGTGCTTTCGGTGAACTATTCTGGCAAGGGCAGATGCAGGATATGACTGAATTAGCGGAACGGGTAAAACAGCAAAAATTACCTTTTGACAATATTGAGTTTGAAAAGCAGATCGATGGTATTACGGTTAGCGGCTGGTTAAATCAGGTACAACAGGATGGTTTGTTACGCTGGCGGCCAGCAAAACTAACGGTGGCTGATGGTATATCTCTTTGGTTAGAGCATTTGGTTTACTGCATGAGTGGCGGTCAGGGCCAAAGTCGAATGTATGGTCGGGACGGAACCGAGTGGCGTTTTGCCTCATTTAGTGTGGAAGAGGCAGAGAAGCATCTCTCTGAGTGGCTTAAAGGGTATCAACAGGGGCTAAATTCACCGTTGTTATTGTTACCAAAGAGTGCATGGGCCTGGCTGGAAAGTTGCTATGATGTATCTGCTGGCCAAATCGTTTGGGATGAGCCAACACAGCAAAAAGCCAGACAGAAGCTGATTCAAACGTGGCAAGGTGGCCCACAGGTTAGTGGTGAAGGAGAAGATCCTTACCTGATGAGATTGTTCAGAGTATTAGACGACAAACATTATCAACAGATTATTAGCGACAGTCAGCTCTATTTACTAACGTTAATGCATTATCGATTAGAAAAATCTGATTAAAAAAGTGAACCCTCAGCGACCGGACTGTCCAATTCATAGTTGGACGTGGTGGGCAGAGGAGCAAGTTTTGCCTGATGCGTGGGGCAGGTGCAACGATCTGTAATGTTGTCCATTGTCTGTATTGGTTGTTATTCGGTCATTCCAGAAGGAAATTTAATGCGTAAGTTACATGCCTGGATCGCAGGCACCATACTGATGTTGTCTTGTTGGGCCCCTCTGACATTTGCGGCTCAGGGTTGGAAGCCACTGCCTGAGGAAATACAAAAAAGTGCGGGAGATGCTCGCGAGTATCAGGCAATTAAATTAGATAATGGCATGACGGTATTACTGGTATCCGACAATCTGGCCAGCAAATCACTGGCGGCTCTGGCTTTACCGGTAGGCTCTTTGGAAGACCCTGACAGTCAGTTGGGACTGGCTCACTATCTGGAACATATGGTTCTGATGGGTTCAAAGCGTTATCCGGAGCCGGATAGCATCTCTGAATTTCTTAAAAAACACGGCGGCAGTCATAACGCCAGCACCGCGTCTTACCGTACGGCATTCTATCTTGAAGTAGAAAACGATGCCCTGGCACCAGCGGTTGATCGACTGGCTGATGCTATTGCTGAACCTTTATTGGATCCGGTATATGCCGATCGTGAGCGTAACGCAGTAAATGCAGAGTTAACCATGGCCCGTTCGCGTGATGGCATGCGTATTGGGCAAGTGGGTTCTGAAACCCTAAACCCCGCTCATCCAACTTCACGTTTTTCCGGTGGTAATCTGGAAACGCTAAAAGATAAGCCAGGCAGTAAATTACAGGATGAACTGAAAGCTTTTTATCAACGTTATTATTCTGCCAATCTGATGGTTGGGGTTTTATATGGCAATCAGTCTTTAGCTGATTTAGCCAAACTGGCAAACGACACTTATGGTCGAATCAACAACCATAACGCAACGGTTCCAGCGATTACCGTACCAGCAGCCACTGAAAAAGAGAAAGGGCTGATTATTCACTATGTGCCAGCACAACCTCGTAAACAGCTGCGTATTGAGTTTCGTATTGCTAACAATGTGGCAGAGTTTCGTAGTAAAACCGATACCTACATAAGTTATTTAATTGGTAACCGCAGTGAGAATACGCTATCGGACTGGCTACGCAAGCAGGGTCTGGCAGATAGTATTGGTGCTGGTGTTAACCCGGTAGTTGATCGCAACGGTGGCGTATTCAGTATCGGTATTTCGTTAACGGATAAAGGACAAGCTAATCGCGATAAGGTGATTGCAGCAGTGTTTGATTATCTGAAAATGATTCGTCAGGAAGGTATTCGCAAAGACTATTTTGATGAAATTGCCCATGTGTTAAAACTGGATTTTCGCTATCCATCCATTACCCGCGATATGGATTACGTCGAATGGTTATCCGACACCATGCTGAATATTCCAATTCCAAATATTTTGGATTCTGATTATCTGGCGGACAAATACGATCCAAAAGCCATTGCAGCACGTCTGGATGAAATGACACCAGAAGCCGCTCGTATATGGTTTATTAGCCCGGATGAACCTCACAATAAGACAGCCTATTTTGTCGATGCACCTTATCAGGTCGATCGAATTAAACCTGAACAGATTGAACTCTGGAAGGCAGCAGAGAAGCAAATCACACTGAGTCTCCCGGCGCTGAACCCGTATATCCCGGATAATTTTAATCTGGTGGCAGAAAATAAAGCTAAACAACCTCAGTTGGTGCTAAACGAAGCCAATAATCGGGCCTGGTATATCCCGAGTAAATACTTTGCCGATGACCCGAAAGTAAATGTGACGCTGGCTTTACGTAATGCGAAAGCGCAGGACAGCGCTCGCAATCAGGTGATGTTTGCCTTAACGGATTATTTGTCTGAACAGGCATTGTCTCAACTGAGCTATCAGGCTTCAGTTGGGGGGATCAGTTTCTCTTTTTCCGCCAATAATGGTTTGCAGTTTTCTGCATCAGGTTTCAGCCAGCATTTACCTCGTCTGGTTAGTGCGTTACTGGAGCAATATCGCAGCTTTACCGTAACGCCAGAAGAGCTGGAGCAGGCTAAATCGTGGTATCGCGATCAGATGGAGGCGGCAGAGAAAGGCAAGGCTTATGAGCTGGCGCTGCAACCAGTCAGAGCGATTTCTCAGGTTCCTTACACTGAGCGTGATGAACGCCGTAAGCTGATGTCTGATATTACCGTTGATGACATTATTCAATACCGCAATCAACTGCTGGCGAACAGTTCACCGGAAATGTTTGTACTGGGTGATATGACTCAGGAACAGGTGAAAACTATGGCGTTGAACATTAGTAAACAGCTTGGTTGTCAGGGCTCCGGCTGGTGGCATGGCCAGAATGTAGTGGTAGAGAAAACCCAGCAGGCTAACCTGATGAAGGCAGGCAGCAGTACCGATTCGGCGCTGGCGGCGGTGTATATTCCTGACGGTTATGATGAAGTGAATAGCATGGCGCGCAGCAGCCTGTTAACCCAGATTATTCAGCCGTGGTTTTATAATCAGTTAAGAACGGAAGAGCAGCTTGGCTATGCGGTATTTGCTTTCCCAATGACCGTTGGTCGCCAATGGGGGGTTGGATTCTTATTGCAAAGTAATAATCAGACTCCGGCTCATTTGGAAGAGCGTTATCTGAATTTCTATCAAATGGCAGATAAGAAACTTTCGGCCCTCAGCGATAAAGATTTTAATCAGTATCGTCAGGCGTTAGTTAATGAACTGGAACAGCGTCCACAAACCATGGATGAGGAGACGGCTCTTTATCTTAATGATTTCAGCCGTGGTAATGACCGCTTTGATACGCGTAAAAAAGTATTGGAACAGGTGAAAAAGCTGACCAAACAGGATATTCAGACCTTCTATCAACAGGCAGTGATGGAGCGTAAAGGGCTGGCAGTATTGTCTCAAATCATGGGGCAGGGCGATCTGAAAACCCAATATGCAGAACTAAAAGGTTGGGATGTGTATAAAGATGCTTCATCACTACAGAAAACCTTACCGGTGAAGGTTCAGTGATAATGACGGTTACACAGCCTTTAAGGCTTGATCCACTAACGCTCCCCCTGTTTGGGGAGCGTTTGATTGAAGCATCGGCAGGAACGGGAAAAACCTATACTCTTGCCGTGCTTTACCTGCGTTTATTACTGGGCTTGGGGCAGCAAGCGGCCTATTCTCGTAAACTTTCAGTAGAGGAAATACTGGTCGTAACTTTTACCGAAGCGGCAACAGAAGAACTACGCAACCGTATCCGGGATAATATTCATCGCTTGCGTATTGCCTGTATTCGTAATGACAGCAGCGATCCGCTGCTGTCGCAATTGTTATCAGAGTTAGCGGACAAAGAAGAAGCAAGCGATCTGTTATTGGCAGCTGAGCGCCAAATGGATGAAGCGGCAATTTATACTATCCACGGATTTTGTCAGCGTATGCTGAGCCATAATGCCTTTGAATCAGGCGTTTTGTTTGAGCAATCGCTAATTGAAGATGAGCTTCCTTTAAGGCGTCAGGCGGTAGCGGATTTCTGGCGTCGTCATTGTTACCCCTTACCTTTACCTGTTGCACAAGCGATAAGCACCGAGTGGAGCGGCCCGGAGCGTTTACTGGCGGACGTGATGCCTTATTTACAAGGCGAAGCCCCGCAATTACGTCAGCCGCCGTCTCAGGACGATATTCTGTTAAGGCATCAGCAGATTATTGAACGCATCGAGGCATTAAAACAGCAGTGGCGAGAGGCATTTTCCGGGCTGGAATCATTAATCAGTCAGTCTGGTGTAGATAAACGCAGTTATAGCACTAAACATCTGCCTAACTGGCTGCAAAAAGTTAATTTATGGGCAGAGCAAGAGACTCAGGATTATACATTACCAAAAGAGCTGAATAATTTTCGTCAATCGGTACTGTATGAAAAAACCAAAAAGGGTGAAGCGCCGGTAGACCCTTTGTTTACTGCTGTTGATTTGATCTATTCTGAGCCTTTGACTCTACGCGATTTAATCTTGTCAAAAGCCATAAGTGAAGTTCGCCTGTCGGTTCAACAAGAGAAACGTCGGCGTGCTGAAATGGGGTTTGATGATCTGTTGAGTCGATTAGATTCTGCTTTACAACGCTCCGGAGCAGAAGCGCTGGCACAGGCTATCAGGCAGCGCTATCCGGTGGCGATGATTGATGAATTTCAGGATACCGACCCACAGCAGTACCGTATATTCCATAAGCTGTATGGTGGCCGCGAAGATACCGGGTTATTACTGATAGGAGACCCTAAACAGGCGATTTATGCCTTTCGTGGCGCAGATATTTTCACCTACATGCAGGCCAGAAATGAAGTAAGCAACCACTACACGATGGAGACGAACTGGCGATCTTCTGCATCTATGGTGGGTTCAGTTAATCAGCTGTTTCAACAATTGCCCGCTCCTTTTATTTTTCAGCAAATTCCTTTTATACCGGTTAATGCGGCAGAAAAAAATCAGCATCTGAGCTTTGAGTTGGATGGTGATAACCAGCCTGCCGTCTCTTTGTGGCTACAACCGGGAGAAGGCTGTGGTCTGAATGAGTACCAGCAATTTATGGCTCGTTGTTGTGCGGTGCAGATTCGGGAGTGGTTAACGGCGGGCCAGCAGCAGCGAGCCTGGTTAGTGAGTGCTACACAGCGTCAACCAGTAGCAGCGGCCGATATTGCTATTTTAGTTCGCACCGGTAAAGAAGCTTCGCTGGTAAGAGATGCTTTAAGCGCGTTGGGGATACCCTCTGTCTATTTATCTAACCGCGAGAGTGTGTTTGCCACACCAGAAGCTAAAGACGTTCTGTGGCTATTACAGGCGGTTTTGGCTCCGGAAAAAGAGAGAACGTTACGCAGTGCTTTAGCCAGTAGCCTGCTGGGGCTGGATGCCCGCCAGATTGACGATATCAATCGGGATGAGCGGGAATGGGACCAGCTAGTGGAAGAGTTCAGCAGCTATCGCCAACTTTGGTTAAAACGCGGCGTATTGCCTATGTTACGAGAAGTCATGTCACAACGACAACTGGCAGAAAATCTGCTGGTGACGCTGGGTGGTGAACGCCGCTTAACTGACATTATGCACATTGGTGAATTGTTACAAGAGGCCTCGTTAAAGCTGGAGAGTGAACACTCACTGGTACGTTGGTTAGCACAACAGATTACTCAGCCTAACGATCGTTCCGATAGCCAACAACTGAGATTGGAGAGCGATCGCAATCTGGTGAGAGTGGTAACCATCCATAAATCAAAAGGATTAGAGTATCCACTCGTTTGGTTGCCCTTTATTTGCGGTTTCCGACAGCAGAATCAGGCGCTTTACCACGATCGTGAAACTTTCTCGGCCATGTTGGATTTACAGCAAAGTGAGGATTCGCTAACTCTGGCTGAGGAAGAGCGTCTGGCTGAAGATTTGCGTCTGCTTTATGTGGCGCTCACTCGCTCTGTCTACCATTGCAGCATTGGTGTAACGCCGCTTTATTCCGGAAACCGGCGGCAGGGAAATTCTGATATACATCGTAGTGCTATGGGATATTTACTACAGCGCGGACAACCCGGTAATGCTGCTTTTTTAGCGGATGCTTTGCAGATGCTGGAACAGCATGATGGCATTCAGCTTCATTCGGCTACTGAGATGGATGCAGCGCTGTGGCAAGATAATAAATTACAGCCAGAGCTACTGGTAGCCCGTACTTTCACCGGTCAGCGACAAAACAGCTGGCGCGTTACCAGTTATTCAGGTTTACAGCAGCAGGGAACTTCCCACCACTATGACTTATTACCGCGCTTTGATACCGATGCTGCGGGAGAAAGAGGTGAAACTTCACAGCTGCTATTATCCCCTCATACTTTTCCGAAAGGCGCTGCTCCGGGAACATTTCTGCATGATCTGCTGGAGAGTTTCGATTTTACTCAGCCGATAGGCAGTGATGAATTAAACGAAAAAGTGCAGTTACAAGGACTGGAAAGCCACTGGACGCCTGTTCTGCAACAGTGGTTAGAGACCATTCTCTCTTCGCCATTGGATGAGCAGGGGATATGCTTAAAGAATATTTCAGCCGCTGAGCGTCAGGCCGAACTCCAATTCTATTTACCCATCAGCTCGTTGTTACAGGCGGAACGTTTAGACGCTTTGGTTAAGCATTATGATCCACTGTCTGCCCGCTGCCCGGAGCTGGTTTTCCGGCAGGTTCAGGGTATGTTAAAAGGGTTTATCGACCTGGTATTTTGCTGGCAGGGGCGCTATTACCTGTTGGATTATAAGTCTAACTGGTTAGGGGAAAGCGCTGAATCCTATACCTCTCAGGCAATGGCTGATGCCATGTGCGATCACCGTTACGATCTCCAGTATCAGCTTTATTCGCTGGCACTTCACCGTTACTTACGTCACCGCATTGCTGATTACGATTATCAGCGCCATTTTGGCGGCGTGTTCTATCTTTTTCTGCGTGGCATTGAGAGAGATAAGCCAGGACAAGGTGTATTCCATTGTCGACCTGAATGGGCATTAGTTGATGGATTAGATCGATTATTTAGCGGTCAGGAGGAGCTCGCCTGATGTTTAGTTTGTTGCAAAAAGCCGTGGATGCTTCCCTCCTGAGACCTCTGGATATCCAGTTAGCCCGTTTATTAGCCGGAGATAACCCTTGTCTGGCATTGCTCATTGCCAATTTGAGCGCTGAAACTGGCGCGGGTCATGTATGTCTGTTTTTACGCCATTTTAATCAGGTGACGCTGTTTGATGGCCGGCATACCGAGCTGGCAGCAGAAGTTTGGCACAAAGCTGGAAATCCACAGTTTGCTGATTTAATACTGGCGTTGGAGTCAGCACCTGCAGTTACCAATGGCGATATACCTGCACCTCTGGTTTTGCAGCATGATCGGCTCTACCTGCAACGAATGTGGCGGGATGAAGGCTTAATTGCCAGCTTCTTCCTGCACCAAAGTGATATGTCTGATAGCCTGACACAACAGGCTACTGACGTTTTGCGCCCCGTACTGGACAAGTATTTCCCACCCTCTACAGATGATATTAACTGGCAAAAAGTAGCAGCAGCGGTTGCGGTAACCCGTCAGGTTTCGATTATTTCGGGCGGACCGGGAACCGGGAAAACGACAACGGTTGCAAGATTACTGGCAGTGCTGTTGCAGCTTGCCGGGGAGAAGCGCTTACGTATCGCACTGTCGGCACCAACGGGAAAAGCCGCAGCACGGTTAACCGAATCGTTAGGACAAGCGATTCAGGGATTACAACTGGCAGATAGTTGGCGCCAGCAGATGCCAAACGAGGCCTCCACGCTTCATCGTTTGTTAGGGGTTCAGTCTAACAGTCGTCGTTTACGCTATCACAAAGATAACCCTCTACATCTTGATGTGCTGATTGTGGACGAGGCTTCAATGGTCGACTTGCCGATGATGGCGCGTTTGATAGAAGCTTTGCCTGAGCATGCTCGCCTGATTCTGCTCGGGGATCGGGACCAACTGGCTTCCGTCGAGGCGGGTGCAGTTTTGGGGGATATTTGCCGATTTGCAGAACAAGGCTACAGTCGACAGCGTGCCGGTGAGCTATCAAGCCTGACCGGTTTTGATATTTCACCAGTGGATTTACCGCAAGCGGTAGCTGTCAGAGACAATTTATGTCTTTTGAAGAAGAGCTATCGTTTCCACCAACACTCAGGTATTGGTCAATTGGCATTGGCGGTTAATCAGGGTGAAGGGCGAGCTGCTATTGGTTGTTTTAGTCATGATTATGATGATTTAGGCTGGTTTTCGGTTAAAACTCCAGAGGATTATTTACATCTGTTGGACGTATGCGTTGATGGCTACCGGGACTATCTCAGTCAGATTAAATCTGGTCAGCCTCAGAATATTCTGGCGCAATTTAACCAGTTCCGTTTGTTGTGTGCATTACGCAGTGGGCCTTTTGGCGTTGAAGGACTAAATATTCGGATTGAACAAGCGCTGCAAAGTAAGCGCTTAATTAACAAATCAGGTGATAGTACCGGACTCTGGTATCCGGGACGTCCAGTCATGATTAATCGCAATGACAGCTCGCTGGGTTTGTATAACGGAGATATTGGTATCGCGTTAATGACCTCAGAGGGGGAGATGAGGGTTTATTTTCAACTTCCTGATGGTTCGTTAAAAGCAATACAACCAAGTCGGTTGCCTGATTGTGAAACCGCTTATGTGATGACAGTACATAAATCTCAGGGCTCGGAGTTTGACCATACGGTACTGGTACTGCCGGATACCTTTACGCCTTTGCTTAGTCGGGAACTGGTGTATACCGCAATTACCAGAGCACGTCAGAAACTGACGCTGTTTGCCAATGAGAATATTCTGCTATCGGCTATTGCTACTCCAACAGAACGTCATAGCGGGTTAGCTGAACGTTTACAGGGAAATGATTTACTCGTTGTTCAAGGGTAAAAATAATGATGGCCGGTGTTAACCGGCCATTGGTGAATATTATTGAATCGCAGTATTCACTTCGTCTATTTGTAAACTTAAACTCTCCAGTCCACCGCCGGACAGATACCATAAGTCAGGTTTAAGGTAGACAATTTTGCCTTTACGAAACGCATTAGTTTGCTTAATTTTCTCATCTTCCATCAGGCTACGGTCTATTTTACCTTCGCCAATAGCTTCATTGCGGTCGACAATAAAGATGATGTCAGGATTTTTTTCCAGCAAGTAATCCGGAGTACCGGCCTGGCGCTCTTCTCCCAGATTAATATCCGCTTTTTTAATCCCCAGCACTTGATGAATAATGGTGGCATAGCCATTAGTCGCCGAAGCAGAAAGTTTACCATTGTAGTGCACCAGCACGATTGCACTTTGACCAGAGGCTTCGGCTTTCTTTCTGGACTCAGCTATTTTCTTATCCAGTACAGCCAGGCCATTTTCTGCCTGTTCAGTTTTGCCAAAGATTTGCCCAAGGGTCAGGACATTTTTCTTAAATGAGTCCAGATAGAGTTTATTGTTGAGGCTTAAGTTCAGGGTGGGTGCTATTTGGTTTAACGATTCATAAGATTTTCCCTGACGGCCAGTGATAATAATCAGTTCAGGACTTAATTGTTTAATAGCTTCCAGGTCCGGCTGCTTCATATTACCGGCATTAATCATGCTGTTGTTGGCATACTTCGACAAATAAGACGGGATACTTTTGGTTGGCAGAGCACGAATTGAAGTTACACCCAACGCATCTAAAGTGTCCAACGTACCAAAATCAAAAGTCACAACATTATTTGGATTTTTATGCACTTCAGTCGTTCCCTGTGGATGATCGACCTTAATGGTATTGGTTTCTGGCTCAACGATTGGTTGCACAGGAGCTTGAGTAGTCGCTGGTGTTATAGCATCACTGGTTGATGATTTCTGGTCACAGCCCGCTAGCGTAGCAGTAGCCAACAGAGATAAGATTTTTTCATTATATAACCTTTCTATTCGTCAGGATAATCAGAGGGATAGCTTTGTTACTATGCAGAGTGTACCTGAGATGGGTGTGTAGCATCAATGTAAATGAGTATTATTATCAAATGAATGTTTGATTGGTTATATAAAAAGTGTAGTGGATGTATTCTGAAACAGACATGTGGTCCTTTCGGCCAGAATGTTCACTGAAATTGAAATAGATAAGTTTGCCAGCAATATGAAAAGCTTTCCTCGATGGCTTCAGACCATCGGGGAAAGCTAAACAGAACCACCAAAACTTAAACTGGCGTAACCAAAATTTTAGATCGCCGCTGGTAATTATATAAAGCCTGCTTTTTCATCGGTAGAACATCAATATCAGCTGGCATAAACCCACGTTCCTGGAACCAGTGAATACTGTGGGTTGTAAGCACAAACAGTTTTTCCAGCCCCATAAGGCGCGCTTGCCCGCTGATTTTCTCCAGCAATATTTCACCGCGTAATGAACTGCGGTAGTTGGGATGAACGGCAACGCAGGCCATTTCTCCAATTTTCTCTTCCGGGAAAGGGTAGAGCGCTGCACAGGCAATGGTCATATTATCCCGTTCAATGATAGTAAATTTATCGATTTCCATCTCTAACTGTTCTCTTGAGCGGCGAACTAATATGCCTTGTTGTTCCAGTGGGCGGATCAGCTCCAAAATACCGCCAATATCGCGAATGGTCGCCCGGCGCACTTGTTCCGCACTCTCCATAACGATTTGCGTACCAATACCGTCGCGAGAGAATAACTCCTGTAGCAACGCACCACTTTCCTGATAGCTAATCAGGTGGCAACGGCGAACGCCGCTACGACAGGCTTTGATGGCACCCCGCAGGAAGCGTACGGTCCCAGAGTTGTAATCCCCTTGGGATTCGTGCTGATCCAGATAGGTTTGTGCATCATTAGGGAACAGTTCCGGTAGGATTTTTCCCTTTTCGTCTTCCACCCCTTGGGAAGAGCAGAAACCAATCATTTTCTCAGCTTTCAGTTTGATGGCCAGCTGAGTTGCCACTTCTTCTGAAGTGAGATTGAAACTCTCTCCGGTAACAGAAACCGCGACGGGTCCCAACAGGACGATAGCACCACTGCTTAACTGGCGCTGAATAGCTTCTTCATCAATCCGGCGTATGCGTCCGCTATGGCAGTAGTCGATACCATCATCTACACCTAACGGTTGGGAGATAACAAAATTACCGCTGACGACGTTGATATGGGCACCCTGTAATGGAGTATTATTCAGACTCATAGAAAGGCGAGCAGTGATATCTAACTGAAGACGGCCGGCGGCCTGTTTTACCAGCTCCAGTGATTCTGCATCGGTTACTCTGGTGTGTTTGTGATAAACCGAAGGTTTATTGTGTACCGCCAGGTTGGCATCGATTTGCGGACGGGCACCATAGACCACCACCAGTTGAATCCCCAGACTATGGAGCAAACCGATATCACTGATGATATTGCCAAAATTATCATGCTCAATGGCCTCGCCACCTAACATGATGACAAAGGTCTTCCCTCGGTGGGCATTTATGTAAGGAACCGAATGGCGAAAGCCTTCAACCAATTCAGTACTGCGCTCCTTCATGATTAACCTCAATGCATAATAATTCGTAATTTTTGTATTTTTATTCTATTTGGTGTGTTCTGGCAAGTAGAAAATTCAGTCAAAAGCGATTTAGTGAGTGATTATTCAATAGACGAACTGAATAAAATTGATTAGTCTTCGGCGAGTTTAAGCATTATGTGCTTATTTTCACGTATTTTCATATCAAAGTTATGCTCACAAGCAGATAACACGCATGTAAAACGTGACAGAGCAGCTTCACTTCGGTAGAGTTTTACGCCAGCTTTATTTTATCGGTACAACAGTCGTTTGTTTTATTTCGGAGAATCATGTCTAGCTCTAAGCCCAATTATTTACGCCGCCGTTTGTTGCAGGGAGCCGCTGCGACGTGGTTATTGAGTGTAAGTGGCGTTGGCATTGCTGCCTCTGCGGCCAGCGTTGTTGCTGTGCGCGTATGGCCTTCTTCGACCTATACGCGGGTAACGCTGGAATCGACGGTTCCATTAAAATATAAGCAGTTTGCGTTATCCAATCCCAATCGTTTGGTGATTGATATTGAGAATGTCCATTTAAACAGTGTGTTAAAAGCAGTTTCTGGTCAGGTACAAAATAACGATCCTTACCTGAAACTGGCACGAGTAGGGCAACATGATCCCAATACCGTTCGGTTGGTGCTGGAATTAAAGCAAAATATTAATCCTAATCTGTTTACCTTAAAACCGATTGCCGAGTTTAAAAACCGTCTGGTGGTTGATCTGTATCCGGCTAACGGTGGATCTTCAGAACCGGACGATCCGCTGCTGGCATTGCTGAAAGAGTATAATTTGGGCGAGTTGGAAAAAGATCAGCCAGCTGCTGCTCCGCAGGCAGGGAAAGCGGGGCGAGACCGCCCTCTGGTTATCATGCTCGATCCGGGACACGGTGGAGAGGACCCTGGCGCTATCGGCAAACGAGGCACCAAAGAGAAGAATATCGTGCTGCAAATTGCACGCCGTTTACGTACCCTGATTCAAAAAGAACCGGGAATGAAGGTCTATATGACTCGCAATGAAGACGTGTTTATTCCGTTGAAAGTGCGGGTAGCAAAAGCTCAGGCACAAAAGGCAGATCTGTTTATTTCGATTCACGCTGATGCTTTTACCAACCGTTCAGCTAATGGTTCTTCAGTGTTTGCTTTGTCAACCAAAGGAGCAACCAGTAATGCGGCTAAATATCTGGCACAAACTCAGAATGAGGCGGATCAGATAGGTGGAGTGAGTAAAAGCGGTGACCGTTATCTCGACCACACGATTTTTGATCTGGTGCAGACTGCCACCATCAACAGTAGCCTTAAATTTGGTAAAGAGGTGCTGACCCGGATGGGACGAGTAAACAAGCTGCATAAGAATAAAATTGAGCAAGCGGGATTTGCCGTGCTTAAGGCACCGGATATTCCATCAATTCTGATTGAGACTGCGTTTATCTCCAATCTGGAAGAAGAGCGCAAGCTGAAAACGGCAAAATTCCAGCAGCAGATCGCTGAGTCGGTTTTTGCCGGTATTAAGGCCTATTTCTCAACAATTAAATATTAATCAACAATCAGCAGGCGGGCACCGGTTTTAGTATAGGACTGGTGTGCTTCAGCATTATCACCAACCTGATAGCTTACTCCCGGCGTTAGCACGAACTTACGTCCATCATCGAGAGTCGTTTCCAGCTCCCCCTCCAGACAGAATAATACGTGTCCTTTACTGCACCAGTGATCGGCAAGATATTCAGCAGAATACTCAACCATACGCACACGAATTTTATTTTGCTCTTCACCAAAAAAACGAGTTTGCCACCAGGCTGTACCGGTTTCGCCCTGATGTTCAGTTTTTTCTACATTGCTCCAGTCCGTCAGGCTAAAAGCGAATGGGGACATTTTCATTGATTAAGTTACCCGTATAAACAACCAAAATTCAAACAGATTGAATTTAAGCGTAGCACAGAGAAAGTGAATATAAGGATAGTGAGAAAATAAGAGCTGAAAGGGATAGTAAGGATATTAACGATTCGGATTGGTTGCGGGGGCCAGATTTGAACTGACGACCTTCGGGTTATGAGCCCGACGAGCTACCGGGCTGCTCCACCCCGCGTCCGAAAAAGACTTGATACTACAACAGAAGATGTTTCTGCCTTAATACCTTGGCATAGTATTAAGTTGGTTGCGGGGGCCAGATTTGAACTGACGACCTTCGGGTTATGAGCCCGACGAGCTACCAGGCTGCTCCACCCCGCGTCCGTAGGAGGCGCATAATACTCTCTGTGGTTCAGGTTGCAAGCTATTTTTCTTTAAAATAACAAAAAAGTAGGTTTGAATTTTACGATTGATTAACTTTTCATCATTTAGTTATCGTCACTTTTTTTATGAGTGCTTTCCTTTATACTGATGGCTTTGATATTGTTCGACAGCAACAGATCAGCGGTTAATCAAAGGTAGGCGGCGATATAATGAAAGGACGTTGGGTAAAATTTATACTGGGTGGTGTCGTTATTGCGTTACTCGCAGGATGTGAGTCACGGCCGACCGATCGTGGACAGCAATATAAAGATGGTAAGTTGAGTCATACATTTGGTTTAGTCAATAATCCAAATGCTAAAAATAAACCGGTTAATGGCAAAGACTTTGCACAACAGGTTTATGAAATTAGTCAGGTTTCTCCGTCGTTATATAACAAACATCGCGATACTTATCAGGCCATTTTCCAGTGGATGGTTTCTGGTGCAGAAGGCCCTCAGTTATCCCAGTTCAAACTTGGCGCTTATCAAATGGAAGGGGTGGATAACTATGGAAACGTTCAGTTTACCGGTTATTACACGCCAGTAATCCATGCCCGTCATACTCGTCAGGGCGAGTTTAAATACCCGCTATACTCGATGCCAAAGAAAAGTAAAAAAATGCGTCGCTTACCCGATCGTGCTGGTATCTATGCCGGTGCGCTGGATGGTTTAAATCTGGAATTGGCCTACAGCAATTCATTAGTGGATAACTTCATGATGGAAGTGCAGGGCAGTGCCTACATTGATTTCGGCGATGGCACACCTCTGGTATTCTTTGCTTATTCGGGTAAAAACGGGCGTGCTTATAATAGCATTGGTAAGGTACTGATAGACCGTAATGAAGTACCCCGTGAAGAGATGTCTATGCAGGCCATCAAACGTTGGACCGAGCAGCATAGTGAAGCGGAAGTCAGGGAGTTGTTAGAGCAGAACCCTTCATTTGTGTTCTTTAAGCCAAGACATTCTGCTCCGGTGAAAGGGGCAAGTGCGGTTCCATTAATTGCCAAAGCATCGGTAGCTTCGGATAAAACATTGATTCCACCGGGTACCACTATTCTGGCTGAGGTTCCTTTGCTGGATAATAATGGCAAATTTACCGGTAAGTATGAAATGCGTCTGATGATTGCGCTGGATGTCGGTGGGGCGATTAAAGGCCATCACTTTGATATTTATCAGGGGATTGGTGATGAAGCCGGGCATGCCGCAGGTTTTTATAACCACTATGGTCGGGTATGGGTGTTGAGCGCTCCGACTGATTCACCGCTTTCATCGGCATCGAACTAAGCGATTATCACGGAAAATTTAGCATCAGGTTATTTTTCTCTTGTTGCTAAATCCATTAAACTTACTGGCGGGGAGTAGGGATATATCCTACTCCCCGTAGCATATATATCGTTATCAAATCTGTTTTTGGTTTGCGGGTCGGTTTATCTGGCAACCCAATCTATACCCAATATGAGGTCACCATGTCTGCGGTCTATTCTGATGCCTATTTACAACGTTTTAGCGGTGTTGCTCGTCTGTATGGGCAGTCTGCGTTGACGCTTTTTTCACAGGCTCATGTTTGTGTAATTGGTATTGGTGGCGTAGGTTCCTGGGCAGCAGAAGCATTGGCTCGCAGTGGTATTGGTCATCTCACCTTGATTGACATGGATGATGTCTGTGTTACCAATACTAACCGCCAAATTCACGCATTGCGTCAAACGGTAGGGCAACCTAAAGGCGAAGTGATGGCTCTACGGATTGCGGAAATTAATCCGGAATGTGAAGTGACCTGTATTGATGATTTTATTACTGCCGATAACGTGGCGGAATATCTGACTAAGCAGTTTGACTATGTTATTGATGCTATTGATAGCGTTCGCCCTAAAGCCGCATTACTGGCTTACTGTCGCCGCAATAAAATTCCGGTAGTGACCACCGGAGGGGCTGGTGGTCAGATCGATCCGACACAGATCCAGGTAGCTGATTTGGCAAAAACCATTCAAGACCCATTAGCCGCTAAACTTCGTGAACGTTTGAAAAGTGATTTTGGTGTAGTGAAGAATGGCAAAGGTAAGCTGGGTATTGATTGTGTATTTTCAACCGAGCAATTAGTTTATCCGCAGGCTGACGGTAGCGTGTGTGCGGTAAAAAGTACCGCAGAAGGACCGAAAAGAATGGATTGTGCTTCAGGATTTGGTGCAATTACTATGGTTACTGCATCATTTGGTTTTGTTGCCGTATCCCATGTGCTGAAAAAGATGTTGGCCAAAGCGGCAAGAAATCAGTAGCGAGTAAATTATGAGTCTGTAGAACAGGTGATTTTCTGTTTTTACAGACTATATACTCTTAACGTGCTATTTAAACTGTAGTGACATTAATGAAGATCTCCCGATTCCCATATATTTTTCTTTTTCTTCTTTTGAAATGTTAAATACGATAAGAAGTGCCCTGCCGTCGAAAGGGATCATGAGCATCATGTTTTGTGTATCGACTTTTTCATCATGTGTGACGAAATCAAAAATGTAGGCTTTTTTATTATCAACCATTACTTCTTTGGCCTGAGGTTGGTAACTTCTCATACCCATCAGCATAATACTTTTCATTAATCCCATATTATCGTCATCCAGAGGCATTTGGGGATGGGTGATAATGATATTGACCGTATTAGATTCATTGCTATAGGCAATCGAAGGTCCATCTTCTGACGAAGCTTCTGATTTGAGCATATCATCGGCTATTCGAGTGAAACCTTTGGGAATATCCATAGAGAACCGCCCTGGTATTGGTTCAACCGTCGTCATTTCAATGCTGGCATGTGCAGTGAAACTTAATAAGATTGATAGCAGTAGTGCCTGGGTAATTTTCATTATTCATCCTTGATATAACGTTAGTGCGAGTAAATAAAACATCACAATATTATATATAGAGAAGGGCTATTTTCTTTATGGTGTTAACCAGTGAATCCAACCCCTGAGAGCGAGAAGCGCTGAGCTGTTGGTGAATTCCCAACCGATCAAATAATTGCATCAGGTCAAGTTTCACTACGTGTTTTGGTGTTTGTCCTTCAATTTGAGCAAGCAGGATTGCCAGAATTCCTTTCACAATTCGTCCTTCACTGTCACCGTAGAAGTGCAAAGTACCATCTTCATTGAGTTGGTGTCCCAGCCAGACCCGGTTTTCACAACCTTTCAGTTCCAGATGCTGTTGTTTTAGTTCTTCCGGTAGCGGAGGTAACTGTTTTGACAGTTGGATAAGCTGGCGATAGCGGTCTTCCCACTGTTTTTTATCACTAAATAGACTGAGTAATTGTTCGGTACCAATATCGGTGCCAAAAGGGTGTGGGGCCAGCATGATTACTCCAGTAGTGAAAGTGCGTGGGTTAACGCATCGTATAATCGATCGACATCAGCCAATTGGTTGTAAGGGGCGAATGAAGCTCTCAGGGTACCACTGACTCCCATGGCATCCAGCAGCGGTTGGGCACAATGCTGTCCGGAACGAATTGCCACGCCTTGTTCTGAAAGCAAAGTAGCAACATCACTGTGGTGAAAACCTTCAATATTAAACGCCAGCAGGCTGCTGCCGGGTGCCCGATAACTAATAAAGCCGGGTATTGATGACAACTGATCGTAGGCGGCTTGAGCCAGTGAACAGGCATAGCGTTCTGCTTCAGCAATATCCTGAGTATTTAGCCATGACAAAGCTGCACCAACGCCGATTACACCGGCAATATTAGGTGTACCCGCCTCAAAACATTCAGGAACCGGTTGTGCTTCAAATCCGTGAAAGGACGCCTGAGTTAGCATTTTTCCGCCTCCCTGCCAGGGAGACATTTCGGCCAATAGCTCTGCTTTACCATACAGCGCACCAATACCGGTTGGGCCGTATAGCTTATGGGCAGAAAAGGCATAGAAATCGACATCTAATTGTTGAACATCCGGAGGCGAGTGCACCACACCTTGAGCACCATCAACCATAACAATGGTGCCATTTTGGTGGGCCAGCGTGATGGCCAGACGCAGGTCCGGACAACCACCCGTGACGTTAGACATATGACCAATAGCCAGCACTTTAGTTTTGCTACTTAATAACGCTGGCAACTGACTCAGGTCGGGCATAAACCACTTATTAAGTGGTAATTTAATCACTTTAGCACCGGTCTGTTTGGCAACCATTAGCCAGGGAATAAGGTTCGAGTGGTGCTCTGATTCGGTGACAATAATCTCATCGCCCGGTTGCAGGCGTGGTCGTGCATAGCTTTGAGCAACTAAGTTGATGGCTTCTGTCGTGCCTTTGGTCCAGACGATCTGTCGTTCACTGGAAGCATTAAGTAGTTGAGCCACCAACAGACGGGCGTTATCAAACAGCTCGGTAGCGTGTTGAGCTGCAGTATGGGCACTACGATGCACTGTGGCGCCATTATGAGCATAGTACTCTTTGGTGGCGTTAATCACTGACAGGGGCTTAAGTGCCGTTGCTGCACTGTCCAGATAACAGCCTGCTTCACTGAGTGCAGGAAACTGTTGACGGAATAAATCAGGATTAAACGATTTCATAGGAGGCCATTCACTGTGGGTATTAAATGTTGGTAGCATTTGTCTGCAATAACTTTGATTGTACTAGCAGCGAGTTGAAAGAACACTATTAATTGCCGCTAATTTTATTTGCAGTCAGACGCTTTTCAGAAGATAGTTAAAGAGATTTAAGATGGTGGTATGGCTTTTACCAAGCGTAATATACCCGCCGTACTTCAAGTTGCAGGTGCGTTGGTTGCGTTCCTGCCCCGGAATTATTTAGGGTACAACCTGTTTAACCGTAAGGAATAGTTTATGAAACGTTTTATTCTTGCCTCCGCTGCGCTGGCTCTCACGTTAGGTTTAGCTGGCTGTTCCAGCCATTATGAGATGACCATGCAAGATGGCACTAAAGTTATCACGGTGGGAGAGCCACAGGTTGATGAGAGTACCGGTATGGTGACTTATGAAACCCGCTTTGATGGTGAAAAGCAGATAAAACAGAGCGAGATGAAAGAGTATGTTAAACAGCCATACTAATTACGCCGCTGTTTGACCGAAAACAGAATAAAAAAAAGCACCGCCTTGGCGGTGCTACTGTAATCACTATGGACAGACAGGGTAAATGTTCAGAAAATAAAATCATCATTAACCCAAAGAAATCAGTGAATTAATGATTGCACCTGACAAATGTCAGGAAAATTAGCAAACACAACATCACAACCACAAAGCCAAAATGCGCCCTTCATTCAAAAAACACATTTTTCGTTCCGGCTTAGGAAGTGCCATCACTATAGGTATTTGCTGGTATATGTACAACGGACAATTTATAATGTAACGCATTAGAAAAACTAATGCGTGAATGACCCAAATAGCCAAGTAATTCACATATTATCACCATGGCCGGGAAGTATTATCAATCTTATGAAGCGATTACCTCCATTAAATGCGTTGAGGGTGTTTGACTCTGCTGCTCGCCACCTTAGCTTTACTAAAGCTTCAGAAGAGCTTTTTGTGACGCAGGCCGCAGTTAGTCATCAAATTAAGTCGTTGGAAGATTTTCTCGGCCTTAAACTTTTTCGGCGTCGTAATCGTTCCCTTTTACTGACGGAAGAGGGGCAGAGTTATTATTTAGACATAAAAGAGATATTCGCCTCTCTTAATGAAGCTACACGCAAACTACAGGCGCGCAGTGCGAAAGGTGCGTTAACGGTTAGTGTTCCAACCAGTTTTGCTATCCAGTGGTTGGTACCACGCCTGTCGGGGTTTCATCAGCTTCATCCGGAGATTGATGTACGAATTCAGGCAATTGATCGCGATGAATGGAAAATTTCCGATGATGTGGATGTGGCGATTTTTTATGGTCGCGGCAACTGGTCAGGATTAAGGGTTGAGTCACTGTATGCGGAGTATTTGATTCCGGTATGTTCACCTACATTGATGATGGGGGCTCATCCGTTGACTACATCGGAGGCGCTGGAGCATCATACCTTGTTGCATGATGCATCCCGACGGGACTGGCAGGCATATATTCGACAATTAGGTTTGCAGCATATCAATGTGCAGCAGGGGCCGATTTTTAGCCATACAGCAATGGTGGTTCAGGCCGCTGTTCACGGTCAGGGGGTGGCGTTGGTGAATAACGTTCTGGCATTAGCAGAAATTGAATCAGGCCGTTTGGTTTGTCCATTTAATCATGCATTAGCCAGTAAAAATGCCTTCTATCTGGTATGTCATGAGAGCCAGGCTGAATTGGGGAAAATTGCTTCTTTTCGCGAGTGGATTCTGGCACTTGCCAGCAGTGAACAGCAGAGTGTTTATCTGCGCTATGAAGAATAGATCTCATCAAAAATTAAAACAGTGATTATATAAAGTTAGATTTACCGGTAGAATTCCAGCAGGTTTGGCTATAACGCTTACATTTAAAGGTATAAATGACAATGAATAGTCGTTGGATTCTGGTACTT
This sequence comes from Limnobaculum xujianqingii, assembly GCF_013394855.1. NCBI lineage: Bacteria > Pseudomonadati > Pseudomonadota > Gammaproteobacteria > Enterobacterales > Budviciaceae > Limnobaculum > Limnobaculum xujianqingii. The sequence continues at coordinate 1,880,287 of NZ_JABMLK010000001.1, read as the reverse complement.
GCCGCCATAAGCGGCTTTATTTTTGTATCTCTTGGTGCGTTTGGTGCTCACGGTTTAAGTAAGATTCTGGACGTTAAGCAAATGGCATGGTTGCGCACCGGTCTTGAATATCAGGGAATGCATACTCTGGCATTACTGGCGTTAGGGGTTGCTGTTCAGGTTCGGGATAACATTTGGTTTCGACGTAGCGCGGCTTTTCTTGTTGTAGGTACTGTGCTGTTTAGCGGAAGCCTGTATTGGCTGGCGCTGACTTCTATTGGCATGTGGCCTTATATCACGCCACTTGGCGGTTTTTGTTTTTTAATTGGTTGGGCTCTGCTGCTGGTTGGTGCATTACGCCTGAGTAAAAAGGTTGAATAGTGAATAAAGTAGCGTTGTATTGCCGCCCGGGATTCGAGAAAGAATGTGCGGCAGAGATTGCAGAAAAAGCGGCGAAGCTGGAAGTATATGGTTTTCCCCGGGTCAAAGATAATAGTGGCTATGTGCTGTTTGAATGTTATCAGCATGAAGATGCGGATCGTCTGATAAAAGAGCTTCCTTTTAGTTCGCTAATTTTTGCCCGTCAAATGTTGGTTGTTGGCGATCTGTTGAAAGATTTACCGGTAGAAGACCGTGTTTCCCCTATCGTTGGAATGATACAGGGCGTGGTAGAAAATGCCGGTGAAGTGCGGGTAGAAGTACCTGATACTAATGAAGGCAAAGAACTGTTAAAGTTTTGTCGCAAGCTGACGGTACCATTACGGCAGGTAATGCGTGAACGCGGAATTATGCTGGCGAAAGAGAATTCACGTCGTCCGGTGGTACATGTGTTCTTTATTGCCAGTGGTTGTTGTTATGTTGGCTATTCATACAGCAATAATAATTCACCGTTTTTTATGGGTATCCCTCGCCTGAAGTTTCCGGCGGAAGCTCCGAGTCGTTCGACTCTTAAGCTGGAGGAAGCATTTCATGTGTTTATTCCTGCAGATGAATGGGAAGAACGTTTAGCCAGTGGCATGAGAGCTGTAGACCTTGGTGCCTGTCCTGGCGGTTGGACCTATCAGTTGGTTCAGCGCAGTATGATGATTGATGCAGTAGATAATGGCCCTATGGCTCAAAGCATTATGGATACCGGGCAGGTAACCCATCATCGTGAAGATGGATTTCGCTATGAACCAGCCAACTCGACAAACTATTGGGTAGTATGCGATATGGTGGAGAAACCCTGGCGGGTAGCCAACCTGATGGCCGACTGGCTAATTAAAGGTTGGTGTCGTGAGGCCATCTTCAACCTGAAGCTACCGATGAAAAAGCGCTACGAAGAAGTATGTCAGAACTTAAAAGCTATCGAAGATAAGCTAAAAGAGAATGGCATCAACGCACAAATTAATGCAAAGCAGCTTTATCACGATCGTGAAGAGGTTACAGTACATGTTCGTCGTATTTGGGCATCAATACCTGGCCGACGCGATGAACGTGATTAATCGCTGATAAAGTCAATTCAATTTAGCCCTGTGGTGAATAAACTGCGGGGCTTTTTGTTTAGTTGAGGCTGTCTTCGTTCATCTTGTTGAGCCGAAGTTGCTGAAGATTCCCCTCTAAATGGATATCTTGCTTTAGCGTAGCGATTTCCCGGCACAGATAGGCTAGCTCTTTATGTTCGATTAGCTTGTTACGCCACTTATCCGGCACGGTATCTATCTGCCGATATATTTCATCCAGCGTTTCATATTGGTTAAGTAGTGTTGCTGCCGCTTTGGGGCCAATTCCTGCAATTCCAGGGATCTTGCTGCTGCTTATACCGGCTAATCCCCAGAAATCAGCCAGTTGGGTTGGTTTAACGCCAAATTCTTGTTCAATAAAAGGAATGTCCAGCCAGCGCTTTTGAAAATAATCGCGAATGCGTAAGGTTGGCGCTAACAGTTGGCAATAACCTTTATCCGTTGACACAATCGTTACCTGATAGCCTCTCTGGCTGATATGGTGCGCCAGAGTTGCAGCCAGATCGTCAGCCTCATCCCCACTGGATTGCCAGCAGGTTACCCCGGCCTGCTCGAAAGCGGTTTTTAGTTGTGGCAATTCATCTACCAGCGATTCCGGCATCGGTGAACGGCCCGCTTTATAGTCAGGATAGAGCGTGTGACGCCAACCGGTATTACGTTGCTCATCATCGAATACGGCAACCGCATGGGTAGGCTGGCTGTGTTGAATCAGCTGTTCAAGAGCCCGTACACAGGTAGGGGCACAAGGGGAACCTTGTACTGCATGAATACGACGAATCAGATTGAGGGCATCAACAATCAGCAGATGTATAGGCATAGGTTTCGCTTATCCGTAAGCTGCCGGAGTTACCTCCGGCAGAGTTAATGGTTATTGCGCGAGGTCGATTAAGTACAAATCTCATAACAAGGGGTATAAACCGAACCCGGCAACTTCATGCGGTGCTGTGCAACAAAACCTTGCAGTAGCTTGTCCATGTCTTTCATCATTTGTGGGTCGCCATGAATTTTATAACGACCGTATTGTTCAATAGCCTGAATACCCACGTCTTTTACGTTCCCGGCGACAATGCCAGAAAAGGCTCTGCGTAATGCTGCGGCTAATTGCTCCGGTGGTTGATTAGGGAAAAGATTCAGGTTTGCCATATTCTCATGACTTGGCTCGAAAGGATGCTGCAGGTCTGGGGCAATCTTAATAGACCAGTTAAAGCTGTAGGCATCCCCGGTCGCACGGCGGTTCTCTTTTACCGCAGACATACCGTTTTTCATCACCCGGGCTACTTCTTCCGGATCGTCAATGATGATTTTATAGTGCTTACGAGCTTGTTCACCCAAGGTGCTCAGAATGAACTGATCCAGCACTTCGAAATAATCGGCGCTCTCTTTTGGACCGGTCAGGACCAGAGGAAGTTTCTGATCCTTATTTTCCGGATTCATCAGAATACCCAGCAGATAAAGCAGTTCCTCTGCGGTACCAACACCACCAGGAAAAATGACAATGCCGTGGGCTATGCGTACAAACGCTTCCAGACGCTTCTCAATGTCCGGCATGATGAGCAATTCATTAACTAATGGGTTTGGTGGCTCAGCGGCAATAATCGACGGTTCAGTTAAACCAATAAACCGGCTATCTTTATAAGCCTGTTGAGCATGACCCACTGCCGCACCTTTCATTGGTGCTTCCATAGCGCCCGGGCCGCATCCTGTACAGATATTTAGCTTACGTAATCCTAGCTGATTGCCCACTTTGCGGGCATACAGATATTCAATTTCATTAATTGAGTGACCACCCCAACAAACAACCATATTCGGTTCTTCACCAACGTGCAGGGCACGGGCATTGCGCAGGATAAAAAACACCAGATTGGTTAAGTGCACTGAATTATCAGGGTCCATTTGCTGGTGTTTTAGTGCCTGAGTGAGTTGGCCATGAACAAACAGAATATCGCGTAAAACAGCAAACAGGTTCGACTGAATCGAATGGATAAGACGGCCGTCAACGAAGGCCTCTTCTGGTGGATTAATCAGCTCTAATTTAACGCCGCGCTCCCGACGCAAAACGTTAATATCAAAAGATTTGTAACGGTCCAGTAACTCTTTACTGTTGTCTGTTTGGCTACCGGCGTTGAGTACCGCCAGTGAACAGTTACGAAATAAGTGATAGAGGTTACTGCTGGCAGTTCTTTTTAATGTATCCACCTCAAGCTGTGATAGCAGGTCCATAGAACCTAATGGTGGGCTAATATGTGTAATCAAACCAACTCCCTAACGTTGAGGTTATTGAAAAGTTTGCTAAAAGGGTAACAGCAAGCTTTTCTGTTTGTTCAGATTAAGAATACTTACCGTTTTTACCTGAGTCTCTCTACTTTACTGATGTTCTGGAAACCATTCACGGTAATCTTGTGCTTTTTACTGTCATTTACATAAATATTGCGAAGCATCACTTAATATTATGATTTATCGCACTATCTTTGTTGCTTTTGATACTTTGTGCAAGCAGTTCAGTCTATTGTCTGGCCAGTCGTTTGGTTTGGGGTTCAAATTGAGTATTTGTCCGATAAGGATTAATGTCCAGCCCACCCCGGCGAGTATAACGGGCATACACACTGAGGCTTTCCGGATGACAATAGCGTTGAATATCATTAAAGATGCGCTCTACGCACTGTTCATGAAATTCGTTGTGGTGTCGGAAAGAGACGATATAACGCAATAGCGCTTCGCGATTAATTTTAGGGCCCCGATAACGAATCTCTACTGAACCCCAGTCTGGCTGGTGGGTAATCAGGCAATTGGATTTTAACAGGTGACTGATTAATGTCTCTTCAACTACAGGAGCCTGCTTCTCTGTTGCCTGTTCCAGTAATTTTTCATTGAAGTCGTAAGAGGTAATTTCGATTGGCTGATCGTCAATACATTCGCCGTTAAAGGTACCAATGCAGTCTCCTGTCAGCTGCCCCAGGCGAAACAGTTTTACGCTAACATTACCCTGTGCACACAGAGATAAATCGCGCGTGAGTACCTGCTGTACATCTTCCCAACTATTAAACGGAGTTTGATTAAAGCTGTTGAGATAGAGTTTAAAACTTTTTGACTCAACCAGATTTACGCTGCTTGCATCAATATGAACTTCACCGATGGCCACTTGAGGTAAACCACGGCTGTTGAGCCAGGATAGTTCGTATAGCGTCCAGATATCAGCACCGTGGAAAGGCAGGTCAGCGGCATTTAACCCTAATGGGTCACGATTCAAACTGCGTGGAACGGGCTGTAGCAGCGTAGCGTCATAATGGTCAATATAGGCAGTTTCTTTACCCAGCGTAAGGGCTGATAGCGCCTGATTATCTTGATAATGGGAAGTCATGCTATTACTCCGGTGTTACCCCAAGAGGGAATAACGCTATAATCATTGAAAATTTGCCATATAGTGTAACGCAATCTTTGAGATAAATATGACATATCCAGTAATCTCCGCTTTAACTCAATTCACCACTTCTTTTATCGATTTGTGGCAGCAGAAGGTTGGCCATGAACCTGCCAGTGAAATGCTATACGGCGTAGCTTCTCCTTGTATTGTTCGTACGCAGGATGAATCAGTGCTGTGGTTACCCCAGCCTTTTGAGTCTGAACCTTCTTTGGCTAATGTTGAGCGTGCGCTGAATATATCGCTAAGAGAAGAAGGGGCTCAGTTTTATACCTCGCAATATGCCGGAGATATGGCCGCTCGTTTTGAGGGGTTGGAACTGTCGCTAATTCAGGTTTGGAGTGATGAAGATTTCATTCGACTGCAAGAAAATCTGATAGGGCATTTAGTGACACAGCGCAGGTTAAAGCTGGTTCCTACACTGTTTATTGCTACGACGGATTCAGAAATGGAAATGGTCTCCCTGTGTAATCTGTCTGGTGAAGTGGTGCTTGAACATTTTGGTACTACCAAGCGAGAAACGCTGGCTGAGTCATTGACCGTATTTCTGCAAAAACTTGAACCACAGGTGAGTTTTCCGAAATAAATAGGATCGGTGTCTTACAATGGATGCGCACTACCTTGTGAGACATATCCTACAAGCCCTGTGAGATATATCGTCAATTTCTAAAATGAGTTTTTGATAATACATATAAATATCATGATATTAGTTTGTTTTTTGATGGCTCACACGTCGTCTTACAGGATGTAAGTCTCACAGGGTATATTGTGAGACAGAGGAAATTAAGCGATTCTATGTCCATCGAAAGGGAGCTCAGGAATAAGGACTGTATCAGGATGATACGGCTTTAGGATAAAGCAAGTGGAATCGCTTAGGAAGAGCCCAAGGATATCATCAGGAAGATGAAGGATAGTTCAGGATAGAACTAACGGACAGTTTCAGGATGAAAACCAATTCTACCAGGAATGTAGAAAGTCAGGAAGACAATCAAGGATGGCGCTATCAGGATGGTAGCACAGGAAAGTTTAAGGAAAAAACTAGCGGACACCTCCAGGATGGAGAATGAGTACCTACCGGAGTGTAGGGGGTCAGGACGACTAGCAAGGAAGAGCATCAGGATGATGCAGGATGACGGACAAGGAAGAAAGTAGGACGCTGCAAAGGATAGCAAGGTTAGGATAACCGACAGGACAATTTTTCAAGGATTGAGCAGGGAAGCAACGCGCATAGCCGGATAAGCTATATAACGCACCAGGCCCACTGTAGATTACAGTGGGCCTTTCTTGTTTTTGCCCTTCGATATTTGGTTTTTTACCCACCATTCTCAAAGTGATACAATCATCATCTTTTCTCAGGCTTTCAGACAGGCCTGTCGTGTTAATTTCAAGAGAAAATAATGAGTTTAGATAATCAGGTTTGGCAATTGCTGGGAGAGATAGAGCAGTTGATGCAGGAACAGGCGTTATGGGGTTCTTGTGCGCCTGAGCTGAGTGTTTTCGAGAGTAGTGAACCTTTCTGCATTGATACTATGTCGCCTGAGGAGTGGCTACAGTGGGTGTTTATTCCCCGCATGAGGGCGCTGGTAGAAGGGCATAATCCATTACCTACCCGTATTGCTATTGCGCCTTATTTTGAAGAGGCATTCAATCTGCGGGCTGAAAATCATCAATCTTTGATTGATGCTCTCCATCAAATCGATCGATTACTTAATAAAGATACTCTCTAATGCTGGATATTTTATATCAGGATGAACATCTGGTGGCGGTAAACAAACCTTCCGGATGGTTAGTTCATCGCAGTTGGCTGGATCGTCATGAAAAAGTGGTGGTAATGCAAACGGTGCGTGACCAGATTGGTCAACATGTTTTCACCGTACACCGCCTTGACAGGCCAACGTCTGGGGTGCTGTTAATGGCTCTTTCCAGCGAAGTGGCGCGTCAAATGTCTCAACAGTTTGAACATCACCAGCTCAATAAGGTTTATCACGCGGTGGTCCGGGGTCATGTTCATGAAGCCGATACCATTGATTACCCTCTGGTGGAACAGTTAGACAAGATAGCCGATAAGTTTGCTAAACAGGATAAAGAGGCTCAGCCCGCCGTTAGCCATTACCGGGGATTGTCACAAGTTGAGGTACCAATTGCCGTTGGGCCTTATGATACTGCACGCTATAGTCTGGTTGAGCTAACGCCTCAAACGGGTCGTAAGCATCAACTTCGCCGCCATATGAAACATATTTTTCATCCGATTATTGGTGATAGTGCTTATGGTGATTTACGCCATAATCGTGCGGTGGCAGAACATTTCGACTGTCAGGGCTTGATGTTACATGCCAGTCATTTAGCTCTTCAGCATCCGGTTACTCATCAACCATTACTTATCTCCGCCCCTTGGGATTCTCGCTGGCAGAATTTAATGACAGAATTTGGATGGACCTCGCAATGCCCCGAATATAATGGGGTTGAAATTAATTTGGCAATAACTCAGGATAGTTCTGTCAGATAATCCGTTAAAACTGAGAGAAGAAGCGATGGCAAAAATAGGAATTTTTGTTGGTACCGTATACGGTAACGCCCAGATGGTTGCTGAAGAAGCTCAAACCCTGTTACAAGAGCAAGGGCATGATGTTTCCGTGTTTGATGAAGGGACTTTGGATGAGTGGCAGAACTATGAACAGGAGCATGTTCTGGTCGTGACATCAACCACCGGGCAGGGCGATTTACCAGGCTCCATTGAACCGCTATTTTATGACATTAAAGATTCCTTAGGGCATCAACCAGGGTTACGTTATGGTGTAATTGCACTGGGGGATAGTAACTATGAGAATTTCTGTGGTGCGGGCAAAAAGTTTGATGCGCTGCTGCAGGAGCAAGGAGCGACCCGACTTGGTGACGTATTAATTATTGATTCAAGCGAAGTTTCTGAACCTGAAGTATTTGCCGCAGACTGGATTAAACACTGGGGTACTCTGGCTTAGTGGTTGTTTCTTGTTATAGCCATCGAATCATGCAGTTGTGTAGTAAAAATCCACCCTGATAACCGGTGGATTTTTACTTTCTGTTATACCGCGTCAGGATTAAAGATCATCTTGCCAGACGGTGCTTATTTACCGTTTTCTTTTTCCGTCAGCTTTTCCAGATCGGCCTCAATTTCAGCAATTTTATGAGTAACAACCTGTTCGAGGTGGCGCAGGTCCGAAAGAATTTTTTTCTTTATGTCGACCTCGATACGTTCTCCGTGACAAATCTTATCAAGTTCTTCAATGACATGGCGAAGGTTAGGGCTGATTTCATGAACTTCTTTATAGGATTTCTCTGCACCCGGATTAGCTAAAATTGTTTTGCGCTGGCGTGGATATTTGAATTTGACGCTTTTGGCAAAAAACTCTCCTTTTTCCTTACGGAAATAGATTTTTAAAATATCATTACTGGCTTCCTGACGCAGGCTATAGCGGTCGATCTGTTTAGGATTGGTAATACCGAGACTGGTGAGATTATCGTACATAAGAAAACCTTCCTGATTTATTTTTATGACGGTGCAATAATTATTATAGCAGGGGATATCAATCACTACCCTAATGTTTAAAAAGGAATAAACATGCGTATGAAGTTACGTAGGATCCATGTAGATGGCGTTGATTTTTTCTGGCGAGTGTTATGGGATCCTGATGCGGCAAATAGTGACTATCTCTTTTTACGCGTCTGGGTTGCAGGGTGCAAAGCTTACCCCTGGTTAACGGTTCATTATCAGTTTCATAATCCATGGTTATTTTACGGTGATATCATCAGTGCAGTTACGCCGGAGCAGCAACAAAGGGCGAGAGACTATTCTCAGCTTAAACCGCTAACGCCAGGGAAAGTGGCGGAAATTATCAGGAAAGCAACGTCTCTGCTGGATGATGAATATGCGGACAGACGGCTGGATAAAAGCTGGTATTTGAATATTAACCGTGAAGGCGCATTAAACTGGGACTGGCGTAACATCATGAATATTTCACAGATAACATTACTGATTAAGCGTCTGAAACAGAGCGGTGTTAGCTTTGTTGAGGGCTTAAGTGATGAGGAATTTGTTGCGATTCAGAGTGAATTTCAAGTCACTTTTCCTCCTGATTTAAAACAGTTTCTTCAAGCGGCAATGCCGGTTTCAGAGCGATTCGTAAATTGGCGCGCGGGCCTGAATTCCACCAAAGTAAAACAGCAGATTGAACAACGTATCAATTGGCCGTTGGAAGGCATGTTGTTTGATGTGGAAAACAATAGCTATTGGGAGAATTCATGGGGTGAGAAACCGGGGAGTGCGGAAGAGAGAGAAGTTATCGTCAGCCAACATTTCTATACTTATCCTAAACTTATTCCCATTTATTCTCATCGCTATATTCCTGCTACACCCAATGAGGCTGGCAATCCGGTATTTTCCGTCTATCAGATGGATATCATTTATTACGGTTACGATCTGGCTAGCTATTTTGCACATGAATTTAGTTTTTCACTGCCGGAGAGTTTTGAAGCGCCGGAAGAACCAAAATATATTGAGTTTTGGGGTGATTTTTAGTTTGGGTTTATTGGAATGAAAACGCGGGCAGTGCCCGCGTTTTGAATTTGATTCAGATTGGTGAGAATAATTAATCAATAGTCCGTAACAATTCGTTAATTCCCACTTTGCCACGAGTTTTAGCATCTACTTTTTTCACGATAACCGCACAGTACAGGCTGTATTTGCCATCTTTAGATGGCAGGTTACCTGAAACCACTACTGAGCCTGCTGGAACGCGGCCGTAATGGACTTCTCCAGTTTCACGATCGTAAATACGTGTGCTTTGGCCAATGTAAACACCCATAGAGATAACGGAACCTTCTTCAACGATTACGCCTTCCACTACTTCTGAACGGGCGCCGATAAAACAGTTATCTTCAATAATGGTTGGATTGGCTTGTAGTGGCTCAAGTACACCACCAATACCTACGCCGCCAGACAGGTGAACATTTTTACCAATTTGGGCACAGGAACCGACGGTTGCCCAGGTATCAACCATGGAGCCTTCATCAACATAAGCACCAATGTTGACATAGGATGGCATCAACACGGTGTTACGGGCAATAAAAGCACCCTGACGAACGCTGGCTGGTGGAACCACGCGGAAACCTTCACGCTGGAAACGAGCAGCATCATAGTCGGCAAATTTCATTGGAACTTTATCGAAATAGCGGGCTTCTGCGCCATCCATGACGACATTGTCGTTAATACGGAACGAAAGCAGAACCGCTTTTTTAAGCCACTGATGTGTGACCCACTCACCGTTGATTTTTTCGGCAACGCGTAATTCACCGCTGTCTAATTTAGCAATAGTTTGCTTAACAGCTTCACGAAGAACGGTATCTGCATTCGCCGGAGTAATTTCAGCACGGCGTTCAAAGGCGGTTTCTATAACGGTTTTTAACTGCTGCATCTCTTTTCCTGATGTCGTGTATTTAAAGGAATATTATTTGGGGCCATATTTATCCGTTGGATTCAGGGTTTCTGTCAACCTTTGTTTCAAAAGTTCGCAAATTTCAGAAGATAACGCTGTTCGTTCACTGTTTGTGAGAATGAACAAGTCTTCAACTCGCTCTCCAATAGTGGAGATACGTGCGCTGTGTAGCGATAGTCCTAAATCCGCAAATACTTCACCCACTCTGGCCAACAGTCCCGGCTGGTCAAGGGCAACCAGTTCCATATATGTGCGTCGTTCGCTGTGGCCACGTAAAAACGTCACGTGCGTTGCAACATTAAAGTGACGAAGTTTAGAAGATAGCATACGTGGGCGCGGGCGTTCATAAACTGGCTGCGTTAACGCTTGCTCTAATCCTTCCCGAATAGTCTGATGGCGGTCAGCGGTCAACGGTTTGCCGTTAGGTTCCAGAACGATAAAACTGTCCATTGCCATCTCATCACGATTAGTGAAAATTTGAGCATCGTGAACACTCAGATTTTTTCTGTCCAACTCACCAACGGTTGCAGCAAACAGATAAGGACGGTCATGGCTATAAATAAAGATTTCTGTTCCCCCCCGGTTAGGGGTAGGACTAATAAGCACCAGTGGCTTATCGGATTTATGATTGACCAGATGGCGGGCGTGCCAGGCTAACTGGCCCGGCGTATGGCGTAAAAAATAGTCGGCCCGGCATCGACTCCAGAGGTTATGCAGCGCGGCCTCATCAATATTATCCCGTCGCAACAGGGCCAGCGCCTGAGCACGATGATGTCGAACGCGTTCTCTTAAGTCCGGTCGATACTGCATGCCACGGCGTAGCTGTTTTTCTGTTGCGAAATAGAGTTCACGTAACAGGCTCTGCTTCCAGCTATTCCACAGAGGTTCATTAGTCGCGCAGATATCCGCTACGGTGAGGCAAATCAGATAGTGTAATCGGGTTTCTGTTTGCACTTCGGCAGCAAATTGTTGAATGACTTCCGGATCTTGTATATCACGGCGCTGAGCGGTCACTGACATCAGCAAATGCTGCCTGACCAGCCAACTGACTAAATCAACCTCGTTAGAGTTGAGATCGTGCAATGCGGCAAAATCTTTAGCGTCTTCTGCACCGAGAGTGGAGTGATCGCCTCCACGGCCTTTAGCGATATCGTGAAACAGCGCTGCCATAAACAACAGTGACTGTTTTGGTAAGCGAGGGAAAAGTTCCACGCAGAGAGGATGAGCCTGACGGGTCTCTTCATCGGCGAAACTTTCCAGTTTTAGTAACACCCGAATAGTATGTTCATCAACGGTATAGACGTGGAACAGGTCAAACTGCATCTGGCCGACAATTTTTCCCCATTGCGGCATATAGGCCGCCAGTACGCTGTGACGATGCATTGGCACAATAGCTCGTTTGACGGCGCCTGGGTGACGCAAGATAGCCATAAACAACTGACGAGCTGCAGGTAACTCACATAGCGGCTGCTTCAGATGGCGACGAGCATAACGAAGATGGCGCAGGGTGGTTGAGTAAATACCTTTAATATCAGGATTACTTACCAAACGGTAGAACAACCCCAGAATAGTTTCCGGCTGTTCGATAAACAGATTAGGGTCGCGTAAATCAATTAACTGACCGCGTAGCTGAAAACGTTCATCCAAAATTTGCGGCTTATCGGTATGGTCAACGGCTAAAATTGCCTCATCAAATAGCTGCAATAACATATGATTCAGCTCCGCTACCCGACGGGTAACGCGATAATAATCTTTCATCATACGTTCTATTGGGCGGTTACCTTCTCCTTTATATCCCAGTAGAGTCGCAACACTTAACTGCCGATCGAATAACAGGCGGTTATCGTAGCGCGGCAAAATGAGGTGCAGGGCAAAACGAATACGCCATAAGAAAGCCTGACATTCCTCCAACTCCGTACATTCTGCAGGAGTTAAAAAACCAAAACTCACCATTTCATCAAGAGAAGTCGCTCCAAAATGGCGACGGGCTACCCACAGCAAAGTATGAATATCTCGTAAACCACCGGGGCTGGCTTTAATATCGGGCTCAAGGTTATAGCTGGTACCATGATAACGCTGGTGGCGTTCTTCTTGTTCCTGACACTTAGCATGGAAGAACGTATCTGATGGCCAGATCTCCTGCCCAAAAATATGCTTTTGTAGTGAAAGAAATAACGTAACGTCACCGCAAATTAATCGTGATTCAATCAGGTTGGTGGCTACAGTCAGATCGGCAATACTCTCTTCCAGACATTGCTCCAGCGTGCGTACGCTATGGCCTACTTCCAGTTTTAAATCCCACAGCAAGGTGATGATTTCTCCAACCCGCTGAGATTGCTCTTCGTTTAATGGTTGGTCACTGAGAATTAAAATATCAATATCAGAAAGAGGGTGTAGTTCGCTGCGGCCATAACCCCCGACGGCAATTAACGCGAGTCCACTGCGATTAGCCAATCCTTTTGCCGTTGGTTTAATAAAACCGTGAAAGAGCCAGAGCCGCTGTAGCAGATGGTCTATATAATCTGAACGCGCTTTAAGCAGCTCATCAACCGCTACGTCTGCTTCAAAAGCTTCCTTCAGCCAGGCCTGAAAACGTTCCAGCTCCAGTTTCAAATTGGGTAACGTCAATTCACTGTTACTCAAACAGGAAGGGTCGCAGGGCTTTTTCAGCAAAACGTGCTCAAACATAGTGACAATCACCTTTTGATGGCAGAGTTAATCACAAAATAATCTATCGTTGCCGCTGAGGACAACTCACTATTACTTAAGCTACCTGTAAACCTGATAATTCGCCAGATGAAAGCGTGACGGTTAGGAAATAATGTTTAGTTAGCTAACAAAGTTAATCTGAGGGAGAGACCGCTGTTGGGGTCGACTTGGCGTTAGCCAACGAAGTGCCCCTAAGCGGGCTAGGCCCGAAGCCCAATGAAGTTAAGTACCGATGCTCTTCCGGCCGAGAGCAGAAGTGATATGGGTAGAGAGTTTTTACGGCCGGAATATCCTCAGAGTTAATTTAAAACAAACTCGTACTCCAATAACAAAAATGGCCAACATCACGTTAGCCATTCAAAACAACACCCACAAAACAATCAGGCATCAGGCGTCAATATCGCCTCAATGGTATCATCTTTCCGTAAAGTCAGAATTTCACAACCGGTGTCAGTAACGGCAATCATATGCTCATATTGAGCAGATAAACTGCGGTCTTTAGTTTTCACCGTCCAGCCATCGCTCATGGTGCGAATACGAAAATCACCGGCGTTAACCATCGGCTCAACGGTAAAGGTCATGCCTTTCTGCAATACTACGCCACCATCATCAGCATCATAGTGCAGTACCTGAGGCTCTTCATGGAAACCCTCACCAATACCATGACCACAGTACTCTCTGACTACTGAGAATCCCTGCTTCTCAACATACTGTTGAATAGCCTTGCCCAGAGTGCGCAGGCGAATGCCAGGCTTAACCATTTTTAAGGCCAGATATAAGCTTTCCTGAGTTACACGACACAGGCGTTCACCCAGAATGGTTGGCTTACCAACAAAATACATTTTGGAGGTATCACCATGGAAGCCATCTTTGATTACAGTAACGTCAATATTAACGATATCGCCATCTTTCAGCTTTTTGTCATCGCTGGGAATACCGTGACATACCACTTCGTTCACAGAGATACATACAGACTTAGGAAATCCGTGATAACCAAGGCTGGCAGAAACTGCGTGCTGAGTGTTGGTAATATAGTCATGGCAAATACGATCCAGTTCGCCGGTGGTTACGCCAGGCTTAACGTACTGCTCGATCATTTCCAATACTTCAGCGGCCAGGCGACCGGCCACACGCATTTTTGCAATGTCTTCAGGGGTTTTAATAGAAATAGCCATAAAATTGTCCATTAATGATAGGAGTCAGAACATAACGAAGCTCAGAGACGCAGGGTTAACTGACAACGATAATCAATTCACGATCTGAATATGGTATCAGTCCTGCAAAAGAGAACCAAATTTATCGTATCAATAACCCTTCAGTAATAAGGGGTAATGTGTGTTGAGAAATAAAAAATGAAGATTGCTAACTAATACTTATTGACTAGAATTCCATATCTGATAGATTAAGAAGGTTTGGGCGCTGTCTTTTATCTTTAGTGTGAGGTAAGAGGTTTTTAAAACCACTTAATAGTAAATTGGGCAAAGCAGGATGAGAGTACACATAGCTAAAAAGGTTGATATCAACCCCTAATCAGATACTAACAAGTATTAGATTGGGGGTTTTTTTTGATTCAAATTTCAACAGAGGAGCGAAAAATATAATGCGAGGCCAACATATTTTAGGGTTGGAACACATGTCGGTGGCTGATATCGAACGTGTGTTGAATACCGCGGATGAAATGAAAAAGGTAACTAAGCAAGACATCAAAAAATTATCTACTTTGCGCGGAAAAGCAATCGTTAACGTCTTCTTTGAAAATAGTACCAGAACACGCTCATCCTTTGAGTTGGCCGGCAAATATCTGGGTGCCGATGTGATTAATATTGCCGCTTCTACTTCCAGCGTTGCAAAGGGCGAAAGCCTGAGAGATACCCTGTTAACCGTTCAGGCGATGGGTGTTGATGCCATTGTAATGCGCCACAGCGCAGAAGGGGCTGCTCAATATGCAACACGCTATGTTAAGGCTGTTGTGATTAACGCCGGTGACGGGGCACATGAGCATCCCACTCAGGGGCTATTGGACCTGTTAACCATTCGCCAACACCACGGTTCTATCGCCGGTAAGAAAGTTGCTATTGTGGGAGATATTTTGCATAGCCGGGTAGCACGTTCAAATATCTGGGGTTTGTTGAAGATGGGCGCAGAGGTTCATCTTGGCGGACCAAAGACCTTAATTCCTAAAGAAATGTTGGATATGGGCGTCACCATCCACCATCGTGTAGAAGATGCCATTGCGGATGCAGACGTAGTAAACGTATTGCGTATCCAGTTGGAACGTCAGAAGAAGGGGTTATTCCCAACGCCGCGTGAATATGCCCGTATTTTCGGTATTAATGATGAGCGTTTGAAACTGGCAAAAGAGAATGTATTAGTGATGCACCCTGGCCCAATGAACCGTGGTCTGGAAATATCACCGGATGTGGCTTACGGGCGTTTTTCGGCCATTGAAGAACAAGTAAATAATGGTGTGGCAGTCAGAATGGCAGTTCTATCTTTAACTTTAGCTGATGGGGTACAAGCATAATGGCACAGTGGTTAATTAAAAATGGTCACCTGATCGATCCTGCTAATGGTTTAGATGATGTGCTGGATATTCGTATTGCCAACGGAAAAGTGGCAGCGGTTGGAAAATCACTGAGTGCAGAAGCAAGCGATGAAGTCATTGATGCCAGTGGGTTAGTTGTCAGTCCGGGCTTTATTGATATCCACTGTCACCTGCGTGAGCCAGGACAAGAAGCAAAAGAAGATCTGTTAACCGGTACCGCATCGGCTGCCGCTGGTGGCTTTACCACTATCCTGACCATGGCCAATACCCGTCCGGTTATCGATCAGGCGATTATTGTCGCCGGAATGAAACATAAAATTCAGACTGATGCGGTGGTGCGGGTTGAAATTACCGGTGCGGTGACTAAAGGCTTGGAAGGTAAAGAGCTGTCAGAAATTGGAGATATGGCACAGGCCGGAGCCAGAGCATTCTCTGACGATGGTTACTATGTTAATGATGGCCGCCTGATGCGTGCAGCACTGGAATATGCCAGCATGTTTAATCTGCCGGTAATTTCTCACTCAGAAGATTGCTGTCTGGTAGCAGATGGCGTGATGCATGAAGGGTGTGTTTCCGCCAAACTGGGCCTGAAAGGCCGTCCGGCAGAAGCGGAGAACATTGCAGTATCCCGTGAAATCATGCTGGCTGAAATGACTGGCGGTCATGTGCATATTGCCCATGTGAGTAGTAAAGGCGCAGTAGATTTAATTCGTGAAGCGAAGGCCAAAGGCATTAAGGTGACGGCTGAAGTGACACCACATCATCTATGTCTGGTGGACAAAACCATCGAGTCTTTTGATTCTGCATTTAAAGTTAACCCACCTTTGCGGACTAATGAACATATTGTCGCGCTAATCGAAGGTTTAAAAGATGGCACACTGGATGCCATTGCCACAGATCATGCACCACACGCTTATGAAGAAAAAGACTGTGAGTTTAACGAAGCGCCTTGTGGATTTGCCGGATTTGAAACTGCATTTAGTGTGTTACATAGCTGTCTGGTACAAACCGGTCAATGGAACTTGCAGGCGCTGATTCACAAAATGACAGCGGGCCCGGCGGCCGCGTTTGACTGGAAAGACCGTGGTCATCTGAGCGTTGGTGGCCTGGCTGACCTGGTACTTATCGATCCGAAAAAAGAGTGGATTGTCGACCCGCACGCCATGCTGACCCGCGGCAAATCCTGTCCTTTCACTGGCATGGAGATGGTAGGTCAGGTAGTACGCACTATGGTGGATGGTAAGTGGGTATATCAGGATGGGAAAATCATCCGTAACTAAGCTAGACTTAAGATAAATCGTTCCGCATCACGCTGAGTCAAAGTGTGTGATGCGGTGCTTTTTCGCTTTTCCCATAGTTTTTTCGCTATTACTCATAGTAAGTAGTGGCATTTATTGCCACTTTTATGGTATAAAGCGCGCCGGAAATCCGCACTATTAACATCACTCAGTTGTGTTCTTAGGCAATGAGATCTCCACTAACATTAATCAACGTTATAACACACACGTATCGACACATACGGCGGGGTGCTCCGGAACATTATTGTTCAGGGGTCGGCGTTATGGGATACGTGGAGGCATAACCCCAAACTTTACTCATAGAGGTAATAATGGCAACTGTATCAATGCGCGATATGCTCAAGGCTGGTGTTCACTTTGGTCACCAGACTCGTTACTGGAACCCGAAAATGAAACCTTTCATCTTCGGTGCTCGTAACAAAGTTCATATCATCAACCTTGAAAAAACTGTACCAATGTTTAACGAAGCTCTGGCTGAGTTAGGCAAGATCGCGTCTCATAAAGGCAAAATCCTGTTTGTTGGTACTAAACGCGCTGCATCCGAGCCAGTAAAAGAAGCTGCAAAGAGCTGCAACCAATTCTACGTTAACCACCGTTGGTTAGGTGGCATGCTGACTAACTGGAAAACAGTTCGTCAGTCAATCAAACGTTTGAAAGAATTAGAAGTCCAGGCACAAGATGGTACTTTCGATAAGCTGACCAAGAAAGAAGCGCTGATGCGTACTCGTGAAATGGAAAAGCTTGAGAACAGCCTGGGTGGTATCAAAGATATGGGCGGCCTGCCTGATGCAATTTTCGTTATCGATGCCGATCACGAACACATTGCTATCAAAGAAGCAAACAACCTGGGTATCCCTGTATTTGCTGTTGTTGATACTAACTCTGATCCGGACGGTGTTAACTTCGTTATCCCTGGTAACGATGATGCTATCCGTGCAGTACAACTGTACCTTGGCGCTGTTGCTGCAACCGTACGTGAAGGTCGTTCAGACCAGGGCGTTCAGGCTGTAGAAGAAAGCTTCATCGAAGCAGAGTAATAAGGCGTGCTCCATTAGAGAGCCCTTATTAACCAGGTATTAGATATGTTGGTTAGGGGGCCTTTGCAGGCTCCCTTTTTGCTTATTTATGCAACAGAACATCCGACAAAGAATAACCGAGGATAAAGAGAATGGCTGAAATTACTGCAGCTCTAGTAAAAGAACTTCGCGATCGTACCGGTGCTGGTATGATGGAATGTAAGAAAGCGCTGGTTGAAGCAAATGGCGATATCGAGCTGGCTATCGACAACATGCGTAAATCAGGTCAGGCAAAAGCGGCTAAGAAAGCTGGTCGTGTAGCTGCTGAAGGCGTTATCCTGACTAAAATTGCTGCTGATGCCAAAGTGGGCGTCATCATGGAAGTTAACTGTGAAACTGACTTCGTTGCTAAAGATGCAGGTTTCCTGGCTTTTGCTAACGCAGCTGTTGATGCAGCACTGGCTGAAAACATCAGCGATGTTGAAGTATTAAAAGCAAAATTTGAAGAGCAGCGTACTGCGCTGGTAGCGAAAATTGGTGAGAACATCAATATTCGTCGCGTTGAAGTAGTTAAAGGCGACAGACTGGGCGCTTACATGCACGGTGCTCGTATCGGTGTTCTGGTTTCTGCAACCGGTACTACTGATGAGCTGGTTAAGCATGTTGCTATGCACATTGCTGCAAGCAAGCCTGAGTTCGTTTCTCCAGACGATGTACCTGCTGACGTGGTTACTCGTGAGCACGAAATCCAGATCGACATCGCTATGCAATCTGGCAAACCTCGCGAAATCGCTGAGAAAATGGTTGAAGGCCGTATGCGTAAGTTCACCGGCGAGATCTCTCTGACTGGTCAGGCTTTCGTTATGGACCCAAGCAAAACCGTTGGCGATCTGCTGAAAGAGAAGAAAGCTGGCGTTGTACAATTTATCCGCTTCGAAGTGGGTGAAGGTATCGAGAAAGTAGAAGTAGACTTTGCAGCAGAAGTTGCTGCGATGACTAAGTAAGCTTAGCTTGATGCATAAAAGGCGGATCGATCACCATATCGGTCCGTTTTTTTAGAATAAACAGACCATTATAAACAGCCAACCAGGAAACAAGACTATGGCTACTAACGCGAAACCCGTATATCAAAGAATCCTACTTAAATTAAGTGGCGAAGCCTTACAGGGCTCTGAAGGTTTTGGCATTGATGCCAGTGTGTTAGATCGCATGGCACAAGAGATTAAAGAGCTGGTCGAGTTAGGCATTCAGGTTGGTGTAGTTATTGGTGGCGGCAATCTATTCCGCGGTGCAGGCCTGGCAAAAGCCGGTATGAACCGTGTAGTGGGCGACCACATGGGAATGTTAGCTACCGTAATGAACGGACTGGCTATGCGTGATGCGCTACATCGTGCCTATGTGAACGCCCGTCTGATGTCAGCTATTCCTCTTAACGGCGTCTGTGATGATTACAGCTGGGCAGAAGCTATCAGCCTGTTGCGTCATGGTCGCGTAGTAATTTTCTCTGCGGGTACGGGTAATCCATTCTTTACTACCGATTCTGCTGCCTGTTTACGCGGCATTGAAATTGAAGCGGATGTAGTATTGAAGGCCACCAAAGTTGATGGTGTGTTCTCCGATGATCCGGTGAAAAACCCAGAGGCAACGTTGTATGAAACCCTGAGCTATCAGGATGTATTAGAGAGGGAACTGAAAGTGATGGATCTGGCGGCATTTACACTGGCTCGTGACCATAACTTACCGATTCGCGTATTTAATATGAATAAGCCTGGTGCCTTACGCCGTGTAGTGATGGGCGAAGCTGAAGGGACTTTAATTACCAAACCGGCTGAATAATTCAGCGCGACGGTAAAATAAAAGCTTATAGTATGCTTCTCTTCAGGCTGAAGATGAGTGTTGAAGCAAAGTAGCAAATTTCTTATTCGCGGGCTGTGCATAAGGCGTGGCCCACCATATTACTAGCATTAAAAGGTTAGCAACGTGATTAACGATATTAGACAAGATGCTCAGGTACGCATGGAAAAGTGCCTGGAAATGTTTAAAACACATATCAGCAAAGTTCGTACTGGCCGTGCTCATCCAAGCATTCTTGATGGTGTTCAGGTTGATTACTATGGCTCAGCAACCCCTTTGCGTCAGTTAGCCAACGTAGTGGTTGAAGATTCCCGCACTCTGGCAATTACTGTATTTGACCGCAGCTTAGGCCCGGCGGTTGAAAAAGCGATTATGTCAGCTGATTTAGGTTTAAATCCATCTTCTGCGGGCACAGTTATTCGTGTTCCACTTCCTCCGTTAACTGAAGAACGCCGTAAGGATTTGACTAAAGTTGTGCGTAATGAAGCAGAGCAAGGTCGTGTTTCTATCCGTAACGTTCGTCGTGATGCTAACGACAAAGTTAAAGCGCTGCTGAAAGATAAAGAGATCAGCGAAGATGATGAGCGTAAAACACAGGATGAGATTCAAAAACTGACTGATATTTATATCAAGAAAGTGGATGAAGCATTAACTGAGAAAGAAGCAGAGTTAATGGCGTTCTGATTCTGTTTTGAATTATGGCCCGGTGGCTGTTACCAGCACCGGGCTTTTTTTTTACAAAACGAGAGATAACGCGGTTCAGCCGACTAAGTTAATTAGTGATCTCTTCACTATGAAAAGAGTAATATGTGCAGCATTCAATTTCGACAGGCGCGCTTCTGCCGAAATACCAGCGTATTTGTCAGTGATAATGAATTAGCCTAATGAAAAAAATAACTATTCTTGGATCTACTGGTTCTATTGGTCACAGTACATTGTCGGTAGTCCGGGAAAATCCACATTTATTCAGTGTGTTTGCATTAGTTGCCGGTAGCAATGTTGAAAAGATGGCGATGCAGTGTCGGGAGTTTAGTCCCCGCTTTGCTTCAATGGCTGATGAAACTTCAGCACAACAACTACGTACCATCCTTAAATCTGAAGGGGTGAAGACGGAAGTCGTCAGTGGTATTCAGGCCGCCTGTGAATTGGCTGAAGATGCGGAAGTTGATCAAGTGATGGCGGCCATTGTCGGTGCAATTGGCCTGTTGCCGACACTGGCCGCGATAAGAGCGGGCAAACAGGTATTATTAGCCAATAAAGAGTCACTGGTTACCTGTGGTCGTCTGTTTATGGATGCGGTTGCCCAATCAGGGGCACAACTCTTGCCAATCGACAGTGAGCATAATGCTATTTTTCAGAGCATGCCGGAAGCCGTGCAAAAAGATCTTGGCAGTGCTTCATTAGAAGAGCAGGGTATTACCCGTATTGTATTAACCGGATCCGGCGGACCTTTTAGAAAAACTGCGGTAGAACAATTAAAGCACATGACACCGGATCAGGCCTGTGCACATCCTAACTGGTCAATGGGACGCAAGATTTCTGTCGATTCAGCAACTATGATGAATAAGGGGCTGGAATACATTGAGGCACGTTGGTTGTTTAATGCATCGCCAGAGCAGATGGAAGTATTGATTCACCCTCAGTCGGTTATCCACTCAATGGTGCGTTATCATGATGGTAGTGTCATTGCACAATTGGGGACACCGGATATGCGTACGCCAATTGCACACACAATGGCTTATCCAAATCGGGTAACATCCGGGGTTAATCACCTGGATTTTTGCAGTATCGGCGCATTGACGTTTGAACAGCCAGATTTTGATCGCTATCCTTGTCTGAAATTGGCTATTGAAGCCAGTCATGCAGGTCAGGCCGCAACGACAACGTTAAATGCTGCTAATGAGTGTAGCGTTGGTGCATTCTTACAGGGTAAAATTGGGTTTACTGATATTGCCGCTATTAATAATCAAGTGATGGCATCGCTGGTTCATGCGGAACCTCTCAGTATTGATGAGGTTTTAGCGATAGATTTATGGGCCAGAGCGCAGGCAGACCAAATTATTGCATCATGGAATCATTAACAATGGTTGATTTGTTCCAATTGGGGCGAAATGGTATAGTTTGTCTCATCATGCGGTTTAAGCTATCCGATCCATGGATTTGGGCGGTAGAAAAGCGCGTTAACGAGCTGTTTTTTTGGGCCGTGAAGAGTTCACGGCTTTTTTGCGCAAGAAAAACAACAGTCTCTTACGGTTGTTCTATTTTTAGCTGAGGAATTCTAACAAGTTATGTCGCCCGCTAAGCAGCAAGTGAATAACCCAAAAGCCTCTGTACCCCGTCATGTTGCTATTATTATGGATGGTAACGGACGTTGGGCTAAGCAGTTAGGTAAAATGAGAATCTTTGGTCACCAGGAAGGTGCGAAAGCTGTACGCAGAGCTGTGAGTTTCGCCGTTAATAATGGTATTGAGGCACTAACGCTTTATGCATTCAGTAGCGAGAACTGGAATCGCCCTCCTCAAGAAGTGACTGCCTTAATGGAGCTTTTTATTCGGGCTCTGGATAAAGAGGTAAAGAGCTTACATAAACATAATGTCCGTTTAAAAATTATCGGTGATACCGCGCGTTTTAGTGAACGCTTACAAGGGCGTATTCAGCGTGCTGAAGCAGTAACTGAAGCCAATACCGGACTGACATTAAATATTGCAGCAAATTACGGTGGACGTTGGGATATTATTCAGGCAGTTCAACAAATTGCTCAGCAGGTAAAAAGTGGTGATATCGAGCCTGATGATATCAGCGAACAAATGGTGAGCCAGTATATCAATTTGTGTGATTTGGCTCCGGTAGATTTAGTGATCAGGACCGGCGGTGAGCATCGGATAAGTAACTTCTTGCTGTGGCAGATAGCTTATGCAGAGCTCTATTTTACAGAAGTGCTATGGCCTGATTTTGATGAACTTGTTTTTGAAGGTGCGCTCAATGCATTTGCACAACGCGAACGCCGTTTTGGTGGGACTGAACCCGCGAGCATTTAGGAACTGTAGGAGGTTCTCGTGTTAAAGTCACGCATCATTACCGCGTTGATTCTTATTCCTCTGGTTATTGCTGCACTGTTTATGTTGCCGCCGCTGCCTTTCGCCATTATGACTATTGCGATTTGTATGTTGGCTGCATGGGAGTGGGGACAGTTAGCAGGTATGGGAACACCAGTGCAACGCATTACGCTGGCGGTTATCTGTGGTATTGGTTTGTTTGCGCTCTATTGGCCAACCTATATTTCTCCATTGCCAATGTTATTACATCCTGCGGTTGAAGGTTTTCTGCTAGCGTCATTGGGCTGGTGGGTTCTGGCGCTGCTGATGGTGCTGTTTTATCCGGCTTCCGCACAGTTCTGGAAACATTCCCGGCTGTTACGTCTGATTTTTGGCGTTCTGACCATTGTGCCATTTTTTTGGGGTATGTTGACGTTACGTCAGTATGGTTTTGAAGAAAATAGCTATACTGGAGCCTGGTGGTTACTGTACGTTATGTTCCTGGTTTGGGGCGCTGACTCCGGAGCCTATGCGTTTGGACGTCTGTTTGGTAAACATAAACTGGCACCTAAAGTTTCTCCAGGTAAAACGCTGGAAGGCTTAGTGGGCGGATTAATATCATCTGCGCTGCTGGCATGGTTGTTTAGCCTGTATGCACCGCTGCATATCTCTTTAAATACGTTATTAATCAGTTCAGTTCTGGCGGTATTGGCCTCCGTACTGGGAGATTTAACCGAGAGTATGTTTAAGCGTGAAGCCGGTATTAAAGACAGTGGTAATTTAATTCCCGGTCATGGTGGTGTTTTGGACCGAATTGATAGCCTGACTGCGGCAATCCCAGTTTTTGCCTGTTTGATTTTCCTGGTTTTTTAAAGGTTAGACGGAATAGCGATCGCCTATGAATATTGTTGGAACCGTAGCTGCGTTTATTGTTGCGCTGGGTATTTTGGTAACAGTACATGAGTTTGGCCACTTTTGGGTCGCGCGCCGCTGTGGAGTAAAAGTTATTCGTTTCTCTATTGGCTTTGGTAAAGCAATATGGCGACGTACTGATAAGCGGGGCACCGAATACGTTGTCGCGATGATTCCCCTTGGTGGTTATGTAAAGATGCTGGACGAGCGGGCAGAAGAGGTTGAACCTCAATACCGCAATCAGGCATTTAATAATAAAACCGTATGCCAACGCGCAGCGATTATTGCGGCCGGACCAATAGCTAACTTTTTGTTTGCTATTTTTGCCTACTGGCTGGTGTTTATTATTGGTGTGCCAAGCTTACGTCCGGTAATTGGTGAAATTGAACCGCAATCTATTGCTGCACAAGCAAATATTTCTGCGGGAATGGAACTAAAAGCCATTAATGGTATCGAAACGCCTGATTGGGATTCTGTTCGCCTGGCGTTAGTAGGCCAAATTGGTGAAAGCCAAATGGAGCTTACCGTTGCACCATTCGGTACTACGCTGGACCAAACTAAAACCGTGAATCTTACCGGTTGGAAGTTTGATCCGGAGAAACAGGATCCTATAAGAAGTTTAGGTTTTATACCTAAACTTCCCCAGATCGAACCAGTTCTGGATGTGGTTCAACCTGGTTCTGCCTCAGAAAAGGCAGGTTTACAGGCGGGTGACAGACTGGTTAAGATCAATGGTAAAGATTTCGGACAATGGGCTGAGTTTGTCAAACTGGTCAGCCAAAGCCCAAATGTTCCTATAGAGTTAGTAATAGAAAGAAATGGCGCAAGCCACTCTTTAGTTCTGACGCCGGAAGCAAAGACATCCGAGGATGGGGCCACTAAAGGTTTCGCCGGGATATCGCCGAAGGTGATACCACTGCCCGATGAGTATAAAATTACTCGTCAGTACAGTGTGTTTACTGCTATTTATCAGGCAAGTGATAAAACATGGCAATTGACTAAATTAACAGTCAAAATGCTGGGTAAATTGATAACCGGTGACGTGCAGTTAAAAAATCTGAGCGGTCCGATATCGATAGCCCAAGGTGCTGGAATATCAGCAGGGTATGGTTTGGTTTATTATCTAATGTTTTTAGCGCTTATCAGCGTTAACTTAGGCATAATCAATCTATTCCCTCTGCCCGTGTTAGACGGGGGGCATCTTGTGTTTTTAGCAATAGAAAAGATAACAGGTAAACCGGTATCTGAGAGAGTTCAGGACTACAGTTATCGTGTTGGGGCAATCTTATTGGTACTGTTGATGGGACTTGCACTTTTCAATGACTTCTCACGCTTTTACGGCTAGAGAATTTGGTTAGGGTTAACAGATTATAACGATGGCGATGAAAAAGTTGCTTCTAGCGTCGCTGCTGTTTGGCAGCGCCACCGCATACGGTGCCGATGGGTTTGTCGTAAAAGACATTCGTTTCGAAGGATTACAGCGCGTTGCCACAGGGGCTGCATTGTTAAATATGCCTGTCCGTGTTGGTGACACTATCGACGATAATGACATCGGGAACACTATCCGAGCCTTATTCGCTTCCGGAAACTTTGAGGATGTGCGAGTACTGCGTGATGGCAGTACCTTGATTGTTCAGGTCAAAGAGCGTCCAACGATTGCAAGTATCACCTTCTCCGGT
Organism: Limnobaculum xujianqingii; assembly: GCF_013394855.1. Classification (NCBI taxonomy): domain Bacteria; kingdom Pseudomonadati; phylum Pseudomonadota; class Gammaproteobacteria; order Enterobacterales; family Budviciaceae; genus Limnobaculum; species Limnobaculum xujianqingii. The sequence continues at coordinate 1,854,869 of NZ_JABMLK010000001.1, read as the reverse complement.
AATAAATCGGTGAAGGACGACATGCTGAAACAGAACATGGAATCTTCCGGTGTTCGGGTTGGTGAAGCGCTGGACAGAACCACTCTGAGTTCAATGGAAAAAGGGCTGGAGGATTTTTACTATAGCGTAGGTAAATATAGCGCTTCAGTAAAAGCCGTTGTCACTCCATTACCGCGTAACCGCGTAGATTTAAAATTAGTCTTTACTGAAGGTGCATCAGCCACTATTCAGCAAATCAATATTGTTGGCAACAACGCTTTCTCTACTGAAGAGTTAGTTAGTCGCTTCCAATTGCGCGACGAGGTTCCTTGGTGGAACTTTATTGGCGATCGCAATTATCAGAAACAAAAATTATCGGGTGACCTCGAAGCGTTACGTAGTTTCTATTTGGATCGCGGCTATGCCCGTTTCAATATTGACTCTACTAACGTCAGTCTGACACCGGATAAAAAGAGCATCTATATCACTATCAATGTGACTGAAGGTAAGCAGTACAAACTTTCAGGTGTTGAAGTGAAAGGCAACCTGGCGGGTCGTGGTGCAGAAGTTGAAGAACTGGCGAAAGTTAATCCAGGCGAACTGTACAACGGCAGTAAAGTGACCCAGGTTGAAGACAGTATTAAGAAAATGTTGGGCCGTTATGGTTATGCCTATCCTCGGGTAGCAACCCAGCCTGAAATTGATGACAACGCTCAAACCGTTAAATTGCATATCAGCGTTGATGCGGGTAACCGTTTCTACGTGCGTCGTATCCGCTTTGAAGGTAACGATGTCAGTAAAGATTCCGTACTGCGTCGCGAAATGCGTCAGATGGAAGGTGCATGGTTAGGTAACGATCAGGTTGAGCAAGGCAAAGAGCGTTTAAACCGTTTAGGTTACTTTGAAACGGTTGACGTGGAAACCGAGCGCGTTCCGGGTATGCCAGATCAGGTTGATGTGGTGTACAAAGTGAAAGAACGTAACACCGGTACCTTCAACTTTGGTGTGGGTTACGGTACGGAAAGTGGCGTGAGCTTCCAGGTTGGTTTACAACAAGATAACTGGATGGGAACCGGTAAGAGCGTTGGTATCAATGGTACTAAAAACGATTACCGTACCTATGTCGAATTATCAGTGACCGAGCCTTACTTTACCGTAGATGGTGTGAGCTTAGGCGGACGGATTTTCTACGATAAATTTAACGCTGATGATGCTGACCTGTCTGACTATAGCAAGAGCAGTTATGGTCTTGGCACTACATTAGGCTTCCCGATTAATGAGAATAACTCATTACGCTTTGGTCTGGATTATGTACACAACGACCTGACGGATATGCAACCGCAGATTGGTATGTGGCGTTATCTGGAATCAGTTGATGAAACACCAAGCCTGAATGATGAAGCCGATTATAAAGCTAATGATTTCTTCTTTACCGCAGGTTGGAGCTATAACAGCCTCAACCGTGGTTACTTCCCAACCTCCGGTAGCCGTGCTGGCGTGAATGGTAAAGTAACTATTCCTGGTTCAGACAACGAGTATTATAAAATTACTTTTGACAGTGCTACTTACTATCCAATTGATAGTAACGACAAATGGGTTCTGTTAGGTCGTTTACGTGCGGGTTACGGTGATGGTCTGGGTGGTAAAGAAATGCCATTCTATGACAACTTCTATGCAGGTGGTTCAAGTACCGTTCGTGGCTTCCGTTCTAATAACATCGGTCCTAAAGCGGTTTATATTCGCGGCTGTTCAACGCCAAATACCAGTGCAAACTGCTATTTAGAGCGTGACAGTGATGCGGTTGGTGGTAACGCAATGGGCGTTGCCAGCGCAGAGTTTATTTTCCCAACGCCGTTTGTTGACGATAAATATGCTAACTCTTTGCGTACCTCGGTGTTCTTTGATGCCGGTACAGTTTGGGATACCAACTGGAAAAATACCGATGCAACAAGAGCTGCGGGCATTCCGGACTACAGCGAAGCAGGCAATATCCGTACTTCTGCAGGTGTGGCGTTACAGTGGATGTCTCCACTGGGCCCACTAGTGTTCTCCTATGCTAACCCACTGGAGAAGTATGAGGGAGATAGGTCAGAACAGTTCCAGTTCAACATTGGTACCACCTGGTAATCGTTCTGAGTTAGGTAGTAACAAACAGCGAGTTCAACTCGATAGCAATTATAGTAAGGAGTTCAAATTGAAAAAGTGGTTATGTGCTGCAGGTTTAGGTTTAGCTATGGTTGCTTCAGCGGGCGTTCAGGCGGCCGATAAAGTTGCTGTTGTTGATGTGATGAGCATTTTACAAAAGATGCCAGAGCGTGAAGCAGTAGCTAAAAAGCTGGAAAGCGAGTTCAAATCTCGTGCTACAGCTCTGCAATCTGAAGAGAAAGCTGCTCAGGATAAAGTGAAGAAACTGCAAACTAGCGGTGGTTCAATGAAAGCAGCCGATCGTACTAAGCTGGAAAATGATATTAAGGCATTCCAGCAAAAAGCTGCAGCCTTTACTCAGGACAGCCGTCGTCGTGAAGCAGAAGAAATGAACAAGTTAGTTGCTAAAGTTCAGGACGCAGTGAAAACTGTTGCTGAAAAAGATGGTTATTCGGTTGTTGTTAAAGCAGATGCTGCATTCTATGTAAGCTCTGATAGCGACATTACTGAAAAAGTTTTAGCGCAGGTAAAATAAGTTATGCACTCCATTCGTTTAGCTGATTTAGCAGAACATTTGGGGGCAGAAATACACGGTGATGGCGATATCGTCATCACCGGTGTTGCATCAATGACATCTGCCAAAAAAGGACAGATTACGTTTCTGTCTAATAGCCGCTATCAGGAACAGCTTTTGACCTGTGAGGCCAGTGCAGTGGTGCTGAGCGAAGAAAATCTTCCTTTCTGTTCACATTTGGCTGCGTTAGTTGTGAAGAATCCTTACCTCAGCTACGCACGTATGGCTCAGTTACTGGATACAACACCATCTCCTGCTCAGGATATTGCGCCATCCGCAGTAATTGCTGAAAGTGCCACATTGGGGCAGAATGTTTCCATTGGTGCGAATGCTGTTATTGAAAGCGGCGTAGTACTGGGTGATAACGTAGTGATTGGTGCCGGATGTTTTATCGGTAAAAATGCACGTATAGGCGCAGGTACTCGCCTGTGGGCTAATGTCACTATTTATCATGAAGTTGTTATTGGTTCAGGTGGCTTAATTCAATCCAGTACTGTTATTGGTGCGGATGGTTTTGGCTATGCTAATGAGCGCGGAAACTGGATTAAGATCCCTCAATTAGGGACGGTCAGAATTGGTGATAACGTTGAAATTGGTGCCTGTACGACTATCGATCGTGGCGCACTGGACGATACGATTATTGGCAATGGTGTGATCATTGATAACCAATGTCAGATTGCGCATAACGTGATAATTGGCGACAATACCGCAGTTGCCGGTGGCGTGATTATGGCGGGCAGTTTGACGATTGGCAAATACTGCCAGATTGGTGGTGCCAGCGTTATTAATGGTCATATGGAAATCTGCGATAAAGCTGTCGTTACTGGAATGGGAATGGTGATGCGACCCATCACTGAACCGGGAATTTATTCTTCCGGTATTCCACTTCAGAGTAATAAAGAGTGGCGCAAGACAGCCGCTCTGGTGTTAAATATTAACGATATGAGCAAACGCCTGAAAGCCGTTGAACGGAAAGTTGATGGAAAATAGCTGATATAAGTTTAAGAAAACAGTCGTTATCCCATTAATTTTTATAATTTTATTCGCGGCCTGTTTTATAGTCCTCAAGACTAAAAGCAGGCCGCGTTGTTGATACAATCAGTTTAGTTTTGAAGACAGGATGAGCATTTTGACTACTGACAATCGTACTCTGGATATTGAAGAGATACTGAGTTTACTACCTCATCGTTATCCATTCTTGCTCGTGGACCGGGTATTAGATTTTGATAAAGGTAAATTTTTAAGAGCGATTAAAAACGTCTCTGTAAACGAGCCTTTCTTCCAGGGGCATTTCCCCGGTAAGCCGATTTTCCCCGGCGTACTGATTCTGGAAGCGATGGCCCAGGCAACAGGAATTTTGGCGTTTAAGAGCCTTGGCCGTTTAGAGCCAGGAGAGCTTTACTATTTTGCTGCTGTTGATAATGCTCGCTTTAAGCGTCCTGTTTTACCTGGGGATCAACTGGTCCTTGAGGTTGAGTTTATTAAAGAGCGTCGTGGTGTAGCCCGCTTCCGTGGTGTCGCTAAAGTTGATGGCGAAATCGCTTGTGAAGCGGACATGATGTGCGCTCGTCGTCGGGAGTCTTAATACTGTGATTGATAACACCGCCTTTATTCACCCAACTTCAATCGTTGAAGAGGGTGCGGTCATCGGAGCTAATGTTCACATTGGCCCGTTTTGCCTGGTTGGCTCTCAGGTTGAAATTGGACCGGGTACCGTACTCAAATCTCATGTCGTGGTTAATGGCGTCACAAAAATTGGTGCCGATAACCAGATTTATCAATTCGCTTCCGTTGGTGAAGTGAATCAGGATCTGAAATATGCCGGTGAGCCTACCCGCGTAGAGATTGGCGACCGTAACCGTATTCGTGAAAGTGTGACTATTCACCGGGGTACAGTACAAGGCGGTGGTTTAACTAAAATCGGCAGTGATAATCTGTTAATGATCAATGCCCACGTTGCTCACGATTGCCAAATTGGTAACCGTTGTATTCTGGCGAATAATGCTGCGCTGGCAGGGCATGTTGAGATTGATGACTTTGCTATTATTGGTGGCATGACGGCTATTCACCAGTTCTGTGTGATTGGTGCTCACGTTATGGTGGGTGGCTGTTCTGGCGTTGCTCAGGACGTTCCTCCTTACGTTATTGCGCAGGGCAACCATGCCACGCCGTTTGGTGTCAATATTGAAGGTTTGAAGCGTCGTGGCTTTGAGAAAGATGCGCTGCACGCCATTCGCAATACTTATAAGCTGCTTTATCGCAGTGGCAAGACGCTGGATGAAGTGAAACCAGAAATTGAAGAGCTGGCAAAACAACAACCTGCCGTTCAGCTGTTTGTTGATTTCTTTAGTCGCTCTACTCGCGGCATCATTCGTTAAATTATGCAGTCGCGTCCTCTTACCATAGGATTAGTCGCCGGGGAAACCTCCGGCGATATTCTTGGTGCAGGCCTGATTCGTGCTTTAAAAGATCAATACCCCGATGCTCGCTTTGTTGGTGTTGCTGGCCCATTAATGCAAGCCGAAGGTTGTGAAGCCTGGTTTGAAATGGAAGAACTGGCGGTAATGGGTGTAGTTGAAGTTTTGGAACGTCTACCCCGGTTATTGAAAATCCGCAAACAGCTGACCCAACGTTTTAGTGAGCTGAAGCCAGATGTATTTGTGGGTATTGATGCACCTGATTTTAATATTACTCTTGAAGGCCGCTTAAAGCAGCATGGCATCAAAACTATTCACTATGTCAGCCCTTCAGTATGGGCCTGGCGTCAGAATAGGGTGTTTAAAATCGGTCGTTCAACCAATCTGGTATTGGCCTTTTTGCCGTTTGAAAAAGCCTTCTACGACCGCTATCAGGTACCCTGTCGTTTTATTGGTCATACCATGGCGGATGCTATGCCATTGGTTCCCGATCGCCATGCAGCCAGAGAACAGTTAGGTATTGCGGATAACGTACACTGTCTGGCGTTACTACCGGGTAGCCGTAATGCGGAAGTAGAGATGCTCAGCGCTGATTTTCTGAAAACAGCCATGTTGCTGAGAGAAACTTATCCTGAATTGGAAGTGTTGGTGCCGTTGGTGAATGCCAAACGGCGTGAGCAGTTCGAGCGAATTAAATCAGAAGTAGCTCCCGATCTGAAAGTGCGATTACTGGATGGTCAGGCGCGTAGCGCAATGATTGCCAGCGATGCAGCTTTATTGGCTTCAGGTACTGCTGCGCTGGAGTGTATGTTGGCCAAGTGCCCAATGGTGGTTGGCTATCGTATGAAGCCTTTCACTTTCTGGTTGGCAAAACGTCTGATTAAAACACCTTATGTGTCACTGCCTAATTTGCTGGCAGGCCGGGAATTGGTAACGGAATTACTGCAAGATGACTGTACGCCGGAAAAGCTGGCTGCGTCATTGACTCCATTGCTGAATAATGACAATGACCATACCCGTGCTCTGAAGCAAACTTTTACTGAACTGCATCAGAGTATTCGTTGTGACGCAGACCGTCAGGCAGCGCAGGCTGTTTTAGAACTGGCAGGTTATTTTCCGACCCAGTCTGACAGCAAGGAGTAATAAATCCCAATGGCAAAAAGTATCATTATCGAACCATTTGTTTATCCAGCGGCAAGCCTGATTGCTGGTGTTGATGAGGTTGGACGTGGCCCGTTAGTCGGTGCGGTGGTGACTGCTGCTGTAATTCTTGACCCGGCTAATCCAATTGTTGGTTTAGCTGACTCTAAAAAGCTTAGCGAAAAGAAGCGTTTATCCCTGTACGATGAAATTAAAGATAAAGCGCTGAGTTGGAGTCTGGGACGTGCTGAGCCAGAAGAGATTGACCGGTTGAATATTTTGCATGCCACTATGCTGGCTATGCAACGTGCAGTAGCAGGCTTACATATTCAGCCCGACTTTGTGCTGATTGATGGTAATCGTTGTCCTAAATTGCCCATGTCTTCACAGGCGGTGGTTAAAGGGGATAGCCGGGTAGCTGAAATCAGTGCCGCATCAATACTGGCTAAAGTGACCCGCGACTGTGAAATGACTGAGCTTGATTTACGTTTTCCACAGTATGGATTTGCTCAACATAAAGGGTATCCTACAGCCCTGCATTTGGAGAAGTTAGCGGAACATGGTGCGACAGAAGAATATCGTCGCAGCTTTGCTCCGGTCAGACGTGCTTTAGGGCTGGAATAAGTCTGCTATGATTTTTCTGATGTATCCCGATAATGTTTGTAATCTGATAGCTGGTATTTGATATGGCTGATCCTCGTTTTATTCATCTTCGTATTCACAGTGACTTCTCCATGATTGATGGATTAGCCAAAGTGGGCCCGTTGGTGAAAAAGGTGGCCTCGCTAGGCATGCCTGCGATGGCGATTACTGACTTTACTAACCTGTGTGGACTGGTGAAGTTTTACGGTTCTGCACATGGGGCAGGTATTAAACCAATTATTGGTGCAGACTTTCGGATTCAAAGCGAAACTTTCGGCGATGAACTAACGGAAATTACCGTTCTGGCGGCCAACAATGAAGGCTATCAGAATCTGACCATGCTGATTTCCAAAGCGTACCAGCGAGGCTATGTTCAGGGTGGTCCGGTTATCGATAGGGACTGGCTGATAGAATACAAAAGCGGCCTGATTCTGCTTTCTGGCGCTCGTTTTGGTGATGTTGGGCAATCGCTGCTGCGTGGTAATCAGCATTTAGTCGATGAGTGCTTGCAGTTTTATCGTACTCACTTTCCGGATAACTACTATCTGGAGTTGGTCCGAACCGGAAGAGATGAAGAAGAGGTTTATCTTCATGCTGCCGTTGAACTGGCTACCCGGGAAGGAATTCCGGTTGTTGCCACGAATGATGTTAAATTTATCGATATTTCAGACTTCGATGCTCATGAAATCCGGGTAGCCATTCACGATGGTTTTACTCTGGACGACCCTAAACGACCGAAAAAATACAGTGCTCAGCAATATCTACGCAGTGAAGAGGAGATGTGTGAACTGTTCTCCGATCTACCTGAAGCGTTGATAAATAGCGTTGAGATTGCTAAACGCTGTAATGTAACAATTCGTTTAGGTGAGTATTTCCTGCCGCAATTTCCAACTGGTGAGATGACCACAGAAGATTTTCTGGTTGCCCGTTCCAAAGAGGGGCTGGAAAAACGCCTGGAGTTTTTATATCCCGACCCTGCTGTCCGGGCGGAGAGACGCCCGGAATATGATGAACGTCTGGATATTGAATTGCAGGTAATTAACCAGATGGGATTCCCCGGTTACTTCCTGATCGTAATGGAGTTTATTCAGTGGTCCAAAGATAACGATGTTCCCGTCGGGCCCGGTCGTGGTTCGGGTGCGGGGTCTCTGGTGGCTTATGCGCTGGGCATCACCGACTTGGACCCACTGGAATTTGACCTGCTGTTCGAACGTTTCCTTAATCCGGAACGGGTTTCCATGCCTGACTTTGACGTTGACTTCTGTATGGAGAAACGCGACCGGGTTATTGACCATGTTTCTGAAATGTACGGTCGGGATGCGGTATCACAAATTATTACCTTCGGTACCATGGCAGCAAAAGCGGTTATTCGCGACGTAGGCCGGGTATTAGGGCATCCATACGGTTTTGTCGATCGCATATCAAAACTGATTCCGATGGACCCGGGCATGACGCTGGAAAAAGCGTTTGCTGCAGAGCCACAGTTACCTGAACTGTATGAAGCGGATGAAGAGGTTAAGGCGCTCATTGATATGGCGCGTCAGCTGGAAGGGGTAACCCGTAACGCCGGTAAACATGCCGGTGGTGTGGTTATTTCTCCAACCAAAATCACCGATTTCGCACCGTTATACTGTGATGCGGAAGGGCAATTCCCGGTTACTCAGTTTGATAAAAACGATGTGGAATATGCAGGTCTGGTGAAGTTTGACTTCCTGGGGCTGCGTACCCTGACCATTATCGACTGGGCGCTGGGCATGATCAATGCGCGTCGGGCGAAAGCGGGTCAGGAACCTATTGATATCAGCGCCATTCCACTGGCCGACCAAAAAAGTTTCGACATGCTGCAACGGTCAGAAACTACTGCGGTATTCCAACTTGAATCCCGCGGTATGAAAGATCTGATTAAGCGTCTGAAACCCGACTGCTTTGAAGATATGATCGCTCTGGTGGCATTGTTCCGTCCGGGGCCGTTGCAATCGGGCATGGTAGATAACTTTATCGACCGTAAGCATGGGCGCGAAGCAATTTCCTACCCAGATATTCAGTGGCAACATGAATCTCTGAAACCAGTGCTTGAACCAACCTATGGCATCATCCTGTATCAGGAACAGGTTATGCAGATTGCTCAGGTTCTGGCGGGTTATACCTTGGGCGGCGCGGATATGTTGCGTCGCGCAATGGGTAAGAAAAAACCCGAAGAGATGGCCAAGCAGCGCTCGGTATTTAAAGAGGGCGCAGAAAGGATGGGCATCGACGGTGAACTGTCGATGAAAATCTTTGACCTGGTAGAGAAGTTTGCAGGTTATGGTTTTAACAAATCTCACTCTGCGGCTTATGCATTAGTTTCTTATCAGACACTGTGGTTGAAAGCTCACTATCCGGCTGAATTTATGGCGGCGGTAATGACTGCCGATATGGATAACACCGAAAAAGTGGTGGGCCTGGTGGATGAATGTCTGCGTATGGGCTTAAAAGTGCTACCGCCAGATATCAACAGCGGCCTGTATCATTTCCACGTTAACGATGATGGTGAAATTGTTTACGGTATTGGTGCAATTAAAGGCGTTGGTGAAGGCCCAATAGAAGCTATAATTGAAGCAAGGAATCAGGGCGGCTATTTTAAAGAGTTGTTTGACCTGTGTGCCCGCTCTGACACTAAGCGCTTAAACAAGCGGGTGTTGGAGAAACTGATAATGGCGGGGGCATTTGATCGCCTCGGCCCACATCGTGCGGCATTAATGCACTCTTTAACCGAAGCGATGAAGGCAGCAGATCAGCATGCTAAAGCCGAAGCGCTGGGGCAGGCCGATATGTTTGGGGTATTGGCAGAAGAACCCGAGCATGTTGAGAAAGCCTATGCTAATGTGGCACCGTGGCCAGAGCAGGTTATATTAGATGGTGAACGTGAAACGCTGGGTCTCTATCTTACCGGACACCCAATCACGCAATATCTGAAAGAGTTGGAACGCTATACCGGCGGCATCCGTCTGAAAGATATGCACCCAACAGAACGTGGTAAAACCATTGTTGCCGTTGGTTTAGTGGTCGCAGCCAGAGTGATGACTACCAAGCGCGGTAACAGAATTGGTATTTGTACGTTGGATGATCGTTCCGGTCGCCTTGAAGTCATGCTATTCTCTGAGGCACTTGAAAAATACCAGCATTTGCTGGAAAAAGATCGAATCCTGATAGCGACCGGACAGGTCAGCTTTGATGATTTTAGCGGCGGGCTTAAAATGATGGTCCGCGAATTAATGGACATCAGTGAAGCGCGAGAAAAATACGCTCGTGGGCTTGCCATCTCGTTGATGGACAGGCAAATTGATGACCAGCTTTTAAACCGTCTTCGTGAATCGCTGGAACCCCATCGATCGGGGACGATTCCAGTACATCTGTATTACCAGCGGGAAGATGCCCGGGCACGGCTTAAATTTGGTACAGCATGGCGGGTAACGCCAACCGAACGTTTGCTGATAGACCTGAGAACGCTTGTGGGTAATGCCCAGGTAGAATTGGAATTTGACTAAAATAGGAATGCTATGAGTCTGAATTTTCTGGATTTTGAACAGCCGATTGCTGAATTAGAAGCGAAAATTGATTCGCTGAAGGCAATCAGTCTTCAAGACGAAAAATTGGATATTAACCTTGATGAAGAGGTTAAGCGTCTGCATGAGAAAAGCCTTGAACTGACTAATAAAATTTTCTCTGAACTTGGAGCGTGGCAGATTGCACAACTTGCCCGTCATCCACGCAGACCTTACACCCTGGATTATATTCAGCATATTTTTACTGACTTTGATGAGTTAGCGGGCGATCGTGCTTACGCTGACGACAAAGCTATTGTTGGTGGTATGGCTCGTCTGGACGGACGTCCGGTGATGATCATTGGCCATCAAAAAGGCCGCGAAACCAAAGAAAAAATTCGCCGTAACTTCGGCATGCCTGCGCCAGAAGGCTATCGCAAAGCGCTACGCCTGATGGAAATGGCTGAACGTTTCAATTTGCCAATTATTACCTTTATTGATACACCGGGAGCATATCCGGGTGTGGGTGCAGAAGAGCGTGGCCAGTCAGAAGCGATTGCACGTAACCTGCGCGAAATGTCTCGCCTGAAGGTTCCGGTCATTTGTACCGTTATCGGTGAAGGTGGTTCCGGTGGTGCATTAGCTATCGGCGTTGGTGATAAAGTGAATATGCTGCAATACAGCACCTATTCTGTTATTTCACCGGAAGGTTGTGCATCTATTCTGTGGAAGAGCGCTGATAAAGCTCCTCTGGCTGCGGAAGCTATGGGTATCATCGCGCCTCGTCTAAAAGAATTGGGTTTGATTGATGCCGTGGTACCAGAACCTCTGGGTGGCGCACACCGTAATCCGGAAGAGATGGCGGCATCACTGAAGGCTAAGCTGCTGTCAGATTTGTCCGAGTTGGATGAACTGGATACCGAATCGTTACAGGATCGTCGTTATCAGCGTCTGATGGGCTATGGTTACTGCTGATAGCTGATGAATAAATAAAAACCCGTGAATTTTATCATCCACGGGTTTTTTTATTGCCTGAATACTGTTGCTGAAATGATAATCGTCAGTTTTTATGACTGATAAACATAGCAATATCTGTGGAAAAAGTACCATCAGCATCAATCGCAAAATAGCTTTTTACTTCCAGTGATGCTTCCTGCTGAAAAGCTCTGATAGCATCAATATAGTGTTGTGGAGTGCGCATACGCTGCGTCCAACTGCTGAACTCCAGCTGTAAACGGTCAGTCGATATTTCACTGAGAGCCAGGCCCGATTCATTAATAAACCGGCTCCATTCAGCAATGCTGTAATCACGGACGTGAGAGCGATCCCTCAGGGCTTCCACCGTTTGCAGATAGATATCTAAAACCGGATTACCAGGTGAGATGACATCCATAAACACTACCTTTCCACCAGGTTTCAACACCCGATAGACTTCATTTAGCGCCAGACTTACATTTTGCCAATGGTGAGCAGAATAACGACTGAGAACAATATCAAAACTATTTGACTCAAAAGGCAGTGATTCAGCGATACCACAGGCAGTTTGAATATTGGATATCTGACGCTCTGAGGCACCTTTAAGAACCGCATTAAGCATATCTGTACTCAGGTCATAGGCAATAACGCTGTGAACCAGTGGCGCAGCGGTAAAGCTAACGTGTCCGGCTCCACATCCAATATCCAGAACTTTAGCTTGAGATTGAGTTTTAAGTATAAGGGCTAACTTCTGTAAGTCCGCGCCTTGAGCATGTACGCTGCTGGTTAAATAAGCGTTGGCCTGTTCACCAAACTGCCGTTCTACTAAATCATGATGAGTCTGTTTTTCTGACATTTTGCTGTATATCCTGATGGATGGCCGATTTATAAGTATGTTTCAGCCATCAATAGATGTATAGCCAGCTGAACAGAAATAATTAACTGAAGAAAGAGGGCAGGGAAAATTATCTCCCTGCCGCTGTGATACTCCCGGTTAACAGTCTTCCAGTACTACATAAGCCGCATGAACAGGACCATGAACGCCAAACACTTTGATTAATTCAATATCAGCAGTGGAGCTTGGGCCGCCAATCAGGTTAATACAGGATGGCATCCGTTCGCCCGCCTGAGCCATATGGTGCAGACGTTGAGCCATTTGAGCTACGCGCGGTAAAATAGTGCTTTTACGTAGCACGAAGATAGAGGTTTCCGGCAGCAAACTAACGGAACGGCCTCGCTCTGGTGCAGAGAATAGTACGATACCACCAGATTCAGTCAGACCCGCTTCGGCATAGGCAATACCCACTTTAGCTTTCTCTGCCATATGGATGTTTTCTTCCCCTTTATCAGGGTTCCATTCCCATGCATCAAACTGCTCTTTTAATGCTGCAGTGATACCTAGGTCAGCTAAACGTTGGTCACCGCTGATAATCACTGGTGTACCACCATACTCGTCGCACAGGGACATAAGATCGCCAATCAATCCTTCAGGACGGCTCAGTACACACTTTACTTTCTGAGTGCTGGCAAACTCCATAAATTCCAGACAAAGTTCATCTTGGGTTTTATCCGTCAGACGTGTTTGAGGATAGCTGTTTACCGGTGGCTTACTTTCAGATGGCATTTTGCGCACTTCACGCCCTAGCTGACGGGCAATCTCATCCAGAAATGCAGTACGGTTTTGTTGATTCATTAACATAATTACTTATTCCTCTCAGCCTGATGACGTTTAAACCAACTGCGGAATCCTTCACCATCTGGCGCAGGTAAGTCACGGGCTTCCATCCAGTCATTGAGTACGTCAATTTGAAGCGGTACTTTGCCGTCTTTAATCATCCAGTTGGCCATTTTGGCACCCATGGTCATACCGACTTTCCACAGTGCAGGATGGGCGTTAGCATAATTAAACAAACGAGTGAAACGGCGCTCGCCTTTTGGCGTCAGGCCAGTTTCTGCCATAACCCGGCGATGTTTAACGATTAACTGAGCCAGAGGAATTTTTACCGGACATACCTGATTACAGGCATTACACAGTGAACAGGCGTAAGGAAGGTCGTGGAAATCTTCATAACCACCCAATAAAGGTGAAATAACTGCACCAATCGGGCCGGGATAGATAGAACCGTAACCGTGACCACCAATCTGGCGGTAAGCCGGACAGGTATTCAGACAGGCCCCACAGCGAATACAGCGCAGAACATCTTTAAATTCTGAGCCAAGAATTTTTGAACGGCCATTATCAACGATAACCAAATGGAACTCTTCAGGCCCGTCAACATGCCCTGCTTCACGAGGGCCCGTTAGCCAGGTGTTATAGCTGGTTAAGCGAGTACCTACTGCACTGCGGCACAGCAGAGTAATCAGTACATCAACCTCTTCAAAGGTTGGGGCAATACGCTCCATTCCCATGACAGCAATATGCGTTTTAGGCAGGGTGGTAGCCATGCGCAGGTTGCCTTCATTGGTGACCAGACAGATACTGCCAGTTTCCGCTACTGCAAAGTTACAGCCACTGATACCAATATCAGCTTCCAGAAAGTCTTTACGGATGCGTTCACGAATAAACTGCGTCATGGCTTCTGGTGTTTCAGGACCGTCATACCCCAGCTTTTCATGCAGAACTTTTTGGATCTGATAGCGATCTTTATGGATTGCCGGTACCACAATATGAGATGGTGGATCGTTATCAACCTGAAGAATGTATTCTCCAAGGTCGGTTTCAACCACTTCAATGCCTTCAGCTTGTAATACGTGATTCAGGCCAATTTCTTCGGTGACCATAGACTTTGATTTCACCACCTTTTTTGCCTGTTTCTGGCGGGCGATATCACGAATATAGTCAGTGGCTTGTTCTTTGGTTTTGGCAAAATAGACGTGTCCGCCATTTTGCGTTACTTTTTCTGACAGCTGGTACAAATAGGCATCAAGGTTTTCAAGTACGTGGTTACGGATTTGCTCTGCACGATCGCGCCACTCTTCCCAGTGACCGAGTTCGTTAACCATAATTTGACGGTTGGCTCCGATACGCTCCTGAGCCATCGCTACCGCTTTGCGCATGATGGTGTCTTCCATCTCTGCTTTGATGCGCGGTTTAAAATCTATGTTGCTGGTTTTCATCGACATGAGATATCCCCTTAGCGGCTCATTAACACTTCAGCGATATGCATCACTTTTACCGGACGCTTTTCACGAGTCAGACGTCCACTGATATTGATCAGGCAACTGGTGTCTGCACCAATCAGATAGTCGGGTTCGACATCCATAATGTGCTGAACTTTTTCTTTTACCATTTCACCGGAGATCTCAGACATCTTGACGGAGAAAGTACCGCCGAAACCACAACAGGTTTCCTGATTAACGATGGGTAGCAGCTCCAGGCCTTCAACATTATTTAGTAACGCGATGGGTTCGTCTTTCACTCCAAGCTTACGAAACAGGCTACATGATGGGTGATAGACTGCTTTTCCCGGTAAGCGAGCACCCACGTTAACCACACCAAGTTGGTGAACGATAAAGCTGGTTAAATCTTGCATACGGTCAGCAACCGCTTGTGCTCTGGCGGCCCATTCAGGTTCATCAGCCAGATGGGTTGGATAGCTTTTAATAGCATAAGTACAGGAGCCAGCAGGAGAGACGATCGGATAATCATTATCTTCAAAGGCGGTAATCAACGATTTCATTGCCGGTTTGGCATCATTGACATAGCCGCTGTTGAGCGCTGGTTGGCCACAGCATCCCTGACGTTCAGGAAAAAGTACTTCACATCCCAGCTGTTCCAGCAGCAGCACGCTATCACGGGCCATATTGGCCTTCAGTGCGTCACCGATGCAGGTAACATAAAAATTTACTTTCATACAATAGTCACTCCGAAAACATAGAGATGCATTTGGCTGACGGTCGTTTTTCAACGATTATCATAATGAGTATTCCGTTAGCGCATCATTTTGGTGTTTGAAATACCGGCCTCCTGAGTGGTGGCCGGTAACAATCGGGAACGAATTTTATCACTGCCTAAATGTGTTGTATGTGATTTGTATTATGAATAAAACAAGTAGTACATAGCACCTATTTTCAGGCCAAGAATAATAATATAAATCGCACAGTACTTAAGGGTACCTGACATGATGGCGCTGCTTTGTCCATCCATTTTGGTTGCCGAAACCGCGATGGCAATACTCTGAGGAGATATCATTTTGCCGCCGGTTGCCCCGGAGGTGTTGGCGGCTGCCAGCAGGATAGGGTCAATACCTAACTGAGTTGCTGCGCTGGTCTGTAGCTTGCCAAACAGCACGTTAGAGTTGGTATCACTACCGGTAACAAAGGTACCTAATGCACCAATCATTGGAGCAATAAAGATATAACCGATGCCGGTAACGTTAACCAGTGTATTGGCAATGTCATTAATCATGCCGCTGGTGTCCATCACTGTTGCCATCGCAACAATAGCGGTAATGGCGATAATGGAGTTTTTCAGCTGTACCACGGTGGCCCAGAGCACGGCGAACATGGTTGACATTCTGGCACCCTGAATCATTCCGCCAATAAAAGTCGCAATAATAATTAGTACACCTGGAGTGCTTAACCATTCAACTTTTAGCTTCAGAACCTGACTGTCACTTAGGGCATAAGGAATCACGCTGGAAAGCTGTCCTACGCTGTTTTTAATGGATGGGAACAGCGGAGAGCACAGTAGAATAAACAGGAATGTTAGCAGATAGATAGCACTGGCACGCATCAGAGTAGAGCGGGAATAATGCTGCTTTTCCGTTTCTGGTTCTCCAGTTTGCTCTTTTTGTGATGCTTTATGGCGTTTTGCCAGGAAAATAGTGACCAGCATACTTACCAGACTACCCGCAAAAGCCGGTAGTTCAGCGCCGAGGTAGGTGGCGACTAAATATTGAGGAATTAAGGTGCTTACACCACACATCAAAGTAATAAAGAACACACCTTTGATGGCTTTGATACCATTACCGGTAATAGCAACAATGACGAAAGGAAGTAAGATATTAAACAATGATAATTGTATAATAATCATGCTACTAAGTTCACGTACCGGTAATCCAGTTTGTTCTGCCAGAATAGAAACCGGAATACCAACAGCACCAAAGGCGGTTGGTACGGTATTCACTATCAACGAGGCGATTGCTGCTTTTAACGGATTAAAGCCTAAAGCGATAAGAATGCCAATGGGTATGGCAACTGCTGTTCCATAACCTGCTGCGGCTTCCAAAAATCCACCGAAACACCAGGAAATAAGTAAGATCTGAATTCGTTTGTCATCACTGATATTGGCCAGAACATTTTTTATCACATCCATGCTGCCGGTTTTCAACATCAGGTTGTAGCTGTAAATAGCGCCAAGAATAACAATGATAATTGGCCACAGCCCTTTAGAGGCACCATAAAGTGTTGACATAGAGAGGCTCTGTACTGGCGTTTTCCAGAAGAAACCAGCAAGAACTAAAGTAATAATTAAAGAAATGATAACCGCATAATGTATAGGAGTTTTTATCTTCAAAATCATTACAATTAACGCGACCAGAGGAATAACTCCTAAAATGAAGGAGAGAGATTCAGACATGGCTATACCTTATATTGTGTCTATCATTTTGATTTAGCCGCGGATTCTAGTAGTTATGGTTTTAGTATTCAGTGAGCTGAATCGTGTTAATAAGAAAAATAACACAAATTGATTATTGTATGATGATTTTCAATTTACTGATTTAATTGATGATAATTTTAAATTTTGGAATGTTTATATGCTTAAAGTTGAAAAAATACACCATATAGCAGTCATTTGCGCAGATTATGAGCGCAGCAAGCAATTTTATTGTCATACATTAGGTTTTGAATTATTAACTGAACATTATCGTGCAGAGCGTCAATCGTGGAAGGCCGATCTGGCTATCAATGATAACTATCAGATAGAGTTATTTTCTTTCCCACAGCCTCCAGCCAGACCAACTCAGCCGGAGGCTTGTGGTTTGAGACATTTAGCTTTTAGCGTACGGGATTTGGAGCTCGCCATAACCCAGCTGGCCGCCGCAGGAGTAAAGTACGAGGTAATTCGTATCGATCCTTATACCGGGAAACGTTTTACCTTTTTCAACGATCCGGATGGATTACCATTAGAACTTTATGAAGAGAGTGAGTAAGTTTCTCGTTATACAGTGATATTTTGATTAACATACGGTATCTCTTTTTACAGGTAGCGCTAAATGTCTGATGAAACGCTGTGCGATAAAGTTATACAGCAAGTTGATGCAACGCTGAAAAATGATGACCACATTCTGGTGGCATTCAGTGGTGGTATTGACTCGACGGTATTACTGCATGTGCTGATGACAATAAAAGAGCAACTAAGACCAGAGTTAATTTTACGGGCAGTATATGTGCATCATGGCCTGAGCAAGTATGCCGAAGAATGGGCAGAACATTGTAGGCTGCAATGTGAACAATGGAACATTCCATTGGATGTCGCTTATGTTAGCGTAGATCCTTCTCTGGCAGGTATTGAAGCAGCCGCCAGAAACGCGCGCTATCAGGCTTTAAATGATTTGTTATCTGATAATGACGTTCTGGTAACGGCGCAGCATCGAGACGATCAGTGTGAAACCTTTTTACTGGCGTTAAAACGCGGTAGTGGTCCGGCGGGCTTATCGGCTATGCCGGAAAGAATGGCGTTTGGCCGTCATCAGCAGGTGAGGCCACTACTTAATATCTCTCGCCAGCAAATTGAGGCTTACGCCAGAATTCAAAAACTTCGTTGGGTTGATGACGACAGTAATCAGGACGCTCGCTTTGACCGTAACTTCCTGCGTTTGAATGTTCTGCCAACTCTGGAGCGGCGCTGGCCTCAGTTTTCCCGCATGGTGTCTCGCAGTGCCAGCTTATGTGCAGAGCAAGAGCAATTACTGGACGAACTTCTCTCACCTGTTCTATCCCGGTTAGTGAATTCCGATGGTGCTATTGATATTGAAGGTTTGTCATCGGTTTCTGATATTCAGCGTCGGGCACTATTACGCCGCTGGCTGAGCCAACATGACGTGATGATGCCGTCACAGGAACAGCTGGAAAAACTATGGTGGGAAGTAGCTCTTAGTCAGCAGGATGCAGAACCGATGCTGAAATTGGGTGATTATCAGATTCGCCGTTATCGGCAATGCTTATACCTGTTGCCAGCTATGCAATCAGTTGATGAAATTCAACTGGATTGGGATGGACAGTCAAAACTGTTACTCCCTGATTCATTAGGTGTACTAATACCGGATGAGTCGGGTGAGGCTGTCCGTAGTCCAAAAGCAGATGAGCAGGTTACTGTGCGTTTTTCAGCGCCGGGAAACCTGAACATTCATATAGCAGGTCGCACTCATTCCCGCAGTCTAAAAAAACTCTGGCAGGAACTGGGAGTGCCCGTCTGGCTACGGCAAAGAACACCTTTGTTGTTTTATGGCGATAATCTGATTGCAGCATTAGGCGTTTTTGTTACGGTTGAAGGTCAGCGACAGGGAGATGACGCTGGCTGGAATATTCTGTATCGGAAAAAATCATATTAACAGTCCGGTACTAAATTCATCTACACTATTTCATTGAAAGCAATGTGGTTTACAGAGGTCAAGATAATGAAAAAGACGTTATTGTTACTATCCTGCGCATTACTGTTTAGCTTCTCTGTGCAGGCTGCTGGTGATGCTACTGCGGGCAAAGCTAAATCGGCAAGATGTGCCAGCTGTCATGGTGTTGATGGCAAAATTTCAATTCCAACCTATCCAAACCTCGCCGGACAAAATGAGGTCTATCTGGATAACTCAATGCATGCCTATAAGAAAGGGGAGAGAACTGGCGGTATGGCGGTAGTTATGGTTGGATATGTGCGTAGTCTTTCCGATCAGGATATTGCTGATTTGGCGGCTTATTACGCCAGTTTAGGTGAGAAGTAGTCGATACTCAGGTGAAAATAAAACGGGCCGTGATGACAGGGCCCGTTTTAAATGAATCAGTCCGCCAGACTGATTTCTATTTTACCAATTGTTGGATGGCTAAAATAAACAATGCAATCGAGTCTTAGCTCTCTTTGTTCACCACCGACTTCAACAATCAGATACTCAACCTTTTTGCGTAATAATAAATCGCAGGCTTTTGCCTCCAATTTCTCACCATCTTCTAACTTAATCTCGAGGACTAAATGGTGCTGACAGGCGAGCTCTAAATTATCATAGTCATCACAGTTTATGGGTTGGTACTCTTTTTTAGTCATCACCATAATCACTCACCAGTAAATTAGCGGCAGCATAAGCCGCTTGTTCCCTAACGGCAGACGATAGCGTTTCATCAGCTGCTATATCGTCTAATGTTTTTAATACACATCCTAACGCATCGGATACGTATCCAAGATCGCCGCTGGCTATTTGCGCATATTTACGACGAACGGGTTCGCTGTATTTCTGCATAATCCCTCCTCCTTTGCAGCTAATCTTTGTGTTACAGGCGTTACCTTGCAACGCCAAATCAATATCAGAGCTTGCTCATCATTAATTTCAGTGCTGACTATAGCATAGTTGTGATTCTTTATATCAGCTACTTGCAGATGGTTTAGTGAATAAATTTGTCAAGATTAGCTGACAAAAGAGATGATGCTGTTATTAGGCTAACATGGTGATGTTTTTAGGGAAAAGCAGGAAGGTTAGTAACTATTCAGGCTGATGCTCAGCTTCTACCGATTGGATTAACGATGTGTTCCCTGAGCGAATTGGTTACACTAGCCGCCACTCAATTTATTTACACTGGCATATCTTCATGGCATTAAAAGCAACAATCTACAAAGCGACCGTTAATATTGCGGACATGGATCGTCAGGTTTATTCCGATACGGTGTTAACGCTGGCACAGCACCCATCGGAAACCGAACAAAGGATGATGTTACGGCTGCTGGCCTGGATATGTCATGCGGACGAGCGCTTATCTTTTACTAAAGGGCTGTGTGCAGATGATGAGCCCGAGATTTGGTTGCATAACGATCATAACGGAATTGTCCTTTGGGTTGAGCTGGGATTACCGGAAGAGAAACGATTAAGAAAAGCCTGCCATCAATCAGAGCAGGTGGTGCTATATGCTTACAGTGAACGAGCGGCAAAAGTTTGGTGGCAGCAAAATCAAAGCAAACTGACTTCCCACAATAATTTATCGGTGCGGTTTCTGGATGATGCGCAATTAAAACAGCTGACTTCAATGTGTACTCGCAATATGCAATTACAGGCTACCATTCAGGATGGCGCTATCTGGCTGTCAGACAATCAGAATAATGTTGAACTGACATTTGAGACCTGGAAAACACTGGGTGAATAAATAATGGGTTTAGTTATTTCGGCTGGTGTAACGATCCCTGATGATGAGATTGTCTTAACGGCAATTCGTGCTCAGGGCGCTGGTGGACAGCATGTGAATAAAACCTCGACGGCGATTCATTTAAAGTTTGATATTCATGCCTCCAGCCTGCCGGAGTTTTATAAACAACGTTTACTGGCTTTGAATAGTCATCTGGTAACCAGTGATGGTGTGGTGATTATTAAGGCGCAAGAGTATCGCAGTCAGGAACAAAATCGTGAAGCGGCATTAGCCCGGCTAACCACATTGATTCAGGAAGCCACCCGATTTCAAAAAGTACGCAGGGCAACCGCGCCAAGCAAGAATGTCAAACGTAAGCGACTGGAAAGTAAAGTTCGGCGGGGTGAAACTAAAAACCTGCGCGGAAAAGTAGATTACTGAAAAAATCCCGCCGTAGCGGGATTTTTATAACCAACGATTAATTAGGCAGGTTGTATTTGTGATAGCAGGAACGACACGATTTCATCACTGTTAATCATCTGCTTATCACCTGCACGGCGGTGTTTGTATTCAACTTCGTTATTGTCCAGATTACGATCGCCGATAACTACGGTATGCGGCACACCAATCAGTTCCATATCGGCAAACATCACTCCAGGGCGCTCTTTACGGTCATCCAACAGTACATCTACGCCTTTAGCGCGCAGAGTTTCATACAACTGTTCTGCTACTTCCTGAACACGGAAAGATTTATGCATGTTCATTGGCACGATAACCACAGAGAACGGCGCAATAGCGTCTGGCCAAATGATACCACGCTCGTCATGATTCTGCTCAATAGAGGCAGCTACTACGCGAGTTACACCGATACCATAACAGCCCATTGTCATCGTCAGGTTACGACCGTCTTCACCCTGAACTGTGGCTTTCATCGCTTCTGAATATTTAGTACCAAGCTGGAAAATATGACCAACTTCGATACCGCGTTTGATCAGTAAAGTACCTTTACCATCCGGGCTTGGATCACCAATCACAACGTTACGGATATCTGCTACCGTAGCTGGCAGAGGCAGATCCCGCTCCCAGTTAATGCCAAAATAGTGTTTATGGTCAATATTAGCTCCGGCGCCAAAATCACTCATGACAGCTACTGAACGATCAACGATCATCGGCACCGGCATTTTAATTGGGCCTAAAGAACCTGGACCAGCGCCAATAGCCGCACGAATCTCTTCTTCTGAGGCAAATGTCAGCGGGCTGGCAACCAGCGGTTGGTTTTGTGCTTTTACTTCGTTTAGTTCATGATCGCCACGGACTAAAAGTGCGATTAATTTATGACCGCTTTCTTCTGCTGCATGAACCAACAGGGTTTTAACTGTTTTCTCAACTGGCAAATTAAATTGTTCAACCAGCTCATTGATAGTTTTTGCATCAGGTGTATCCACCAGACGCAGTTCTTCTATTGGTGCTGCGCGCCCAGTTGATGGGGCAACGGCTTCAGCCAGCTCCATGTTGGCGGCGTAGTCTGAATCAGTGGAGAAAACTACATCATCTTCACCGCTGCCAGCCAGTACCTGAAACTCATGAGAAGAACTACCGCCAATAGAGCCGGTATCAGCCAACACCGGACGGAAATCCAGCCCCATACGGGTAAAACTCTTGCTATAAGCGTCGTACATCTTGTCATACGTCAACTGCAAAGACTCTTGCGTGGTATGGAAGGAGTACGCATCTTTCATGATGAATTCTCGTGAGCGCATCACACCAAAGCGAGGACGAACTTCATCACGGAACTTAGTTTGAATCTGGAAGAAATTCAGCGGTAATTGTTTATAAGAGCTGATTTCATTGCGCACCAGATCGGTGATGACTTCTTCATGGGTTGGCCCCAATACAAATGGACGATCGCCTCTATCTACAAGGCGTAACAGTTCCGGACCATATTGCTCCCAGCGACCACTCTCTTGCCATAAGTCGGCAGGTTGAACTACCGGCATGGAGATCTCGATAGCACCGGCGTTGTTCATCTCTTCACGAATGATGGTTTCAACTTTTCTCAGAACGCGCAGACCGGTAGGCAACCAGGTATAAAGACCAGAAGCCAGTTTACGGATCATCCCGGCACGAAGCATTAGCTGATGGCTAATGACTTCAGCGTCAGCTGGTGTCTCTTTCAGAGTAGAGAGCAAATATTGACTAGTACGCATGTTGTAGTGCTTCCATTTAATCTTCAGATAATGGCAATTTTTCAGCGCTGTGTATCAGTGAAGCGGAGTCTGATAAAGCGAACGCAGAATAAGCCTGATAAATAAAAAAGTGACTTAGTGTATCAGTGACTATCATCTCTCAAAAGAGAGGAACAGGAATTTCTAGCGTTTATCGATAGCAAAAACGGTAGCCTGCCCATTTTCTACGCGCCAGCGTACGTTAAATTCCATTAAGTGTACGGCAAATTCCCTGACCTGTTGTTCATTTTTTCGATAGGCAGGACGGGGGTCCTGAGCTAATACCTGAGTAATAAAACGACGCAGATGGGGCAAAGCATGGCTCTCTTTTTGCAGAACCAGTTCAGCTTCGGCAGAAAAACTGACAGACATGTTGGCATCCGGAGCTAACTGGGCAAATCCAGCCTGAGCATTCGGAATACTTTCGGCAAAAGGCAAATAAGGTTTGATATCAACCACTGGGGTTCCATCAACCAAATCCAGACTGCCAAGCCGCAGGATGATATCAGCCCCTTCCTGGTGTATGCCTTTTAGTTCTACCAGTGACATGCCAATGGGATTTGGTCGAAAAGTAGAACGCGTAGCGAAAACCCCCATGCGAGTATTTCCGCCTAAACGGGGTGGTCGCACGGTTGGCCGCCAGCCGCCATCCTGAGTTTGATGAAATACAAATAATAACCAGATATGGCTGAACTGCTCCAGCCCGCGCACTGCTTCTGGCTGATTATAGGGTGGCAGCAACAGCAATTCGCCGCCCCCATCCTGCACTAAGCCAGGCTGGCGAGGAACGGCAAATTTTTCTTTATAAGGCGAACGAATAACGCCTATGGGTTCGATATGCAGTGCAGTCATTTAAAAATTGATATGTAACGCAGTGCCTTCACAAACCGCAACCTGATAGCAACCCGGAACCGAAGACATCATTTCACAGCGGTGTAATAACACGGCATTGGCTTCCTTGTAAGCTGCTCTTTTCTGCATGCTTAACATGGCTGAAGTAATGCTTGGAGGACTGTCCTGAGCAGTAAACTGACAGGAATCGCCGGAAACTAATCCCATCTCTTTAAATGAGGCTCCGGAAAGCTCAGCTTCGCTTTTATAAAGCTTTACTGGTTCTAATTCTGGAGCTGAAGGTCCTGACTGAGCACAGCCGCCCAGAAAAAGTGCAAACAGGCAAAGCGTAAGAATTCGCATTGGATATCCTTGGTATAGGTAGAGGCCTGAAATAAGAGGGCCAATCGCTCAAATTAGTTGAGAGTATAAATAAAAACAGGGTTAAGGATAAGATGAAAACTGACGAATAAAAAGGGCAGATAAAAATATCTGCCCTTAAATATATTATTGAAAAACGGAATAACTCATTAAAGGATTACCAACCCTTAATCGCGCCGCCTTTAAACTCTTTATCTGCAGCACTGAATACTTCGTCAGACTGGAAAGCCTGAACAAATTTTTTCACGTTTTCAGAGTCTTTATTATCTTCACGAGAAACAATGATGTTCACGTAAGGGGAATCTTTATCTTCAACAAAGATACCATCTTTAGTTGGCGTTAAACCAATCTGACTGGAATAAGCGGTATTGATAATAGCCAGAGTTACCTGATTATCATCCAAAGAACGTGGTAACTGTGGTGCTTCCAGTTCGATGATTTTCAGATGTTTTGGGTTTTCCACCACATCCAGTACGGTAGGCATCAGGCCAACACCTTCTTTCAGCTTAATCAGACCCTGTTTTTGTAATAACAACAGAGAACGACCAAGGTTGGTTGGATCGTTAGGTACTGCGATTTGCGCGCCATCCTGAATTTCATCGATAGATTTGATCTTCTTGGAGTAGGCAGCAATCGGATAAACAAAAGTGTTACCTACAACCGCTAATTTATAACCGCGCTCTTTCATTTGCTGATCTAAATATGGCTTATGCTGGAACGCATTCAGATCAATATCACCTTTGCTTAACGCTTCGTTTGGCAGCACATAGTCATTAAATGACACCAGTTCTACTTCCAGACCATATTTGTCTTTTGCCACTTGCTTAGCGACTTCAGCAACTTTCAATTCAGCACCAACAATAACACCAACTTTGATGTGATTAGGGTTCTTCTCTTCCTGCCCACATCCCGCCAGCGCGAGAGATCCAATAAGAGCACCAACCGCGGCAAAGGTTTTAAACTTAAATAGCATATTATTTCTCTCTATTATCAATACGCTGCAAGCAGCACAATTTACTTTTTGTCATTACCGTTATTTATGACTGGCGGCTTTGACAAGACGGTCACCACAGAACTGAATGATATAAACCAATATAACTAACAGAATAAGAACAGTATTCATCACTGTTGCGTCATACCGGACATATCCATATTGATAGCCTAGCTGACCTAAGCCACCTGCGCCAACGGCTCCACCCATGGCTGAATATCCCAGCAGGGTAATCAGCGTAATGGTAGCGCTGTTAATTAATCCGGGTAAGGCTTCAGGGAGCAAGACTTTACGAATAATTTGTAGTGGAGTTGCACCCATAGCGCGTGCAGCTTCAACCAGACCGCTGGGAATCTCCAACAGCGTATTTTCCACCATACGGGCAATAAATGGAGCTGCCCCGATACTCAGTGGAACCAGCGCCGCTTTTAAACCGATAAAGGTTCCGGCAACAATAGTAGTAAATGGAATAATCCATACGATCAGAATAATGAACGGAATAGAACGAAACACGTTGATTACCGCTGATAGTCCACGATGAAGCGTAGGATTCTCAAGAATTTGCCCCGGTCTGGTGATATAGAGTAGCACACCGGCCGGAAGGCCAATGACAAAGCCAAAAAAACCAGATGTAAAAGTCATGACGATGGTTTCCCAGGTGGCTTTACCCATCATCCACATCATTGCCTCAGACATAACCTAATACCTCAACTTTTACATGGTGATCTTGAAGGAACTGGATGGCGGCAGCGGTCTCTTCCGGCGTGCCGTGAATCTCAGTCAGCATGACACCAAATTTAACGCCACCGGCATAATCCATCTGGGCACTGATAATATTGTTATTAATGTTATAACTACGGGCGACTTCTGAGAGCAAAGGCGCATCCACTGATTGTCCGGTAAACTCCAGACGTAATAATGGATGGGTATTCTCTTTTTGTTCCGGGCTCAAACGTTCGGAATAATCATCAGGAATATCCAGATGCAGCGTTGACTGAATAAATTGTTGAGCTAGCGGGGTTTTCGGATGAGAGAACATAGCACTCACACTATCTTGTTCAATCAACTTACCGTCGCTAATAACTGCAACCTGATCGCAAATGCGTTTTACTACATCCATTTCATGGGTAATTAACAGAATCGTTAAACCTAAACGACGATTAATATCTTTTAGCAGTTCAAGAATCGAACGTGTCGTTGCCGGGTCCAGTGCACTGGTTGCTTCGTCACACAGTAAAATTTTAGGATTACTGGCAAGTGCTCTGGCAATAGCAACACGCTGCTTTTGCCCGCCGGACAGGTTAGCAGGGTAGGTATCATGTTTATCGCTTAAGCCAACTAAATCTAACAATTCAGCTACGCGCTTATTTCTTTCCGCGGATGGCATATTGTCCAGCTCTAATGGTAGAGCGACGTTACCTGACACCGTACGGGAAGAAAGCAAATTGAAGTGCTGAAATATCATGCCAATTTGGCGACGTGCTTTGGTTAATCCTTTTGAATCCAGAGCAGTTAAATCCTGGTTATCAACCAGAACTCGACCTGAAGTTGGACGCTCAAGTAAATTCACACAGCGAATAAGCGTACTTTTACCGGCACCAGAAGCACCAATAACGCCATAGATTTGTCCGGCAGGAACATGAAGACTCACGTCAGAAAGTGCCGTGATAGTCAGATTCTTTTGCTGGAATATCTTTGTAATATTCTGAAGTTTAATCATATTTTTCTTATATTGAGACCATTCCGATAACCATTCTTCATGAAAGAATAATGACCGTTAATAAAACAGAACTCAGCAAAAGCTGAGTGATTAAATGGATGCTAAGGCGTCTAGACGTCTAAGTCAACCAATTTTGGATCTATCGAAAGGTTCTTTCTGTGAGTACAATCATGAGATACTAATGACATATCAATAGCCATCAGGAGTAATTACGTGGCGAATTCTATACCAGCAGTTTTTCTTGACCGGGATGGGACAATCAATATTGACCATGGGTACGTTCATGAAATAGATCAGTTTCAGTTTATTGATGGGGTAATTGAAGCCTGCGCTGAGCTGAAGAAGATGGGCTTTGCTTTAGTTCTGGTAACCAATCAATCTGGTATTGCCAGAGGAAAATTCACAGAAGATCAGTTTATGACTCTGACAGAATGGATGGATTGGTCACTTGCGGATCGTGATGTGGATCTGGACGGTATCTATTATTGTCCACATCATCCGGAAGGAACGATTAGCGAGTTCACGCAAACTTGCGATTGCCGTAAGCCACAGCCAGGTATGTTGTTATCAGCACAGAAAGAGCTAAATATCGATATGGCCGCCTCTTATATGGTAGGGGATAAACCAGAAGATATGCAGGCAGCAATGAATGCTGGTGTAGGGCACAAAGTGCTGGTTAGAACAGGTAAACCTGTCACACCAGAAGGCGAGGCCTTGGCAGATATGGTGTTGGATAGCCTGAAGGCGTTACCAAATGCTATTAAGACCGGCCAATTTAGTCGATAATTAGTACAAATTTAAATGTAATAGTAAAAAAGTTTATTTAACGCTTGCTATTCACATTAATGACTCTATAATGCGCCTCCACTGACACGGCAACAGCCGCTTCAGTTCAGACGTTATCGTGCATAAATCTGTGATTTAACACTTGACTCTGACGCGGGAAAGCGTAGTATACGCAGCCCGTGTTGCGGGAAGTTTTTCGCCGCAACATCGCTCTTTAACAATTTATCAGACAATCTGTGTGGGCACTCACAAGACGGTATCTCACGTCATTGCACTTCGGTGTAACGACACAAAAAATACCAAGTCTTAAAGAGTGACCAGACAGTAATTCATTTGAATTATTGAAAGTAATCTTTGAGCATCAAGCTGTTAATTGAAGAGTTTGATCATGGCTCAGATTGAACGCTGGCGGCAGGCCTAACACATGCAAGTCGAACGGTAGCACAGGGGAGCTTGCTCCCCGGGTGACGAGTGGCGGACGGGTGAGTAATGCCTGGGAAACTGCCCGATGGAGGGGGATAACTACTGGAAACGGTAGCTAATACCGCATAATGTCTTCGGACCAAAGTGGGGGACCTTCGGGCCTCACACCATCGGATGTGCCCAGGTGGGATTAGCTTGTAGGTGAGGTAATGGCTCACCTAGGCGACGATCCCTAGCTGGTCTGAGAGGATGACCAGCCACACTGGGACTGAGACACGGCCCAGACTCCTACGGGAGGCAGCAGTGGGGAATATTGCACAATGGGGGAAACCCTGATGCAGCCATGCCGCGTGTGTGAAGAAGGCCTTAGGGTTGTAAAGCACTTTCAGTGGGGAGGAAGGATGTGAAGTTAATAGCTTCATGTATTGACGTTACCCACAGAAGAAGCACCGGCTAACTCCGTGCCAGCAGCCGCGGTAATACGGAGGGTGCAAGCGTTAATCGGAATTACTGGGCGTAAAGCGCACGCAGGCGGTCTGCCAAGTCGGATGTGAAATCCCCGGGCTTAACCTGGGAACTGCATCCGAAACTGGCAGGCTAGAGTCTTGTAGAGGGGGGTAGAATTCCATGTGTAGCGGTGAAATGCGTAGAGATGTGGAGGAATACCGGTGGCGAAGGCGGCCCCCTGGACAAAGACTGACGCTCAGGTGCGAAAGCGTGGGGAGCAAACAGGATTAGATACCCTGGTAGTCCACGCTGTAAACGATGTCGACTTGGAGGTTGTTCCCTTGAGGAGTGGCTTCCGGAGCTAACGCGTTAAGTCGACCGCCTGGGGAGTACGGCCGCAAGGTTAAAACTCAAATGAATTGACGGGGGCCCGCACAAGCGGTGGAGCATGTGGTTTAATTCGATGCAACGCGAAGAACCTTACCTACTCTTGACATCCAGAGAAGTTTGCAGAGATGCGAATGTGCCTTCGGGAACTCTGAGACAGGTGCTGCATGGCTGTCGTCAGCTCGTGTTGTGAAATGTTGGGTTAAGTCCCGCAACGAGCGCAACCCCTATCCTTTGTTGCCAGCGCGTAATGGTGGGAACTCAAAGGAGACTGCCGGTGATAAACCGGAGGAAGGTGGGGATGACGTCAAGTCATCATGGCCCTTACGAGTAGGGCTACACACGTGCTACAATGGCGTATACAAAGAGAAGCTACCTCGCGAGAGCATGCGGACCTCATAAAGTACGTCGTAGTCCGGATTGGAGTCTGCAACTCGACTCCATGAAGTCGGAATCGCTAGTAATCGTAGATCAGAATGCTACGGTGAATACGTTCCCGGGCCTTGTACACACCGCCCGTCACACCATGGGAGTGGGTTGCAAAAGAAGTAGGTAGCTTAACCTTCGGGAGGGCGCTTACCACTTTGTGATTCATGACTGGGGTGAAGTCGTAACAAGGTAACCGTAGGGGAACCTGCGGTTGGATCACCTCCTTACCTGAAAGATACTGATTGAGTGCAGTGTCCACACAGATTGTCTGATGAAATGAAAAGAGAGCAAAGCGTCTGCGAAGCTGACATATCTGTGTCCCCTTCGTCTAGAGGCCTAGGACACCGCCCTTTCACGGCGGTAACAGGGGTTCGAATCCCCTAGGGGACGCCACTTGCTGATGATGGGTGAAAGACATTGTCGATGAATATCTCAAAACTGATTTCGCTGTATTCACAGCCCAGTCATGTTTGAGATATTTGCTCTTTAACAATCCGGAACAAGCTGAAATTTGAATCCTCAGCCAATAGTGAGTAATACACTGACACTAATTGGACTGAGCGAGTCTCTCAATTGTTTACGACTTTAGAATGTTGTCTTTCGAGACACCTTCGGGTTGTGAGGTTAAGTGACTAAGCGTACACGGTGGATGCCTAGGCAGTCAGAGGCGATGAAGGGCGTGCTAATCTGCGATAAGCGTCGGTAAGGTGATATGAACCGTAATAACCGGCGATACCCGAATGGGGAAACCCAGTGCAATTCGTTGCACTATCATACGATGAATACATAGTCGTATGAGGCGAACCGGGGGAACTGAAACATCTAAGTACCCCGAGGAAAAGAAATCAACCGAGATTCCCCCAGTAGCGGCGAGCGAACGGGGAGGAGCCCAGAACCTGAATCAGTTTGTGTGTTAGTGGAAGCGTCTGGAAAGTCGCACGGTACAGGGTGATAGTCCCGTACACCAAAATGCACAGATTGTGAGTTCGATGAGTAAGGCGGGACACGTGACATCCTGTCTGAATATGGGGGGACCATCCTCCAAGGCTAAATACTCCTGACTGACCGATAGTGAACCAGTACCGTGAGGGAAAGGCGAAAAGAACCCCGGCGAGGGGAGTGAAACAGAACCTGAAACCGTGTACGTACAAGCAGTGGGAGCACTCTTTATGGGTGTGACTGCGTACCTTTTGTATAATGGGTCAGCGACTTATATTTTGTAGCAAGGTTAACCGAATAGGGGAGCCGTAGGGAAACCGAGTCTTAACTGGGCGTATAGTTGCAAGGTATAGACCCGAAACCCGGTGATCTAGCCATGGGCAGGTTGAAGGTTGGGTAACACTAACTGGAGGACCGAACCGACTAATGTTGAAAAATTAGCGGATGACCTGTGGCTGGGGGTGAAAGGCCAATCAAACCGGGAGATAGCTGGTTCTCCCCGAAAGCTATTTAGGTAGCGCCTCGTGAACTCATCTTCGGGGGTAGAGCACTGTTTCGACTAGGGGGCCATCCCGGCTTACCAACTCGATGCAAACTCCGAATACCGAAGAATGTTATCACGGGAGACACACGGCGGGTGCTAACGTCCGTCGTGAAGAGGGAAACAACCCAGACCGCCAGCTAAGGTCCCAAAGTCATGGTTAAGTGGGAAACGATGTGGGAAGGCACAGACAGCCAGGATGTTGGCTTAGAAGCAGCCATCATTTAAAGAAAGCGTAATAGCTCACTGGTCGAGTCGGCCTGCGCGGAAGATGTAACGGGGCTAAACCATGCACCGAAGCTGCGGCAGCGATACGAAAGTATTGTTGGGTAGGGGAGCGTTCTGTAAGCCTGCGAAGGTGGACTGTGAGGTCTGCTGGAGGTATCAGAAGTGCGAATGCTGACATAAGTAACGATAAAGCGGGTGAAAAGCCCGCTCGCCGGAAGACCAAGGGTTCCTGTCCAACGTTAATCGGGGCAGGGTGAGTCGACCCCTAAGGCGAGGCCGAAAGGCGTAGTCGATGGGAAACAGGTTAATATTCCTGTACTTGGTGTTACTGCGAAGGGGGGACGAAGAAGGCTAGGCTATCCGGGCGACGGTTGTCCCGGTTTAAGCGTGTAGGTGGGTTGACCAGGTAAATCCGGTTGGCTGTTAACACTGAGGCGTGATGACGAGCCACTACGGTGGTGAAGTAGTTGATGCCCTGCTTCCAGGAAAAGCCTCTAAGCTCCAGGTAACATTAAATCGTACCCCAAACCGACACAGGTGGTCAGGTAGAGAATACTCAGGCGCTTGAGAGAACTCGGGTGAAGGAACTAGGCAAAATGGTGCCGTAACTTCGGGAGAAGGCACGCTGGCATTAGGTGAAGTCCCCTGCGGATGGAGCTGAAGCCAGTCGAAGATACCAGCTGGCTGCAACTGTTTATTAAAAACACAGCACTGTGCAAACACGAAAGTGGACGTATACGGTGTGACGCCTGCCCGGTGCTGGAAGGTTAATTGATGGGGTTAGCGTAAGCGAAGCTCTTGATCGAAGCCCCAGTAAACGGCGGCCGTAACTATAACGGTCCTAAGGTAGCGAAATTCCTTGTCGGGTAAGTTCCGACCTGCACGAATGGCGTAATGATGGCCAGGCTGTCTCCACCCGAGACTCAGTGAAATTGAACTCGCAGTGAAGATGCTGTGTACCCGCGGCAAGACGGAAAGACCCCGTGAACCTTTACTATAGCTTGACACTGAACATTGAGCCTTGATGTGTAGGATAGGTGGGAGGCTTTGAAGCGGTGACGCCAGTCATCGTGGAGCCAACCTTGAAATACCACCCTTTAATGTTTGATGTTCTAACTTTGGCCCGTAATCCGGGTTGAGGACAGTGTCTGGTGGGTAGTTTGACTGGGGCGGTCTCCTCCCAAAGAGTAACGGAGGAGCACGAAGGTTAGCTAATCACGGTCGGACATCGTGAGGTTAGTGCAATGGGCATAAGCTAGCTTGACTGCGAGAGTGACGGCTCGAGCAGGTACGAAAGTAGGTCATAGTGATCCGGTGGTTCTGAATGGAAGGGCCATCGCTCAACGGATAAAAGGTACTCCGGGGATAACAGGCTGATACCGCCCAAGAGTTCATATCGACGGCGGTGTTTGGCACCTCGATGTCGGCTCATCACATCCTGGGGCTGAAGTAGGTCCCAAGGGTACGGCTGTTCGCCGTTTAAAGTGGTACGCGAGCTGGGTTTAGAACGTCGTGAGACAGTTCGGTCCCTATCTGCCGTGGGCGCTGGAAGATTGAGAGGGGTTGCTCCTAGTACGAGAGGACCGGAGTGAACGCACCACTGGTGTTCGGGTTGTCATGCCAATGGCATTGCCCGGTAGCTACGTGCGGAAAAGATAACCGCTGAAAGCATCTAAGCGGGAAACTTGCCTCGAGATGAGTCTTCCCTTGGACTTTAAGTCCACTGAAGGAACGTTAAAGACTATGACGTTGATAGGTCGGGTGTGTAAGCGTAGCGATACGTTGAGCTAACCGATACTAATGAACCGTGAGACTTAACCTTACAACACCGAAGGTGTTTTGGGATTGAGAGAGTAAAGAAGTCAGATTTCAGCGAATGTTCAGGATTGGAATGAATGGTTGTGTGCGATAGTGATATTGAATGCAACGGTTCATGAAACAGAATATGCCTGGCGGCGATAGCGCGGTGGTCCCACCTGACCCCATGCCGAACTCAGAAGTGAAACGCCGTAGCGCCGATGGTAGTGTGGGGCTTCCCCATGCGAGAGTAGGGAACTGCCAGGCTTTAATTAAGAAGAACCCTCAGCGAAAGCTGGGGGTTTTTTGCTTTGGTGGTAATGCAGTTCTCTACTCGATGGCGAGTAGGACAAACCTGCGAAGCGGGTTTGAGCAACGCAACGCGTTGACCCGAAGGGTGAATGACACGGTCATTCATAAACAGCCAGGCTTTAATTAAGAAGAACCTCAGTCAAAAGACTGAGGTTTTTTGCTTTATGTGATATAAAAATGTGCGCTTTATTTAAAGGACTATAGAGTATGAAAACATTTTTTATTGCCCTGTATTCGCTTCTTTTTTCCTGTTTCTCTATTGCCTCAATAAATACTTCTTTTGAAGAGACGGTTCAAAAAGTATTACTCGGTTTTCATCAGCAAGATAATCAAATCATTAACTCTCTTATTTATAAGGATGTTGGCATTTATATTGTGTATAAACGCGGTATTCCATATCAATATGAGCAATTATTTCAATTTGATTTCGAACAGCCTGTTCCGGAATATCTGCCTTATGAGGCTTTATCTAAAGATGTCATTAAAGCAAATAGCAAAATTACTCATTATAAAGCGGTTGCTACGTTTGACTGTGGAACTGAACGTTGGAGTCCGTTTGGTTTATCAGTAGGAAAAACAGGAAAAGACCATCTATTGTCTGAAACAGCGGCTTTTTTGAAACAGCATGAAATGACAGATATGAGCGACAAGGATATTGCTGATTTAAAAAAACTTGAATCTGTCAGCCGTAGAATAGTATTAGCATCAGATAATGGTGAAGAGCTAGTTTTTCACCTGGGACGTTTTAACCAACGCTGGTATTTAACCGTATTGGATCGTGTTTCCAGCGATTGTAGCGCTTAGTTTGAAAAGCCCTAATCAAACATAGCTGATTAGGGCTTATAGAATAATAACTATCACTTATTCACGAATTTTCCACTGTTTTGCCAGTTGGGATTTAGTTTCTCCCTGCAACCAGCTATTAATACTCTCCAGCAGTTTAGTATTATCTTTTTTAACCATATACACCTTGTGGCTCTCTGTACCAGAGAAAGGCTTTTCTGTTGCCATGCAAAGTACGTTTGGTTCTTTATTCTGATAGTAATCGCCTTCAATCAGATCGGTTACCATGATGTCTGCGGTTTTGTCTCTCAGTGCCTGTAGATTATCGAAATTATCTTTAACCCGAATTATTTGTGCTTTTTTGATGTGGCTATCAACGAAGGTTTGATTGGTACCACCAGGATTAACCACCACTTTAACTTTTGGTTGATCGATCTTTTCTAAGTCAGGTAATTCTTTAGCAACAGAACAGCTGGCCAGAGCAATTTTTCCATTAGCAACAATTGGCTTGGTTAAACCAAATTCAGCTTTGCGTTTTGCTGTTTCAGTAACTCCACCCATGGCAACATCAAATTTATCTGCAGCCAGATCGTCTGACAGGGTTGGCCAACTGGTAATGACAAAATCGACTTTCAGATTTAATGATTTACCTAATGCGTTAGCCATATCGATATCATAGCCTTCAAGAGCGCCTGAAGCATTGCGATATGCTAATGGCGCGTAGTCACCGGGAACGCCCACTTTGAGTGTTCCAGACTGCTGAATGGTATCCATAGAACGAGCCTGAACCTGTAAGCAACTTAGTATCAATGCAGTACCAACCAATAATTTGAACTTCATTTTTTATCCTTGTGGTTTGATGTGTGTTATTAATTAACATCAATCCCCAATAGAACGCCAGCAAAAGACGAGAAAATCGCTTAAAGGTGTGTTTTTCAGAATGGTAATAAATATCCTACTGAAGGATAAATACAATATAAAATGAAGATGAGCCGAAAGGTTTACTGATGTGTATTAAAAAGCCCCGATATTCGGGGCTTTTTAGGATTACAGAATGCGACTAATTAGCTTATCGATACGAATACGTCGTAACCGACGAATCAGCTTACGTATTTTGACTGGATAGAATTGAATACTTTGTAGTTGCTGATAGTGATTAACTACAAAAGTATGCGTCCGAATACATTCCAGTTCATGTTGACGAGCTTCTTTTAATTCACCTTTAGGATCGTGAATTAAAATCGCATTTTCCAGATCCAGATGCCAGGCGCGTGGGTTTAAGTTATTACCTGTAATGAGCTGCCAGTCATCGTCAACCCACATACCTTTCAGATGATAAGTATTGTCTTCATCTTTCCACAAACGAACGGTTAGCAGACCCTGGTCTACATAACGCTGTAATCGCGTAACAAAGCGACGAAGGTTAATTTCATACAGATAGGGCAGTGCACCGATAATTTTAAACGGCTGGTCTTCAGGAATATAAAAGTCGTTAGCGGTTTTATCGCCAACGATAATTTCAACCTGCTTACCCTGACGTAATAATGAAATAATATTTTTCACTAATGGCGCAGGTAAATTGAAATAGGGAGTACATAACGTCAGCTTGCGTTCAGTACTGTTCATCAGCCGATCGATGACTTTATTCAGTGGACTATGACGGCCTAAACCAACAAATGGAGCAACAGAGAGTTCTTCATTGGTTGCGCTGTTTTCAAATTCATAACCATGAACACGCAGGCTCTGTCTGAATTTTTTAATGTCGTTCTTAATTTCCTGGCCGCGAGGTCGATTCTGGCAATCTAAGCTGCGCACTGCTTCTGCTGGTAACAGGAACTGTTTAACATAACCTATCATGCTATCTGCTAATGCGGCATTGGTGATGAGCTGATAGCGGTCATAGCGATATTTATCATGGCGGTGAAGATAAACGTCATTGACGCTGGCACCGGTATAGGCAACGGTATTATCAATGACGCTACCTTTTAAGTGCAGTACACCCAGCGCTTCGCGAGTATTAACCGGAACACCATAGACTGGAACTTCAACCCCAGGATGCTGTTCAGCCATTTTACAGTACCAATCAGCATTAGTATTTTCAGCGGCTGCACCAATTCGGCCCCGTTGAGCACGATGCCAGTCTACTAATATAGCGACCTCTAACTCAGGGCGACGCATTTTGGCCTGATAAATTGCAGATAAGATATCGATACCTGCATCATCATGCTCAAGATAAAGCGCGATCAGGTATATGCGTTGCTCTGCGCGACTAATCAAGTCAAGTAAAGTAGAACGATAATCACCTGGCGTTGATAATATTTTAATATCATCAATCCGTTGGGAAATTTTCGGCAGTTGTGCAAGGTGTTGTTGAGATTTCTTTCGTTTAAATGATGACAACATCACAAAGCATTCTTCTCTTGTTGGGTTATGGCAACAGGCCATAACATGCAAATTGATTATTAGTTGGATCTGGTAATACTACCACCACTGGCTAAGATTGTGACTAAAAAACCGCGCTAATATTGCAAAACTGTCGCTGACATAACAAATTCTCACTAGTGTCTATTTCAACTAATTGATATTAAATGATATTTAAAACTACACATTCTAACTTTCATTAGATTCCCCAGTGGAAAAAGCAATGAAGCTTTCCAGTGAGCGGTTTGCCTTACCGGCAAGATAACGTTGACGAAAGTCAGTAAAGTAGCGCTCCAGACCTTCCGAAGCACGCCGATCTCCTACCTGACTCAGAATCTGAATAGCGACTTCAGCGGTGCAGAGCTGCTCTTTACGGCTGGCTTCTCTCAGTTGGTAATCTGAGTTTTGGTCGTTATCTATAGAAAGTATCGGGAAGTTATCCAGATAGGGGCTTTTGCGAAACATTTTTCTGGCTTCTGTCCAGGTACCGTCCAAAATAATAAATAGTGGGCGTTTGTTACTCTGTTTTTCTACACGGGTAACTACTCGATCAGAAGTTGCATAAGAGGATGGGAAGATCACATAAGGCTGATAGTCCGGGTTGGATAGCAGAGCCAGTAGTTGAGGGTCAATATTGGTACGTGACCAGAGAAATGCTTTAGTATCCGGCAAAATATCAGCAATCAGACGACCAGTATTACTTGGTTTTAATGGCTCAGTGTCGTACATCAACAGACAAAAAGTACTTTCAGCAAGAGTCGCTGAAAAAGAGTGACACAAGCAGTGAACTCGTGGCAACAGACAACGGTGGCAGCGAATGACTCTGCATCCTCTGGCGCGAAAAGGCCGGGTAGATTGAGCAAGCCGCTGTTCCCTTAATTGCAAAACAGCATTATCAGGAAGAGAGGGGGATGTGATATCAGAAGCCATGAAAGGTAACCTGAGATAATCTGTCGGGGTTAAAGTCGATAAATAATAAAGGGGCGCATGATATCTTATCTGGCGCCCCTGGGATAATTTTTTAGCGAAACCCTCAGGTTTTACTGCAAAGTGTTAACTGTTTTTAGCTAAAACTTCACTCAGCCACTGGTCAAAAGAGGCTTTTGGAAGGGCACCGTTTAACATATCTATACGTTGTCCCTTCTTGAATACCATAATGGTAGGTATACTACGGATACCAAAACGAGCACTTAGTTCCTGTTCGGCTTCGGTGTCGACTTTTACAAAGCGGACTTCTCTTTCCCTTTCCTGAGCGACATCTTCAAAGATCGGGGCAAAATTGACGCACGGGCCGCACCATGGAGCCCAGAAATCAACGACGACAGGAAGGTCGTCATTTAATAATGAATCAAAAGAAGCTTTGTTAGCGTTAATCACTTCGCCATCAAAAAGCTCATGTCCACAGCGGCCACATTTTGCATCTTCCTGAATACGATCTTCAGGGATTCGATTTGTAGTCAGACAAGAAGGACAAAGGGTATTCATGCTGTTACCTCAGTGAAATTACACATTGATTTCACTTATTATGTACAAATGATTAACTGTCAACAATGTGATTTCGTCGATAGTTATAATAGATTTAGACTTTTGGCAGATGATGGTGGCTTACCGACATAACATCAGGTAATCTGCGCGCCGGATGCGATGTGGAAGTGGAGATATAGGTATGAATGACTCTTTTAGCGGTAAGAACGGCAAAGTTAAAGTAATGTACGTCCGCGGTGACGACAACAAAGATGATAAGAACAACCGTCGCTCAGATAAAAAGCGCCCGGCAAACAGAAGTAACGATCGTGGCGATAAAAATGCACGTTGGGGAGATAAAGATCTTCCACATCGTCCAGTCCGTAGTGCCAATGAAAAACCACCTCGCTCTCCATGGCAGGCGAAGCTGCAAGATGTCAGCGAGCCAGAACCTTTTGATCATGGTGGAATTAGCGGCAAGAGCCAAATCGATCCGGCTCAATTACGTCGCCAGCGCGATGAAGAGACTAAAGTGTATGGCGAAAATGCTTGTCAG
This sequence comes from Limnobaculum xujianqingii, assembly GCF_013394855.1. Classification (NCBI taxonomy): domain Bacteria; kingdom Pseudomonadati; phylum Pseudomonadota; class Gammaproteobacteria; order Enterobacterales; family Budviciaceae; genus Limnobaculum; species Limnobaculum xujianqingii. The sequence continues at coordinate 1,816,488 of NZ_JABMLK010000001.1, read as the reverse complement.
GCACTATTCCAAAGCCGTCCTGATGCTATCGTTCGCGCCTATTTTATTCAGTCGGTAACCCCAAGATTCCGCGAAGCTTTACGTTGGATGGCGGCTAATCGCAAAGCCTATCACGTGGTTGATGAAGAAGAGCTTATTCGCGTATCGGGTACTGAGCACCACGGTGGTGTCTGTTTTCTGATTAAGAAACGCGGCGGTCTGACGGTGGCGGACTATTTAGCGAAAGCCGGAAAAAGCGATTGTGTACTGGCGTTAGAAAACGTAGGTAACCCACATAACCTGGGTGGCATGATGCGATCCTGCGCTCACTTTGGTGTAAAAGGCGTTCTGTTGCGTGAGCCTGGAATGCTCGAGTCTGGTGCTGCAATTCGTACTGCAGAAGGTGGAGCAGAACATTTAACCGCTATTGGTATTGATGACTTCCCTCAGGCATTAGATTTGTTCCGCCGGGCGGGTTATACCATTGTGACCACTTCCAGCCATAAAGGTACACCGTTACCAGAGGCTGTTTTGCCAGCGAAGACCGTATTAGTGTTGGGTGAAGAGCGTGATGGCCTGTCAGATGTAACCATGAAACAAAGTGATATAAGCGTATCAATTACAGGAACAGGTAATGTTGAAAGCCTGAACGTTTCTGTTGCTACCGGTATCCTACTGGCAGAGTGGTGGCGTCAAAACGCCTCTCGCTAATAGAGGTTGATCACCAAAACTAAAAAAGAGCGCGATGCGCTCTTTTTTATTGCTGATTGTGATATCAATTCATCAGAGTTTATCTGAGTGATGAAGTAGTACAAACTTATCCCACAGTTGTTCATTACTCTCTTTATGTGCAGGATCATGAATGATGGTGTTATCAATCGGGCAGACTTTCATGCAGGTTGGTTCATCATAGTGACCAACACATTCAGTGCAAAGGTCGGGATTTATTTCATAAATCTCAGCACCCATAGCAATCGCCTGATTTGGGCATTCTGGTTCGCACATATCACAATTGATACAACTCTTTTTTATTAACAATGCCATTTCAATAACTTACCTAAAAACCCTATCTATATCAGCGAATTAACATTCTATCGCATCCCGCTCCTTTACGTACTTACTGTATTGTCATACAGTGTCCTGAACGTTGAAAAACTCAAATCAGTAACACAAAACCGCAACACAGACCGTTTTTCAACCCTTTAAAAACCTACATGTGCGAGCTTTAATTTAAGGCTCAATAAACACGGGGGATCAGGATGCCGCGCACTGTAACACAAAACCTAAAAAAGCCCAATAATGATGTTTTTTTAACCGCATTGGATAGCTGGGAATCATGCAAGCCCCCGTATACTAGTTCGCACATGCGAGTCTGTGTTACTGCCGCGAAAACAATATTAGCGCACTTGGGCCAACCTCGACGATCTAAGTATGAAAAGGATAGTTATTTACGTATTGATTTCAGTAAAGCCGGTAAGGTAACTCTGTATGCTGAATTCCCTAAAAAAATGGGGTTGAAAGGTAAGAAATTGGGGGAGTGGCCCGAGCTTGCGATCCCTATAGCTAGGGAAAAGGCGCTGGAAATGGCGGGGGGTGAGTTAACATCTGATTCCGTTCATAGCGTACTGGAGGCGTATACCGCTAATTTAGCCGCTAAGGTTCAACGTCAGAAGTTAGGCCAGAATAGTTTTGATACGTATGCTTGCCGTGTAAAGCAGATACAACTGGCCTTTAGTGGTCGGGATACGTTTAGTGATGTGACTTTTAACAAATTGATTTGTGTGCTTGATAGTTGGATAGCGACTAAATCGAATAACCATGTATTGGAATTGTTTGCAGAACTCCGGCGGGTTTGGAAGTTTGCGGCGCCATTATACTGTAACGGACGTGATGTTGCCGCCGGCGTTCCGGACGACTACGTATCATCAAGAGTACAAAAGCCAGCACCAACCAGGCTGTTTACGGATATTGAATCTATAGCCACGCTCTGGCTGAATGTAGCCGCCTGTACTTCCCCCCACCAAAAGAATGCAGTTAGATTCATGATCCTGACGGGAGTTAGGCCTATAAACATTGAAAATTTAAAGTGGGAATATGTGAGCGATGATATGCGCGAGATCGTATACCCTGCCGGTGTTATTGGCATGCGGGGAGCCATGAAAACCCAAAAAGAGTTTAGGCTACCGGTAACGACTGCAATGAAAAAAATATTAGAAGAGCAGAAAGATTGGCGGGATTCGGTGGAAGGATGTAACAAGGATTTTGTGTTTTTACAGCCGCGTAACCCTAAACAACCGTTTGCTAAAAGATCTCTGGATAAGCTGGTAAAAACATACAGCCCGGAGAATGCAGTTAAAGGGATCCGGCACGATGGTACGGTTAAAGGTCGTGAGGGTGCATTTAATACCATGTGCCGGAAATTTATGAAAAGTAATGTCATCGCGCAGATGAGGGCGAAAGGCTATTCACGGTCAGATACACGGGAAATAAGTCTTTTGTGCATGCACCACTCAGATAAGCGGCCGGATCCGATGGCGGAACATTATGATTTTTCGGATGAGATACTGCAGGAAGAAATGGCGTTGAAGCGGACGGCTTTCGAAGCGCATGAGGCCAGCATACTGACGCAGGCTGCGTTGATACGTAAAAAGAGGGGCTAGTATTGCCCCCGGCATTTCTCTTTAAACGCCTGAACATTACGGCGCTCATATCGTACTACTTTATGTGTAAACCGGATCGGGGCTAAGACCGACCGGTGCCGGTGTTTGTTATTCCAATCTCTTAACGTTTTAGTTGTTATCCCGCCCAACAGTGCGCACGCTTCTTCCGGGGTTAATAAATCGTCGTCTTTTTCTTGTTGAATGCTCATTTTAAGCCCTTACTTTTCATAGCCTCGAGCAAGATATCTTGCACTTCGCGTTTTGAGTTGCGCCGCTGCATAACGAGTTCGTCTACCGTGTCTGCGGCAATAATGTGATGTATCCATACCGGCCTGTTATGTCCCGCCTGTATTTGTCGGGTTGGGCCGATACGTTCAATAATTTGTTGGTACTGCTCTAAATCCCACCAGTGAGAGAAAAACGCAAGAATGTTGCCGCCGTCTTGCAGGTTCAATCCGTGGCCGGCGCTGGCAGGATGTGCGAATAAAACCGGTATCTTTCCCGCGTTCCAGTCGCGTAAAGTCTGCGGATCTGAATCGAGCTGTTTACCCTTAGGGAATGCCTTTAGCAGTCGAGCCAGGTCACTTTTGAAGTGATAAGCAACTAACACCGGCATTCCGCCCGATTCATTAAGGATGCTCTCTAAAGCCTGTATTTTTGCGTCATGAATTTCTGACCAGGTACCTTTGTCATCGGTATAGATTGCGCCGCTGGCCAGTTGCAGGCACTTAACCGTTTTAGCCGCGGCGTTCTGCGCTTCGATGTCCATCCCGTCCAATTCCAAAAACATCTGTTTTTCCATGTCTTGGTATTGCTGGCGGGCTTTTGGGGGTATCTGAACCTTCATCACGTTATGGATCGGTTCTTCAATATCGAACCAATCCGCCGCATCTAAAGAAATAGTGACGTCTGTCAAGGCTGACTGCATCTGCTCTTGGGCAAACGGAAAGGGCTCCAGCTTCGACCACTGCTGCCCCGGTATTTGGATGCTGTTAAACCAGCGCGAAGTGAATGCGCCAAATGTGCGGCCTAAGCGTTGGCCTTGATCGACAAACCAAGCCTGCCCCCATAGATCAACTAGGCCGTTAGGTGCTGGTGTACCGGTTAAATTTACCCATCGATGAACGTGTTTATGAGCGACTTTAGCCAGCGCCGCCGCACGTTTGCCCCCTTGCCGCAAGCGAAAAGATTTTAGTCTGGTGCTTTCATCCGCGATTACGGTAGCAAAGGGCCAGCGGTCGCCCAGTGTTTCTACAAGCCAAACCAAATTATCGTAGTTAGTCGTGTACACGCTCGCGTTGGTATTCTGCAGGGCGGCAAGCCGTTCCTTTACCGTGCCAACTATGGGCTGCATTTCGATATTACGAAGGTGGTTCCATTTTTCGACTTCATCCGGCCATGTCGATCGCGCAACTCGAAGCGGAGCAAGTACTAACGCGGGGCGTGTTTCTTCACCACACATATAGAGATCTTCTAAGGTGGTAAGCGTTGCTAAACTTTTGCCCATCCCCATACCAGCCCACACATTGCAGCGAGGGTTGTCGATGAGGAACGTTGTGATCAATTCCTGATAGGCTCTTGGGGTATATTTCTTTGCCACGTCAGTACCCCCGAATAGCTTTACGTGTTGCCAACATTTCAACATGGTGTAACTTGATGTGCTCGCTCTGCGTCATCACTTCTAAATTTTCGGGGCGATTATCCCTTTTGTTACCATTGATATGATGGACGATTTCGTTAGCAGTTAACGGGCGACCTATTTTTATTTCTGCGACTACTCGATGTTCGTGGCGCTGTCCTACTTTCCGGTAGCTGTCTCTTACACCTGAATCGCGTAGTTTATCGCCGGTGTTCAGTTGGCCACGACGAGCCTGTTCTTCGCGACTAAAAAGGCGAGTGTGGTGCCCATGTTTAAAACGGTATGCTGTCAATTCACCACAACCACATGCACAGGGCTTCATTTTTCGTTCTTTCTTGAGCTCGTGATAGTGTTTATTACATCGACTTTTGGCATGAACGGGGGCTGTGCAGCCGTAAATAGAACACGTTTTAGTCATAGGATATTCCTTTGTTATTCTTGTAATCCCATTTCACCATGTAAAGGGCAATGCGGTGCGCCGATATCTAACCATTTACGTACCGCGCGGACGGTGTAGCCGCATTCCGAGCAGATACATTTTAAATATCGAGCTTTCTGCTTCTTAGGGCGGGATGATTTACTCGTATCTTTATCCGTGAGCATTAACGCATGAGGCATCGTGCCGATCTTTTCTACGATAGGTTTGATGAATTCCGAGAATGATTCGCCGGCGTAGGTAGCTGTGGGTTTACCCTCTAAACATAACGTTTTAGCCATCCTCCTAAATCGGGTGCCATGGCCTTCTTTGAGGCCTAAAGCCGCATGGATTAACTCATGTACTAAGGTCGCAAGAATTTGAATATCGTAATTCTCGCGTGGTTCTGGGTACTCGTAATCTGGTCGTATAAATATTTCGTAACAACCATCACGGGATACGCTAGGATCCCAACACTCACCAACTGATTTCCCCCGAAGCCCTCCTGATGGAAAGCCAATTGCCACACATATTTTTGCGGGGAGTGGGGCGCCTAAATTTTCAAAAATGGGGTCGAGTAACAATATTGCGTTATGCAGCCATTCTTCGCGGGTTTTAGCTTTTGTAGTCACAATATGCCCTCCAGATTATTACTATCTAAAACCACTACGTTAACGCCGAGAGACCTAAGCCGTTTGTGTTCCCGTTCTTGCTCAGGCCGTGGGTTTTGTCCTGGTGCTTTGCATTCAACAAAAACCACGCGACCGCCCGGCAATATCACGATCCGATCTGGTACTGAACGACGCCCCGGTGATACGAACTTAAAGGCTATCCCGCCAGCGGCTTTAACCTGTTTAACGAGGTTTTTTTCTATTGTGCTTTCACGGGTGTAAGCCATCAGCAATCGCCTCTTTCAGTTTTTCCCGCGGGATTTGAGATAAACAGAAATCAGATCGCCGTTCGCACCACAATTGGTTATCCGCACTGCGGGATAATCGCAGCGCTTTAATCCACACCTTGGCGGCACGTTGATAATCGCCTTCACGTTCAATTTGCGCAGCATCCCGCGCAGCCCGAAAATACAGGGGGCTGTCATGATATTTAAATGTCATGGAAGTTATCTCAGTTAGAAACTGGCAAATTCTTTAGCGTAAAAACTAGCGCCTTTTGCGTACGCTTCCGCTGCCTGTTCTTTTGTTGGGTAATATCCGAGGCTTTTCACTTTGCCCCGAACAACGATTTTTGCCTGCCACGGTTTTCGCGAACATCGAGGGTGAAATACAACCCCCTTAAACCCGGAAGTGTTGTGCCCTCGTTTGGCAATGTTGTATTGGTTTTGTGCGTTTGTGCAGGGTCTTAGGTTTTCTATCCTGCAATCGCGGGGATTACGGTTTATGTGGTCAATCATTTTTGGAATGTAGCCATGGTGGTATAACCAGACCAACTGGTGCAGGTAGTAGGTTTTAGTACCGATACTTGTTGCCAAATACCTTCTATCCTTTCCGGTTCCGTGCCAGGGATAGGGTTTACGTCCACCCATACGACGCAGCATTCCCGTAAGCTGTTCGTAGACGAATAGCTTCTTAGCGTCATTTTGTGTCATAACTTACTCTTTTCTATAGTGTTGTGTTTCAAACCCGCCAGCATTAAGCGGAAGGTCTAAAGCCCATGCAGGGTTATTAGCGAGTAATTCACTAAGGTGTTGATGTGAGTAATCCGAGGTGTCCGGCGCTTCGGCGATGATTTCATCGTGTACGGTAAGGTTAATGAGGTAACCGTTATCTTCGACCAACGGCATATTACCGGCTAGAACATCCCGCGCGGCTGCCTGAGTCGCGTTCTCCGCTAGCTTTCCGCTATAGGTTTTCAGACGTTGCCATTTACGTGAGTAAGGGTTTACGCCCATATAGCTTATCTGGCCGTTGTCTACCCGCGGGGCGGGGTAGCAGAGCGCACGACCGGATGGAAGAACTACACGTAACCAAGCCTTATCCCGGCGTACCTTCAACTTACGACAAACGAAAGTATTACCAGGTGAGGCAATGGCACGTTTTACGGCGTTCTCTAAGTCATACCAAAACGATGTTGTTTCAGGGTGCGCGTTACGCCACATACGTTTAAGTGAATCGCAGGTAATGAATACCCGTTGAGATAGACCATACGTCTTTTTTTGTTCAACCGAGGCTTTGTACCAGCGTTGGGCTTCTCGCTGAATATCTAGTGAAATATTAGGTAGCGCAGCATCGGCCAGCGCATCGAGATCTAAGCCATAAGTAAGCGCGAATGTTAAAAATGCCGCCACGCCGCCTCCATAACCAAGACCTAACTCCATCACTTTACCGATCTGTCGTTGGTCTTTAGTTACTTCGTCAGGTGATATATTAAATGCCCGCGCATAGGCCAGTTTATAGAGATCAGGGCCGGTGCCCGCGTCGTAATCACGAAAAGCCTGTAACTTCCATTCCTCACCCGCCAACCAAGCAAGCACTCGGCCCTCGATATTGGAAAGGTCAGATATAACTAGCTTTTTACCCGGAGGGGCCATAATGCAGCCGCGTAGGGCGGAGCTGGTGAGTTGCATCACATCATCGTAAAGCAGATCAGCACATCCCGCTTTTAGCGCTTCGATACCTTCATCAATAACTTGTTGTGGTAGCGTCGGTCTAGGCAAGTTCTGAGGCTGGAATAATCTGCCCGCCCAGCGTCCAGTCCTGCTGGCGCCACAAAATTGAAGAGTTCCTCTCAATCGCCCATCTTCGCTAACGCCTTTCACTAACGTTTTATATTTGCTGGTGCTGGTTGTGCTGGCTTGCAGCCGGATAATAAGAAGTTCACGCAAACCGATCGGGATATCAGGATCGTTAATCCTGCGCTCCAATGTGCTTTTTTGCATATCTGGCAGCTCTATACCAAAGGAACTGGCGATATGTTTTAACAGTGCGTCACGTTGGGTGGCGGCCTGTACTTCGTCGTTGGTAATATCCTGCGTACGTTTTGCTAACCGCTTCTGTTCGATCTCTACTGCTTCGATAGCTGCCTGGGCGAGTTGAACATCGACACATACACCACGATCGTTAATCTGCTGGTCGCGATGCCATAGCGCCAGTTCCACCCCTTGATAGTTCCAGTTAGGCAATTTCCTATCAATCGCCCGCATTGCTTCAATATCTAGCCCTGCGTACGATAAAAACCGGCGCCATTCTTCCGGGTGGGTTTTGCTGGTGGCCCGCCTGATAACTGAGTTTTTAGGACGGAGTTTGCAGAATAGCTGTATTAAGGCTTTACCTTCCTTATCCTTGGCTTTGTCCTGATCAATGTTCAGTACCTCACACAGAATACCAAGCCCGCCAGGAAGACCATGCGCTAGCGCCTTAACCATTGTATCCCGCCAACGCTCAACGCCCCCCGCGATAACATTAGGCATAGCATGACGCATCACCGTTCTATCAAAATGCGAGTTCTGAGCGTAGATAAGTATCGTTTCATTGGCTAATGCAGCTTTTAAATCTGCAGGCATTGGTTTGCCTCTGGTGACATCCCATGTTTTAACCGGCTCATCGTCTAAGGCATAAGTGATAATCATCACTTCGACTTGTTCCGCATACGCGTGGGTGCCATTTTTTATAGGTACTTCGCAAAAAGTTTCGGAGTCGAACCAGAGTTTTTGATACATGGGGAGATCCTTTAATTCGGGTAGCCCTCTTTGCAAAACACCCGGCGTGACGGCCGGGTGGTGAATTTAGACGGGGGGGGTTAGTCAGAAGGTAAGCCAATCATTTCGTTGAGAGCTTCCCTGCGTATCGCTGGGGGTAACGGCGCTTTAGGGGCGCTTTCGGGAAGCAGCTCTTTTGCTTCTGGCCATATTTCCAGCAACCGTTTAAGGGTTCTTACCTTATCCAGCGCCGCGATGACGTTTTGACGGATGGTGTCTTCTTCGTCGCTGATCTGTTTGTAGAGCGCATCGAAGCTGTAGAACTCCGTTACTAATGGATCATCCGCAAGCAAGGTGAATTCCTTCGGTGTGATTTTAGACACGTGCTTAGGGGAATTCCGTTCGTAGCTGGTATAGTTTCCGTTGAAATATGCATATACCCTAGAACCTGCAAGGTTTAGCTTAATATCCGTGTCTATATTTATCGGCATATCATTAGCTCTGAGCGCTTCAGGGAATTTATTTGCCAGCGCTTCTATTTTCTTCAAACCTGCTTTAACTGCATTTTCCACATCCTGGCCTCCTATAGCCGCGATGCGTACTCGTTCGGCCCACACAACTCGGGCTGCGCGTAATGCGGATTTTCTTTGAGCAATACCCGCCTTAGTTAACGCATTTCGTATGATTTGTTCTTTAAAATCTTTCGTTAAAATAACCTGTGACATTTATTTAGGTCTCCAAAAAAAAACTCCCCACAGGGGCAGAGTGATTGGTGCGTTATTCTTGAGTGTCTAAATCTTCAAATTCATCGGGTGACGATACCTGCCCGTGTTTTTGTTGACGCTCGTACGCTTCTAAATCTTCCCAATCGTAGGCGTCGATTCCTTCATCTTCGGCCCAGCTCATTATGTTTACATCCTTTAAAAAAACTTCCCCGCGCGGTGGCGGGGGTATTAGTTAAACTAAAGACTCTGCGTCCGCGCCTTCGCTTACATCGTCAAACTCGTCTTCTGACGCTACGCCACCGCCGGCGAATGCATCGCCATCACGTAGGAACTGAACACCGCCAAGTGAGGCATTAATACGTTTGCCGAAGTTGTTATCCATCGCCCAAATATCCAGAGATACGTTAACGTAGCAGCCTGCGTAGGGTTTACCGTCTGCCGCGGTTAGCACTGAACGGTCACGATCGACAACTAAAGGGCGGGCTTTATTACTGGCAGAAATGAACATATTGCCGGGGTAACCTTCGTACTCGGATTTTTCATCACCGTTGTGTAAGCAGACCTTTAAACCGGTACGTAGGGATTTAAGGACGCCCTCCGCTTTAGGTCCCCATTTTTCTTTCGCTACTTGCTCGATGGCTGCCTCAATGTCAGCAACACAAGGATGGTCAGGCGCAAAGATAAACGCAGCGCTAAAACGAGGTTCACCTTCACCGTTTACTGTTTTTGGTTCGAACAAAGCAGGGAAGGCCATACGGACGTTGTTTAATTTTACTTTCATGATTTATACCTTTTAATTAAATGAGGGATTCTGCGGCTTCGATATCGTCAAAGTCGTTTACAGGGTTAATAATGACTGCAGGGCGTGGATCGGATTCCGGTACCAGGGTGTTTTTACCTTCGGCACGTGAGATAAGAGCTTCCACTTTTGGCCAGCGGCGGGGGCTGGCTTTCTTAATCAGTTTTTCCGCCTGGGTTGGACTGATTAGTTTGAAGTTATAGACCTCTTCATTTTTGTATCGGAACTGGTCTTTTAACAGGGCTTTGGCAACTTCTTCATTGCTCCAGGCTCGGTTACCTTGCTTACCGGTAACTAATTTGTAGCCTGGTACTGAGTACCCCTGATTGAGTTCATTATTGGCTTTAGCTCGAACCGCGCTACACCAACTTTCGATTAAGTCGAGTTGGCCCAATAATTCCCCTAATTTGGTGTTATCGTGGGTACCGACCTGTTCCTTTATACCTTCCAACTGTGGTGCTAATGGTTGGGTCAGGTCGACAAAATCGCCTTTAGCGGTGTTCAGGTTGTGTTGCTTTAAAGCATCACATGACGCCTTAGCCTTACAGAACCAACATTGTTTTTCACCCGGAGTGAATGCATCCGCCGGTAATGAATTTACCCCTTCGCACTCAACAATTGCCACTGCGATAGTTGCCTTGGTCGCAGCCTCTTTTGCACGTTCTCCAAAGGCTCTTAACTCTGCAACAGATATGACCCATTCGGATACGTGATAGAGGCGAGGCTGGTGGATGAACATTCGAACAGTTTCGAAATCATAAATCAGACTGAACTCTTCGAGAGCGCCAAGGGCGTAAAGTTGGAGCTGTTCATTCTCTTCGGCATCAACTTTTACCCCTCTACCAAATTTCAAGTCGTGAACCTGTAGTTCAGTACCTTTGATAATGATGGCGTCCGCAGTACCGAACTGATCGGGTACATCAACCACGCTGGAGAAATCGACACGTTGCTCGATAAGGAGCTCATGTCCTTGTGCCAGAGCCCAAACGGTATCGACATAGACCTGAACAAATTCGGCCATTTCCTGATCAACTTTGGGAGTATTAGGTTCACCTAACGGGTATGTACCAAGGTAATCAGATGCTTGTTGCCCTCCTGTTAGCTCAATCCCTAACAGCAAGGGGTTTAACCGGTTACTTAATACCATTTCAGCCAACGCATGTGCGGCGGTACCTTCAACGGCGAAGGGGGATCTTTTGTCTTCGCAACCCGCTTCTAATGCTAGGCTTCCCTCACAGCGCATCCACCGATGGGCGGAAGAGGGTGATAATTTTGCGTGTGAGTCTGGCATGATTACCCCTCCAACGCTTTTTCAGCCAGTGTAATAACCTCTGGCAATTTATCCGCGGGGACTTGACCTAACTTAGTCGCGCCGAACGTGGCCAGAATTTCCACGGCTTCACTACGGTACCCTCCTTTGGCCAGTTTAAGAATTAAAGCGGAGGCGGTATCAAAAATGGCTTTAGGATCTTCTTCGGTAGTGGTTACGGAGGTGTCTGCGACTGGAGGTTTATCTTCCTTAACCTCCTTATTTACTTTATCGGCCTTTTTCACTTTAGGCTTAACGCTTGAACGCTCATCTTGCGGGGTACGGAGTAATAAATCCGCGTACGCACGTCGGGATGCTATATCCGGAATTGCATCCCAGTACTTAAACATCTGGATACATAGGTCGAGCAATACCGGTTTGTGTAAGTGCTTGGAGGCTTCTACTCCCGCTAAAGCCATATACAGATCGTCTGACTTTTCCGAAAGCTCGCTACCGCTTTCGGCTGTGACGAACGCATCTACGGCGGCTAGCTTTTCGGCGGTTAGGTCGGTAGTGTTCTCGCCATACAGAAGTGCAAGAGCAATAATTTTTGCGCGGTCTAACGCTTCGATATCTTGTTTTTTATTACTTTCAGCCTCGATAGTTACATCGGTAACTTCATCCTTTTTAGGTTCAGGCTTTTCGTTCGGGGTAAAACCTCCTGTACTACCGGCGTTTTGCATTACCGCGATGAGTTGGCGCATAACTTCGGTATTTTCGGTAATAGCTAATTCTAAGCTCATGTCTTATTCCTCAATTTGAACGAATTGGCCTTCGTCGTTGATGTAATACGGGGTGTTGGCCGTAATGCCGTTTTCACCGACATAGGCGACTGCAAAACGAATGCGGTCGCCGTCGTTGTACGGAATAGCCGCGCAACCACCTTCACCTAACACGATGCGTGAAACAGATCCTGCTGCTGCAACTACTGCATTTTCTCCAGTAGCGTTGATTCGCGCCCCGTCACCGGAGCTACCGATTTGCGCCCCGTCACCGGAGCTACCGATTTGCGCCCTGACACCGGAGCTACCGATTCGCGCCCCGTCACCGGAGCTACCGATTCGCGCCCCGTCACCGGAGCTACCGATTTGCGCCCCGTCACCGGAGCTACCGATTCGCGCCCCGTCACCGGAGCTACCGATTTGCGCCCCGTCACCGGAGCTACCGATTTGCGCCCTGACACCGGAGCTACCGATTTGCGCCCCGTCACCGGAGCTACCGATTCGCGCCCCGTCACCGGAGCTACCGATTTGCGCCCCGTCACCGGAGCTACCGATTTGCGCCCTGACACCGGAGCTACCGATTCGCGCCCTGACACCGGAGCTACCGATTCGCGCCCCGTCACCGGAGCTGCCGATTCGGGCGTTGTAGCCAGAGCTGCCGATTTGGGCGTTGTAGCCAGAGCTGCCGATTTGGGCGTCGTCGCCAGAGCTAATCTCTCCTTCGGTCTGATCGGTTGGGTGTTCCATACTGTTCAAATATTCGACCTGTAAGTCTGTTGCGTCAGTTTCGGCTTTAACGAAGCCCGGCTCGTTTAGGAAGGTGTCGTACATCTGGTTAACTAACCAAGACGCATCGTCAAAGCGTTTGTCTTTTGTCAGGGCTTGATGAACATCAGCGTATGCACCGCCTTGGGGAAATCTTTCAAGGAACCAACGATAACCAGAGGCGCAGGCGTCCCAAGACTTAACTTGTTCTTTAGTGATTTGCATTAGAGAGTCCTTACGGTGATAAGTAGAATGGACACCATCAGGCCGGCTGCGGTGGCGTAGGCCAGAAAAGTGACTAAATCAAATGTGCGTTTCCGTCGGTAACGAAGTACATCCTTACCGGTTAACCTGTGGAAGTTTTCGGGTTTCATTTGCGGGATGACCTTTTCATATATAAAAAAGCCCTGTGGATGCAGGGCGAAGTTATGTGTTGGGTTTTTATAATCGAAGGCCCTGATACCAAGACCTTCTGTTATAAATTCATTGTTACTCAGATTGCTAACCCTGATAGTGCTACCTACCGCGTTAGTCGCCCTGTTCGTCGAAGAACATCATGTTCCCGCCCTGAGCCCAGCTACGTTTATTGCCCACTGTCCGGCTATCCCATCTATGCAAACAATTCGTGCTCGCTGTCTTCACCTATGGGAAGGTGTTTTTATGTAAAATTTAAATCGCAAAAAAGAATAAATTATGCGATGGCGTATTTATATGCGTAATGGGATTTCATGTCAATGCGTAAATGTATTATTTTGCGAATAAGAAAACCGCTCAGGCGAGGAACGGTTTTCTTAGAGGGGAACTTAAGTGGGGTTAGTACATGCGTAGTGCGGATTTAGCTATGCCGGCGACATAGTGTACCTTTTCGACACTTTCACGGGATACTCTGACTGGTGGATGGTCCTCGTTGACGGACATTAAGTGGAGAAGCCCATCTCGCTCAAATAAAAAAGTTTTAACCATAACCTCCCCGTCTTGGGTGACTACAAGCACTTCATCCCCTGAGTTGTAGCTGTGGTTTGGTTCTACGATCACAAATTCCCCCTCTTTAATACGTGGCATCATTGAATCCCCCACGCACTTAAGTGCATATGCATCTACGTCTTTTGTAGGCCAGTAAATGAAGCCGTCGCTACTTCCCACGGAATAAGGCGTATCGCTCCATAAACCCCCAACACCTAGCTGAGTATTTCCTAGAACCGGTACTTTATTAAACTGGAGGGAAATATAAGCCTCGGGAGGGAGTTCGTGCCCCTCATCCAGCTCATGTAGCTTTTTCTCGGCGAGGTCAATAGGGGACACCTGAAAGTATTCAGCTATCTGCTTAAGTGTGGCGTACTTAGGGTCTTTGACCTCCCCAGAAACTAGTCTATGTAGTGTAGGCTGATTTATTTGTAGCCGACGCGCAAGCTCAGTTATGGAGTTTATTCGGGCTTTGACCATTAGATATTTGATGTTTTGAGACAGTATGTCGCTGGTATCAATCATGTAGTTTCATCCTTGCAGTAAGTTGGAAGGGATGATTATGCGTTATCGGATATTGTAATCCAAAGTGTTATCGCTTTACTGTATTGATGATCAATCCGTTTTCGTATAAATTAGATTCCTGAAATATTACTGGAGGACTAATAATGTCTGGATTAACACCGCAGGAAATGGTCAAAAGCCTGGTTGATGCAGGTTACACCCAACACCAGATTGCGGAGAATATAGGGGTTCAGCAGTCTTCTGTTAGCCGAATGCTTACAGGAGTCCACACAGACCCGAGGTTTTCTACTGTCAGAGCGTTGGAAGAGCTTTACTCAGAACGAATAACTGACGCGAAGAAGGCGTAGCCCATGTCGCAGATCAACCAATGGGGGGCGACACCTGAGGAATGGTTTCATTTCGATTTGGTATTAGGGCGTACTCATGACCTGCTACCCGTCGTATGTAACCCCGATGCGGCGCTATCTCCTGACAGTAAACTAAAGGCTTTAGGTAAAACCCCAAGCCAGTACAACGGCAACCGTCACGTTGTTGGCCTGACCAACTGGGCTAAACGCGAAATAAGCGATGCCAACATTGAACGCTGGAGCCAAGAGAGGGATTACGGTATCTGCTCTCGTATGGGGAAAGGTTGGTTAGCGTTGGATTGTGATAGCGAATCGCCTGATATTCAGGATGCGGTACGAGCATTATTATTTACTCATTTTGGAGAACTACCACCGCGTCGGTACCGAGTGAATAGTAATAGGTGTCTTTACTTGTTGGCGGTACCGGGTGAATACCGTAGACGTATTCACAAGTTGAGTGCTGATAACGGCATTATTGAGTTACTGGCGGACGGTCGGCAGGCTGTTATAGCGGGTACCCATCCAAGTGGTGCCCGTATTGAGTGGGATGGCGGTTTACCTGATGAGCCCGCGGTTATCACACCAGAACAGTTAGAGATCTTCTGGTCTGCGCTGGCGGAAGGACTGCCTGTGGTGTCCTCGACCGAAGACGGTATAGGCCGTTTACGTGACCGAAGCACTTATACACCTAATGCCACTGACGAAGTATCTGAATATCTGGATGCCAGTAATTGGACGCTGGATTACGGCGCCAATGGTGAACGCTATATAACTTGTCCGTTTGAGGATGGACATAGCGGGTTATCGGATCCTACCTCTACCGTTTATTTTCCTGCCGGTACGGCGGGTTTCGAATTAGGCCATTTCAAATGCCTACATGCCAGTTGTGCGCATCGTAACGATGGCGATTATCTGAATCAAATAGGTTTTCGTAATGATGACTTTGACGATCTGGAACCTGTGGCCATATCGGAAGAGCAGGATATCCCCGCGCTGGAAACCGATAAAGTAGGCCACTTCTTAGCAAGATATATTCAGATAGCTGAGGGGGATCTAGTTTGCGATTTATTACTTCCCCCACAGCACGGAGTCCTGAAATACACCGAGTTTTCCCGCACTACCGCCAACATCCAGATCGTAGAGGCGAAGGGTAAAACCTTTGTCGATGTCGCAGTAAGCAATAAATGGTTATCTCACCCTCTACGTAAAACGGCAAGGGGGAGTAAGTACCTACCTGGTCAAGAACGGCTGATTACGGATACTTACGGGCTGAACTGGATAAATACTTTTTACATGCCCGAGTTTACGCTAACCGATAGTATCGACCAGCTCGGCGTTTTCCTCGATCACATGGCCTATATCCTGCCGGTTGAGGTCGAACGCAATTGGTTCATTCAGTGGATGGCGTTTACGCTACAGCGCCCTGAAACCCGTTGTAAGGTTACTCCGTTGCTGGTGGCCAAGACTCAAGGCACGGGCCGCGGGTGGATTGTGGAATTGATGGAAGCGCTACTCGGTGCATGGAATTGTACCAAAACCGAGTTGAAGGACTTGGCTACCGGTAGTTTTGGTAACTGTCTTAATCAATCGCTTATATGTAGCGTAGAAGAGTCGAAAGAAGGGGGTAAAAACCGGTTTTCTATTAACGCGAGTATCCGCAGCATACTGACAGAGAAGCGGCTGGAGGTGAACCTTAAATACGGGGCCAAAGGCACTATCGATGTTTTCACCAATTTTTTCATGATGACCAACCACACTGACGCCCTGGTCATTCCGCAAGAAGACCGGCGGATAAACGTATTTTCAGGTCCCGACGAACCTAAGAACGCTAAGTATTACGACCGCCTGTATGGTGCCTTAAACGTCCATACGTTTTTAGCGCAGGTGTACAGCTATTTAATTCAAATGGACCTCTCATCATTCAATTGGAAGCGCTCTTTTGATACTCCAGCACGTCGAGAAATGATCGAAAGTAACCAAACTGATACCGAAAAGCTGTTATTAGAGCTGCTATCCGATCCCCCATACCCCGCGATGGCCCAACACCAAATTTTTTATGAGCTACGCCAACGTGGAGGGATTGACTTTATTTTAGACGAAGGCGTTGCAAAAAAGGTACTGCAGAACAGCCCGGCGCAGTGGCTAACGTATCAACCGCGGGTTAACGGGGTACAGGTTCGCCCTTGGTTATTGGTAAAAAATAACAAGTTAAGTAACAACGACATTAAAACGGCGCTGGAAACCTGCGAAAAATTACAAAGTGGTTTTTAGGAATGACACAGTGACACAGTGAATGACACAGTAAAAACAAGGCGGTGTGTCATTAAAAATATAGATAAATCAGTAAATAAAAAAGAAAAGACACAGTGACACACTAAATAACTAATTAAAGGGTATAGGAATAAAAGTATATGTATACATGTCACGCACACATACACGTATATAGGGTTTTAGGCGTTTTAGTGTGTCACTGCTTCAAAAACGGTATTAAACACAGTAAAGGCGCGGCTTGCAGGCTGACACAGTACCTAAGAATAGGTGTGTCAGGCACTGTGTCAAAAGCGATTACGTAAATTTTTACAAAGTTGAGAAAAGTTGAGGTTTAAGATTATGCGACATGGAAGCAGCACTTATCGATATCTAGGACAAACCATCACCTGGGTTTATGGGTAACTAAAATTCCAGTAGTAGCAAAACGTAGAGGCCAGACTAATGCGTCGAGATATGCAAAGTGTGCTAGAACGGTGGGGGCGATGGGCTGAGAGTGAGGAATATTGCTCGCTGGTTGACTGGCCCGCGCTGTCGGTTATTCCGGGATGTAAACCGACATCCGGTAAGCCTGTGTGTTCTGACGAAGACGGGCTGGTGATTGATACCTGCGTCGCGCATATGAGCACTGTTCGCAGCGAGGAAGATATTCTGATCTTAGGTTTACGCTTCATAGGTGGCCGCTCATTGCGACAAATCGCGGAGATAATGTGCTTGCCTATGTTTGGTGTCCGAACATCGCTCCGCGCTTCTGAGGAGTTTTTGGAGGGGTGTTTGGTGGTACAAGGGATCCAGTTGAATATGGATCCTGAGGTTATTTTACCCGTACCTCTTGCGTGCGCACAAAAACCTATGCTAATCTTCTAGCATCTAGAATTATGATTTAATTTTATGACCTCAATTTTAAAGCCTCCCCCTCTTCGGATGCGGGGCTTTCGTGTTTCTGGTCTATCGAAAATGTAAAACTGTCAAAAACAGACCGTTTGCCTGTTGATCGGGTTGAACCACAATACCCGCAATTTGTTACAGAAATGTTATAACGACAATCATCACGATTCTGGTTAGATAACTTAGAATTTCAGGGCCTGAGCCCCGCATTTTACATGAACCTATTTTTGATGGGGCGTGTAAGATCCATTATGTTAAATAGCCTTCAAAAAGGTGCATTTATCCCGAGGGGACTCGACCTACTTAATACAATTAAAAGGTAATGAAAAAATATTACTTTTTATGTTGACTGGGTAATATAAAAATATTACTATAATCCCATGTTCAACAAACAAGGGGAGTAAGTGAAACAAAGTGAGTTCAGGCGGTATCTTGAGTCCCAGGGTGTAGTTGTTAAGAACGGAA
Source organism: Limnobaculum xujianqingii (assembly GCF_013394855.1). Lineage (NCBI taxonomy): Bacteria > Pseudomonadati > Pseudomonadota > Gammaproteobacteria > Enterobacterales > Budviciaceae > Limnobaculum > Limnobaculum xujianqingii. The sequence goes on along the minus strand of NZ_JABMLK010000001.1, from coordinate 1,798,367 downwards.
CAAACCACTTAATACTACTAGGACCAAACGGACGAAGCGCAATGCCAAGGCACCCAAGCAAAGAGATTAACGAAAAGCTAAGGAAAGCGATTTTAAAGCAGTTAAATCTCAAATAACTAACCAGCCTTTCGGGGCTGGTTCCTGAACCACCGGATTTCATTGCACAATATGCGATATCCAGTAAATATAGAGCCAGACGGTACAAGCCTTTTTGTATCGTTCCCTGATATACCGGAAGCGCTCACATGTGGCGATGATTTGGCTGATGCTAAATTCATGGCCTATGACGCGTTATTAACTGCGTTCTCTATGTATTTTGAGGATGAGAGTAAAGAGATCCCGTTACCAAGCGATATTGAGTCAGAGCACTATATTGATGTTCCGGCTAGTGTGGCTGCTAAAATTCTCTTGCTTAATGCGATGGTTAACTCAGGCGTTAGCCGCTCAGAACTGGGGCGGCGCGTTGGTATTAAAAAACAAAATGTAAAACAGCTTCTTGATGTTTACCACACGACCAAGATAGACACGATAGAACAGGCTCTAACGAGCTTAGGGCACAGATTAACAATATCCGTCGAATAGCTGCTTAATTACTCTGAAATCAAAGCCCCGACCTAATCGTTGGGGCTTTCCTACATTCTAGCTCCGTCAAAACCAACACACCCTCATCTATCAGAAAACGACTGAGGGCTAACCCTATTAACTAAACACGGACACTTCCAATGGAGGTGCAAATGCGTATGCCTTGGAAAAATGAAACGACACTGATTGCCGCACTGATGACGCTCTTTGGTGCAATGGCCAGTTATGCGCATCGAGTATTGAACGGGCAGGAGTTCAGCTTTAAAACACTGACACTACAGGTACTGATATCAATATTCGCTGGTGCAATGGTGGTGCTGGCAGCTAACTATTACAAATGGGACCCGGAAGTAGCAGGTGGTGTCGCTGGCGTTGCTGGTTGGGCTGGTGCAGAGCTGATTAAAGTCTTGGAAAAGATACTGATTAACCGGATTAAGAGGCTGGCAGGTGATGATAACTAGTCAAAAAGGTATAGACCTGATTAAGCAGTTTGAAGGGCTGGAATTAAAAGCATACCCCGATCCGGCAACTGGCGGGAAACCGTGGACTATCGGTTACGGGCATACCGAAGACGTAAAACAGGGCGATAAGATATCGGAACTAGAAGCAGAGGAGTTTTTGAAAGATGACCTCAAGCTATTTGAAGCCGAAGTATCAAGACTGGTTAAGGTTTCAATTAATCAGAATCAGTTTGATGCGCTTGTCTCCTTTGCTTTTAACTTGGGAAGCAACGCACTAAAAGGCTCAACACTTCTGAAGCGTCTTAATGAGGGTAACTTCCACTCTGCCGCTGACCAGTTCACTCGTTGGGTGTATGCCAATAATAAGTTTATGCAGGGCCTTTATAATCGTCGCCAGGCTGAACGCGAGTTATTTTTGTCATGAGTTTTGCCAATAAATGGATTACCGCTGCATTAGCGTCGTTATGCATTGTTGTATTGCTGCTCTATTGCCGCTGGTTGAATCATCAGCTCAATCAGCTCAGGAATGAGAAGCAACAGGCAGTGGTAGCACTGGCAGAAGAACGGGCCTACTCAGCCAGAATCAGAACGCAATATATACAGATTCAAGAGGTCATGGATGGAGTCGCAGAACAAAAGCAGGCTAGTGATAGTCGGGCCAAAGAGCTGCAAAAACAGCTTGTCGCAGCGCAGGCCAACAGCAAGTGCTTTAGCGTTCCTGTGCCTGATGCTGTTACTAAACGGTTGCGTGAACGCGCCGGAGAAGTCAACGTCGCCGCTACCGGTACCAAATAGCCTGTTTAAACCCTGCTTGGTACCTGATTACCATGTTCAACATTACGGTGAGTATCCCGGTTATATTGCCGAGCTTTTCGCCGTTATCGAGCAGTGTAATAACCAACTATCTGCAATTGAGAAGATAGAAGAATTAAGGTAACAACATGGACAAGGTAAAAAAGCTCCCGGCACGTAAAGAGCTGTTTTGCCACGAATACATTATTGATTTAAAAGCCGGGCCGGCGGCTATTCGTGCGGGGTATAGCCCCAAAACAGCATACAGCAAAGGCCCTTGTTTACTACAGGAACCTGATGTACTTGAAAGAATAAATATACTCAAAAGCGATCGGGTTAAGACATTAGACATAGACGCTAACTATGTGCTGTTGCGTCTGTATGAAATTGACAACATGGATGTAGCAGACATCTTGCACGAAGACATGAGTATAAAAAACGTGTCTGAGTGGCCATCTGTTTGGCGGCGATATCTCAGTGGTTTCGATATGGCTGAAATGTTCGAAGGTCGTGGTGACGATCGGGAAATGGTCGGGATACTTAAAAAAATAAAATGGCCTGACAAAGTCAAGAATCTTGAATTACTGGGTAAACATATCAGTGTTCAGGCGTTTAGAGATAACGTTAAAAATGAACTAACCGGAGCAGAAGGCGGACCAATACAGGTCGTAAACGCCGCTGAATTAACAGATGACCAACTTGCAGCAATCATCACAAATAAGTCGTGAAGATGCCGCAACAGAACTGTTACGTCGCCGAGAAGCCAGGGGCAATCTCCACGCGTTTATTCAGTACATAAACCCCGAATATATTGTTAGTGATTTTTCCAAGGCGGTTTGCGCTGCATTAGATGACTTCATCATTAAAATGGCTGAAGGAGCAAGACCGGTTCTGATTCTGGCCGCACCACCACAGCACGGTAAATCGGATATTGTCTCTAGGTACCTGCCAGCATATGTTTTTGGTAACTACCCAGACTTACGCACCGCGGGCCTGTCTTATGCTAAAGACTTAGCCAGCGATATGAACCGTGATGTCCAGCGGATCATGATGTCGGACGAGTACAAGATACTATTTCCGAAATCCGCGCTTAATGCCAAGCGAGTTGTAACGATTGACGTTGAGGCAAAACGGAATTCTGAAACGTTCGAAATTGTAGGGCGAAAGGGTACCTATATTTCTCAGGGCGTCGGTGGTCCGTTGACGGGTAAAAAAGTTGATCTTGGCATTATCGACGACCCGATAAAGAACGCCAAAGAGGCACTAAGTCCAACGATTAAAAAAGGCGTATGGGATTGGTATGTTTCTACTTTCAAAACGCGCCTGTCAAAGAATAGCGGTGAAATCATTATGGCTACTCGCTGGGCCACTGATGACCTGTCCGGAAAAATTATTAGTTCCAACGGACGCGCAAAGGTGCTTTCGTTTCCGGCTATTAACAAGGCCGGTGGAGCGTTGGTACCTGAGTTACATCCAATCGACAAGCTACTGGAAACTAAAGCGACACTGGGTAGTTACTTCTGGTCAGCCATATATCAGCAATCGCCAGTACCGCAGGGTGAAACGATATTTAAAGAAAGTTGGGTTAAATATTACCTTCCGAAAGATTTGCCGAAGAAGTTCGACAAGGTTATTCACAGTTGGGATATGACTTTCAAGGATACCGACGGTACCGACTATGTGGTCGGTCAGGTATGGGGCAAGGCCGGTGCTAATGCGTACTTACTTCACCAGGTTCGGGAGAGGATGAGTTTTACCGCAACGAAGAGCGCTGTTAAGCGAATGTATGAGGATTATCCCGAAGGCCGTAGAAAGCTGGTCGAAGATAAGGCAAACGGCCCCGCGGTCATTGATTCGCTAAAAAGCACCGTGCCGGGGTTAATACCAGTAGAGCCGGATGGTAGCAAAATAGCCCGTGCGCATGCAGTTACGGCAGAGTGGGAAGCGGGTAACGTTTGGTTACCACACCCTGAAACCGCGCCGTGGATAAAAGATGCGGTGGAGGAAATTACTACGTTCCCTGCTGCGGCTAATGATGACGTTGTTGATGCCATGACGCAGGCGCTACGTGATTTATATCAGAAGCGTGGCGGTTTCTTCACAACAAAGAGGCACTAATGAGCTGGTTTAATCGTAAGAAAAAAACACAGCCAGCACCCCCGCCGGTGTCGGCATTTACAACGGATTACTATAAGAGTCTGACAAAAGATAAGGGTTTTTCCGGTCTGGAACTGGAGCAACCCACAATCGCCGGTGTCGCTATGGACTCCATTGATGGCACGGTACCCAGCTTTAAGGGCAATCCGTTTTTCGGCGTTCCGGAGGCGCAAGCGTGTTGGTATGCCAGCCAGTCCTTTATCGGGTACAACATGTGCGCAGTCATCGCCCGGCATTGGCTGGTTGAGAAGGCCTGCAATATGCCCGCGCGTGATGCTATCCGTCAGGGGTATGAAATTGATTGTGATGATAACGACGCTATTGAACTACTGAAAAAGGCGGATAAGAAGCGAAAAATCAATGCGGCCATGCGTGAGCTTATTCACTTCGGGCGTGTGTATGGTGGGCGTGTCGCGTTGTTTATTATCGACTCGACCGACCCTGAATACTACGAGAAGCCCTTTAACATTGATGGTGTCACGCCGGGTTCTTACCGGGGGATTAGCCAAGTTGATCCACAATGGGTAACTCCGGACTTGATAGCAGAGAATATTCAAGACCCTGCATCAAAGGAATTCTATGAGCCGACCTATTACATGTTAGGTGGTCGCCGATATCACAAAACGCATTTAATTAAATATATTCCCTACCCGGTACCGGATGTTCTAAAGCCTCAATATAACTATTTCGGCGTGTCGGTTCCTGAGCGTATTTATGAGCGCGTGTATGCAGCTGAGCGTACGGCTAATGAAGCGCCTCAATTAGCGATGACGAAACGTCTGTTAACAATAGGCATGGCAAACATGGAGACGTCGGATAACGATATCGTAATGGAGAATATGGCCTATTTTATGAACATGCGTGATAACTATGGGGTACAGGTAACGGATAGCGCCGACACCGTAAATCAGTTCGATACTTCACTGGCCGATCTCGATGCCACCATCATGACGCAATACCAGTTGGTAGCTGCATCCGCTAACGTGCCTGCAACAAAGCTCATTGAAACCACACCAAAAGGGTTTAACTCAACGGGGGACTATGAGGCGGCAAGTTATCGGGAAGTTCTGGAGAGCATACAGCTCAATGATTTGGACGAATTTGTGAACCGTCATCACAGCATTTCATTACGTAATGCTGGCGTGAAGGATATTGAAGTCGGTATTACATGGCGTCCACTGGATAGCCCAACTGCGGCGGAGTATGCCGATATCGAATTGAAGAAAGCTCAAACCGATCAGATATACGCCAATACGGGCGCAATCGACGGGGAGATTATTTTCCAGAAGATATCAACGGATAAGGAATCCAGCTATTTCGGGCTAGAGCAGCCGGAAGAAACAGACGATCCAGAGGGGAGCGATTATGGCGAAGAATATACGCCTGAAACCGAAGAGGGAGCGCTGGGCGACACAACGGAAAGCCGTAATGAAGGGGGAACCGCTTCACTATCCGGCACCCGTTAAAGCCCGATATCAGGCAGGTCTGGCTAAACTTGTTAGTGACATGACAAAGGATTACGAAAAGGAATTTAAGCAACTCGAAAAGGACATAGGCGTTATCACGACAGATGCGAGCATAGCCAGCCAGACCCGAATATTGTTGAGTAAGCTACGGCGAAAGTGGTTATCAATATTCAGTAAACGGTCAGTCAGTCTTGCAAACAAATTTATTTCTCAAGTTGATAGCAGCGCCAAACGTAGTCTGAATCAGTCACTAAAAGAACTATCCGGCGGGTTAACCATCAAGACGCCAGATATGCCGGATGCGATGAAAGACAAAATCATCGCGGCAACCGCTGAAAACGTAGCCCTCATTAAATCCATACCTCAGCAATTCCATTCTCGAATCGAAAACGCGGCCTTACGCTCCGTCAGCCAGTCTGGTGAAGGGGCTAAGACGATATTTGATGAGATAAAGGATATTGGCGGGGTGACGGAAAAGAGGGCGAAGTTTATTGCAGAAGATCAGACGCGGAAAATCACAACCGCGTCGAACCTTGAGCGTGCAAAGTCAGCCGGTATACGCAAGGGGATTTGGCACCACTCAGGCGGTAGCGCTGAACCCCGAAAGCTACACAAACTTAAACTTGATGGTACTGAGTTTGATTTAGACAACCCTCCAATCATTGACGAGAAAACCGGACAGCGAGGTTTACCCGGCGAGCTACCCCACTGCAAATGCTTTTGGACTCCTGTCGTCGATTTCGGTGAATAAACATGACTAAACGTCAGTATGACAATAACGGATGGCTTGAGGTCAAGGATAACCCGATCACCAAAGTCGGGGTATTTCCCTATCTTGGCAAAGAGATAGGCGCACCTGAGCCAAACAAGGTCTATATGGTCTACCGTCCAGCGGAAGAGCTGGAAAAACCAGAGACGATTAATTCCTTTAAGTTGCTCCCCTTCATTGATGAGCACGAAATGATAGGGAAAAACGCAACGCCAGCAGAGCGCAAAGGTGTACAGGGGATGATAGGCGAACAAGTCTATTTCGATCCCCCTTACCTTCGCGGCAATCTGAAAGTGTTATCAAACGCCGCCTTGAATCTTATCGATGGCGGGAAAATAGACCTTTCCCCCGGATATCGAAGCCGCTATGAGTTCATATCTGGAAATTTTGAGGGTGAGCACTACGATGTTATCCAGAGAGATTTAAGGGGCAACCACCTTGCATTGGTAGACGAGGGGCGAACAGGCCCAGATGTCTCTGTGCAAGACCACAACATCATTACTATCGATACGATGGAGCTAGTAAGTATGAGCGAAGCAGAGAAAGACAAACCAACCCAAGATGAAGGCGGCTTTACCCCTGAGCAATTAGCTCAGATTAAAGCGCTGATTGTCGAGGTAACAAGTGCCAGCCCGACGACTGACGACACACCTGCAGCTGAAGGTGATAAGACTAAAGAAGAGAACACTACCGACGATGTGGAAGAAGCAGCCGAGGCGGCGGTAGAAGCCGCAGAAGTTGCAACGGAAGCGGCGGAAAGTGGTGAGGCCGAAGCGGTTGAAAAGGCAGAAATCGCTATCGAAGCTGCTGAAACCGCAGTGGAAGAAGCCAAAGAAGAATTAGCGCAAGCCACAACTGACAGCTTATGTCGTCGTCTAAAACACCTGCGTAAAGGTATTGGCACGATGGACACCATTTCAGTCTTAAAGCGCAAAGTCGCCCGGCTGGAAAAGGACAAACCAACAATGGACACTGGTGAGCTGATCAAGCAACTGGCAGGGCGTGACGAACTGGCTAAAAAGGTCAGTAATTTTATCGGTACGTTTGATAGCGCCACCATGACGCATCAGCAAGTCGCAGAGTACGGCGTTGAAAAGCTAGGTATCCAATGCCCGAAAGGTTCTGAGACCGTCGCGCTAGATGTCTGGATGCAAGGTCGCACACCGGATTCACAACAACCACGGGCTGCGATGGACTCAGCCGTTGGTCAGTCATCCATCAAAGAAAAATGGGGTACGAAATAATGGCTATTCCTAAAACCGTGTCGACCGGATTAATCGGTGGTGTCATTGGTGAAATTTCTCATCATGGCCCAACCCGCGTGCTAACTGCCGTTCTGGACTCAGCGGATGAAAAAGAAAACCTTTTCGGTCGAGTATTTACCCACGTAGAAGATGCATCCGGCACCGTTGAAGCAGGGGGCGAGGGTTCGTTTGCGGGGATTATGATTAACCCCAAAGCGTACCGAATCGAAGAAGAGTACGCCCGAAATGGTACGGTAGGCGAGTTTCTCTCTATGGGGGAGGTTTTCGTTAAGCTGTCCGCCGGTGTGAAAAAAATCAATGCCCCCGTGGTGTATAACGCCGTTGGCGAACTGGAAGCCAAAGAAAGTATTGCTGTAGGTGACAAGGTGATCGGTTTTGTTACCCGTCATCTTGAGTCGGTAGAAACGCCTTTGCTGTGTGCTATCCGACTGACTGAAATCCCCTTTCCAACCGCTACGACTGAAGGTGAATAATCATGGCGATGAGTAAAGAAAAGTTTTATATGTCTGGCCGTGAAATTCGTCAGCGCGGTCCTCTGGATGTTTCCAAAGGTAATCATAAATGGACGTACGACGAAATGGCGCAGATCGGCTTTGGTGGTCTGGATGCAATGGACTCTGCATTAACCGGGCCCGCAATGAACGGTGGTTTGATCCATCGTGAAATGCTGCAGCATGTGTTACCCGGCTTAATCCGTACCGCAACCCGCGTTCGCGTTTTAGATGAAATCACCGGCGTGATGAATGCGGGCGAATGGCACGATGAAGAAATCATTCTGAACGTAGCGACACCTACCGGAACAGCGGAACTGTACGGCGATAACAGTAATATTCCTCTTGCATCGTATATGCAGGATCTGGAAAAACGTGGCATCGTGCGATTTGAGCAAGGTTTTCAGGTCGGTAAGCTGGAAGAAGCGCGCCAGAGCGCGGCGGGCTTTGAAGCGGCTGCAGAGAAGCGTAATGCGGCGGCTGAATCATTAGAATCCTCCCGTGAACGTGTCGGCTACTTTGGTTTTAACGGGCCTGATACTCGCATATTCGGTTTGTTAAACGATCCGAACTTACCGGCGTATGAAACGGCTAAAGCAAAGTGGTTAACGGCAACGTTTGAGCAGATCACCGGGGATATTAACAGTATGTTCTCCCGTATTGAACTGGCTTCCGGCGGTATCATTCAAGATAGCACCAACCTGACTCAGGTTCTTCCGTTGGGCTATCGATCAGTATTGAGTAAGGCCAATTCGGTAGCGAAAGGAGAGACGGTTAAGCAATGGGTCAGTGAAAACTATCCAAACTTGCGCTTTGTTTTCTCTCCTGAATTCAAAGGTGCTAATGGTGGTGCTGATGTAACTTACATGTTTGCGGACAGTGTTGATGATGGCTCTACCGCAACCAGTGCCACTATCCTGCAAGTCGTGCCAGTAAAATACCAATTACTGGGTTCAGAAAACCAAATTAAAGGTTATCTGGAAGATGCGACGAACGCGACCGCTGGCGTATTTGTTACCCGTCCGTGGGCGATGACTCGACTAACCGGTATTTGATGCATAGCCCCCTGTTCGGGGGCTTTTTGTTGGAGTATTAAATGAAATTATACGTTTATAGCACCTTATCGAACGATCAGCGTTATGCCGTGAAGAACGGTACTGTTTTCATCGCGGGCAAAGCAAATATTGCTGACAAGTACATGTTAACCCCTCGCGGTATCGTCACGCCGATCTCTCCGGAGGAGTACGCACAGCTAAAAGATAATCACGTCTTTAAGTTGCATGTCCAAAATGGCTTTATCCATGTTGATCAGCGTAAAGACGATCCGGAAAAAGTCGCCACAAATATGATGGCCAGCGATCAGTCTGCGCCGGATACGCCAGAGTCTTTAGAGGCGGAAGGTAAGACAGTACCAAAGACCGGCAAGGCGAAAAAATAATGAGCACAGACACCTTCCCGATCACGTCATTTCGTACTCTATATCCACTATATGCCAGCATCGGAAACGATGTGGTTTATGTGATAGCAGAGAAGGCCAGGTGTTATTTTTCACCGTGTAAGGGGGTGTGTACTAACCAATTGTGGATGCTTGTTGTTGCTCACATGCTTTATCTGCGTAACGAAGCTGAACAGGGTATGGCGGCACCGGGCGCAATTGCCAGTGCTTCTATCGATAAGGTGAGTGTGTCATTCACTGCCCCCCCAACCAGTTCAAACGCTGCGCACTGGTATAACTTATCGCCGCACGGCATGGAATATCTGGCTTTAGTACAACGCTGTGGCGGCGTGCCTTTCTATGTTGGCTCTATGTCTGAACGTTCCGCGTTTCGAAGCGTCGGAGGCCGTTTTCCTAACAGGGGGCGAATACGATGACGGATAAATTGGCAAGGCTCGCGGCCGTCTTTGATGAGCTAGGTAAAAAGCAAATCAAAGTCGGCTTTTTTGAACACTCGAAATATCCAGACGATACACCGATTGCTTATGTTGCCGCCATTCAGGAACTGGGTCATCCGGCGGGGGGAATTCCTCCCAGACCGTTTATGCGCCCATCAGTGAATGATAATCAGCGCAAATACGCTAACGGCTTCGGTAGTGCTGCGAAAAAAGCGTTAAGCGGTGAATCAGATGTTACCTCAGGATTAGCGATTATCGGTCAAGTTGCTGCAGGAGATATTCAGCTCGGTATTCAAGCAGTAACAACGCCAGCGCTAAAACCGGCGACCGTTGCGGCCAGAGCGAGAAAGCACAGCAAAGGCAAAGCGACCGCCAAACCTCTGGTGTATTCCGGATTAATGTTGCAGGCCGTGACCAGTGTTGTGGAGGATAAATAATGTTTGGAAATCTACTCAATATCGCGGCAAAAGTTATCCCGCAGCAAAAGGCGCAATGGTACCAGTTTCAGGACAGAGAAGCGGATGACTTAGGTAAATGGATTAACCGTTACAAAGAACCTGTGCTGATATCAGGAAGCTGGCAAGCGGTCGATACTCAGGATATTAAAAATATGGGGTTAGATTTGGCGAAAGTATACCGCCAGCTATACACCTCACATTATATACAGGGTGTTAACCGTGGAAAAGCGCCTGACTACGTAGTTTTCAATGGTAAGCGCTATGAAGTTGTCGGCGATGCGGATTGGTACGTTCAGGATGGCTGGAAGGGGCTTGTTTGCATAGAGGCAGGTGACGATGACGGATAACGAAGTCAATACCGCGCTGCGTAAACAGATACTTAAGCAGTTGACGGAACAAAATATAATTGTTCCCGTTATTGCAGGTTATCAATCTAAGAAAGCAGGCAGAGAAAACAGATTTGTGATGTTTTTTAACGCTGTTGAAGGCGGGCATGGATGGCAAGGGCGTCGGTATAACCCGATAGGTGATAACGCTAATCATGTCGAAGTGCAGAAAGCCGAGAAAACCATTCAGGTACAAGGTTTTTACGACGATTCATCAGATTTAACCGCGTTAGATTTAACTGCAACTGTCCGAATGATTGTTAATTCGCTCCCTTTTGTTGAAGCACTAAAGAAATCCGGCGTTGGTATCCAACGTGCGGGCGTTGTGCGAACGCCGTTTTTTGAGAATGACCGCGGCGACTATGAAATGAACCCCTCTTTTGATTTTAACGTGACCTTCGATCGTTCTATCAAACCAAAAACGCCTGTTATACGCGTTATTACCCATCAAATTAAACAGATATAGGTATTCATTTATGTCAATGAAGCAAAATCGTTACGTCGATATTGCCAGTGCGGTTATTGGAGCAACGGCGGTACCGATGCGAAAACTCACCGCGCGGATATTCTCGACTGATCCTCGAATTCCCGCAGGTAAAGTTCTGGAATTTTCCTCCGGTCAGGTTGATGAACTACTCGGTACGGATTCTCCCGAAGCAAAATTTGCCCGGCAGTATTTTAGTTATGTTAGTCCTGCGCCAGTCAATAAACCCCGCGAGTTACAAATTGCATCGTATGAGCCAGTAGGCCGCAATCCGACGATTTTTGGTGTCAGAGCCGGTTCGCTTGCGGATTTACAGGCTGTGTCGAATGGCAGTCTGATCCTGACTATTGGTGGTGTGAATAAAACCCTGTCAGCGATTGATTTAACCAGTGCTACCTCATATGCCGATGTCGCATCAATTGTGCAGGCTAAGATGAATGCTCAACCCGAACCGCAGTTTAAAACGGGCTATATCACTTTTGATTCTTTAAGTTCTGCGTTCACCTTAATGGGTGGCGTTCAGGAACAGGCGACTATCTCCGTTTTATTCTCTGAGTTATCCGACTTAATGGGGTTGTCGTCCGGCATCACCTCAAGTGGTAACTCTTCACAATCTCCGCTTAATGCTTTTATAGCCGCTGAGAAAGTGAGTGATTCATTCGGCAGCGCGACGTTCTTAACCGAACTGGCGCTTAGCCAGGCGGTTGAGCTTGCCGAGTATGTTGCCGGTGAGAATGTAAAATATCAGCTTCATCTGATGACCACGCTCGAAAATGCCGAGGATTACAGCGCCGCATTAATCGGTACGGCGTCAACAGGGTTAAACCTTTATACCGACGCAGGATTTTTCGCTCAAGCGCTCCCGATGGCGGTCATGGCTGCAACGGACTACGACCGGACTAACGCGACCACTAACTATATGTATCGTCAGTTTGGGGTAACGTTCCCGTCGCAAGTCAGTACAGACATGGACGCTGACAACATGGATAAGTTACGCGTTAACTATTATGGTGAAACCGCGGTGGCCGGTTCGGTCATCAAGTTTTATCAGCGTGGTTTCCTGTGCGGCGGCTCTTCAAATCCGTTGGATATGAGTGTCCATGCTAATGAGCAATGGCTAAAAGCCTACATCACTCAGCAATGGTTTACGTTGCAACTCGCTACCCGCGGCATACCGGCAAACCAAGACGGCGAAGCGCGGGCGCGAATGATTATCGCGGATACGGTAACCAGGGCGCTAGATAACGGCACCATTCTACCTGGTAAGACCATCACTGTTAACCAACAAATCGCCATTGCGGACGCGTCCGGCGACGATTTGGCGTGGTTTGACGTGCAGGATAAAGGTTACTGGTATGACGTCCAGATTGTTGAAAATACAGGTGAGTCGATGCTCCCTGAATACGTCATGAAATACATACTCATTTACGGTAAAGGTGATTGGGTGCGTAAGGTCGAAGGCTCTCATAATCTTGTTTAAGGTGAAAATATGAATGATGTATCAGCAACGGGTTTTGGCCTCGTTGTCAAAGCAACAAAAACATTCCCGTCAGGCATTCTGGTGAATACCTTTGCAGATGATGCGGATCCGTTTGATCTGCCCGCCGTGGATATTGCCGCAACCGGTTCTGACGTTAACGGGAATATGGTGTCATGGTCTACGCCAACGCCGCAGGCATTTACCATTAACGTACTACCCGGCAGCGAAGAAGATGAAAATCTGTCTATTTTGCTGGAAGCGAATACCGCCAAACGCGGTCGCCGCCATGCGGGGGACGTTATTACTGTCGTTGCGACTTATGGCGATGGTTCAACAATGACCGCACGAAACGCAAAATTGACTAACGGCAGTCGGGGTAATTCGGTCGCCAGTGCCGGGCGACTTAAATCCAAACCCTATACGTTTGTGGCTCAGGATTTTGACCGCACCCGCGCTAAGTAAGCATCTAAGGGCGGGGTTTCCCGCCTTTTTTTTTGAGGTAACACATGGATCTGATTAAACCAAAAGCAATTACAGTCACTGACGCCGATAAAAATGAATACCCGTTTATCATCAGCCGTCTACCGGCCACTGTCGGGCGTGAAATTCTTGCTAAATACCCACTCTCTAATGCGCCTAAAATTGGTGACTACGATGTCAGCCACGAAGCGATGCTCAAAATGATGCGGTATGTTGCCGTTGATATTGAAGGCAATGAAATTGCACTCAAGACGCAGACCTTAATCGATAACCACGTTCCGGATGGTGAAGCCTTAATTCGGCTTGAAATCGAAATGTTGAAGTACAACACCAGTTTTTTCGGGAAAGACGGGAGCCCAGGTTTCCTGCGTTACCTGCTGCAAAAGGTCAGCGGTTCGCTCCCGTCGATTATAAAAACGCTGATGGATTCCTTGCCGTCATCATTACCGCAAAATTCGCCAGCCTCAAAGACCTCCAAACGTCCGTAGATCTCGAAGATGCAATGGACCTGTGGGAAATCGCTATCACTAACCGTTACAACGAGGCGTTGGCCAGCCAATAAAGGATAGTTTATGTCACTTTTAGATACTTTCGTTACGGTATTTGAAGCCGATACCTCACGCATGAAGCAAGGCTTTGATGATACCCGTAAATCGACGGATGACATCATTAATTCTATGAAAATGGCCAATAAAACCGTGATGAATTCCACGGCAGGGTTTGGTGATTTGTTAGATGCAATGGGGGATGCCTTTATCGAGTCCGGCGTAGATGGCAGTGTTGACGCTTTAACCGGACGGATAAAGGACGCTGCGAAGGCTACAGGCGAGCTGGAGAAGGAAGTCAAAGCAGCAGCAGACGCGACCAAAAAATTGGATGAAAGCACTAAAAAGAGCAATGAAACCTTTCAGAAAGGGGAAAAGATTGTATCCGGCTTTGCCAAGCGGGCGCTTGGTGCATTGGGGATAGCGCTATCTGTCGGGGCTTTAGTCAGTAATGCAATTTCAGAAGCGAATGACGTGAGTGCTCTTGCTCAAACTGCTGATAGTTTGGGGGTAGCTGTTGAGGAGCTGGATGCTTTCGGCAAAGCAGCCGTTGCATTGGGTGGTGATGCCGAGGGTGCTCGTGATTCTCTAACTGATATGGCTGAGTCTATTGGTGAAGCATTACAGGATGTGGAATCAGGCAGGGCAAAGACATTCAAAAAGTTAGGGATATCGCTTAAAGATGTAAAGGGACAATCTATTGATGCAGTAGAAGGCATGTTACGTCTGGCAGACTCCGTTAAATCCATGAGCAAAGAAGAGGCCATATTTCGGATTAAAGAGCTGGGTGTCACTGATAACCGTACTGTTGAAATGGTGTTGAAAGGGCGTAAAGAGCTTGAGCGATTACTTAAAATACAAAAAGAGCAGGGTGTCATCACGAAAGAGAGCGTAGAAAAGGCGATAGCATTAAAAGCTGCATTAGGCGGGCTAAGTAACGCCACTGACAGCCTGTCCCGTGATTTCATGAATGCGGTTATCCCTGTGCTAACGGTTGCCGTCGAGTGGCTTAGTAAGCTGGTTCAGTTTGCTAAGGAAAACAGGCATTTTATTGTTGGATTCTTCACGGTTATTGGCGCGGCCATATTGGCATATTACGTTCCGCCGATGCTGTCCGCCGCCGCCGCGACGCTTGCGGCTACGTGGCCGATATTACTCATTATCGCCATTATTGCGGCACTGGCTGCGGCGTTCGCATTAGTCTATGACGACATCATGAACTTTATCGAGGGCAACGATTCGATGATCGGGCGCTTATTCGAAAAGTACCCGATGCTTGAAAAAGTCATCATGGCGTTGTTCGACGTCTTTAAAACCTTGTTTGACTTCATCATGGGAGTTGTCGGGGTGGTTGCGGATGTTCTTGTCGCTGCGTATGACGTGATGCAAGAAAAGCAGGAAGCCTTTTTTAACTGGCTATGGGGCGTTATTAAGCTGCTGGCGAAATGGGGTGATGACTTCCGCGGAGTGTTTGATAGCGTGTCTAAATCCGTGGTTAGCGTGTTTCAGTGGATGTGGGAACAGGTAGAAAAAGTTATCGGCTTCATTACTAAAGGGATTGATGCGGTCAAAAGCGGCCTTAATTCTGCTAAAAGTTTCTTTGGCTTCGGTGATGAAGACGTCACGGTTAATGAGAACGTTATCCGGTCTGTTGATGAGAGCGGAAATATTAGCAAGCCTGTCACGCCGGAGCAGACAAAGCGTGAGACAGCAACGGTAGATAGCCAGATAAAAGCGCTCAATATGGGGTTGGTTAATATGGCCGGTAATCCCATGAACCCGGTCACCAGTAGCGCCATTTCTAACCAGTCAAACCAGACCAATGAAACCAACGTACAGACCGGCGATATCATCATTAACACTAAGGCGGAGGACGCTCAAGGTATTAGCGGGGATGTTAAAGGCGAATTGAGCGCTCAACTCAAAGATTTAGGCCAGCAGAGCGCGACGGGGGTATCACGATGATCACTGATGTGAAGATTTTTGACATTGAGTCTTTTAGTACCCTATTTGCCTCTGCCAGCCCGATGCAGGTCAACGTCAGGGATGAGCATAAGGCTACAAAGTTTCAGGTAGAGAACGGTGAAACCCGAAGCGATCACGTTGTTATCGAAGCAATCGAAATCGGGATGGAGTTATTACTTACCGGTGATATGAAGAATGCTTATGAGTCCATCCGGCAGGCTTACGACAACCATCAGTTATTAGGGATACAGACGCGGGTTCGCACGTACTCCCCGATGTTGCTGGTCAATTTCTATCATGATGAGTCAGCCGAAATGCTGGATGCCATCAAGCTATCACTCCGGTTTGCTGAGTGGCGGATGGTAGAGCCCGAATACGGTGAACTTCCGCCGCGTAAGGTAGAGAAAAAGGAGCAATCCGGTACCGTCAACCGCGGAAAAGTGCAAACCCAAGAAGCTGACGAGAAAACGCAGCGTAAAGGCTCGGTATTAACCAAAATAGAAGACTGGTCTAAGGGGGATTAACGTGAGAACAATCGAACTGAACAGCACCCCTAACCAGCGTCTGACGGTCACGCTTGATGATCAACGATGGGAACTCACGATCAAGCAAGCGCGGGGAATGATGGTCTGTGACGTCATGCTAAATGATGAATATTTGGTTCGCGGTACCCGCATTGTTGCCAACGCGCCGATTATCCCCTCTGCGTACCTGAGTTCCGGCCGTAACTTTGCCATTCTGACCGAAAATGATGATTTACCGTGGTGGGAGAGTTTCAACACGAATCAGGTACTTATTTACTGGAGTGATGACAGTGATTGATTTAAGGCGAGTAAGGTTAGGGTTAGAAGTTAACGGGAAAATGAACTGGTATGAAGGGATGCGGATCAAGGCCAGCGGCACAAAGTATGCTAACCCGTTACAAAACGAGTGCAGTGTCACGATTGACGGCCTCAATGCTGAGACTCGTGATTTTATACTGACTGAAACCAGCCCATACAACGGTAACAAACAGCCCCGACGGATCGTGCTGGAAGCGGGTCGGGTTAGCTCTGGCGTATTCACGGTATTTATCGGTGATATTGTCAGCGCGGAAATAGCCTCCCCGCCAGACGTCACATTAACCATCAAGGCAAAGACCAATAACTCCAGTGCAATGGATGTTGTTTCATCCTCCGGTCAGGCTATGCAAAAGCTCAGTGAACTGGCTCAGACCGTAGCAGACGCCTGCAAAGTGAAATTGGATTTTCAGGCAACCGATAAAAATATTGCCAACTGGTATTTTTGCGGCGCCGCGCTCAAACAAGTCAACCGCCTGCAGGAAGCCGGGGGCGTTAAGGCGTTTATCGATGATGATGTACTGCTCGTTAAAGACAGCGATAAAGCCCTAAGCGGACGTATCCGCCTACTTTCAATGAATACCGGCATGGTTGGCATACCGAAGGCCACAGAGAAGGGGTTAGACGTCCGGTTTCTGATTGATGGTGAATCGGTGCTGGGTGGGATGCTTCGACTCGATAGTAAGGTCAATAAATCCCTGAATGGCGACTATATCATTGAGCAATTGAAGTTTGATATTGCCTCCCACGATGAACCCTTTTTTTACCAGGCTACCTGTAAACGAGCATAACCATGAATAAACCTAATGACGATCCGGCCAGTGAGGGGAGCCTTGCGGGTCAGCTTAACCATGCGCTGAAAAGCATAATGATGGAAATGGAAGATATGCTTCCGGCCAGCGTCGTGAGCTATGACGATGTCAGTAATCGAGCGGTGATTAAACCGTTGGTGATGATGGGTACCACGGAAGGCCAAAAAATCAGCCGCGGGGCGGTCGCTAATATACCGGTGTTCCGGTTCGGTGGGGGCGGTTTCTTTATCCGGGCACCCATTAAACCGGGTGATTTTGGCTGGTTAAAAGCCAACGATCGCGATATCAGCCTGATATTCCAGCGTGGCGGGCTGGAGGACTGGCCTAATACTGAGCGATTACATTCGTTTAGCGATGCCATGTTTTTCCCTGACACCTTAAAAGAATGGGTTATCGATGGTAAAAACATTGATGCGTTGGTGATCCAGTCGATGGACGGCACGGTTTGTTTTTCGCTGCATTCAGATAAAGCGGTACTCGATACGCCCAAGTTTGAAGTTAACGCAGAGGAAACTATTTACACCGGTAACGTCACGATTAACGGTAACCATGCCGTAAATGGCAACAGTGAATCAAGTGGCGGCTCAATGCGGCACAACGGGAAAAACATTGGTTCAGATCATCAGCATAACGGTGTTCAACACGGAAGCGATACATCAGGGGTACCCATATGATGACATTTGATGTAGACGCAAATAATGACCTGTTTATCGGGCGTGACGGTAATTTATCGATATGTCGGGATGAGCAGGCAACATTGCGATTATGTGAGCATTACGCCCTGGCTAAACGCGGGGAAATGCTTCATAAGCGGGATAAAGGGATCCCGTTCTGGAATAGCGTTTTTTGTCCTAATGTGGACTTGGCCCTGTTTGAATCCTCATTTCGTGAACGCATGCGAGAGATCCCCGAAGTGCTGGAGGTCGTTTCATTCAGCGCGGAAGTTATAGACAATACCGTGAAATATGAAGCGATTATCAGGACGCAATACGGAACGACAGAGGTGACCAATGCCCGATTATAGATATATTAATTCTACCGGTGTGATCGTGCCTGATACTGCCGAAATACGAACGCAAGTTGAAGCAGAATACCGGGCGGTATTCGGTCAAAGTATCGATTTGTCCCCTGAAACGCCGCAAGGCGTGTTAGTGACCATGGAAATAGAGAACAGGGACGCGCTTGTCCGGAATAATGCGGAACTGGCCAATCAGATTAACCCCGATATTGCTGGTGGGATTTTCCTTGATGGTCTGTGGTCTCTGATGGGCGGTGCCCGGTCAGGTGCTACACATTCGTCTCTCTCCGGGGTTATTTTTACCGGTGTACCGGATACGATAATTCCCACCGGTTCAATCGCTGAAACGGTCTCAGGCGATAAATTTGTCACCACTGCCGTTCTGAGGTTGGGAGGCGATGGACGAACAACCGGAAGCATGCGGGCACTCAATACCGGTGCGGTAACCTGCCTCGCGGGTGAACTGACAAAAGTCGCAAGTTCCGTGCTTGGGTGGGAAACGGTTGTTAATCCTACTGATGCGGCTGTCGGGCGCGTTACCGAGTCAGATGTCAGTGCCCGCCGTCGCCGGGCGCAAACCTTAGCGCTAAATACTGTTAGTGTCAGCGAAGCCATCACCAGTTCTTTATATGCTCTTGAGGGTGTCCGCTCGTTATCGTATCGAGAGAATTACTCAGACGCTCCCCTTGTATTTGATGGTATTACGCTTAAACCTCACAGTATCTATGTGTGTGTGGAAGGCGGTGAGCTGGCGGACATTGCGCAGTCGTTACTACGGACTAAAACCATCGGTGCGGGATATAACGGCGATGTCACGGTGTCGGTTACTGACAATATTAGCGGGCAGGTGTATGACGTTGCTTTTGACCGGCCAGAGGTGGTAATCGTTTTCTGTCGCGTGACGGTAAAAAGTTCGGCACTTGACGCACAGACAATTATCCCTAACGCAATATCACAGTTTACTGAGGGGGAAATAGAAGGGGATGGCGGTCTTAGAGTGGGGCGGGAGGTATCGCCTTTCGAGCTGTCCGCAGCAGTGAATTTTGTTGAGCCGAGATTGTTTGTCACTCGAGTTGAGTTATCAACGGATGGCACCATTTGGTCAACGGATACGATACCGATAAAAATCAATCAGGTTGCGCGGCTGAATAAAAGCGCGGTTCAGGTGATTGTCATATGAATATACAAGAAATCACCCTGCATTCTGACCTGATAAAAGCCATTCTTTGGCAGTATGAAGGGGCGGAGAGGTTACAGCAGTTGGCCCGGTTTAAAGAGGCGTATTTTAACCGAAGTACATCGGCGTTCTGGACTAACTGGTACCGTGATGTTTTCGATATCAATACCGCAAACGATTTTGGTTTGTCGGTGTGGGCCAGAATATTAGATGTGCCACTCGGTATCGATGTTCCCGCCAGCGACCGGACTAAAAAAGGGTTCGGTTTCGGAGCCCATAAAGCTAACTTCAACAACTCAAACTTTAGGCGTAATTCAGACTTCACATTATCCCTGACAACCAGCCAAAAACGGCTGTTAGTGAGGATGCGTCATTTTAATTTAACGACATCGCCGACAGTGACCAATGTCAACGCCTTCCTGCAGCGCTTTTTCTGGCAAGGGGATAGCAAAGTTTTTGTGCTTGATCCGCTGGATATGACTTACATGTATTACGTTTTCAATTTTAACCCGGATGAGAAACTCCGGTTATTACTTGAAAACTTCGACCTCATGCCGCGCCCGGCGGGTGTCGGTGTCAAATACCGTATTGTGACTAAGATGTCGTTTGGTTTTGGTGATAAACGGAAAAACTTCTATAGCAGTAACTTCGGAGCGTAATTGATGACTAAAGTATTTAAAGTCCCCTTTGCAACACAAGGGGATCGGGTTTCCATACCCGTAGAAACGCAAGTGGACGGTTCCGTTTCCTATACCCAGGGCTACGGGTATGACTACGAGCGCGACCAGACTACCGATCCGGCAGCGAAAGATATCGAACGCGAGAAGATGAATGATGTCTTTCATGATATTACTGAGGCAACCGGAGAAATGCAGGTCTATGGGGCTGCTAAGTGGAGTATTGAGGGAAAGCCTTATCCCCTGATGGGACTTGTTTATCACGACAATAAGATGTGGCAATCGAAGATCGCGAATAATAATGACGAGCCAGCGGAGGGTAGTAGCTGGCACGGACTTAAGGCCGATATTAGTGCCGATTTAGCCAGTAAAGTGGATAAGACTCAGATATCTGACAGCGTGGCATCAAGCTCCAGTGTGACGGTAGCAAGTTCAAAGGCGGTTAAAACTGCCTATGATCTTGCTGCCAGTAAGCTATCCGGCGTTCCTGATGGAACGACAACGCAGAAAGGGCTTGTGCAGTTAAGTAGTTCAACCAATTTTGACAATGAAACTTTGGCGGCAACGCCAAAAGCGGTTAAGGCGGTTAGCGACAAAGCAGATGCCGCTTTACTTGCTGCAAACAGCAAAGTGGTATCCGTGAATGGTAAGCAGGGGGTTGTAACCTTATCTGCCTCTGATGTTGATGCGGTATCGGCCTCAAAGGGGGGGCATTATGGTGGCGCGATATCAGCAACGTATACGGAGAGTAACGGTTTTGGTTATCAATATGCCACGGCAGCTCCTTTTTATAATACGGTAACCCGCGCGCCAAATAGTGAGTTTTGGCCGGTCGTGAAACAACAGTTTCATATTCCCGGCCATAGCGCATATACATATACATTTGGCGTTCTTAATGGTGGCGATGGCAGCCAGGATTTCAAGCTGCATATTATTAACAGCTCCGGAACGGGGACTATGTTTTCGTGGAGTACAAACGGCGATTACCATGCACCCGGCTCATTGAGATGTGGGGCGCACGTTTATGCTGCTTACCATCTTTATGCCGGTGGTGGAAATGCGTATCTCAGAAATGACGGCATGGTAGCCGGGCCTGTATGGGGTGGGACTATCAACGGCTGGATGTACGCTAATTTTGTGTCCGGTGTTCGTTTTGCTGGACGTGTGAATATCGCTGATACTGGAGGTCGAATAGATTTGCCTTCGGGTGCTGTGTATAACGGGATGTCCGGTGCAAACTACAATCCCGCTTACTGGGGAGCATATACACACTTGCAATATTTAATTAACGGTCAATGGGTTAATGCGGGGACAGTATGATTAAGCTAAAGAATTTGAAGAGTTATCAGCCGGAAAATCCGAAATTCGGTCTGGGGGTTAGCTATTTACAAGATGACGATGGTAACGATTGGTATGAATTACAGAAATTATTTAAATCAGATACGCTAAAAATAGCAACTGATAATGACAGTAACATTGTATCGATTGAGCGTGATGTATCGATGTTAACTCCGATGGGTTTTAACGTAACAGAAATAGCACCTGAGAGCGTTCCTGATAGTTTACAGAATGACGGTACATGGATGATTAACGCTAATGATGAAATTGTTAAACGGGTTTTATCAGGATCGGAGGCAGTACGAGCGGCTGAGTTAGATAAATCTTGTAGATTATCTGAGGTTACCGTTTTAATAGCCCCGTTATCTGATGCTGTAGATTTAGGCATAGCCACAGATGAAGAAAAGACTCGTTATGATGAATTGCGTAAATACCGAGTCTTACTTAGTCGCGTAGACACATCAAAACCTGAGTGGCCAAAAATACCAGAATAGTTAACTCATAATGAAAGAATACGCCCTACTGGCTCAGTCACACACCATCTATTTTTATAGGCGGCAGTAGGGCGACCAAATGAATAACGCATTTTTTTACCAAGCGATTCACATAATGAGTAAGCGGACTGAATGTTGAGCCATGTTACAATGGTTCCAGGGCAAAACGATTTATGTGTAGTATCGTAACCACCATTAATGTAATCAAAATTAATCCATTCAGGGCTTTCAGCTTTCATTATCAGTTGAAATGCGCACGGCTTACCATCGATGAAAAGCACGTGGCCGAAGAAAAAGGAGCGCAGGTTTTTTAACATATCGACAAGCTGATCGTAATTGGTATGGTGTTTGTTCCAGCGCTTAAAGAATAGTTCGAAATAAAGTGACACCAGTTCTTCCGGGGATAATTCAGATTGATCTTTTATCTCCCCTCCCGCCTTTATAAACCGCTTTAGCTCCCTGTTTCTGCTGTTTTTTGTGGACGATGAAAAACCGTTTTTGCCACATCCTTTTGCAATGCAAATTCCTCTTTGACTATTCATTTTAAAGCAGGAATTAAGTATTGCGTTCGCATTTATTCGGGACAGAATTTTACTTTTTATTGGAATAATGACGCTAAGTTGATCTTGTATGGGTAAAATCAACTCATCTTTATTGAACGGATAATATTCCATATCTAACATTTTTGTGACTTTTGTATCCCCTGCAAGGTGGTTTCTTCGCCATGTGCAATAGGAGCCGAGCAGCTTACCGTTATTATCACGCCTCACATAATATTGTGGCTGACAGTCAAATCGGGAATGTAGAAAATTCAGCACTTCAGGATGAGTGGCAAAGCTGCCACCGTATAGTTGGTGGCACTGTTTGTAGTCTACTTCTGTCCCAACTTCCCATTTCAAAATTTTTGATGTTAAAAAATATCTCATTATCTCGGTAGTACCCGCTGATTGTAGCTGTGGTTAATAGCCCGCCGAAACGGGCTATACTTGCTAAGTTATAGTGAGGCTGAACCCTTAGCCGTTTCTTGGGTAAAGGCGACCAATTCCCATGCGAGATCTTTTCCATGTTTGTAGCACGCTAAAAACTGCGCAGCTTCCAACAATACCGCAAAATGATCGACCATATCACTAGGCGCTATAAGGTGGGTACCGTCCGCGGATACCGCAGCGTTGGTAGATAGGTCTTTAGTGTGTGGTACTAAACCGGTGATGTTTATCTCGCTTGCCGGAAGCCGCTGAACTGTCGCAGTAGTGCGAAAATGTTCTATGGCAGCAACAGCATCGTCTACTGTAGGGAAGCAGCCAACATAAACAGTGCTTTCGCCATTCCATGCATAAGCACGATAGGGATTATATTTGCTCTGGTGATGATAAACACCGCAAGGTAATTCGGATTTTCTGTTCTTGTAAGGCCCTCTGCTTTTGACGGTAGGCTTAACCTCTTTGTCGAGTAGGTCTAAGACCCATTTGCGAAAATCTTCGGCTACGGGAGTCCGAGCAAACATTGCTATTAGATGAACACCGCGAAGGGAGAAAATACGCTTGCGAGCCTTTAAATTCGCCGAGGTACTCGAATCAAGTACCTTGGACATACCCCCTTCAAATTCCTTTTTATAGCGGGCATAAAGGCCTGTTACTGCTTTAGGATTTGAATAGCCTAATGCTTTAGCAATATCGGCTGATTCAAACCAAATTTGGTTATCTATGTAGTGGGCTTTTAATGGGTGATTATGGAATTTGAAAATTTTAATAGCCATAGTCTGACCTCTTGTGAATTTTAGTTACCTCACCCAATTAGTAGTTGGGTGCCGGGTGTCAACTAGAGCTTCACAAGACGCTCCGGGCATATTCCCCTTACGGGTATTGTATTACGCCTCTCCACCCGACGTAGGAGCGATAGTATACCTGACTTTCAGGCATAAAAAAGCCGCAAAACTATCGGGTGCGGTATGACCGCTTGTGAATTTCTAGTCCGATCAGCATAGGCGATATTTAAATCGATTGTCAAATAATCTTGTAATTTTTTACACCTTCGGGTTTATTGTTTTTTGTCAAGCGGTTTGAATATAGGGGGTGAGGTTTTTTTGTGTTACGGAGCGTATTACTTAAAAACATATAGTTGAATTGTGTTGCTTGCAGCTTATAACACATGGAAATAACTATATGTTTTTAAATAAAAAAATACCCATGCTCGCACATATCACAGTTGATACAGCGCTTTGTAATGAGTAAAGCCATTTTAATACATTACCTAAAGATGCTATCCATTTCGGTTAACTAAAAATGTAGTTGATCGGGGCCTGTCAATGCAGGGGGGAGATGAATGCCGCGCACTGTAGCATAAAACTGGTTATAGCCCAATAACCATAGTGTAGAGCAAATTGGAACTGAGCCATCCATGCAGCTCAGTTCCAATGATGGTTGCAGCTAAAGCATCATTTATCTGGGGGTGATAGCCAGTTTTATTGCCAACAGTAAAAATATCCCGGCAAAGCTGCGTCTCATTATTTCTATGAGATGTGGACGAGTGGCGATATAACCTCATATAACCTCTAATGCCCGAAGCAAACAGGCCATAAATAATAAATACAATAAAGGTAATCAGCATAAATACCGTACTCATAGCCATCATTTCCTGTAAATAATCATTATCATTCGGGTCGATAAACTGTGGTAAGAGGGCAAAGAAAAATAGCGTTAATTTTGGGTTTAAAATATTTAGTAATACGCCAGAAACGATAATTTTTCGCGAGGATGATGGAGGGCTATTCAGTTCAATAGTAAAAGAACCTTTGGATTTCAACATATTCCATGCCATCACGATTAAATAGACCACTCCGGCATATTTTAATACCTCAAAAAGATAGCTATGGGTATGTAAAATAATAGCTAAGCCAGAAATAGCAGCCAGCATATGGGGAACAATACCCAGTGTACCTCCAAATGAAGCCGCAAAGCTTGCCTTATGACCGCCAGACAATCCACAGGCTAAAGTATAAAAAACACCAGCACCCGGTAAAATGGCAATGACCAGAGCCGTTATTAGAAATTCAGCACTCATTTTTTCTCCTGAATCAGGTAAGACGTTTATTTGATGCTGAAGATGGCAGAATGGACCGGGAGGTGTCTTGAACGAAATTGCAGAAAGCTATCAGATAAGTGACTGGCGTAAGCGACCCGGAGTGATTCCTAATAAACGGGTAAAAGCGCGGGTCATATGGCTTTGATCGGCAAAGCCAGCCTCAAGAGCTGTATCGCTGAGGCTTTTATTGGTTGCCAGTAATTTGCGGGCTAAATGAACGCGTTGTTGAAGCAAATAAGCGTGTGGAGGTAATCCCACTTCTTTGGCGAATCCACGCAATAGCTGGAAACGACTTAGGTTAGTAAGGTGTGCTAATTCCTGAAGTGAAACCGGTTGTTCAGGAGCATCATCAAGACGTTGTCGCGCTAAAGTAACTGCCGGAGAATGAGTAACAGGCTGATAGCGTCTGGTTCCATAATGGCTAAAAGTGTAGTGCAACAGCAACTGGTTCATCTCTTCTATTGCCATCATGTCCGGAGTTTTGGTGTTAATAACGTTGCAGAACGCTGAAAATATCCTGGCAAATCGGATATCATTCAGCGCCGGGAGAGTAATTTCGCTATATCTGTCAGATTCGTCTGCTAGCGTATTGGCGACAAAGATAGGATCAAAATAGAACATATCCCACTGCCTCACATGGCTGCCAATTGACATTCCATCGTGTATTTCTCCAGGGTTAACCGTAATCAAATCTCCGGGGAGAGCTTGAATCTGGCCTATGCCACTCCATGAGCGGTGGCCTCCGCTTCTAATCATGCCAATACCGAATAACCCATGAAAGTGGCGGGGAAATGTACTGTTTGAAACCAGAGACATCATTTCCAGACCCGGTGTATAGGTCTTATGGGCATGTGCATAATGAATTCTGGTCATAAGATAAATCTCCTAATGGTATTCACTAACTATATCAAGGATGGTAAGGATAGCGAATACCGCATCTTCACAATGGGTATTCCTTTTCCCTGCGATAAAAACAGTAATAAACGGTATACTGGTTATATATGCCGCTGAATAGCCGGATATTAGCCAATACTAACAGCAGGCTTCAGACAGAAAATTCTTCAGGAGTCAGAGTGTCAGAGCATCAATCGCAAAAAAGGAATGTGTTTTTCGATCTGGATGGAACATTGCATCAACAGGATCTGTTTGGTTGCTTTATCCGCTATATGATTCGCCGCTTACCCGCTAATCTGATTATCCTTATACCTCTGTTACCCGTGATTGTTTTAGGATTACTGATTAATGGGCGAAATAGCCGTTGGCCAATGAGTCTAATGCTGTGGGCAATCACTGCAGGTCAGAATGAAGCACGCTTGAAATGGCTGGAACAGCAGTTTATTCAAAATTTCCGGCAGGATGTGGTTCCTTTTCCAGTTGTTCAGGGGCGTCTGGCGGAGTATTTGAATGATGAGAACACTCAAGTATGGTTACTGACGGGTTCACCTCAGCGCCTGGTTGAAGAGGCGTATGCTGATTCTTTCTTTCTGGGAAAAGTTAATCTGATTGGTAGTCAAATGGTTAGTCGCTACGGCGGTTGGGTTATTGATATGCGCTGTTTAGGCAAACAAAAAGTTGTTGAACTGGAGCAACGTTTGGGCAAACCGCTGTCATTATACAGTGGTTACAGCGACAGTATTCAGGACGATCCGGTGCTTGCCTGCTGCCAGCATCGCTGGCGGGTTGATGAGCAGGGTAATCTTAAAGAGCTGGAGTAGCCATCGCTAACCGATGGTAGTGATTAATATAAAAAGTAGAGTAATTAATGATGATGACGCATTACAGTGACGAAGACTGGATGCGCTATGCGCTGGAGCTAGCTGAACGGGCCGATAGAGAAGGGGAGATTCCGGTTGGTGCGGTATTAGTACAGGACAATCAAGTGATTGCTGAAGGCTGGAATCGACCTATCAGTACCCATAATCCAACTGCCCATGCAGAGATTATGGCGTTACAGCTAGGTGGATTAGCGCTGCAAAACTATCGGCTGTTAAATACTACATTGTATGTCACGTTAGAACCCTGTGTGATGTGTGCCGGAGCAATGGTACATAGCCGTATTCAGCGTTTGGTTTATGGTGCCAGCGATTTAAAAACCGGTGCTGCCGGTTCTCTGATGGATATTCTGGGACACCCTGGTATGAATCATCATGTTGAAGTGACGGCAGGTATACTGTCAGAAGAGTGCTCGGCAAGACTAAGTGATTTTTTTAAACGCCGGCGGGAACAGATCAAATCACAAAAAATGCTGCGGCAGGGGCTGAGTTAATTACCACATCAACTTTTAGTTTTGCTCTTGAGGTATTGGCTGCCTGAGTTGAAATTGATTAGGTTTAATTGCAGGGTAAGACTTACCCAGTTCGGCGTCCTGTGCTGCAGTTTGTTGGGCTTTAGCCAACTGACGATCTTTTTCCTGCAGGTAACCTTCCAGACTAAGTTGATAACGTCGAATATTCTCAACAAATTGATAAGCCTGATAACCACGTGCATAGCCATAACGGGTTTTACTGTAATATTGCTTTTGCGTGAGCATGGTCAGACGCTTTTTAACATCTACCCAACTGTCCGGATTTCCACCCTGTTGGGCTGTCAGACTTCTGGCATCCAGCATATGGGCATATCCCATATTATAAGCAATCAGGGCAAACCAGATTTTTTCCTCTTCGGGAACGCTATCCGGAATTTTTGCCATCAGTTGCTCTAAATAAGTTAACCCTCCACGAATGCTTTGCTCTGGATCCAGACGATCGGTAACACCTAATGAATCAGCCGTATTACGGGTCAGCATCATAATACCGCGTACGCCGGTCGCTGAGGTTGCAGTTGGGTTCCAGTGTGATTCCTGATAGGCAATGGCTGCGGCCAGACGCCAGTCGATCCCTTTTGCATATTTCTCAAACAGCGGCTTCAGACCAGGAAGCGTATTATCAATAGCGTTTAGAAAGGTTTTGGTGTCGACATAGTCAAATTCACCAACATGTCCCAGATATTTCTCTTCCAGTTTTGCCAGAGTGCCATCTTCATTAATTTGATTGAAGAAGTTCAGCATGGCGGCATCCAGGCTATTATCCTCAGTTTTACGCACGTACCACATCACCGGCTCTTCTTCCGTGACATCGAAAGCAACAGCCAGATTAGGATAAATCCGCTGAATCATAGCGATAGTGACCGAATCCGCAATGGTGTAATCCAGTTTTCCATCAGCTACCTGTTTTAACAGATCGACAGAAGAGTCAGAGGGTGTAGCATCCCAATTGAGGTTTGGATATTTACTTTTTTTAAGCTGATGCAATGTAGAAATACTGGCTGCACCCGCTACGACCGTTAATTTACCTTTAATATTGGCCAGTGATTGAGGCTTAGGCGTATTTTGGCGATAAACCAACTGTTGTGAAACCGAATAGTAGGCAGGGCCAACATTCAGGTTTTTCATGCGCTCAGGGTTAAAGATAAGCCCGGCAGCCAGCATATCGGCATCACCATTTTCTAACTGAGTAAACAGGCTGGTAACGTTATGCTCAGTTTCAATATTTAATTTAACACCAAGATAGTCGGCAAACTGTTTCGCCAGCTCATAGTCAAGACCGTCAATCCCGGTGCTACTTTGATAGTAGTAGGGAGTAACGTTGAGAGTGGCAACATTGAGCACGCCTCGTTGCTTAATTTTCTGTAATTGAGTGCTGTTATCGCCGCGCCATTGCAGCGTTGGCCACATGGCTAAAGCCAGTAGCAGGGTAACAACACCAATAAACAGATAGTTAATCTTTAATGGCTTCAAATATGGTTCTCTAAATCAGGTGAATTTTTTTGCTGAATACGAATAGAGTTAAACATTCATGGGCTTTGAAATCACTCTAGTTTGGGTTATCTCGTATAGCTGCTTATCGTTTGATAATAAATGGAATTCTCGGTTAATTTGTATCAGGAAAAGGATAAGCCTGAATTTATAGACAGGCATTTTGCTTAACTAAAGACAACATAGCAAATACTATGTTTCATCGGACTCGTTATTCAGGCGAAAAATAATAGCTACGCAAACGGTTTCGTCATTGAGTTTGATTCTCTATAATAGGCACAGTTTTTTCCGCTTAAGCCTTAGAGGTCATCACAATAGGCGGTTTTTCGGGGGTTTTACTAAATTTGAAACCGATTGCGATTAAAGTACCTATTGTGATGGCCTCTTTAGACCAGAGAAATTCTACTATGGAAATTTTGCGTGGCTCTCCTGCGTTATCTGCTTTTCGTATCAATAAGTTACTGTCACTTTGTCAGGACCTCCAACTGCCGGTCAGCGCTATTTATGCTGAATATGTACACTTTGCGGACTTGATCACACCATTGTCAGATGATGAGCTGACAAAGTTAAAACGGTTGCTGAAATATGGTCCATCACTGGCAGAACATGATCCACAGGGGCGTCTGTTACTGGTGACACCAAGACCGGGAACCATTTCACCCTGGGCATCAAAAGCGACAGATATTGCACATAACTGTGGGTTATCATCGATCCACCGTTTAGAGCGGGGGATTGCCTATTACATTCAGGCGGAAAATCTTTCTGAGTCTCAATGGCACATTTTGTCCGGTTTGTTGCACGATCGAATGATGGAATGTGTGTTTACTGAACCTCAGCAAGCGCAAGCGTTGTTTTCCCAGCATCAGCCAGCTCCATTTGTGGTGATTGATGTACTCACTGAAGGTCGTCAGGCGCTGGAGAAAGCTAACGAAAAGCTAGGGCTGGCGTTAGCACCCGATGAAATTGACTATCTGCTGGATGCTTTTACTGGTTTGCAGCGCAATCCAACCGATATTGAGTTGTATATGTTTGCTCAGGCTAACTCTGAGCACTGTCGGCATAAAATCTTTAATGCTGACTGGGTGATTGATGGCAAAACACAGCCAAAATCGCTGTTTAAAATGATTAAGAATACCTATGAGCAGACGCCGGACTACGTTCTGTCTGCTTATAAAGATAATGCCGCCGTCATGGAGGGCTCAGAAGTTGGGCGCTTTTTTGCTAAACCTGACAGTGGTGTTTATGACTACCATCAGGAAGTCGCGCATATTCTGATGAAGGTAGAAACCCATAACCACCCAACGGCTATTTCACCGTGGCCAGGAGCAGCCACGGGCTCCGGCGGTGAAATTCGTGATGAGGGTGCAACCGGGCGTGGTGCGAAACCTAAAGCAGGTCTGGTTGGTTTTTCAGTTTCTAACCTGCGTATTCCTGGTTTTGAACAACCATGGGAGCAAGATTTCGGTAAACCAGATCGTATCGTTACCGCGCTGGATATTATGACCGACGGTCCGCTTGGTGGTGCTGCGTTTAATAACGAATTTGGTCGCCCTGCATTATTAGGCTATTTCCGTACTTATGAAGAGCAGGTGAACAGCCATAACGGTCTTGAGCTGCGTGGCTACCATAAACCAATTATGTTAGCGGGCGGCATTGGTAACATTCGAGCCGACCACGTACAAAAGGGTGAGATTACCGTTGGAGCCAAACTAATCGTGTTGGGCGGCCCGGCGATGAACATTGGTCTTGGTGGTGGTGCTGCATCTTCAATGGCTTCGGGCCAGTCTGATGCAGATTTGGATTTTGCATCGGTACAGCGTGATAACCCGGAGATGGAACGCCGCTGCCAGGAAGTGATTGATCGCTGTTGGCAGTTGGGCGATGACAACCCGATTCTGTTTATTCATGACGTTGGTGCTGGTGGTTTATCCAATGCGATGCCTGAATTAGTCAGCGATGGTAATCGTGGCGGTAAGTTTGAATTACGCGACATTCTTAACGATGAGCCGGGAATGAGCCCATTGGAAGTTTGGTGTAATGAATCTCAGGAACGCTATGTTCTGGCCGTAGCGCCAGAAAAATTAGCGTTATTTGATCGCCTGTGCCGTCGCGAACGTGCACCTTATGCGGTGATTGGTGAAGCAACAGAAGAAAAGCAGCTTACCCTTCACGATCGTCATTTTGATAACGATCCAATTGACCTGCCGTTAGATGTTCTGCTGGGCAAAACACCAAAAATGGTACGGGATGTCAAAACATTAAATTCAGTCTCTCAACCGCTGGTGAAAGCAGATATTTCACTGGAAGAAGCGGTTAATCGTGTATTGCATTTGCCAACGGTAGCAGAAAAAACCTTCCTGATTACCATTGGTGACCGTTCAGTCACCGGTATGGTTGCTCGCGATCAAATGGTTGGCCCATGGCAAATTCCGGTTGCGGATTGTGCTGTAACTACCGCCAGCTATGACAGCTATTATGGCGAAGCGATGTCTCTGGGTGAGCGAGCGCCGGTTGCGTTACTGGATTTCTCCGCTTCAGCGCGTCTGGCTGTAGGAGAAGCGTTAACCAATATTGCCGCGACTCAAATTGGTGAACTGAAACGCATTAAGCTTTCTGCTAACTGGATGGCTGCTGCCGGTCATCCGGGCGAAGACGCAGGTCTTTATGCTGCTGTAAAAGCGGTAGGAGAGGAGCTGTGCCCTGCATTAGGTATCACTATTCCGGTGGGCAAAGATTCGATGTCAATGAAAACTCGTTGGCAGCAAGAAGGTGAAACGGTTGAAATGACGTCACCACTTTCTCTGGTGATTACTGCTTTTGCCCGAGTGGAGGATGTACGTAGTACGGTGACTCCACAACTGCATACCGGAGAAGATAATGCTTTATTGCTTATCGATCTTGGTGAAGGGCGAAATGGGTTGGGTGCGACAGCATTAGCTCAGGTATATCGTCAATTGGGTGATAAGCCGGCAGACGTACATAACGCAGATAAGCTGGCAGCGTTCTTTAATGCTATCCAGGCTCTGGTTGCCAGTCGTTCACTTTTGGCTTATCACGATCGTTCTGACGGTGGATTGATGGTGACTCTGGCAGAAATGGCATTTGCTGGTCATTGTGGATTAAAGATCGATCTGCAATCACTGGATAGCGATATGTTATCCGTTCTGTTTAATGAAGAGCTGGGGGCTGTTATTCAGGTTTCTCAGGATAAGTTGACCGAAGTGAACGCTTGCCTGTCATCATTCGGATTAACTGACTGTGTACACCATATTGGTTGTGCAGTGTCGGGCGATGAGATAGATATTCGTTACGCTGAGAAGCCAGTGTATAAGCAAAGCCGTCAAACACTACGTATGTGGTGGGCTGAAACAACATGGCAGATGCAACGCCTGCGTGATAACCCGGATTGTGCTGATATGGAACATCAGGCAAAACAGCAGGCAAATGATCCGGGTCTGAATGTTAATCTGAGCTTTGATGCTAAAGATGATATTGCAGCCCCTTACATTGCTAAACAATCGCGTCCTCGGGTTGCGGTACTACGTGAGCAAGGGGTGAACTCTCATGTTGAGATGGCAGCTGCTTTCCATCGGGCAAGCTTTGATGCTGTTGATGTACATATGAGTGATTTATTGTCGGGAAGCATTCAGTTGGATGGTTTCCATACGCTGGTAGCTTGTGGCGGCTTCTCTTATGGTGACGTATTAGGTGCCGGGGAAGGATGGGCTAAATCGGTACTGTTCAATAATCGGGTACGTGACCAATTTGATGCTTTCTTTAATCGTCAGGATACATTGTCTCTTGGCGTATGTAATGGCTGTCAGATGATGTCTAATCTGAATGAGTTGATTCCGGGATCTGAACATTGGCCGCGTTTTGTGCGCAACCTGTCAGAGCGTTTTGAAGCGCGCTTTAGTCTGGTAGAAGTGACCCGTAGCCCATCATTACTGTTGCAAGGGATGGAGGGTTCGCGCCTGCCGATAGTCGTTTCTCATGGCGAAGGGCGGGTTGAAGTTCGTGATGCACAACATCTGACGGCGTTAGATCAATCCGGACTTGTTTCTATGCGTTATGTGGATAATTTTGGTCAGGTTACCGAAAACTATCCGGCTAACCCGAATGGTTCACCAAAAGGAATCACGGCTATTACCAACCGGGATGGACGCATTACTCTGATGATGCCTCACCCTGAGCGTGTTTTCCGTACGGTGAGTAATTCCTGGCATCCTGCCGAGTGGGGCGAAGATGGTCCATGGATGCGCTTGTTCCGTAATGCGCGCAAGCAGCTAGGTTAATAGAACATTATTAATGATAAAAAGGCGACGAAAGTCGCCTTTTTAATTTTATGAATAATAAAGAATTTCTTATTGCTGTTGGTAAATGCAGACAATTGGTCTGATAGGCTGTCTCAAATAAGAGACACATAATTATATGATTTCATTAAATAATTAAAGAGCAGTAAAACAGTGTCGGTTTTTAGAGACGGTTCGGGCAAGAATTCACCGCAAGGACAGAACGATTAAATTATATGAGTAGATGAATTTAAATAAAATTCATTGTTTATCAATTGATTGTAATTTTTATTTTAAATGTGGCACGCTATGTGCATTATTTTATGCGTCGCTCATTCACCTTTTTATGTCAGAACACAATTTGTGGTGCTACATAAGCCTTAGAATGATGCCAAAGCCATGGTACCTATCGTCTACCAACCCGATATTCACTGCTTCGGCAGCTTATCAAACATCAGACGACACGTTGAGTGAGGTGCCAGCCTGTGTCAGGTTGTGATGAACCTGCTGTTATGAACAACACTTCATCAATTATTGACACATATGGATGTTATTCGTCAGGTCTATCGATGTCAGGTTATGCCTCCATCACTCAGAAGACGAAAACTCAGGACATCCACGTATTTCTCCCGAAGGACGGAAACGTCCTTCGGGAACTCACGTACTAAAGTAAACGAAATTCGTTAGGCACTTACCATTCTTGGTTAAGTGCTTTTTTTTTGGCTGCGATACAGCAGTAGAGCGAGATAACACAAAAAAGCCTGAAAGCAATTTTTGAGTTATTATGCCCTTAATGGACAGATGCAGAACAATCCGGGCGTAAGAAAATCTTTGATGAAACAGGTTAAAGAGCTATTTTCTTCCATCGGGGTCAGTTAGCATCGTTATCGATTGATTTACCGTGAGAGTATCAGGTTGAAAAAATTGAGCCGTTTTCCTCATTCCCTTCGTCAACTGGTGTTACTGGCCTTCCTGTTGGTGCTATTACCATTGCTGATTTTGGCTTATCAGGCATATAAAAGTTTAGATTTGTTGAGTGAACAGGCGGCGGATAGCAATAATACGACCCTAAAAGATGCGCGACGTAGCGAAGCAATGACCAATCTGGCATTAAGTATGGAACGCAGCTATCGGCAATATTGTGTGCTGGGCGATAAAACACTGGAGACACTCTACCTGAATCAGCGTCAGCAATATGCTGAAATGCTGGAGATGCACGCGGCGATTATCCCCGATCAAAACTATTATAAAACGCTCAAGCAGCAGCAGGCAGGGCTGGCCGAAATTCACTGTAAGAACAGTGGTCCAAATGAAGAGTCATCCATTTTATTAGAGCAGTTTTCTAAAGCAAACGCGGATATGGTTCAGGCGACGCGAGCCATTATTTTCTCTCGTGGTGAAAAACTACAGCAGGCCATTGCGGATAAAGGCTACTTTTTTGGGCAGCAGGCGTTATTGCTGTTTTTACTTAGCGTATTCTTAGTTTTCCTGTTTACCCGAATGATCATTGGGCCGGTGAAACGGGTTGAGCGTATGATTAACCGTTTGGGAGAAGGGAAGTCACTGAGTAATCTCACTGCATTTAAAGGTCCCAGGGAGATCCAGTCGCTCGCTCAACGTATTGTCTGGCTGAGTGAACGCCTTTCGTGGCTGGAATCACAACGTCATGAATTTTTACGGCACATTTCTCATGAACTGAAAACACCGCTGGCCAGCATGCGTGAAGGTACGGAATTATTGCTCGATCAGGTTGTCGGACCGTTAACCGACGATCAAAAAGAAGTCGTCTCTATACTGGATAACAGTAGCCGACATTTACAACAACTGATTGAACAATTGCTGGACTACAACCGCAATCAGACAGACGTACGTACCGAAAAAGAGCATCTTGACCTACAGGTTATGGTTTCTGCGGTAATTTCCGCCCATAGTTTGCCTGCAAGGGCTAAACTTATGCGCACGGAATGTCAGTTGGCGCTGAGCCATTGTTGGGCGGAATCGGTATTATTAATGCGTGTTCTTGATAATCTCTATTCCAATGCAGTGCACTATGGTGCGGAATCCGGTACCATTTGGGTTATTAGTCGTCAGGTTGGACAATCTATTCAAATAGATATCGCCAATACCGGAGAAAAAATCCTGCCTCAGGAAAAAACGATGCTGTTTGAACCCTTTTATCAGGGGAGTCGCCAGCGAAAAGGGGCGGTAAAAGGCAGTGGCCTGGGATTGAGCATTGCCCGTGATTGTATCCGTCAGATGGACGGTGAATTGCTGCTGGTCGATGTAGACTATGCCGATGTGTGCTTTCGAATTGAACTACCGTTAACTGCTGAGAAGTAATGCATAATGCCTAAAAGGTTTACCAAACAAGATTTAAATTATCATTCTACGCTTAGCCCGGTGAATACGCACGGGGTGACGGGCCGATGGCAGAAAGTATTAACGCTTTCTGTTTTTATGTTGCCTGTAATGTTGGCCGGATGTAGCTATCAGTCGTTTACTGAAAGTGCATCGGGTGAAATCCGCTATGAAACGCCAAATCGTAAAGTCAGTGATTATTCACGAGTGAGTTGTGACGGTAATATCTGGAAAGCTCAGGATAATGAAACTTATGCTAACTCATTATATTGGCTACGCCTGATTACCTGTTCTCAGGCGCTTCCGGCTTCCCGGGCTCAGGCTCAATCCGCTGAATACGAAACGACAACCTGGGATGGTGTAATGAAGCGCGCCGTCTTGTTGTCCCGGGTTGAGGTCAATAATTCAGAACGTCGACGTTCACTGGAACAGCTAAAGAATTACCGTTCCATGTATCCGGATACCGTCTATTCTCTGATTCAACTCTGGACTGATGAACAGTCCATGGAACTTAGCCTGTCGGATGAAAGAGTTCGCCATCAGCGCCAAAAAGAAAGTAATGATACACAAATGGACGCGCTGCACGCTCAGTTACAGGATACCAAACATCAGCTTAATGAAATGACGCGCAAGCTGGAGAACCTGACCGATATTGAACGTCAGCTCTCATCACGTAAAAATCTTCCGGCCGATAGCACTATCGGTAGTGGCGCAAAAGTTGAACCTGCACCCGTTATTATTCCGCCACCTCCGGTGGTGCCAGAAAAGCCAGCAGGGGTAACGCAGCCAGCGTCAGCAGCTCAGAAAGTAGCTCCCGATGCTAAACCAGCAGCAAACGAAAAAGCGGTTGAGCCCGCAAAATCTACGCCAGAAGCTAAACCTGCACCAGAGGCTAAGCCTGCTGTGAGTGAGAAACCTGCGGAGCCTGCAAAAACCGCCGCACCCGCAGTAGATAAACCAGCAGCGCCTCAGAGTAAAGCAGAAAAAGAGAGTGCTAAACCAGCACAGCCACCGGCAACAGCTGCTCCGGCTAAAGTAGATACTCCAGCAGCAGAGAAAAAATAGACCAGCCGTTATTAAGGAGTTTAGTTGATATGACATCGCGTAAGCCTGCCAATTTATTACTGGTTGATGACGATCCCAGTCTGTTAAAGCTACTGGGAATGCGTTTAACCAGTGAAGGTTTCAATGTCACAACGGCGGAGAGTGGACAAGAAGCATTGCGTCGTTTAGGTCGTGAGCAGATAGATTTAGTTATCAGCGATCTGCGGATGGATGAAATGGACGGCATGGCGCTGTTTAATGAAATTCAAAAACATCAGCCAGGTATGCCGGTTATTATTCTTACCGCCCATGGCTCTATTCCTGATGCGGTTGCCGCGACACAGCAGGGTGTCTTTAGTTTCCTGACTAAACCGGTAGATCGCGATGCGCTGTATAAAGCCATTGATGATGCGCTGGTGATGAAAGTGCCGGCGGGTGATGAAAGCTGGCGAGAAAATATAGTGACCCGCAGCCCGCTGATGTTACGTCTGCTTGAGCAAGCCAAAATGGTGGCTCAGTCTGATGTGAGCGTGCTGATTAATGGTCTGAGTGGAACCGGTAAAGAGGTATTAGCCAAAGCAATACATAGCGCCAGCCCACGGGGAAATAAGCCTTTTATTGCGATTAACTGTGGCGCATTACCGGAACAACTTCTGGAGTCCGAGTTATTTGGACATGCCAAAGGTGCATTCACTGGCGCAGTCAGCAGCCGTGATGGCCTGTTTCAGGCCGCAACCGGCGGCACACTGTTTTTGGATGAGATCGGTGATATGCCGTTACCGCTGCAGGTAAAACTGCTACGGGTGTTGCAAGAGCGTAAGGTACGTCCTTTGGGCAGTAATCGCGATCTGGACATCGATGTGCGGATTATTTCGGCGACTCACCGTGATTTGCCAAAAGCCATGGCAAAAGGGGAGTTCCGTGAAGATCTCTATTATCGCCTGAATGTGGTTACCCTAAAAATTCCTGCGTTAAATGAACGGGCAGAAGATATTCCGCTGTTAGCTGACCATCTGTTGCGCGAGTCAGCGAAACGCCATAAGCCTTTTGTACGCAGCTTTTCTACTGATGCGATGAAACGTTTAATGGCCGCCAGTTGGCCGGGTAACGTACGTCAACTGGTCAACGTCATTGAGCAGTGCGTAGCGTTGACCAGTACACCGGTTATCAATGAAGCATTGGTTCAACAGGCTTTGGATGGCGAGAATACCGCACTACCAACCTTTGTCGAAGCGCGTAATCAGTTTGAATTGCTCTATTTACGCAAGCTTTTACAGATGACTAAAGGTAACGTTACCCATGCTGCCCGTATGGCAGGACGAAACCGAACTGAATTTTATAAATTGTTGTCACGCCATGAGTTAGATGCGAACGATTTTAAAGAGTAGCGTTTAATCTTTTTTAATCCGGGCGACAGTCATTTATACTGCCGCCTTTGTAACCTGATAGCGAACAGTGAATTGATATGAGCAAAGCTCTCTCTATCGCATTAGCGCAGTTAAATTGGCTGGTTGGTGATATTGAAGGTAACACTAACCGTATGCTACAAACCATCAGCGAGCAGCAGCAGGCGGGAGCCGACCTGGTGATGTTTTCTGAGTTGGCCCTGACCGGTTACCCACCGGAGGATTTACTTTATCGTGACGATCTCTATCAGCGTTGTGATGAGCAATTAGCCCGATTGCAGGCGGCCTCCTCTGAGACAGCGGTTATTGTAGGGCATCCATGGCGGGACAATGGGCATTTGTATAATGCACTTTCCATGTTCTGGCAGGGAAATCTGGTTACTCGCTATTACAAGCAGCAGCTGCCTAACTATGGCGTGTTCGATGAGAAACGCTATTTCAGTGCTGATGACAGAACCTGTTATGTCGAATTTAAAGGTTACCGCATTGGGTTACTGATCTGTGAAGATTTGTGGTTTAACGGCCCGGTTGATGCTCTGAAAGCGGCTAATGTAGATATGATTCTGTCCATTAACGCTTCGCCTTATAACCGTGAAAAACCTTATATCCGCAACCAACTGCTGGCAGAGCATTGCCATCGCACCCACCTGCCACTGCTGTATTTAAATCAGGTGGGTGGTCAGGATGAGTTAATTTTTGACGGCTGTTCAAAGGTTTTTGATGCGACAGGTAATATGACGCACAAACTGGCAGCCTTTAAAGAGCAGACTCAACTGGTTAAATTTAACAACTATCATATTGAATCCATGGTGTTGCCAGAGCAACCATCAGAACTTTCATTGATTTATGATGCGTTGGTATTGGCGGTACGCGATTACGCCAATAAGAATGGCTTTAAAGGGGCGATTCTTGGTTTATCGGGCGGTATTGATTCCGCTCTGACGCTGGCGATTGCCGTTGATGCTTTGGGCAAAGAGAAGGTTCAGGCAGTGATGATGCCATTCCGCTATACCGCAGAGATCAGTATTGAGGATGCGCGGGAAGAGGCAGAAACACTGGGCGTTGAGTTTGATGTTATCTCCATTGAGCCGATTTTTGATGCCTTTATGACTCAGCTGGCGCCAATGTTTGTTAACACTCGCCGTGATACCACTGAAGAAAACCTGCAGGCGCGTTGCCGTGGGGTGATCTTAATGGGGCTATCGAATAAACGCGGTAGTTTGGTGTTGACCACCGGAAATAAAAGTGAGATCGCCGTAGGGTATTCGACGCTTTATGGTGATATGGCGGGTGGTTTTGATGTATTAAAAGATGTACCAAAAACGCTGGTGTTTAAACTATCGGAATATCGCAATACCCGTTCACCGGTGATTCCTCAGCGTGTGATCGATCGTCCACCTTCCGCGGAGTTGGCTCCGGATCAGAAAGATGAAGATAGCCTGCCGCCTTATCCGGTACTGGATAAGATCCTTGATGGCTATGTGGAACGAGATATGTCCGTAGATCAACTGGTGGCAGAAGGCTTCGATGAGGCGATTGTGCGTAAGGTTATCCGCCTGGTTGATATTAATGAGTATAAACGTCGGCAGTCACCGGTAGGCCCGAGGATTACTGCACGTAACTTTGGCAAAGATCGGCGTTATCCGATCACTTCCGGCTTTGGCCGTAAAAACTGGTAAGGGTTTGACTTTTATGAAGAAGATTGACGCAATCATTAAGCCGTTTAAGTTAGACGATGTCCGTGAAGCACTGGCGGAAGTGGGTATTACCGGTATGACGGTAACGGAAGTGAAAGGTTTTGGTCGCCAGAAAGGGCATACAGAGCTGTATCGCGGCGCTGAATATATGGTGGATTTTCTGCCAAAGGTGAAGATTGAGATTGTTGTTGCTGACGATATCGTTGATACCTGCGTCGAAACCATCATGAATACCGCTCAGACAGGTAAGATTGGCGACGGTAAGATTTTTGTATTTGATGTGGCTCGGGTGGTGCGTATTCGTACCGGTGAGCAGGACGAAGACGCTATCTGAGAACTCTCCCTTTATGAACCGTTACCTTTACAGGCAACGGTTCATTCATCTTGTTGTACTACAGGCTATAACACTTTATGTGGACCAAAACACTCGTAATGGAGCTGTTGTGGTTTAACTCCCCAATTGATTAACTGTTGAGCAACGTGCTGCATAAATGGCACTGGCCCACAGAAGTAATAGTGCATATCAGACTGGTTAAGTGTGGACTTCAGTTTATCAAGGTCCATCAAACCCTGATAATGGTTGGATGCATTCAGATCGCTATCCTGAGGATGCTGGTA
This sequence comes from Limnobaculum xujianqingii, assembly GCF_013394855.1. Lineage (NCBI taxonomy): Bacteria > Pseudomonadati > Pseudomonadota > Gammaproteobacteria > Enterobacterales > Budviciaceae > Limnobaculum > Limnobaculum xujianqingii. The sequence goes on along the minus strand of NZ_JABMLK010000001.1, from coordinate 1,758,049 downwards.
CCAAACGTGAGCTTCGGTATCTGGCATGCTATCGAGCAACTGGTTTACTTCCTGACGGAAAGCATGAACACCTGAACGTTCAGTGGCGTGCAGCCAGTAAACCGGACTTTGGTGTGTTTGTACTTTTAGCGTATTTAGCATGCCTAACATTGGTGTCAGGCCGACACCACCAGAGATTAATGCAACCGGGGTGTCAGGTTTAACATCCAGATGAAAATCGCCATAAGGTGGCGCCAGATTGAGAATATCTCCCTGCCGAGCAATATCATGAAGATAGTTTGAGGCTTTGCCCTGCGGCTCGCGTTTAACGGCAATACGGTAATATTTACCGTTTGGTGCATGGGTTAATGAGTACTGACGAATCTCCTGGTATTCCAGACTGTCGCTTTGCAGATAAAGGGCAATATATTGACCCGGTATAAAATCAGCTACTGGTTTGCCGTCGACTGGCTCCAGTTCAAAGCTGGTAATAATCTCGCTTTCTTGCTGTTTTTTAGCAATACGGAATGGACGTAATCCTTCCCAACCACCCTGTTTATCAGCGACCTGCTGATAAATTTCATTTTCCCGTTTGATAAATACATCAGCCAGTACCTGATAGGCTTTCCCCCAGGCATTTAGTACTTCTTCACCGGGGCTCAACATTTCATCCAGAGTGGCAAGTAAGTGTTCGCCAACAATGGCATATTGCTCTGGTTGAATGTTAAAGCTGGTGTGTTTATGGGCAATACGTTCAACTGCCGGAAGGATGGCCGCTAAATTTTCAATGTTTACCGCATAGGCACATATCGCATTAAATAATGCTTCACGTTGGGCACCGCTGAATTGATGGCTTAGGTTAAAAATATCTTTCAACTCAGGATTGTGCTGAAACATGCGATCGTAAAAATGAGCGGTTAACGATGGGCCAGTAGCAGTTAATACGGGGATGGTAGCTTTAATGGTGGCAATCGTTTGACTATCAAGCATTCTCATATCCTTTTGATAGGGATTAATTAACATATATTTAAAATACATGTTTTAATTGATCCATGTCAATAGTTTTACCCATACAAAAATAGCAGATAAATTAGCAATTAAATCAGCAATTAAATCAGTAAGATGATTTTTAGTATGAGTGGAAAACAGTGTTTTAAGTTGTCTTATGGGGGCTTTGTCTGTTTATTGGATGAAAAGCAAACGTTTGCGTAAAAACCTTAATTTGGGTCTATTTAACAAGATGAAAACATATTACACTGGTTCGATGTTGTACTTAGTTGCACCTTTACCAGTTAATTAGCTTACTCAGGAGATGCGGATGTTAAAGCGAGACATGAACATTGCCGATTATGATGCCGAATTATGGCAGGCCATACAAAAAGAGAATGTTCGCCAGGAAGAGCATATCGAGTTGATTGCTTCTGAAAACTATACCAGCCCACGCGTAATGCAGGCTCAGGGAACTCAATTAACCAATAAATATGCCGAAGGGTACCCGGGTAAGCGTTATTACGGCGGCTGTGAGTATGTTGATATTGTTGAGCAGTTAGCTATCGATCGTGCCAAAGAGCTGTTTGGTGCTGACTATGCTAACGTGCAACCACATTCAGGTTCACAGGCTAACTCTGCAGTTTATATGGCGTTACTGAATCCGGGAGATACCGTACTGGGGATGAATCTGGCACACGGCGGTCACCTGACCCACGGTTCACCAGTTAACTTTTCCGGTAAGTTATATAACATCGTCCCTTATGGTATTGATGAGAGTGGTCAGATTGACTATAACGATCTGGCTCGTCAGGCTGAAATTCACAAACCAAAAATGATTATCGGTGGCTTCTCTGCCTATTCCGGTATCGTTGACTGGGCAAAAATGCGTGAAATTGCAGATAAAATTGGTGCTTACCTGTTTGTTGATATGGCTCACGTTGCAGGTCTGATTGCTGCTGATGTCTATCCAAACCCGGTTCCTCATGCTCATGTAGTCACTACCACTACGCATAAAACGTTAGCGGGTCCTCGTGGCGGCCTGATTTTAGCGAAAGGCGGTGATGAAGAGCTGTATAAAAAACTGAACTCTGCGGTATTCCCGGGTGGTCAGGGCGGTCCGTTAATGCACGTGATTGCAGCAAAAGCGGTAGCGTTAAAAGAAGCCATGGAGCCTGAGTTTAAAACTTACCAGCAGCAAGTTGCTAAAAACGCAAAAGCGATGGTGGAAGTATTTAAATCTCGCGGATATAAGATTGTTTCTGGTGGAACTGAAAACCACCTGATGCTACTGGATCTGGTGGATAAAGATATCACCGGTAAAGATGCTGATGCTGCTTTAGGCAGAGCAAACATCACAGTAAACAAAAACAGCGTACCAAACGATCCAAGAAGCCCGTTTGTTACTTCAGGTGTGCGTATCGGTACACCTGCGGTGACTCGTCGTGGCTTTAAAGAAGCAGAAGTACGCGAACTGGCCGGTTGGATCTGTGACGTGCTGGACAACATCAATGATGACGCCACCATTGCTGCAGTAAAAGCTAAAGTTCTGGATATTTGTAAACGTTATCCGGTTTACGCATAGTTGTTCCAACAGCAATAGCGCCGATTTTCATATACAGTGATAATCAGTGCCAGCAACAGAACTATTAATAACAGGCGCTATATCGATAATATAGCGCCTGTTTTTTTACTGGAAATCGTCACTGTGGGCGCTGATAATCTATAGTGTCTTTATGATAACCAAGGAGAAGTGTGTGAAAAAGCATAACCCAGGTTTTGAGCAGTTGTGTGAAGCTGCGCGTAAAAATGTACATGAAGTTAGCATTCAGCAAGTAAAAGAGATGATGGACAAGGGGACAATTCCACTGGTTCTGGACGTTCGTGAAGAGAGTGAATATCAAAAAGACCATATTCCCGGGGCAAAACATGTGGGACGTGGTGTGTTAGAACGTGATATTGAAACTGTTGTTCCGGATAAAGCAACTCCGATGGTGTTGTACTGCGGTGGTGGCTATCGTTCTGCATTGGCAGCAGAAAGTATTCAAAAGATGGGTTATACCAATGTGCTTTCAATGGATGGTGGATACCGTGGCTGGAATGAGGCTAGTTATCCGTTGGTAAAAGAGTAATCAATTAAGCAAATCCCCATGACGCTGATAACTCGAACCATAGTGTTTGCCATGATGTGCCTGCTGAGCCCATTAGCAGGCGCTCACCCCCATAGTTTTATTGATATTGATTCCAGCCTGGTTATTCAAAAACAGCAGTTGGTTGGCGTTCGTATGGTATGGGAGATGGATGAGTTGACATCGGCAGCGTTGCTGTTAGATGCCTCAATGGCAAAAGATTCACCGTTAGTCTGGCAGAGTATGGCGGATGAGCTAATGGAAAATACCCGTAACCAGCTTTACTTTAGCTACATGAAGCTCAACGATAAGCCAGTTCAGTTTGCTGAGAAGGCGGATAACTATTCGCTATCGCGTTATGGTAATAAAGCAGTATTTACTTTTGTTTTGCCGTTAGCCAATCCTGTACCATTGAAAAACAGCACTATCACGCTATCAACCTATGAACAGAGTTACTATGTGGATATGCGTTATCCTTCAGAAAAGTCCATCCATCTATCCGATGATATCGCTGAAATATGCAGTGTGAAGTTAACCACACCTAAACCGGACGCTTCTCTGATGGCTTATGCCCGCTCATTAGATAAAAATGATTCTCCTGGAGAAGACATGATGTTGGGCAGCAAGTTTGCCCAGATCGTGACGTTGAAATGCCATTGATTGATAATAAACCCAACTATTTTTCTGGTCGTTTTTGGCCGCTATATCTTTGTCTGATAGCTCTTGTACTGCTGGCAGTACTGGTCTGGTTAAAGTGGCCGGACTTTTTATTGCAAAGCGCCATTTGGCAAAAGCAATTGCATCAGCAGCTGGTTTCGCTGTTGCAACAAGTTAAGCAACATCCACTGGAAACCGGTGGCATGCTGATGTTATTCAGTTTTATTTACGGCGTACTCCATTCTGCCGGGCCGGGCCACGGCAAAGTCATTATCACCGCCTATCTGGCAACCCATCCTTTGAAACTGCGTGCCAGTCTGCTACTAACTTTAGCCGCTTCACTGGTACAGGGTGTGGTGGCTATTTTGCTGGTTACCATTGTGCTTTCAGTACTTCAGCTTTCAACACGCACTATTCATCAAAGTAATTTCTGGATGGAAAAGGGCAGCTATTTATTAATTGTGCTGGTGGGCGGAATACTTTGCTACCGGGCTATCCGGCAATTACGCAGTATGGTGAAGCAAAAGCCAGTGCCACAAACCCTTAAGATAAACGCTCTGACCCCGCTGGAACCAGGACACGTACATAGTGACAGTTGTGGATGTGTTCATCGTCATTTACCTACTGCCGATGAACTGGAGGTTTCCGGTGGCTGGAAAACCAATCTGGCGATTATTCTTTCTATAGGTATTCGGCCTTGTTCCGGCGCAATACTGGTATTGTTGTTTTCTAAAGTAATTGATGCTTATCCGTGGGGAATAGCCGCAGCGATGGTGATGGCGTTAGGAACGGCCACTACCATTTCACTGTTAGCACTGTTTGTGCATTATGCTCGCCGTTTAGCAGAAAAAGTGACGGCAACTCGCCAGCGTTCCGAATGGGGCAAGGTGGCGCTTATTTCCTTTTCATTATTTGGTGGTGTACTGCTGATTTTGTTTGGTTTGGTTCTGTATTATGGGGTGTCGCCAGCGGCATCTGGCGGCTTACGTTATTTCGGTTAATGTGGTTTGAGTTTATTCACGGGAGAAGTTATGAAAACTGTGTTTGCGCATCGCGGTGTGTCATCACTGGCGCCGGAAAATACGTTGTCTGCCATAAAGTTATGTGTTGATTATCAGGTAAGCTGGTTTGAGTGTGATATTGATATTCTTCAGGACGATACTATTGTCCTTTCCCATGACTCAACGCTCGATCGTTGCACTAATCGCTCAGGTTCGCTGTTTGAATTAAATCAACAAGATTTGGATGGAGTTGATGCCGGAAGCTGGTTTAGCGATGAATATCGCGGTGAGCGCATTCCTACACTGAATCAACTGATAGCGTTGATGAATCAGTATCAACTAAACGCCAATATTGAGATTAAATCTGGCGATGTTAGTGCAGAAGCAAGCCGTCGTTTACTGGCAGGATTAGATCGGGCGTTAAATCAGCTTGATGACGGACGGGAATATATCATCTCCAGTTTTAACCCTATGCTGCTGGCGGAGTTTAAGCGATTACGTCCTCAGGCACCTGTGGCCTGCCTGTTTGAAAATCATACTTTAAATGATGACTGGCATGTGATTATGGAGTGGGTCGGTGCTGAATATATTCATCCTCAAAATGAGGGACTGACTCAACAGCAGGTACAGCTCTTTAAAAGTAAGGGTTATCGGGTAAATGTCTGGACGGTTAACGCTAAAGACCGCGCTAATCAGCTATTTAACTGGGGTGTGGATGGCATATTTACCGATTTCCCTCAGAGTTTTTCCTCGAAGTACCGGAAAGGTTAAGATTACAAATGGTTTTCTGAATGATGGCTGAATTTAAATAAACGTTTGGAGATAGCTTATCCCAACTGGTATTTAAGACGGCTTTTGCGGAAATCTTTCAGTGTGAATTCACCGACGCATAGTGAGCTGCTGTCATATTGTTCAGCTTCTGGTTCGCTGATATAGCTAATCTGATGGTGTAATCCATGATTTTTTACCCATAGAACCAGATTCAAATTAGGTTGTGATATATCCATACCATTAAATTCATATTGCTCCCGACGGCAGAGAAAGCAGGCGGTTTGCCCGGGAAGAATGCTTAATTCAACATCTGAGCGGGGAAATTGAGTCCAGATTGTTCCATCATTAGTCACGCTGGAAATATGGAACTGGTATGGGGCAAGAGAACGAATATTGTGGTACATCAGTTCAGACTGTTCCCCGACATATTTATTCGACTTAATCCGGTTTTCGCTACGCACCCACTGATTTTCGAAAAAATACTCGCCGGACAGGCTTAAAATGGCATTGGTATTGGGAGTAAATAGCGATTCTACCAACGAATTTTGCTTCGCAGCGATAGACAACCTGGGAACTTGATTGATGAATGAAAGATAGTTCGAGCTTTTATATTGGCGAACTCCCCGCATCGGGCGGCTGTCAACTAGTTCAAAGAATCGATATTCAGTCGCTTTGGAAGGGCCGGTATAAAAGAACGCATCTTCTGGCAATGTGGTTCTGACGATTCCTTTGCCATAGAAAGAAAATTCCCGAACAAAAAACTCTAAGAATAGGGTGGGACAGGGAAACTGAATAATATCCATCATTATCAATGAACCAATATGACCGGGCAATCTTATAACAGATTACCCGGTATCCGATGATTAACGTTTTAATGCATCGCTTAATTCATCACGCACAGTTGACAGCAGCGCTTTAACTACGCGTGGATTACCTGCCACAACGTTGCCTGAAACATAAGAGTTATGTCCACCAACGAAGTCGGTCACAATACCGCCAGACTCGCGAACCAGCAGTTCACCGGCAGCAAAATCCCATGGCTTCAGGCCAATCTCAAAGAAACCATCAACGCGGGAAGAGGCGACATAAGCCAGATCTAACGCAGCAGAACCGGTACGACGGAAGTCTGCACACTGAGTAAACAGCTTGCCAACCATATTGATATAAGTTGCAGAATGCTGTTTTGCTTTAAATGGAAAACCGGTAGCCAGAACGGTACCAGAAAGATCTTTTGCGTTTGAACCACGTAAACGGTAGCCGTTTAACTGTGCGCCCTGGCCGCGAGCTGCGGTAAACAGTTCATTACGCATAGGATCGTAAACGACAGCGACTTCCGTGCGGCCTTTAACGCGCACAGCAATAGAGACGCTGAAGTGAGGGAGTCGTTTGATAAAGTTGGTGGTGCCATCCAGTGGATCAATAACCCATTGTACATCCTGGTCTTCTCCAACCAGTTCACCGCGTTCTTCACTGATGATGGTATGTTGAGGATAAGCTTTACGAATAACATCAATAATCAGATGTTCTGCTTCGCGGTCAACGTTGGTGACAAAATCGTTGTTACCTTTTTGGCTTGCTTCAACGGCGTCAGGTGTTTCATAAAACTTGGCGATCAGGTTACCAGCCTTACGTGCAGCACGTACGGCGATGTTCAGCATAGGATGCATGGGTATCTTCCACTAAATGTTAAAGAACAGAGAAATATAAAGCGGGCGAAGTATACCAGAGGATCGGCAAAATATACAGGCTGTGTTACTATTCATTCTCATAACTTTTAGCCCACAGAATTTAGTTTTTTATGTCAGAGCTTATCTCCGAGAAAATTGGACTGGATAATATCCGTATTGTACTAGTCGAAACTTCCCATACCGGCAACATGGGTTCTACTGCCAGAGCCATGAAAACCATGGGGCTGACCAACTTATATCTGGTTAATCCACTGGTAAAACCAGACTCGCAGGCTATTGCTTTAGCTGCCGGTGCCAGCGATATCATTGGCAATGCTACTATTGTTGATACGCTGGATCAGGCATTAGAAGGATGTCGTCTGGTGGTTGGAACCAGCGCTCGCTCTCGTACTTTACAGTGGCCAATGCTGGAACCGCGGGAGTGCGGCGTAAAAATGTGTCAGGAGTCTGCTCAGGCGCCGGTCGCGTTAGTGTTTGGTCGTGAGCGTGTTGGGCTTACTAATGACGAACTGCAAAAGTGTCACTATCACGTGGCGATCCCTGCCAATCCGGATTACAGCTCATTAAATCTGGCAATGGCGGTACAGATTCTGGCTTATGAAATTCGCGTTGCCTGGTTGGATCAGCAAGAAAGTGGCAAGCCGCAACCAGCCGTAGTGGAAGATGAAGTTTATCCACTGGCGGAAGATCTGGAGCGTTTCTATCAGCATCTGGAATCAACGCTGTTGAATATTGGTTTTATTCGTGCCGCTCATCCGGGGCAGATAATGAATAAACTGCGTCGCCTGATTAATCGCGCTCGTCCTGAGAGTCAGGAATTAAACATTCTGCGCGGGATTTTAAGCGCTATAGAAAACCCCGATACAAGAAATAGGCAGAAATAATCCTGAATTAACATCTTTTCAATTGTTACAATACGGGCGACAATAGCGGACATATCTCGATTTGGTGACATTTTTCTGGCTCAATAATACTTGACTAAATTACTCAACTAAATAGTTGACTGAAATAGTTGGGAATGCCAAACTATCTGCATCTTCACAAACAGATGGGCATTAACAATGAGACTGACATCAAAAGGTCGCTATGCAGTAACAGCCATGTTGGACGTGGCTTTGCACTCACAAGAAGGACCGGTCCCTTTAGCTGATATTTCCGAACGTCAGGGGATTTCTTTGTCTTATCTTGAGCAATTGTTCTCCCGTTTGCGCAAGAATGGTTTAGTGACCAGCGTTCGTGGTCCTGGTGGCGGTTATTTGCTGGGCAAAGATGCTGGTGATATTGCCGTTGGTTCAGTTATTAGTGCCGTTGATGAATCTGTCGATGCAACCCGTTGTATGGGAAGCGGTGGATGCCAGAGCGGTACGCGTTGCTTGACCCATACACTGTGGCACGATCTCAGTGAACGCATCAGCAGCTTTCTTAATGAGATTACGCTGTCTGAACTGGTAAAGAATCAAGAAATTCTGGATGTAGCCGACCGTCAAAATAACGAAACTCAAGGTACGGTTACCAGCACTCATCGTGCATTTGATGAGGCAAAAAAGATCAATCTGCGCGCTTAACTGGCAGTAATGATTGCATTATTTAGAAGTCGTGTACGGAGCAAAGAATGAAATTACCTATCTATCTGGACTACTCTGCAACAACACCGGTCGATCCGCGCGTTGCCGAGAAGATGATGCAGTATTTGACCCTCGATGGCATTTTCGGTAACCCAGCCTCGCGTTCTCACCGTTTTGGCTGGCAGGCAGAAGAGGCAGTTGATATTGCCCGTAACCAGATTGCTGAGCTGGTCGGTGCCGATCCTCGCGAGATTGTATTTACCTCTGGTGCTACGGAAGCGGACAACCTGGCGATTAAAGGTGCAGCTAACTTTTACCAAAAGAAAGGTAAGCACATTATTACCAGTAAAACGGAGCATAAAGCCGTACTGGATACCTGCCGTCAGCTGGAGCGCGAAGGTTACGAAGTGACTTATTTAGCGCCACAGGCTAATGGAATTATCGATTTAAGCGAGCTGGAAGCAGCTATGCGTGATGACACCTGTGTGGTTTCTATCATGCATGTGAATAACGAAATTGGCGTGGTTCAGGATATCGCGACCATTGGTGAAATGTGCCGTAGTCGCGGTATTATTTTCCATGTGGATGCTACCCAGAGCGTGGGTAAATTACCTATTGACCTGTCCCAGCTTAAAGTTGACCTGATGTCTTTCTCCGGTCATAAAATTTATGGGCCAAAAGGTATCGGTGCTTTATATGTTCGTCGTAAACCACGAGTAAGAATTGAAGCTCAAATGCACGGTGGCGGTCATGAGCGCGGTATGCGTTCTGGTACTTTACCGGTGCACCAAATCGTTGGCATGGGTGAAGCTTACCGTATTGCCAAAGAAGAGATGGATACCGAAATCCCTCGCCTTCGTGCACTGCGCGATCGTCTGTGGGACGGTCTGAAAGATATCGAAGAAGTTAACCTGAACGGCTGCCTGGAACAAGGCGTAGCCAGCATTCTTAACGTCAGTTTTAACTACGTTGAAGGTGAATCTCTGATGATGGCCCTGAAAGATTTGGCCGTTTCTTCTGGTTCAGCCTGTACTTCTGCAAGCCTGGAGCCGTCTTATGTGTTACGTGCTTTAGGTATGAGTGATGAATTGGCGCATAGCTCAATTCGCTTCTCTCTGGGACGTTTTACTACTGAAGAAGAGATCGATTACACCATTGATTTAGTCAAGAAGTCGATTGGCCGCCTGCGTGACCTGTCTCCACTGTGGGATATGTTCAAACAAGGCGTGGATATCAGTACCATTGAGTGGTCTCATCATTAATTGATTTGATATCGCGCCGTAGTACCTGGCGCGATAAGCAGCGGGAGTAATAAACATGGCTTACAGCGAAAAAGTTATTGAACACTACGAGAATCCTCGTAACGTTGGTTCATTTGATAATGAAGACCCTACCGTTGGTAGCGGTATGGTGGGCGCGCCAGCCTGTGGCGACGTAATGAAATTGCAGATTAAAGTTAACGATCAGGGTATTATTGAAGACGCCCGTTTTAAAACTTATGGCTGTGGTTCAGCGATCGCTTCCAGCTCTTTGATTACCGAGTGGGTTAAAGGAAAATCTTTAGATCAGGCTGAAGCAATTAAAAACACTGAAATTGCTGAAGAACTGGCGTTACCGCCGGTAAAAATCCACTGCTCGATTTTGGCGGAAGATGCCATCAAAGCAGCCATTGCGGATTATAAAAACAAACATAGTAGTAAATAAGCAATAAACGATTGAGGTTTGGTTATGGCGATTACCATGAGCGACAGCGCTGCACAACGAGTTCAGACATTTTTATCTAATCGGGGCAAAGGCGTCGGCCTGCGTCTGGGGGTAAGAACGTCGGGCTGTTCTGGAATGGCGTATGTTCTCGAATTTGTTGACGAATTACACGATGAAGATACGGTGTTTGAAGACAAGGGCGTGAAGGTAATTGTAGATGCAAAAAGTCTGGTCTATCTGGACGGCACCGAGCTGGATTTTGTTAAAGAAGGCCTGAATGAAGGGTTTAAGTTTAATAACCCGAACATTTCAAGTGAATGTGGTTGTGGCGAAAGTTTTAACGTCTAGTCTGCTATCGTAACGTTTGTAGATTAAATACAGCATTCGAAAATGTCGACTTTGAAAAGCGCTCCCTTACTGATAACCGGTAAGGGAGTTTTCGCCTAACTTATATCATTAGATATCATCAGAGCACGTCATGGACTATTTCACACTGTTTAACCTGCCGGTCCACTACGTAGTGGATACTTCATCGCTCTCCTCCCGCTATCAGGAATTACAGCGCCAGTACCATCCCGATCGTTATGCCACGGCTTCTGAGAGTGAACGTCTTCAGTCGGTTCAACAAGCGGCAACGATTAATGATGCTTATCAAACGTTGAAAGATCCGCTGCGTCGTGCAGAATACTTGCTGTCCCTTAATGGGATAGATGTAAGAAATGAACAACAAACCATGCACGATACGGTGTTTCTGATGGAACAGCTGGAACTGCGTGAAGAGTTGGACGGTATTGAACACCGTAACACCAGTCAGAAAGAGACCGAATCAGCACTGTCTGCCTTTAGCCAACGAGTAGAAAAAATGACCCGGCAGCGCAGTGAACAACTAAAACAAGAATTGGATAGCCAGAACTGGAAGAGTGCGGCAGATACCGTACGTAAACTGAGTTTTCTGGATAAGCTTCAACAGCAGGTCGAACAACTGGAAGAGAAGTTATTCGACGCCTGACGGAAACTGAACATGGCTTTATTACAAATTAGCGAACCGGGGATGACGGCAGCACCTCATCAGCGTCGGCTCGCAGCGGGTATTGATTTAGGAACCACTAACTCTCTGGTTGCCACTGTCCGCAGTGGGCAAGCCGAAACGTTACCCGACGATCAAGGGCGCCATTTACTGCCTTCCGTAGTGCACTATCAACATGAAGGAACGGATGTTGGCTGGAGCGCACGCGCTCAGGCGGCTGCCGATCCTTCCAATACCCTGAGTTCGGTGAAACGAATGATGGGGCGCTCACTGAACGATATCGTTCAGCGCTACCCAAACCTGCCTTACCAGCTGCAAGCCAGCGAGAATGGTTTACCGGTTATTGTTACCGCAGGTGGAATGGTTAATCCGGTTCAGGTTTCCGCGGAGATTCTGATGACGCTGGCGAAACGCGCTCAGGATACCTTAGGCGGCGATCTTGACGGTGTGGTGATTACCGTTCCGGCCTATTTTGATGATGCTCAGCGCCAGGGCACCAAAGATGCCGCTCGTCTGGCGGGTTTGCACGTGTTGCGTTTGCTGAATGAACCAACGGCGGCGGCCATTGCCTATGGTCTGGATTCCGGTCAGGAAGGCATTATCGCTGTTTACGATCTGGGTGGCGGTACCTTTGATATTTCTATTCTTCGTCTGAGTCGCGGTGTGTTTGAAGTGTTGGCAACCGGCGGAGATTCTGCGCTGGGTGGCGATGATTTTGACCATTTGCTGGCAGATTGGTTACGTGAACAGGCAGGATTTGGTGCCCACAGCGATCATCAGCTTCAGCGTCAGTTACTGGATGCGGCGATAGCGGCCAAAATAGCCCTTAGTGACAGTAACAGTGCTGAAGTCAGAGTCGGTAACTGGCAGGGTACGGTTACCCGTGAACAGTTTGACGATTTGATTTCGTCGCTGGTGAAAAAGACATTATTAGCCTGCCGCCGCGCACTGAAAGATGCTGGTGTCAGCGCAGATGAAGTGCTGGAAGTGGTGATGGTTGGCGGTTCCACCCGCGTGCCATTAGTGCGTACTTTAGTGGGTGAGTTTTTTGGTCGCACCCCATTAACCAGTATTGACCCTGACCGGGTTGTGGCAATTGGTGCTGCGATTCAGGCCGATGTGCTGGTTGGTAACAAGCCCGATTCCGACATTTTATTATTAGATGTCATTCCGCTTTCTCTGGGCATTGAAACCATGGGCGGACTGGTTGAAAAAATTATTCCACGTAATACCACCATTCCGGTAGCCAGAGCGCAAGAGTTCACCACCTTTAAGGATGGTCAGACGGCGATGATGGTTCATGTGTTGCAAGGTGAGCGTGAGCTGGTTGATGACTGCCGTTCACTGGCGCGTTTTACGCTGCGGGGTTTACCACCAATGCCGGCTGGTGGCGCACATATTCGTGTTACCTATCAGGTTGACGCGGATGGTTTACTCAGCGTTACGGCGATGGAAAAGTCCACCAACGTACAGGCATCGATTCAAGTGAAGCCTTCTTATGGCCTGAGCGATGATGAAATCGCCACCATGATTAAAGACTCGATGACTAACGCACAACAAGACGTTAGCGCTCGTATGCTGGCAGAGCAAAAAGTAGAGGCTGCCCGCGTGCTGGAAAGTCTGAATGCCGCTTTGAACAGCGATAGCGATCTGCTGACTGAAACCGAACGAGTCGAAATAGACAGCGCTATCAGCCAATTACAAACGGCTATGCAGGGTAATGATACTGCGACGATAGAAGCATCAATCAAAACACTGGATTCTGTAACTCAAGATTTTGCCGCCCGCCGTATGGATTCATCAATACGCCGCGCTTTGGCGGGTCATTCCGTAGATGAGGTTTAAGCATGCCTAAGATAGTATTTCTGCCCCATCAGGACTTATGTCCGGAAGGTGCGGTTGTTGAAGCAAAAGAGGGTGAAACCATATTAGATGCCGCGCTACGTAACGGTATCGAAGTGGAACATGCCTGTGAAATGTCCTGTGCCTGTACTACCTGTCACTGCATTGTGCGTGAAGGATTTGATTCTCTGGCAGAAAGCAGCGAGTTGGAAGACGACATGCTGGATAAAGCCTGGGGATTAGAACCAGAGAGCCGTTTAAGCTGTCAGGCGAAAGTAACCGATGAAGATCTGGTTGTTGAGCTTCCTCGCTATACGGTTAATCATGCCCGCGAGCATTAATGAATAACGGGATATAAAAGATGAGCTTAACCTGGAAAGACAGCCGCGAAATTGGCGAAGCGTTGTACGATCAGTTTCCGGATACCGACCCAAAAACGGTACGCTTCACAGATTTACACCGATGGGTGTGTGAGCTGGAAGATTTTGAAGATGATCCTAACGCCTCAAACGAAAAGATCCTTGAGGCGATTCTGTTAGTCTGGCTGGACGAAGCAGAATAGCAATCATTAATGGGGCCGCCTTTGGGGGCCCTTATTTTATTGGTTTAAGTAAATATAAAAATAGCGGGAGCCATAACAATGACAAATCAATTTATGCCTGTTTATCTTTCTCATGAGCCTGCGGATGCGGTTTGGGGAGACAAAGCCCTGTTAAGCACCAACAGTGAAGGAATGACTATTCATCTTCATGGCAATGGTAAGCTGGGCGCTATTCAACGTGCAGCCCGTAAGATCGACGGACAGGGTATTAAAAAAGTTAAGCTGGCAGGTGAAGGCTGGGATTTAGAGCGTAGCTGGAGTTTCTGGCAAGGCTTCCGTGGGCCAAAAGGCGAAAGAAAAGTTGAGTGGGCAACGCTGGAACAACAAGAACAGCAAGAGCTGGAGCGTCGTTTACAAATCATTGACTGGGTTCGTGACACTATCAATATGCTAGCAGAAGAGCTGGGGCCTGAGGAGTTGGTTAAACGTACGGTTGATCTATTCTGCAATATTTCTTGTGATGCAGTGAGCTACCGTATTGTTAAAGGTGAAACGCTGCGTGAGCAGAACTACATGGGGCTTTATACCGTAGGTCGTGGTTCAGAGCGTGAGCCTGCACTACTGGCTCTGGATTACAATCCAACCGGTAATCCGGATGAACCAGTATTCGCCAGCCTGGTAGGTAAAGGTATCACCTTTGACTCAGGCGGTTATAGCATGAAGCAAAGTGCCTTTATGGACTCAATGAAGTCCGATATGGGCGGAGCGGCAACGATCGCCGGTGCGCTGGCATTAGCGATTAGTCGTGGTCTGAAGCAGCGTGTAAAACTGTATCTGTGCTGTGCCGATAACCTGGTCAGCGGTAATGCTTTCAAGTTGGGTGATATTATTCGTTATCGCAATGGTAAAACCGTTGAAGTAATGAATACCGATGCAGAAGGGCGTTTGGTATTAGCGGATGGCCTGATTGATGCAGAAGCACAAAACCCACAGATGATTATTGACTGTGCCACCCTGACTGGTGCCGCCAAAATGGCGTTAGGTAATGATTATCACGCGCTGTTTAGTTTTGACGATGCTCTGGCAAACGAGATGTTAAACAGTGCTAATAGCGAAAATGAACCATTCTGGCGTCTACCGCTGGCTGAGTTTCATCGTAGCCAATTACCATCAAACTTTGCAGAATTAAACAATATGGCTGGTGCTGCTTATACCGCAGGAGCCAGTACCGCTGCTGCTTTCCTGTCTCACTTTGTGAAAAATTATCAGCAGGGTTGGATCCATATTGATTGCTCGGCAACTTACCGCAAGGGTGCTGTTGACCAGTGGTCGGCAGGAGCAACAGGATTAGGTGTTAGAGCAATAGCTAATTTGTTGCTGAAGCAGGGTCAGTAAGTCTGGTAAATTGGTTTCAGTGGATATTCCGGCCGTAAATACAATTGAGCGAATATAGCTCATGTGCTCGGCCGGAAGGTCATCTGTACTTAGCATTAGAGTGCGTCGGGCCTACCTTTCCTATGGGCGCTTCGTTGGCTTACGCCAAGTCGACCCAAACGGAAAGGTCTCCCTCCGTTTGACTATGTTTAAGATAGAGCCAGCCTTAAGGCTGGCTTTTCTTTTTGGTGACTACTATCAAGCTAACCTCATAGCGTTATGCCTTTACACACTCATCTATTTTTTTAGCCGTATTCCGGCTAAGATATCGCCACAGATCTGTTTATCACATCATCTTCATCTCAGAGAGAATCGCTTATGCGTCAGGGAAATTCTGATTTTTGGAGGCTGAAGGGGCTACTTCTTGCCTCATGTCTTGGCTTCGCTTCTTTACCACTCCATGCTGCACCGGAAACTGCACCGGCTACCCAAACTGCAGAGCAGCAAGCCGCCGCTCGCTATGCCGGTAAATCATTTACTATTCTTGATGCCTCTGAAGTCCAACTGGACGGTGCCAGTGCAATGGTGGTGACCTTTTCAATTCCGCTGGCGGCTAATCAGAATTTTGCCTCTTTACTGAATCTGGTGGATGAGGCCAGCGGTAAAGTCGATGGGGCATGGGAGATGTCAGACAATATGATGGAGCTGCGTCTTCGTCATCTGGAACCTTCCCGTAAGCTGATTCTGACCATTAATAAAAATCTGAGTGGTGTTAACGGTATGAAGCTGGACAAAGAGTTCCAGCAAAAGTTAACCACCCGGGACATTGAGCCTTCTATTGGTTTTGCCAGCAGAGGTTCTCTGTTACCGAGCAAAGTCATTACCGGGCTTCCGGTTATTGCACTGAATGTGAATAAAGTTGACGTTAACTTTTACCGCATTAAGCCTGAAATGCTTTCTGGTTTCCTGGCGAACTGGGAAGGTACCGGATCAAAAAGTTACTGGGAATCCCAAGAATTCCTGAATAAAGTCGATCTGGCCTATACCGGACGTTTTGATCTAAACCCGCAGCGCAATACGCGTGAACAGGTATTACTGCCACTAAATAGTATTAAAGAGCTGCAACAGCCAGGTGTATATCTGGCAATGATGCAGGAAGCCGGTGTTTATCAATACAGTAATCCGGTGACTATTTTTACCCTGAGCGATATTGGTATCTCTTTACACCGTTATCACGACCGTCTGGATGTGTTCACCCAGGCGCTGGAAGGTGGTGAGGGTGTTTCCGGCGTTAAAGTTGAGCTGTTTGATGAAAAAGGCAACTCGCTGGCACAGGCTAAAACCTCGTCTGATGGCCACGCTCAACTGATCAAAGATGATAAAGCTAAAATTATGCTGGCTACCAAAGATGGGCAAACCAGCTTAATCGATCTGAGTAAATCGGCATTGGACCTGTCGGAATTTGATATTGCCGGACCAGAAGGCTTCGCTACTCAATTTTTCGCTTTTGGCCCAAGAGACTTATATCGCCCTGGTGAAACGCTGATTGTTAACGGATTACTGCGTGATTCTGACGGTGCCGAGTTGCCCGATCAGCCGGTAAAAGTTGATGTGCTTAAGCCGGATAATCAGGTTACCCGCAGTTTTGTCTGGCAGCCGAAAAAGAACGGCTTCTATCAGTTTATGTATGACATTCCTAACAATGCAGCAACCGGTGAATGGTCATTACGCATCAATTTAGGGGATAAACAGCCCCGTTTCTATAAGTTTAAAGTAGAAGATTTCCTGCCTGAGCGTATGGCTTTGGATCTGAAGTCAGTTGAAGATGTTCCGGTCTCTCCTTCTCAGGAGATTACCTTCGATGTTACTGGCCGCTACTTATACGGTGCACCAGCCTCTGGTAACCGCTTGCAGGGACAGATGTTCCTGCGTCCTGCCCGTGATGCGGTAGCGAAATTACCTGGCTATGAGTTTGGTTCGGTTCTGGATACTAATCTGAGCCGTTCACTTAATGAATTTGACCTGAAGTTAGATTCTGAAGGGTTAACCAGCGTAACAGTACCGAGCGGCTGGGCAGAGAGTAAATCGCCGATGAAGGTAATTATTCAGGCCAGTCTGATGGAATCTGGCGGTCGCCCTGTAACTCGTCGTGCCGAGCAGGCTATCTGGCCTGCCACTAACATGCCGGGTATTCGCCCGCTGTTTAACAAAAAGGAAGTTTACGACTACAAGACCAATAACTATAAACCTCAGTTTATGGTGGATTCTGACAGCTTAGCTGGGTTCGATATTGTTTATGCTAACGCCAAAGGCAATATGCTGTCGGCTGATGGGCTGAATGTGCGTTTGGTTCGTGAACGTCGTGATTATTACTGGGAATGGTCTTCCAGCGATGGTTGGAGTTCCCGCTACGACCAAAAAGATTTAATTATTAATCAGGAAAACATATCCATTGGTGCCGATCAGGTAGCTAAAGTTAGCTATCCGGTAGAGTGGGGTTCATATCGCCTTGAAGTTGAAGACCCTCATAGCGGCATGGTAACCAGCCTGCGTTTCTGGGCCGGTTATAGCTGGCAGGATAATACCGATGGTACCGGGGCATTACGTCCGGATCAGGTCAAACTGAAACTGGATAAACCGGCTTACCGTACGGGCGAGAAAGTTAATCTGCACGTTGAAGCACCGACTGCCGGTAAAGGCTATCTGATGCTGGAATCCAGCGATGGCCCATTATGGTGGCAAGAGATTGAAGTACCGGTTGGTGGGGCTAACTTTAGCGTACCTATTAATGAAGAGTGGAACCGCCACGATCTTTACCTGAGTGCGTTAGTGGTTCGCCCGGGTGATAAGAATTTACAGGCCACGCCAAAACGTGCGGTAGGGTTGTTGCATCTGCCATTGGTGGATGAAAACCGTAAAATCACTCTGGCGCTGGATGCTCCGGAGCGTATGCGTCCTAACCAAACGTTAACAGTAAAAGTAAAAGCTTCAGTTAAAAATGGCGAGTTGCCTAAATCAATCAACGTACTGATGTCTGCGGTAGACAGCGGTGTATTAAACATCACCAACTATGTTACGCCGGACCCGTATGAAGCCTTCTTTGGTCGTAAACGTTATAGCGTTGATCAAATGGATATTTATGGTCAGCTAATTGAAGGAAAAGGTAAAACTGCCAAGTTGAGCTTTGGTGGTGATGGAGAGGATGATGCACTGGCTCGCGGTGGTAAAAA
Source organism: Limnobaculum xujianqingii (assembly GCF_013394855.1). NCBI lineage: Bacteria > Pseudomonadati > Pseudomonadota > Gammaproteobacteria > Enterobacterales > Budviciaceae > Limnobaculum > Limnobaculum xujianqingii. Next base: position 1,739,554 of record NZ_JABMLK010000001.1, on the reverse strand, counting down.
ACCGGTTACCGTAGTGAAAATCGTTGCTCAACAGGCTATGCCGGTAGTGTTGAATGATAAGGGTGAAGGCGAAATTCAGATGCCGATCCCTGACTTTAATGGCGAACTCAGACTCATGGCTCAGGCCTGGAGTGATGAAGAGTTTGGTAGCGCAGAACGTAAAATGATCGTTGCTGCACCATTAATTGCCGAGCTGTCTATGCCGCGCTTTATTGCCGGCGGTGACCGCAGCATTCTGGCGCTGGACTTAAGTAATCTTACCGATGGCGAGCAGTCTCTTAATGTGACGGTTGAAACCAAAGGTTTAGTGAAACAAACGGGCGCTGCACAACAGACGATTAAACTGACCAAAGGCCAGCGTAAGACACTGAGCATTCCGATTGAAGCATTAAATGGCTTTGGTCAGGGAGATGTTACCGTTCGGGTCAATGGCCTGGTGTTACCGGGAGAAGCTTCAACCGCGTTTGAACGTCACTGGACGCTGGGTGTTCGTCCTGCAACTCCGGCGAAGACTAACAGTTATGCCATGACGCTACGTGCGGGAGAAAGCTGGGCGCTGCCTCAGGATGCATTGCTGGGACTATCCACTCCAACGGTGGAAGGCCAGATGTCGCTAACAGCCGTGCCACCGCTGAATGTGGCTCAGCATATTCGTGAACTGTTCGCCTACCCGTATGGCTGTCTGGAACAAACCACCAGTGGGCTGTATCCATCGCTGTATACCAATCAGGCTCAACTGGCTGCGTTAGGTATTAAGAGTGACAGTGATGATGTACGTCGTCGCAATATTGATGTTGGTATTGAGCGCCTGCTGGGCATGCAGAAATATAACAGCAGCTTCTCACTGTGGGAACGTGAAGGTAGTGAAGAGTACTGGTTAACGGCGTATGTGACCGACTTCCTGGTACGTGCGCGTGAACAGGGTTATTCAGTACGTGAAGATGCATTGAATAAAGCTAATCAGCGTTTGCTGCGTTATTTGCAGGATCGCAACCAGATCGAGCCTCAATATATCTCTAACGCTTCAGCGACCAATGCTGCCAAGTTTAGCGTGCAGGCTTATGCTGGATTAGTATTGGCACGTCAACAGCAGGCTCCATTAGGAGCGCTGCGTCAGCTGTATGAACGTCGTGGTGAAGCAATGTCTGGTTTACCGCAGGTTCAACTGGGTGTTGCATTGCAATTGATGGGTGATATGCCGAAAGCTAATCAACTGATTCAGCAGGGTGTTGCTATGGGTGGAGCGAACCGTAATACCTGGTTAGGTGATTATGGTAGCGATTTGCGTGATAACGCCTTAATTCTGTCGCTGTTGAATGAGTATCACCTGTTACCTCAGCAGCAGGATAGTGCGTTGATGTCGCTGTCAGATGCGCTGGTTTCAAACCGTTATCTGTCAACGCAAGAACGTAACGCTGTTTATCTGGCGGGTCGTGACCTACCAAAACGTGAGTCAGCAGAGTGGGAAGTTGAAGTCTCGGGTGTTGAAAGTAAAGACTATGAAGAGACTAAGTCAGTTTCTGCTCTGTATGATGCCACTCAGTTGGCAAAAGGTATCAATCTGACTAACAGCGGTAGCGTAACGGTATATCCACGTATTGATATCACTGGTTATCCACTGAAGCAGCCAGCTCCGGTTAGTAACCGTCTGCATATTGAACGTAACTTCCTGAATCTGGATGGTTCTACCGCTTCACTTGATCATGTCAGTAGTGGTCAGTTGTTGGTAGTGCATTTGAATCTATGGGCTGACAATCAGGTGAACGATGCTCTGGTGGTTGATTTGTTACCGGCGGGTTTTGAGCTGGAAAACCAAAATCTGGGCAGCAGCAGTGCCAGTCTGAGCGAAAGTGCTGGTGAACTGATGGCATTACAAACCAAGATGCAAAGCGCTGAAATCAAGTATCAGGAATACCGTGACGATCGTTATGTTGCAGCGGTTAAAGTCGATGGCTCGAAGAGTCATCCGGTAACACTGTTGTATCTGGTTCGTGCGGTCACTCCGGGTAGCTATAGCATTCCGGCTCCGCAGGTTGAATCGATGTATAAGCCAGAGTGGCATGCTATTGGAGCGACTCCGGCGAGGTTAGAGATTAAATAGTGGTGTAAATGGGGCGATAAGCATCGCCCCATTATGCTTATTTAAATTGGCTTTAGAGAATATTCCGGCCGTAAGGGCATTATGCCTATATTGTTTTATGTGTGCGGCCGGAAGACCATCTGTACTTTGCAATGGTGTGCGTCGGGCCTACCTTTCCTAGGGGCAGTTATGAAACACCTCACGGTGTTTCACCCTCCGGGTCAGCGCAAGCGCTGTTCAAACAGGCTTTGCCTGTTTGTCGTTGGCTTACGCCAAGTCGACCCCAACGGAAAGGTCTCCCTCCGTTTAACTCTGCTAATAATATTGATTTGATATTGTTGTCGTTATCGAGCTAATTTCCGCCTTCTATGAGTAACTGAATTGCGTAGTTTATTTTCCCGATTGTTCACATTTCTTTTTTGGCGCAGGTTGGCTGTTGTCGTGGTGGTGTTGGTTGCTGTTACGGCATCGGGGCTATGGCTGGCAGATAAGGTTTGGCCTTTGCCTGCTCCCGATGTGCAAGTAGCCAAGGTCGTGGTGGCGGAAGATGGTTCTCCTCTGTGGCGTTTTGCCGATGCGGATGGGGTATGGCGCTATTCGGTTTCGCTAAATGAAGTGTCCCCTTACTATCTGCAAGCCTTGCTGACCTATGAAGATCGCTGGTTTTATTCTCATCCGGGAATAAACCCGTTAGCCATTATGCGGGCTTTATGGCAGAACCTGACTAACCAGCGCATTGTCTCCGGCGGTAGTACGCTTTCCATGCAGGTAGCTCGCCTGATTGAACCTCATGATAAAACTTTGGTTGGTAAGCTGCGGCAGGTGTTTCGTACTCTGCAACTGGAGTGGCATTACACCAAAGATCAAATATTAACGATTTATATCAACCGTGCACCTTATGGTGGCACGTTACAGGGCATCGGTGCAGCCAGTTGGGCCTATCTGGATAAGCCTCCGTCAGAACTTACCCGTTCAGAAGCGGCTTTATTGGCGGTATTGCCTCAGGCACCCAGTCGTTTACGCCCCGATCGTTATCCTGAACGAGCGCAAGCAGCCAGAGATAAAGTGCTCGATCGCCTCGAAGAGTATGGCGTTTGGGATAAAGCGCAGGCCGATGATATTAAACAAGAAAGTGTCTGGCTGGCGGAGCGTCAGGCCCCGCAACTGGCACCGTTGCTTTCCCGACGTTTGCTGGCAGAAAGCAGTACTGATGTAATTCATACCACTATTGATGCTTCATTGCAGCGTCGTCTTGAAGATATGGTAATGGGCTGGAAGAGTCAGTTACCTCCCAGCACTTCCATGGGTATTCTGGTAGTTGACCATTCAACCATGTCAGTAAAAGCTTATATCGGCTCAGCCGATCTCAACGATCGTAGTCGATTTGGTCATGTGGACATGATTAGCGCCTGGCGTTCTCCCGGCTCAACGTTGAAGCCTTTTGCCTATGCTATGGCGTTAGATGATGGGTTGATTCATGCGGAATCGCTGTTACAGGATGTTCCGCGTCAATTTGGTGATTATCGTCCCGGAAATTTTGATACCGGATTTAGTGGTCCGGTGAGTGCTTCTGACGCGCTGGTTCGTTCACTGAATTTGCCAGCGGTTCAGGTGCTGGAAGCTTATGGTCCTAAACGATTTACCGGCAATATGCGCAATGCCGGCATCGTTTTACGTTTCCCGCTTAACAGCGATCCTAATCTGTCCCTGATTCTGGGCGGAACTGGTATGCGTATGGACCAGTTAGTTAGCGGTTACAGTGCATTTGTACGACAGGGCAAAGTTGCTGCATTACGTTATCGACCGGAAGATCCACTGGTGGAGCGACAGCTGGTTTCCCCCGGAGCGGCATGGATTGTACGCAGAATTATGGCCGGAGAAGGGCGACCAGTTCCCGATAGCCAAATTTCAGACATTACTCCGCTGGCATGGAAAACCGGTACCAGCTATGGCTATCGTGATGCCTGGACTATCGGTATGAATGGTGGTTACTTAATTGGTATCTGGGTAGGGCGTCCGGATGGAACGCCGGTAGCGGGTCAGTTTGGTTATGCTACAGCGGTGCCGATTCTGCATCAAATTAACCATCTGCTGATAAATCGTAATAGTCAGCTAGCTAAAAATTGGCCAAAGGATCCGCGCCCCTATTCAGTTAGTCGGGCAGTTATTTGTTGGCCTCAGGGACAAAGTCTGGATGCTGGTGATACCAATTGCCGTCAGCGTCGTCAGGCATGGATTCTGGATGGCACTATACCGCCGACGTTACCTTCTATCGGGCAGGATACCGGTATTGGTGGCTGGTTGAACCTTTGGGTTAATGCCGAAGGAAAACGGGTGGCTCCAGATTGCAGCGGCGCGGTATCACGTCGAATTGCGCTATGGCCGATTGCATTGGAAACCTGGTTGCCTTTGTCGGAACGACGCGCCAGTCGCCTGCCTGAACGAGATTCCGTGTGTCCGCCTATCAGCTATGATGTCAGCCCTCCGTTGTTGATTTTGGGATTAAAAGACGGCGCGATTCTTAAGCGAATACCCGGGACTCAATCTCTCGACCTACGTCTGGATACTCAAGGCGGGCGGGGTAAACGCTGGTGGTTTATTAACGGTGAATCCTTGATGGAAACCGAAGAAGATAAGCCAATGGTTCATACCCTGACCAATTCCGGTAAATATCAGATTAGTGTGTTGGATGAGAGCGGGCAGGTAAGTAGTGTGGGGTTCGTGCTGGAGTGATATTTATGCCCTTGACCTTATGTTCTGCCCTTTATTAGAGCACTGGAATTCAGCCGACAACTGAGAGAGGGTAGCACGAGCAACATGGATGTTGCTCGAGGCACTGCTTCGCCGGGAGCGAATCAGTGCCGGTGCGTAAGCCCGAACGAAGACGGAGGGAAGTCGCGTAGCGACCTGGATTCGGGTGCGAAGGCGCGGAGGTGCAGGAGGCGTTCGCCTTAACGCCTCTTGCTCGGCCACTCGCACATTTGCTCATTTAGGCTCAGTACTGTTAGTGGACGAAACTTCTGCGATACTAATTTCATCGTATTTCGTTTTAAAATTGTACCTCAAGTCTCAATCTGTAGTTATTCGACACCAAAAATGCGGTATACATCCAAAAATGTGTACTAACTTCGGTTTATTTTAAAAAAATGTTACATCCGAGATAGGCAAGCCTTATATCTGCTCGTATAATCAGCCGCGAATTACGTCTGGCTACAATGATTTACCCTATAAATTAAAATATATAGAACAGCTATCAGTAACCCCGAGGTGAATATGTCTATCGAACGTACTTTTTCCATTCTTAAACCTAATGCCGTTGCTAAAAATGCAATTGGCTCTATTTACTCGCGTTTTGAAAATGCAGGATTCACCATTGTTGCTGCAAAAATGCTACACCTGACTCGAGATCAGGCGGCAGGTTTTTACGCGGAACATGATGGAAAGCCGTTCTTCAATGGCCTGCTGGATTTTATGACTTCCGGCCCGGTAGTTGTGCAAGTGCTGGAAAGTGAAAATGCTGTCCAGCGTTATCGCGATCTGATGGGGGCAACTAACCCAGCTAATGCATTAGCCGGAACGTTACGCGCTGATTATGCGGATAGCATGACTGAAAATGCAGTACATGGTTCGGATTCTACCTCCTCAGCTGCGCGCGAAATTGCTTATTTCTTCAGTGATGATGAAGTTTGCCCGCGCACACGTTAATTTGAATTATTTATTATAAAAGCCAGAGGGTTAATCTTCTGGCTTTTATTGATTTCAGGTTTATTTCAGCGGTAAATAAGTGTATCAGTTAATGACAATATTACCGGGTCGGTATTAAAATTCCTTTAATATCAAACAGTATTTTTGAGTCGGTCTGATTGTGACTGAATATCCATTTTTAACTATACTGATGCGCATAGAAACGTTTCACTAAAAGCAGTACAATGCTGCCCGCATAACTCTCCGCAAATAAAAGAGCGCAGAGATAACTTTAATACCCTTTACATTCTCTAGATTTTCTAGCGCCATAAAGTGTAATAACGAGGCCTTCAATACCATGTCCGAGCAGATATTAACGTCATCTGACGCTGTTGTTTTATCAGCTAATCCGTCAGAAAAAATTAACTTATTAGATCTTAATCGACAGGCAATGCGTGAGTTTTTTGCTTCATTAGGTGAAAAACCATTCCGTGCCGATCAAATCATGAAGTGGATTTACCAGTTCGGTTATGACGATTTTGAGCAGATGACGGATATTAATAAAGTTCTGCGCGCCCGCTTGCAGCAAGTGGCAGAAATTCGGGCTCCGGAAATAGTAACGGAGCAGCGCTCATCTGACGGCACGATTAAATGGGCTCTGGCAGTTGGCGATCAACAGGTTGAAGCGGTATATATTCCGGAAGACGATCGGGCAACGCTGTGTGTGTCATCACAGGTTGGCTGTGCTCTGGAGTGTAAGTTTTGTTCAACCGGACAGCAGGGTTTTAACCGCAACTTGCGGGTATCAGAAATTATCGGTCAGGTCTGGCGAGCCGCCAGAGTGATCGGGCCAGCCCGGATTGCCGGACAGCGTCCAATTACTAACGTAGTGATGATGGGTATGGGCGAGCCCTTACTGAATCTAACTAATGTAGTACCGGCAATGGAAATCATGCTGGATGACTTTGGTTTTGGCCTGTCCAAGCGTCGGGTAACGTTATCAACATCGGGTGTGGTTCCTGCACTGGATAAGTTGGGAGAGATGATCGACGTAGCGTTGGCAATTTCACTGCATGCACCTAACGATCAAATCCGTGATGAAATCATGCCGATAAATCGTAAATATAATATTGAGAGCTTCCTGTCAGCGGTTCGCCGTTATCTGGATAAGTCTAACGCTAATCAGGGGCGAGTTACCGTTGAATACGTGATGCTTGATCACATCAATGATGGAACAGAACATGCCCATCAGTTAGCTGAGTGTTTGAAAAACACTCCTTCGAAAATAAACTTAATTCCGTGGAACCCATTCCCCGGTGCTCCCTATGGCCGCAGCTCAAATAGCCGGATAGACAGATTCTCTAAAGTACTGATGGAATATGGTTTTACTGTCATTGTGCGTAAAACCCGTGGAGACGATATTGATGCCGCTTGCGGTCAATTGGCGGGCGAAGTTATCGACAGAACCAAACGTACTTTAAAAAAGAAAATGAATGGGGAACCTATTTCAATTAAAACGCTCTAAAACATGATGCGTTACAACAATATATGAAAGTGAATTATTGTTGTAGTATAGAGCGTTGTAGATACAAGGACTGTAAAATCAATGCAGAAGATATTGTTATCTATACCGTTATTGGCTGGAATATTGATTGGCTGTAACAGCCAGAGAACAGAAGAACGTGCCGCCGATATGGGGCAGGCTGCAGAGATTCGACTAACCTTAGGTATGGCCTATTTATCACAGGGCGATACAACGGCTGCTCGAAAAAATCTTGAACGGGCAGTGAATTATGCTCCGGACGATTATCGAACACAGCTGGGTATGGGGCTATATCTGCAGGGTATCGGAGAGAATGAACAGGCGGCTTCCCGTTATCATTTGGCCTTACAGCTAGCACCAGAGAATGGCGATGTGTTAAATAATTACGGTGCGTTTCTCTGTAGTTTAGGGCAGTATGATGTAGCACAACGTTATTTCGAGCTGGCAGCAGCCACTGAGCGTCTCGATGATGTTTCTAATAGCCTTGAGTATTCAGGTTATTGTTTATTGCAGGCCGGGCAACCAGATGAAGCAGACAAAAAATTAAGCCGGGCATTAAAGCAGAATCCAGAGAAGGGCGTGCGAGTATTAAATACCGCAGCTCGTTACTGGCAGCAGGGCAAGCATGAAGAGGCTCAGTCATTGATTAACCTCTATCAACAGTTACTACCTGTCAGTGCTGAAAGTTTATGGATACAGATTCAATTTGCGGCGTCAGATAATCGCTTAAACGATATAAAACGTTTTGGTAAGCAACTGGCGCAAGGTTTTTCACAATCAAAACAATATCAATTATTTTTAGCTCATGAATACTGATACACCGCAAGAAAGAGAAACACCACTGGCTGAAATCGGTTACCGACTCAGCGAAGCCAGAAAAGCATTGAACCTTAGCCAGCGTTCGGTGGCTGAGCAACTGCGTTTAAAGGTGAGTACCGTCAGGGAACTGGAGGATGGCTTAAATCCGTTAGATTTAGCGCCAACCTTTATCAAAGGTTATATCCGTTCTTATGCCAAGCTGGTTCAGGTGCCAGAGGATGAGTTAATTGCATTACTGCCAAAAAGTAACGTAGAAAAAAATATTGTTGAAACTAACCGCATTAAAGGTTTTACGTTAGGTAAACCGCGTAAAAAGATTGACCGTTGGTTAACCTTGTTTACCTGGTTGATTTTATTTGTGGTACTTGGTTTAACTGGAGCCTGGTGGTGGGAGAATCATAAGGCACAGCAAAGCGAGTTAATGCCATCATCTGGTGAACAAAACCAAATTTTATTGTCAAATAACCAGCCTGATACCACGTCCTCTAATACAATCACGACTCAGCCATCGGTAACCCCGGATTCTACCAACAACGCGCCTGCAGCTAATAATGTTGGTCAGACACAGTCTCCAACTCAACCTGCTCAAAATGTGGCGCCAACGCTGGAAGAAGCAGTAGCAGCTCAGGTTGCTGAAGCTGAAGCAGCCGCAGGTACAACGGCTCAACTGGTACAGGATACTAATGATATCTATATGACATTTACTCAGGATTGTTGGGTAGAGGTAATCGATGCCAGAGGGCAGAACCTGTACAGCGGTTTACAGAGAAAAGATGGTAAGTTGTCACTTTCCGGACAAGCCCCTTATCGGGTTAAACTGGGAGCGCCAGCTGGAGTAGAAATTAGTTACAAAGGCAAACCTGTCGATATGAGCCCGTATAAAAGTTCAAGTCGTACTGCTCGCCTGACGTTAGCGGCTGAATAACCAACTAGGTTAACCAGCCGTGGTAGTTTTCGGGGAGAGCTTATAATGCACAATGAAACGCCGATTGTTCGTCGTAAATCAAAACGTATTTATGTAGGTAATGTACCTATTGGTGATGGAGCTCCCATTGCCGTTCAGTCAATGACCAATACCCGCACTACAGATGTAGAGGCAACGGTAAAGCAAATTGAGTCGCTACAACGGGTCGGTGTAGATATCGTCAGGGTTTCTGTACCAACCATGGAAGCCGCAGAAGCGTTTAAGCTGATTAAGCAGCGCGTTTCGGTTCCTTTGGTGGCAGATATTCATTTTGATTACCGTATTGCGCTGCAGGTCGCTGAATATGGTGTTGACTGCCTGCGTATTAACCCGGGTAATATCGGACGTGAAGACCGCATCCGTGCCGTTGTTGACTGTGCTCGCGACAAAAATATTCCTATCCGTATTGGTATTAACGGCGGTTCGTTAGAAAAAGACATTCAGGAAAAGTATGGTGAACCAACGCCTGAGGCGCTGGTAGAGTCAGCTTTGCGTCACGTTGAAATTCTTGACCGTATGAACTTTGATGCTTTTAAAGTTAGCGTTAAAGCTTCAGATGTCTTTTTGGCGGTGCAATCTTATCGCCTGCTGGCAAAACAAATTGAGCAACCTTTGCATTTAGGGATTACTGAAGCAGGGGGAGCGCGTAGCGGTTCTGTGAAGTCAGCAATTGGTTTAGGTATGTTACTGGCAGAAGGCATTGGTGATACGTTACGTATTTCACTGGCGGCGGACCCGGTAGAAGAAGTGAAAGTTGGTTTTGATATTCTGAAGGCGCTGCGTATTCGCTCCAGAGGGATCAATTTTATTGCCTGCCCAACCTGCTCCCGTCAGGAATTTGATGTTATCGGTACGGTTAACGCACTGGAACAGCGTCTGGAAGATATTATTACCCCGATGGATGTTTCCATTATTGGTTGCGTGGTTAACGGGCCAGGTGAGGCTTTGGTCTCTGATATTGGCGTGACAGGCGGTCATAATAAAAGCGGTTACTATGAAAATGGTGAGCGCCAGAAAGAACGCTTTGATAACGAAAATATGATTGATCAACTGGAAGCGAAGATCCGCGCCAGAGCCAGTATGCTGGATAAATCCAAGCGTATCGATATCAGTCAGGATTAATGAGAAATCGTGACAATATGAGTAGCGATTGGTAAAAAGACAGATTAATCGGGCGGTGTTACTGTGTAATAACCGCCTGTTTGCATTGATGTGGAGAGGGAATACCTCCTATAATCAACGAAATTTTTAAGAATATAGAGAATTGACGTGTCAAAGAAAATTCAATCTGTACGTGGTATGAATGACTATTTACCAGAAGACACCGCAGTATGGCAGCGAGTTGAGGACATTATTAAGCGTGTTGTTGAATCTTATGGATATAGTGAGATTCGCACGCCGGTTCTTGAACAAACCCCATTATTTAAGCGTGCAATTGGTGAAGTTACCGATGTAGTAGAGAAAGAGATGTATACCTTCAACGATCGCGAGCGTGATGGTGAAGAGGTAACATCGTTAACTATGCGCCCGGAAGGGACTGCTGGTTGCGTTCGTGCTGGTATTGAACGTGGTCTTATCTACAATCAGGAACAACGCCTGTGGTATTTAGGTCCAATGTTTCGTCATGAACGTCCACAGAAAGGTCGCTATCGTCAATTCCACCAAATGGGCGCCGAAGTATTTGGCCTTGCCGGGCCGGATGTTGATGCTGAACTGATTATGTTAACAGCACGTTGGTGGCGTGAACTGGGCATTGCAGAGCACGTGACTCTGGAGCTGAACACTATTGGTTCACTGGATGCCAGAGCCAATTACAAAGAAGCGTTAGTCGCGTTTCTGGAGCAGCATAAAGACCAACTGGATGAAGACTGCAAACGCCGTATGTATACCAATCCGCTGCGGGTACTGGATTCCAAAAATGCAGGAGTTCAGGCACTGTTAAACGGTGCTCCGACATTGATGGATTATCTGGATGAAGAGTCCAGACAGCATTTTGCCGGGCTGTGCGCATTTCTGGATAATGTTGGTATCGGTTATACAATTAATCCACGCTTAGTTCGTGGCTTGGACTATTACAACCGCACGGTATTTGAATGGGTAACCACCAGTTTGGGTGCTCAGGGTACAGTTTGTGCCGGTGGTCGTTATGATGGTCTGGTTGAGCAACTGGGTGGGCATGCAACGCCTGGCGTTGGTTTTGCCATGGGGCTGGAACGTCTGGTACTGTTAGTGCAGGCGGTTAACCCCGAGTTTAAAGCCGCGCGGGCAGTGGATGTTTATCTGATCTCTTCCGGTGAAGGTACGCAAATTGCGGCCATGAAGCTGGCAGAAACCATTCGTGATACAACGCCTGAGTTGCGTCTGATGACCAACTACGGCGGCGGTAACTTTAAAAAGCAGTTTGCCCGTGCCGATAAATGGGGTGCTCAAGTGGCTCTGGTTCTGGGTGAAAATGAAGTAGCAGCCGGGCAGGTAGTAGTAAAAGATCTGCGTAATGGCGAACAACAAACTGTAGCGCAGGCTGAAGCTGCTGCGCATTTAGCAACATTGATCGGTTAATCAAGAGGGACACCGTGGAAATCTATAACAATGAAGACGAGCAGTTAGATGCGGTGCGTAACTTTTTCCGTGAAAACGGAAAAGCTATCGTAGTGGGTGTCGTTTTAGGTATCGGTGGTCTGTTTGGCTGGCGTTACTGGCAGTCACATCAGCATACCAACTTAACAACTGCTTCGGTCTCCTTTGATAATGCGATGTTGCAAAGCGAGAATACGGCCGGTTTAGAAGCATTTATTCAGGCTAACGATAACACCTATGGTGTTTTCGGTGCACTGAAACTGGCTCAGGATCTGGTTGAGAAGGGTGATTTTGCCAAAGCTAAGCAACAACTGCAGTGGGCGCAGACTCATACCAAGGACGATAATCTATTGCCAGCCATCAATCTGCGTCTGGCGCGTGTTCAACTGCAAGAGAAGCAGTTTGATGATGCGCTGAAAACGCTGGATGCAGTACAAAAAGGTGGTTGGTTTGCACAGGCTCAGGCAATTCGTGGTGATGTTTTAGTGGCTAAAGGTGATACAAAAGGCGCGCGTGATGCCTATACGCAAGCATTTGAAGATAATCCATCACCGGTACTAAAAGAGCTACTGCGCATTAAACTGAACAATCTGGCCGCCTAAGGGGATTTGAATGAAATTACGTAGAATTTTTTGCGTAGGATTGCTGTCTGTAACCATGCTGAGTGGTTGTTCGCTGTTTGGCGGCGATGATGATGCTGTAAAAATGTCACCACTGCCACAGGTGAGTAACCAATTTTCACCGAATAAGCACTGGAGTACTTCAGTGGGGAACGGCGTTGGTGAATACTATTCTCACTTGCGCCCATCCTGGCAGGACGGTCGCATTTATGCGGCAGCGCGTAATGGTCAGGTTAAAGCAATGGATGCCGATAGCGGTAGCCAGGTTTGGAAAGTTGACGTAACTGAAAGCGCAGGTTTCTTCTCTTCTGCAAAATCACCAATGTTATCTGGTGGAGTAACGGCAGCGGGCGCGCATGTTTATGTTGGCAGTGAAAATGCCATGGTTTATGCCCTTAATACTGCTGATGGCGCGCTGGCATGGAAAACCCTGGTTGCTGGTGAAGTACTGTCTCGTCCGGTAGTGAGTAATGGTTTAGTGCTGGTTCATACCACTAACGGTATGTTGCAGGCGTTAAGTGAAGCGGATGGTACCATTAAATGGACCGCCAACCTGGGAATGCCACTGCTTTCTCTGCGTGGCGAATCAGCGCCAGCTGTTGCACATGGTGCAGCAGTTGTTGGTGGTGATAACGGTCGTGTGAATGCGGTACTGTTAGATCAAGGTCAGTTAATTTGGCAACAGCGCATTTCTCAGCCAAGTGGCGCAACGGAAATTGATCGCTTAGCTGACGTAGATAGTACCCCGGTGATCGTTGACAACGTTGTTTATGCTCAGGGTTATAATGGTAGCTTTACTGCCATGGACCTGCGCTCAGGCCAGATTATCTGGAAACGCGATATGGGCTCAGTTAATGATTTCTTTATCGACAGCGGTCGCGTTTTTCTGGTAGACCAGGATGATAAAGTGGTTGCTCTGACGCTGAATGGCGGAACTATTCTGTGGACACAGAACGATCTGTTGCATCGCCAACTGACTGCACCAGTATTGTTTAATGGTTATGTTGTGGTCGGCGACTCAGAAGGTTATCTGCACTGGATGGACAGCTCCACCGGTCAGTTCGTCGCACAGAATAAAGTTGATAGTGATGGATTCCTGTCCTCGCCAATCGTTGCAGGCGATCGACTGGTAATTCAGGCTCGTGGCGGTAGCGTTTACTCCTATAGCCGCTGAGTTAATGATTATCCAAAAGGCATGATGTTATTGAATTATGCCTGCTGAAAAACGGCTCCTGACATCAGGGGCCGTTTCGTCTTCTATAAAGATGGTGATGTTTTTTAATTAACCATTTTAAAATCATAGAGTTAAAAAGAAAGAGGCTTTAATAATGATCCCTGTTATCGCGCTGGTCGGGCGTCCCAACGTGGGTAAGTCCACGCTATTTAACCGCTTAACGCGTACTCGTGATGCATTGGTTGCTGATTTCCCGGGATTAACCCGTGACCGGAAATACGGTAAGGCCGAATCTGCTGGCCACGAATTTATCGTCATCGATACCGGTGGTATTGATGGAACCGAAGACGGCGTTGAAACCCATATGGCAGGTCAGTCGCTATTGGCGATTGAAGAAGCCGATGTCGTTTTATTTATGGTGGATGCCCGTGCAGGACTTATGCCTGCGGATCAGGGTATCGCTCAACATCTTCGGATGCGTGAAAAGGCGACTTTCCTGGTGGCGAATAAGACCGATGGTCTGGATCCTGACAGTGCGGTAGGCGATTTTTATGCGCTGGGATTAGGGGAAGTCTACCCGATTGCTGCTTCTCATGGGCGTGGTGTGACCTCTCTGATTGAGCAGGTGCTGGGCCCGGTAGTTGAAGAAGATGAGTCTGCTGAATCAGAAAATCAGGATGATGAATTTGCAGATATCGGTACTGATATCTGGGATGAAGAGTTTGATGAAGATGCCGCAGAAGGAGAGGAAGAAGAAGATTCCTCTTATCTGGAAAATTTACCGATTAAACTGGCGATTGTTGGTCGTCCTAATGTGGGTAAGTCAACGCTAACTAACCGTATTCTGGGTGAAGAACGCGTCGTGGTTTACGACATGCCGGGAACAACCCGTGACAGTATCTATATTCCGATGACGCGTGATGAGCGGGAATATATCCTGATTGATACAGCAGGTGTGCGCAAACGGGCAAAAGTTACAGAGACGGTAGAAAAGTTCTCTGTGATTAAAACCCTACAAGCCATCGAAGATGCAAACGTGGTATTGCTGGTGATCGATGCTCGTGAAGGCATTTCCGATCAGGATCTTTCCCTGTTGGGATTCATCATCAATAGTGGGCGCTCACTGGTTATCGCGGTAAATAAATGGGATGGTTTATCGCAGGAAATCAAAGAGCAGGTTAAAGAGACATTGGATCTGCGCTTGGGTTTCGTTGATTTTGCCCGGGTTCATTTTATCTCTGCTCTGCACGGTAGTGGTGTGGGTAATTTGTTTGAATCAGTACAGGAAGCCTATCGCTGTGCAACCCGCAGAGTAAGTACCTCGTTACTGACGCGGATTATGCAAATGGCGCAGGATGACCATCAGCCACCTTTGGTCAGCGGTCGTCGTGTGAAGCTGAAATATGCCCATGCCGGGGGATATAACCCACCAATTGTGGTTATCCATGGTAATCAAGTGAAAGACCTGCCGGACTCCTACAAACGCTATCTGATGAACTATTTCCGCCGTTCGCTGGAAGTAATGGGAACACCAATTCGTATTCAGTTTAAAGAAGGTGATAACCCGTTTGCGGGCCGTCGTAATAAACTGACGCCAACTCAGCAGCGTAAACGTCGTCGTTTGATGCAGCATATTAAGAGTCGTGGTAAGTAAGTATTCGGAAAAGTAAAAGGGGCGCTATATGCGCCCCTTTTGTTTGTCAGCTCTAAACTATCTCCAGTGGAGATGAGATCTCTGGCTTCAGAGAATTTCTTTTATCAACCGGCTTCTGGCCGCTGATGTGGTTCCAGAGTTTTATCATCGTCATCAGACGGGAGTTCAAAGTCAGTATCGGTAACGATAGGTTCACTTACCGTATTTGATTCTGCTTCAGTATCGTCATTTTCAGGTTCCTCTACCGGAGCCATCATCTCATCTTTACGCAGAGAATCGACCAGTTCGGATACTTCCTCATCTGCCACACCCAGAACTTTCAGCGCTTCGGCACCAATGTGCAGACTGCTTTCCAGAGTTTCAATAACAACCCAGTTGGCACCGGCTTCCAGCAGTTGGTCCTTTAAATCTTTGTCCAGCACCCGGGCTAATATTTTTAGCATAGGATAAAGTGAACGCAGCGTTGATACCGCTTTAAGTGCACTGGCGTTATGGTCGATAGAGACAATTACCATTTGCGCTTGTTCAACACCAATCACGTTAAGCAGTTTTGGGTCAGTGATATCACCGAAATAGGCAGGAATACCGGCTTTTTGGGCTTTCTTCACCACTTCCGGATTCTTCTCGATCACAATATGAGGAATGGAGGAATCCTGCAGCATTTGAGCCAGTACATGACCGGTATCACCGTAACCTGCAACGACTACTCGTGCGTTATTAGCCGTTTCATCCGGTGTCAGAGTCTGGTCAATCTCAGACAGTACGCCTCTTCTGGTCAGGCGACAGCCAAAAGCATACAGGCTTGGTGTAAACGCCATACTTACCGAGATGACGCCGATACCCATGATAAAGGTTGTATCATCAATTACACCAAAGGCTTTAGCGACACCAAATAATACAAAGCCGAATTCACCGCCCTGACAGAGCAGGAAAGCAACTTTAGTTGCGGCTTCTTTGGAGGTGCCAAACAGTAGCGACAGGAAAAACAGAACAACAATTTTAATCAGCAGGACAACGGCCACATTACTGACAAACAGCACCGGAGTTTGTGCCAGTGTCATAAAGTCGATAGACATACCTACTGAAATAAAGAAGATACTCATCAGCAGGCTTTTAGCTGATTCAACGCTGGCGTGAATTTGGAAGCCATATTTAGAGGTAGACAGCATCATACCCATAATAAATGCGCCCAGTGCCATGGATAAACCGAAGTGTTCCATCACATAAGCAGCTAACACCACGGCAAACATCACAAACAGCGAGAAACTCTCGCGATAGCCTTTACGCGCCATCCGGTTCAATAACCAGGGCACCACATAGCGACCAAATATAATAACCAGCAGTAGCGCGCCAATAACTGAAATGGTCTGCATCCACATAGGGGAATCATCTGGCAGTACCGCAATCTTATCGGAAAGTAATGGAACCAGCGCCAGTAATGGAACAATGGCTAAATCCTGCATTAGCAGAATGGCAAAACCAATACGTCCGTGTTCGCTGGAGAACTCATTATGCTCCTGCAATATTTGAATCACGAATGCGGTAGAAGAGAGCGCCAGCGTCAGGCCAATAATGATGGCCGCATTGGCTGAATTGCCAAGCAAATAGAAATAGGCACCAATAGCGATACCAGAAAGTAATATTTGCAGCGAGCCTAAGCCAAAAACGACTCTTCGCATTGACCAAAGGCGCTTAGGTTGCATTTCCAGGCCGATGATAAATAGCAGCAGAACAATACCAAATTCAGAAACATGCAAAATTCCATCAACATGTTCCTTATGAATAACCTGACCCGGCGTATGAGGACCGATAATCACACCCGTGATCAACAGGCCCAGAATGGAACCTAATCCGATCTTTTTTGATAGCGTAACAGTAACCGCAGCAACAAACAGGATAATAGTAAGTAGTAACAAAGGCTCATTCATCAGGCATGCTTCCTGTAGTAATTGCCCGAAAAGGTAGAGCTATTGGGAGTGTGGTTCTCCATAGAAAGATATTCCTTATCATCAGTTTTATCGTCAGGTTTCATATTTGAAGTGTTGTATCACGCAAGGGCTGAGGAGGAGGGTAAGCCCGTAAACGCTGACGTCCGAGCAATTATTATACTCAACAGTGGCCATTTAGCGCAGATCAATTTTGCGATCGGGACAAACTTATTTTCTTGCCGGGTAAATTTTTTCAATTGTTATAGTTTCATAATGATAATATGGCTTTAGGGCTTTTATATGAAAATTTACTCAAATGTGTGGTGTTTACTTATTTATTTTGCAGGATAGAATGGTGAGACTGTGGTTTTAGCCTTATAGAATAACAATATTTTATAAATTTTAGGCTCTGCTAAATTGTTTAAAGGAATAAACAAAAATGATGTCATGGGAAACATGGAGTTTCGCTTTTAGCGTAACGGTTCCTACCTTATTAATGATGCTGCTTGGGGTTTTCTTACGGCATCTGCGCCTGATTGACGATCATTTTTGCGATACCGCCAGCAGAGTGGTATTCAATATCGCTCTGCCTTGCCTGTTGTTCTTCAGTATTGCCGGAAATCATGAAGATTTTCAAAGTCATTTACCGATGATGATGCATGCCGCTATCGGAACGCTTGGTAGCTTTTTGTTATTGGAATTGGCTGCGCCTTACTTAGTTAAAGATCGCAGAGAAAGAGGGATCTTTGTTCAGGGGGGCTTTCGCGGAAATGCGGCAATATTAGGTGTTGCATATGCCTCAATGGCGTTTGGTAGTGAAGGCGTTTCTGTCGCATCATTCTATATTGTTGTCACTGTGATTTTGTATAACGTTTTATCTGTAATTACCCTTGCCCGCAGTTTATCAACCGGTCCTAATGGCAGGCCAAGTTTCACCAGTATTATTCGCGGCGTAGTCACTAACCCGTTGATCATCGGTATTTTGCTGGCATTACCCTTCTCTGTTTTTTCTATTCATATTCCTGATGTATTAACTAAGACCGGTAACTATATCTCTGGTATCGCGTTACCACTGGCACTGTTATGTACTGGTGCCAGTCTGGATTTTCGCGCCATGTTTCGTTCATCGAATGTCGCGATGCTCTCCTGTGTTGCCCGGGTTCTTGTAGTGCCATTACTGCTGTTTTTAGGCGGATGGTTATACGGCTTCCGTGGTGCACCGTTAGGAGTTATATTTTTACTGTCGGCGACACCGACAGCAGCAGCCAGTTATGTTATGGCGCGGGCGATGGGGGGAAATCCTACCTTAGCGGCTAACATCATTGCGCTGACGACTCTGACATCATTTTTCACCACCGCTCTTGGTTTATTGTTGTTAAGAGGGAGCGGTCTGGTTTAGCGAGGAATCCTGATGGATGCGCTCTGTCCCCACTGTCATCGTGCCATGCTCTGGAAACAAGGTAATACTTTCTATTGTGAAGGCTATCATAAGGCTTATCAGCAGATAGCCCTTTGCCCCGACTGCAATAAACCATTGGAAAAGATGCAGGCCTGCGGTGCGGTAGATTATTTCTGCCAGCATGGTCATGGTTTGATATCGAAGAAGCGGATTACGTTGAAGTATGTTGAAGAAAAATAGGTGAATATTCGGGTATTAACCCACTGTTCAATTTTAATATATTAGTTTGACCGCATAAAAATGGGCGATTTAACGCCCATTTTTATGACAGAGATATTATTGTAATTTACAGTCATTATGAGGATATGACTTTTTATTGCTTTTATCTTTATATACCAACATACCCATATCTCCTTTTAACGAAAGGGTATACTGGTTGCTTACGTATTTTTCGCCAGAAGCCGATTCTTGCGCTTTTAATGTAGCAGTATTGCCCGCACCGTCTACAATCTTAACTTTATTAGAGTTTATGCGGGTAAGTTCAAATGAATAACCGCCATCATCGCAGCTATAGTTAGTGGTTTTTTGTGTTGAGGCAGCGATAACGGATGTTGATGCCATTCCGAGAATCATAACGATAAATAGCTTTTTCATTTCATATCTCCATATATTGTGAATTACTGACCACCAATTTTGGGGCGCTATCTATATCTCATTAATCAGCTCAAATAGGTGAATTAATAATAGTAACATAATGTAATTATGTGGAATGTATAATACCGAGGTCTATTCATGGGGGATGGAGGGATTAAAACAGCTAGCCTGTTATGAAGATTCTCATGGCTACTGTTGGATAGTGAAATTTTCCAGAATTAAGATTTATTATTGGCAGAATGAATACCGCTGACCTGGCTTTCAATCCAGCCATCGCTCAAGCGAGTTTTCAGCGTATCGCCAGTTTGTATTTGTTTTAGTTTTTTCAGTGTTTTCCCCTCGGCAGTGGTTGTCACACTATAACCTCTGGCCAGGGTTGCCAGTGGGCTTACTGCTTCCAACTGTGAATAACCAACGCTAAAACGCTGACGCGCGGCATTAAGCTGTCGTTCCAGCGCCTGCTGTAACTGATATTGATACTGTTGCAGTTGTTGCTGGCAACGATGAACTTTAACCTGCGGCTGAGTGTGTAACAAACGCTGTTGTAAACGTTCTGTCTGGCGGCTTGCCAGGCGCAGGCGGGTTTGCATTCCCTCTTCCAGCCGATTTTGCAGTTTCAATAATGCCGTTTGTTGGCGGGATAATCTTAACTGTGGATGTTGCTGTTGCAGGCGACTGTCCTGACGGGTAAGGCGCTGACGCAAATGAGTCAGATAATAATCCATTGCCATTTCCAGACGCTGTTGCTGCGACTGTAAACGACGGATTAATTCAGGCTGATTACGGCTGATAAGTTCTGCCGCCGCAGATGGCGTAGGCGCTCGCAAGTCAGCAACAAAGTCTGCAATAGTGACATCTGTTTCATGACCGACTGCACTGACAACAGGAATCTGGCTGTTAAAAATAGCTCGGGCAACCAGCTCTTCGTTAAAGCACCAGAGGTCTTCCAGAGAACCTCCGCCGCGTCCAACAATCAATACATCACATTCATTACGTTGATTAGCCAGTTCAATGGTTCTGGCAATTTGCAATGTGGCTTCGCTACCCTGCACCATGGTTGGGTAAATGATTACCGGCAGGGAAGGATCGCGTCGCTGAAGGATCTGCAACATATCGTGCAGAGCCGCACCAGTGGCCGAAGTAATAATACCAATGCAGGTTGCCGGAGAAGGAAGAGGGCGTTTACGCGCCGGATTGAATAATCCTTCATCCGACAAACGCTGTTTAAGTTGTTCAAATCGCTGCTGCAATAGACCGTCACCGGCAGGCTGCATGCTTTCGGCAATCAGCTGATAATCTCCGCGCGGTTCATACAGGGTTATCGATGCCCGTACTAAAACCTGCTGACCATTTTGTGGCTGGAAGGTGGTTTTACGGTTCGCGGTGCGAAACATAGCGCAGCGTACCTGAGCCTTATCGTCTTTTAGGGTGAAATACCAGTGACCAGAAGAGGGTTGAGAGAAGTTAGAAATCTCTGCGGATAGCCATATCTGGCCCATCTCCATTTCCAATAGCTGACGAACCGTCTGATTTAAACGGCTAACGGTAAAGATTGGAGGGGATGAAGGTAGTGACATAATGTGACGGAGATCAAACTCGATAACGGCGACTTAATTAGTCGATACTACATAGCTATACGCGCTAATCAAGTTTTTTTTGAAAAAAGTGTGGTGTGGATGGATATATCTCTGTATACTTCCTCGGCAATATTTTATCTGTTTCTAAACCCCTAACCCGGTGAGATATTGCCCATGCTACGTATTGCTAAAGAAGCCCTGACATTTGACGACGTTCTGCTCGTCCCTGCACACTCCACGGTATTACCTAATACTGCCGAATTATCAACGATGTTGACCTCAACAATTCGTTTAAACATTCCTATGCTTTCTGCCGCTATGGATACCGTTACTGAAGCCAGTCTGGCAATCGCTCTGGCACAAGAAGGCGGCATCGGTTTTATTCATAAAAATATGTCAATTGAGCGCCAGGCGGAAGAAGTTCGCCGGGTGAAAAGACATGAAAGCGGCATTGTTAGTGACCCTATCACTGTAACGCCGGAAACTACCGTTCGTGAAGTTAAAGAACTGGCGCTGATTAATGGTTTTGCTGGTTATCCTGTGGTAGCTCAAAATAATGAGCTGGTAGGTATTATCACCGGTCGTGACGTGCGTTTTGTGACCGATCTTAACCAACCGGTTAGCGCATGGATGACACCAAAAGAGCGTCTGGTAACCGTTAATGAAACCGAAGCTACCGATCGTGAAACCGTATTCCAGAAAATGCATGAAAAGCGCGTAGAGAAAGCGCTGGTGGTTGACGATAAATTCCATCTGCGCGGTATGATTACGGTTAAAGATTTCCAGAAAGCCGAACGTAAACCTAACGCCTGTAAAGATGAGTTGGGCCGTTTACGTGTAGGTGCTGCTGTTGGTGCTGGCGCCGGTAATGAAGAGCGTGTAGCCGCACTGGTTGAGGCTGGCGTTGACGTTCTGCTAATTGATTCCTCCCACGGTCATTCTGAAGGCGTATTACAACGCATTCGTGAAACTCGCGCAGCTTATCCTGATTTACAAATAATCGGTGGTAACGTGGCGACTTCCGCAGGTGCTCTGGCGCTGGCTCAGGCTGGAGTTAACGCGGTGAAAGTAGGTATTGGCCCTGGCTCTATCTGTACTACCCGTATTGTTACCGGCGTGGGTGTACCACAAATTACTGCTATTGCTGATGCAGTAGAAGCCGTTGGTCACTTGGGTATTCCAGTGATCGCCGATGGTGGTATTCGTTTCTCTGGTGATATTGCTAAAGCTATTGCTGCTGGTGCTTCCTGCGTCATGGTCGGTTCAATGTTAGCTGGTACTGAAGAGTCTCCGGGGGAAATCGAACTGTACCAGGGACGTTCTTTCAAATCTTATCGCGGTATGGGATCGCTGGGTGCGATGTCTAAAGGTTCTTCTGACCGTTACTTCCAAACCGACAATGCGGCAGACAAGTTAGTGCCGGAAGGTATTGAAGGTCGCGTAGCGTATAAGGGGCTGTTGAAAGTGATTATTCACCAACAAATGGGTGGATTACGTTCTTGTATGGGCCTGACCGGCTGCGGCACTATCGATGAACTGCGTACTAAAGCGGAGTTTGTTCGTATCACTGGTGCAGGTATTCAGGAAAGCCACGTACATGATGTGACCATTACTAAAGAGTCACCAAACTACCGTATGGGTTAATTCAGATTTCTTCTGAATGCTAATAAATTGAAGCGGGAGTGTGAGTTATCCACATTCACCTCTCGTATTCTCCTTGCCAACAACGCTATAATACCGGGCAATTTCTTCTTGTCCGGTCTGCTATCAGGCCTCACATTACCGTTTTTGGAAAGCGATACATGTCAAAAAACATTCATCAGCAACGCATTCTGATTCTGGATTTTGGTTCTCAGTACACTCAGTTAATTGCCCGTCGCGTCCGTGAAATCGGCGTTTATTGCGAACTCTGGGCATGGGACGTCAGCGAAGCGCAAATTCGTGAATTCAATCCAACCGGCATTATCCTGTCCGGCAGTCCGGAAAGTACTACTGAAGCCGGAAGCCCACGCGCACCGGAATATGTATTTAACGCCGGTATTCCTGTTCTGGGTATCTGTTATGGTATGCAAACCATGGCAATGCAGTTGGGTGGCAAAGTTCAGGGCTCTGACGAGCGTGAATTTGGTTATGCCAAGGTTGATATCATTAATGATAGCGAATTTGTCCGTGATATCCGCGACACGCTGTCAGCAGATGGCAAACCACAGTTAGACGTGTGGATGAGCCATGGCGATAAAGTTACCGCTATTCCTGCAGGTTTTACCGCTGTTGCCAGCACTGATACCTGTCCGTTTGCCATTATGGCAAATGAAGAAAAACATTTTTACGGTCTGCAGTTCCATCCAGAGGTGACTCACACCAATCAGGGACTAAGCCTGTTAAAGCGTTTTGTGCTGGATATCTGTGGCTGTGAAGGCCTGTGGACTCCTGCATCTATTATTGATGATGCTATCGAGCGCATTCGCCAGCAAGTGGGTGAAGATGAGGTTATCCTCGGCCTGTCCGGTGGCGTTGACTCATCAGTAACCGCTATGCTGTTGCATCGTGCCATTGGCAAGCGTTTGACCTGCGTATTTGTGGATAACGGACTGCTGCGTCTGAATGAAGCAGAGCAAGTGATGGATATGTTTGGCGATCGCTTTGGCCTGAACATTGTCCATGTGCCTGCGGAACAGCGTTTCCTGAGCGCGCTGGCCGGTATTAACGATCCGGAAGCGAAGCGTAAAGTCATTGGCCGCGTGTTTGTGGAAGTGTTTGATGAAGAAGCATCAAAACAAACTAATGTGAAGTGGCTGGCACAAGGCACCATCTATCCTGACGTGATTGAATCTGCCGCTTCTGCGACGGGTAAAGCGCATGTGATTAAGTCTCACCACAATGTGGGCGGTTTACCGGAAGAGATGAAGATGGGGCTGGTTGAGCCGCTGAAAGAGCTGTTTAAAGATGAAGTGCGTAAGATTGGCTTAGAGCTGGGCTTACCGTACGACATGCTGTACCGCCATCCATTCCCGGGCCCAGGCTTAGGGGTTCGTGTTCTGGGCGAAGTGAAGAAAGAATATTGTGATTTGCTGCGTCGTGCTGATGCCATCTTTATTGAAGAGCTGCATAAAGCTGATTTGTATAATAAAGTCAGTCAGGCATTCACCGTGTTCTTACCAGTTCGCTCTGTTGGTGTAATGGGTGATGGTCGTAAGTATGACTGGGTTGTTTCGCTGCGTGCGGTAGAAACCATCGACTTTATGACCGCTCACTGGGCGCACTTACCGTATGACTTCCTTGGTCGGGTTTCTAACCGCATCATCAATGAAGTGAATGGTATTTCTCGTGTGGTTTATGATATTTCGGGTAAACCACCGGCGACGATTGAGTGGGAATAAGTTTTTAGCTTCCACTGAAGACTGTTAATGTCTTTAAAAGCCAGTTAAATCAAATGATTGACTGGCTTTTTTGTTTTTTATAAGCCATCAAAATCCACTGAAATCCGCTCTCTGATACCGTGATTTTTAACGGTATCGCTTTTCATTATTTGTGGTAGATTGGAAAAAATACCGTTTAGGCTGACGGTATTTCACACAAGCGTGAGGAGGCGATGATGCTGACGGATAGCAAATTAAAAGTGCTGAAAGCAAAAGATCGGCTTTACAAAGTGGTTGATCGTGATGGGCTGTATGTTGCCGTGTTACCTTCTGGAACCGTGTCGTTTCGTTACGACTACAGCATAAATGGCAGGCGTGAAACCCTCGCACTCGGTAGGTATGATCAGATAACGCTATCAGATGCACGGGAAAGATTACGCGAGGCAAAGAAGCTCATCGCTCAAGGGCTATCTCCTGCGGCTGAAAAGCAACGGCAGAAAGAGCAGACAAAATCGACCTATTTCGGTGACTGGCTTGAACGCTGGTTTCAGGACGCAGACTACAAGGATAGTACGCGCAATATCGTAGAGGGCATCATCAAGCGCGATGTCAGACCCAAATTCAGCAAAAAGCTGCTGAGTGAAATCACCCCGGATATGCTGCGTAACCACTGTGAGAAGATCAAGGATAGGGGAGCTTCAGCGTCTGCCGTCAAGACACGCGATATTGTGGGCAACGTATTTACCTACGCGAAAGCCAGGGGCGTTAAATGCGAAAATCCAGCGGAACATGTGGCCCCTTCGACCATTGCAACGTTCAAGCCCAGAGACAGGGCCTTATCCAAAAGAGAAATTGGCCTGTTCTTTAATACGCTGAAAAATGCTCAAACGTCCCATGCGCTGAAGGTGGCGCTCAAGATAGTCATGCTGACCATGATCAGAAAGAATTCCATTGTCAACGCTACTTGGGATGAAATAGATTTTGTTACGGCAGAATGGGTGATTCCAGCCGAAAGAATGAAAGCCAGCCGCCATGGAGCAGGGCGTCCGCATGTCGTTTATCTGTCCCACCAAGCCCTGGATCTGCTTATGCAACTGCATATTCTGGCTGATGGTTCTCCGTTTGTTATGCCGAGTTTCGGGCAATCTCAGCACGGAACAATAGCGTTGAGTTCCCTTAACCGTGCGGCGAACCATGCGATTGTGCTAGCTCAGAAACAGGGCTTGCCGCTGGCTGATTTCACTATCCATGATATGCGGCGCACAGCATCCACGCACTTGCATGAAGCCGGTTATAACTCGGATTGGATTGAAAAAGCCTTGGCTCATGAACAGCGAGGGGTGAGGGCGGTGTATAACAAGGCTGAATACGCCGAGCAAAGAAAGCAGCTTTTGCAGGATTGGGCCGATATGGTGGATCGGTGGATTGAAGAGTATAAGGTGTAGAATTTGTATTATGCCAAATGGAAGTGGCCGCTGCGCCCGGTATGCTCCGGCTGCAGCGGCGGGAAGTAGAGGTTTTTAGAACTTAGATTAGACGAAGCCAAAACCCATACTGAATGATTACTCAAATCTTTGCTCCCGCCGGTTGTACTCCTCCGTTTCACGCTCTCTATTTTCTCTAATTGACCTATTTAAAAGAGAAAGTTTGGCCTTTGCAATCTCTCGCACCTCAGGAGAGTCATGATTCAGTAGTTCTGAGAATGCCTGCGACCGAGCCTCAAGAATATCGGCAAGCGATTCTGACCAGCTGCTAGGAAAAGATCTGGAGAAAATAGTCTCAACTATAGCGGCTTTGTTTTCTGCAGCATTTAAAAGTAATATGGCATGTTGGCTGAGAGCTATTTGCTTTGGATTTTCTAGCGGCTGTAATTCTTTGTCTAAAGACGTATATGCCGATACAGCACCAGTTACTTTCTGAATTCTATCTTGATTTCCATTACACCAATTTAGCACACGCTCGATAGGTGATAAGTTTAATGGTGAGCTACTTCGGTTCGCCCTATCTTTGAAAAGAAAGTGCATGAGTTGCTCACTACTCTCACTATCTAGAAATACTCTATCTAAAATGTATTCTGGATAATTTTCTACTAGATGAGCTATAATATTTTCCAGTTCGAAACCATATAAGCGATACGTCTCAATTCCGCCGCAAAGTAAGTTAATTATTTCGCGTATTTCATTCTCCGTTGCTGGTTCTGATAAACACTCTTTAATAACGAGGTTCATTCCATGAGACTGCCGACCTCTAATTTCATCTCTGTGCAATGAAAGCATTTTAAAAATAGCTTGTCTTCCAACATGACGTAATTCAGCGCTAGGACTGTACTTGCTCCCATTTTCAGTAAAGAACCGCATGCTCAATATTTCAATGGTTGAAAATATTCCATTGTCTAAATTGTTAAGTGCGGAAAGCAATTTTGATAAATCATCATCAGTAATAGACTCATGCATCCGGCCAGAACTTATCTGTAGAAACCTCCGTGGCTCGAGTTCACCAGCCCTGGCTAGTTCAATAAGCTTTTTTGTACCCCAAGGGGCTATCGGAGTTGCAGTCAGAATATTTACAAAATATGGTTTTAGCTCTGGTACATCTAATACAGACTCTTGGAGTTTTCGAGATAAGCTAGGATTACATATATGAACGCCAGCAATAAAGCCGCAAAAGAGGCCTGGTTGAACTACTTCTAGCTTTTGCTTTTGCATCAGACAGACAAGAGAATCAAATGCTGATTTTTGATCTAATGAGCCTTTAGCTAACCCTTTACCAAATGCCCAAGGCGAATCAATGTGCTTGTCCCATAGTCTTGGTGCCAATCTTTCAAGGTATTTATATTCAGATATCGCAAGTTCACCTAATTTTTCTATCTTTTGATAAATTTCTTCTGAGCTTTTTGTGTAGTCCCCGTCTCTAACCTCTAGATGATCCCATGTGTTAGTTAGAGCATATGCCTCAATTTCGGAATAGGGGTCAGCCGGCGCAGCTAAACGCTCAAGCGTTTCAAGCCTTGTAAATATTTTAGGGGTATGTTTATCTCCGTTGTAATGGATTGTCCGCTTAATGGCCATCCACATATTTAGCCACTTACCGCCAGTACCGTATTTGCGCACGACCTTTTCAAGGATGTCAAAGCAACCTGCATAGCTCCATAAGCTAACAAAGTGGTTTGCCAGTATCTCTTTTGCCCACTCACTACGTAACTCATTGTTCGAATCTAAAAGTGGTACTAACAGCTTAATAAAACCTACGTACCAGTCTAATTCCTCTTTATTTGTCTTTGGCTCCCATCCATAGTCCCTACTACGGGCGCCAAAATCAAAGCCTCCAAATGAGGTCCAGTGAGAAGCCTCAAACGCAGAACAAAAAATGTCCCGTGCAATCTCAAGCTGCCTTAAGTTACCGGAATTTAGTATTCTACTCACAAATGAATACCTTCGCGATGGTTTAGCCTGTGTACCAGAGAGATACAATGAAAAAAGACTCGCCAATTGCCTAGCGATGCTATTGTTATTCTCACCAGATTTTTCTGTCTCCGCAAAGCGAAGAATTAGCTCAGCAGCACGGTCAAAGTACTGGTCTTCATATGCGATTTTTCTAAGTAGTCTTATAAAAACAGAGAAGTTTTGATTGTTTCGAGAGCAAAATTCTGGGGTTTCTGATGCATCCTCTATAGCGGTTAATACTGCATCTGGAAATACTGGTGCGATATAGCTTAGAGCTGTAAGTAACTCAGCACCACACAATGAAATATTATGAAATGGTCCACCGGTTTTCATCCACGAACGAGCAAGATACCGCGCGGGTTCAAAATCATGTAGATAACCTAGTCGATGGGCACATGACCTGAATAATCGTAAATTATCTACTTTTAACAACTCAGTATTAATTTGGTCAGGGTGGATATTCTGAAGGGCTCTTCGTGCGAGACGATTAGCTAAAGCATGTGGCAGAACTGCCCGCCAATTTCCTCGTTGCTGCGATAATTGCCTCCGTAACAACTCGGCATGATTACGATTTAACTTTTGACGATCCAATCCGCCAATTTTAGAGAGAACACTCAATTCATCGTTGAACGCCTTTGGAGAGACATTAAACGAGTAAACCAAAGATAAAACCTCTGCACTTTCAAGTAAACTTTCAGTTTTCCCTTTTCTTTGATTGAACAACCTCTGAAATAAATCTTCATCAGAAAAATTTGCTAAAGTCTCGTCTGCCCCCACTCGGCTTGCCAATGCAATAGCAATACGCGCATTCCCACCGGAAAATTCTGCAACTTTGTCTGCATTGACCCGCCCAAGAGAAGAAAATCTTTTTTGAATGAGTTTAGAAACGGTTTCCTCACTTGATGGTTCAATATGTATTACTTCTGTTTCTTCTGGTCGATCATCCGAGATGTCATATTCGATGGTAAGAAGGCTCAACTTAGCTTGATTTGACGATACTTGGTTTTGCAGCTTCCTATGAATATCTGGTGGGCAATTATCCAGAACTACATAGCTTGAAAAATCGTTAGCTATTAAGTAGGAAACAAGTTCAGATGCCGT
The DNA here is from genome assembly GCF_013394855.1 of Limnobaculum xujianqingii. NCBI lineage: Bacteria > Pseudomonadati > Pseudomonadota > Gammaproteobacteria > Enterobacterales > Budviciaceae > Limnobaculum > Limnobaculum xujianqingii. Next base: position 1,710,978 of record NZ_JABMLK010000001.1, on the reverse strand, counting down.
TGGGTATAAATCATCACCAAGATCTGCATATATTACATTTGCTTCCGGTAGAGATTTTTCGCATACACCTTGTTCAAAAAGTGCTTGAGCAAATCGTGTTTTTCCAACTCCTGATAGACCAGTTAGTCGGACCACCGAACCATCTCCACGTAATCTTTCACGCACAAGCATAATTCCATCAGCAATAGCTATAGGGCTTTTTTGGTGAGAATTTATATCGATTACGCAAGGGTGCTCGTCCAGTAAAAACTCATCTTCTTTATCAGGTGGAGTAGCAGTCCATCTGCCAAAAGGTAGCCATCCTGATAGAGGCTTTCCCAGCCTAGAGCGAACCCACAGGGTAACACCAGGAAATTGTCTCAACCATGCGCTAAGCCGATCTCTACCATAAAAATCAAGGAGAATATCTTCACTATTTGATAAGCCTTCGACGGCAGATTTCATACCAAGAAGACGTTCAGATAGCATTTTGTCCGAACAATCATCTTTGCCACTAACAATTACATAAGCACCTTTTTTATCTATCAAATCACCTATAACAGTTTTTAACTTTCCTTTATCAAGCATTTCCTTTTTGCAGGCAGCCTTACTCATACCGTTTTTCTTTACTTGAAAACCAGTATTCTCACGGCTTACAAAGCCTGGATTTGATAAAGGAATTGCATCGGTAACTCGAATATCGAGGCCGCCGTCAGCAGCCTCCTGCGCACCACCCCACAAAACACAAGATGGCTGAATTTCTTGGCGAATCAATTCAGCTTCACACAATCTAGCGACCATTTCTCTTAGATCAGCATCACTAAGATTTGAAATATCAGGAGGTTCAAGCTCAAAAAAAGTCATTAGATTTCACAATTCCCTTTGCTACGAATTACTACCGGCGACATTGAAAGTTCGTATAGACAATCGCCTGATGGGTGGATGTGTGCGCTGTTTTGTCTGCCATAGATCATGCGCAACCTGCTCAGCCAGATACTGACGTGCTCGACCCAGGCCAGCCAGTTCCAGACGATGGGCCAGATCTGCACTGATAGCCGCCCGACCATTAAGCACTGCGGAAAAATGGCTACGGGAATAGCCCAGATGCTCCGCCAGTGCGGTAATGCTCAATCCAATTTCAGGCAATACATCCAAGCGTACTGCTTCGCCTGGATGAGGGGGATCGTACATTGACATACAGACCTCCAGCGATGGACAGAACGGATAAACAAAACATAAAACCGTAAGGTATCACCTCGCGATATGCTGTTCAATCCGCGATTAAGACGGCTACGTCAACCCTTAAGGCTGGCGGGTAGTTCACTACCGCGCTGCGCTTGGTGCCTCCCCAGGAAGACAACGGCAACCGTTATCTTCCTGGGGAGGTCTGATGATATCGCGGCACGATGCGGCATCAATGGCGCTTTTATGTGGTGCTGTGAAGTGTGAGGCGTAGAAGTCGGGTCAAGGGCAGGGGGGGAAACCGCAGCTCGAAGAGACCGGGTGAGCACCCTGGCGAAGCAGACCCTTGACGCGACTGGAACGCCTGACGCTGGCGGCAATGCCGGGGGATGGGTGTTTAACCATCCTCCGGTAATTGCCTCGCGGCGAGCGGGGTTTGGGGGGGCTAACACAGAGCCATTTGCCGCAAAGGGGCTGTCACTGCCCCGCAGTGACAGCCCCCACCACCTACGCAAGAATATGGGTTAGCGCCGTATCCTATTGTTTATTGTTTGCGTGATGATGCCCTGGCAGACTGGCCGTGCAATAGCCTTTTCGGTGGGCTTCATTCACCGGCACTGACGCAGGGCAGTCAGCGTCAGGTCGGCAAAAAATTGTCGATGCTGCCTTCTTATGCGCCCGGCTCGTCATGCGCATGACCCCTTACCCATAGGGGGAGCCTGATTATTCTGTCCCCTTCTTCTCTCCGTACCCTAGGTGCTTCAACCCTCACCGGCAATCGTTCAGTGCGCAATGCCTGACACCGTTCGTCTTCATTTTCTATCACTTTTCTCACACACAGGAGGTTCTCCACAGCGCCGTGCGCTCTTTTTCACGCAGCAACCCCGCCCGATCTCCCCGCAGGGAGTACGGCGGATGCCTCAATGCAGGCAACAGGTGACTAAGCACCTGGCCCTAGCCCTTCGGGGATCTCGCTTTGGCGAGTTGGCAACAACACTTACCGATGAAAACTTAGTTTTGACCCTACACGCACACACACGAGAGCCGCAGGAGGCTTTGATGGATGATTTAACTTACACACTGCGCCAGCTTTGCCAGCGCAACCGGGACGGCAGCCATGCAACACAGGCCGACCGGCTGCGATCGCTGACGTTGATGAGCCGCCAGTTACGTGACGTCGGTTTCCGCCAGATGCGTGCAACTTCGCTCAAGGGCAAGCATATCGAGGTCTTGTTGCAACGCTGGCAGACCGAGGGCTTATCCGCTGGCACGCTAAAAAACCGTCTGGCACATGTGCGCTGGTGGGCTGAGAAAGTGGGCAAGGCCGGTATTATTCCGGCAGACAATACCCGGCTCGGTATTCCTGAGCGGCGTTTTGTCACTCAAGAGAGCAAAGCGCAGGTGTTAGGTAGTGATGCCCTGGACAGGGTGAATGATCCCTGTGTACGCATGAGTCTGGCCCTGCAACAGGCTTTCGGGCTGCGTCGTGAAGAAGCAATCAAGTTTCGTCCTGGCTATGCAGATCAGGGTGATTTCATTTTGCTGAAAGGCTCCTGGACGAAGGGCGGACGGGAGCGGGTTGTACCGCTTACAACGCCGCAGCAACGAGCCGTACTCGATGAAGCGCACCAGTTGGTCGGGGCAGGCTCACTAATCCCTGCGCAAAAAACCTACATCCAGCAGCGCCACACTTATGATGGACAGTGCAAGGGGGCGGGATTAAGCCATATGCACGGGTTACGACACCACTATGCACAACAGCGTTATGAAGCCTTGACCGGCTGGCAGGCTCCTGCTGCCGGAGGACCAAGCGCCAAGGCATTGACCCGAGAACAGCGCGTTCAGGATCGGGCCGCACGTCAGATCATCAGCCGTGAATTAGGCCATGAGCGTTTAGCTATTACAGCGGTTTATCTGGGACGATAACTTAACGCTCCACGACCCGGCGTTGAGTCATCACTTTAAACTCCCCAAATACAATTTTTTTGATATTTTGTAATCGTTCGATTACAATGAATAACATGTATACGATCAAGACCACTCACAAATTCACCGAATGGTTGTCCAGTATCAAGGATGGTATGACCAAGCGTCGCCTTGCGCGACGCATCGAAAAGGCCCAGTTCGGGAACCTTGGCGACTGTAAGCCTGTCGGTGAAGGAGTATGGGAAATGCGTGAACACTTTGGTGCTGGATGGCGTATGTACTACATCCAGCGCGGAACCGTATTGATTGTGATGCTGGGCGGTGGAGATAAATCCTCGCAGTCGAAAGACATCGCTGAAGCCATTGCCCTTGCTGCAACCCTTAAGGACTGAACCATGAAAATTTCCAACTTGCCCGAATTCGATGTTACGGAATACCTGGATAGCCCCGAGGCACTTGCCGAATACCTGACCGTGGTAATGGAAGAAAATGACCCTGCTGCACTGGCCCAGGCTCTCGGTACAATTGCCCGTGCCCGTGGAATGAGCGACATTGCCAACGCATCCGGGATTTCCCGTGAAGCGCTCTACAAAGCATTGCGCCCTGATGCTCATCCGCGATTTGACACCATTAACCGTGTCTGTGCTGCTCTTGGGGTTAAGCTGGTTGCTCAGGCAACTCACTAAACATCATTCAGTAGGGGTAAAATCGGGAGAGAATCGTTATCGCGAAGTAGTTTTTTCCTGCGACGGTAGATTTGACGGTATTAATATTTTTGAACGGTATAAATCAATTATAAATCAATGCATTAAATACCATTTCAACGATTGAGTGGGAATGATTGGGTTGCCGGGATTTGCCGGTACCTGCTAGCGAAAATGTCCTGAAGCCCGCGTAATTACGGGCTTTTGGCTTTTTGGATCTGGCAAGTTCAGGCAGCTTTGTGCATCGCCAAGCACCGTGTTTGTATGGCATGGTACGGGGTATTGACTGAGCCAAATGCCATGTTCGGTGCTCGATACCATGTCGCCCTTGTAGGGAAGGGCATGGTATCAAGTCTCATCATCAGCCCGGTTTAATTGGGTTTTATCGTGGTGCATGAGTGCTTTTCTGAGCATGGTATTTTTTCCATGGAATCCGTAACTGCCATGCTGACCGATACCAAGCTGCGTAACCTCAAACCGCAAGAAAAACTCTACAAGGTGAACGACCGCGACGGGCTGTACGTGGCCGTCACCGCTGCCGGTTCCATCTCATTTCGTTACAACTACTCAATCAATGGCCGTCAGGAGACCATCACGTTCGGTCGTTATGGCGTGGGTGGCATCACACTTGCGGAAGCCAGAGAGCGCCTGGGCGAGGCTAAAAAGATGGTTTCGGCGGGTAAGTCCCCTGCCAAAGAGAAAGCCCGTGCCAAGGCACGCACCAAAGGGGCAGAGACGTTTGATGCGTGGGCTGAGAAATGGCTGCGTGGATATCAGATGGCTGACTCGACGCGTGACATGCGCCGATCGGTTTACGAGCGCGAGCTAAAGCCGCACTTCGGTAATCAGAAACTGGTGGAAATCAATCATGAGGATCTGCGAACGCTGACTGATGCAATTGTGGAGCGTGGAGCTCCAGCCACGGCCGTGCACTCCCGCGAGATTGTGATGCAGGTGTTCCGATGGGCGATAGAGCGAGGCCAGAAGGTCGATAATCCGGCTGATTTGGTACGTCCTGCAAGCATCGCTAAATTCGAGCCACGTGACCGTGCTTTAGGGCCTGACGAAATCGCGTTGATGTATCAGTACCTGGACCGCATCGGCACTGCCTCATCCGTGAGAGTCGCCGCTAAGCTGCTGTTGCTGACCATGGTTCGTAAAAGTGAATTGACCAACGCTACCTGGAACGAAATCAATTTCAGCGAAGCCCTGTGGACCATTCCGAAAGAGCGGATGAAGCGGCGCAATCCCCATTTGGTGTTCTTATCTCAGCAGGCACTGGATTTTTTCATTGCTCTGAAGACGTTTGCCGGTGGTTCGGATTACGTCTTTCCCTCTCGGTACGATTCCGATTTGCCAATGAGCACCGCGACGATCAATCAGGTGCTGACGCTAACCTACCGGCTTGCGCAGAAAGAAGGGCAGCCGTTGAGCAAGTTCGGACCGCATGATTTGAGGCGCACAGCGAGCACGCTGCTGCATGAGGCGGGTTACAACTCAGACTGGATTGAGAAGTGCCTTGCGCACGAGCAGAAGGGTGTAAGGGCCGTCTACAACAAAGCTGAATACCGTGATCAGCGTCGGGCGATGTTGCAGGATTGGGCGGATATGATTGACGAGTGGACGCTCAAACGACCACGTCCAAGCAATGCCGGAAAAAAATGAAATTAGAGTTTTGATATTTCATGGTGATGCCTGCTTTCCAGACCGTCGCTTGATGGCCGCAGAAACAGCTTGGCGTGATACGCCAAGCTGCCGGGCGATTTCAGCCTGACTTGTAATTCCTCGCATCAACAGATCATCTATCGTGCTGGTTGGTGACTTCAATGCTTGGAGAAGGCGGTATGCCTCTTTTCTGACCTCGGCATGGGTCTCGATATCCCAGCTTGGGAGGAAAGCAGCTTCTTTAGACCAGATTTTTGCAATCAAATCCTCATAATCCAGCACGAACCTCCTATCGCGTTGGTAAGCGCGGCGTGCCTCATCGCTACGTCGCGGATTGTGGGCCTCACAATAAAATTTGCTCGGTTTAGCCGAACCCTCTGGCTGGCCGGGTAGGGCCGCAGGCCTTAGTAGTTCACCGTGTTGCGCCCAAGTAGAAACGAGCATTCGGCACTCCACGTGCTCACGAAATGCTGCTACCGAAAAGTCCCCGCGCAGTTCCTGAATGTCACAGTACTTCGACAACATTCGAGGGGGCTCATACCTGCCGAGCTCCCCATTCAATGCCCGTTCGTATCGATCCACCAAAGCATCGGCTTTTTTCTGAGCTTCGGTGCGAACAGACTCCGTTAATGGGACTGCTTTGACATTCCCGCGCTTTAGGCGCTTGAAGACTTTCGGCGCCGCGATGCTGATCACATATTCGGTGGAGCGCCAACATAGCTCGCAGAAGCACCACTCGTATTGGTTACTCAACTTGGCACGGATGCGATCCGACGATGTATCGCTCTCTCTAACCAGCATTTGCAAAAGCGGGTCGTAGGTGCTCGACGTTTTTAAGTGTTTTCCCATCCGTCGATGATAGCTCTGATTGACAACCAAATTCTAACTTTTTTGCGCCCTGGCTCTGGCGCTCGAAGGCATTGTCAAGCATCTGACAACTTCGAAGGAAAGCGACCCCATGGAGACCAAACCAAAGAGCAAGACACTCATCAATCGTAAGAAATTGCATGCGATGATCCCGCTAGCAGAGCGCACGATCTACAACATGGAGCAGCGGGGCGAATTCCCGCGCCGTATTGCGTTAACCAGTCGAAATGTCGCTTGGGATTTGGCTGAAGTCGAAGAATGGATTGATGCGTGCAAGGCTTCTGGCCCAGCTCCCAGACCCGGAATCGGGGCCTGAGTAGTGTGGATCGGGCCCGACTCAGGGCCCATACCGCAGCCGCACGTGCGAACTGCTCGCAATCAACATCAAAGTTCACAACTTGCGCTGTTCAGTTCCCAGGACGAGGCGCAGATGTACCACGACAGCAACAGGATCGGGTTCTTCTCGCTATTGGTTGACGTTCGTGGCGAAAAGCGTCAGTCGTCCCACCCGCTTGCGGATATGCCTACCATACTCAATTTGGTGGACAAAACTCGCGATACTTGGATGTCTCAGGCCGAATTCATCCGACCTAACCGGCGCGTCGTAAACCTGTCCCGGCTTGGTCTGTTGTTCGCAGACCTCGACACCTACCGCATCCCCGCACTGGCTGGCCGCGACCCTGAAAAATTGGCCGCCTCGGTGTTGTATTTTTGTGCCGAAGAAGGCGTGCCCGCGCCGTCCATGCTGATCTACAGCGGCCGGGGGATACAGGCCAAGTGGCTGCTAGAGGGCACGATTCCGCGCCAAGCCCTGCCCCGCTGGAACGCCTGCCAGCGGTATCTAGTGGATCGCCTCGCGCATATCGGGGCCGATCTGATGGCCAAAGACGCAAGCCGGGTCTTGCGCACCGTCGAGACGGTCAACAGCAAGAGCGGTGAAGTCTGCCGCGTGGTGCATGTCACGAACGGCATTGATGGCCAGCCGATCCGGTACAACTTCGAGTACATGGCCGAGGCACTGCTACCGGCTGCCCGCTGGACAATCGAGCAGCAGCGGCAGGAACAGAGTCAGCAGCGCGCCACGAAAAAGCCTTTCGTTTTGGTGCCAGGCGGCAAGGCCGACAATCTGCGCGGATTCTCAGGCCGCAAGCTTGCTTGGGATCGTCTCGAAGACCTGCGCAAGCTCGCCGAGCTGCGCGGCGGCGTCGTGGAAGGTCAGCGGATGCAACACCTGTTCTGGCGGTTGAACTTTCTGTTGCTTTCCGGTGCGACCAACAGCAAACAGATGTACCACGAAGCGGCCGCACTGGCCCGCGAGCTTGATCCTCAATGGAGTAGCCGCTCCAAAGAGCTGATGACCCTGTTCAGCAAGGCCAAAGCCTACGAGGCCGGTGAGAAGGTCAGTTTTGGAGGCAAGGAATACGCGCCGCTTTACACACCCAAGAACGACACCCTTATCAACCTGTTCAGGATTACCCCAGAGGAACAGCAGCGGCTCAAGACCATTGTTAGCCAGGCCGAGGCCGCAGAACGTCACAGGAAGCGCGAGGAAGGCCGTAGGCGCGCTGCCGGTGCCGTTGACCGGGAAACTTACCTCGAAACGGCTAACGGCAAGCTAGCAAAGGCTCAAGCGCTCCGGGCGGAAGGCTTAAGCGTGCGAGCCATAGCAAAGCGTATGGGCGTATCAGTTATGGCTGTGTCTAGGTACATAAGCGCCCCATAAATCAGTGTACCAAGTCCGTGCGTATTACTAATGGCGAAGCCTCCGGGCAATTGGATGGCAGCCTTTTTTCGCCGGCTCAAAGGGGATCGGGTCATTGATCCCCACATGACTATCTTTTCGCGTTGCTACTGTTTTGTCGCTTGCATCGAATTCGACCGGCAAGCTGGATGGAGTCTAACGACAGGAACCGACCAGAAGCGGCCAATTCAATCGTAGAAATCCCATAAATGGCCAACGTGCTCCATTGCGTAGGCTGGACCACCGGCTGTATCCCCCAGGCCGCGTTTATGAAACCTCCATCAGCGCAAGAATGTCCTCTTTAGGAATAGTTTGTCCGTCGCCCGCGAAGGTATGAGTAAGGTGGCACTCACCGTCATCCGATAGCAAATAGGCCCAGAGGGTTGCGCAGTAGTCATCGATATTTGAAACTTTTCCTTTGAACTTGACTACGACAGGTCTCAGCTTTTCTTCGATGAGCCCCCTCAGGTTTACCAACCCGCCGCCGCCACAAAGACTGGAAGACCACAAATCCTGGATCGCCTCTGGAATCCTATAGCTAACTCCGTTTGAGCTAGAGCTGGCAGCAGTAAAGGTGTCCCATGCGTATGGTCCGCACGTCTCAGCAGTGGCACCTTCGTACTCGCTGCGACGCTTCACGATGCCCTTAACCGCTTCTTTTGCTACAACTTGCTCCTCAAGAGAGAGCCATTCGGTGATTTTTTCTAGAAAACGCCCCACGCCTTGCGACGAGCCAAGCAATCCATCATCGAACCATGAAGGGCGGCCATCATAGCTCGTCGAATGGTAGTAACAAGCGTGCATAATATCGGAACGAGGAGAAGCATTTAGCAGATGGCATACTACAAAGTGGAAACCCTGCGACTCCATTTGGGAATACACCTGTGCAATTTCTAGTACTTCGGAAGCCTCAAGAACCCTTCCGATTTCTTCAGTTGAAACTGCATAGATTTCAGCGAGAGACCTGATGGCATCTTCTCTGTGATCACAACTTGGGATAAGCCCCATCTTCGGCACCTAGCCTTATCAAATCAATCAAGTTCAGAGCTTATCAGGATGAGTGCATAGCCACCTCAGATTCGGGGCCATGAGCGTAAGCGCGAAAGATGGCAGCTTGCGGCTAGCGCCGCGAGTCGCGACGGTCCGATTTGGGTCGATTTCTGCCGGTTGCATGGCTGAGACAGGTCCGTGCGTATTACTGGTGGCGAAGCCCTTCGCACCATCGTTGCTTCGGTTGGTTCAGTTACATCACTTCCTGGGACACGATCTTTGCTGTTCGTCCGCATTGATGGTTGAGGTGGTAAACGTTCCGTTCAGAAATGGGCATAAGAGAAGAGCGTAAACTTCGGAAAAACAAAACCCCGCTAGGGCGGGGTTGTTGTTGACAGCTCAGCAATCGGCAATCAGCGACTGCCGCGACGCTCTCGTTTCTGCGTTTCCTGAGCCGCTTGGATGGCCATCAACACTTGCCGGTTCAGAACGGCGCTACTCTTACTGCCCAGCAGAGGCAAACGATTCATGGTTTGCATCCCCGCAAACATACGGTAGGAAGCCGACAAGGCGAGCGGGCTTACTCGAAGCTGCAAGGCCGTCTATTGATGATCCAGCCTATCGAGCTGTGGCCCATAGCCCTTGCTACGCAGCCACTTGCCCAGCGCCCACATGCCGACTGCGAACGTCGAGGCTAATACCACGAATCCAGCGAATATCAGAACGTCCATCATGGTTATTTCTCCGATTGATCATTGTTCGAGTCATGCCCGGCACCTTGAGTGAGGCGAGGCGTCCAGGAGTAGAGTTAGTTTCCGAGGCCGGACGGATGACGTTAGGCTCTGCTTGTGAAGCTTCCGCGGCCGACTCTGCTTCATTGGCTGGAGTGGTCAAGTTGGTATCGTCGGGAACAGGTGGCGGAGATCCTGCACCAAGAGACAATACGTGCGCATTTTCCATACCTGGCACTGCCATCGAAGCCATCACGCCGAGCATCTTTGCGCCACCGTTGGCCGCTTGGGAAAGTGCGCTGCCGGAGCTGACAACTCCCCCTATTGTTGTCGTCTGCTGGTCTTTATCGTCGTTCCCCTGCGCGGCCTTTCCGGCCTGCTTGGCGGCCTTTTGTAAGCCGCTGCTTGGCGAGGACGGAGCGCCCGACGCCTGCCCGGCAGAATTGGCGGAGCTGCCGCCTACCTTCGCGCCTGCGGAACTGGCGCCCTGGGCCGCTCCGCCGCCGGTGCTGGCACCCACGCCGGAGGACGCCGCTGCACCCATAGACGACGCGGCACCACCTGCGGAGCTGGCACCGGCAAAGCTGGAGTTAATCGCCCCCGCCAGTCCGCCGCCCATCGACGTGCCGCTAATCATGCCACCGATCAGGTCAGGAATTGTCTTCGTGAGGTAGCAGCACACCAAGGCCAAACCGACCATCGTCATCAATGATGCTTCATCATTGGTATAGGCGGCCAACCATTGTTTTGCCGACTGTACGATCAGGCCGACAATCAGGGTCAGTACAAATAGCTTGGCACCAATCGCAACGGTGAAGCGCATCGGCGCAATTGCAAAATCCCGCGTCCATTGCGAACCGCCAAAGCCGAAGAACAGCACGGAAGCATTGATGATGACGTAAGACTCTACTAGCGTGACAAACATGAATGCGGCGATGAAGGCGAAACATGCCAACACAAGGATTGCGCATACAGCGATCAGAAGTCCCTTCGCTGGAGAAAACACTGATATGCCCACCACCATGGTGCGGCCAAAATCCAGCGCAACTGCCAGCATATCGCCGGGTTCTAATGCACGCCCGAGGCCGCTCGCCGATGCCGCCGCATCGCGGAAGCTATCGACAATGGCCGTCGACCATTCCACCGAGTACTTCATGACTGCAAGGAAGAAACCGATCACCAGCACGAAGCGCAGCAGCTCGCCGACAATCTCGCCGAAATCGGCTTGCTTCATGACCAGAGGCATGAACGTCCAGATGAACTGGATCGAGGCCAGCAGCCAGAACAGTCTGATGGCATAATTATACAGCTTCGCTGACCACTGGTGCGACTGTTGCAAAACTAGATCGAGTAGGCCCTGAACCGATGTGTCAGCATGGGAAAGGTCGGTCGCGGCCATAGCATTTCCGGCCACGAACGCACCAGCCAAGGCGAGGAACAATAATAGACGACGATCCATAGCTAGTACCCCTTCACGCCGCCGCGAGTGTTCGGGCGCGCCTCAAACGACGCATCAGCGTCACGCTGGTGACGTTGTTGCTCAGCCATCGCAGTACATTCGCTATTGCTTTGAACCACCACGGTAACCATGTAACCGGCCAGTGCGGATCCGGCGCACATCAATGCGATGATCCATTTCGAAATAGTCATTCTCAGTATTCCTTCACGCCGCCACGTGTGTTTTTGCGCGCTTCAAACTGCTGTTCGGCGGCTTCGCTGGCAGCCTTCCGGTCGCCTTGCTGAGCCATGTAATTGCCCTGCATGTTGATTTGCGTGGCCAGTAGGTCGCGCAGCTTTTGCAGTTGCTGCACGTTCTGCGAGGCAATTTCATTGCTCGCCTGAATCGCCTGCATCCGACCAATGGCCGACTGCGAACGAGCCACCATGCGGTCTAGCTGAGCGTTCTCGGACTCGAAGGTGCTGGTATTGAGGTTCGTCGCTTCCATCGCTGTTTTCACGTTGTCGCGGCCCTGTTGTGACCACTTTTGATAGCGATCTTTCGCCGGGGCCTCTGCCGAGTTAGCTGCTTGATTCAGGTAGTACTCGAAGCCGGGAAAAACCGTGTTGAATTGCGAATCCATGTTCTGGATTTGGCGGCCCAAGGCCTGCGAGCGGTTGTAGATGTTGGCCACGCTTTTCAAGTCAGACGCGATGCTGCCGAACATCGAATCGGGCAAGCCCGTGCCCTGCGTGACCATGTTTTGGTACTGCTGAATTTGCGTTTGCAATTGTTCGGCGGTGCTCAGCGCCGTGTTGACCTGCTCAGCGTACTCGAACATCTGTTGATAGAACGTCGAGCAGTTAGAGCAGTAGATGGCGTAAGCCGGGGCAGGTGTCATATAGAGAATTACACCAAGGCTTGTGGTTGCCATTGCCACAGCTAGCGCCGCGCCTCTGCCAAATGTCCGAGCGACATAAACTGAAGTTTTTCGCGATTCTATTTCCATACCGAATACCTCATTTTGTAGTAACTTGAGGTTTGATTATTCTCCGATATGGCGTTGTTTTGAATATGCGGATAATAGTCTATCCGCATAGATTTCAATAAGTTGCGTCCGGAAACTGTCCGTTGATCAACCCTTTAAATGATGCCAACTCTCTGGTTTGTCTAGGGTGTTTCTTTCATGAGGAAGAAGAATCGGCTGTCCGGTTTGATGCGTTTTGCGGACGAAAAAAGCCCACCGAAGTGAGCTTTTTATAAGTTGGTGCGCGGCGTCAGTGGGCTGCGTAATAAGGATTATGAGTGCGGTAGAGGCAACGCTCAGTTTCAGGGATGTGCAGCGTCTCAAGGTGCCACTCTTCGAGTGAAGAAGCTAGCTCGGCCGCAATGCGCTGGGCCTCCACAATACGCTTACCAGATTGCCCGCTGGCTCGACCGAGGCAGGCTTGCAGTTCATTGAGTTGAGTGGCCAAAGCGCTGATGCGGTGGGCTGTCTTCATAATCAATTCCTCTTGCTTATCCTTTCCACGATTCTGTCGAATTCTTCCCGGATGTGATCGTCCGCAAGATCAAGATTAACTAATCCTGATTTTATTGCAATTCTCGCAATTCTTTCTGCTGCCTCATTGTCTAGTTTTGCAAGCTTTGCCTTAACCATATCTAATTCAGAATAGGCATCAGCTCGACGCTCAGAAAGGGTTTTTCTAGCCATTTTTCATGCTCCTTTTTGGTGCCATATCGGCCTTGATCTATTGTGGGTAGCGGAGATTCTAGCGACCGCTGGAGTTGTTAACCATATCAGGATCTGTATCGCTACGAGCTGAGCGTGGCGACGGCAAGTTGGCCGGCACTCATGTACTTTCTCCGCCCTGTTTTATCCATTCGTTTAGATTTAGTCGGTTGGGTCAGTTCAAAGCAATTTTAGGCAATTCCTTACCTAAATAACGCAACTATAGGCAACTTAGGGAGAATTAACGCAACTCAAGGAAATTTAAGGCAACTGACTTTACCGAAACGGCTATTAGCACTAAATTTCTTTGAATTGCACTCAGGCAGACGGCAAGATATGTGTTTGTAGCTACACGGCTTCGCCGCGTAACTCCAACCACCGCCACTTATTCGCCTGTGGCTCAACGTATCTTGCTCTGCGAGGCCACAATCGCTGCCGCGATCTAGCAACGGAGAAACCATGCCAAGACAAAGCGAAACCAAAGGGGAAACATTGAATCGCGACCGTACACTTCGGTTCCGCGTCAATGCTGTTGAAGAAGGTGAGATAGAGGGGCGCGCCCGGAACGCTGGGCTTTCCCTATCGGCTTTACTTCGGGCGGCAGCCCTAAACCATCCAATCCGCTCAGTTGTCGACCTGAAAGCAGTGGCTGATCTAGGCAAGATTAATGGCGACTTGGGACGTGTCGCGGGCTTGTTGAAGCTGTGGCTTGCGGAGAAAAATGGCCAGGGGGCAAGCTCGGTCGAGGTGGAGCGGTTGATGATCGAGTTTCGTGAGTTGCAAGCCGGTATTCGGGAAAAAATGAGCGCTGTCGTTTATGCTCGAAAGCGTGAGAGCTGAACCTGGAACTCTGTGGATTGTGCAATCCAATTCAGTTCTGGCGGTTGTTGGGGTGGTGCATTTCCTACTGTCATGGCTCGATAGCAATCGTCGCGAACGACGCTTTCAAACCTCATTGCTTGTCACGAAAATGCCCGTTTATTCAGGGGCCTTCAGGGCCCCTTGGTATTTAAACTGACGTCATACTGCGGGCACGGCCTAGTCAGTGATCGGTTGATTTGCCATCGGCGCTCAGATTGATCGGTGCGTTAGAAATATCGTCAGCCGGGACAGGGCTGATCCAGTTTCTGACTTGTTCCAAATACTCTAAAACGCCGAATTGTAGGCTGCCCATAAAGCTATTTAAGGCTGACTCATATTCAAGGAAATCCACTGAGGTGTCGTCGATTTCAGATCGTCCGCTGCCGTACACGTGGCTCGCATCATAGTCCTCGCTTGCCGGGTGAGCTTCGTAGTTGTCTACGAGCAGACGAATCTTGTCAGTCAGGACGAGCCATTGCAGAGCACGCTCAGAGCCCATTGAGGCCGCAAGGTTCAGGGTCGAGCAAAAGTCCGAGTACCTCGAATGAGCAGTGAAGAGCGCGCATTTGAGTTTGCCGAGGTTCGGACTATTCTGCTTCACCTCTTCGATCATCCTGTTGAGACTATCGAGTGTCAGGAGGTCTAAATTCACCTGATTGATCGCCATCGTGTGACCAAACCAGTGGGTCTTGGCGTAGGAATCAACTACTGAAGCAACTAGGCGATTCAAGACGTCCATGGTCTGCTTTTCCTTCCTGAGTCGTGGGATGACCTCAATCACCACGTAGAAAAAATACGCTGCGATCAGCCCCGTCAGGAGGTCTCCGACGATGTCCTCAAACGCTTTTGATTGGAAGATCAGTACTGCTCTGGGCCACTCGGCAAGCATGTAATCCGTAGTCGGAAATTTCACCTTGATCGCGCACAGGCATAGTAGAGCCCCAACTGCCCAAGCACAGAGCATCCTTTCCGATTTGTCCTTCAAAAAGTCCCACATTCCCCTACCCCATGAAAAAAGGCCCAGCAGGGCCCTAATCTTTATATCGAACCGAAACCATACTTCCGATGACGGAGATCACCTAGAGCGTAGGACCTCACCCGCGAGCATAAAGCGACTCAGAATGGGATATCCTGGTCCGAACCATCTGCCTCAGCTGAGAATGGCTTAGAAGCTACAATTGGGATTACCAACGACGCAGCAGTGCGCAATGGCTCGACAGCGCCCACATCAACAGGCGCTCCTGAAACAACGATAAGTGCATCTCCCCCTACTGCAGTGCCGCCATCATCTCCGAAAAGATCCTCATCTTCTTTTTCTTCCTCAACAGGATCTAAATCGATAAAGTCTCGGCCCATCATCATTTTGTAATGAGGCATATGTTCCATAGCCTTAAAGACCTTGAAGAAGATTTTTATATAGCTGTGTGCCATGCCATCGCTTATTGCTACGTAAAGGTCATCTGGCGAATAGTGGGATCCGTCATTAACCCAACTAATTAATGATTGGCATTGAACCTTTTCCTGCCCTTCGAACTTGTCGATGATGATATGCGTCTATATTCCCTAGGATTTTAAAGTAATTCTCCAAAATCCTACGCATGGTGTTTTGAATGGTGAGCGTCGGCAATGGTTTTTTTGTCAATTCTGCCCACAGCAACTGATAGGACGTCTTGATGGGATTACTTTCAAAACCTTCAATTTTCGAGAAATGATCGGGCTTGCGTACTATCCAAAACGTCTCATCCTTAATAGACGCATCTCCAGTTCGCTGGGGATTAAAGGTGATTTCTTTATGAAAGTGCACGTTATGGGTCAGAACAAAGATCTGTTTTAGGTTATTCCCCTTCTGGCGAACTTCGTGAAAAAGCTTCTTGATCAAGCTACTCACGATGAACAGCACATCGCTATCCAAGCTTGAAACCGGGTCATCGATGACGACTATTCGATCAGTGCTGATGCCTGAGGTCGAGATGCTTCCCCAAAGCAAATGATAGAAGTACAGGAAAGTAACGAAGGTTTTTTCGCCTTCGCTGAGCGTTGCTTTAGCATCAGTTCCATCGCTTCTGATCAGGCGATATGAATTGTCGGCACATGCAGGATCTAGCGAGAAGCTTCGGAATCCAAAGTCTTTCAGAATTTTGTTGATCGCAACGACAGTAAGTCTCACACTTGTCAGCGAATTTTCAATCTTTGCAATTTCTGCGTCAGCTGTGGATATGTCTACTGTTGCCCTATCCATGCTCGCAGTTATGCCGTCAATTGCTTTGCCGATACGGTCAATATCTTTAGTATAATCAGCAAGAGTGTCTTTAAGCTCAACATCAATTAGATATCGCCACACCGCATCTGTTAACTTGTTTTGCTCGACGGAGAATCCCGAAATAAGACGATTATGTTCAGATACCTTGAGGTTGGCCGCCTCGATTAGCTCAGAAATTTTAAGCGAAATTTCTGTCAGACCTTCTAGCGTCACTTCAGTACTAGGGCTAGCCACCTTGTGGTCAATGCGTTGCCTGTTCACCAATATGATTGCATTTAGGGCCTGCAACTCAAGATCAAGTTTATCTTTATCTAGATGCGAGCAATTCGTGGTCAGGACTGTTTGAGCCTGGGCTAACAGAGTATCTGCTAAGTCGTTATAAGTATCCCGAAACATCGAAAGGGCTCGAGTATCAGCTTCGAATGTTTCGTCGAAGTAATCTTCGAGGCTTTTTTCGAATTCATGCGGTAATTTCTGTTGACAGAAAGGACAGTCATCGTCGGTATGGCCCAAGTACTTCATACCTTGCCTTATCCAGTCACTGTTTCCCAAGTGCTGGATCATCGCAGATACATTGACATCTTCTTTACCGACCACTTTCTTGCTCAGGGCATGGTTTTGCTCAAGCGCGACCAAACGGGACAGGTCTAGATTGGAGACAGCATTCATGGGTAATGGTGCGTCACCATAAAGTACATCTGCACGTTTGCGCAGGTCTTCGATATCAACCAGCTGGGAGGTGTTATTCTTGCTCTCCTGTAAGACCCTATTTTTGAAGGCCTCCCGGTTATTTCTTAGACCTTTGAAAGCCCCCCTGAAACTCATCGTCGTGCTTCTGCTTTTGCTCCCAGCACCGTCCTACTAGCTTCTCTTCCAAGGCATTTTTTTCGGCAATCCTCCCGCTCTTGCCGTCCGGGCCATTCAGGTTTTCTTGAGCTTTGGTTTTGAAAAGCGCGTGGCGGTCTCTTTCCTTCTTGAGCTCTTCCAGGTGATCAAGTTGCGCCTGCTCGGCCTGCCCCAGCGTGAACACACCTTTGAACTGTTTAGAATCAGTGAAATTCGCCGCGATGAAATCGTTGTTGTAGACCAGTGCCGGAATTGGATTGCCCTTCACCCAAGTGACCTTGGAGGCAGTTGATAGTGCTGGGTTGTTTATCAGCCTACTGATCGTTGTCTTACCTGCTCCGTTTGCACCGTAGAAGTAGTTCAAAGCCTTCAGGTTTTGAATCGCTTCAGGGGTTACGGGGCTGTAGGTCGCTATGCCGGAGAGGGTGATCGATTCAATCATGTCTCGCATCCGTGGAGAGGGGAAGGTAGGAGCAGGCCAAGGCGGCCTTACATTTGGCGCACGTCGTCCTAAAATCCAGATCAGGCAGTGGCCTTTTGCCGCCTCAGCATAGACCAATACACCAGCTTGGGAAGGCGGTAGCAATCGAAAATTATCACCGCGCACCCGCTGTCGTGATCTACTGCTTTTTTAGTCGCTCAGAGGAGTGGCCAACCGGCCAAGAGCTGCCCTTCGTGAAAGATTTCGTCTTATCCGAAGCTGCCGGTGGATCAGAATGAACTCAAACTGTTGATAACAGTAATTCGAGTTCATATACATTTATGACTTTTTACGAGAAAATTAGATATCATTTTTTTTGCTGATATCTCTTATTGAAACTATTGGTATTGGGGTCGAAAACAAATGCAAAGAATTTGAAAATAGTGTAGAATCGCCGCGCACGCAGGCCAGAGGCAAGTATGAATAACCCAATTGTTGAAAAAGTTACTCGCGAAGCGCAATTAAACCTAGACGCCTCCACAATTTTTGAAGGTGACGCGGTCACAGTATTAAGACGCTTGCCAAGCAATAGCGTGCGCTGCGTTGTAACTTCCCCTCCATATTGGGGGCTTCGAGACTATGGTATCGACGATCAAATCGGTCTCGAACTGACTATGCCTCAATTCATCCAGAAACTAGTTGCAGTATTTTCTGAAGTAAGACGCGTGCTTACTGATGACGGAACGCTGTGGATCAACATCGGTGATGGCTATACAAGCGGAAATCGCGGCTATCGTGCGGCGGATAAAAAAAATCCGGCAAGGGCCATGGCTGTTAGGCCGGACACTCCCGAAGGCCTCAAACCTAAAGATCTGATGGGCATCCCTTGGCGCTTGGCTTTCGCTCTTCAGGATGATGGTTGGTATCTACGAACCGACATTATTTGGAACAAGCCGAATGCCATGCCTGAAAGTGTAAAGGACCGGCCGACCCGTTCGCACGAGTTCCTCTTCATGTTCAGCAAGTCGGAGAAGTATTTTTACAATTCAGATGCAGTTAAACAGGTTGCTGATGGCGGCGGCTTGCGCAATTTAAGAACTGTCTGGAATGTGAACACTAAGCCATACGCAGGCGCTCACTTCGCGACATTCCCTCCTGAGCTGGTACGGCCTTGCGTCAAGGCCTCTACCGAACCGGGTGATTTCGTGCTAGACCCTTTCTTCGGCGCGGGTACAGTTGGTTTGGTCTGCAATGAAGAAGGCAGGAAGTATGCTGGTGTTGAGCTCAACCCTTCATACGTAGACCTTGCGGTAGAGCGGCTTGGAGGAATTTTCCATAACGTAGTAAGGATATCGGCTGCTTGAAGAAGGACCTCGCTTTCCCATTGCCTGAGCTTCAGGTCTCGTTCTCTCTGAAGCTTCAGGAATTTAGAAACGTCTGGCTTCAGGACGCTCTCTTGGAAACGGTATCCGAGTTAGCCGTTCCAACCATTGATGCAGAGCTGTCCAAATACGTTCCGGCAAAAGACCTCAAAGCGCTCGCCGCTAGGGGATTAAGAGGAGAACTTGTCTTCGCAGTGCCAGCAATTCTGCACGCGAACCCGCATCTGCTCGGCTACTACCGCCTTCTCCTCGGCTATAGCCAGAAAGAGTTTTATGGCTCGGAGTTTGGCGTGGCTTCCATGAAATGTATGGAGGTTAGTGGTCGCCTGAATCCGCGCTCTGTGGTGAAAATGGAGGAGCTCTGCGTCGCTCTTTGTAACGCGGCCTCGCATCTTGTGGGTAACTTAAAAGCAAAAGACCTGAGCATTGGACTCCTGGATGACCTGACCTTGCTAACTGTTGGACCGCAGATGCGGGGAGGAGTGAACAATAAACTTGGCCAGCAAGGCATCGTGGACGTCTTTGACGTCATTGAAGAGATTCTCAGGCCTGCAATTATCAACGCCACACGTGGGGCAATTGAAATAAAAAACATGAGCGGCCGGGATGTGTGGGTGGAGTTTGCAGCCGATCCGGATATCGTCATTCGTGAAGTAATGCCGGACAAATCTTCACGAAGAATCTTAGCAATTGAAGTGAAGAGTGGTACGGATGTGTCCAACATTCATAACCGAATTGGCGAAGCTGAGAAAAGCCACCAGAAGGCCAAAAAAGACGGCTATCGTGAGTGTTGGACTGTCGTAAATGTCTCAAAGTTGGACATTGATAAAGCAAAGCTAGAGTCACCGACCACCAACGTCTTCTATGCTCTAAAGGCTCTTCAGTTAAGGAAAGGAGCAGTCTATGAGGACTTCAAGCAAAACATAATCGCGATGGTAGGGATTTCCTCGTGAAGTTTACTTCCAGTGTGACGGAATAGTCAGTTGGTATTTATTGGCGACCCTTTCCACGCCTTGGAGAATATGACCATGCTGCGCTAGGTCAGAGTCTGTCCACTGCGATCTACGTGCGAGCAAATCTTTCAGCTCCACTAGATTATACATCTTCAAACTATATAGGTTGGCCCATGTGGCTTCACCAAATAAATTGTAAATAGTGGTGGTGTCATCCCTTTCGCTTGCTATGCGTAGCAACCCTTTCAGAGCTGAAGCCGCATCGTCTGCGTCATCCCTGGTGTCGTAAGTGTTTAAAAGGTGCATTAGAAACTCTGACGGTAAAGAAGACATAGGATTGTACATATTTCTTGGCGGTGAAGCGTGATCAGGGGGATGTGCACCGACTGCGAGGTACAGCTAGCATTGGGGGCGGCCGGAAACCCGCGCAACACTCGGCCTCGGCCGAGTTGGGGGCGCAGTCGTTTCGCATGCGGGCCGGGAGCGTGAGATGGACAGCACCGATGAACACCGGAATGTCAGCGTGATCCTATACACCTTTCGCGCTCAAGAGTTTCGCCTGGGCGCTGCGGGTGGACGGCCTGATTAACAGCGAGCAGCATAGGCCGTGAACTCCCTATGCAAGCCGGTGAGGCGAAGGTCTGCCCTGTAATTCGAAGCCAAATGGCTGCTTTTGGCCGCTTACTGCAGCGTTGAGAGGCAGTACCGGCCAGAATCCGACGGTCATCTAGTGACCTGAGCAGGCTACTCTTGAAGTTTGAGGGCATCTACGAATAGGGGCGATCGATGAAAGATCGTAGTCACGACGAGGCAATGGTAGAGCGTTTCCAGGCCGATCCCTCTTATGCGGCGGAGCTGCTGGCCGAGGTTGTTCGGGATGGTAGCGTGGATGAGTTGGCCATTTTAGAGAGGCAGCTATTGGTAGCCTTTGCCACGGGAGAGGTTGATCCGACTTCTTGAAAATTTTTACTGTGCATGGCATTTTTCATGGTCATTGGATTATGTCATGTCTTAATATATTGTTTTATAAGGTTTTTTTAGTCAATTTATAATAGAGTGGGAATAAGTATTTAACCCTTATCAATAAACTATAAGTTAAACCCAGTTATCTCAACAGATTAACTGGGTTTTTTATTTTTTAAGTATTCTTTTTAAATAAGCAATATCCAACAAATTCACCATCTCAAACTTCCCTTGATAAAACACGCCAAAATTATTGAAAACACAAGGTAACTCCTTGGCTTTTTGTAGCGTATCTACCTGAATGAAAGCGGCTGGAATGTCATTCATTTCACAATACTGTTTTATCGTCTCAATATTTTGATAGATATACGGGCATTGCATGTCGTAATAGATTGTCAGTGCTTTACTTTCAATTTCTGATTTTTTTACCTGTTGTGCGAACTTTGGTGTTGTTCCATCAAAAGAAAGTGCCAGCAATTCGTATCCATTATCCGTGGTATCAACAACCTCAAAGCCGTACTTTTTTATAAAGGATTGATCAGAAAGCCAGGATTTTTGTTTTTTTGCTCCAAGCATACAAATACCTGATTTACCCTGTGCTTTGGCATTCGCTAAACAATATTCCATCAGTGCTTTCCCATAACCTTTTCCTTTGTGGTTACCGGAAATCCATAAGCAATACAGGTAATAATAATTATCGCCGGTTATCGGAACCCAGGCTGTTTCAAGAGGAGCATATTCAATAAAGACTGTTGCTTTTTCATTTAGCTTTCTAAAAACATGACCTTCATTTAGTCGGTCGGAAAGCCATTGTCGCTTGGCATCAATGCCAGGATGGAATTTTCTACTGCGGATGATGCAGCATAAATGTTCATTGGAAAGGTTTTCTGCTGTTAAGTTTACAAAGTCAGCGCTCATGTACACCTCCGCTTTAAATTAACCTTTGTTGGTTATTATGCGGTTAAAAATATTTAATATGGATATTTTTTGTGGTGCCCTGATCATTTTAATTGAACAGATGCCTATGATAACCACAAGCATCTGTTTTGGATTTACTTTTTAGCCGTCAGTGCGTTGTAGCTGGTCATCAGATTGCGGTAATCCGGAATATGATTTGAGAACAGTGCTGCCAGACCTTCCACATCATTGCGCCAGTCGCGGTGTAGTTCACAAGCCACACCAAACCACGACATCAACTGGGCTCCGGCCTGTGACATGCGATCCCATGCGGCCAGACGCGTTACTTCATCGAAGGTACCGGAAGCATCAGTAACAACAAATACGTCATAACCTTCTCCCAGAGCCGATAGCGCAGGGAAGGCGACACAGACTTCAGTGACGACACCAGCGATGATCAGCTGCTTGCGGCCTGTAGCCTTAATCGCATTGACGAAATCTTCATTATCCCAGGCGTTAATATTACCGGGACGGGCAATGTAAGGCGCATTGGGATGCTTCTCTTTTAATTCCGGCATCAACGGCCCGTTTGGCCCAGATTCAAAACTGGTTGTCAGAATGGTTGGCAGCTTGAAATAGCTGGCCAGATCGCTGAGTGCCAGAACATTGTTTTTGAACTTATCGGGCTCAATATCGCGTACCAGGGACAATAGCCCCGCTTGATGGTCGACAAGTAAAACAACGGCTTGCTCTTTATCTAATCGGACATAAGGTTTACTCATGATTTACTCCTTTAATGATAGTGCATAGCACCGGGATGTTTGATAGCAGGGATTAACGCGACATGGTTCCAAACCGACCGCTGTTGAAATCATCGATTGCTTGCACAATCTCCTGCTGAGTATTCATTACAAAAGGGCCGTGACCTACAATTGGCTCGTCAATCGGCTCACCACTGAGTAGCAGAACCGTGGCGTCATTGTTGGCTTCAATAGATAAATTCTGCCCAGCGCTATCCAGAATCACCATTTGTGACTCGCGGACAATTTCTGCGTCATTGACCTGTACGGTACCGTGCAGGACGATCAGCGCGACGGTCCAATTTTCTGGTAACGTCAGTGTGTTGTGACTGCCTTGAGTCAGCCGCATATCCCAGACGTTCATTGGTGTAAAGGTACGGGCCGGGCCGGTATGTCCATCGAACTCACCAGCGATTACGCGTACCGTGCCATTTCCATTGGGCAATGAAATAGCTGGAATGTCCTGATTAGCGATGGCTTGATAGCCTGGCGCGCTCATTTTGTCTTTAGCCGGTAGATTTACCCAAAGCTGCACCATCTCCAGCTCACCGCCGGATGTAGTGAAATCTGGCGAATGAAACTCTTCATGCAAAATGCCGCTGGCGGCGGTCATCCACTGCACATCGCCAGGGCCGATTACGCCACCCTGACCGGTGGAATCTCGATGCGCGACCTCACCTTTATAAACGATAGTCACAGTCTCAAAACCACGATGCGGATGTTGCCCTACACCGCGTGGAGTTTTGGTCGATGCAAAATCGGCTGGACCAGCATAATCGAGTAGTAAAAAAGGACTGAGCTGCTTACCGTGATTGTTATAAGAGAACATCGAACGCACCGGAAAACCGTCGCCAACCCAATGCCCACGTGGGGCGCTGTAAACACCAACTACTTTTTTCATATGCTCTCCTGAGAAATCTTATTGATTACATCTTTAGATAAAGCATAGTTTCGGGACAAAGTTATCGGTAGTCTGCTAAATTGTGTATCAGAGTCCTATTTTTGGAACGATAAGCTAATGCAAGATCTGAATGACCTCTATTACTTTGTCAAAGCCGTTGAGCACGGTGGTTTTGCACCGGCTGGGCGGGCGTTGGGCATGCCAAAATCAAAACTTAGCCGACGCATTGCTTTACTGGAAGAACGGCTGGGTGTTCGATTGATTCAGCGCTCAACCCGGCGCTTCAGTGTCACTGAAATCGGTAGTGCTTACTATGAGCACTGTAAAGCCATGTTGATTGAGGCTGAAGCTGCTCAGGAAGTTATTGATACCAACCGTGCCGAACCGTGCGGTGTTATCCGCCTGAGCTGCCCGATAGCTTTATTACACGCTCTGGTTGGTCCGATGCTGGCGGAATTCATGGTTGAGCATCCGCATATTACTCTGCATCTGAACGCGACTAATCGTCGGATTGATGTGGTAAGTGAAGCTATCGATGTGGCGATTCGTGTTCGTCCGTCACCGTTACAGGACAGTGATTTGGTGATGCGTGTTCTGGCTGACCGTATGCAATGTCTGGTAGCCGCGCCTGAACTGGTTCAGCGATTGGGTTTTCCTGTTTCTCCTGCCGATCTGAGCGACTGGCCAAGTCTTGCCGTAGGGCAGCCTCAACAGCCTCATCACTGGAACCTGTTTGGTCCAAACGATGCGCATTTAGATATTCAACATCAGCCTCGTTTTGTGACTACCGATATGATTGCGTTGCGTAATGCGGCCGTTGCGGGTGTTGGTGTAGTGCAATTACCTATGTTAATGATAAGCGATCAATTGGCTGATGGTTCGTTAGTCAGAGTAGTGCCGGAATGGGGGCCGAGTCGGGAGATCATCCATGCTGTCTTTCCTTCGAGGCGTGGTCTGTTACCTTCTGTTCGTGCACTTATCGATTTTCTTGCTCAACGTTTTAAACAAGTACAGGGAGAATAATCATGATGCTGTCCGTTATAATTTTCTGAGAGGTTTTTTATATCGTCAGCCTGTTGAATGTGATAAATACGGCAATAACAATTTCTGTTTTGGTTGATGAGATTAGTGCTCAAATATAAGGTGTCCCTACCATAACCGCCTTCAAACCAATCATCCCTTTATCGACAACGGAAAGAAATACCTTCTCAGCTTCCTCAGTTTTTTGCTCTTGTGGAAAGGCTCTGTGAGCCTGAATAAAAGCTACCGTCCAAATCGCCAGCAGCATATTTGCTGCCAGATGCGCATCAGGGTCGTCTGATTTTTTTCCTGCATATCCAGACAATTCCTCCGCCACTAACTGTGCGATCTCATCACGTATTGCTCTTGCTCGTGCCTTAAGGGTTTCGCTGTTTTCGATAGTTTGTATAAATCCCTGACTCTCGGCGGTGAATCTAACGTAAGGTCGCTGTTCAGCAATCATTTGATGAGCGAGCAGATGCAACCTTTCAATAGGAGCAACAGAATTCTGCTGCTGTAATACCTCACGCAGCATTTCACGACCTTCTTCATCACGATCGAAGAACATGTCTTCCTTGCGAGGGAAGTGGTTAAACACCGTCATGCGTCCGACATCAGCGGCATCTGCAATTTCATCTACTGTTACACGATCAAAACCTCGTTCTAAGAACAGGCGCGTAGCCGCCACGGAAATTGCCTGTCGTGTAGCGAGCCGTTTACGAGAACGACGATCGGATGGTATGGACATATAACTTCTCTTTTAATTGTACTGAGTATATATTTATGTCAGGTATACATAAAAATAAATGAAAAGGCAAATTGTGAGTCTGATTATGACTCCTGTTGGCTCTCCTACACTGTTAAGTAGATTTCAGTCGATTTGCTGATTATTGAGCAGAAATATTGGCTGCATAAGTATTATTTGGAATTCAATCAATGAATAAACCCCTTATCGTTATCTTCGCTGCAATTTGCCTTAATGCTGCGGGTATCGGTCTTATTTTTCCTATTTTGCCGCGCCTCCTCGAAGAGGTAACGCATACTCAGGATATCGCGCCCTATATCGGTATTATGACCGCGCTTTACGCGGCAATGCAGTTTGTCTTCGCGCCGGTACTTGGTGCATTGAGCGATAATCTTGGCAGGCGTCCGGTGCTGCTGATTTCCTTAGCCGGAGCGGCAATTGACTATGTGATTATGGCGTTCGCTCCCCATCTCTGGATGCTATTACTTGGCCGTGCTATGGCCGTGCTATTGCCGGGTTGAGCAGTGCTAACATTTCTGTCGCCATGGCTTACATTACTGATATTACGCCAGAGGATCAGCGAGCTGGTCGCTTTGGTTTGTTTAACGCCATGTTTGGCATTGGTTTTATTATCGGGCCGGTTCTCGGCGGGTTGTTGGGTGATTACTGGATACGGCTTCCTTTTATTGCTGCTGCACTGTTAAACGCCTGTAATTTTTTGCTGGCACTATTTGTTCTGCCGGAGTCGCGGGTGCCGAGCCGTCAAAAGATTAATCTGGCGGCGCTTAATCCGCTACGTCCACTACGCTGGGCTTTTTCTATGAAAGGAATTCTGCCAATCGTTCTGGTGTTCTTTATTTTAAGCGCCACGGGTGAAGTCTATGGTACCTGCTGGGCATTGTGGGGATTTGATACTTTCCAATGGAATGGTTTATGGATTGGCCTGTCTCTGGGTGCCTTTGGTATTTGCCAGACATTGGTACAGGCACTGTTGCCCGGCCCGGCGACCAGATTATTTGGGGAGCGGGGAGCCGTGTTAGTTGGTGTTGCCTGTTCCTGCGTGGCGCTGATCACTTTGGCGTTTATCAACCAGGGCTGGATGGTTTTCGCTATTATGCCGTTGTTCGCCCTCGGCGGCATTGGTTCTCCAGCACTTCAGGCGCTGGCAACCAGACAGGTTGATCGTGACAGTCAGGGACAGTTTCAGGGGGTGCTGGCATCGGCGGTGAGTCTGGCTTCTGTTGTTGGACCGCTGGCGTTCTCAACCTTTTATTTTGTGGTTCAAAAGGACTGGCCCGGTGCTATCTGGCTTTCGGTGGTGGTGGTTTATTTCATCGCTATTCCATTGATTGTTTTCAGTACTCGTAAAGCTCGTTCGGTGAACATATAGCATCAGGCGCTTGAAGTTTGGTGTGGTTTATTTAAACGTTGAAATGTTAAAAATCCACGGGCACATTAGATAGCCTGATAAAATTAAAAAGAAAACCAAGAGGGATCTGCATAATGGCTAAAAAGAAAAAGACCTTACCCAAAGATATTAGAGAATTGCTGGAAGCCGGTGATATTGATGTATTGAAAGCGATTTACGATAGCTGTGAGCTGGATGCCCGTGGAGGGCTGGGTAAGAGAACGGCTTTAAGTCTTTATAAGATCCCCGATGAATTGACGCGTTGGCTGATTGAGCAGGGGGCGGATATTGAAGCCGCAGATAATTATAAACGCACCGCGCTGCATGAGCAGGCGGGTACCTGGTGCGGTAATATTGAATTACTTCTGGCATTGGGTGCAAACATCGAAGCGCAAGATTATCAGAATGCGACTCCACTACATATGGCGGCCCGCGCTTACCATGTTCATCACGTTCAAACATTAATTGCCCATGGCGCAAATATTTACGCTGAAGACAGCATGGGAAGAACCGCACTGGCCGCAGCGCTTGATCGCTGCCGCAATGCTGATATTGACCGAATGGCGAAGATCGCAGAGCTTTTGCTCAACGCCGGAAACAAGATTTCTCCAGAAATGCGTGAACGTATTACCAGCATCGGTGAAATGTTTGAATTTCATCGGGCTAACTTTTCTAAAGATCATATTGCGGAAACCGATGCCGGTTTATCAAAACTCTACCGTTTGTTTGATGTAACGCCGGTGGCTACACGACAAATGCATGATGGCGCTTCCGATATTATTGTTAGTTCCCAGCGCTGGCAGAAAGCCCATCAGGAACTGTGGGAACTGCTGGTACCTTCCAGCGGTAATGCCGATACGGTTCAGGGAGAGGTGATTCGCATTACCGGTCGTTTATCCCATGAGATATTGGATAATGGCGGAATGAACTGGGATGCGGATTTTCGCAAAATGCTGAGTGCATTACTGGCATATTTTGAATCAGGAAATCCACTTAGCGGCGATAAGCAGCAGGAAGCCAAAACTATAGCGGCCCAAATTAAAGGCGGTAATGGTGATAAGGATGAGCTTTACCGATTAACTGAATTTGCAGTTGATTGGGTGAGGTTGAATCCTAAGCCGCTGATGGTTGGGAAAGTGGAGTATCGGCGGTAGTCCTGTAACACAGAGAGAATTTTTTATGTGGAATGAACTGGAGTTGACCGGACGAACCCGATCGCATGTTATTCAGTTAAATAACCCCCGTTTCGCTGTTAATAAAGAAGTTTATCAACCATTTTGTGAGCTGCAAAATGCAGCCCAAAAGGATGGCTTCACGCTGTTTCCTTTTAGCGCATTCAGAGGGTTTGAGACTCAGCTTAAAATCTGGAATGGCAAATTCAACGGGCAGAAGCCGCTATATGATATTCACGGGGTGCCAAGAGATTATTCACAGCTCCATAGCGAA
This sequence comes from Limnobaculum xujianqingii, assembly GCF_013394855.1. Lineage (NCBI taxonomy): Bacteria > Pseudomonadati > Pseudomonadota > Gammaproteobacteria > Enterobacterales > Budviciaceae > Limnobaculum > Limnobaculum xujianqingii. The sequence goes on along the minus strand of NZ_JABMLK010000001.1, from coordinate 1,683,120 downwards.
GATGAAGTCATTGATTGTATTTTAAACTGGTCCGCTCTACCGGGTGCCAGCCGGCATCAATGGGGAACTGAGATTGATGTGGTTGATTTAACTAAAGCACCAGAGAATTATCATGTTCAGCTGTTACCACAAGAAACGGTTAAGGGCGGTGTATTTTATGATTTGCACCTGTGGCTGAATGAAAATATTGAGAAGTATGGCTTCTTCAGGCCATATGGGATGCATCAGGGGGGAATGTACCCGGAGCCCTGGCATTTAAGCTATTGGCCGGTGGCAAACAGAATGCTGCAAAGCCTGACGGTCGATATGCTGGTGGATGCTATTAAAAGCGCGGATATGTCAGGAAAACACAGGGTTTTAGAGCGGCTGCCAGAATTGTTTAAAAACCACGTTCAGAATATTTGTTTACCGTTGACGGGGTTGAACAACGAACGATCTTGATAATTGGTATCTGTTGAGCCAGTTTCTTAATTGATAGCTGGCTCTTTTATTGATTCCCCCCCTAAATACAAACATCTATATATCTTTAGTCATCTTTCTTGAGTTATAGCGCGAAGGCCATATCTCTGCTGGTTTACAATCCAGAGCAATAGCTATCAACATTTCTCCCTTTGGCCACGGCCTTACCAGCGCGTTAGCCAACGTTGATGATGCCAGACCTGCATTTCTTGAAACTGCGGATAGAGAAGTTCCCCTTTTTCTTAATGCTGCAATGATGTCAGCTGAATGCCAATCTTGTTCTGTTTTCATGGTGTGCCTCCTTTCTGTTTTACTGAGATAAGTCATGTAATACTTTGGCTATAACTGTTTGATTTTTAGCTAAGTCAGTTCAGTATTGACATGTATTCTCTCATTTAATTTTTGAGGCTTCTTCATGGATTCCTTTAATAATTAATGGAATGCTTGAATTTAGAGTGTTATTTTTTCATATCAGGTTTGATGGTGAATAGGTAAATTCTCGGATTGGTTTTATGATAATAAAATTTGTTTTCTGAAATTTCGATCAGCATACCAGTTTGCTAACTCGTTAATTATAAATATAATTCTATTGACTTAATAACTTGAGTTTTAGTCTATTTTGCAAAATACAATATTAAATTTTTTTGGGATGAACACTTTACTCGAATCTTTATTAATGAATGATTCGATATTTTTGGTTTTTATATTATTCTCATCAACTAATACTTTATTGTATGCAGAATCTAAAAAGATAACTTTAGTATTTTTATTAATATTTAGACATGGGTGTTTAGAATTAAAATCTAAAATATGAGCTAGTCGGTAAATTTTACTAGGATATGCATCTTCAGAAAAATCACGTTTAACCCAGTTATATGAAAATAATAAAAATGTTATAGAAGATATTAAGAATAGAATTGATAAATAGGGGACTTCTGTATAATAACTGCTGTTTCTATTTATTAACTTTTTAATATAGTACCAAATATCGATTGAGTGCAATATATAAAAACAAGCGATAATTACTAAAAATGGAGAGGTGTATTGAAAAACTAATAGTCCTACAATGTAGGCTCGTGTATAAGGAAAAGCAGATGCGTCGACATTAAATACTAAATTAATTAACTCTGATGCTTTACCTGAACTAAATAAGATTATTGCTGAGATTGCGATTGAAATAATAAACTTAGAAAATCCAAAATTCCATATTATTTTAAAAAATGAGGTTTTCTCAATTGAAATACCGATATAAATAAACGATAAGGTAATACCAAATAATTTTGTTAAATATTGATAATCAGTAAACCAGGTCCAATCGGAACTTTCGCGTGAGAGATATATAATAAATAGAGCTATAACTGCCAATAGTGTTAGTGCATAGTTTATCTGATAATTCTCTCTTTCTTCTTTTAGTTCTTTGTCAAATTTATTTTCTCTTAATAATGAAGATATTTCTAAAATGTAATCTTTAATAGTTTTATCGTCATTTTATTTTCAATTATTTTTGAACTAGTGGTATTAAAAGTGTGCAGATTACTTGGTTTGAACTATTTTAATTGCTGTATCCCTACGCCATCTGACTAATCGTCCTCCTGAACCTCGCCAGTGAAGTTGCAAACAACACACAACCAATCACAAACAGCGCTAAAAACGACGTCCAGACCACATCAATCCCCGCCCCACGGAACAAAATCCCCTGACCCAACTCAACAAAATGAGTGGTTGGTGCCAGTAACATAATGTCCTGCACAAACTCCGGCATACTCTCTCGCGGTGTACTGCCACCGGACAGCATCTGCAACGGCAACAGCACCAGAATCAGCAACATACCAAACTGCGGCATACTGCGAGCCAGAGTGGCTAAAAATATTCCCATGGCGGTGGTGGCGAACAGGTGTAACGCCGCACCGGTAATAAACAAAAAGATCGAACCCTCAATAGGAACATTCAACGCTCCGCGCACAATAAAAATCAGCGACAGGGTAGAGGCAACTAATACCACCAATCCCATCGACCACACCTTAGCCAACATAATTTCCGTTGGGGTAACCGGCATCACCAGCAGATGCTCAATGGTGCCGTGCTCCCGCTCGCGGATCAGCGCCGCGCCGGTCAGAATAATCGACAGCATGGTAATGTTATTGATGATTTCGGTTAATGCACCAAACCAGGACTGGGTCAGGTTTTGATTGAAACGTACCCGAAGCGCCAGATCTACCGGTGGAATTGCTGTTTCACGATAACGCTGCACAAAGGCGGTGGCTTCATCCGTTACGATTTGCTGAATATAGGCGTTGCCGGTAAATGCCTGACTCATGCGGGTGGCATCCACGTTGAGCTGTACAGCAGGCGAACGACCTGCCAGCACGTCACTCTGGAAGTTTGGCGGAATGTTCAGCACGAATGTGTAATCACCGGAATCCATCCCCGGGTCCACCTGATTCAGCGTAATCTTCTTCGGCGTGACAAACTGCGGTGGGTAAAATGCTGAACTAATGCGCAGGGAAAGCGGAGAGTCATCTTCATCAACAATAGCTATCGTCGCTTTATACCGTGATTCAGGAATTGCGCTGGCCGCAGTATAGATAGACACCGTAAAGGTAAAGGCGATAAGCACCAGCATGGCAGGATCTCTGATAAGGCTCCAGAGCTCTTTGACACCTAAACGATAGATATTCGATAACTGTTGCATAGTTAAGTGTCCTGTTTTTTCAGTAATAGAATAGTTAAAACAAGAATCACCGGTACGGTTATCAACAGCATATATACCGCACTGTAGAGATCGGAGAAATCCAGCGCCTTACAAAATACTCCCCGGAATATAATCAGCACATGAGTAGTCGGATAAATCTGACCGATAATCTGACCACCACCTTCCAGTGAGGAAACCGGATTAATCATGCCTGAGAACTGGATAGCAGGGAGCAGGGTGGCAATCATGGTAGTAAACATGGCGGCTATCTGGCTACGGGTAAAGGTGGAAGCCAACAGCCCCATGCCGGTACAAATAATACAGTAGATAAAGGTTGCTACGGTCAGAAGGGTGAAACTGCCGGTAATAGGAATATCAAACAGAGTGACCGCCACCAACGCCATCAGGAAGTAGTTCACCATCGCCAGCACAATATAGGGGATCTGTTTACCTATCAGGAACTCGGTACGGGTTACCGGTGTAACATACAGATTAATAATCGAACCCAGCTCTTTTTCCCGTACTACCGCCAGTGCGGTTAACATCGCGGGCAGCATCAGCAATAAAATCGGGATTACTGCCGGAACAATCGCTGGCAGACTTTTAACATCAGGGTTATAGCGAAAGCGGGTTTCAATATCGATAACGCCTTTTGCTGGCGTACCCAGCCGATAAGTAGCCTGATCCATCAACCAACCCTGATGCATTCCTTGTACATAGCCGCGAACCGTTTCTGCCCGCTGTGGCATAGCGCCATCAATCCAGACCCCAATCTGAGCGGCACTGCCTCGCTGTACGTCTCTGGCGAAATTAGGCGGGATTTCTATCGCCAGCGATATATCACCATTTCGCATGCGGGTGTCTAAATCCTGATAGTCACGAATGGGTGGTTGTTCAATAAAATAGCGTGAGCCGGAAAGATTGAGAGCATAGTTTTGGCTCAGGCCAGTCTGGTCGCGATCCAGAATGGCGTAATTCAGATCTTCCACGTCCATGCTGATACCAAAACCGATAACAAACATCAGGATCAGTGACCCAAGCAGCGCCAGCGTTGCCCGTACCGGATCGCGGCGTAATTCCAGCGTCTCCCGCCACATATAGCTCATGGTGCGCCCAATGCTGAATACCACGTGCTTTTTAGGCTCTGCGGTGTTGGTGGAAGACGATACCGTCGGTTCAGATGGCTTAGCGGCAGAAGAACCGGTGTCGGTACCGGCTCCTGCATCGATTAAATAATCAATAAATGCCTGTTCCAGCGTAGTGGCACCGCGCTTCTTCATTAATTCAGCCGGTGGATCGCTGGCCAGTACCTTACCCGCATGCATCAGAGAAATACGATCGCAGCGTTCCGCCTCATTCATAAAGTGGGTTGAGATAAAGATAGTGACCCGATCCCGCCGGGATAGCTCAATCAACAACCGCCAGAAATTATCTCTGGCAATGGGGTCTACCCCGGAAGTGGGTTCATCCAGAATCAATAGCTCTGGTTTATGCACCATCGCCACCGCCAACGATAGCCGCTGGCGGATACCTAACGGCAGATTGTCCGGCAGCCTGTCCATCACTCCGGTTAAGTCAAAGCGTTCCGCCATCTCTTGAATGCGCTGGTCCTGTTGGTCTGCCGGGACGTGGAACAATCGGGCGTGTAGCAACAGGTTTTGCTGTACCGTCAGTTCGCTATACAGCGAAAATGCCTGTGACATATAACCAACCCGCTTGCGGGTATTCATATCATTAGAATCGATCTTATGACCAAACAACCAGGCTTGCCCTTCACTGGCAGGCAGTAAACCGGTTAGCATTTTCATGGTGGTAGATTTGCCACAGCCGTTCGAACCTAAAAAGCCAAATATTTCACCGCGCTGAATACGGAAGTTAACGTGATCAACGGCAACAAAATTACCAAAGCGCATGGTGAGATCCTGCGCTTCAATGGCGATATCGGTTTTGTCATTGGTTGATAGTGGAGTGATTTCTACTGGTACATGATTTCGGCGTTTCTCTTCCGGTAACAGATAAATAAAGGCTGCTTCCAGTGAGTCGGTTTGAGTTTGTTCCAGCAGCCGGGCAGGAGTATCCGTTTTCAGAATTTTTCCGTCGTCCATGGCAACCAGCCAGTCAAAGCGCTGAGCTTCATCCATATAGGCAGTAGCGACAATAACGCTCATACCCGGCTGTTCGCTTCTTACCCGATCGATAAGATCCCAGAACTGAGAGCGGGCCAGAGGGTCCACACCGGTGGTGGGTTCATCCAGAATCAGTAAATCAGGATCGTGGATCAGGGAACAGCAAAGGCCCAGTTTCTGCTTCATTCCGCCGGAAAGCTTACCCGCCGGTCGATTAAGGAAAGGGTAGAGTCCGGTACTGTAGGTGAGTTGGTCGATACGGCGGCGGCGTTCAGCAGCATTATGACCAAACAGACGGGCAAAAAATTGCAGATTCTCTTCTACCGAGAGCGTTGGGTATAAGTTCTTACCTAACCCTTGAGGCATATAGGCAATGCGCGGACAAACGGACTCCCGATGCTGTTTACTGCGCATATCGCCATTCAGTACGTTGATCTCACCATCCTGAATGGCTCGAGCTCCGGATACCAGAGATAACAGACTGGATTTACCGACACCATCAGGCCCGATAAGGCCAACCATGCAACCAGCCGGGATCTCCAGCGAGATATTATCCAGCGCCAGCGTTTTACCGTAATGTAAGCTGACTTGCGTCAGTCGTACTACCGGTGGTTGCTGTTTCATGGCGAGACATTCACCGTCAGATTTTCAGGCCATTGTTCACTGGCATCCAGTTTGACCCAGGCTACACCGGGCAAACCGGTTTTTACCAGTTCGATATATTTTTGCAGCAGCTGTTTGTCAATTTGCGCTTTTACCCGGAACATCAATTTTTGCCGTTCGCTGGCAGTTTCAACGGTTTTAGGGGTGAACTGAGCCGTGCTGGCAACAAAGGATATTTTGGCCGGGATAACATAGCCCGGGGCTGCATCCAGAATCACCCGAACTTCACCGCCGATAGACACTTTACCCACGGCAGTTTCCGGCAGAAAAAAGGTCATATATACATCAGACAAATCCACCATATTCAGCACCTTGCCACCGGCTCCTAAAACTTCCCCAGGTTGTGCAATACGGTATTGTACCCGCCCGTCACGAGGAGCAATAAGCTGACTGTCGATGATATCGGCCTGAACGCGGTCAATGGTGGCTTGTGCCGCCTGTACGCTGGACGCTGCGCCCACTGCCTGAGCTTTAGCCGCCTCTACTGCGGCATCCGCAGAGGCAACCTGCGCTTTACTTGCCATCAGTGCGGCCTGAGCGCTTTTCATGCTGGCTCTGTCATCATCAAGCTGTTGGAATGACAGGGCTCGTGATTTAGCCAGTACTTCTGAACGGGCCAAACGGCGCTGAGCGGCATCCAGTTCACTTTCTCTTTGGGCAACGGTGGCTTTGGCGGCCAGTACGTCACTTTCCTGTAGTTTTATTTGCGCCTGAGCGCTTTTTTCTGCATGAACTGCCTGATGATACTGTGCCGTGGCCTCAGCTCGCTGAGCTTCCAACACCTGTATTTGCATATGGGAAAGAATTTGCCCGCTGCGCACAAAGTCACCTTCATTAACCAGAATGTCATCAATTCTCCCGGCCAGTTTGGTTGAGATATCAATTTCGGTCGCTTCCAGTCGGCCGTTGCCGTTGACAAAACCGTCTCCCGGGCCGTTATCCTGCAGGCGAGTCCAGGTGTAAGCCGAGACAGCAATCACGGCAAGGATCAGCAGGGTATAAATGACTTTTTTATTGGTGAAGGCAAGTTTCATAATGTAGAACTCCCTCTAGAGTAGGCAAAGGCCGTTCAGCTGACTTTAGTCCGATAGTACAATGATTGGCGCAGTGAATATTGAACGTGTTTCAAATTATTTGAATTTGTTTATTGTTTTGTTGTTGATTAATTGACGGGTAATGAAATTCTATTAATGAATTTGTATGTGAAAGCGTTTGTTATGAGAATTTTTTCATTATGGTGATTGAATTTTTCAGAGGTTTAATCATGTGTGAGTAAAGGTATTTTTAAAGATATTACTGATATTGAAAGCATATCAAATAGTCGCAGAAATCCGGCAACCTGGTAAAAATGTCATTTAAGATTAAATATCGAGGTATGGTTTCCCTTCTACTGATATTTTATGTCGCCAGCTATATTGGATATTAAGGGTATTATCCAGCCTCAAATTTATTTACCATTAAGATTGCTGGTGGTATTTAATCACCATCATTAACCAAACTTATTCAGGAAAATTGCGAAATGCTCAGAAGTTGCTTAATCACCATCATGCTGATGTTTTCCGCGTCTGTAATGGCGGCAGAACACTGGATTGATGTACGAATAGCGGAACAGTATCAGGCCGAACATATTAAAGGTGCTATCAATATTCCACTGAGGCAGCTTAAAGAGCAGATCGTCAGCCAGATAAGCAATAAGGATGACACTTTGCATCTGTATTGCAATTCAGGTCGCCAGTCGGGAATGGCAAAACAGATCCTTCAGGATATGGGTTATACCCAAGTGCTGGATGAAGGGGGAATCAGCGGAATCGATCTTCCAAAAGAGAGCCAACACGGCGGTTGATAACGTTTGTGGAATACCACGGTTTTCTTATCAGGTATCAGGTTTATTAGTTTGAAATGATAATTGAGCAGAAACGGGTGCAGGTACTTGATTAAAATTTGAAAAGAAGCGTGAGCATCTTAACCTAATCAATTTAAGACGTTATATCAAAATCAATTCGAATGATATTAACTGTAACTATATAATACTCAATTATCACTATTGATTGTTTTAAATCACCTCATGCATATTTTGGCTGTGTCGTTCAGAGATGACGGCATAACCAAAATATGCATGAGGTTTTTTGTTTATTGAACCAGACAGAAGCCCGGAGCAGTTAGACATACAGCAGATACAGACAAATAGCGCCTGTAAATAGACAGAATAGGGAGTAGTAAATGAAAGCAATAAAACTCTTTTTGATGATTGGCGCACTATCATGCAGCGCTGGTGCAATGGCAACCTCGGTTGAACAAAGCTGCCTGAATTATGGCCAGAAAGTGATGAAGGAGAACCCGGATATGGTTTCCCTGTTAGGTCAGGCCAAAATTGATCCATCAAGCGTTATTACTGAACGTTTTGATGGGAAAGTGGGGAAACAGCCTGTAAGCACAGTGGTAACCGCTAAAATTAATAGTGCACAGGAAAAATTAGGGACTATTTTCTGTCTGGTAAACAATGATTCACCATTGTATTTTCACTACATTGCGGTTGAAGAATAACGTATTTTGATTAGCACTAATAAAATATGCCTCACCGAAGCAGGATTTGGTGAGGCATATTTTTATCGATGATTATTGATAACTGAGTTACTTCTCAATTAACTGCTGCCAGCTATTTTTTAGCTGTTCTGCATTGGCTACGCTATTGCAACTGGCCGGGAATTCTTTATTAGTTTTAGCCAGGTCGGCAATTTTTTCTGGCTGACACAGCTCATCCTGACCTTTGGCAAAACCCTGTAAGTAGGAGGTACGGTTAATTTCTGCTTCACCATACCACTCGGACAGTACCGTATTGTCTTTAACATCGTTACCTGTGATGGCTTCATAGTGACCGATTTCAAACCATTTTGATGGTGGCCCGCTGTTATCTGAACTGCCCGGCATGCCATCTGGTGAGCTGGAACAGCCGCTAATAAACAGCAGAGTACAAAATATCGTTATCATATGTTTCATCACATTGCCTTTGTCTTAAAGTTCCGGCGCATCATATCAGGATTGGGCATGATATTGAAAACCTTACCCAAGCTTATGACAGTCCCAATTGCTCTTTTAGCGGCTTCAGGTAACGTCGGCTGACAGGAATATGTTTTCCTGAGCGGGTGATAACTTCGGCGGAGCCATTCTCCAGTAACTGAATCTCTCCGACCTGGTCGAGATTGATTAAATACTGGCGATGACAGCGGGTGAAAGAGGTCTTTTCTTCTAAAATTTTCAGCGTAAGTTGGGTATAACCACTTTGCGCCGTACCAACCACGTGAACACCGCTAAGTTCTGAGCTTAAATATTCTACTTCTTCCAGACGAAGTAAAAAGATGCGGTTATGTCCGTAACAAGGGATATGTTTTAAGGTAGTATCCGTGACTAAGTGTAAATTATTGTTTACGGTTTTGGCGGTTTTTAATCGGGAAATCGTCTTACAGAGACGCTGAAGGTCGACCGGTTTTAACAGGTAGTCAAAAGCGTGTTGCTCAAACGCTTTTATTGCATATTCATCATATGCTGTGACAAAAACGATATGGGGCATGTTGGCAGGGTCAAGCATTGCCGCCATCTCTAAACCGTTAATTTTGGGCATTTGAATATCAAGAAAAACCACGTCCGGCTGTAAACGATGGATGGTCTGAATAGCCTCTAAAGCATTGCTGCACTCACCAATGACGGTGAGATCGTCTACTTCTGTAAGTAGCTCAGCCAGCTCTTCCCGGGCTGGTTGTTCATCGTCAACAATAATTGCTCTAAGCATAAAACCTCCATTGATTTGCTCTAGTTTAACATGGTGGAGGTTATCTGCGAATTCTCGTCATTGAAGACAGTTTTCATCAGGGTGTTTTTTGAGTTTTTTAGATGGGGATTTGTAGGATGAAAAAATAGAGTAAAAATATGTTTACAAAATTGGATTTAAAAGTTTACACTCAGTTTGTGCTATTTTATTTTCTATAACTATCTGGTGTTTTACCGCTAACAGGAGCGGTGATTTAAGGAACTCATTATGATTATGCAGAAAGATGTACTTAATAACGTCAATATCAGCGCGGAGCAGGTTTTAATTACACCAGAAGAACTGAAAGCACGATACCCGCTGAGCGCCAGTGACGAAGCCAATATTTCTGCAGCCCGTCAGACTATTGCTAATATTTTGCATGGTCGTGACGACCGCTTGCTGGTGGTGTGTGGGCCTTGTTCTATTCACGATCCGGACGCTGCGATCGATTACGCTCATCGCCTGAAGAAACTGGCAGACGAAACACAGGATCGCCTGTACATCGTGATGCGAGTTTACTTCGAAAAACCAAGAACCACCGTCGGCTGGAAAGGGCTGATTAATGATCCCCATATGGATGGTTCATTTGATATGGAGCATGGTTTACACCTTGCCCGTCAATTACTGCTGAAGCTGGTTGAAATGGGTTTGCCATTGGCAACAGAGGCGCTTGATCCAAATAGTCCACAATACCTGGGCGACCTGTTCAGCTGGTCAGCAATTGGTGCGCGTACCACAGAATCACAAACCCACCGCGAAATGGCCTCTGGTCTGTCAATGCCGGTTGGTTTTAAAAATGGTACCGATGGCAGTCTGGGAACTGCGATTAACGCAATGAAAGCTGCTTCGATGCCACATCGTTTTATGGGAATCAACCAGTCTGGTCAGGTTTGCCTGTTGCAGACTCAAGGCAACCCAAACGGTCATATCATCCTGCGTGGCGGTAAGACACCAAACTATGAAGCGGAACACGTGCAGGCTTGTGAAGAGCAAATGCGTAAAGCAGGGCTCAACCCATCGTTAATGATCGACTGCAGTCACGGCAACTCGAATAAAGATTTCCGCCGCCAGGCCGATGTAGTCTACTCCATACTGGAGCAAATTAAGGCTGGTAACCGCTCTATCATTGGTATGATGCTGGAAAGTAACATCAATGAAGGCAACCAATCATCGGAACAACCAAGAGCCAACATGTGCTACGGCGTTTCCGTAACGGATGCCTGCATCAACTGGGAAACCACCGACACCTTATTACGCAAAGTTCACCAAGAGCTGAAGGAAAAGACCTTAGTTTGTCCGTGATTTATAGTGATATTTGTTGATATATTAATCCACTAAATTCCGTCACCAGTAGGTGACGGAATTGGTTTTATCCGAAAGGTTATCGGAGGGAGAGACCGCCGTTGGGGTCGACTTGGCGTATGCCAACGAAGTGCCCCTAGGCGGGCTAGGCCCGACGCTCTCCGATGCTAAGTACAAATGGTCTTCCGGCCGGACACTTAGATGATATGGGTACTATGTTATTATGGCCGGAATATCCTCTGAAATTTATTAGTATTTCACTTCGTCGCCCTATGGCGACGAAGTGCTTATAAAAACAACACCACATCCTTACCCCAGGAGAACAACAAAAAAATGGTGGCTGAACTAACAATACTGCGCGACCAAATCGACGAAGTTGATAAAGCGCTACTGAAACTACTGGCCAAACGCTTAGATTTGGTAGCAGAAGTCGGTGAAGTAAAAAGCCAGCATGGGTTACCTATTTACGTTCCTGAACGTGAAAGCAGTATGCTGGCTTCCCGCCGCAAAGAGGCCGCCGATTTAGGGGTTCCTCCCGATCTGATTGAAGACGTACTGCGCCGGATCATGCGTGAATCCTATTCCAGCGAAAATGATAAAGGTTTTAAAACCTTAAAGCCGGAAATGGGGCCAATTGTCATTGTTGGTGGTAACGGCAAAATGGGGCAATTGCTCAGCAAGCTGTTTCAACTTTCTGGCTATCAAATTCGGGTACTGGAACAGCAAGACTGGGAAAGAGCAGAAACAATTCTGTCCGGTGCCGGCATGGTAATTGTCAGCGTACCGATTCACATCACTGAACAAATTATCCGCCGTTTACCAAAACTGCCAAATGATTGCATTTTGGTAGATATTGCATCGATAAAAAACCAGCCGCTACAGGCAATGCTGGAAGTGCATCAGGGTCCGGTATTAGGCTTACACCCAATGTTTGGACCCGATGTGGGCAGTCTGGCAAAGCAGGTTATCGCTTACTGCGATGGCAGAGGGGCGGAAAGCTACCAGTGGCTGCTGGATCAATTACAGGTATGGGGAGCGAAGCTACACGCCATTGATGCGGTAGAGCACGATAAGAATATGGCCTTTATTCAGGCGCTGCGTCACTTCGCAACTTTCACCTATGGTTTGAATTTGTCTCAGGAGAATGTAGACCTGGAGCAGCTGCTGTCACTCTCTTCGCCAATATATCGTCTGGAACTGGCAATGATTGGCCGCTTATTTGCTCAGGACGCCCAACTGTATGCGGATATTATTATGTCATCGCAGGACAATCAGGCACTGATTAAGCGCTACTACCACTGCTTTGGTGAGGCAATTAAGCTGATTGAGACGGGTGATAAGACTGAGTTTATTGAGAGTTTTAATCAGGTGAAGAGCTGGTTTGGTGATTACGCAACGCGCTTCTTAAACGAAAGTCGGACTCTGTTACGTCAGGCCAACGATAGTCGGCAGTAAATCAAAAGCATCCTTTCTGTATCGCCACACCCAAATGGGTGTGGCGCATTTCTCGTTATACCATGACTTCCGGCATGTTTCTGCCGTAATAAATCTCCTGCATCTCTTTACGCAGTAGACGAGTGATATGTTGACGCTCCTGCTGATCCAGATCTTCCGGCCTGGCATTAAACAGATAATGGTCAAGATCGAACTCTTTTAGCATCATTTTGGTATGGAAGATATTTTCCTGATAAACATTCACATCCACCATATGGTAGAGGGAAGTAATGTCATCAGTCATAAAGTTCTGAATCGAATTAATCTTGTGGTCGATATAGTGTTTTACCCCATTAATATCACGAGTAAAACCGCGAACCCGATAGTCCAGCGTAACAATATCTGATTCCAGTTGGTGAATAAGGTAGTTCAACGCCTTAAGTGGGGAAATGACGCCGCAGGTTGAAACTTCAATATCCGCCCGAAAGGTGCATAAGCCGCCCTGAGGATGACTTTCAGGATAGGTATGGACGCAGATATGGCTTTTATCTAAATGAGCCACTACGGAGTCAGGTAGAGGGCCAGGATGCTCTGACTGATCCACCAGGCTCGGGTCCATCGGTTCTTCACTGATTAGAATAGTGACACTCGCGCCCTGGGGATCGTAGTCCTGACGGGCAATATTCAGGATATTGGCACCAATAATAGAACAGGTTTCCGTCAGAATCTCAGTCAGCCGATTTGCATTATACTGCTCGTCAATATATGCAATGTATTGCTCTCTGTCATAATCCGTTTTGGCATAACAGATATCGTAGATACAAAAACCCAGGCTTTTGGTTAAATTATTGAAGCCGTGCAGTTTTAGCTTATGCAATTTGGTTCACCGCCTTATGTTTTATGGTTAGAGAACGCCCTGTTATTTATTCAGGGCATCCAGTAAATACTGGGGCAGGGCGAAACTGCCAACATGGATTGCCGGGTTATAGTAGCGACAATGAATTCCCAGTGATTTAAAGCGTGATTCCAGCGTTGCCAGATCGTGCTGACGCAATAGTGGATTCTGACTGGCCCAGGCGAAGGTCATGATGCCACCGTAATAGGTGGGAATAGCCGCCTGATAAAAACTGGCATCTTCAAAATAGGTAGAGAGTTTCTGATGACTGTTAACCGCCTCATCCTGCTGTAAAAAGCACACGCCGTTTTGAGCAACGAAGATACCATTTTCATTCAGGCAACGAGCACAGCCCTGATAAAACTCAGAGGTAAACAGACTTTCACCCGGACCGATAGGGTCAGTACAGTCTGAAATAATCACATCAAACTTCAGATCGGTTTGGTTAACGAAGTTTACGCCATCTTCAATCACCAGATTGAATCGTGGGTCTTCATAGGCACCGGCGTTATGGTTTGGCAGGTATTCCCGACAAAATTCCACGACGTTTTCGTCAATTTCTACCATAGTAATATGTTCAACGCTCTGATGGCAGCATACTTCACGCAGCATTCCACCATCACCACCGCCGATAATCAGAATTCGCTTAGCTTTACCATGAGCCAGAATCGGTACATGGGCCATCATTTCGTGATAGATAAACTCATCGCGCTCGGTGGTTTGTATTACGCCATCCAGCGCCATTACTCTACCCATCAGATCGTTTTCAAAAATGATCAGATCCTGATGTTCCGTTTTGCTGTGATATAACGTTTTATTAATAGAAAAAAACTGACCAAAGCCGCTGTATAGGGTTTCAAACCAGGTTTCTTTATTTGACATCACCGCTAATCCTCCGGGCTGGATAAAAAGTTAGCGCAATATAATAGCGAACTAGGGGGGATTATGCACGATTAATGGCTATTTGATTGTTTTATTAAGAGAATTAGCCTGAGACGGGCTGAAAGAAAGTTTTATCTCTCCTGACGTTGAAAAAACAATCGCCAAATGGGGAAATAAACGGTGGGTATAGCCAATGAGTTTAAAAGCGTGGTGCTTTACTGATTAATTGTTCATGATACCAAACGAGTCTTTAGCTAACGCCGCGCATTTCTTATCTTTATCGACGGGAATACGACTCAAATCGTCATAACTTGACTGACCTAATTCTTCCATATTGATTTGATTATAGTTTGCCAGATCCCAATGATTTTGTTGTGCAAAATAGATTAAAGCACGCTTTATTTCAGGGATAGGAAGATCTTTGTAGCCGCACTCTTTTTTCAGATAGAAAAAAACCGCAGTAAGATCGGCAAGTTCCTCAGCTTCTGACTCTGTTAATGCCTGACAGGTAGATGAAAACCCAATTAGCGACAGTAATAATAACGGTAAATTAAACGGTGATTTGTTGTTCATTAGCTAGATAATTAGTTCATTAAGGTATTGACGGTATCATACAGTTAGAGGATGACAAATTTTTTTATACCGTTTTGATACAGCGAGTTCTGTATATTCATTCTGATAGGGGATCTGCGGTTTTGTCCAGCTTTGGCACAATTTTAATTGTTTCTATTGGCTTTATGGCGTTTTCATAAGTTGACAAAAAGTACTGCCTGAAAGCATTCAGACAGTACTTTTTAGTTGTGGTAGCGATAGTCCGAAGGGGTGGTCGAGAACATCTTCTTAAATGCCCGGGTAAAGCTCTGCTGTGAGTCAAACTGGTATTGATAGGCGATTTCTGCAATGCTTCTTTTACTCTGCTTTTACTCTGAGGCAGCGCTTTGTAAGCGTTTTTTGCGGATATAATAGGCGAGTGAGTCGCCGGTAATATCTTTAAATAACCGTTGCAGATGCCATTGAGAGTAGCCCGATTTTGACGCTACGCGCTTGACGTTAAGTGGTTCTTCTAAATGGCTTTCAATCCAGTAAACCAAGTCGTGAATAATGTTGGTTTGAATCATGATTTATTTCCTTCCATTTTTATATTTGTGGATATTGCATCCTGATTTAGTGCATAAGCGCGTCGAAAAGTATCGAGAGCGTTATCTACCTGACGTTGAACCTCTTCTTCACTTACATCTGAAATAGCTCCGCGCAGTCGTTTATCAATTAGTCCTGCCTCCAGCAGTCCTTTAAGCTGCATGGCGGTAACAAATGGATCGGCCTGACGCAATATGCGGTGTTCCATCAACAGTTGGATATGTGCGGATATTTTTAGCCAACCTTTTAGTGGGCCTTGTTGATACATCAACTCACCAATACCAATATGTTCACATTCGGCAATGATCATGCGGGTGATTTTCAACATCACAGGTGACAGATGCAGGTTTAGGTAGCTGACACCAAAGGTATGTAAAGCCTGCCAGCAATCTACTTCCCGGTTCTGAAGCTGTGTGATTGCATTAATAATCACTTGGGTATAGGTATGAATTGAATGGTCAATTACATGAACAAACAACTCCTGTTTAGAACTGAAGTACTTGTACAGAGTGGTTTTGGAACAGCCGATACACTCGTTAACTTCATCCATAGAAGTGCGTTCATAGCCATGATTCAAAAAGATATCTGTAGCTTTCTGAAGAATGTGTGTCCGGCGGTCTTCTTTACTTAGTCCCATTTTTCTCTCCATATTCGTACTGTACGGTACAGTATTTTATTGAAAAGAAAGAATCAACTGTAATAGCACTAAAAATCAAAAGGGGTTAAGTCTGTGAATTTACTAGAATGTGTTGGTTTTGTTGAGTGCTAATTATGCAAATGTTAAAAAAATAAGCATTAAAAGCTAATCCAGATCACATTTTTGATTTTATTATTCACACAAGATTTGAATTAAATTGACTTAGATTTTTATTGAATGGCCATTTTAATCAATGTGTTAAATAATGGTTTGATTTTATATTTAATTATTTTGAAAATCATATTCAAAAAATTTGAAAATTATAGAAGGTATATATCATGAAAGTATCAACAACTTTAGCTGCTCTGTTATTAACATTTAGCGTTGGTTCTGCTTATGCTGCAACTGAAGTCAGTAGCCAACAGGCAGCCAGCTTACAAAGCTTGGGTACAATTTCAGGCTCAGTTCGCGTAGCTGATATGGATCAGGCTGTTAGTGCTATTGCTAAGAAAGCTGAAAGCCAACATGCTTCTTACTATCGTGTAATTGCAGCTAACTCTAATGATGACTCAAATAACTGGCGTGTTGCTGCAGAGATTTATCGTTAATCTCTGAGTGTTAAATCTCGCTATGGATAACCTGCCGTCAGGCAGGTATCCGGCTTGGCGATAGCTTCTCCCTCCTGAAAATCCAGCGTATGATAAGCAGAATGTAAAATCCTGAAGGATAAAAGCCATGAAGGTATCTTCGATACTGACTGCTGCATTTCTCGCTTTAAGTCTTAATTCGGCTTATGCCATTACTGAAATTATTAATACCCAACAGGCTGAAAAGATGAATCTGACCAGTCTGGGGGTGATTAGCGATACGGTAAGAGTTGAAACCTTTGATCAGGCCGTGCAGGCCATAGGAGAGAAGGCGGAAAAAGCCGGGGCAACCTACTTTCGCGTTATCGGCGCGCGTTCTTTTGATACATCGCCGTATTGGCGGGTTTCTGCGGAAATTTATAAGTAGTTGAGACTGTTGATAAATTCTATTCAATCAGCACCTGTGAATATTCCGACCGTAATGACATGGTACTAATATCTACACTGAGAACGGTCGGTAAACCATCTGTACTCAGCTATGGAGTGCGTTGGGCCTGGTCGGGTTAGGGGCCGTTACAAAACACCTTTGGTGTTTTGCCCTTCGGGCCAGCGCTAGCGCTGTTCAAACAGGCTTTGCCTGTTTGTCGTTGGCTTACGCCAAGTCGACCCCAACGATTGGCTATCTTAAGATAGAAAACTGAACTATCAGGGTTTATCAACAGCCTCAAAGCCCACCAGTATAGTACTGGCAGGCTTTTTAGTAGTTACCGGGTTATATTCTTAAACTGACGGGTGGTATCCGTCAGTGCGACTTCTGTTGGCAGACGCTCCATTGAGCTGGCTCCGTAGAAACCATCACAATCCGGGCAGTTAGCCAGAATGTAATGCGCATCTTCCGGAGAGGATATAGGGCCACCGTGACAAAGCACAATAATATCTTTGCGCACGCTTTTAGCCGCTTTAGCCCAGGCATTAATCACCGGAACACAATCTTCCAGCTTCATGGCGGTTTCCGCACCAATGTTACCGCCAGTGGTCAGGCCCATATGAGGAACGATGATATCGGCACCGGCCTCCGTCATGGCAATGGCATCAGCTTCGCTGAAGACGTATGGGGTAGTCAGCAGGCCTTTTTGATGAGCTTTACGGATCATCTCAACTTCCAGCCCATATCCCATCCCGGTCTCTTCAAGATTGGCCCTGAAGTTACCATCGATCAAACCCACGGTCGGGAAGTTTTGTACTCCGGAAAAGCCAACCCGAGCCACATCGTCTAAAAATACATCCAGATTGACGAAAGGATCGGTACCGTTTACACCGGCTAAAACCGGGGTGTTTTTCACTACCGGCAAGACTTCTTTAGCCATTTCCATAACAATGTCGTTAGCATTGCCGTAGGCCAACAAACCAGCCAGAGATCCACGACCCGCCATGCGATAGCGTCCTGAGTTATAGATAACAATCAGGTCGATACCACCCGCTTCTTCACACTTAGCTGACAGCCCGGTACCGGCACCACCGCCGATAATGGGTTCTTTACGTGCAATCATGGCGCGAAATTTTTGTAATAGCTCTTCACGGGTAAAACGTGACATAGGAACTCCTTATTTTTTGTTCCAGATTTGATGAAATTGGTTAACCGCCTCATCGGAAAAACGCGGATCGTTAATATTGTAAGGAACGCGGATCAGACGACGGCGTTCAGTTTGGATCACGGTTTTTTCCAGGGCTTCAAACAGGGCGGCATCATTTTCTGGTGACCAGAATAGTTGACCAGGTGCATCCAGCGCGGAAACGCCACCTTCCGGTATCAGAAAACGTACTTCGCCGTTACAGGCATTCAGTTTGCGACCAATCCATTCACCCATTTGTTGATTTTCTTCTTTAGTAGTACGCATTAGCGTTACCTGAGCATTGTGGGGGTAGAACAGACGGTCTTTATAGTGTGCAGGTATAGTATTCGGGTTGCCGAAGTTGACCATGTCCAGCGCGCCACAGGAGCCGACATAAGGAAGTTCGGTTTGGGCCACAACATCCAAACGGTCAGGGCCACAGGCCAGTACTCCACCAAACAGCAGGTCGCAGATTTCAGTTGTCGTAATATCCAGCAGCCCGTCCAGTAAATGGCTGGCAGCCAGTTTTTCCATTGCAGTGCCGCCGGTTCCGGTTGCGTGGAAAGTCAGGCAGTCAAACTTATCGGTTAACTGGGCTGAAATGGCCTGCATACAGGGTGTTGTCACACCAAACATCGTCAGACCTAAAGCCGGTTTTTCATTTTTAACTTCAGGAATAACAAACTTTACTGCACCGGCAATACTATGGGCAGCATTCGCCAGTACCTGACGGGAAATACGGTTCAGGCCGGCAATATCAGTAACCGAATAGAGCATGGCGATGTCGCTGGCGCCAATGTAGTTTGATACATCGCCGGAAGCCATGGTGGACACCATCAGTTTAGGTAAGCCAATAGGTAATGCTTGCATTGCCGGAGTAACCAGAGATGTACCACCTGATCCTCCAAGGCCGATAATTCCTGCCACATCGTCCCGGGATAGCATAAATTTTTCAAAAGCTTGAGCCATCGCTACCATCGATTTTCCACGATCGCCACAAAACACGCTTGCGGCTCCTTGTGGGTGATGGGCGGCGATATCTTGTGCGGAAAAGGTCGTGTCAAATTGGCTGTCTGAAGATTTGGTCGATAAATCAACGGTGGTGACTAAAAGGTCAGTTGCATTAATCAGGTCCCGAATGTAAAAAGCCTCTTCACTTTTGGTATCAAAAGTCGTTGCAACATAAACAGTTTTTCTTTTCATCGTAACATTTCCTTGGCTCTGAATTTATTTAGACGAGGTAATAGTTAGTAAACGTCACATACTGTACTCCATGTATGTAAAATAGCCATAATGAGACTAGAGTATCATATTAAAAATGAGAAATGACTTACAAAATGAAAAAAAAGTCGCTTCAAATGAAGGGCAACCAATGTTGACTCGTGCTCGGGCCCGTACGTTGAATAAGCTGATTTCTACCGCCATGGAAATGCTTGAGAAGGGATGGTTTCCTTCTATTACCGAGCTGGCAAATGAAGCCGGAGTTTCTCGTGCTACGGCTTATCGCTATTTTCCTACTCAGAGTGCTCTGGTCTCGACGATTGTCGATGAAAGCTTAGGGCCAATACAAGAGTGGCGGCCTCAGCAAGATACCGTAAGTGAGCGAATTTCTGCTTTATTGTCATTTGCTTATCCTCAGATGGAAAAACATGAAGGTGCTCTGAGAGCGGCTTTACGCGTCTCTTTACAACAGTGGGCCGATTTGCGCGCTCAGCGACTGGATAAAGAGACGGATAAAGAAAAGCTGTTTGTCCGGGGGAATCGTAAGCGCTTGGTTGAAATGGCGGCGGAACCGTTAAAAAATCAGGTAGCAGAAGCCGATTTGAACCGCATGAAACATGCCTTCTCGTTAATTTACGGTTCAGAAGTTTTTCTGGTGTTTAAAGACATCTGGAACCTGGATTCAGATCAAATTCAGGATATCGTTCAGTGGATGGGTAAAGCCATTGTACGTCAGGTTGAAGAAGACGCCGGGTTAAAAAATTAATTATCTGGCCGGTTAATTCCTTAGTTAACCGGCTATTTTTTATACATAAATAAGTCATTTCAATAAGATTGACCACCCAAAGCACGCATCGCGCCAGCGAAAGAGTTGTGGTAAACTCTCGTGCTTTCTTTCAGCCAAAGGATCTACGTTCAGGCAAACTGATCGGATTTTTCTATGAAACACATTGTTGAAGTTATGATTTCCGAGCAAGACGTGAAAACACGCATTGCTGAACTCGCCACCCAAATTAATCAACATTATCGCGACAGCGGCAAAGAGCTGGTCCTGGTTGGGCTATTGCGCGGTTCTTTCATTTTTATGGCTGACTTATGCCGTATGATCACGGTAAATCACGAAGTCGATTTTATGACTGCTTCCAGCTATGGCAGCAGTATGACCAGCAATCGTGATGTTAAAATTCTGAAAGATTTAGATGAAGATATTCGTGGTAAAGATGTGTTGATCGTTGAGGACATCATTGACACAGGTTATACCCTGACTAAAGTGCGTGAAATTTTGCAGTTGCGCGAGCCTAACTCTATTGCACTGTGTACTCTGCTGGATAAGCCATCACGCCGCGAAGTTCCGGTACCAATCGACTATATTGGTTTCTCGATTGAAGATGAGTTTGTGGTTGGTTACGGCATCGACTACGCACAGCGTTATCGCCATTTGCCTTATGTGGGTAAGGTTGTACTGCTGGACGAGTAATCACCAGTAAAAATAAAGCGGAATGACCGTTTTTCGATTATTCCGCTTTTATTGTATTGCTGCTGAGGTCTACTTACTGTCTGTCAGTAGCAAATTGGATATCGCTTTGCGATACAATAACTCAAGGGATTCACGGCTATTAGCACTGACTTCCAGATCGCGTAATCTACCATCCTGCATACCGTATACCCACCCATGAATCAGAACTTTTTGCCCGCGTTTCCAGGCGGACTGAACAATGGTGGAGTGGCCAAGGTTATACACTTGCTCAACGACATTGATTTCGCTTAGCAGGTCAGCACGTTTTTCTGGCGGTAGTTCACCAATCAGTGAGCTGTGTTTATACCAGAGGTCGCGAATGTGTAGCAGCCAGTTATTAATCAGGCCCAGCTCCGGGTTATTTATTGCCGCGGTTACACCGCCACAGTCATAGTGACCACAAATAATAATGTGTTCTACTTCCAGTACTTCAACGGCGTACTGAACGACGGATAAGCAGTTAAGGTCGGTATGGATGACCAGGTTAGCAACATTGCGGTGTACAAATAGTTCGCCAGGTTCCAGACCGGTTAACCGTTCTGCTGGAACACGGCTGTCCGAGCAACCAATCCATAAAAAGCGTGGCCGTTGTGCTAGTGCCAAACGCTCAAAAAATTCGGGGTCGTCCTTGCTGATACTGGCTGACCAGACCTCATTATTATGCATTAGTCGTTCTATTTCTTTCATACAGTTTAATAGCTCGTAGTTTTTAATGGCGTTAATATAAGGTAATGGTGGTACTTTTCAAAACAGAACCACGGATTGACTATCGTTTATGGTGTTGCAGGTTATTCATACCAATGGCGCGGGCATCTATGAACATCAGTGAAAATAGCATGCTCGACCCGTTGGGTAGTGGGATAACAGCAAGAAGATTATGTTATACCCGATTGATATGTTTCAAAAGTGTTAATTTTTAATTTGTTAACTTTTGATGTAACGATTAAGCTAGCACCATAAAGAACGGCCGCATTTTGCGGACGGTTTCTATTTTTTTGCATCAATACAAGGTAATCCCTAATTTATGACATACGCGTTGGAGTTATCGCAATTAAGTAAAGTTTACGCCGGTGGCGTGAAAGCGTTGCGAGGCATAAATCTGAACGTGGAAGCCGGCGATTTTTATGCGCTGCTTGGCCCTAATGGAGCCGGTAAATCCACAACAATTGGCATTATCAGCTCTCTGGTGAATAAAAGCGCGGGTCATGTGCGCGTATTTGGCTATGACATTGATAATGATTTAGTGAATGCCAAACGCCAGTTGGGTTTGGTTCCTCAGGAATTTAACTTTAACCCCTTCGAAACGGTTATGCAGATTGTGATAACCCAGGCGGGATATTATGGTGTTCCTCGTCAGGAAGCGTTGTCCCGTGCGAAAACCTATCTGCAACGTTTAGAATTGTGGGAAAAGCGTAATGAGAAAGCCATGCGCCTTTCCGGTGGTATGAAACGTCGACTGATGATTGCCCGTGCATTAATGCATCAGCCGAAGTTGTTAATTCTTGATGAACCAACCGCTGGTGTTGATATTGAGCTGCGTCGATCAATGTGGCAGTTCCTGAAAGAGCTGAATCAACAGGGAATTACCATTATTCTTACCACTCACTATCTGGAAGAGGCAGAAATGCTGTGCCGTAATATTGGTATTATTCGTCAGGGAGAACTGGTGGAAAATACCTCGATGCGTGAGCTGCTGGCGAAACTAAAATCAGAAACCTTTATTCTCGATTTAGCTCCCAAAAGTCCAATTCCTCATCTGGAAGGTTATATCAGTCGGTTACTGGACACCTCAACATTAGAAGTGGAAGTAGAAAGAGAGCAGGGGCTGAATAGCGTATTTGCTCAGCTTAGTGCACAGGGTGTCTCAGTGTTGAGCATGCGTAATAAGGCCAACCGACTCGAAGAGTTATTTGTTCATTTGGTTAATGATTATAAGGAAGAGGCAGAATGATGAATCTCTACTGGATAGCGTTAAAAAGTATCTGGATAAAAGAGGTCACTCGTTTCGGCCGTATCTGGGTGCAAACTCTGGTTCCACCAGTGATCACCATGACGCTCTATTTTATTATCTTTGGTAACCTGATTGGTTCGCGTATTGGTGAGATGCAGGGCGTAGACTACATGCAGTTTATCGTGCCTGGTTTAATCATGATGTCAGTGATTACCAACTCCTATTCCAACGTAGCTTCATCATTCTTTGGTGCTAAATATCAGCACAGTATTGAGGAACTGTTGGTAGCACCGGTACCGACGCACATCATCATCCTGGGTTTTGTGGGTGGCGGTGTTGCTCGCGGTATTTGCGTAGGTGTGTTGGTTACTCTGGTGTCACTGTTTTTTGTCTCGCTGGAAATTCATTCCTGGTGGGTGATTGCAGTCACTCTGCTACTGACCTCTGTGCTGTTTTCGTTAGGTGGATTGGTGAATGCTATTTTTGCAGAAACCTTTGATGATATCAGTATCGTACCAACCTTCGTGTTGACGCCGCTGACCTATCTGGGCGGGGTGTTTTATTCCCTGACGCTGCTTCCTCCAGTCTGGCAGATGGTGTCGAAAGTAAACCCAATCGTTTATATGATTAGCGGTTTCCGTTACGGTTTTCTTGGTATTTCAGACGTAACATTAACCCTGACTTTTGGGGTGCTAATTGCGTTTACCGTGGCATTTTATCTGTTAAGCTGGTGGTTAATTTCCCGCGGCCGCGGTTTACGTAGCTAACAGTAATCATGCAGTGTGGAGCCCGAATTTAAGTGTAGTTTTAATCAAATTACATTTGTTTTCGGGTTCTTTTGTTAAGACCTGTCAGAAAAGGATTCAGGGATGAAGATTTTCAGTACGGTTGCAGCACTTTTGCTTATGTTTGGTGCCGCTATTTTTTTCAGCGGTTCTCTTCAGTCAGACAGTCAGACTCCGGTTCGTGCAACAACAGCTTCGGTTGCAACACCGGTGAAAAAACAAACTAATCAGGCGTTGGCGTTAAGCGCTGAAGACCAGATAGGAAAAACGCGTTATTACGATCCGGCTTATGTTTCTTTGAAGTATCCCGGCGGTGATGTAGATATTGAACGAGGTGTTTGTTCTGATGTGGTGATTCGGGCTTTGCGCCAGCAGGGTGCGGATTTACAGCAATTGGTTCATCAGGACATGAAAGGAAACTTTTCTTCTTACCCACGCAATTGGGGATTGAAGAAACCGGACACAAATATTGATCATCGACGAGTGCCGAATCTTGAAACTTATTTTAAACGGCATAAAATGGAACAGCCAGTCTCACTCAATGCAAGGGATTACTTACCTGGTGACATTGTTTCCTGGCGTTTGGATAATGGACTACCCCATATAGGTATTGTGACCGATCGTTATACCCGCGAAGGCAGGCCGTTGATTGTTCACAATATAGGTTCCGGTGCTCGGGCTGAAGATATTCTGTTTTTATGGAAAATTAATGGGCATTACCGCTATTTTAATAAATAGTGGCATGCCAGATGTAACGATCCTGTCATCAGGCAATTTATTACATAATTGCATAAGAACAATTTTAATATTCAGTTCTGGTATTTCCGGTGTTTTGTATTCCTATAAGAAAAATATAACTTATGCGTCTTAAGTCTCTTCTCATTACGCTGATTACATTACCTTTGTTTATATTTTCGACCTGTGCTGCGGCAGAAGGTGAATCGCAAAGTGATGATATAAAACCAGTTCAGGTACGCATTATTCGTGACAGCCAGATTATGGCTCAAGTTGGCAATGACATTATTAACGTGGGTAGTGTGGATAAAGATCAGGAGATTATGGTCTACCCTCTGAGCCCTAACTACTACGAATTTACTTTTGGTAACGCCCATGGGTTGATCCCGAAAGATGCCGTCTTACCTCTCACTAAATCGAAAAAAGCTTTGGGACTGGCATTAGCCGATCTACAAAAGCTAAATCAGAACCTGATCACTGTTCGTCCAACGACGATTTACGATCGGCCAAAAGATACCAGTAAAGTTTTTGGAGTACTGAACGAGAATCTACGTTATCCCATTCTTGGTCGTTTAAGAGGCGAGGATGGTTCTCTGTGGTATGAAATTAATATCGGCGATGATGCTAAATACATTCAGGCAGATGAATGCGAACTGGACAACGGCGTGCCGGTACTGACCTATCATCATATTTTGCAGGATAGCGAGAATAAATATTTTCGTCATACCTCAACCACCACTTCGGTATCGGCATTTGATAATCAAATGGCCTACCTGAAGCAGGCAAATTATCAAACTATCAGCCTGTATCAGCTAGAGGGTTATTTGAATAATACCCTTAATATTCCGGCAAAGGCGGTAGTATTAACCTTTGATGATGGATTGAAATCGGTGCATCGCTACGCTTATCCGATTCTGAAAAAATATGAGCTTCAGGCAACGGCTTTTATTATTTCATCGCGGATTAAGCACGATCCACAAAACTGGGATCCGAACTCTTTACAGTTTATGAGTATCAGCGAGCTAAAACAGATTCAGGAAGTCTTCGATATCCAGTCACATACTCATTTCCTGCATCGTTATTCGGATGATAAACGTCCGGTGTTATTGAGCCGTGATGAACATAATATTGAATTAGATTTTGAACGCTCTCGTCGGGCACTAACCCAATTTAATCCACGAGTGCAATATATCTCCTATCCGTTTGGTGGTTATAACGACAATGCGATTCAGGCAGCGAAACTGGCAGGTTATCGTCTGGCAGTGACCACCGTCAGAGGAAAGGTTAAACCAGGCGATAATCCTTTTACCCTGAAACGTTTATATATCTTAAGTTCAGATAGTATTCAGGCGATGGCCGAACGTATTGCTAATACCCGTTCGGATATTAAACCGATGGTACCAAAGCAATAAGCTGAGTTATTAAGCGGAATTTGGGTCGTGGTAGATATCATCAGACGCGTAGGATATTCGGTTCCTGCCGTCTGATTTTGCCTGATATAGCGCCCGGTCCGCGCGTCGAAACAGGGACAGGCTGTTTTTATTATAATGTGGTCCACTGCCGCTAATGCCAATCGAAATAGTGGCATGGATTACCTCACCATTGGCCAGAATACAGGCATGACTTTCCACTTTACGGCAAATATCTTCAGCGATTTTTTTTGCCAGAGGGATTGGGCAATCAATCAGAATAGCTGAGAATTCCTCTCCACCAATTCGAAATGTCTTCTGTCCATAGGCGGTGTAAGAGTCAAGGATGTGGGCAATATCTCTCAGGACACGATCGCCAGCATCGTGACCATACTGGTCATTAATCTGTTTAAAATAATCTACATCCATCAGCATCAATACAACATTTTGCTTAGACAGATTAATGCTCTGTATTGCCTGATCGAACATTCTGCGATTCAGTAAGCTGGTGAGGAAGTCCTGCTGGGCAAGCCCCTGGTATGTCAGCATCTCTATTTTTCGCTGTTTAAGGTCCTTTAATAGCATCAGCGAAAGCAACATTCCAATAGTGGAAAACAGCGTCATTAAAAAAGTGAATTTAATTATTTTAGCTACGTTTTGTGTAGCGATGGCATAGGCAATACAGATAAAAACAACGGTAATAACGCTGAACAATGCGGCACGATAGCGCAGGGACTTCTGAATATAATGTGAACAAAACGCCAGTACAATTCCCAGGAATGCATAAAAAACAGAAACAATAAGGGCTGTATCGTTAAAGTTGATAACCACACGGGAAACCGAAATGATTAGGGCTGTAATCAGGGTGGGAACCGGTCCGATATAGCAAGCTGCAACGATCAGGGGAATATGGCGTAAATCGATCAGTGTGTGATTGATAGTAGGAATAGAAAATTTCATCAAAGTGAAACACAGGAGACCATTGCACAGGCCAATTTGTATTTGTTTTCCCAACGGAAGAGCGGCATCTAAAGGAAGTTTAGACAGCTTGGAAATAAAATAAAAACCAGTCAGCACAATACTGATGTTAATGATGACACCGTCAAAAAACATAACATGACCCCGAAAGGTTGAGCACTGAAGTTATTCACATTTGACAATTCAGGCCGTTACTCAAGCATAGATAGATGATTGCCTTTTGTAAAAATAGTCCTTAAATAATCTGCACATAACTAAGAATAACAAAAATACAATTGCCTCAACGGCCCGTTAAAGCGGTTTCGCAGTAAAAATGATGGTATTCAGTTAGCGATAATAACTAAGGAAACCAGCGCTCTAATCCGTCAGCCGGTACCCGGGACAGCAGCGAAGCCAGCGTGCTGCCATCAGGAAAAATCAGGTCTGGAGCAATATCAGCCAGTGGATAAAGCATAAACCCTCGGTTGTGCATATCATAATGAGGAACTGTCAGACGCGGGGTGTTAATAGTCTGATTACCAAACAGTAAAATATCCAGATCCAGCGTACGGGGTCCCCAACGGTGTTCTTTTCTTTCCCGTCCCTGATTGAGTTCAATAGCCTGCGTAGCATCAAGCAGGTGCTCAGCAGAAAGCTGGGTTTCCAGTTCTACTACTGCATTCAGATAATCAGGTTGGTCCTGTGGGCCTAATGGTTTGGTGCGATATAATGGCGAACAGGCGACCAGGTGAGTCTGAGGGATCAGCTTTATAGCATTCAGTGCCACTTCAACCTGAGCCAGTGGCTGATTAAGATTACTGCCTAATGCGATAAATACCTGAGTCATTATCTCTGTCCATTATGTTATTAAGCCTCCGGGAGGAGGCTTAAGTCAGAAAGTTACTGCGGCTTAGGCGTATTCTTGCGTGGCCGACGAGACCGGCGATGGCGGGATGGTTCATCACCCAGCGCATTAAGCATGGTCTTTTGGCGTTGCATATCGGCCTGCTGGAATTCATCCCACCAGTGGCTGAGTTTCTGAACTTCACCTTTTTCAATTTCGGCTCTGAGCAGCAACAGATCGAACGAGGCGCGGAATTTTGGATGTTCCATCAGCTTATAGGCTTTCTTGCCCTGACGACGAGGCAGACGCAGCTGTAATTGCCAGATATCACGCACTAACGAAGTAATTCGTTTAGGAATGGCCAGCGTCATACACTGCTCATCCAGAATGTCATTCATGGCAAGGGCAAAGGCATCATAATAGGCCAGGCCACTTTCCTGAGTGAGTTTCTGGGCATGCTCAACCAGCGGATACCACAGCATGGCTGCAAACAGGAATGCCGGATTGACACGCTTACCGTTTTGCAGACGTTGGTCAGTATTCTTCAGCACCTGGCTGAGGATCTTCTCCATGTTGCTGTCGCCCTGCGGCGTAAAGCTCTTGTCAATCAGCGGGAATAAAGCCTTAAACAGGTTATGTTCACGCAGCAATTGATAAGTAGGGTAGCCGTACCCAGCCTGTAGCAGCTTTAAAGCTTCTTCAAACAGTCGTGCCGGGGGAATATCACGTAGCAAATGGGCTAAACGAGTAATCGGCTCTGCGGTTGCTGTCTCAATACGCATAGCAAGTTTGGCGGCAAAACGAATAGCTCTGAGCATTCTGACCGGATCTTCACGATAGCGGGTTTCCGGGTCGCCAATCAGGCGGATAATGCCCTGTTGTAAATCTTGCAGTCCTCCGGTGAAATCACGCAGGGTGAAATCATCAGCGCTGTAGTACAGACTGTTAACGGTAAAATCGCGACGATGAGCATCTTCAGTAATGGAGCCATAGACGTTATCACGTAGCAGCATGCCGTTATTAGCTTGCTGAGATTCATTTTTGTCATTGTTATCGCTGTGCACACCACGGAAGGTAGCAACTTCGATAATTTCCGGGCCAAACATAATGTGGGCCAGACGAAAGCGGCGACCAATCAGGCGGCAGTTGCGGAACAGCTTGCGCACCTGTTCTGGTGTCGCATTGGTTGTGATATCAAAATCTTTTGGTTTTTTATTCAGCAGCAGGTCTCTGACA
Source organism: Limnobaculum xujianqingii (assembly GCF_013394855.1). NCBI lineage: Bacteria > Pseudomonadati > Pseudomonadota > Gammaproteobacteria > Enterobacterales > Budviciaceae > Limnobaculum > Limnobaculum xujianqingii. Next base: position 1,654,234 of record NZ_JABMLK010000001.1, on the reverse strand, counting down.
CCGCCGCCAACCAGATAGGCCTCATATCCCGATTTATTTAATCGGTACAGGACTTTCAGGGCATTATCGCTAATGTCCTTACGAGAAATGGTGTGCTGCGCACGGGGAATGACCACGACATCATCAGTGTTGTGGTTCTGTTCCTGTATGTCTGAATCAGACTCTCGGGTGAGTACCTTGCGGCAAAAATTAGCTACGCGGGTAAAAATAGGGCACCTCGGTCATAGTGTATCTGTCAGTGATGAGCGGCGCCGTTCAGGAGACTCATCAAATAATCAAATAGTAGTCAGTAAACCACGTATGGTAAACGGCGGCCTATAATAGCTCACACTGAATCATTTGAGAATGGAAAGTGTGTGGTTAGCTCCGGCGTTACGGGTATGCGGCTGTGGTCCCAATGGTCAACACCCCACGCCAGTAATGCTTCGATGGAAGCATCTTGCCAGTCATCAGGCAGTGATTGTCCTAAAAACTGCATGGCTTCGGCCAGTACCGGCAGAGGATGGTCAAGGGATAACGGTGGGGCATGGTTCTGTTTCGACAGCTTATGCCCCTGATTATTTAATGCCAGTGGAAGATGAAAATAGTCAGGTTCTTTCCAACCTAGCTGGTGATACAGGGCGATTTGTCGTACGGTTGGCTGAATCAAATCGGCGCCCCGCACAATTTCTGTCACTCCCTGAAAGTGGTCATCCACCACCACGGCGAGATTATAAGCAAACAATCCATCCTTACGATGGATAATGAAATCTTCGCTGGCGAAATTCGGTTCGGCTACCAGTGTTCCGAGATGTTTATCGTAAAACTGATAAACCGGTTGTGTCACATGTAACCGTAAAGATGCATCCTGAGATGACAGTGATAAATTGCGGCAGTGTCCATCATAAACCCCGCCGGATTGTTGAATTCTGGCTCGGGTACAGTGGCAATAGTAGCAACGTTTCTGCTGATAAAGCTGATGCAAAATCTGGTAATAGGCGTCGCTGCGTTGAGACTGATAAAGCACTTCACCATCCCAGTGCAGTCCATAATGTTCCAGGGTGGTCAGAATTCGGCAAGCAGCGCCGGTCACTTCTCTGGGGGGATCAATATCTTCGATACGAACTAACCAGTCCCCATGATTTGACCGCGCTTGCAGAAAACTGCCCAGCGCGGCAATCAGGGAACCAAAATGCAAATCTCCGGAAGGAGAGGGGGCAAAACGCCCCACATAACGGTTAGTCATTAAGGTGGTTGAATAGCCTGAATCCGTCATCATTGTTCCCTTGTTCTGCCATCATAAAGGTGGCAGAACCAATAAGGGATTCAGATGTAACGGACAGATTAACCTGCCATTTGTTTTTCGCGAATCTCAGCCAGTGTTTTACAGTCGATACAAAGATCGGCAGTAGGACGGGCTTCAAGGCGGCGAATACCGATTTCAACGCCGCAGGATTCACAGTAACCAAAATCGTCTTCTGCAATTTTTTGCAGAGTTTTATCGATTTTTTTGATCAGCTTACGTTCACGGTCACGGTTCCGCAGTTCCAGACTAAACTCTTCTTCCTGTGTTGCACGATCGGCAGGGTCGGGGAAGTTAGCCGCTTCGTCTTGCATATGGCTGACAGTACGATCGACTTCGTCTCTCAATTGGCCACGCCATGCTTCAAGAATCAGCTTGAAATGTTTAAGCTGGGCTTCGTTCATATATTCTTCTCCCGGCTTCTCTTTATAAGGCTCTAAGCCTGCGATAGCCAGGATACTTAAGGACGATGTTTTACGCTTTTGCCCTTCTTGCATTTTGCTTCTCCTACAAAATACGCGTTGTAGTTTTACACTAGAGAAAAAATCAGGCCGCTATAAATAACAGATGAAGATGAAGTTAGCAATTTTTCCTGTCTTAAGTATGACAATGCTGTGAAGAAAAGCATGTTCATGCCGGTGTAACTGCTGGTTATTTGACCAAAACTATCTTCTTTTATTACTTTTTACCTGAAAATTTAACTTATGACGGATACCGGACTTTGTAGTATCACCTCTGTTGGCGATAGTCTGGCTTTATAACAGACGACTTCGACACCGTGTTTCTTAACTTGTTCAAAAAGCTTTGCGTAAATTGGGTCAATATGTTGTGCCACTTTAACGCTGTCAATTCCACTGTGTAGCACGGCAAAGAAAAGCATAGCGCGATGTCCATTTTCTGCCATTATTTGTAGCTCACGCAGATGTTTTTGACCACGAGTTGTGACCGCGTCGGGAAAATAGCCGCAGTGCTGCTGTAATAAGGTGACCGATTTCACTTCAACATAGCACTTTGGTCGCTCGGGATGTTCGAGCAGAAAATCGATGCGGCTGTTTTCATCGCCATAGCGAACTTCGCTGCGTAGCGAGCTGTAGCCACTTAGTTCTTTAATCCACTGGTTTTCCAGTGCCTCTTTTACCAGAGCGTTTGCCTGTAACGTATTGACACAAATGATATCGCCAGACTGGGTTTGGGTGAGTTCCCATGAGTGGGGATATTTTCGCTTGGGGTTGTCTGAAGTGGAGTACCAGACGGTATCACCGGGTTCAGCACAGCCGGTCATGGCACCGGTATTTGCGCAGTGTAGTGTGAGTTGGTCCCCCTGCGGTGTGATGACATCGGCAAGGAAACGCTTGTAGCGTTTGATTAGCGTGGCGGGTTGCAGTGGGGTGGTGAAGTTCATGGGAGATCCTATTGGTTTTTAAAGGTCGCTTTGAAACTCCGGGTAGTGATAACAACCTTGGTTTTGATGGCTTCCGTGGAGGTTCCGACCGTAAAGACAATGTGAGAATATTGTCGCCGTACCCGGTCGGAAGGGCCTTACACTTAGCATCAGAGTGCGTCGGGCCTAGCCGGGCTACGGGCACTTCGTTGGCTTACGCCAAGTCGACCCCCACGCCCGTCTCTCCCTCCGATGAACAATGCTAATCGACAGGGTGCCTTATTTAACGCGGCCTATTATTCATCATGTATTCAGTTTGGTAAATCAATGAAAGTTATCCTGCCGGTTGTTTTGGTGGCTGGTACACTATGGGCCGATAAAATTTATTTTGATACCTAAGTTATCTGATTGAGGTTATGTGTGTCTCTGCCGGTAAGTGAAGTTCTTCAGCCATTGCTTGATGCTTTGCAGCATTCGCCTTGTGTATTGTTGCAGGCACCGTCCGGTGCGGGGAAATCGACCTGGTTGCCGTTGAGGTTGCTTGAGCAATCGTCCTGGCTGTCGGGGCGTATTATTATGCTGGAGCCGCGTCGTTTGGCGGCTCGCAGTGTGGCGCAGCGGTTAGCTCAGCAGTTGAATCAGCCGGTGGGGGAATGTATTGGCTATCGGATGCGTTCTGAGAGTCTTAGCGGGCCGGCGACTCGTCTGGAAGTGGTGACGGAAGGGGTGTTGATCCGGATGCTGCAACAGGATCCGATGCTGGAAGATGTTTCTCTGGTGATTCTGGATGAATTTCATGAGCGTAGTTTACAGGCGGATTTAGCCCTTAGCTTATTATTAGATGTTCAGAGCGGTCTGCGGGATGATTTGAAGCTGCTGATTATGTCGGCAACGCTGGATAACCAGCGACTGCAACAATTTTTGCCGGATGCGCCGGTGATTTCAGCTGAAGGGCGTAGTTTTGCCGTTGAACGTCACTACCTGTCGTTACCTGCCAGTGGATATTTTGAAGATAAGGTGGCGCAGGCGGTCAGGCAGGTAGTGAATCAACATTCAGGGTCAATGCTGTTGTTTTTGCCAGGTGTAGCCGAAATTCGTCGGGTGTGTGATTTGTTATCCGGTAGCCTGACGGATGATATCGATCTTTGTCCGCTGTATGGCGCACTGTCTTTAGCTGAACAACAAAAAGCGATTTCGCCTTCTCCACCTGGTCGGCGAAAAATTGTGCTGACGACTAATATCGCTGAAACCAGTCTGACTATCGACGGTATTAATCTGGTGGTCGACAGTGGTCTTGAGCGAGTAGCTCGTTTCGATCCGCGAACCGGACTGACGCGTTTAATCACTCAACGTATTTCTAAAGCCTCCATGACCCAGCGTGCCGGACGTGCAGGCCGTCTATCTGCCGGTGCATGTTGGCATCTGTTTTCCCGTGAGCAGGCGGAACGTGCTGCAGAGCAGGGTGAGGCGGAGATTATGCAGAGTGATTTATCCGGCCTGACCGTGGAATTGCTGCAATGGGGTTGTCGTGATATTCAGCAAATGCGCTGGCTGGATTTACCTCCTTCCACTTCTCTGGCTGCCGCCCGACGGCTATTGATACAACTTGGCGCTGTCGATGAACAGGGAAATCTGACTCAGGTTGGTCGCCAGATGGCGGAAACCGGCTGTGAACCGCGATTAGCAGCGATGCTGGTTTATGCGGCGCAACAAAAGCCAGAATCTTTAGCTACCGCTTTATTATTGACCGCCATTGTGGAAGAGCCACCAAGAAACGGCAGTAAAGATATTAGTTATTGGTTACTGCATCCTCAGGCTGCATGGACAAAACGCGCTCGTCAGCTGGGGCAGCGATTAAAATTCCGCAATACCCATCCGGACAGTGATGAAATACCTTTTTTGCTGGCAGCGGGCTTTGCCGATCGTATTGCACAAAAGCGCGGAGAAGAAGGGCGTTATCTGCTGGCTAACGGTATGGGGGCTCAAATTGATACGGATGATGGCCTGTGGCGCTCTGAGTGGTTGATTGCGGCTTCGTTATTGCAAGGGGCTAATAGCCCTGATGCACGTATATTGTTAGCAGCTAAAATCGAGCCGGAGGCATTAGCTCAACGTATGCCGCAGTTAGTTACACAACAGAGCGCTATTGAGTGGGATGAAGAGAAAGGAACATTACGAGCCTGGCAGCGTCAACAGATTGGTCGTCTGATACTAAAAGCCCAACCGCTCAGTAAACCTTCTGAAGAGCAACTGCATGCTGCGTTACTGGAGTGGGTGAGAACTCAGGGTATTTCTGCTTTAGCCTGGGATGAGGAGGCGATGCAACTGCGTACTCGTATTCAGCGGGCGAGGGAGTGGCTGCCTCAGTATTCGTGGCCGTTGGTGGATGACAGTGAACTGTTGGAAACCCTAGAGGCATGGTTATTACCCTCACTAAAAGGCATCAGGGATATTAAGGGGCTTAAACAGGTTAATCTTTCTGAAGCATTAAATCGTAAGCTGGACTGGCAGCAGCGCCAGCGTCTGGACAGTGAATTGCCTGTTAGCTATTGCGTACCAACCGGTTCTCGTTTGCCAATACGTTACGATAGCGAACGGCCGCCAGTGCTGGCGGTTCGTTTACAAGAGATGTTTGGTGAAAAACAAACTCCGGTGATTGCTGATGGTCGGGTTTCTCTGGTGGTTGAGTTGTTATCCCCGGCGCACCGACCACTGCAAATTACTCAGGACTTAGCCGCTTTTTGGCAGGGCGCTTATAAAGAGGTGCAAAAGGAGATGAAGGGCCGCTACCCAAAACATGTGTGGCCTGACGATCCGGCAAATGCGCTGCCCACCCGTAAAACTAAACGTTTTCATAATGGGTGATATATATTTATCGGCGGGTAAAAACCAATGGTCTACCCTGCCTTCTAATTAGGGTACAATACGCCCGCAATTTATTACCCGTAGTGAAGCTAAACGATGATGACTGAATTCAAGAGGACAAGCGTAATGATATCGGGAGCTATTCATGCCGCCTAAAGTTAAAAAATCCCGTAAGCCGAGCTGGCTACGTCGTACCGTCGGGCTTTGTATTAAGCTGGCGATCGTGGCTATTGCCCTGTTGGCATTCTATGGCATCTATCTTGACTCACAAATCCGTAGCCGTATCGATGGTAAGGTTTGGAATTTACCGGCAGCAGTGTATGGGCGCATGGTAAACCTTGAGCCGGGTATGTCTTACAGCAAGAAAGAGATGGTGGATTTGCTTAATGGCATGCAGTATCGCAATGTCACTAAAATCACCCGTCCCGGTGAGTATACCGTTCAGAATAATAATATTGAGATGCTGCGCCGTCCGTTTGATTTCCCTGACGTCAAAGAAGAACAGATTAGCGCTCGTCTGGAGTTTAATAACGCCGGATTGTCACGCATTGTGAATCTGGATACCGGACGTGAGTTTGGCTTCTTCCGCCTCGATCCTAAGCTTATTACTATGTTACAGGCTCCGAACGGCGAACAGCGCCTGTTTGTGGCCGGTAAAAGTTTCCCTTATCCAATGGCAGATATGCTGATTGCCACTGAAGACCGTAATTTCTATAGCCATGACGGTATCAGTCTGTTCTCTATTGGTCGTGCGGTGTTAGCTAACCTCTCAGCGGGGCGCACCGTTCAGGGAGGAAGTACTTTAACGCAACAATTGGTGAAGAACCTGTTTTTAACCAATGAGCGTTCCCTGTCGCGTAAATTACGCGAAGCTTATATGGCGGTTATTCTGGATGCCCGATACAGCAAAGAACGTATTCTTGAGCTGTATATGAACGAAGTTTATTTGGGGCAGAGTGGTGCCGATCAGATTCGTGGCTTCCCGTTAGCCAGCCTCTATTTCTTTGGTCGTCCAATTAATGAATTGAGTGTCGATCAGCAGGCGATGCTGGTGGGTATGGTGAAAGGGGCTTCTCTGTATAACCCATGGAAGAATCCGGATATTGTTCTGGAACGGCGTAATCTGGTACTGCGTTTAGCCCAACAGCAAAATGTTATCGATCAGGAATTGTACGGCGTATTGAGCGCGCGTCCTCTGGGTGTTCAGCCGCGTGGTGGGGTGATTACTCCTCAGCCAGCGTTTATGCAGTTAGTGCATAATGAGCTGCAGGAAAAACTGGGGGATAAAGTTAACGATCTGTCCGGCGTGAAGATCTTTACTACTCTGGACCCGGTATCGCAGAATGCGGCGGAAAAAGCGGTGGAAGAGGGCGTTCCTGCTTTGCGGGCTGCACGTAACGTAAAAGATTTAGAAGCGGCAATGGTGATTGTTGACCGCTTTAGCGGGGAAGTTCGGGCGGTAGTCGGTGGCTCTCAGCCTCAGTATGCTGGTTTTAACCGTGCGGTTCAGGCCCGGCGCTCGATTGGTTCTTTAGCTAAACCACCAACTTATCTGACGGCGTTGAGTGAACCCGGCAACTATCGTTTAAATACCTGGCTAAAAGATGAGCCGCTGTCGGTCAATATTCCCGGCAGTAAGACGTGGCAGCCGCAAAACTACGATCGCCAGTTCCGTGGCAGAGTGATGTTGGTTGATGCGCTGGCAAACTCGCTGAATATTCCAACGGTAAACCTTGGTCTGGATTTAGGTCTGGATAAAGTGAAAGACATGCTTCAGCGCTTGGGCGTGCCGGACAGCTCAATTCAAACTGTTCCTGCTATGCTGCTGGGTTCAACCAGCCTGACGCCAATGGAAGCCGCACAGATGTATCAAACAATCGGTAGCGGTGGTCAACGGGCGAAGCTTTCGGTTCTGCGTTCAGTGCTCTCTGAAGATAACACGGTGTTGTTCCAAAGCCTGCCACAAGCCCAGCGCGTTGTGGAACCTCAAGCCGCTTATCTGACTTTATATGCGATGCAGCAAGGTGTTGCCCGCGGAACCTCACGTTCACTGGCGGGTAAGTTTGGTAACTATAATCTGGCGGCAAAAACCGGTACCACCAATGACCTGCGCGACAGCTGGTTTGTGGGTATTGACGGCAAAGAAGTTTCCATTGCCTGGGTTGGTCGTGATAATAACGGCCCGGCGAAACTGACAGGGGCCAACGGTGCACTAACACTGTACCGCCGCTATCTGGAAAACCAAACCCCGCTGGCACTGACGTTAACGCCTCCGGAACACATCAGTATGATGGGCACCGACAGTGATGGTAATTTCGTCTGCAACGGCGGCGATCGCCGGTTACCAGTGTGGACTGACAGTCCTGAAAGCCTGTGTTTGGCACCGCAACAGCCAGTTGAACAGCAGCAACAGCAACCACAACAGCAGAGCGAAAGCAGCGTTCCTGACTGGGTCAGGGATATGTTTGGTGGGTAACTGAAGTTATTGCTGTTTATATTTGATAGCGGCATAACGTGAATATCTTTAAATAGTAAGGCCGCGATACAGCGGCCTTAGATTGATGACAAAGTCAGATGATTTAGTTTTATGTTTTAGCATAGGCAATTGGAGGGAGAGATTGCCGTTGGGGTCGACTTGGCGTAAGCCAACGAAGCGCCCCTAGGGAATCTAGGCCCGACACGCTCTGTAGCTGAGTATAGATGGTTTACCGACCGTACTAAGTGTTGATTTAAGCACATTGTTTTTTACGGTCGGAATATACACAACAGTTGATTTATTCGATTTCTCAGCACATTAAGGCCGCTATATAGCGGCCTTAATTATAAAGGGTGCTTATCAGAAGCTAGGCCCGACACGCTCTGTAGCTGAGTATATGGCCCTTCCGGCCGTACACCAAAGGTGTATATAGGCATATTGTCTTTATGGTCGGAATATCCAATAAGCCGATTTACTAATACTCAAATCAACTAATTTACCTTAACCGGCACCACCGTCTCACTCGGATAACACCCTAACACCTTCACTGAACGAGTAATCGGCGTCAGGTCTTCCAGCGCTTTCTGCATGGATTCTGACTCCAGATTCACCTGCATATCGATGTAGAACATCTCTTCCCAAGGGTTACCGTTAATCGGACGGGATTCCAGCTTAGTCATTACCACATTGTGTTTACGCAATACCAACAAGGCTTCCACCAGTGCACCAGACTGTTGGCCGGTAGCAACGATAATAGTGGTTTTGGCCGGTATTTGTGGGGCAACTTCAACCGGTTTACGTGCCACCACGATAAAGCGAGTGATGTTATCTTTTTGGTTTGCCAGACTGTGTTCCAGTACCTGAAGGTTATATAGCGCACCACCTGGCTCACTGCCCAGCGCTACCGCTTTCGGCGATTTCAGACTGGCAACTTTTTCCATTGCCGCTGAGGTGCTTTCGCAATATTCGATTTTCCAGTTAGGGAAGCCGTTAAGATACTGGCTGCACTGCTGGAAAGGTTGTGGATGGCTGTAAACCACCTCAATCTGACTCAGATCGGTATCTACCGACGATAGCAGGCAGTGGTTAATAGGATTAGTCAATTCACCCACGATAAACAAATTGGTGGATTGCAGCAGATCATATACTTCGTTAATGGAACCAGAGCTAGTGTTCTCAATAGGAAGAATGCCGTAGTCTGCCTGACCGATTTCCACCTGTCTGAAAATGTCGTCAAATTTATTACAGCCGCATTCAACCAAGGTATCAAAATGACGAGCAGCATATTGGCGTGCAGCCAGATGAGAGTAAGTACCTTTAGGCCCAAGGAAAGCAATACGTGCCGAGCTAAGTTTGTCCTGATTAATATACTGTTGCAGCAGAGCCTGCTGGGTCAGTACTGAATCTTCAATGATGATTTGAAACAGACGGGTAATATAGTGACCATCAAGTCGATGTTTTTTTCCTTCTTCCACCAGGCGTCTTAACAGATCGCGTTCGCGTTCTTTATCACGAATAGGCAGGTGAGTTGACTGTTTGGTTCTGGCTACGTCCAGTGCTAAATCCCGACGCTCGGCCAGCAGCTCCAGCAGTTTAAGATCGAGTGCAGTGATACGTTCTCTCAGCCCTGATAATGGGTTATCGCTCATGGTGTCGTCTTACCTTATTTTTTATCTTATCCAATAAAAAAGCCCCCCGGTGGGAGGCTTTAATGTTCGTCTTCGCTTTCTCTCTGCTTGTTTCCAAGCCACGGACGAATCGCCTCCCAGTCAGGGGACGTTAAAAAAGAAAGCGAAGAAAAACGGTATATGGTGCATAAATAACAAAACTCCAATAAATGATGCCTCTAACTTAACCGCGAGGTTTTAGTTCTGTCAACCGCTATTATTGTTTAGTGGATGAGGGATAGCGGAGAAAAGTAATAGTTTAAGATAAAAAAACGCGCCCGGAGGCGCGTTGATAAACTCAATAAAATGATTAATCTTCTTCAAGCTGTTGCAAATTAGCCTCTTTCACGCTGCCCTCAGTACGCCGGGCTTCACTCTTGTGCTGTACTTTATTCAGTTGCCGTTCGAGCTTCAGAAGTAGCTCATTGATAGCGGCATACATATCTTCATGCTTAGCACTTGCCACCAGAGGGCCATTTGGCGTAGTGATTGTAGCGTCGGCCACGAAACCTTTAGGTTCTTTTGATAACACAATATGCGGATTAATTAACTGAGCCTGCCATTTATCTAGCTTTTTAAGACGGTCCTCGACGTGTGAACGGATTGCCGGTGTAATGTCCATTTGTTTGCTAGTAATATTTAATGTCATATAACCTACCTCTTTGTCAGTCAATTGCCGTCAGATATGATTTTAGAATACCGATGTAGCCAGACAATTGTGTGATCTGGATCAATTTTTGTGGCACCCTAAAACAAAGATGACAGAAGTGTGATAGCCATAAAGATTTATCACTCTCCACTTGTATATTGAGTATAGCTCAAGCAGTATTAGTGATTGTGTATTTTGCCTGAATCTGTACAAAAGTTCGTCACTCTCCTTTTTTGATCAATTACTTCCATCTTTCATCTGGTTATATACCGTTTATTTCGTTATCACTTTATCCATAATCAATCAGGTTTTTTTAAGTGACAAAAAATTTATTTACCTGATTTATTATATGGATATTTTTTGATACTAACGTCTATTTATTAACATGTGTTTTTTATATTTTCACTTAATTTATTGCCTTTGTTTTGCATTATTTGTTGATTGGTTAATTTTCTTTTATCTTATTGTTTTTATTTAATTGTTACTGTCATCTCTTTATTTTGATATTTCAAATTATTTCATGAATTAATCGATTGAAATAATTTTCTGTATTTATTTTGCCAAAATGAGAATCATTGCTTATATATCTATAAATAAAATAATGAAAACTCATTATTGTTTATTTTCTTTTATGGATATTTTTCCCCTCGGACTGAGATTCATTCTCTGATAACCAAAGAGTTATCGGAGAGCACTTACTGATGCCGTTTTTACGGCACATTTACCCAACGTATATAGCAAGGGGTTATCAATGGCTCAGGAAAATAGCGTTTTAGGAACTGTTGAAGTTGTCGCCCGCAATAATGGTGCTCAACTGGCACACTATACTCAGGGAAGTCAGGTAGTTACATTAACTCAATCCAGTGTAGTGCGAATTCATGGTACTTCTGCGCTAGTTTCCAGCTATGAGCGACAGGGCAACGATCTGATTGTTCATATGAAAGATGGCAGTACCGTACGCTATCAGGGATTTTTTACCCTTGATGAAAAAGGTGAACATAGCGAGCTGGTATTTGATGATGGTAAAGAGACTCAGCACGCCGTCTTCCCATTGGCCGATCTGCCAGGACCTGCGGCGGCAGAAACCATTTCACCTACTTATGCCACTATCGGCACTGATAGCCTGATTGACGATGGATTATCTGCAACAGCTATCGCCGGTATTATTGGTGCTCTGGCGGTGGGAGCTGGTATTGCTATCGCAGCAGGTGGTTCCGGAGGTGGAGGGCATCACAGCAGCGATCAGGATAACGGTGGTAATCTTGGCAATGGTGATGGTGGCAACAATAGTGGAAATAACGATAACAATGGTGGTGGTAATAATAACGGAAACAGTAATGCTACGGCGCCAACCATCAAAGTAAACCCTTTCGCAACGGATGATGTACTTAACGCCGCTGAAGCAAAATCTACTCAAACGATTAGTGGTTCTACTAGCCATGTAGAAGCGGGACAGACGGTAACTATTATCTTAGGTGGTAAAACCTATACCACTCAGGTAGCTGCCGATGGAAGCTGGCAAGTCAGCGTTCCCGCCGCTGATTTACAGCTTTTAGCCGATGGAAAAACCTCATTGCAGGTGAGCGTTAGTAATCAGGCCGGGCTAACGGCTCAGGATAGTCATGAAGTCACGATTGATATTACGGCTCCGGTTCTGACGATTTCCTCTTTTGCCGGTGATAATACACTGGATGCAACCGAATCAACAGCCAATCAAACCGTCAGTGGAACGGCGATAGGTGCAGAAGGTCAGATCGTCACCATTACGCTCGGGCAAAATAGTTATACCGCCACAGTAGATGCACAAGGGAACTGGCAAACGGTAATTTCCAGCACTGATTTACAAGCATTAGCGGATGGAAATTACACCTTGAGTGCTACCGTCAGCGACGCGGTGGGTAACAGTGCCAACGGCTCGCTGGATATTGCCAAAATTACTGTACCAGCCATTAGCATTAATACATTTGGTGGTGATGATAAGATTGATAGTGCAGAGTCGAAAACCGATCAAGTTCTGAGCGGTATGACACAAAATGCCCAACCAGGCAGCTCGGTGGTAGTCAATATTTCTGATGGTAGTGCACTGGCACGTTCTTTATCGAGTGGAGGACAAACCTATCTGGCCACGGTTGGTGCTGACGGCAGTTGGCATTTGACAATACCTGCTGGCGCCATGGAACAATTCTCTTCCGGTACCTATACCATCGTGGCAACGGTAACCAATCTTGACGGGCAAACCGCGACAGATACCCATACCTTTGTTGTCGATCTTAATCAGCCGGGTATTTCAATTGCGATAGTATCGAATGATGATTACCTGAGCGCAGTTGAAGCCACCCAGGACTTATCCATCAACGGTGTAACCACCGGCGTTGATGCGGGTTCTGTTGTTATTGTGACGTTAAATGGAAAAAGCTATCAGGCTATTGTCGATGGCTCTGGTCATTGGAGTGCTCTGGTACCATCAAGTGACCTGAAACTGTTAAGTGATGGTGCAACAACCATCACTGCTGCAGTCACCGCGCCAGCGGGCACCTTTAGCGCGGAACATACCTTAAACGTTCTGATTAATCAGTTACCGCAACCAACACTGAATACCCCTTTTGGTGATGGTATAGTCAATGCTGCGGAGGAACTGTTAAGCCAGACCCTGCAGGGAAAATCAGGCCTTATTGGTGCGGGGCAATCAGTGGTGGATACCACCCCACCAACGCTGGCGATAAAAGCATTTGCTACCGACAATATTCTGACTACGTCTGAAATGGCAGCAACCCAGACGATATCCGGCTCGGCCTCAATTTCCGAACAGGGCCAGACCGTTATTATCACGTTAAATGGAAAATCTTATCAGGCGGTGGTTGGTGCGGATGGGCAGTGGAGTACATCTGTACCATCAGCCGATCTGCAATTGTTGAGCAGCGGTAATTATACTATTACGGTTTCACTGCAAGATTTAGCCGGCAATAGCACTCAAATTTCACAGATTATTGGCGTTAAAACGGTATTGCCTGGGGTTACTATTCTGCCGTTTACCGGTGATGATGTACTGAATGGTTCAGAAGTCAAAACCGATCAACTGCTGAGTGGTTCCACTACCAATGCAGAAACCGGTAGCCTGATTACTGTGGTGCTTAACGGCCAAACGTATACCACACAGGTATTGGCAGACGGCTCCTGGAGTGTCATGGTTCCTGCTGAGGATCTGGCTAAGTTAGCTAATGGCACCTTTAACATTCAGGTTAGCGTTACCGATCTTGCCGGACAAACCGCTGAAACCAATCACAGCTTTACCGTTGATAACAATCAGGGCGGCATTGCCATTGGCATTGTGGCAACAGATGATTATCTGAGTTTGCAAGAGTCGAATCAGACATTGCTGATTAATGGTACCACCAGCCATGTTATTGCTGGTCAATTGGTTACGGTAGTTCTGAATGGTAAAACCTATATTGCTATTGTACAGCAGGATGGCTCCTGGCAGGCTTCTGTCAGCAGTAATGACTTACAGCTGTTACAGGATGGCAAAGCAACTATTGTGGCCTCTGTTATAGATAGTGATGGTAACCTGGCGACAACCAGTCATGATTTTACCGTTATCATTCATGAGCTTCCACAGCTTACGATTAATACCCCATTTGGTGATGGCTATCTGAATGCTCAGGAAAATCAGAGTAACCAAACCTTAAGCGGTAACACCAACGTCAAAGGTGCAGGGCAGGTAGTTACCGTGACGGTGGGTAATAATACTTATCAGGCCAGTGTTGATGCAGATGGGCAATGGAGCGTTAGTTTGCCAACGGGGGCGTTACAACAACTACCGGAAGGTAGTGTTTTAATTAACGTCTCTTGTACTGATGCCGCTGGTAATGCGGGTTCATTAACCACAACGGCGACGGTTGACCGATTGCCGCCACTGTTAACAGTAAATAGCTTTACCGGCGACGATCGCCTCAATATTGCTGAAGCATTAGTTGATCAAACCCTGTCTGGCACCGTATCAGGCGCAGAAAACGGTCAGGTTATCACCGTGATCCTGAATGGTAAAACCTATACCACCACGGTTAATGGCAGCAACTGGAGCGTTAATATTCCTGCTGCCGATTTAGCAGCACTACAGGATGGTCAACAAAATATTCAGGTCAGCGTATCGGATGTTGCCGGAAATACTGCGCTGGTTCAGCATCCGGTAGAAATTAATGCCAATCCATTTAGCGCACCGTTAATCAGTGTTTATCCTTTTGCCGGCAATGACATACTCAGCGCTGCTGAACAGCAGGTAGATCAGTTAGTCACCGGTAAAGTTCTCAACGTTGAGGAAGGGCAAACTGTTACTGTTGTACTGAATGGTCAATCCTACTACGGCGTAGTGACTGCCGGGGGAAATTGGGCCGTTTCAATACCGTCTTCTGTCTTAACCGCATTATCAAATGGTGATTACAACCTTCAAGTTAGCGTCAGCGATCTTAGTGGTAATAGCGCGTCGGCAATCCATGGATTTACCGTCGATACGCTGGCCAGTTCCATATCGATTTCTCCGGTTACCGGAGATGACTATCTCAATCTGGTCGAAGCCAGCCACGGCTTTTTTATCACCGGCACATCGGTTGGTGTTTTGCTTGGCACAACGGTAACTTTGACCCTGAACGGAAAATCTTACGTTACCGCTGTTTTGCCTAATGGCACATGGTTTGTTGCTGTGGCCTTAGAAGATGCACTGGCGTTAGCTGATGGTACAGCCACCATAGTCGTTTCAACCATAGACAATTCGGGAAATGTGATATTCGGCAGCCATAACTTTACGGTAATCACTACGGTTCTTCCTGATGCCAGCATTAATCTTCCGTTTGGCGATGGCTATTTGAATTTGCAGGAGTCAACTCAGAACCAAACCCTGAGTGGTTCAACAGGCGTTACCGGCAGTGGGCAACATGTCACGGTCACCATTAAAGGCATTGACTATGCCGCAACCGTTGACAGTAATGGTAACTGGCAAGTGACTATCCCCAGCGCTGATTTAGCCACATTAAGCGATGGTCAGCAGCCCATTACGGTGGTTGCAACCGATGTGGCGGGTAACAGCTCAACGCTGAACAGTGTAGCGATTATCGATCGGACACCTCCGGTGTTATCAATGAACGTTGTTTCTGGCGATAATATTGTTAATGCATCAGACGTTCAGGCTGCTATTCCGATTAATGGTCTGGCTTCTCCAGGTGATGCGGGACAATTGGTGCTACTAACCTTGTCTTCTACTGGCGTTACCTACTCCGGTATCGTTCAGTCTGATGGTTCCTGGTCGATTTTGTTACCTGCGGGGGAATTGGCGGGTATCGCCGATGGCACGGTGAATGTCAGTGTTAGTCTGACCGATGTGGCAGGTAATACCACCACATTCCCGGCTACCTTTACGCTTGATACCGCAGCAGAGGTTCATATCAATGCAATCTCTGGCGATAACTATATCAATGCGCTGGAGTCAGCGGCGCCTCTGGTAATTTCCGGTACATCGGCTTACATCGAAGCGAACCAGACAGTGACCATTACCCTGAATGGTAAGACTTACACCACCACCATACAGCCTGATGGCAGTTGGAGTTATACGGTTCCGGCTGTTGATGTACAACAATTGCCTGATGGAACATTGAATGCCACGGTGAGCGTAACCGATATTGCCGGTAATACCGCACAAGACAGCCATGCCGTCACCGTTATTAGCGATAGCGCTAATCTGCCGAAGCTTCACCTTAATATCATTGCGGGCAATGACGTTATCGATAGAACGGAAGCGCAAAGCGATGTGGTAATTAGCGGTTTTACTCAAAATGTGACTCAAGGGCAAATTGTTAGCATAACGCTCAACAATGTGAAGTACACCGCAGTAGTCGATGCCGACGGCAACTGGTCCCTGACGCTTCCAGCTCAGGTAGTTCAGGGATTACCACAAGGTTCACAAACCGTGACGGTTGAAGTGAGTGACCTGGCGGGTAACCCTGCCACAGTTAGCCATACGATTCAGGTCGATACCGTTCCACCATTATTAACCATCGATATTTTTGCCGGAAACAATGTTCTTAATTTTGACGAGGCTTCGCTGGGTCAGTTATTAAGTGGTACCACTGAAGCTGGTCTGAAAGTGAATATCACGCTGAATGGCGTGACCACTCAGGTTACAGCCGACAGCGGCGGTCATTGGGAGTTAGCTTTATCAGCCAGCGATCTGTTAGCTTTAACCTCCGGCAAAGTTTCAGTGATAGCGGTATCGGTAGCCGATGAGGCTGGCAACATCAGTTCAGGGTCGCTTAATCTGACGGTTGCCACTACGTTGCCGGTAGTGACACTGGATAAGCCTTTTAGCGATGGTTTACTCAATATTGTTGAAGCAACCGCTGGTGGTGTGATTACCGGTACCACAACGGCGCTGGGCGCAACGGGAGCCATTACTATCACCATCGGCGGTCAAAATTATCCGGTAGTGGTTACTGGCGATGGCAACTGGAGTGCAACCATACCTCCTGGCGCGCTGTTGTCATTAACCGATGGCTCGGTACCTATTGTGATTACCGCAGTAGACTCCGCAGGCAATACCACCTCAGTGCTAAGCTCACTGGACGCACTGGTGCATACCTTACCCACCGCCGAGTTTAAAGCACCCCTGTTTGGTGATGATGTACTGAACTTATCTGAAGCCACTTCAGGTCAGATTCTTACCGGTAAGTCAGGTCTGACAGGGCTGGGACAAACGGTTGAAGTCACCCTTGATGGCACTAAGTATTCCGGTTCGGTTGATATTAATGGCAACTGGACAGTTCTACTCCCACCGAATGTATTATTAGCCTTACAGGATGGTTCTCACGACATTAGCGTGACGCTATCCGATCGGGTGGGCAACAGTACCACCAGCAGTGAGTTAACTTTCAATGCAGTGACTCATAATCTACCGGCACCAACGCTCGATTTACCGTTTGTTGATGGAATATTGAATGCTATCGAAGCAGCCGCGGGAGGAACTCTTACCGGTTCAACCCATGTGAGTGGTGCAGGGCAAAGTGTCACGGTGAGTATTAACGGCCAATCTCATTCTGCTACTGTGGATAGTGACGGCAACTGGAGCCTGACGTTGACTTCCGGCGATCTGACGGCGCTACCGGATGGCACCTGGCCAGTCACCATTATTGCTACCGATAGCGCCGGTAATACGGTTAACGGTAGCGCTTCAGTAGAAGTACTGACCCATACACTTCCCAATGCCAAGATTAATCTGCCGTTCGGTGATGGTTTACTGAACATCGCTGAAGCGAATGCTTTAACCGGACAGGTTATTAGTGGCACTACCGGAATAACCGGCACCGGTCAGACAGTGACGGTAACCATTGATGGTAAACCGCAAATCGTTACAGTATCCGACAATGGTCAGTGGAGCGTCAGTTTAGACAGTTCGGCGTTAAATGCCTTAGGAACTGGTGAGCATGATATACAGGTTAAGGTGACGGATAAGGCTGGTAATACCTCTCAACAGGATCTCAGTTTTGATGCATTATTAACGCTGCCAACCCTGACTATTACTCAGCCGTTTAGCGATGGCATTCTTAACCTGAGTGAAGCCGGAAACAGTTCGACAATCTCTGGGACCACCAATGCCAATATTTCCGGACTGGGTGCAACACTAACCTTAACCATTAATGGCGTTTCTTATCCGACCACTATCGATTCTAACGGTAACTGGTCAGCCAATATTCCGGCTAATGCACTGTTAACGTTGACCAGTGGTATTACATATCCGATTAGTCTGACGGTCACCGATGCGGCAGGTAACAGTACCTCCATCAGTCAGAACTTCTCTACTCAGTTCTCGCTGCCACAGCCGACATTAGCCACGCCGTTTGGTGATAGCTATCTTAATATCAGTGAGTCCGGTGTTAATCAGACGCTAAGCGGGCAACTGAATGTAGTGGGGGATCCGACCAAAGCAAAAGTCAGTGTTTCTGTTGGCGGTATAAATCATGATGCGGTAGTGAATGCTAATGGCACCTGGTCTTTGACCCTGACATCGAGTGAATTGACCGGATTGGGTAACGGCGATAAAGCGATAGTGGTTACCGTGACTGATGAAGCGCTGAATACCAATAGCGTAAGCGGATTAGCACATTTCTCTCTGACGCCACCAGCAATCACTATTAATGCTTTTGCTGGTGATAATCTTCTGAACTATGCAGAGAGTCACCAAACACAAATATTAAGCGGTACTACCAGCAATGTCGAAGTAGGACAAACGGTACAAATCACGATTGGTGGTTTGAGCCGAAGTGCGCAGGTCACTACTGATGGCAGTTGGTCGATTACCTTGACACCAACTGAGTTGGCCTTGCTGGCTTCAGGGCAAATTACCGCAACTGTTGCAGATAAAGCGGGTAACAGCGCTAATGCACCAGCTATAACATTAACGGTTGATACCTCGGTACCAACACCGTTCCTGACTCTCGACCCGGTAGCGGGTGACAACGCCATTAACCTGAGTGAATCCGGTGGAATGCTAACCATAAGCGGAACCGCCGACCCATCTATGGCGACACAAATCGTTAACCTGAGTCTTGGTGGATTAATTATTCCTGCCGCCACTATCGGTTTAGATGGTAAGTGGAGTGTCACGATTCCTTCTATCGCATTGCTGCAGGATGGTAACTATGTCCTGTCTGCATCAACGCTCGGAGGCGTCACTGCGTCAGCCAATATTCTGGTTGATCGGGTACCTCCTCAGCTTACGGTAGCTGTGTTTGCCGGAAACGATGTGCTTAATGCCTCCGAAGCCGGAAGCGTACAGATTCTTCGTGGTACCGGTAGTGAAATTGGTACCAATGTGTCAATCAAGATACATGGCGTAACCCATTATGCTCAGGTGCAAAGTGATGGTAGCTGGAGCCTGTCACTGAGTTCTGCGGAGCTGAAAATGCTGCCACAAGGGCCTCAGGATATCGTGGTTGAGCTGGCGGATAAGGCCGGTAACCTCACCAGCGTGACCCATCCGATTACGGTAGACACCATTACGCCATTCCTGACGGTTGACGCCCTTGGTGTAGGGAACGTATTAACGGCGGCAGAAATTCTGCTGGGACTGCCATTAGGTGGGAAAGGCGATCCGGGGGATACCATAACGGTAACGCTGGGGCCGTTGCAGTTGTCCGCCCTTGTAGATGAGAACGGCAACTGGAGTGTAAATTTCCCAACCGTGAGATTAGAAACACTGACGGATGGCCCACAGGTCATTAATGTCAGCGTAGGGGACAGCGCCGGTAACGTTACTTCGGTGAATGTAGGTTTAAACGTTGCGCTAAACAGTTCACTGGGTGCCGGAATCAGTACTATCTTTGGTCCGGACGGTATTCTGAATCTGGCTGAATCGTTGTTAACACAAACCTTAACGGGAACCGCAACCGGTGACTACAACGGGGCGAAAGTCAGTGTAACCATACTGGGGCAAACCTTTACTGCCAATGTAGGTAACAACGGTAAGTGGAGCATCGATCTTACCCCTGATTTATGGTTGGGCCTGACGGCAAAAACTCTCGATGTGAATGTCAGCATTACTGATGCCAATGAAAATACGGTTGATAAGCTGATTCATGTTGGATTAGCGCTGACTGATTTGCCGGTCATCAACAATATTCTTGCGTTTGGGGATAACTTCCTGAATAAAGCCGAAACTGCGCTTGATCAACTGATTAGCGGCACGATTGGTAATATGGCGGCAGGAACCACGGTTAGCGTAACGCTGGGTACCAATACCTATAGCGCAGGCATTGATGCCAATGGTAACTGGTCAGTATCGATTCCTAAAACAGATTTAGCATCACTGTTGGATGGTATTACTAAAGTGGGTGTGACGGTTACGGATGCCGGTGGCAACGTGGTTAAACAATCCATTGACCTTGATGTCATTACCCATAACTTACCAACCATTAAATTTAATCCGCTGTTTGGTGATGGAGTATTAAGCCTGAGTGATTTGCTGGGGCTGGTATCAATTGGAGGAACGGCTACCGGGCTGGCAGGGCGAACCATTATCCTGAGCATTGCTGGCTCTTCAACCCTTAGCGCAGTAGTCGGTTCAGATGGCAGCTGGAGTGCAGAGTTAACGCCATCCATTATTAATATCCTGAAAGGTATTGGCAGCGGAGATATTACCGTATCAGCCAGCGCCACCGATATTGCCAGTAACCCGGTCAATGTGAGTGCGGGTGTGCACCTGTCGCTGTTGGCTCCGTTGCTACAAACGGTATCAGTATTTGGTGATGGTTTACTCAATGCGGTAGATGCCAGCGCATCACAGCTTATTAGTGGAACCATCAGCAATGCACCGGAAGGAACTAAAGTTAGTGTTCTGCTGGGTGGAAAAACCTTTGCTGGTGTTACGCTGGCAAATGGTTCGTTTTCTATTGCTCTGTTACCGTCTGATTTATCTCAGTTACCGGATGGGCCTCTTACAGCGGCAATTACCATAACCACCCCGGATGGAAATACCAACACCGGCAGTGCCAGCGTGATTGTTGGGTTGAAAAATCTGCCACAAATTACCCTTGATCCTCTGTTTAACGGCGATGGTTTCCTCAACCATCTGGAGGCGGGCGTTGCCCAGCTAATCAGCGGGACGGTGACTAATCTTACCAGCGGCAGTGTAACCATTAAAGTTGGTGGCAATACGCTAACGGCGACCATTAATCCAAACGGTACCTGGAGCACAACGATTCCAACCAATGTTCTGAACTTATTACCCGATGGGCCATTGGCTGTCAGCGTATCGGTCAGCGATGGAGTGGGTAATACCGCCAGTGCGGCCGTTTCACTGAACACCATTATTCACAGCCTGCCAACCATTTCCATTGGTTCGATTTTTGGTGATGGCATTCTTAGCCTGGTGGACTTACTGACGTCTCAGGTGATTAGCGGTACCAGTAGCAATCTGGCCGTTGGTGCAGAGATCAGTGTGAAGCTGGGTAGTCTGGCATATATCGCTAAAGTGGGTGTTGGTGGCGCATGGTCGTTATCAATACCACCTCTGGATCTGAAGGCTTTATTAGACGGTAACTTTAGCGTTGATGTATCAGTTAAAGATGTGGCAGGGAACGAAGCTACCGCCAGTGGATTATTGAATGTTATCTCCCATGTACTGCCGACTCTGTCGCTGGATAGCATCTTTAACAATGGCAACCTGAATGCGGTGGATATTCAGAATGTTCAGGTTATTAGCGGTAGTGCCACCAACGCGCAGGGTTCGATCGTTAATATCACGCTGGGACAGAATCATTATACCGCTACGGTTGATGCCAATGGTAAATGGACGCTGAGCGTACCGACGCTTGATTTATCTGCGCTGGCAGATGGTAGTTTTAACGTAAGCGCAGCCCTGACCAACGCAGCCGGAGAAGTAGCCAATGCCGTTGGTAAACTGGATGTTATTACCCATAACTTGCCGAATATTTCGCTGGGAAGTCTGTTTGGTAACGATGGTATTTTGAATATCCTTGATGCCGGACAAACGCAAACCCTGAGCGGAACGCTGAGTAATTTAGTGGGTGGCAGCGTAGTGGTGACATTGGGTAGTACCAATTACACTGCGACGGTGGGTTCAAACGGCACCTGGTCGTTGAGTCTGCCACCCAGCGTGCTGAGTCTATTGAAAGATGGTTCTCTGCACGTGGGCGTGACAGTAACCGATAAGGTTGGCAACACCAAAACTGACGGAACAGATATTTACGTTAAGCTGAGCCCACCGCTGCTTTCTTATAACCCGTTAGCCACGTTGGATATCACAACCCTATTGACTAAAGGGCTGACTATTGGCGGTAGCTCGCGCAACCTGAAAGTAGGTGCTGATGTAAACATTACCCTGTTGGGGCTGGCTTCGCTTACGGCTCAGGTCAAAGCGGATGGAAGCTGGAGTGCCAATATTCATCTGACGCTGGCTCAATTACTGACGCTGAATCTGCTGTCGCCGATTCTTCACTTATCTGCACAGGATGAGGCGCAAAACGGCTTTAGCGTAGATTTGGGACTGGGTACGGTGCTGAACCTGCCTCCGTTAGCGGTTGCCGCACAGGCAGAGCCATTGATGCATGAAGTGGACGCTGCTGCCAATTCTGATGCTTCACATAGCACTCAACTTCTTTCGACAGAAAACACGACGGAAGAGCGTCTGACCTCTTCGCTGAGCTCAGAAAACCACCAGGCTTCATCCGGAGCAGAGCAGAGTGCGGCCGCCGTTTCTGGAACTTTCACTATTGGCGGGGTAACCATCGATTTAGCGGATGGAACTCACAATAGTGGAACCAGCGTTCAGGGCAGCAGTGGTAACGATGTGATCCATCTGAGTACGCTGGGCTTTGGCTACATTGATGGTGGTGCCGGAATCGATACGTTGGTACTGGATGGCGCTAATCTCCATCTGGATCTTACTCAACTGGGCGAGAAGATAACCAATATCGATATCTTCGACTTAGGACTGTCTGGCAGCAACAGCATCACTCTGGATCTGAACGAGGCGCTAAACGTTAAAGATCCAACTCAGGAGCAGCTACTGATTAAGGGTTCTGAGGGCGATAAGGTCAATCTGGTACATGGTCAGGGAGATATCTGGAACTTAAATGGACAGAGCACCATTGGTGGGGTGATTTACGACGTTTATCACAATTCATCCCAAGGGAATAACACACTGGGAGATGTTCTGGTTCAGCAGGGCTTGCACGTTAATCTGGTTTAAGCAGTAAACACTGGTGCGGTCGTTGGCCGCACCGGTCAGAGATAGGGATCGACTCTGGTATAGCTTTATTTATAACAACCATCATCTAATAGAATGTGGGAAAAATGAAATACACCAAACGTTGCCCTGGCGCCGGACATCGATCCGCTGTTCGGCCCTCCAGTTACCTTATCGGTTTATGTTGCGGCATAAGCAGCCTGTTTTTAACTTTTCTGCCCACAAGCTATGCGGCGGAAGAGTATCAGTGGCAGGTTGCTCCCAGTGAACAAAACCAATCCAGTTTATCCATTCATGAAGCGATTTTACGGGCATTTGCCCGTAATCCGCAAATAGCTCAGGCCGCAGCCCAAATTCGCGTTGGGAAAGCCAATCTGAACGTAGCAAAAAGCGGTTGGTTTCCTCAGGTATCATTGCAGGGCGGCGTTGGTCGCTCTCATCAAACCGATTCCTCAGGCTCGCTGGATAATAATGGTTCCGTTGGCCTCAATTTAAAGCAATTGCTGTATGACTTTGGTAAAACCGGAGGCAGCATTGATGAACAGCATGATTTATCTGATGCCTACAATTATCAGCTTTACAGCACTCTGAATGGGGTGGGGCAACAGACTCTGCAAAGTTATCTTCAGGTTAAACGCTATCAGGAATTGGCGCAGGCTGCGCAGCGTAATCTGGCTTCCCTTGAAAGCGTTCGGGAAATGGCTACGTTGCGGGCAGAGGCGGGCTTAAGTTCTCAGTCTGATGTGTTACAGGCAGAAACGCGCATTGCCGGTATGAAAGCCACTTATCAACAGTATCAGGCTCAGGTGATGTCAGCGCAGGCCTCACTATCGGCACTGACCGGCGTGGTTGCTACCGACTATCCGGATTTACCAAAAGACCTGTTGGGGCAAAAGATTTCCGTTAAATCATTACCCTATCAGCAAAATAGCGCAGTTCGTAGCTCTCAGGCTAAGCAACTGGCCGCTGAAAAGCGAATTCAACAGGCTAAAGCTCAGCACTGGCCTACTATTTCAGTGCAGGCTGGGCGTACCCGATATGCTGATGGTGACGGCTCATACTGGGACGATCAGGTACAGCTGGTGGTGGATGCGCCTATTTATCAGGGCGGCGCTACTTCGGCCAGAGTCGATGCTGCGGAAGGGGAGCGCCAGAATGCTCAGGCAGAAGTTGAAGCCAGCAAGCTGGATATCGATCAGAAAGCCTCAACCGCCTATGCCGATTTACTGGGAGCACAGCAGCGTCAGCAAGCGGGAGAAGCACAGCAAGCCAGTGCAGAACAAACGCGCAGCGTCTATCAGGATGAATACCGCCTGAATAAGCGTAGCCTGAATGACTTACTCAGCGTTGAACAAGATGTTTTACAGGCAGATAACGCCGCCATTATGGCCCGCTACGATGCCTGGGATGCCGCAGTACGCTATGCCGGTGCAGTGGATAATCTATTAGATATGTTGGGGATCGAGCGTCAAAAAGTGACCGGCGATGACCTCCCTACACTTGGAGGGTCGTCATAATGGCTAATTTACCCAATTCAGATAGCTGGATAACCGCCATGTCCCGGGCTGCCGGACGTTTTGGCATCTCAACAGATATTAATGCGCTGCGCCAGCAAATGCGCTGGTATGAGAGTTTACCGCTGCCCCGGCGGTTGGAGCGTTTAAGTAGCCTGATGGGCATGCAGGTAAAGATTCAGACGGCGACCAGTGTACGCTGGCGCAACGAAATATTACCGGTAATGGCGCAGTTGCAGGATGGTTCATTGATTGTTTTAGAGTCGCTGGATGAAGAACAACGCGTAGTGTATTGGTTAGGCGACGGGGGCGATTTACTGCGTGAGGAGCCGCTGCCTGAGTTGCTTGCCCGTATCCAGCCGGATGTGGTGTTACTGGGTATTGCTGCCCGTGGGCAGGACTCGCGTATTGATGAGTTTGTACAACCCTATCGTGAGCACTGGTTTTGGCGCCATTTCCGCCATACCGGGCGGCAACTGGCAGAGATTTCACTGGCTTCGATTATCAGTAATGTACTGGCTCTGGCGGGTATTTTGTTCTCCATGCAAGTGTATGACCGGGTTATTCCATCGCAGTCTTATCCTACATTGTGGGTGTTGTTTGTTGGGGTATTGATGGCGGCGTTAATGGAGTTTTTTATCCGCCTGTCGCGTACTCATATTTCAGACTTGATGGGTAAGCATATCGATTTAAAAGTTTCCTCCATGTTTTTTACCCGTGCGTTGGCGATTAAAAATGATTCACGTCCTAAGTCGACGGGCTCCTTTATTTCTCAGCTAAGAGAAATTGATCAGGTACGCGAGTTGCTTACTTCAACCACCGTGGGTGCCGCGATGGATATGCCATTTGTGCTGTTGTTTTTGGCCATCATGGCGGCAGTCGGCGGTGAGTTGGTGTTGATTCCACTGTTGGCTATTCCTCTGATTGTGATTCCCGGTTTGCTGGTACAGTGGCCGATGGCTAAGTTAGCCAAAGAGGGAATGCGTGAAAGTGCCTTGCGCAATGCGGTACTGGTGGAGTCAATCGAGGGCGTTGAAGACATTAAAGCGCTGCAGGCGGAGCCCTATTTTCAACGTCAGTGGGAGCAAACGCACAAAGTCAGTGCTGCGATTGGTATGAAGCAGCGAGTGTGGGGTGCCCGGTTAAGCGGTTGGGCATCGTCGGTTCAGCAAATTACCTATGCCGGAATGTTGGTATTTGGCGCTTATCTGGTGCTGGAAGGCACTATTACCACCGGTACCATGGTGGCCTGTAGTTTGTTGTCTTCCCGTACTATTGCTCCCTTGATGCAACTCACCATGGTGTTCTCTCGCTGGCAGCATGCCAAAAGTGCCATGACCGGACTTAATGACCTGCTTAAAAAACCATTGGATCGCAATACAGAAAAACCGATGGCGCGCTGTCCGGTGCTGGCGGGGCATTATCAACTGAAAGATGTGCAATATAGCTATGACGAAGAAAAAAGCGATTTAGCACTACAGATATCCAGTCTGGATATTAAGCCGGGCGAGCGAGTAGCAATTCTGGGCAAAGTAGGTATGGGGAAATCAACCTTGCTACGGCTGTTGTCCGGACAGGCATTAGCCACCAAAGGAAAAGTGATTATCGATGGTGTCGATATGGCGCAAATAGATCCGGCAGATATCCGGCGTCAGGTAGGTTACCTGTCGCAAGATTCTCGCCTGTTTTTTGGCACGCTGCGCCAGAATTTGATGTTAGGCCATCCTCATGCCACCGATCAGGAGTTGATCCAAGCCTTGCGTATCAGTGGGGCGTTAACGCTGGTACAACAGGATGCCTCCAGCCTTGACCGTTTGATAAATGAAGGTGGGCGAGGGTTATCCGGAGGGCAGCGCCAGATGGTGCTGTTGAGCCGATTAATTGTGCGTAATCCGCAGGTGGTATTGCTGGATGAACCCACCGCATCCATGGATGAACCCACCGCATCCATGGATGAACAGTTGGAAAGCTATGTTATCCGTCAGCTGCAAAGCTGGCTGGTTGGGCGTTCACTGATTTTAGTGACACATCGCCCGGCTTTACTGGCGCTGGTGGATCGAATTGTGGTGGTTGATGGAGGAAAAATTGTCGCAGATGGTGCACGCGATGAAATCCTGAATCAGGCTCGCCATAACACCAATGTTGCATCTATCGTTGCCTGAGGATCGCCCAATGACTGAACTATCAATGCAGGAAGATATGGCTCAGCAAGGACGCCGTCATTCGTCAGTGGTTTGGCTGACGCTATTAGGTGGAATATTGCTTTTTATCTGGGCGAGTTTTGCTTCATTAGATGAAGTTACCGTTGGAACCGGAAAGGTGACGCCTTCAACCCGGGCTCAGGTGATTGAGAGTCTGGATGGCGGCATTGTTTCTGTTATGTCGGTACATGAAGGTGACATTGTTAATAAGGGGCAAGTGTTGGCACAGCTTGATCCTAAACGCTTTCAGTCTAACTACGGTGAGGCAGCATCAAGGGTGAGAACTCTGCGAGCTTCTGCGGAGCGTTTGCGTTCTGAACTGACTGGAGCTCCGCTGGAATTCAGCCCGGATACCTTACAGGAGCCGGAGCTGGTGGCACGTGAGCGTCAACTGTATGAGTCAAGACGACGCAATCTGGATGAAACAGTTTCTAACTTGCAGCGCTCATATAATCTGGTCAATTCTGAACTGAAAATGACCCAGCCGCTAATCGAGAAAGGGGCCGCCAGTCGGGTTGAAGTGATTCGTCTGCAGCGTCAGGCAACGGAACTACAGGGCAAAATTGATGAAGCACGTAATCAGTACGCAGTGCGGGCCCGTGAAGAGCAGGTAAAAAACAATGCCGAGTTGGATGCTCAGATGGAAGTGATGGCAGGTAAAGCCGATCAACTGGATCGCGCCACGCTCTATTCTCCGGTGCATGGGGTGGTAAAAGATATTCAGGTAACCACAGTGGGGGGTGTTTTGCCTCCGGGCGGCAAGTTAATGGAAATTGTACCGCTGGAAGACCATTTGTTGATTGAAACTCGCATTAACCCGCGTGATATCGCTTATATTCGCCCGGACCTTCCGGCAACGGTCAAGCTGACTGCTTACGATTCGTCTATTTATGGCAATCTGGATGGGACAGTAGTGGTGGTTTCACCGGATACCTTACAGGATGAGGTTCGGCGGGATCAGTACTATTATCGGGTTTATGTGCGAACCAAAAATGCAGAGCTGCATAATAAAAACGGTAAGCGTTTCCCCATTATGCCGGGCATGGTCGCCAATGTAGAGATTAAAACCGGACAGAAGACAGTGCTGGAATATTTGATTAAGCCGTTGAATAAGTTAGAGGAAGCATTGCGGGAGCGTTAATAACTTCCTGACAATGCCTTGATCCTTTTACTCAATCGTCTAATATGTAACTTCGACTCGGGGTGCCCTGTGCAACACGCACAGCGGCTGAGATATCACCCGTATTACCTGATCTGGATTATGCCAGCGTAGGGAAGTCACGGTATCCCACCGGTACTGCCTTCTTTAACGCCGGTTGGGAGCTTTATGAATTCATCTCACAACCTTCAACCTTTTCCCGGTTCTGCTGCGGCCCATTGGCTGACGCAATTGCGAACCTCTTCCCCTTTGGTTCACTGCCTGACAAATCAGGTGGTGCAAAATTTTACTGCCAATGTTCTGCTGGCTTTAGGTGCTTCACCGGCAATGGTGGTGGCTCGTCAGGAAGCCGGAGATTTTAGCGCTATTGCCAGCGGGCTTTTGATTAATGTGGGAACCCTGAATGAAACTCAGGCAGAAGCTATGCTGCTGGCGGTGGAATCGGCCAATCGTGCAGCGGTTCCCTGGGTTTTGGACCCGGTGGCAGTAGGTGGATTGGGTTATCGTACTGACTTCGCTCACCAATTACTTACCATGAAACCTGCTGCTATTCGTGGTAATGCTTCGGAAATTATGGCGCTGGCCGGCTTTAGTTCAGCAGGGCGGGGCGTTGACAGCACTGATGATTCTTTAGCTGCGTTACCGGCAGCGATTGAGTTAGCCAACCGCAGTGGCGCTGTTGTTGCAGTGACCGGCGCTATTGACTATGTGACCGACGGTCAAACCTGTTATGCATTGCCTTTTGGCAATCCGCTAATGACTCGAGTGGTTGGAACGGGCTGTGCATTATCCGCCGTGGTGGCTGGTTTTTTATCGCTGGATAAAGAGAAAGCACTCGAACTGGTAGCCAGTGCCTGCATGGTGATGGCTTTTTGTGGTGGAGTGGCTGCCGAAGAGTCTGCCGGGCCGGGGAGCTTTGTTCCTCGTTTTCTTGATTTGCTTTATCAACTGCAACCAGAACATCTGATGGGTAAAACGTTATGAGAATTAATGCATTAACTATTGCCGGCACCGATCCAAGCGGTGGTGCGGGTATTCAGGCCGACTTAAAAACCTTCTCTGCGCTGGAAGCTTATGGCACCAGTGTTATGACCGCGCTGGTGGCGCAAAATACGCTGGGTGTACAGTCTGTTTATCGCATTGATCCTGATTTTGTGGCGGCCCAGCTCAGTTCGGTGCTGGATGATGTGCGTATCGACAGTGCCAAAATTGGCATGTTGGCTGAATCAGATATTGTTCAGGTGGTCGCTGAATCACTAAAGCGCTATTCCATTCCTTACGTAGTACTGGATACAGTGATGGTGGCAAAAAGTGGCGATCCGTTACTGGCTCCTGAAGCGGTAGAAGCGATACGTCGTCAATTGTTGCCGATTGTTTCTCTGATTACGCCTAACCTGCCGGAGGCTGCTGCTTTGCTTGATTGCCCCGTTGCCACCAGTGAGGCTGAAATGCTGGAGCAGGGGAAAGCGCTGTTAGGGATGGGCTGTCCGGCGGTACTCATGAAAGGGGGGCATTTAAGTGAAGCAGAAAGCCCCGACTGGTTGATTACGCCACAGCAAACGCTGCGTTTTAGTGCCCCAAGAATTGCCACTAAACATACTCATGGAACCGGATGCACACTTTCTGCTGCACTGGCGGCATTACGCCCGCGTTGTGATAGCTGGGAGCAGACAATACAGCTGGCGAAAGATTACTTGCAGCAGGCTTTGATTATGGCTGACAGTCTGGAAGTAGGTCACGGCATCGGCCCGGTACATCATTTTCATCGTTGGTGGTAAACATAAAACCTTCTGTAATTAGCTAACGGGGTAGGTTTATGTTTAAACATAGTTAATCGGAGGGAGAGGCCGCCGTTGGGGTCGTAGCAGCTTTAGCTGCCGGAGTGCCCCTAGGCGGACTAGGCCCGACGCACTCTATGGCTAAGTACAAATGGTCTTCCGGTCGAGCACAAAACCAATATACACACTTTAGTTTTTACGACCGGAATATCCATTGAAGCCTATTTATTAGGTTTTCTCGTCAGATAACAAACGCAGTGAATGCTATAGGGTTTGTTCTGTGAGTTTTTTAGCAGAACTTTCTTCTGATTGCTGTTCACTGGCAATCATCGCTAATGTGGTATCCAGCATACGGTTGGCAAAACCCCATTCGTTATCACACCATACCAACATTTTTACCAGATGCTGACCGCTGACGCGGGTCTGTGTGCCATCGACAATAGCGCTGTGAGGATCATGGTTAAAGTCGGTAGAAACCAGTGGCAGCTCGGTATAATCCACAATTCCCTGAAAGGTATTTTTAGCCGCATGTTCTAACAGTTGGTTAATATCTTGCACGCTGACAGGGACTTCCAGCGTAACGCTCAGGTCGATAGCGGTTACGTTGATGGTGGGTACTCGCACTGAAATCGCTTCAAATCGGTCGCAAAACTTAGGGAAAATACGGGTAATTCCCGCCGCCAGTTTGGTATCGACTGGAATGATCGATTGGTTGGCGGCACGGGTACGGCGTAAGTCTTTGTGGTAAGCATCAATCACCGGCTGGTCATTCATTGCAGCGTGAATGGTGGTAACAGTGCCTGAGCGAATCTCAAATGCATCATCCAGCAGTTTGATCACCGGAATAATGCAGTTAGTGGTACAGGAGGCATTGGAAACGATTCGGTGCTCAGCCTTTAAATCATGGTGGTTAACGCCATAAACAATGGTGGCATCTAAGTCGTTTCCTCCCGGATGGGAGAACAGCACCTTTTTGGCACCGGCCGCGATATGTGCTTCGCCATCGGCCCGGCTGCCATAAACGCCGCTGCAATCCAACACGATATCAACGTTTAATGATTTCCACGGCAGGTTGGCGATCTCTTTTTGATGGAATAATTGTATTGCATCATCATCCACCCATAACATTCTTCCTTCCTGACGAACGCGACGGGCAAAGCGCCCGTGAGTTGAATCGTATTTCAATAAATGTGCCATACCGTTAGGATCAGCCAATTCATTAATCGCCACCACACTGATTTTTTTATGATGCTCTGATTCGTACAAAGCGCGTAAAACGCTGCGGCCAATACGGCCAAAGCCATTAATAGCTACTCGGATGGTCATGTTATACCTTTATTGTTCGTTATCATGCCGGCTGGTTAGCATAATGTAATGCAAGAAGATGTGTGTGTTGTGAGATCACAATATCAATAGCCAGACTTGAGATAATCAACAAGATGGCAGACTTCAGGTATCAATGTAAAGTGCGCTAATATCGTTTTTGTATAATTCTATAAATTATAATTAACTTTAGTGATTATATTGTTGCGGCGATGTTGGAGTTTCTATGATTAGATTATCGTTAATTGCTGGTATTACCCTGTTTCTGTTGGGATGCACTTCTGAGTCTTATACTGAACCTTGTCCACGAGGCTCTGGTTGTGTGGTTAACGATCGGGAACGACCGATTTATGACTATGACCCCGCTTCCGATAGCATGAAGCGGGATCGCCGTATGGAACGGATCAGAGATCAGGGTGCAGCAGATAAATCTACCGATCAGGGAACGGTATTTGGTTGGTAACTGACATTCAAAGCGAGTTTACTGGCAGAGGTCTGGTGTCAGAATAGTGTAGTAAATTCCGCTTTGATTAAAGGCAATAACCCGATTACCGCGCATGTTATAAACGCACTGCTTCAGAGATTTGCCATCAGAATCGGTAAATGACAGTTTTGCTGTCTCCTTTAATGAGGATGCGTTGAATTTAAACACGTGGAAATTATCATTTTTCCCATAGCCTCCACCCATTACTAAATAAGGATGACATAGAGCAAAAGCATGGCTGCCCTGAACGGGAGCCCGATAAGAGGTGGCTTGCAGTTTGTTTAAATGAACCAGATGGAAATCGGAATAGTAGTAAAACCAGAATGAGTGCTCACTTTCCGCATTTACCGCATAGCAGTCGCAAATATCAAACTGTTCGGCCTGCCAGAGAATATTGCCTTCCTGGTCAAACTTCACCAGGCCATATTGCCCGAGAGGCTGGCCCCAGCCGTAATTACCAAATACCCCTTCGTCAAAATAGCTAACCCAAATGGCGCTGTCAGCGGTGACATTAATATCTTCAATGCCGTCGCCTAAAGTGAAGCGGCGCACTCGTTGCCCATCCAGATTGTAAACTTCGGCATTCTTTTCCGGATCGCCATGATTGTAGTGACAGCGAGCACCCACTAATAAAATATGCTGATCGTCCAGCATCTGTACATAGTGGAAGTTGGTTTTTGATTCAATAGAAGGAACAGACAGTACCAACTCGCCATGCTGGTAGATTGAAATAAACCAGCTTCGTTTGTCGGTTTGGCTGGGGACAAACTGGCCGTTAATGCGTTCCGGAATGGATTCTGCTTCCAATACTATCAGGCGCTCGGCAGTGCTCCATGAGCAGGCAACCAGTTCGCCTCTGGATTGATGTTCAATAGGGGTAAGGGCAACTTTAATCATCATTATCTGTTTTATAATAATTAGTTAAATTGGGCGATAACCGTTAAGGAAGCAGTCTACCGCCGACTGGACATGCTGTTTGATCACTGTCTTAGGTGGAACTCTCACACCAAATAGCGCTTCATGCTGAATATAGCCCTTCAGTAAACTAAGCAGGTGGCCGCAGGCTACCGATGGATCGCCATGTTTAATGTGCCCCTGTTCCATATGGGAGAGTAGAAACTGCCTTAAATAGTTGGTGATACGATAGGGGCCCTGATTTAAATAAAAATCAGCCAGTTCCTGATCGTGCTGAGATTCTGTGAGTAAGATGCGAAAAGTATTCAGTAATGTGGGGGATAAGATAGTATCCAGATAGTTGGTGCCAAACTGAACTAATTGCTGTTCTAACGTTTTATTGTCGTCGTTTTTAAAATTGAAGATGGCTTCAACTTCTTCAATACAGCGGCCAATAACTGCGGTTAGTAAGCCACGTTTATCACCAAAATAGCTGTAAATAGTCTGCTTGGAACCGCCACATTGCTCAATAATCTGATCCAGATTGGTTTGATGGTACCCCTGTTTGAGAAACAGTTGGGTTGCTACCTCAATAATTTTTTGTTGTTTTAGTTTTGTTGATGGGCGCATAGTCGAACCTCTCTGCTCTCCTGCTATAAGAATACCGTTATTTTTCAAATAGTTTATCTTATTTTATCGGTTAAATATTAAATCTGTTACATCGAGCTAAATATTCTGGTGAATAACGTCGATGCTATTTCTATTTTGCACACATTATAAATAAGAATAGCCGGAAAGGGGGATTATCTTAATCAAACGGAAAAGGGCATTGAGGCAGAGAAATAAAGGAGAGTATCGGATGGATTACCCTCCTTCAGTCGATCAATTTTGCTGCTTTAATCGGGCTAAATATTGCGGCTGAAAAATACACATGCGAATAGTGTCGCGATATTCCCCATTAATAAAGAATTCGTGTTTAAGAATGCCTTCGGTTTCAAACCCCAGCTTGGTGTATATATGGATGGCTTTCTCATTTTCTCTATCAACAATTAAATAGAGCTTATATAGATTAAGCACAGAGAAGCCATACTCCATTGCAGATCGTGCTGCGGCACTGGCATAGCCGTGCCCCTGCCAGGCTGGATCGATGATGATCTGAAATTCTGCCCGGCGGTGTATATGGTTTATTTCCACCAGTTCAACCAGCCCGACGCGGTTATTATCGGCCTCAATAATAAAGCGCCGTTCGCTCTGGTCATGGATATGTTTATCGTACAGATCTGACAGCTCAACAAAGGCTTCGTAAGGTTCTTCAAACCAATAGCGCATAACGCTGGCATTATTATCGAGCTGGTGGACAAATCTGAGGTCTTCACGTTCAAGCGGACGTAGCTTGACGCTGGGTTTACCCAACATGGGAACTCCTGATAGCTATTTGTTTAGAAATATTTGACTGTAGCATGACTACAGGCTTACTAGCTTAGTCAGGTTAATGTGTTGCGGGCAAGTACTATTTCAGGCTAATGCTAGGGGATATGGCTACGACATCGCTAACTGATATCGTAGCCATAGTGCCATTTATCCGACTTCGGCGTAACCCTGAGGTGGTAAAGGTTGATTATCCATCCAGGCTTTGCCATCACGCATAGCCAGCCGACCATCCATAAACCAGCTAACAACCAGCGGATAGATACGATGTTCTTCAACCTGCACCCGTTTAATCAACTCAGCTTCGCTATCCTGTGCCAATACCGGTACTGCTGCTTGCAGAATAATCGGACCACCATCCAGCTCTTCAGTAACAAAATGAATGGTTGCGCCGTGTTGTTTATCGCCGTTACTCAGCGCCTGACTGTGAGTGTGCAGGCCCGGATATTTAGGTAGCAGAGAAGGGTGAATATTTAGCAGCTTACCCGCATATCGGTTAACAAATACCGGGCTCAGAATACGCATATAGCCAGCTAAAACAATCAGATCGGGCTTATAGCGGTCGATGGTATCTGCCAGTGCCAGATCATAATCGGTGCGGCTGCTAAAATACTTGGGCTCAACGACTTCCGTAGCAATGCCAGACTGTTGTGCCCGTACCAATCCATAAGCTTCGGGAACGTTGCTGAATACCGCACTGATAGTTCCGTCGATTTGCTCACTATCACAGGCATCAATGATGGCCTGAAGATTGGAGCCGCTGCCAGAAATGAGTACAACAATACTTTTCATTAGCCGATAACCACCTGCTCGTCAGAAGTAGAAGCTTTGATGGTGCCAATTTTCCAGGCAATTTCACCGGTGGATTGTAATTGTGCGATGGCTGCATTCGCCTGAGCTTCCGGCAGGGCAATTACCATACCGACGCCACAGTTAAAGGTTCGGTACATTTCATGACGGCTAACGTTACCTGCTTGCTGTAACCAGTTAAACACTTCCGGCCACTGCCAACTTGATTCGTCGATCGCTGCCTGAGTACCCTGTGGCAATACGCGGGGAATATTTTCCCAGAAGCCGCCGCCAGTGATATGGGCGATAGCGTGAACGTCAATCTGCTCCAGCATTTGCAGAATAGATTTCACATAAATTTTGGTTGGTGCCAGCAGATGATCTGCCAGTGATTTACCGGCCAGCATAGTGGCTTGTGGATCGGTTTTGCTGACTTCAAGAATTTTACGTACCAGCGAGTAGCCATTAGAGTGCGGGCCGCTGGAAGCCAGAGCGATCAGCGTGTCACCTGCAGAGACTTTGCTACCGTCAATGATTTCGGATTTCTCTACTACTCCAACGCAGAAACCGGCCACGTCATAATCTTCACCGTGGTACATGCCGGGCATTTCAGCCGTTTCTCCACCAACCAGCGCACAGCCGGACTGCTTACAGCCTTCACCAATGCCGGTAACTACACGGGCAGCGGTATCTACATCCAGCTTTCCGGTAGCGTAATAGTCGAGGAAAAACAGTGGCTCTGCACCCTGAACAATCAGATCGTTAACGCACATGGCAACCAAATCAATACCAATGGTATCGTGGCGTTTTAAGTCCATGGCTAAGCGAAGTTTGGTGCCTACACCATCGGTGCCTGATACCAGAATCGGTTCACGGTATTTTTGCGGCAGTGCGCAAAGTGCTCCAAACCCTCCGAGTCCACCCATAACTTCAGGACGACGGGTTTGTTTTACTACACCTTTGATTCTATCGACTAAAGCGTTACCAGCATCAATGTCAACACCAGCGTCTTTGTAGCTTAGAGAAGTTTTATCGGTCACTGCGGGGTTCCCCATGGAGATAGGTGATATTTAACAGAAACGGCGTAATTCTATCAGTTATAGCAAACGTTTGCCTATGGTTTTTATTTCTGATGCACAAACTCACAGGCTTATTAACCACTCACCTGATACTAATCCAGATTCTGAACCGTGGCATAAACGCCCTGTACCACTTTCGCCATACGCTGATAATCCAGTTGGTCCCACGTATCTCCGTTAGATTCGTGATAGTGATGATTACGATAAAATGCCGTATCGGTAATCATTACCGCAGGGTAGTCCTGTTTCCAGTAGTGCAGATGGTCAGAATAATCGATTCCGGGAATAAATGATGGAGCATTGAGTGAATAAACCGGCAAATCACTGGCTCCCATCATCAGGCTTTTTACTTGTGCGGTGATGTCCCGATTGCCCATGTTACTAATCACAGTGATGAAATGCCCTTTATCGCTGTAGAGTGATTTCATCATACTTAAAGGGAAATCTTGTGAGTCGGGTTCATCGCTAAAATAGCCGATCATTTCCAGTGACATCATCAGTTTTACCTGCCGCTCAGTTTCTACTAACTGCCGTGCGTGGAAAGAACTTCCCATTTCATCGGTACTGAAAAAGGGCGGTTCTTCCAGACTGTAAGCTACCAGCTCAACCGGGGATGAAGGAGGATGCTGTTTTAGCAGCCGGGCTAGCTCCAGTAAACCGGCGACCCCGCTGGCGTTATCATCTGCACCGCGAGTTTTATAGTAGGAGTCATAGTGAGCACCGACCACAATCAGCTCTCCTTCTGTTGGTCCAAAACGGGCAATAATATTGCGATAAGGCTTATCTCTTACGGTAAATTTCTGCTCTGAAAGCCTGTCGGTATAAGGCTCAAGCTGCTGCATAATATAATCAGCGCTGGCATTAAGATTTTCCGGATGGGTGTAATCTCTGGGGTAATAGGCCTCGGATAATTGTTTGACGTGTTGGGTTAGCCGTTCAGTAGAAACATCTGGAGGTGTTGTATATTTGGCTTCCACAGAAGATTGAGTAAACAGCGAACAAGAGGTCAGGCTAACCGTCATTAAACAAGTTATTGCAACCTGCAACCATTTCTTGTTGATATTAAAATATGCCTTCATATCCCTGATTTTGAACTCCCTGATGCCTGACGTGAGGTTTTTTATCACCGCCAATGATTAATTGGAAAAAACAGCGCTCTGTTAACAGTATTAGCACAATCTATAGCCTATCATGATCTGAATCATGCATTTCTTTGTTACGGCTCACGCATTATCAGGTATAATTTGCCGATTTTTTTGAGAGCGACAGTGCACCATCCGCGATATGGGAGAGGAATAAATGAAGATCGTTGTAGTTAAGCACCCACTGGTTAAACATAAGTTAGGCCTGATGCGTGAAGAAGATATCAGCACTAAACGTTTTCGTGAATTAGCCTCAGAGGTTGGTAGTTTACTGACTTACGAAGCAACCGCCGATTTAGAAACTGAAAAAGTGACCATCAATGGCTGGAATGGCCCGGTAGAAATCGAACAAATCAAAGGTAAAAAAATCACCGTAGTACCGATTCTTCGTGCAGGTTTAGGCATGATGGAAGGGGTATTGGAGCACGTTCCAAGTGCGCGTATCAGCGTAGTTGGTGTATATCGTGATGAAGAGACCCTGCAACCGGTACCTTATTTCCAAAAGCTGGTTTCCAATATTGAAGAGCGTATGGCGCTGGTGGTTGACCCAATGCTGGCAACAGGCGGCTCGATGATTGCAACCATCGACTTACTGAAAAAAGCTGGCTGTCAGTCAATTAAAGTGCTGGTGCTGGTTGCTGCTCCTGAAGGCGTTGAAGCATTAGAAAAAGCGCACCCGGACGTTGAGCTGTATACCGCTTCTATCGATCAGGGCTTAAACGAAAAAGGTTATATCATTCCAGGTCTGGGTGACGCGGGCGATAAGATCTTTGGTACGAAGTAATCAGTAAACTGATACACAACAAGGATGTTGCTACCGGGGCCGGTGTTGATTGCGCTACCCACTCTACCTCTGATAATTATGGTGGAGCATCAGTAGTCGGTACCCGTTTGGTTTTAATAAAAATAAGGTGTGTCGTATGCCACGTTACAATTATTTTTTAGCTGCAATATTCTCCCTGTCTTTCGCCTCTCCTGTCTGGAGTAGTGAAGCCCCTGTTAATCATGCCAACAGCAATGCTAATAGCCGCGAAGTAGCCAGTGCGCTGGGTGGCATCACTAACAAGACATTTTCCTTAAAAGAAGCACCGGTACTGAAGGTGGCTTCTTTTAATATGGCTGCTGGTAAAGTCAGTGATATGACGGCGATTGCCAAAGCCATTAAAGCCATGAATGTTGATATTGTTGCCCTGCAGGAAGTGGACAAACTTACCGCGCGCAGCGGTAAAGTAGATCAACTGGCTGAGTTGATGAAGCTGACTGGTATGCACGGAGTGTTTGGTCGGGCTATTGACTATGATGGCGGCGAATATGGTCTGGCTTATCTGTCTAAATATCCAATCAAAGATCAGGTTATCTATCCACTACCATCTGGTCAGCGGGAACAACGCATTGCGTTTGTTGCTAAGGTAGAAGTACCTAATTTTGCAGTACCTGTTACCGTCGTGAATGCTCACCTGGATACTAAAGAAGATCCGGCCATGCGTTTGGATCAGGTAAGAGAGTTAAACGATCGCACCATCGAAATCCGCGGTATCAAGCTGTTATTCGGCGATATGAACGATGTGCCACAAAGTGTAACCTGGCAAGAATTAAACCGTTACTGGAATGATATTCAACCGGGTGACAAAGATGGCCGCAGTTGGCCTGCTGAAAATGCCGAAATCAAGGTAGACTATATCTTTACCGGTAATGCGCAACGCTGGCATCTGGATAATCTTACTATTCCAAATGCGACTGGTGAGTGGGCTGGCATTAACTGGCCATCGGTCAGTGACCATCTCCCCATCGTGGCGGAAC
The DNA here is from genome assembly GCF_013394855.1 of Limnobaculum xujianqingii. Lineage (NCBI taxonomy): Bacteria > Pseudomonadati > Pseudomonadota > Gammaproteobacteria > Enterobacterales > Budviciaceae > Limnobaculum > Limnobaculum xujianqingii. The sequence continues at coordinate 1,615,575 of NZ_JABMLK010000001.1, read as the reverse complement.
TCAGGATGACTGAGCAATAAACAGATAAATATGGGCGACACGATCGCCCATATTTATGGATGCAAGTTGGCTAATAGTATGGTGGTTTTACGGAACATCCGGGTGTTACCGGGTGTTATAAGGCTAAAAATCAGCCCCAGATTGGTGACAAAGTCTGATTGGTTCAGCTTTGTGTTTTAACATAGCCAATCGGAGGGAGAGATTTCCGTTGGGGTCGACTTGGCGTAAGCCAACGAAGCGCCCCTAGGGAATCTAGGCCCGACGCGCTCCGCAGCTAAGTACAAATGGTTTACCGACCGTTACCAGTGCCGATATCAGCACATCGTTTTTACGGTCGGAATATACACAACTGTCAATTTATCAGGTTTTTCAGCAGTATCAGGCTAAAAAATCAGCCTGCGGTAGTAAATATAAGTCATAAGAAATTAGTTACAGGCAAGACGACCGCCGCGGATACTGACGTATAGCCGTGCCGGATAACAACATCATTTCAAACTAGAGGTTTATTTTATGCAACAGCCGTCAATGACCGGCGCACAGCCACCTGCCTGGCAGAACGTTCTGGTGGGAGCACAAATGCTGTTTGTGGCATTTGGTGCGTTAGTACTGGTACCGCTGATCACAGGGTTAGATACCAACGTAGCACTGTTCACCGCAGGCTTCGGTACCTTGCTGTTTCAACTCTGTACTAAAGGTAAGGTGCCGGTATTTTTAGCCTCATCTTTCGCCTTTATTGTTCCTATCAGTTACGGCGTTCAAACCTGGGGGATCCCGGCCACCATGGGTGGATTGTTTGCTGCTGGTGTGATGTACATGATTTTTGGTGGCCTGATTAAACTGCGTGGTTCGAATATTATTGAACGACTGCTGCCACCGGTTGTTACTGGCCCAATGATTGCGATCATCGGTCTGACGCTGGCACCTGCGGCGGTAAACATGGCATTAGGCAAAAGTGGGGATGGTGGTTCAGTCATTCTGGACGATTACCGCACCGCACTGTTCATTTCTATGCTGTCTCTGTTGACCACGTTACTGGTAGCGGTTTGGGCTAAAGGCATTTTTCGTTTAATCCCAATTTTATCCGGCATTGTGGTTGGTTATGTTGCTGCATTGATGATGGGAATTGTTAACTTCCAGCCAGTGCTGGATGCGCCTTGGTTTGCTATCCCTAACTTTACTGCACCAGAATTTCACTGGCAGGCGATTCTGTTTATGTTGCCGGTAGTTATCGCGCCAACTATTGAACACGTCGGCGATATTATGGCGATCAGTTCGGTTTCCGGAAAAGACTACGCCAAAGATCCTGGCCTGCATCGTACTCTGGCGGGTGACGGTCTGGCGACTTCCGCAGCGGCCTGTTTTGGTGGCCCTCCTTGTATTACCTATGCAGAAGTTATCGGTGCGGTAACATTGACCCGTAACTTTAACCCACTGGTCATGACTTTTGCTGCCTGTTGGGCGGTATTCATGTCATTTATTGGTAAGATTGGTGCTTTCCTGAATACCATTCCATCAGTAGTAATGGGCGGTATTATGGTTCTGCTATTTGGCTCAATCGCCGCAGTAGGTATCAATATTCTGGTGAAAAACCGCGTTGACCTGTCGGTTGCGCGCAACCTGTGTATTGTCTCTATCGTTCTGGTGTTTGGTATTGGTGGTATGGTGTTTAACTTTGGTCAATATTCACTGCAGGGTATCAGTCTGTGTGGTGTGATTGCCATTCTGTTAAACCTGATCCTGCCTAAAGCACCGGTTCATCCTGAGTCAGAGAAATCAGCCCATTAATTTGGCCGCCGGCAACCTTGTGTTGCCGGTTCTCCCTCTCTCTTCGGTATGCTAAACTAATCCGGTTTTCGGTTTTTTTAGTTTGAGGTGTTTCTGAATACATCGACGCAGCTATCTTTTCCTCTCTATCTTTCTGATGATGAGCGGTTTGCCAGCTTTTATCCCGGCGAAAATGCGTCGCTGCTTTCTGCTATTCATTCCGCACTGGAACAGGAACACAGTACTTATATTTATTTCTGGTCTGGCGATGCCAGTGGAAAGAGCCATCTGCTCAACGCTGCCTGTTCAGCGCTCTCTCAGAAGGGAATGGCCGTCGGTTATGTGCCGCTGGATAAGCGCACCTATTTTGTGCCCGAAGTACTGGACGGTATGGAACAGTTGGCGTTGGTCTGTATTGATAATATTGAGTGTATTGCCGGTGACAGTGAGTGGGAGATGGCAATCTTCAACCTGTATAACCGTATTCTTGAAACCGGATTTACCCGACTGCTGATTAGCGGTGATGTTCCTCCCCGTCAGCTAAATCTGTCATTGCCCGATTTGGCTTCACGCCTGGATTGGGGGCAAATCTATCGATTACATCCACTGTCAGATGAAGACAAACTTCAGGCGTTGATTCTACGGGCAAAACTACGTGGGTTTGAACTACCGGAGGATGTGGGACGTTTTCTGCTTAAGAGACTTGAGCGGGATATGCGAACTCTGTTTGAAACGCTGGATCGTTTAGATTCGGCATCCATCACGGCCCAGCGTAAATTGACCATTCCTTTTGTTAAAGAAGCACTAGAGTTATAGGTTTGGTACTTTATTTTATAATGTACAGGGCTGAAAGCGTTCAAAATCGGTTTTGGTTTCACCCATCTGACCATAGGTCACATTAATAATCAGCTCATCAAGATCCGAGATCATCGAGTAGGGCCGATCTTTATTGGCTTTCTTCATTGCTTCATAGAACGGTTGATAAAAGTCAGCGGTTTGTCCCTGAGGGTCGTATTTGAGGCTGACATAAAACACCGGGTAATCACCACCATTGCATAGTTTAGCGGCGGTGACATCAATACCATATTTAGCTAAAACGTCCCGGGTTGCTGGCTTCCAGTCTTTTAGCACAACATCCCGGCAGTCATGAGTTATCTCAGTAAATAGCCTGGTTTTTTCCAGCGAGGGAATGTACTCAGCGGCGAAAGCGCTGCCGGACATAACCAGACCGGCAGAGAGCAAGCCACCCATAAATAATGATTGTAGATGTGACTTTTTCATTATTCATCCTTAAACAACGTGGACGTAAATTCAGATAATTTCCAATACGTTTTCTGGTGGTCGGCCTAAGCGAGCCTGCTCACCTGTTACCACAATTGGTCGCTCAATCAGTTTAGGGTTAGCTGTCATGGCATCAATCAGTGCCTGCTCTGAGGCATCTGCCAGATTTAACTCTTTATACAAATCTTCTTTAGTGCGGATAAGCTGACGAGCAGAGCTGAAATTTAGCTGTTTTAACAGGTGATGGATCTGTTTGCTGTCAGGTGGTGTATCCATATACAAAACAACATCAGGTTTAATTCCCCTTTCTTCCAGTAGCTCCAGAGTTTTTCTGCTGGTGCTACAACGAGGGTTATGAAAAATAGTTACGGTTTTAGTCATTATTATTGTTCTCCTGAGATCATTCTTAAGATCGGTCAAACTGTTTAAAACGCTGCTGCAGCTGGCGTAGCTGGTCGATACGTGCATCATAACGCGCCTGTTTCAGGCTTCCAACCTGAACTGAAGAACTGGCAGTGGTCAACATGCCAATCGCCTGATCGAGGCGGCCGACCAGCGCCATACTCTCAGCCCGGGCTGCCAACTCTTCATCACGTAATCCCTGATCGGCGGCGGCTTTAGCCAGCAAATCCCAACCGTTAGGATCTTCCGGGTGGCTATAGGTATAACGATTAAGCAGCGTAGTTGCTTTAGCTGTCTGACGAGCTTCAATATAGGCATTGCCCAGATTGAGCTGTAACACTGCGCTGTTTGGCTGGCTCTTAATGGCTTGCTCTAAGCGACTGACGGCTTGTGGAGCACGATTTTGCTCCAGATCGATATCGGTAGCCAGATCGAGGAACCAAACATTATTTGGCTGTTGTGTTAACAATGGCTGAATAATGTTGCGGGCGGCATCGTACTGTTTAGATTTATAGTAGAGAATAGCCTGGCCATATTTTCCGGCCATTTGTTCACGTGCATTACCTTTCTTATAATCATCCAGCATAAACTGACTTAATCCATCCATTCCGCCGTACATTCCGAGCACGCGCAGTTTAGCGAACAGATAATCCTGAGAAGAGGCAACCACTCTATGGCCCAGTTGTTGAGCTCGGCTACGGGTGTCTGACATCCGGCTATCCGGTAGGGGGTGAGTCAGTAACATCTCTGGTGGCTTGCTGGCATAACGATATTTATCCGCCAGTTTTTGCATAAAGTCAGGCATGCCCATAGGGTCAAAACCTGCGCGCTGCAATACGCGAATGCCAATACGGTCAGCTTCCTGCTCATTGGACTGGGTGAAACTGATCATACCCTGTTGGGTTCCGGCAATGGTGGTACTTAATGCCGCCATACCCGCTTGAGGGTTGGCCATCGCCAGTAAAATAGAGCCTAAAGCACCTACCCAGGTCAGTGGGGCGTTGCGCTGTTGCTCTTCCATGGCGCGAGCTAAATGACGTTGGGTAACGTGTGAAATTTCGTGGGCCATTACCGAAGCCAGCTGACTCTCATCGTCTGTTTCGCGAAACAGTGAAGAGTGCAGTACCACATTGCCACCAAAGAAGGCGAAGGCGTTAATCTCATTATTCTGGATGAGATAAAAATGAAAAGGAGTTCTTACTGCATCGGCTTTGGCAACCAGCTTTTGACCCAAATTATTAACGTAATCAGTTAGTAATGGATCATAAATCAGTGGTGCACCGGAACGCAGTTGCCGCAGGTAAAAATCTCCCATCAGCAATTCCTGGTTAATGCTGAGAGTACCACCGGCAGTGGTACCAATATCCGGCAGGTCGCTGGTCGTATCAGCGATAACCGGAATGGCCGGGCTGCATAGCAGCGTACTACCTAATAAGGTGACGAGTAAGGATTTACCAAAACGGGTGGACATATCGATATCAATTCCAGAAGTTATATTAACCTACAGAACACGCTCTGATGCTGATGCAGTAAGAGCCGTTTTCCCTAAACTTACATTTGTCTGCATTTTCCCGAGAAAACCATCGGGTTACCTTAAATCTTATCGTGTTAACAGGCGGTTTGTTGCTATTATAGCGATAGCTCCGGTTAGCCATCCTTCAGTATGCAATACATGATAAATTATCACTGTTATGCGGTGGTTGCACCGAATAACTGAAGCTTAGCTGAGGCATTTCCGGGTGACAGTTTATTCATCTGATTATGTAGACAACTAATATCATGTTTTGTCCTGTCTATTTCTGTTCTTCCTATAGGTTTTTTTATTTGAATCTATATGAAGCACTGAAACGGATTCAATGAAAGATTTTCTCCCCCGGAGGTTGTTATGTTGGAGATGTTGTCTCGCTGGTATCGCCGGCGTTTCACTGACCCCCAGGCCGTGGCGTTACTGATTATTTTAGTCGTAGGCTTCGGTATTATCTATTTTTTCCATGGTATTTTGGCTCCGCTATTAGTGGCGATCGTACTGGCCTATTTACTGGAATGGCCAACCACTAAAATACAAGATATGGGACTTTCCCGTGGGTTAGCCGCGACCAGCGTTATCATCCTGTTTGGTGGAATAATGTGTGTCGCTATTCTGGTGGTGATACCGGCAGCATGGCAGCAAGGGGTGAATCTGGTTGCGGATATGCCAAAGATGCTAAACCGTTTTCATGATTTTGCCGCAACGCTTCCGGCACGTTATCCGGCGCTGGTTGACGCAGGTATCATTGATTTGTTTGCGGAAAATTTACGCACCAAGCTGGCAGGTCTGGCGGATTCAGTGGTGAAATACTCTATGGCATCATTGATGGGGCTATTAACGCTGGCAATCTATTTGATTCTGGTGCCGCTGATGGTGTTCTTCTTGCTGAAAGATAAACGTCAGATGATTTATGCGGTACATCGCATATTACCTCGCAACCGCGGGCTGGCAGGCAAAGTATGGTTGGAGATGAATCAACAAATCACTAACTATATTCGCGGTAAAGTGGTTGAGATTGTGATTGTTGGGGTGGCGACCTATCTGGTGTTCTGGTTTATGGATATGCGCTATTCCCTGTTGCTGGCAGTGTTGGTAGGGATATCGGTGTTAATTCCCTACATTGGCGCGGTGCTAATCACCATTCCTGTGTTTATTGTGGCGCTATTTCAGTGGGGAATTGGGCCTGATTTCTGGACGCTGGTTATTGCCTATTTAGTTGTACAGGGTCTGGACAGTAACTTACTGGTGCCATTTTTATTCTCAGAAGCAGTTAACCTGCATCCGTTGGTGATTATTCTGTCGGTAGTGATTTTTGGTGGGCTGTGGGGTTTCTGGGGAGTATTCTTTGCTATCCCTCTGGCTACACTGGTTAAAGCGGTTATTCACGTTTGGCCGGACGATTTAATAGCAGAGAATTTGCGTTAAAAAAGACAAAACAAACAACGGCTACCTCCCCTGATGGGGTAGCCGTTGCTATAAAAATCCGTCAACCTTTACCGTTCAGATAGTTCAGTACAATCTCATGGTGGTTGTTGGTTTTGAAATCATCAAACACTTTTTCAATTTTTCCGTCAGTGCCAACTAAAAAGCTGATGCGATGAATACCATCATAGGTTTTACCCATAAAAGTTTTTTCACCCCAAACACCAAACAGTTCGCAAACTTGATGTTCCTCGTCAGAAAGCAGCGTAAAGTTCAGCAGGTCTCTTTCAACAAAACGAGATAGCTTTTCTGGTTTATCAGTGCTGATACCCAGAATATCTACGCCAAGTTTTTTTAGTTCATCCATGTTATCCCGTAGTCCGCAGGCTTGTACGGTACAACCTGGCGTCATGGCTTTTGGATAAAAATAGATAAGAACTCTCTGCCCTTGAAAATCGCTCAGGCTGATATCTTCACCATCTTGATCCGGGAGTGTAAATTCAGGGGCGGTATCACCGGCTTTTAATGGGTTTATCACTAGTTCCGTCCTTTTTTCATGCTTGTGGATTGATTACGATGTTAATACTGCCTTGTGCATTTAGTTCTGTACAGAGGCGATAGAAATCTTGTTCAACCTTTTTATGCGTGCCGGTCAGGGCACTGTGTAACGTAATCTCAATATACAGCTTAGCTTCTTTTGTGATTTCGCAAATGCTGGTTTTTGAAGTAAGTTCAGCAATGCTGGTTTCTGCTGCATCAAATAAGTTGGTAAAGCGTTCAATTAAGTGGGGTGAATCTTTTACCTCTACTTTTACCCACATCGTGACCGGCATGGGAGGGCGAGGGTGCTGAGTTGTGCGCTTCATCACAATCAATAGCTCTAATTCCACCCCTTTTTGTGGCAAAGTAGATTCGAGCAGCATCATCGCGCTCCATCCACCGGAAAGCAGCATAATAAAAGTAAATTCTTCACCCAACAGTGCCAGACGACTATCCTCTATATTACAGCCGCAGCTACTGACATGTCGGGTAATAGTATTGACTATTCCCGGACGGTCGGTACCCAAGGCGGTAATGACAAGGTAATATTCAGATTGCTGTGGCACGTTAAAACTTCCTGCCTGAAAATGGTGATACTATGGTAAACATAAAAAAATCACCCAGACAAGCAGTTAGAGTGATGTTGTTGCTTGCTTTTCGCTATTGGTCAAAAGTACCATGTTCGATATGTCTATTAAGGGGAATCGCTTATGTTTACGGGAAGTATGGTTGCACTGGTTACGCCAATGGACTCAACAGGTTCAGTTGACCGCGCCAGTTTAAAAAAACTGATTGATTATCATGTGGCTAGCGGCACTGTCGCGATCGTTTCCGTAGGCACCACCGGGGAATCAGCCACGCTTAGTCATCATGAACATGTTGACGTTGTTAAAATGACATTAGATCTAGCCGATGGTCGTGTCCCGGTGATCGCCGGAACGGGCGCTAACGCAACGGCAGAAGCCATTTCTCTGACTCAAGATTTTAATGATACAGGTGTTATTGGTTGTTTGTCCGTAACCCCTTATTATAATAAGCCAACTCAGGAAGGGTTATTCCAGCATTTTAAAGCTATTGCCGAGCATACTGATTTGCCCCAGATCCTTTATAATGTTCCTGGTCGCACCGGTTGTGATATGTTACCTGAAACCGTTGCTCGTTTAGCGGAAGTACCAAACATTGTGGCATTGAAAGATGCGACCGGTAACTTAAGTCGGGTTAGTCAGACTCAGGCGCTGGTAGGAAATGATTTTAAATTGCTCAGCGGCGACGATGCGACTTCTTTAGAGTTTATGCAGTTGGGTGGTCACGGTGTGATTTCCGTTACGGCAAACGTTGCTGCGCGTGAAATCGCAAAATTATGTGAATTAGCTGCACAAGGAAACTTTGCTGAAGCTCGTTGTCTTAATGAACGGATAATGTCTTTGCATCTGAAATTGTTTGTTGAATCTAACCCAATTCCAGTGAAGTGGGCATGTTATCGTTTAGGTTTAATTGCTGATGATACAATGCGGTTACCCATGACTCCGCTGGCGCAAAGTGCCCGGCCGATCGTTGAACAGGCGTTAAAGTCTGCTGGTCTGCTATAAATTTTAGGAAAAATTAATGGTTCATTCATTACAGAAAATAGTTGGTGTCTCGCTGGTTATGCTGCTGGCTGCTTGTTCTAACGATCAGACTTATAAGCATCAGGTAAGTGGCGATGAAGACTATTTAAAAGCCCCTGCGTTAAAGGAATTACGCGCGCCGGCAGGAATGATATTACCTGTTCAGAACGGTCAGTATGCGGTTGATAGCCGTGCTGTCTCAACGGGTAATGTTGGTTTAGCACTGGATATTCGTCCGCCATCTCAGCCTCTGGCTTTGATGACTGGCTCACGAGTACAGTACAGCGCTAACACCGCCACGCTTTCATTAGAAAACAGCAGCAAATATCAGGCGCTTTGGTCTCAGGTTGTTGCGGTTCTTGAGCAGAAAGGCTATCGCATTGCCGATCGTCAGGATGCCAGCCAGACGCTGACAACTGACTGGGTTAACTGGCAGCGTAGTGATGAAAACGTCGCTCACAGTGCCCGTTATCAAATAGCGGTTCAGCCTCAGGGTTATCAAAACCAGCTGTCAGTAAAAGTACTGGAGCTGAAGGCGGGTGATAAGGCGGTGTCTGATGCAGCGTCTATGCAGCGTTACAGTATCAGTATGCTGAATGCCATTACTGAAGGCCTGGATAAAACTCAGAGTAACCTGAGTTCTCAACAGGCTGCGAAAGCAGGTGATAGTATTGTTCTGCAGGCTGCGCATGATGATACCGGTCTGCCGGTAGTGATTGTACGCGCGCCTTATACTAACGTTTGGGAGCGTCTGCCAACGGTGCTGGAAAATGTAGGCATGAAGATTAACGATCGTAATAAGCAACTGGGCTTAATTACCGTGACCTTCAAGTCATCAAACAGCAACTGGGCAGCATTGAGTGTGCCAAATCCAGATTTGAAAAACGGTGATTACAAAATTCAGGTGGGCGATTTAGACAACCGCAGTAGCCTGCAATTTAGTACCGATAAAGGCCAGGTGTTGAAGGAGTCAGAAAACAATGCACTGGTTACGGTTCTACAATCCGCGTTTAACCATAGCTTAATAGCTGAATAATGAAAAAAGGGGCTTAACGCCCCTTTTTTATTCCATGTTTAGTCATAAATAACCATCACATTTGAAATCAACGGAGAAAACTGAAGATGCAAAAGGTAGCCGAACTTTATCGTGGTAAGGCAAAAACCGTTTATACAACAGAGGATCCGGACCTGCTAGTTCTGGAATTTCGTAATGACACTTCAGCCCTGGACGGTGAACGTATTGAGCAGTTCGATCGTAAAGGAATGGTCAATAATAAATTTAACTATTTCATTATGAGCAAGCTGGAAGAGGCGGGAATTCCGACTCAGATGGTGCGTCTGCTTTCTGATACTGAAGTACTGGTTAAGAAGCTGGAGATGGTGCCGGTTGAATGTGTAATTCGCAACCGTGCTGCGGGATCTCTGGTGCGTCGTTTAGGCGTAAAAGAGGGAATGGAACTTAGCCCACCGTTGTTCGATCTGTTTTTGAAAAACGATGCTATGCACGACCCAATGATCAACGAATCTTATTGCACTACTTTTGGCTGGGTGAATGAGTCAAATTTAGCACGTATGAAAGAGCTGACCTATAAAGCCAACGACGTGTTGAAAAAACTGTTTGACGATGCCGGTCTGATTCTGGTGGATTTTAAGTTAGAGTTTGGTCTGTTTAAAGGTGAAATTGTACTGGGTGATGAATTTTCCCCGGATGGTAGCCGCCTGTGGGATAAAACAACGCTTAACAAAATGGATAAAGACCGTTTCCGCCAAAGCCTGGGTGGCTTGATTGAAGCGTACGAAGAGGTAGCACAACGTCTCGGTATTAATTTGGACTAATTGCGCAATCGATTCCGTAAGGTCAGTATCACTGTAAAAAGCCGGTTTATCCGGCTTTTTACTTATCTGGAGATTGTGTTCTCACAACAAAATAACTCTTTATTACGGGTTTTATCCTGCATCAGTAGGGCTTTTTATGTTTTGCTGCATATACTCAGGTTATATAATGTAAGTATTGGCCTGAATTGTGGCCGTTGATAATGAGAGACAAGATTATGCGTTGGCAAGGTCGTCGGGAAAGCGATAACGTTGAAGATCGCCGCAGTGAGTCAGGTGGTTTTTCTCGTGGTATGGGTGGCGGCGGTATGCGAGTGCCCAGAGGTAAAGGTGGATTGGTTCTGCTGGTAGTGGTACTGGTGGCCGGATACTACGGCGTAGATCTGACTCCACTGCTAAACGGTGGTGACGTACAATCTACCCAGCAAAGCCAGGCCCTCTCTCCGCAGGATAATGAAAAAGCTAAATTTACTTCTGTGGTATTGGCTTCTACGGAAGACACCTGGGATACTATCTTTAAAAAAGAGGGTAGCAGCTATCAGGACCCTAAACTGGTGCTGTATCGCGGTGCAACCCGTACCGGTTGCGGTACCGGTGAATCAGTGATGGGGCCGTTCTATTGCCCGGCGGATAAGACCGTATATATCGACCTGTCGTTTTATCAGGACATGGAAACCCGTCTGAAAGCCGGTGGTGATTTTGCTCAGGCCTACGTTGTTGCTCATGAAGTTGGCCATCATGTACAAAACCTGATGGGTATTGCCAATAAAGTTCGTGCTATGCAGCAACAATCCCGTAGTCAGGCTGAAGTGAACCGTCTTTCTGTCAAGCAAGAGCTACAGGCAGACTGCTTTGCCGGGGTCTGGGGACACAGTATGCAAAAGCAACAGGTACTGGAGATGGGTGATATGGAGGAAGCGCTCAACGCAGCTCAGGCAATTGGTGATGATCGTCTGCAAAAGCAAAGCAGCGGCCGCGTTATTCCGGATAGTTTTACTCATGGTACTTCACAGCAGCGTTATACCTGGTTTAAACGCGGTTTTGATTCTGGTGATTTCCGCCAGTGTGATACTTTCTCAACCGATAAACTGTAACGCTTTTGATTATTTGCGGTATGATGAATATCGGAATTTATTAGCCGATATTCATCAAGTCATCATTTGTATCTTCATTCATGAGAACTACCGCAAATGCCCAGTATTGACCCCACACTTATTATCCTGCTGGTATTGGCCGGGCTAGGTATTCTTAGCCATAACAATACGGTCACTATCGCCATTCTTGTCCTGCTTATCCTCCGTCTTACCCCACTCGAAGCTGCATTCCCAATGGTGCAGAAATATGGATTAACCGTGGGCATTACCATATTAACTATCGCTGTTATGACACCGCTGGCCAACGGCAAGATGAGCCCATCCATGCTGTTACAGGTATTTGTTAACTGGAAGTCGATCGTAGCAATTATTATTGGTATTGCTGTAGCCTGGTTGGGGGGAAGGGGAGTTACGCTGATGACCAGCCAGCCCACCATTGTGGCGGGTCTGTTGATTGGTACTATTATTGGTGTGGCATTTTTCCGCGGAGTGCCGGTTGGTCCATTGATTGCTGCCGGAATGGTATCACTGATTGTTGGCCGAACCTGACGATCGACTGGTTAACGAAAACCGACGATAGTGGGATGGCGAAGTAGCAAAATACTTTTTAAACGCCCGGCAAAAGCTTTGCTGTGAATCAAATTGATATTTTGCCGCAATATCGGCCACGGTTACCCGACTCTTTTTTAATTCACTCGCAGCGTTATTTAATCGCTGTATACGAATGTAAGAAGCGAGTGGATAGCCGGTAATACTCTTAAACATTCGCTGAAGATGCCATGGTGAATAACCTGACCTCAAGGCGACGGTTTTGATATTAAGCGGCTCCTGAAGGTTATCTTCAATCCAGTTGGTGAGTTGATTGATCACATTGGTGTGAAACATGAGTTTTTCTCTCCTGTGAGTTATTGTCCGGCTATGTTCAGGCTGGCTGTGTCATCGCTGGTAAATTAAAGATCTCTCTGATTTGCTGCATAGCGTTAGCCATTACCACATCTCTACCGGGGTGAGACATATTGATCCCTTCAGCCCGAATAATATGAATGTCTTTCAAACCTAATGTTCCCAACATGGAAACCAGATAAGGCTCCTGAAAATCATGGGCTAAGCCTTCACCATAGCTATAGATACCGCCGCGAGATGAGGCGATAAATACCGGCCTGTTCTTCAGTAAACCAATCGGGCCTGTTGATGAGTAGCGAAAGGTTTTCCCTGCCTGACAAATTAAGTCCAGCCAGGTTTTCAAATGGCTGGAAATAGAATGGTTGTACATTGGAGAACCAATCACTAAAACATCGCATATCTCCAGCTGTTCAATGGCCTGATTAACGGCCGCGATTTCTGCTAATGCATTGTCTGATAGATACCTGTATTGATGTGAACGCAGGCTGGTCATCGCTTCTGCTGACAGGTGTGGTGGTGGGTTAGTGCCGTAGTCCTGATAAACAATCTTTGCTGCGGGTTTTGTTTGTTGCCAGGCGGTAACGATAGCAGCTGACAGCTCCCGGGAGGCAGAGTTTTCGGTGAAGGGGCTGGAGTTGATATGTAAGATATTCATGTAATTTGGTTCCTGTTGTTGGTGTGTTTTTACTTAACAGATGGTTAAAAACAGTGCTTGTTAATAAAAAGACATTGAGTTTTGAGTACGTTTCGTCCACTAATAGTGCTGTGTTTAAATTAGCTATCGTGCGAGTGGCCGAGCAGGAGGCGTTAAGGCGAACGCCTCCTGCACCTCCACGCCTTCGCACCCGAATCCAGGTCGCCTGATGGCGACTCCCCTCCGCCTTCATTCGGGTTTACGCACCGGCGCTGATTCGCTCCAGGCGAAGCAGCACCTCGCCAAACATCCATGTTTGGCGTGCTACCCTCATTCAGTTGTCGGCTGAATTCCAGTGCTCTTCAGGAAGGTCAAAACCTCTCTTAATCAATAGTCAGTTTCCGGTTGCTTGCATTTAATTAACCAGGATAAGAATATTCGTTGCATAATTAATGTGAAATATCTAAATTTAAAACATATCGTTCCATTTTCAGGACAATAAACAATGAGTCAGGATTTAAATGATATGGCTTATTTTGCTGCCGTTGTTCAGCTCCATGGTTTTACTGCGGCAGGTAAAGCATTGGGCGTTTCGAAATCCTTAATCAGTCGACGGGTAGCAGAACTGGAGACGCGTTTGGGGGTCAGGTTGCTACAGCGTTCTTCCCGCAAGTTACAAATAACCGATATTGGGCAGAAGTATGCGGAACAGTGCGTAAAGATGCTGGAACAGGCAGAAATAGCCCAGCAGGTAATTGATGACGTCTCCGGACAGCCAAAAGGGCGGTTAAGGATTAGCGCTCCGGTAATGATGACGGAGGTCCTGATCGGCCCTTTGGTGCAGGATTTTTTGGCGCAATATCATGAAGTACAAATTGATCTGCTGGCGATTAATCGCGATGTGGATATTCTTGATGAAGGTATAGATATCGCGTTTCAGGCCAGGCCATTACCGCTGGCAGATTCGAATTTACATATGAAAAGCCTGGGGAATCAGCGAGACTGGCTGGTTGCCAGTCCGGATTTTGTTGCTCAATATGGCAAACGGTTGACTCTGGAAGGCTTGAGTAGTTTACCTACACTGAGTCGTAGCCGGATGAGTCACTGGGTATTAGAAAATGAGCAACAGCAACGGGTGAAAATAGATATACAGCCCCGTCTGTTAGCAAACAACCTAAATGTTCTGGTTCAGGCGGCGGCGAAGGGGTTAGGTGTCACACTAATTCCTGAATATGACTGTTATAAAGCTATCGATGATGGACGTCTGATTCAGGTATTGCCACAGTGGCGCTCGCCATCAACTCACGTACATGCCATCTTTGCTTCCAGTAAAGGTTTATCTCTGGTCTGTCGCACTTTTCTGGATTATATGGCTGAACAATTACGTCCCAGATTTAACTAATATGTATTCATCAATAATATGAATATAATCAGCTACCAAATAAACGAATCAATCATAAAGTGATAGCCCAGCGATGAATATTGATTTAGCGCCTTACCTTAGTCAGATGCAGCAGTATGGCGTGCGCCGACTGTTGATTTTAAGCGGTCAGGCACAATGGTGCCGCCAGCAGGCGCTGGGTTTTACCCGTCAATATTCCGGTGACTGGCTGTGGATAGCCGATACACCATTATCGGATTACCCCCAACTACAGCGTAAACCAGAAGCTGTGCAAAATTTGTTAGGTTCAGAGTTTCACTATGCCGTATTTGATGCCTGTGAAGGTTTCAATGCGGAGGCATTAATTGCCGTTTCCGGTACTTTGTCATCAGGAAGCCTGTTAGTACTATTGCTACCTGAATGGAGCAGTCTGGAACAGCAACCGGATAACGATAGCCTACGCTGGAGTGAAGCACCTGAACCTATTTGTACTCCCCACTTTATTCAACATATTAAACGTCAACTGAATGCTGACTCAGATGTACTGTTCTGGCCGCAAAATGGCGAATTTACCGGTCAATTACTGGCAGAACGAAAAGTATGGATGGTACCCAATGGTTCCCCGACAGAAGAGCAACAACATTTGTTGGAGAATTTGCTGAGGGCAGATACCGGCACCTATGTGCTAATTGCCGGGCGCGGGCGCGGAAAATCGGCTCTGGCAGGCATGCTGGCTGCTCAGTGGGCAGGTAAAGGTGAATGCTGGCTAACGGCACCGGCTCAGACATCGGGAAATACTTTACAGCAATGGGCTAACGGTAAGATTAGCTTTTGGGCACCGGATGCTCTGCTGGAACGGTGTCAGGCAGAACTACCGAAAAATACAGACTGGCTAATTATTGATGAAGCCGCTGCAATACCTGCTCCACAGCTCTACCGATTAATTGCCTGTTTTCCCAGAGTGTTGCTGACGACGACCGTTCAAGGTTATGAAGGCAGCGGTAGGGGATTTTTATTAAAGTTCTGTGCTGGTCTAAAGGATATGCATCTGCTAAATCTGCAACAGCCAATTCGCTGGGCAGAAAACGATCCGCTGGAACGCTGTATCCATCAATTATTGCTGGTAGAAGCTGAAAATAGTCTGAGTGAAAAACCGGGTAAGCTACAGCAGATTATCGAGATTAATCAGCATCAATTGGCTGATAATGAAAAACTGCTTAACCAATTTTATGGTTTATTAACCAGTGCTCATTACCGTACAACTCCGTTAGATTTACGTCGCCTGTTCGATGCTCCGGGTTTATCTTTTTCTGTAGGTTTGGATGATAAGCAGTCCGTTATTGCCGCACTGTGGCTGGTGGATGAAGGCGGACTATCTCCGGATTTGGCTCGCGAAGTTTGGGCCGGTCGTCGTCGGCCTCGGGGAAATTTGGTAGCCCAATCGCTGGCGGCTCACGGCGCTGAATATTTAGCACCCCAGTTGTGTTCTGCCAGAATTAGCCGTATTGCCGTGGTCTCTTCCATGCGCCGCCAGGGCATTGCCCGAGCTCTTATTGTTCAGCAAATTGAACGGGCGAAGTTACGGGGTTTAGATTATCTGTCAGTGAGCTTTGGCTATACCGAAGAGTTATGGCAATTTTGGCAGGCCTGTGGTTTTGAACTTATTCATATGGGAAGCCATCAGGAAGCCAGCAGTGGGTGTTATGCAGCAATGGCCATTGTGCCTTTTAGTCAGGATGCAGTATTACTCGCCAGAAGGGCTAAGCGTCAATTTTTACTTAACCAATTGCTACCTTGTGTCAAACTGCATCATGTTAATGATATAGCTCCGGCAGAGTTGGCTGAGGAGGACTGGCGTGAACTGTCTGGTTTTGCGTTTGCTCATCGTACGCTGGAGGCTAGTCAGGTATCACTGTATCGTCTGTTACGCCATCAGGTGGCAATTTGTGGTTGCTTAAGACAGCTGCTGGAAGGGCAGACAACCGTAGAACTGCTGGTAGAAGAGAGTAATCTTAACGGACGTAAAGCGTTAATACAGCTGTGGAGGCAAGAGGTCGCCGAGGCGCTGTTGGCGCTAAATTCAGCGAAATGTCATTACTGGCAAAACTGGGTAGCGGCACAGCTGCCGGTTATCAATCCGGCAGCTTAGCAGAACGATAGCCTACTTTTTATTGTTACGGTTCCACTCTTCATCTTCCTCTTTGTCCCACGCCGCATTGTTATCACGGTGAGGAGGAAGCTTTGAGTTCTCTTTCATTGAACGGTCATAATTCACTTTATACAGTGCTTTTATGCCATTGATAATAATACCGACCAGAATGATCAGGATTACCCACCAGTAGTCTGCTAACCAATGCATGATGATGACACTCCGTTGGGTAGGGTGATAAAACGTTTAAATACCTGGTTAAGATGGCAAGAGAGCCAGCTAAAACCCGCAATTTCTTTATCCTGCCAGGCTAACAGCAAAAGTTCTGGGGTCAACATATGTTCAGCCTGTTGAGCCAG
This sequence comes from Limnobaculum xujianqingii, assembly GCF_013394855.1. Classification (NCBI taxonomy): domain Bacteria; kingdom Pseudomonadati; phylum Pseudomonadota; class Gammaproteobacteria; order Enterobacterales; family Budviciaceae; genus Limnobaculum; species Limnobaculum xujianqingii. The sequence goes on along the minus strand of NZ_JABMLK010000001.1, from coordinate 1,598,678 downwards.
TGGATAATAGCTGAGATGCCATGGTTCTGCGGCAACACCACCTTGATCGCTGACAAAAGGTCGATAGAAGCCGTATTTATTCATATTAGCGCTTAACCAACAGGTTAGCGGATAAAAATAGCCATTTTCTTCATATTCCCAGGGTTCCAGCTGTAGCTTTTCCCCTTCTGGTAGTTGGTCGGGATCGTAAATATCCAGATCGGTTCCCCAATGATGGCGACTGGCTCCTGGCATAGCAGACCAGCGTAAAATTGCGCAGCAGCGTTGTTCATCGTCCAGCGTTGAGATATCCATTGGTTGGCTCATGGCATCCATCACCGGACGCAAACCAATAAACTTTTCATTCCAAATCATTTGCTGGCGGGCAAAATCGCGAAAGGTGCTGGCGGGCTGAAGGTTAAATCCCGCCTCTTTTGCTGCGGCCTGCATGGCAAGAAAAGCACTAACCGCTTCCGGCTGCAGGCGATGATTTCCCGTTAGTGTGACCAGATGATCTTCACTTTGGCCGGTCAACATGGCTGGCGTCATCATACTAATAACTGCTCCATGATTTTTTGGTACATACGGCTAAGTAGCTGCAAATCAGAGGCTTTAACACACTCGTTCACTTTATGAATAGTAGCATTGACCGGTCCAAGCTCTACGACTTGCGTTCCCATCTGAGCAATAAAACGACCATCGGAAGTGCCGCCATTAGTGAGCAACTGTGGCGTAGTTGCCGCGTAATACTCTACCGCATGGGATACCGCATCAACTAGCTTACCGCGCGGAGTCAGGAATGGTTTTCCGGACAGGTTCCATTCGATGGTATAGCGTAACTGGTGGCGTTCCAGCATGGCTTGTACCTGATGCATAATCTGCTCATGGGTCAGCTCAGTACTGTAACGGAAATTGAACTGTACAAACATTTCACCAGGGATCACATTATTGCTGCCGGTACCGGCGCGAATATTGGCGATTTGCATGCTGGTTGCCGGGAAGAATTCATTGCCTCTGTCCCATTCGGTATTCACTAATTCATTAATAAATGGTGTTGCGCGGTGGACGGGATTATCTGCCAGATGAGAGTAAGCCACGTGTCCCTGAGTACCATGAATGGTCAAATTGGCGGTAATTGAACCTCTGCGTCCATTTTTAACCACGTCACCTACACGTTCAGTACTGGAGGGCTCACCCACCAGACAATAATCAACGCGCTCGCGGCGCGCGGCTAATGCTTCGACCACTTTAACCGTACCGTTAACCGCGCTGGCTTCTTCATCTGAAGTGATGAGAAAGGCAAGTCTCCCGCTATGGTTGGGGTTAGCGGCAACAAAACGTTCGGCGGCCACCACCATCGCAGCCAGTGAACCTTTCATATCTGCTGCGCCACGACCATACAGGAAACCGTCCTGAATCGTGGGTTCAAACGGTGGCTGATGCCAGTGGCTTTCATCACCGGCTGGAACTACATCCGTATGACCGGCAAACGCCAGGGTAGGCGTGCCATTATGACCGCCTCGCCATGCCCAGAAGTTAAGGGTATCGCCAAAATTCATCTCTTCAACGGTAAAACCAATGGCTTTTAACCGTTCAATCATAATTTGCTGGCAGCCTTCATCATGCGGGCTTAAAGAAGGTCGTTTAATTAACTGTTGAGCCAGAGTAATGACCGGACAGAACATTATTTATCTCCACCGGTAAATTGCTGATAGTTGTCGACAGAAAAACCTAACAGCATTTTGTCATTAATAACCAATACCGGGCGTTTAATAATGGACGGCTGTTCCAGCATGAGTGTTTTAGCGCCAGCTTCAGTAGTGGCTGCGGCTTTTTGATCGTCACTTAGCTTGCGCCAGGTGGTTCCGCGAGTGTTGAGCAGTGGCTCCCAGCCCAATCCATCAATAAGCTGTTGCAGTAACTGATCGTCTAAACCATCAGTGCGGTAATCGTGAAAACGGTAGTCTATCTGGTGTTCTTCCAGCCAGCGGCGGGCTTTTTTGATGGTATCGCAATTCTTAATGCCGTAGAGGCTGTATGTCGTTTTCAAAGAGATTCCCTCATCAGTCAAAATTAGTACACCTGCCGTAAACTTATCCGTTCAGCAAAAGGCTGATAAAGCAGGGAGGATAGCCAATAAATTTACCATTAAATCAGGGGGGAGGGGGAAAGTATTTCAAAGGTATTAACGGAGAAAGAAAAAACTGAAAAGAGATAAAATTAATGAAATGAATCATTGACCAATTAAAGTACAGCCTGGTTGTTAATCGCTGACAATAAAAAAACCGAGCTCCCCATCGAAAGCCCGGTCCTTTCACCAAATTAACTTTTAACCGTTACTGGCTTTTTCTTTCCAGATACATCACGGTTGCCGCTACGCGTGAACGAACGTTTAGCTTACGCAGCATATTACGAATATGTACTTTTACCGTTTCTTCGGAAATGTGCAAATGAGAGGCGATTTGTTTGTTAGACATACCACGGGCCACCTCTTGCAGCACATCTAACTCACGTTCCGTTAGCGACTCAAATGGATCGCTTTGGTCATCCCGGGTCTCAAGATACTCAAGAATAATGTCGCTAAACACATTCTCACCGTTGGCCGCCTGTAGAATTTTCTTCAGTAACAGCTCTGGCTCGCTGTCTTTTAGCAAATAGCCATCGGCACCAGCATCAATTAGCGCATAAATATCACTGCGGGAGTCAGAAACGGTTAGTACGATAATACGGGCAGCAATCCCCTCATTACGCAGGGCTTTCAAGGTATCTAAACCTGACAGACCTTTCATGTTCAGATCCAGCAAAATCAGGTCGGGTAGCAACTGACAGGCATAGGTAATAGCTTCGTTGCCGTTGCTGGCTTCTGCCACAATGTTGAGCGAAGGTTCCAGTTCAAGCAACTGCCGGACTCCACGCCGCATCAGGGGATGATCGTCTACGATCAAAATATTGCACTGTTCTTGCACTGTCATTACTCCATTCTTTTTAAAATTATTGAAAGGTGCCGCAAAGCTATTTCTAACCTTGTCATTGTTATTGTTGAGGGAAGATAAGACGGACTAGTGTCCCACCTTCTTCATGCGGCCCAATGGTTAATGTTCCACCTAAACGTGAAGCTCGTTCACTCATAATGTTGAGCCCGTAATGTCCTTCTGGCTCATCTAAACTTTTTATTCCGGCCCCGTTATCGGTAATAGTAATCATATTATTACCATCATTTGTAGGTTCGCAATTGATACTAATCAGGCTCGCATTGGCGTGTTTTATGGCATTCAAAACCGCCTCACGAACAATTTGTAATGCGTGAACCTGTTGTTGTGCATTTAACGCCTGTGAAGAAAGGGCACAGTGCATTTGAATAGGAACTTCCGTTTGTGCCTGTAACGGAGTGATTAACTGATTTAGCGCTTCGTGCAAGTCAGCTTCCTGAATTGTGAGTCGAAATGTGGCTAATAGTTCCCTTAGCTGACGATATGCACTGGAAAGTGCCTGATCGAAATCAGTAATCACACTCATAGCTTTCTCATTATTACTGGGAATAACACGTTTAAGCAAGGTGAGTTGAATTCGCAGGAAAGAAAGCGATTGTGCCAGCGAGTCATGAAGTTCCCGGGCGATAGTGGCTCGCTCCTCCATGAGTAGTACCTGTAAATAACGTTTTTGCGCCCGGTTAAAATAGATTCCCCGACTAAGAATATTACTTACGTTTTCAATTAACTGTGGGTGGACTGCGGTGTCTGAACATTGCCAGCTCATCTTACCCAGAATCTGTTCATCTTGCTGTAGTGGCAAATGTTGCCAAATACGATTTTCGTCCTCAATACCTTCTTCAAGTACCCAACGGCCTTCTCCACTGTCCTGAATTTCCAGGCGAATCGCCACCATATTTTCACTGGTGCGAACAATACGCAGAACCTGCTCAAAACACTGACGATCAACCTGACTAACGCTCAGGGCCTGAAGGCAATCGTATAAAACACCCAATGAACGGTTAGCCTGAGTCAGCTTAACGGTTTTCTCTTCTACTTTTTCTGCCAGCGATTGGTACATCTTTTCCAAATCAGATGACATAGAGGTAAAGGCCGTCGCCAGTACGCCTAACTCATTATGTTTTTCTACATCTAACGGCTGATGGTCAAAACGCCCGGTCTGAATATAGTGGCTGGCGGTCACCATTCGGTTAAGGGGATCGACAATTTCCCGACGGCTGAAGTGGATAACATAGAACACCAACCCAATGGTACTCAGTACACTGATAATACTGATAAAAACAGCAGCTTTGAGTTTCAGTTCAGAAAACAGTTGGATGGCCAGTACGAACTCATTAATTTCATTAACATAATCAGCCAACTGACTGATGTAGATATCACCATTGTTATGCGTTAACTCTTGTTCCAGCTCCTGCCAGCGATCCAGTAAAGTTTGGTACTTTTGTTGGATATCCGCCGGAAAGTAAAATTCGTTAATCTCTTTTAAGGCAGGCGCATTAATCGATAGCGCATACTGCCGGATATGAGAGTTCAGATAAGGGGAGTTGGTCGTCAGATCATAGGCCAGACGGTAGCTCTGCATGCGCAAAGAACCAGAAATATTGATGGCTTCGGCATCTGTACGGCTGGCGGCTAGCGATATCAAAGCAAGTCCGGCAGACAGAATTGAGAGGATCACAATCGCGATCAGCATGCGGGCTATACTATTGGTTACTGAGCGTTTAACAGAAGCCATAAATCCCCAGAGCGTTAATTGATTTGTACCTTGTCATGTCCATGTAGCAGAGCAAATTATCAGCTACCGATGCTAACTTGCGATAATGGTAATCTGCTTTTCGTTTAGTCTACTGATTATTCTGCTGGGTTTTAACCCAAAAATAACCAAATAAAATGCCGTGTGGGTCAAATATTGGGTTAAAAATGCAGCGAACGATTGATCTAGCGCAAGCTACCTACCTATTTACCCCTTAAGAGTAATTATATCTCTACTTCGCAAGGATTAACTTACTCTGGCCAGAGTCTCTAAATATGTCGTTTTAAGTAACAGAGATGATGTAAGTAATAAATGATGTCCTCCTGAGTGAGTGGAGAAATTAAAGCATGTCAATTTTATCCCGGCGAAATCTGTTACGTGGTCAATGGCGAGGCCACGATGCTATCAGGCCGCCGTGGTCGGTAGAGGAAGTGTTGTTTACCGATGGCTGTAGCCGTTGCCATGCTTGCGTTGGGGCCTGTGAAACCGGCGTCATCACAGTAAGTGGTAACCAGGGTTTTCCTGAGCTGGATTTTCAACGTGCAGAGTGCACGTTTTGCAAACGTTGTGTAGAAGTTTGTCCGGAACCGATATTTCATTCAACGGAAAGTCAGCCCTGGCAGCGTTATGCAGTGATTAATCAAACGTGTCTCACTTATCAGGGGGTGGCCTGTCGAAGCTGTCAGGACGCCTGTGAGCCCTATGCCATTAAATTCAAACTACGGTTGGGGGGCATTGCTCAACCGGAGCTGGAAAGAGAGAGCTGTACAGGATGTGGGGGCTGTGTCCGAAGCTGTCCGGTTCAGGCAATAACAACCCGTGAGAGTGATAAAGATAATGACGGAAAAGAATGACTGGCACGTTTGTAGTTTGATTGTTCAGGTACGTCGGGAAGATATACCTAAAGTAAGCGAAGCGCTGTATGCACTACCAGGAACAGAGATTCCCGGGGTGAATGAAGACGAAGGAAAGTTAATTGTTGTTATGCAGGCGGACAATTCAGATGTTCTGTTTGCCCAAATTGAGTCAGCACGTGATATAGCCGGTGTGTTGGCGGTGTCGCTGGTTTATCACCAGCAAGATGAGCAAGGTGAGGATACGCCATGAAACTCAGTCGTCGAGACTTCATGAAAGCAAATGCAGTGGCTGCAGCCGCAGTTGCCGCAGGAATGACTATTCCGACAGTAGCTGTTGCTGCTGACGGGGATCAATCAATTAAGTGGGATAAAGCGCCATGCCGCTTCTGTGGTACCGGCTGTAGCGTACTGGTTGGTACGCAAAACGGTCGTGTTGTCGCTTCTCAGGGTGACCCGGATGCACCAGTTAACCGTGGGTTAAACTGTATCAAGGGTTACTTCTTACCTAAGATTATGTACGGAAAAGACCGTTTAACTCAGCCGCTGCTGCGGATGAAGAACGGCGAATACGACAAGAATGGTGAATTTACTCCGGTTAGCTGGGATAAAGCATTCACCGTGATGAGTGAAAAATACAAAAAAGCCTTTAAAGAACAAGGTCCAAACGGCGGCGGTATGTTTGCTTCCGGTCAGTTCACTATTTGGGAAGGTTACGCCGCCGCTAAATTATTTAAAGCGGGTTTCCGTTCTAACAACATTGATCCGAATGCCCGTCACTGTATGGCGAGTGCCGTAGTTGGATTCATGCGTACTTTCGGTATGGATGAACCAATGGGCTGCTATGATGACATCGAGCATGCTGATGCCTTCGTGCTTTGGGGCTCCAACATGGCAGAAATGCACCCGATCCTGTGGTCGCGCATTACTGACCGTCGTTTGTCTAATCCAAACGTTAAAGTTGCGGTCATGTCTACCTATGAACACCGTAGCTTTGAATTAGCCGATAACCCGATTATCTTTAAACCGCAAACTGACCTGGTTATCCTGAACTATATCGCTAACTACATCATTCAGAATAACGCAGTTAATCAGGATTTCCTGGACAAGCACGTTAACATTCGCCGTGGTGATACTGATATCGGTTATGGTTTACGTCCAAACCATCCATTGGAAAAAGCGGCTAAAAATCCAAACAGCGACAAATCCAGCCCAATGACTTTTGACGAATATAAAGCGTTCGTTGCAGAGTACACATTGGAAAAAACTGCTGAAATGACCGGTGTACCAAAAGACTCACTGGTTGAGCTGGCTAAACTGTATGCCGATCCAAATGTAAAAGTGGTTTCTTACTGGACCATGGGTTTCAACCAACATACTCGTGGCGTATGGGCGAACAACCTGTGTTACAACATTCACCTGTTAACCGGTAAAATTTCTCTACCGGGTTGTGGTCCATTCTCTCTGACTGGTCAGCCTTCTGCTTGTGGTACTGCGCGCGAAGTAGGTACTTTCGCACACCGTCTGCCTGCAGACATGGTAGTAACCAACGAAGAACACCGTAAGATTTCAGAACAGAAGTGGAAACTGCCGGAAGGCACCATTCTGGGTTCTATTGGCCTGCACGCCGTAGCTCAGGACCGTGCGCTGAAAGACGGTAAGTTAAACGCTTACTGGACACTGTGTACTAACAATATGCAGGCTGGTCCAAACATCAATGAAGACCGTATGCCGGGTTGGCGCGATCCGCGTAACTTCGTAGTGGTATCCGATCCTTATCCAACCATCAGTGCGCTGTCTGCGGACCTGATTCTGCCTACCGCAATGTGGGTGGAAAAAGAGGGTGCTTACGGTAACGCCGAGCGTCGCGGTCAATTCTGGCGTCAACAAGTTAAAGCGCCGGGTGAGGCAAAATCTGACCTGTGGCAAATTGTTGAATTCTCCAAGTACTTTAAAACCGATGAAGTTTGGCCAGCCGAGCTGTTAGATAAGAACCCGGAATATCGTGGTAAAACACTGTACGAAATTCTGTTTGCTAACGGCCAGGTTAATAAGTTCAAACTGGATGAGCTGGCGGAAGGCCAGTTAAACGATGAATCCCATGATTATGGTTTCTATCTGCAAAAAGGGCTGTTTGAAGAGTATGCCAGCTTTGGCCGTGGTCATGCTCACGATCTGGCTCCATTTGATGACTACCACAAAGCTCGCGGTCTGCGCTGGCCGGTAGTTGACGGCAAAGAAACCCTGTGGCGTTACCGTGAAGGTTATGACCCGTATGTTAAGGCCGGTGAAGGCGTTAAATTCTACGGTAAGCCAGATGGTAAAGCAGTTATTTTTGCCCTGCCTTATGAACCACCTGCAGAAAGTCCGGATGCAGAATATGACCTGTGGCTGTCAACTGGCCGCGTGCTGGAACACTGGCACACAGGCTCAATGACGCGTCGCGTACCGGAACTGCACCGCTCTTTCCCTGAGTCAGTACTGTTTATTCACCCACAGGATGCCCAGAAACGTGGTATGCGTCGCGGCGATAAAGTGAAGATTCAGTCACGTCGCGGTGAAGTTATCACAATTGTGGAAACTCGTGGTCGTAACCGGGTACCGCAAGGGCTGGTATATATGGCGTTCTTTGACGCAGCACAGTTAGTTAACGCACTGACATTGGATGCAACCGATCCACTGTCAAAAGAAACTGACTACAAAAAATGTGCGGTTAAAGTCGTTAAAATATAAGGAAAGCAGGGCGCACGATTATGGCTAATGAAAGGGATAAAGGACCCGCACGTCGCCGCTTTTTACGCGACGTAGCACGCAGCGCAGGCGGCCTGGCCGGTCTGACGCTGTTGCTGGGTATTCCACAGAAACAGTCTCAGGCACGTGAGGGGGTCGCTCTGCGTCCACCTGGCGCGCTGTCTGAGGAGGCGTTTAACCGCGCCTGTATTCGCTGTGGGCAATGCGTACAGGATTGTCCGTACGATACGTTAAAGCTGGCAACGCTGTTGTCACCTGTATCAACGGGCACCCCGTACTTTGTTGCTCGCCAGATCCCCTGTGAGATGTGTGAAGATATTCCTTGCGTTAAAGCCTGTCCGAGTGGTGCCCTCGATTCTTCTCTGACAGATATTGATAATTCCCGTATGGGGCTGGCGGTATTGCTTGACCACGAGAACTGCCTGAACTGGCAGGGCTTGCGCTGCGACGTTTGCCATCGCGTATGTCCGTTAATTAATAAAGCCATTACGTTGGAATTACACCGTAATGAGCGAACGAATAAACATGCGATGTTTTTACCTACCGTGCACAGTGAATACTGTACCGGCTGCGGTAAATGCGAAGAAGCTTGCGTACTGGAAGAAGCGGCAATTAAGGTACTTCCGCTCTCACTGGCACAGGGCAAACTGGGTAAACACTATCGGCTGGGATGGATAGAGAAAGATAAAGCAGGGCATTCATTAATCCCTGAGGCTCTGACTCTGCCAACCCGTAAACCGGAAGGAGGGCAATAATGGCAAATGCACCTAAGAACGCAGGCCATGAGGCCCAGGTGAAATACGGCTGGTGGTATAGCCATCGCTTCCTGGTTTTTCGCCGTATCAGTCAACTGCTTATTCTGTCGATGTATCTGACCGGGCCACTTATTGGCGTCTGGATCCTACGGGGTAACTATAGCGGCAGTATGCTGCTGGATACTATTCCGCTTAGCGATCCATTAATGATGCTGCAAACGCTGGCCAGCGGTCATCTTCCTCAGGTGCCAGAGCAATCTGGCTGGGCGGCATGGTCTGAATGGTATGCCCTGATTGGTGGCGTGATTATTGCGCTGGCCTATGCATTGTTTGCCAGTCGGCTATTTTGCGGTTGGGTTTGTCCACTCGGTTTGGTAACCGATTTTGCTGCCTGGTTGCGGCGTAAGCTGGGGCTGCGCAGCAGCGCGACGATTCCGGCAACGCTGCGCTATGGCATTCTGGTTGCCATTATCATCGGCAGTGCCATTACCGGTACACTGGTGTGGGAATGGGTAAATCCGGTATCCGCATTTGGCCGTGGGTTAATCAGTGGATTCGGTCACTCGGCATCATCTGGCATTATTACCGGTTTAGTTTTCGGTTTTGGCGCCAGCATCTGGCTGATTGTGGTGGTATTCCTGTTTGACCTGCTGGTGGTGGAGCATGGCTGGTGTGGTCATTTATGCCCTGTTGGTGCTCTTTATAGCGCAATTGGCTGTAAAGGTGTACTGCGCATCAGTGCGGAAAATCGCAAAGATTGTACCCGTTGTATGGATTGCATTCATATCTGTCCGGAACCGCAGGTGCTACGTGGCCCACTGTTCGGTAAACAGGATAGCCCATTAGTGCTGAGTAAAGAATGTATCTCCTGCGGTCGCTGTATTGATGTCTGTTCAGAGAAAGTATTTCAAATAAAAACACGATTCCATCGTTCGGGAGTAGAGGAATGAAGAGTAACGTCTTGAGAAAGCAGCTTACCTTATGGACTATGCTGGTGGCATTAGTTTCCGGTAGTGTGGCGTTTGCTGCAGATAGCGTTGATTTGAGCCAGTCACCAGAGGTATCCGGTACCCCTGAAGGCTCAGTTATTATGCCTAAAGAACAGTCTCGTATGGCGCTCGATTATGTTAACCAACCACCGATGATTCCACACAGTGTGGATGGTTATCAGGTGACAACGAAAGTGAATACTTGTCTGAAGTGTCACGGAGTACAGAGTTATCGTACTACCGGTGCACCACGCATCAGCCCGACTCACTTTGTTGATAGTGCAGGTCATGTCAGCAGCAATGTGGCACCGCGTCGCTACTTCTGCCAGTCCTGTCACGTGCCTCAGGCTGACGCTGCGCCAATCATTGGTAATACGTTCACACCGGCACCGGGATATGGTAAGTAATCGGGGGATTCATGAGTAAAGATAAAAAACCAGGTGTAATTCGCCGGGCATGGACTTGGTTCAGAACCCCCAGCCGTCTGGCGATTGGTACCTTGCTGACAATGGGCTTTGTAGCGGGCGTGGTCTTCTGGGGCGGTTTCAATACCGGTATGGAAGTCATGAACAGCGAGAAGTTCTGTATCAGCTGCCATGAGATGCGTGATAACGTCTATCAGGAATATATGGATACGGTGCACTACAGCAACCGAACTGGCGTACGCGCCGTTTGTTCTGACTGCCATGTGCCGAAAGAGTTTGTTCCTAAGATGATCCGTAAGATCAAGGCATCTAAAGAGCTGTATGGTAAAGCGATGGGCATTATCGATACTCCACAGAAGTTTGACGAGCATCGTTTGCAAATGGCGAAAAATGAGTGGGCACGAATGGAGGGTAACAACTCTCAGGAATGCCGTAACTGCCACAGCTTTGATTATATGGACTTTACCGAGCAGAAAACCGTCGCCGGCAAGATGCACTCTATGGCAATTAAAGAGGGTAAAACCTGTATTGATTGTCATAAGGGGATTGCGCATAAGCTTCCGGATATGACGGGGATTCCGAATGGGTTCTGATGCTGCTGATTAGATGGTTCTAATTGGCTGCTAAGGATATTCCGGCCGTAAAAGTCATTGTGCTTATATGAGCATGGTGCTCGTCTGGAAGACCATCAGTCTCGGCATTAGCGTGCGTCGGGCCTAGATTCCCTAGGGGCGCTCCGGCAGCTAAAGCTGCTACGACCCCAACGGAAATCTCTCCCTCCGTTTGATATCGCAATATCTAAAGCCTGCAATTTGTATTGCAGGCTTTTTCTATTTTTGCTGTTTAAGTGACAAGATTTATAACTATATGAGTCAGACTTCGATTGATGACAAAGTTAGATAATTCAGTTTTGTACCTTAATATAGCTAATCGTTGGGAGGGACGGGTGTTGGGGTCGACTTGGCGTAAGCCAACGAAGGGCCCCTAACCCGGCCAGGCCCGACGCACTCCGTAGTTAAGTACAGATGGTTTACCGACCGTTCTCGGTGTAGATATAGGCACTATGTTTTTACGGTCGGAATGTTCATTAATGTTGATTTACTGGTTTCTTCTATTTCTGCTGCTTAAACATCAACAACCACTTATCCAGTTCATTAGCGAACTGTTGGCGATCGCGTTGATTCAGGGTGCTGGGGCCGCCGGTTTGAATGCCGCTGGAACGCATGGTGTCCATAAAGTCACGCATGGTGAGCCTTTCTCGGATGGTGGCGGGCGAGTAGCGTTCACCTCTGGGATTAATGGCGGCTCCGCCTTTTTCCAACACTTCAGCCGCCAGTGGAATATCGGCGGTGATAACCAAATCTCCGGGTTCGGTGCGCTTAACGATTTCGTTATCTGCTACGTCAAAGCCTGATGCAACTTGCATACTGCGGATATAAGGGGAGGGTGGTGTTTTGATATATTGGTTAGCGACCAGAGTTACCATGACTTGCGCACGATCGGCGGCTCGAAACAGCACTTCTTTTATTACATTGGGGCAGGCATCGGCATCGACCCAGATTTGCATAGTTGATCCTTATCGCTCTGATGACTCATCATCAGGAAAATTGAGTGATGATTCCGCATTTAATTTAAGCAATGAACCGGGGAATCTTCACTTATCTGTTGCACTTAACGCTAAACTTACCATAATCGTGCACTATAACAGGGTTAAACGGTGAAGATGATGGAAATCCGTATCTATAAACAAGATGACTTTGAAGATGTTGTGACACTGTGGGAACGCTGCGATTTACTGCGCCCGTGGAACGATCCTGAAACCGATATTGAACGGAAACAGAATAACGATCCTGAACTGTTTTTGGTTGCCGAGGTCGGAGGTGAGGTAGTTGGCACTATTATGGGCGGATATGATGGCCATCGCGGCTCTGCCTATTATCTTGGTGTACACCCTGATTATCGTGGTCGGGGCATTGCGAATGCTCTTATCAGCCGTCTGGAAAAGAAGCTGATAGCGCGTGGTTGCCCAAAATTACAGCTTTTAGTGCGTGATGATAACGATGCCGTTATTGGTATGTATGAGAAACTGGGTTATGAAATCCAGAATACGGTGTGCATTGGTAAACGCCTGATTGAGGATCAGGAGTATTAAGGCGTTGCGTTATACCCTGATTTTATTCACTTAATAGGATAATAGATGAATATACGTATTGTTTTACTGTTGGTTCCATTTTTCATTACAGGATGTTCGACAGTCAGTAATTTTTCCTGGTCTAAGCTATCGCCAACTAACTGGTTTGGTAGTTCTCTGGAGTTAAATAATGCAGGATTAGGTGCTATTTCCGCTGTAACTCCGATGGAAGAAAAAGCACTGAATCAAACGTTAAATGGTGATTATCGTTTACGTAAAGGCATGGGAATGAGTAATGGTCAGGTGACCAGTTACTATGAAGCGATGAACGACGATAAAGTGATGCTGGTTTTTCACGGCAATTCATCAAACCGGGTTGAGCGAATTGAAGTAATGGACAAGTCTATTGAGACGCCAAAAGGTTCTCATGTGGGTACGCCATTCAGCGATCTTTATCAGAAAGCATTTGATGTTTGTCGGGTTGGTACTGAAGATGATAGTGGCAAAGTACTTTGCCGTTCACCGGAAAGTTCGCGTATTACCTATGTGTTTAGCGGCGAGTGGATGGGGCCATCAGAGATCATGCCTTCTGACGATAAGCTAAAAGTCTGGACTATCAGTAAAATGATATGGCAATCAAAGTAATAGGCTAAATCTTTATTCAGACTTGAGTTAGCGCATGATAGCGTGGTCTGATTTAGTTATTATAGACTCATGTTTAGTTAAAGCGGTGCCAGCAAACAGCACCGCTTTTCATTGATATGAGGATTGAGTCATGGCTCAGGTTCAGAGCGGTATTTTGCCGGAACATTGTCGTTTTGGTATTTTTATTGAAGCAAAGGTTGGTGAGGATTTAGAACAGATCCGTACCGGCTGCAAAACGTTTGTGAATACGTTGACCGAACTGCAACAAAAATATCCTGAAGCTGCATTAGGTGCAGTTATCTCTTTTGGTTCAGACCTGTGGAAGACACTGTCTAATGGTCAGGGTGCCAGTGAACTTAAGCCATTTACCCCTCTGGGTAACGGATTAGCGCCAGCCACTCAGCGCGATATGTTGGTTCATATCCTGTCTCAACGTCATGATGTTAATTTCACTCTGGCTCAGGCCGCGTTAAAAGCTTTTGGTTCAGCCATCACTGTAGAAGAAGAAACTCACGGTTTTCGCTGGACAGAAGAGCGGGATTTAAGCGGTTTTGTTGACGGCACAGAAAACCCGGAAGGAGATGCTCGCCCTGGCGTTGGTATTATTCCTGAAGGGGAAGATGCTGGCGGTAGTTATGTGATGGTACAGCGTTATGTGCATAATCTTGATGTCTGGAACAATATGTCAGTGAAAGCCCAAGAGAACGCCATGGGCCGGACAAAAGTAGATAACGAAGAGCTGCCATCCGACAAACGCCAGCCAACCTCTCATCTGGGGCGTGTTGACCTGAAAGAAGATGGCAAAGGGCTGAAAATTATTCGCCAGAGCCTGCCGTATGGTACTGCCAGCGGTGAACATGGTCTGTTCTTTATCGCTTATTGTGCCCATCTGCATAATATTGAGCAGCAACTGCTGAGTATGTTTGGTGAGCGGGATGGTAAAACAGATCAACTGTTAAGATTCAGCAAACCGGTAACCGGCAGCTATTTCTTTGCTCCATCGTTAGACAAGTTACTCGCTTTATAATTTGAATCGGGACAGCGTGGAAATAATCTGCGCTGTCCCGATTGTTTTTTCTGACAATTTCCCTTCGGTTATTTCCCTCGCCTCAGCGTCCATATTGCATATTCCTTTTTGCTCTTAATCAGTGAGAAACGGTATATGAAATTGTTATAAAAAAGTGAATTCAGCCCATACACTATGACTTATCAAAGCATCATTTTTAGCGATAAGTGAGAGTGTAAAATGAAAAAATTAGGGCTGAAAAGCTGGGTTATCGCAACGATGATTGCGACGTCTTCTGTCTCTGCGGCTGAGTTACTGAATAGCTCTTATGATATTTCTCGTGAGCTGTTTGCTGAAATTAATCCGGTATTCGAAAAAGCCTGGAAGCAAAAGACGGGTGAAGACTTAACCATCAAACAGTCTCATGCCGGCTCATCAAAACAGGCGCTGGCAATTCTACAGGGTTTAAAAGCCGATGTGGTTACTTACAATCAGGTAACAGACGTGCAGATTCTGCATGATAAAGGCAATCTGATTCCTGCCAACTGGCAAAGCCGTCTGGCAAATAACAGTTCACCTTATTATTCCACCATGGCGTTTTTGGTACGCAAAGGAAACCCGAAAAAGATTAATGGCTGGAACGATCTGGTTCGTGATGACGTGAAGCTGGTTTTCCCCAATCCTAAGACTTCCGGTAATGGTCGTTATACCTATTTAGCTGCCTGGGGAGCGACTAATCTGGCCGATGGTGGCAATGAGCAAAAAACTCGCGAATGGATGACTCGCTTCCTGAAAAACGTAGCGGTGTTTGACGTGGGCGGACGCGGTGCTACCACCTCATTTGTTGAGCGTGGGTTAGGCGATGTGCTGATTAGTTTTGAATCTGAAGTGAAAAACATTCAAAAGCAGTACGGCGCTGATAACTACGATGTTGTGGTTCCTGAAGTCGATATTCTGGCGGAGTTTCCTGTGGCCTGGGTCGATCGTAACGTTGAACGCAATGGCACAGAGAAACAGGCTAAAGCCTATCTGGATTTTCTGTATACCCCGGAAGCTCAGCAAATTTTCACTCGCTATAACTACCGCGTATATGACAAAGCAGCGATGGATGCGGTGAAGGATCAATTCCCGCAGGTAAAACTGTTTAAAGTTGAAGATCAGTTTGGTAACTGGGAGCAGGTAATGAAAGTACATTTCAATACCGATGGCATCTTAGACCAACTGCTGGCTGCGGGGCATAAAAGCTAATGTTGTTATCAATACCTGCTAAGCGTGTATTACCCGGTTTCTCTCTGAGTTTAGGGAGTAGCCTGTTATTTACCTGCTTAATTCTGCTGTTGCCCATGAGCGCACTCGTTATGCAGCTCGCCAACATGAGCTGGCATGAATACTGGCAGGTAGTAACACATCCTCAAGTAGTTGCGGCTTATAAAGTGACGCTGGCCGCTGCAGCAGTGGCCAGTGTCTTCAATGCTGCTTTCGGCATGTTGATGGCGTGGATTTTGACCCGTTACCGTTTCCCGGGCCGTACGTTGTTGGATGGCCTGATGGATTTACCTTTTGCTTTGCCAACGGCAGTTGCAGGCTTAACGTTGGCCAGTCTGTTTTCCACTACTGGTTGGTACGGTACCTGGCTGGCAGAACTGGGAATTAAAGTTTCATTTACCTGGTTAGGTATTGCCGTCGCCATGGCATTTACCAGTATTCCTTTTGTGGTGAGAACGGTTCAACCCGTATTGGAAGAGCTGGGACCTGAATATGAAGAAGCGGCTGAAACTCTGGGAGCCAGCCGCTGGCAAAGTTTTCGCCGGGTAGTATTACCGGAAGTTGCCCCGGCGTTAATGACCGGCACAGTACTTTCATTTACCCGCAGTTTGGGTGAGTTTGGCGCAGTGATTTTTATTGCCGGTAATATCGCCTGGAAGACTGAAGTGACCTCGTTGATGATCTTTATTCGTCTGCAAGAGTTTAACTATGCAGCAGCCAGTGCCATTGCTTCAGTTATTCTGGCGGCTTCTCTGGTATTGCTATTCATTGCTAACGTTTTGCAGAGCCGCTATGGCAAACGGGTTGGGGGTCATTAATGACAGATTTTACTTTCCAACAGACATTCAGCGCTCGCCAGATTAACTGGGGTAAGTGGGCACTTATTATTACCGGCATAGTGATTTCCATGTTGTTGCTGGTGATACCGATGGTGGCCATTTTTGTTACTGCATTTTCTGCCGGTATAGACGCACTGTGGAATAACCTGAGCGATCCGGACATGCTGCATGCGGTTTGGCTAACGGTACTGATTGCGTTGATTACCGTACCGGTGAATCTGGTTTTTGGTACGTTGCTGGCATGGCTGGTTACGCGTTTTGAGTTTCGTGGTCGTCAGCTGTTGTTGACGTTGATTGATATTCCTTTCGCTGTGTCACCGGTAGTAGCAGGGTTGCTGTATTTACTGTTTTACGGCTCAAACGGTGTGGTTGGTGGTTGGCTGGAATCACACAATATTCAACTGATGTTTTCATGGCAGGGCATGGTGCTGGTCACTATTTTTGTTACCTGTCCGTTTGTGGTGCGCGAACTGGTTCCCGTGATGATGAGTCAGGGCAGTCAGGAAGATGAGGCGGCGGTGCTGCTGGGTGCTTCCGGCTGGCAAATGTTCCGTCGGGTTACGTTACCGAATATTCGCTGGGCGTTGCTGTATGGCGTAGTACTGACTAATGCCCGGGCGATTGGTGAATTTGGTGCAGTTTCGGTGGTGTCTGGCTCTATTCGTGGTGAAACCTATACCTTACCGTTACAGGTTGAGCTACTTCATCAGGACTACAATACCGCTGCTGCCTTTACTGCCGCAGGCCTGTTAACCCTGATGGCGATTGTTACCTTGTTCTTAAAAAGTACCCTGCAATGGCGTATTGCCCGTCAGAAAAAGCAAGATACTCAGGAGATAAATCATGAGCATTGAGATTAAAGGTATTAATAAATACTTTGACCAAACCAGAGTCTTGCAGGATATCTCTCTGGATATTCATTCTGGTGAAATGTTGGCACTGCTGGGGCCATCCGGTTCGGGTAAAACTACGTTATTGAGAATTATTGCCGGATTGGAGTATCAAAGCTCTGGCCTGTTGAGTTTTAACGGAAAAGACGTCAGCCGCCTTCATGCGCGGGATCGTCAGGTTGGTTTTGTATTCCAGCATTATGCGTTATTCCGTCATATGACAGTGTTTGATAATGTTGCTTTTGGCCTGACAGTACTGCCTCGACGTGAACGTCCAACCGCCGCGGCAATTAAGCAGAAAGTAGATGGCCTGCTGGAAATGGTTCAACTGAGCCATCTGGCAAATCGTTTTCCTTCTCAGTTATCCGGTGGTCAGCGTCAGCGGGTAGCATTGGCACGCGCGTTAGCTGTTGACCCACAAATCCTGTTGCTGGATGAACCCTTTGGTGCGTTGGATGCTCAGGTTCGTAAAGAGCTGCGTAGTTGGCTGCGTCAATTGCATGAAGAGTTAAAATTTACCAGTGTATTTGTGACTCACGACCAGGAAGAAGCGATGGAAATTGCCGATCGCGTGGTAGTCATGAGTCAGGGACACGTTGAGCAGGTTGGTACACCGGAAGAAGTAATGCGTGAACCGGAAAGCCGTTTTGTGCTGGAGTTTCTTGGTGAAGTTAACCAGATTAAGGCCGAAATCAAAGGTAATCGCTTGTTGGTGGGGCAGTATCACTGGCCGCTGGAAGTATCGCCAATACATCAGGGGGCGGTGGAACTTTATTTACGTCCGTGGGAAGTAGAACTAAGCGCTCAACCGACATCTCGTTGCGTATTACCGGTGCAGGTGATGGATAGCATACCAAAAGGTCATTACTGGCAGCTCACATTACAACCATCAGGCTGGCAACAAACGCCACTTAGCGTTACCTTTAGTCATGAACATGGCGCGCCGCCACAAAAAGGTGAGCGTTACTATATTGGAGGAGAGCGGGCGCGTTTGTACGCCGGGGATAAATTACTGTTGCAAAGCTATCCCTACGCAAAAAGTGCCTGAGGCCTCTGTGTAAATACCTATCTACATCCGGAAGAGCACGTGTCAACTTTAGAAGACTATATTGGAAATACGCCGCTGGTAAGATTACAGCGGCTGACAGAAGGGTTGGAAAGTGAGGTTTGGGTTAAGCTGGAAGGCAATAACCCGGCAGGATCGGTAAAAGACCGGGCTGCACTATCGATGATCCAACGTGCTGAACAACGAGGTGAGATTCACCCAGGCGATCGGTTGATTGAGGCCACCAGTGGTAATACCGGTATTGCTCTGGCGATGATTGCTGCGTTAAAAGGCTATTCTCTGCGTTTAATTATGCTGGACAATATGAGTCGTGAACGTCAGGCATCTATGCGTGCCTATGGAGCTGAGTTAATTCTGGTCAGCCGTGAGCAGGGTATGGAAGGTGCCAGAGATTTGGCGCAGCAGATGGCTGCTGACGGGCAGGGGAAGATCCTCGATCAGTTCAATAATGATGATAATCCTTATGCACACTTCACTACTACCGGTCCGGAAATCTGGCAGCAAACTTCCGGTCAGGTTAGCCATTTTGTTTCCAGCATGGGAACCACCGGAACTATTACCGGCGTTAGCCGCTATTTAAAATCGCAAAATTCTGCGGTTCAAATCATTGGTTTACAGCCTGCCGAGGGCAGCAGTATTCCGGGTATTCGTCGTTGGTCTCCCGGATATCTGCCGGGTATTTTTCGTCCTGAGCTGGTGGATACCATTATGGATATCAGTCAGATTGAGGCGGAATTAACGATGAAGCAACTGGCTACTCGTGAAGGTATTTTTTGCGGAGTAAGTTCTGGCGGTGCTGTTGCAGGAGCATTACGTATTGCTGCTCAACATAAAGGTGCCGTGATTGTGACGGTTATTTGCGATCGTGGGGATCGTTATTTGTCGACGGGTGTGTTTGATGATTAGTGGTGGATGCCCATTGTAGTTATGGACTCCAGAGTGCTGAGAAACCTGATAAATCAGTACTTGTGGATATTCCGACCGTAAAGATAATGTGCTTATATTTGTGCACTTGGAACGGTCGGAAAACCATCTGTATTTAGCCTCGGAGTGCGTCGGGCCTACCTTTCCTATGGGCGCTTCGTTGGCTTACGCCAAGTCGACCCAAACGGAAAGGTCTCCCTCCGATTGACTATTTTGAAGCATAAAATTATGCCTGTCAGACGTAGCCATTAAGTTGATGCCCACCGTAGTTATGGGCATCTTGTTTTGCGGAAAGCGTTATTCTCGTTCCAGCGCGTTGATTGGGTCCATTCTTGCCGCCCGGCGGGCAGGGAAGAAGCCAAAAATCATACCAATCATGGTTGAGCAGACAAATGCGGCAACGATTGAGGTTATGGAGTAGACCATGGAGAAGCTGCTAACCAATTGATCGAAGATGACGCCAATGCCCAGTGCTAATCCTACGCCCAATGCGCCACCTAACAGGCAGACCAAGATCGCTTCAATCAGGAATTGTTGCATGATATCGCTGGAACGGGCTCCAACTGCCATTCTCACCCCAATTTCCCGGGTTCGTTCTGTTACTGAAACCAACATAATATTCATTACGCCAATACCACCAACTACTAAAGAGATGACTGCGATCATGGAGACTAGTAGCGTCATGGTTGCGGTGGTATTTTCAATAGTTTGCCGAATGCTGTCGGTATTCAGAATAAAGAAATCCTGAGTGCCATGGCGTTGGGTTAATAACTTAGTAACCCCTTGTTCAGCTACGTCCATATCAATATTGTCTTTGATACGCACTGTAATACTTCTCAAATATGACTGACCCAGCATGCGCTTCATTACAGTAGTGTAAGGCAACCAGACATTAAGGCTTTCACTGCTGCCAAAACCACTTTGCTGTTCTTCTGCCACACCAATGATTCGGGCCGGCAGGCTGCCTAATAAGATTACCTGTCCAACCGGATTACTGTTTTTACCAAACAGCTTTTCTTTGGTGTTAGAGTCAATGACCACATCCTGAGCCAGAGAATCTACGCTGCTTTGGCTAAAGGCCATGCCCAGTTCCATTTTATAACCGCGGACATCAAAGAATTGCTGGCCGACACCGTTTACTGTGCCGGTTACCGACTGGTTATTGACCCGGAACGTTGTGGAAGTGGTGACGCTGGGGGTGACGCTATGAACATAACTTTGCTGGCTCAGGGCATCCGCATCGCTTCCGCGCAGCGTATGTATTGTGGAGGCTTTACGGTCACCGAAATCTTTACCGGGAAATACCTCCAGCGTACTGGTGCCCATAGAACTAATATCAGCCAGAATTTTCTGACGGGAACCTTCCCCTAATGCCACCACGGAAACCACTGAAGCGATACCAATAATAATACCTAACATGGTCAGGAAGGTACGCAAACGCTGGGAAAACATAGCCAGTAGTGCCATTTTAAAGGCATCAACAAACCGATCCCGTAAAGCAAGCCAGCCATTATTGGTTTTAGTTGCATGGGATGATGAAGATGACTTTTGAACAACATCTTCTGGTTCTTTATGTACTTTCCGATCGGCAATGATACTGCCATCACTGATTTCAATAATGCGCTCAGCGTGTTCAGCAATTTGCATATCGTGGGTGACAATCACCACGGTATGTCCCTGGCTGTGTAAGTCTTTAAGGATTTTCAGTACTTCTTGTCCACTGTGCTTGTCTAACGCACCAGTGGGTTCGTCCGCCAGCATAATCTGACCACCATTCATCAGTGCGCGAGCAATACTCACACGCTGCTGCTGACCGCCAGAGAGTTGACTGGGGCGGTAGCTGGTACGTTCATCTAACCCCAGACGAGTTAACAGCGCTACGGCCCGCTCCTTGCGTTTTTGACGCTCGGTTCCCGCATAGATAGCAGGCACTTCGACGTTACCCGCGGCAGTCAGATCTCCTAACAGGTGATAACGCTGAAATATAAAACCAAAGTGTTCACGACGTAGTTCTGCTAAATCATCAGGAGCCAGTTCATTGGTTGCTCGTCCGGCAATCCGGTAAGTTCCTCCGCTGGGCTTATCCAGACAGCCAAGGATATTCATCAGCGTAGACTTACCTGAACCTGAGGCACCAACAATCGCGACCATTTCGCCAGAATGAATCGTCAGGTTGATTTCTTTCAGGACGGTAACAGTTTGCTCTCCCGCTGGAAACTGGCGGGAAATGTTATCCAGTTGCAGTAACGGTTGACTCATCAGACTACATCCTCATCCGCATGCGCGCCGGTTGAGTTGATCCTGGGGCACCAGCTTCACTGACGATCACATTTTCACCTTCTTCCAGACCGGAGACAATTTGCACATCAACGTTATTATTGATACCGGTTTTGACTTTCTTCTGGACGATGTTTCCGGAAGCGTCAACAACCTGAACGCTGGCATTGCCCTGATTATCTGTATCGTTAAGCGCAGTAGTTGGGATAACGATAGTGTCTTTCGCCTGATCTAAAACAATGTAGACTTGAGCCGTCATGGAGATACGCAACTTACCATCCGGGTTTTCCACATCGAACAAGCCATTGTAGTAAATAGCAGTAGTAGTAGAACTGGATGAGGTGCTGGTTGTGGTATCGCTGCTATTGATCGAGTCGGGTGCTGGCTCTATGGCGCGTAACTTAGCACTATAGTGTTTACCAGGTTCACCCAGAATGGTGAAGTAAACCGGCATACCGGTTTTAACTTTAGGTACATCTGCTTCGGAAATTTGAGCTTCAATGGTCATGGTATCCAGTTGAGCGACTTTCAGGATGGTTGGGGCGCTTTGCACGGCGTTAACCGTTTGCCCTTCTTCAACCGGAATAGCCACTACGACACCATCAATAGGGGAGCTGATTTTGGTATAGCCAAGGTTTAATTTGGCGGTATCCATGGCGATTTGTGCCTGAATAATTTGTGCATCCAGAGATTCGATTTCTGCTTTAGTGGCGTCTAGCTGGGCTTTCGCCGTGTCGTAATCTGCCTGAGCCCCAACACCTTTTGCCAGAATTTGGCTCTGGCGATTAAAAGCGAGTTGATTGTTTTTCAACGTGGCTAATTTAGCCTGACGTTGAGCCTGTACGCTTTTTAAACCCGCTTCAGCATTGTGTAGGTCATTGTTTTGCGGAAGATCATCGATTTCTGCCAGAGCTTGTCCTTTAGTAACCTTGTCGCCAAGTTCTACATGCAGCGCTTTAATCTGACCTGAAACCTGAGCACCTACGTTAACCTGTTTTAAGGCCTTAATCGAACCATCAGCCAGAACGGTTTGCTCTATACTGGTCTTCGTTGCTGGCGTAGTAATATAGTTAGGTTTTACCACGGCAGGAAAAAAGAACAGTTTTATCAACCAACCGGCGATCAAAATGGCTGCAATAATCAGCACATATCGTAGTTTGGATGTAGGTAATTGCATAAGTTTCAGTTGCCTTAAAAGTACTAAATATTGAATAAAAACCTGAGGACGTCATTGTCCGCTATAGATTATGCACTAATGTACAACGAGTTAATGGTGTCTGGGGTAAGCTCATCATAAGGAAAGTGTAAGGTTTAAGTAAAAGTAGCTGCATATTACAACCGAAGACGTAAGAATGATAAAAAATATATCCACCATCTTCAGTGTTTGCGGTCTTTAGTGATGCGAAACAGTGTGGATATAAACATAATAGTCAGGAGAAGGGCATGAAAATTCTTTTGGTCGATGACGATGTGGAACTTGGCAGTATGTTACGGGAATACCTTCAGGCTGAGGGCTTTTCGGCGACTGTGGCCTTAACCGGACAGGCGGGAATTGACGGTGCCATGTCAGGGGATTATGCCGCCATGATTCTGGATATTATGCTGCCTGATATGAGCGGTATTGATGTTCTGAATAAAGTACGGAAAAAAAGTCGTTTACCCATCATTATGTTAACGGCAAAAGGTGACAATATCGATAGGGTGATTGGGCTGGAGATGGGCGCTGATGATTATGTGCCTAAGCCTTGTTATCCTCGGGAGCTGGTAGCGCGATTACGTGCCGTATTGCGTCGTTTTGAGGAACATATTGAGCCTCAGGATGATGCAATTACTTGTCTGGGAGATTTATGTCTGGATGCATCTCAACGAACTAGTGAATGGAAAGGGGAAGCCTTTGAATTAACGGCATCTGAATTTAATTTACTGATGTTGCTGATGAAAGAAAAAGACCGTGTAGTGTCCAAAGATGAGCTGTCTGAGCAGGGGCTGGGACGTCCACGGGAAGCTTACGATCGTAGTGTAGACGTTCATATCAGCAATATTCGGCAAAAACTGAGTCAGATTGCTGGCGATATTTTATCGATTGAAACAGTGCGTAGCATTGGCTATCGCATCAGGTAATAAATTATGCGCCGGAGTCTGTTCTGGAAAATATTAATTGGTTTCTGGGTAACCTTCATTGTGATAACCCAAGCAGTCTGGCTGGTATTTTACTATTACGCCAGTCAGAAAGAGCCGTTTGAAAATCGAATCGCTAATCGTATTGTTTCGCTTCAGTTCACCTCCGCAGTAACCGTGCTGGAAGCTGAAGGTATTGATGGTCTTAACCGGATGACTGATGGATGGCCGACTATCGATCAACGGCACATTGCGGTTGTTCCTTTGAAAATTCCGTTAACTCAAAATCCTCAGCGAACGTCATTGATTCCGCTGACGGATGACGTGCGAGTTGAACACGTTAAAGGCGGGGATGGTAAATACTATCTGTTGAAATACGATGTGGAAGCGCTCAGGAAAGAATATCGCCCAAATCGTTCGGGTAGGGTGTTGTTTTTCAATATTCCGAATCCGTTACTAATATTAGGTGGAATTGGCGGTTTCCTGTTTAGTTTTACACTGGCATGGCATTTAACCAGACCGATGCGCTTGCTAAGGTCTGGTTTTGATCGTGTTGCTCAGGGTGACCTGGATGTACGCCTTTATCCCGTAATGAATAAACGTCGGGATGAACTTAGCGATATGGCGCGTGATTTCGATTCTATGGTGGAGCGCTTAAAGTTGTTGGTAGGGGCAAGGGAGGCTCTGTTACACGATGTTTCCCATGAATTACGAACACCACTGGCGCGTTTGCAATTAGCAATAGGACTGGCGCGGCAGAATCCGCAGAATGTTGAAAACTCTCTACAGCGTATTGAACATGAATCAGTACGGTTAGATAAAATGATTGGTGAGCTGTTGACCCTTTCTCGTACTGATGCCGCCGGTATCTCTGATGAAGAGTATTTTGACCTGTATGGTTTGCTGGAAGCGGTGGTCAGTGATGTACGTTATGAAGCTCAGGTACCTGGAGTAGAGATTCTTCTTGAGGCTGATGATGCTGTTAAAGAGGATGCTACGATAAAAGGCAATTCCGAATTAATGAGACGTGCCGTAGAAAATATTGTGCGTAATGGACTGCGTTTTTCCAAAGGTGGACAGCAAATTCGGGTTGGATTAAATAAGGTTGAAAGTGAGTTTGTGATTAAGGTCAGCGATCAGGGGCCAGGAGTGGATGAGGATAAGCTTTCCAGCATTTTTGATCCGTTTGTTCGAGTGAAATCAGCAGCTTCAGGCAAAGGCTATGGTTTAGGGTTGGCAATTGCCCGCAAGGTTGTTAATGCACATGGCGGTACTATTGACGCTAAGAATGGTACTGATAGCGGGTTGGTTATCGATATTCATCTTCCACTCTGGGAAAATCACTGAATCGAGCGAAAATTGAATAAATAAAAACGGAGCCAAAAGGCT
Source organism: Limnobaculum xujianqingii (assembly GCF_013394855.1). Taxonomy (NCBI): domain Bacteria; kingdom Pseudomonadati; phylum Pseudomonadota; class Gammaproteobacteria; order Enterobacterales; family Budviciaceae; genus Limnobaculum; species Limnobaculum xujianqingii. Next base: position 1,573,631 of record NZ_JABMLK010000001.1, on the reverse strand, counting down.
CCGTTTTTATTTAAAACTTAATCATTACTTCTTAATACGAATGACGGGCGTTTCTCCCACTACAACGCTACCGCTAAGCTTAGTCAGCTCTTTGATTTCATCCATATTAGAGATTACAACAGGTGTCAGCGTAGACTTAGCTTTCTCTTCAAGTAAGGCCAGATCAAATTCGATCACTAAATCACCTTTCTTGACGTGCTGGCCTTCTTCAGCAATACGCTTGAAGCCTTCACCTTTCAGTTCAACGGTATCAATACCGAAGTGAACAAACAGTTCAATACCACTATCAGATTCGATAGAGAACGCATGGTTAGTTTCGAAGATTTTACCAATGGTGCCATCAACAGGAGCAACCATTTTGTTGCCGGTTGGTTTAATTGCAATACCATCACCAACGATTTTTTCAGCAAACACAACATCAGGTACATCTTCAATGTTGACAATTTCACCGGACAGCGGAGCAACAATTTCAATGCTGCCTGCGTCTTTTTTATCATCAGAAACGAGTTGTTTCAGCTTGTCGAACAGACCCATGATTTTCTCCTCAGCAAAAATATTTTAATCGGCGTTGCCTTAATGCTTACCCATTAGTCTATTTTACATGTTATTTTGGGCCTGAGTAGTGGCTAATACCTTAATTATACGTTTGTCGCTTAAGGTATTTGTTCACTAACTCGGCCCAAAGTGGCTGTAACAATAGCTGCTACAGGGATCGGCTTTTATTATAAAGCTAACTTAGCAGAGCGTTTTTTCTTCAATGAATTTATTTACGATTGCTAATACCTGCTCAGCTGTTGGTTGTGCTAATGCATTTTCCGCCAGCGTTTTTACATCAGAATAGTTCGCGTTGCGAATGATTTTCTTGATGCGAGGTATTGAGATAGCACTCATACTAAACTCATCCAGGCCCATGCCGAGTAGCAACAGAGTTGCTCGTTCGTCACCTGCTAACTCACCGCACATTCCAGTCCATTTGCCTTCTTTGTGAGAAGCATCGATAACCTGTTTGATTAAGGTTAACACAGATGGAGAGAGTGGGTTGTAGAGATGAGAAATCAGCTCGTTGCCACGATCTACTGCCAGAGTATACTGGGTTAAGTCGTTTGTCCCAATACTAAAGAAATCAACTTCTTTTGCTAAGTGATGCGCAATAGTGGCAGCTGCAGGGGTTTCTACCATTACACCCACTTCAATTGTCTCATCAAAAGGAATATTCTCTTTTCTGAGCTGATCTTTTAGCATTTCCAACTCAGCTTTCAGTAAACGTACTTCTTCTACTGAGATGATCATTGGGAACATAATACGCAGCTTGCCGAAAGCAGAGGCACGCAGAGTTGCACGCAACTGTGCATGAAGGATCTCTTTACGGTCTAAGCAAATACGGATAGCACGCCAGCCAAGGAATGGGTTTTCCTCTTTAGGCAAATTCATATACGGCAGGTCTTTATCACCGCCGATGTCCATAGTACGCAGAATGACAGGCAAATCACCCATGGCTTCAACCACAGCTTTATAAGCCTGAAATTGCTCTTCCTCTGTTGGAAAAGCATCGCGATCCATAAACAGGAATTCGGTACGGTAGAGGCCAACACCTTCAGCACCATTACGCTCAGCACCAGGTACATCACGTACGGTACCGATGTTAGCAGCTACTTCAACCTGATGACCGTCTAGTGTGATTGCAGGCAGGTCTTTCAGTTTAGCTAACTCATTTTTATCACTCAGATACTGAGCTTGAGCGGCTTTTAACTGATCGATAGTTTCTGCTGGTGGGTTTACGTAAACTTTGTTGTTTACGCAATCAAGAATCAGATAATCACCATTTTTCACCTGTTTGGTGACATCATTAGTGCCGACAATCGCAGGAATTTCCAGCGAACGGGCCATGATGGAAGTGTGGGAAGTACGACCACCTAAATCAGTGATGAAGCCGAGAACTTTATCTAAGTTTAACTGAGCAGTTTCTGACGGAGTCAGATCGGTTGCAACCAGAATAGCTTCATCCTGGATAGCGCCCAGATCGACAATAGTCATCCCCAGAATGTTTTGTAACAAGCGCTTGCCGATATCACGAATATCAGCAGCGCGCTCTTTTAAGTATTCATCTTCCAGACTTTCAAGTTCGATCGCCTGAGCTTCAAACACACCATGAGCGGCGGCATCAGCACTTTCCAATTTCGTTTTGATTCGGCTTTCGACTTCCTGCTCGAGGTCTTCGTCCTCCAACAGCATGATATGACCTTCAAAGATGGCCGCTTTTTCTTCACCGAACGTTTCGCTCGCTTTTTCCATGATGGCATTAAGCTGGGTGCTGGCTTTATCGCGACCAGCTTTAAAACGGGCTATTTCGTGCTCGATGTTATCGCTGGAAATCTTCTTGTTATTAATGACGATTGGATCGTCCTTTAATATAAGAGCCTTACCAAATGCTATGCCTGGAGATACTAGGATGCCTGAAATCATAAGCCTACCTTAATCTAAAACGGGTGTTAAAATGTAATACAGGGCTTATTCAAGTTCTGCCATTAACTTTACAAGATGCTCAACAGCTTGTTGCTCATCTTCGCCTTCAGCTGAAATAGTCACCACAGTACCTTGAGTCAGGCCAAGAGTTTGTAATTTAAACAGGCTTTTAGCACTGGAGCTCTTGCCATTTGAAGTAACGGTGATATCAGAAGTAAAAGCTTTCGCTTCTTTTACAAACTGTGCTGCTGGGCGGGTATGCAGGCCGTTTGGTGCAGTTACTGTAACATCTTGCTGGAACATAGTGATCCTCAACTTAGTTGGATTAAAGCTTTTGGCGTTAACACTTAAGTTTAGCCTATTATTTTTACTAATACGGCGTTAGCGTAACAGCAACATTGCCATATTAATGCTGGAATGCGCGGGATAGATGGAACTACGTGAGGGGCCTTAGCAGCCGTTTCTTGTTGTTCCGAACTACGATATCTCACTTACGCTATTATATATGGCTCCTTTTAGCAAGAAGCTAAACGATTAAGAAGTGATTTAATTCGCGCATCGAAAAAAGTATTTAGCTTGATACGCGTTGAGGCGAAAAAAATCAAATTTTTTTATTTAAAAGCGAGATGTGGTGCACAGAAAATGGTCTGAAAAATAGCATTGGTTACGAAAATGTTATTTGATTGGATCATGAATTTAAACAGAGTGAATGTTTTGTAACGATCGAATTTTTAATAGAAAAATGATTATCTGGTAGCCAGAAAAAAGCAGATTGTTTATCTAAGTAAAAAGCCACCACAAAAAACATTTGTGGTGGCTTTTAGTAAAATGGTCAGTGAGTACTATCTTACTGTTGTAACTCTTTCTCAGTAAACAAATCAGCAAAAAGAGGAGTGCTTAAATAGCGTTCTCCTGATGAAGGTAGAATCACCACAATGTTTTTGTCGGCAAACTCAGGTTTTTCAATTAAACGCAAAGCGGCAGCTACTGCAGCACCTGATGAAATACCGGCCAGAATACCTTCTTCGTCCATCAAGCGACGGGCCGTAGAAATAGCCTCTTCATTAGTTATTTTTTCAACCCGGTCAATCAAACTAAGATCAAGGTTACCTGGAATAAATCCGGCACCAATACCCTGAATTTTATGTGGTCCAGGTTTTAATTCTTCTCCAGCTAATGCCTGGCTAATAACCGGAGAGTCAGTTGGCTCTACAGCTACTGAAATAATCTTCTTACCTTTGGTATTTTTTATATAACGGCTTACGCCAGTTAATGTACCACCAGTACCAACACCAGCGATAAACACGTCTACATTACCATCGGTATCTTCCCAAATTTCAGGACCGGTAGTTTTCTCGTGAATTGCAGGGTTAGCGGGATTGTTAAACTGCTGTAGCATTAAATAATGTGCAGGATCGGATGCAACTATCTCTTCTGCTTTAGCTATCGCACCTTTCATACCTTTTGCTGCTTCGGTCAGAACAAGATTTGCGCCCAACGCTTTTAACAATTTACGACGCTCAAGGCTCATCGACTCTGGCATAGTAAGCGTTAACTTATATCCACGAGCAGCTGCAACGAATGCTAAAGCAATACCGGTATTACCACTGGTTGGTTCGACTAATTCAACACCTTTCTTTAATGCCCCACTCTTTTCAGCATCCCAAACCATATTTGCACCGATTCGGCACTTCACACTAAAGCTGGGATTACGGGATTCTATTTTCGCCAGGATTTTCCCATTACCTATGTGATTCAAGCGTACCAGCGGGGTATGACCGATGGTTTGTGAGTTATCTTCATAAATCTTAGTCATGGTTTATCCTTTAATATTATGAGTTTTTTAGAGAACCCATATAGCATAGCGCTAAACCCTGTAGCGTAAAGGAAAGTTTTGGCATATCGATATGTGATTAAGGAATAAGTTTTATAAGAAGTAATATAACCTTTGATGAAATTTAGTGGGCATAGTATAGTCAAAGGCTCAAATAGAAGAACGTTATTGTAATTGATTTTATAAACTTTGGTATATAAGTACGCTGTTAAATGCTAATGAGAAAATAAATTTTTAAAAAATGATGATAATAAATCAAGGTATAACATTATGAGGAACGAATATTATTCCTTATTTTAGTGTGCTGGTAGCTATTAAGCCAAGGCGGTAGCATATATAAAATAGTTAAACTATTGTCAATTAGAATAATACAAAAATGTCACATTAGTATCATGAAAATATAACCATTGTATTAATTGCAAATGAATCCAATTAATATTGGATATTTGGATTTACTTGTATTCTAATTTAAGTTATGTATTAAGTCCGGAGATCATCAGATAAACCCTGTTTTTATTTAAGAGGTTCTGATAGCTGAGGTGGATTTTTGAAATGCCCACTTTGTAAGCAAAAATAGCTCTAGTGAAAAGGTATGGGCAAGGGAGTACTGGACATCAGCATTATTGTTGTCAGGTATGCTGTAGAAGTTTCAACTTGAATATTGTGCCTGCAAATAGTGAATAAAAACACAAATTATTGCTCTTGTTATAAGTAATACCGGTATTCGAGAAACTGATTGCATATCGACACTAATGCCGTTGTGCACATTAAAGAATTCTCGCCACAAAACGTAATCTCTCTTCTACTGGATAATCTGGCAATTCAGCTAATTAGTGAAGTGGATGAAACGTGATAATTTGTTGGCAACAAAAGAATCAAAGTCGGCAAAGGTACTCAAAATCGTAGAAATGCATGATAATAGCATTGATATATTTATCGAGCGTTAGCATCATATATTGTAATGCCATCTACAATATAAATATATGACCGAAGAATCTAATATAATTAAACCTAAATGGATTGAATTAAAGTAAACTTGATGGGGCATCTTAATTTCTTTTAGGTAAAGATGTATTAGCGATTATGGCTGAAAGCATTAATAAATGACCTATAGAACTAGATACATTATCAAAAGCAGTTCATTAGTTTAGATAATTTTTAAGCTAATAGTGCTATAGTCAGATAGTTAGCTATTTAAAAAGTCCAATTGTACCTATAAGTAAAGAACAGCCAAAAATAGGATTAATTCTAATTATAGGTGTTATTCTTGATAGAATAATTGGTTTCGGGATTGTGATTATTTATAATGAGTCGAAAAGACTCAATGCTTTGAATTAATAAGTTTCAATTGATAATTTAATATTATATAAATTAAGTTAAGGTTTCTTAAAAATGTCTAGAGAGTTATTAAAGAGCGATGTAATTGCTATTGTTGGGTTAGGTTATGTAGGATTACCTTTGGCGGTAGAATTTGGTAAAAAATTTAATACAATAGGTTTCGATATTAATGCTAAGCGTATTACTGAACTCACTTCAGGAAAAGATCACACATTAGAAGTTTCTTCTATTGAGCTAGGAGACGCTAAATATCTCCAGTATACATGTGATATTGAAAATTTAAAAAAAGCATCTATTTATATTGTTACAGTACCAACACCTATTGATGAACATCATCAACCCGACCTTAGCCCACTGATTAAGGCTTCTGAATTATTAGGAAAAGTAATAAAATATAATGATGTAGTTATCTATGAATCAACAGTATATCCTGGAGCAACTGAAGACGATTGTGTTCCTATTCTTGAAACGGTATCAGGACTGAAATTCAATAGGGATTTCTTTGTTGGCTATAGCCCAGAGAGAATTAATCCGGGTGATAAAACTCATCGAGTAACAAATATTAAAAAAGTTACGTCTGGTTCGACTCCAGCAATCGCTTCATTTGTTGATACTCTTTATCAGCAAATTATTACTGCTGGTACACATAAAGCATCTTCAATTAAAGTTGCAGAGGCTGCAAAAGTTATTGAAAATACTCAACGAGACTTGAATATAGCACTAATCAATGAATTAGCGATTATTTTTAATAAAATGGGAATCGATACTGAAGCTATATTAGAAGCCGCTGGTACTAAATGGAATTTCTTACCTTTCCGTCCAGGTCTTGTTGGTGGTCATTGTATTGGTGTGGATCCATATTATCTAACTCATAAAGCGCAATCTATCGGATACCGTCCAGAAGTTATATTAGCTGGTCGCAGAATTAATGATGGAATGGGACGTTATGTTTCATCTCAATTAGTAAAATCCATGCTACATAAGCGTATACATGTTAATGGTGCAAACGTATTAATAATGGGATTAGCATTTAAAGAGAATTGCCCTGATGTTAGAAATACGAAGATTTTTGATATTTATAATGAATTAAAAGAATATGGTATAAACGTTGATGTTTATGATCCTTGGGCTTCTATTGAAGAAGCTAAGCATGTATATAATATTAATTTGAAAGATAAAGTTTCTAATAATAGTTATGATGCGATTGTAGTCGCTGTCGCACACCAGGAATTCAAAGATATTGGCGTTGAAGCAATCCGTAACTTAGGTAAGAAAGAACACGTTTTATATGATCTAAAGTATCTGTTCTCAAAAGAAGAATCAGATATACGCTTGTAAAGTTAATGACCTATGGGTAATGAATGTTATGACTGCAATTGATAAAGCGTTTGAAAATTTGAAGAGAGAGACTAAGACTTGGTTAATCACAGGTGTAGCTGGATTTATCGGATCTAATCTATTGGAAAATTTACTAAAGTTAGACCAAAAAATTATAGGATTAGATAATTTTTCTACAGGATTTCAATATAATCTTGATGAGGTTAAAAGTTTAGTTTCTGAAACTCAATGGAAAAATTTTACTTTTTTTAAAGGAGATATTAGAGATTACTCTACGTGTGAGAAAGTTGTAAAGGGAGTGGACTATGTATTACATCAGGCTGCATTGGGCTCTGTTCCTCGTTCAATAAATGATCCAATTACAACAAACTCTACGAATATTTCAGGGTACTTAAATATATTAACAGCTGCAAAAGAGGAAAGAGTTAAAAGTTTTGTATATGCAGCAAGTAGTTCTACTTATGGCGATCATCCTGCATTACCAAAAGTAGAGGATCGTATTGGTAATCCTCTATCACCTTATGCAGTAACAAAATATGTTAATGAATTATATGCGGACGTATATAGTCGTTGCTATTCATTCCATTGCATTGGTCTACGTTATTTCAATGTATTTGGTCCTCGTCAAAACCCTAATGGTGCATATGCAGCAGTGATACCCAAATGGATATCACAAATGATACATGGGAGTGATGTCATTATTAATGGTGATGGTGAAACAAGTAGAGATTTTTGTTTTATTAGAAATATAGTTCAAGCTAATATTCTTGCAGCGTTAAGTTCTCCAGTTAAAAGTGAAGTGTTTAATGTGGCTGTTGGAGATAGAACGACGTTAAATCAATTGGTTAAGTATATTCAATTTTATTTAAAAGAGAATGACGTTTTTCATAGTAAAAAACCAATTTATCAGGATTTCCGTATTGGTGATGTAAAACATTCTCAGGCAGACATATCTAAAATATGTAGTCAGCTTGGGTATATACCTAACTATACAGTGAAACAAGGTTTAGAAATTTCAATGCCATGGTATATTAAGAAAGATTTTAACCAATGTTAAAGGTTGCGTGATTTATGTACGTTAACAAACTATCTACATTATATAAATGAATATTAAAACAATAGGTTCATATAGTTTTGGGCCAATAATATCAGCCGCTTTAACATTAGTCTCATTGCCATTGACTGCCTATATCTTTAGCCAAGAAGATATAGGCCGTTTTGGTTTATTGCAAATAATATCATCTTTAATTGTAGTTATATTTAGTCTTGGTTTAGATCAAGCTTATGTTAGAGAGTATAATGAAGTAGATAAAAGGGGTAGATGTTCACTCTTTAATGCTTGCATATTACCAGGCCTATCATTATTATTATTATTTTTTGTAATATTATTTTTATTTTTTGAGACATATCTCAAAAAAATATTTGAGTATAATAATTACTATCTACTATTTCTTTTATCTTCTTTTGTGTTTGTTTTGTTTTTTGAGCGTTTCTTCTCTGTTTTTCTTCGAATGGAAGAAAAACCAATTGCTTACTCAATTACGCGTATAATACCAAAGTTAGTGCTATTAATTTTGCTCTTTTTTGTTTTATGGAAGAAAGGAACTGATGATTTTATAACATTGTCTTTAGTTCATATCATAAGTTGGAGCGCTGTTGTCATCGTTTTATTTTATTTTCTCAGAAAAATAATAAAAGATGGTATAAAACAAAAGATTGAATATGAAAAAATAATTAAGTTATCTGCTTTTGGTATTCCATTAATTTTAAGTAGCCTTGCTTTTTGGGGGCTAAGTTACTCAGACCGTATATTTATAACAAAATATTCAACATTATCTGAGTTGGGCATTTATACAATGGCTGTAAATATCGCTGCGATATCAGTATTAGTTCAACAAGTATTTTCAACCATATGGCAACCAATGATATATAAATGGATAGCTAATGGTTTTGACCATGAGAAACTAATCATCATTGGAAATAGAATGACGGTTGTTGCTATTGTTTTAATGACTTTAGTTGGGTGTTTTTCTTGGATCATTGATGATATTTTACCTAAGAATTACTCAGGTATTAACTATATTATTGTAGTTTGTGTAATGCCTTCTTTTCTTATTGTTTTATCAGAGATCACAGGTATTGGTATAAGTATTAAAAGGAAAACTATTTATCTATCTTTTATAACGATAATGGCTTTGGTTGTAAATGTAATTTGTAACTATAATTTTGTTCCTTTATTAGGCGCAAAAGGTGCCGCAATATCAACAGTCATAGCATTTTATTTTTTTTTCCTTTTGAAAGTATTATTTTCTAGTTGGATTTGGATTAAATTGCCTACTGTCAAAATATCATTCTCTGTCTTTATATTGGTTATTACATCAATTATCTTCAGTTTATGTGGTCCAGAATATCAGTATTTAATGTATTCAGTTTGGTTAATTCCAATCTTTATTTCCATCATATTTTTCTATGATGTGTATTTAGATTCTTATAGATATATAATTTCTAGGTTTATAAAATGATATTTGTACATGGGTCATTAGCATTAGGTGGTGTAGAAACATTTTTCATTAGAATGGCTAAAGAGCGATTGAAAAGAGGATTAAAAACAACGATTGTTCTCTTGTCTGATGAAAGTTCAAGTAATCCTGATTTGTTAAGTGAGGCTAGAAAATATGCTTCAGTATATTTTATTTCTGATTTGTTATTTTTTGGGGGATTTTTGACAAAGATATTACCTCCTCATGCATATTTTTTTCTGCCATTAAATATGAATAAGGTTTTCAATATATTTCATAACGCGGAACATGTTCATGTATCTTGTGGTTGGTGTGCTGTTTTTTCATTTATTTTTTTTAAAAAGCTTGGGGAAAATATACCTTTGTCAATAGGTTTGTATCATTCATTAGAGTTCGTATGGAAAGGCCTTGATAAGAATTTACCTTATTTTGAGATGGTCAATAGAAAGATATTTTTCAATATACTGAGTGATAAAAATATCATATTTTTCAATGATAACATGATAAATTTTTATAATTCTCATAATAAAAGAGATTTTTCAAAAGTAAATCTTTTCCCTTTGGGTGTAATAAGTAAAAATACCATTGTTAATCAAAGTATGGAAAGGCCAAACGATAACCATAGCATTAGAATATGTTCAGTTGGTCGATTAGAGTATTTTAAAAAATATAATCTTTGGATGGTGGATGTTGTTGCTAATTTGAAACAACACGGGTGCAAGGTCATATATGATATCTATGGTAATGGGACACTATATAATGAGATAAATAACAAAATTAATACATTAGGGTTGAGTGATAATATTAGTTTAAGAGGGAACTTGGACTATTCTAAATTTTGTTCAACTATCATGCAATACGATTTATTTATTGGTTCAGGTACAGCAATTGTTGAAGCGGCTGGCTTAGGTATACCTTCTATTATAGGTATAGAGAATATCGAAACCCCACAGACATATGGCTTTTTTTGTGATATAAAAGGTTTTTCTTACAACGAAGATGGCATGCCGCAAGATAAAGTAGGGGTTGAGGAGTTGATTTATAACTATATGAAATTAAACGATAACGAAATAGCTTCATTATCGGAAAAAAATAAAAATAAAGCAGAACTATTTTCTATAGAAAGTTGTGTGGACAACTTTAACGGAATTTCGCTCAGGGAAATTGATATTTCCAGTGTGAAAAATGAATCATCTCTTATCGGTCGTATCCGTTATGCTTGTAGTTTGTTTTTATATTCCATTCGCTGTAGAATGAGTGGGAAAACACTATCCTCTGTTGTTAGAGAGTCTCCATAGAAATTATCTGAATACATGAAAATTAATTCATGTTATTTAGTTATCGTATGAAAATGGTATAACTAATGGCTATTGTATATCCAGTATCACAACCATCATTTTTAAAAAATAATGCGTCAAAAAACGTTATATTTATATGCGTTTTAATATCTCTTTTTTACGCTATTATTTTGACTTTATTACCAATGGATGTGTTTCAGGATAGGGATAATTATCTTAACTACGCTAATAGCTCCAGAATTATCTTAGAAAGAAATCTTAATGATGGTTTTTTACCATATTTAACAAATGAGCCAGTTTGGTTGTATTTGAATGTTTTAATATCTTCTATATTTGGTGGTGAGAATACTGTTCGTTTTATTATCTTTTTTAGTTCATTCCTTGTATCTTATTCATTCTTGAGAATAGGTTATAGTAAAACAAGTTTATTTATTCTTATTCTTGTTTTATTGATGCCTCAGGTATTAAAGAATCACACGACACATTTGAGACAAGGTGTTGCGGTTGCTATTTTTATTTTCGCTTTCCTTGTAAATAATAGATTTAAATACCTATTATTGTTTATGACGCCTTTTATTCATGCGAGTTTTTTCTTTTTATTACCTATTTATATTTTTTCAGAATTAATTAAGAAATATAAATTTAGCGGTTTTATCTTATCGCCAAGAGAAGTAATGTTATTGTATATCATTTTTACCTTTTTATTAACTTTTCTTTTTCCCTACATAATACAGTTTAGCGGTGCTCGACAGGCTGAACAATATGTCAATGTATTACCTGATGGTAGTGGTTTAGGTTTTTTAATTTGGAGTGTATTTTTCTTTCTTTTTATCCTTCAAAGTAGTAACTGGATAAGGAATGAATTCTATTCATTATTTTCAGTTGGTTTTTATTTGTCTACTTATTTTACTTTAGCAGTGACAGCAAGAGTGTTTGAGTCAGCGTTTTTATTTGTTTTTTTATCTATGTTTTCGACTAGGAAAGATTATCGGCTTCTTTTTATTGTATTGTGTATGATTCTATTCATTAGTCAGTGGTTTCTTTTACTAAAATGATACTTTAGGTTGTTAAATGATTGCTCATATTATAATTGGATTAGATGTTGGTGGTGCTGAAATGTCTTTAGGCCGTTTGGTTACGTCAAGGACAAATAATAAAGATGATGTTGTGATTATTTCATTAACTGATGTCGGCCATATTGGTAATGAGTTAAAACTTAAAGGTTTCAAAGTATATAGTTTGGGTCTAACTGGCTTGTTATCTGTTCCCATTGTTATTTTTAAATTATCGAAGTTACTGCATGAAATTAATCCTTCAATAGTGCAAACATGGATGTATCACGCTAATTTTATTGGTGGAGTATCTGCATTTTTGGTTGGTTGCAAAAATATTATATGGGGAATTCGTTGTACTTTTGTACCAACAGGCAATAAAGCTACTTATGTTATAATGAAACTTGGAGCTCTATTGTCATATGTGATACCCAAATATATTATTTGTGTCGCAGATGCGGCCAGAAAGTCACATATATCTTATGGTTATGCAAAAAGAAAAATGATGGTTATCTCAAATGGTTATGATATTAATCAATGGAAGCATAATCAGAATGCGAGGGGTTTGTTAAGAAACTCTTGGGCTATAAATACTGAGACTAAAGTCATTGGATGTGTTGGACGCTATCATAATGATAAGGGGCAAGACATTTTTGTTAAAGCAGTAAACCCTTTAGTTCAAAAATTTTCAAATCTTAAATTTATCTTAGTAGGTAGGGGATGTGATAAGTCTAATGATGAATTAGTTCAACTTATTAATGACCTGGGATTACAAGATTTTTTTATTTTATTAGGCGAGCATAATAATGTCAGAGATTGTTTATCTGCATTTGATCTATTTTGTATGCCTTCCCGCTCAGAGGGATTTCCTAATGGGTTAGCAGAAGCTATGGCTATTGGATTGCCTTGTGTTGCGACTGATGTTGGTGATTCTCGTGTACTTGGTGGAGATTCCGTTGTTTTTTCAGAGCCCACAATAGAGTCCTTAACATCAAGTATTGAATATGTACTGAATAGACCAGAAATTCAGTTATCCTTGGGTGCTACGGCTTCTAAGAGAATAGTAGATTGCTATTCGATGGAGAAAATATCTGAACAGTATGAACTACTTTATGAAAAATTAAGGAAGAATGATTAATGTGTGGTTTTTCAGGTTTTGTTAATCGTGGTAATTTTCCAATCGATGCTGAACTGATTTTGAAAAATATGGGAGATGCTTTATTTAATCGAGGGCCTGATAGTAGTGGTGTTTGGGTAGAACGTACTGCTAAGTTGGGTTTTTCTCATCGACGATTGGCAATTGTTGATCTCTCTTCGTCAGGTTACCAGCCAGCTGTTTCTCATTCGGGTAAATATGTAATTGCATATAATGGTGAAATTTATAATCACTTGGAGTTAAGAAATAAATTATGCAATGAGTTCTTTGATATACAATGGCATGGTCATTCGGATACAGAGACTTTACTCACTGGTTTTGAACATTGGGGTGTTCAGAAAACATTAGAAATGTCTGATGGCATGTTTGCTTTTGCTTTATTTGACAGGGAAATGAACACATTGATATTAGGCCGAGATAGAATGGGGGAAAAACCATTATATTATGGCTGGCAAAAAGAAATATTTTTCTTTGGTTCTACAATTAAATCATTTAAATGTCATCCGGACTTTATTGGTGAAATAGACCGTGAATCTATCGCTACGATGTTGAAATATAGTTATATACCCGCCCCTCATTCAATTTACAAAGATATTTACAAACTATTTCCAGGCCATTTCATTACGCTTAATTTGGATGATTATTCAATTCAGACAACCGAATATTGGTCAGTCAAATCTATATGTAAAAACATTAAACTATTTGATGGTACAGAAAACGAAGCTGTGCTTACCCTTGAAAAATTATTGAAAAAATCTGTAGGGCAGCAAATGATTGCCGATGTACCTTTGGGGGCTTTTTTATCTGGAGGAGTTGACTCGTCAATTATTGTGGCATTAATGCAGGCTCGATCTGATACCCCTGTTAAAACATTTTCAATAGGGTTTCATGAGGAAGAATACAATGAAGCCATTTATGCTAAACGTATTGCAGAACATTTAGGTACGCAGCATACGGAATTATATATCTCACCTGAAGATGTTTTAAATACAATACCTTTACTTCATGAAATATATGACGAGCCCTTTTCTGATTCATCACAAATTCCAACATATCTTGTTTCAAAGATGACTCAAGAACATGTTACAGTCTCACTTTCTGGCGATGCTGGTGATGAGTTATTTGCTGGTTATACACGTTATACAATGGCATATAATTTATGGAAAAGGTTAGTATGTTTCCCTAAGTTGAGTAGAATTTTGCTGTCTAAGCTTATATTTCTTTTGCCTATATCTGTGTGGAATTTCCTGGGTAGTTTATTGCCTAAAAAATATAGGATATCAAATTTTGGCGATAAGCTATATAAGTCTACTCATATTATAACTTCAGATAGTGTCATGGAAGTTTATAATAACTTGATTGTGCATTGGCTTTTCCCTGAGGAATTGGTTTTAGGTGCAACAAAATCTACTGATATAATGAAAAATAGAGATAGATTGCCATCTTTATCACATGATATTGATAATATGATGGTTCTGGATATGCTGACATATCTACCGGATGATATTCTAGTAAAAGTAGATAGGGCAGCTATGGCTGTATCATTAGAAACCAGAGTTCCTTTTTTAGGGCGTGAGATTGTTGAATTTGCACTATCGCTACCTGTTGAATATAAGATTTATAACAATACTTCTAAATGGTGCCTGCGTGAGGTTTTATATAAATATGTTCCTCGAAATTTAATTGAAAGACCTAAGAAAGGGTTTGGTATTCCTATTGGAATTTGGCTAAGAGGCCCTTTAAAGGAATGGGCTGAAGCGTTACTTGATGAAAAAAGATTGATTGAAGAAGGCTTTTTGGAACACAAGGTAGTAAAAAAACTTTGGGAAGAACACCTTTCAGGTAAGAGAAACTGGCAACATAAATTGTGGAATATATTAATGTTTCAGTTATGGTATGAGAATAATAAATAATGAAAAAAAAGATATTATATGTTGTGAATGTTGATTGGTTTTTTGTGTCGCATCGCCTGCCAATTGCCTTAAAAGCAATAGATGAGGGATTTGAGGTGTATCTGGCATGTGGTATCACAGATAAGCAGGAAATGTTAGAAAACCTGGGGTTGAAAATTTACCCTCTTGCGATTAGTCGAAGTGGAACATCACTTTTGTCAGAGCTAAAGCTTTTTTTTCATATTTATAAAGTTGTATCAAAAATAAAGCCTGATATCATACATATGGTAACAATAAAACCTGTTATTTATGCTGGAATTGCTAGTAAATTACTCAACATTAAGAAGCGTATATTTTCTATATCTGGTTTGGGTTATGTGTTTATAGCTTCTGGTTTTAAGGCTACATTATTTAGATATGTAATTTCTCTTTTCTACCGATTATCTATAAAATGTAAAAATTCTATTGTTATCTTTCAAAACCCAGATGATAAGGATTTATTTTTAAAATTAAATATTGTTAATCTAAGTCAATCTATTTTAATCAGAGGTTCTGGTGTTAATTTAGATAAATATCCTGTTTTACCTGAGCCGGATGGTGTACCTGTTGTAATGCTTATGGCGAGATTATTAATTGATAAAGGTGTTTTAGAGTTTGTTGAAGCTGCAAAAATTCTTAGAAACATTATCGATGTACGTATGGTTTTGGTTGGTGATGTTGATGATAGTTATCCTAATTCAATTACTAAATTAGAGCTCGAATCTTGGGTTAATTATAATGTTATTGAATACTGGGGGTATACTGATAATCCGGCAAAAACTATTTCTCAATCAAATATTATAGTGTTGCCTTCATATCGAGAAGGGCTACCTAAAAATTTAATTGAAGCAGCGGCTTGTGCCAGAGCTGTTATAACTACAGACGTCCCTGGGTGTCGGGATGCAATTATTCCTGATGTTACAGGCACTCTGGTTCCTCTGAAAAATGTAAATGCTTTGGTTGATAATATTCTTGACTTGATTAATAACTCTACTAAAAGATATTCATTTGCTAAACAAGGCAGAATATTAGCTGAGAATGCCTTTAATATAAATCATGTTATTAATACGCATATAGATATATATAAGTCATAATATAACAAGTTTGAGCATTGCATTTTTAATCACTGAAATTAATGAATTCGTAAGAGAGTACTTTAATTATCTGAAAGATAAAGTATGTAATGATATTTATTTATCATTACATTGTTTGAGCTGTCCTTGATTTAATACCACCATGTTTTTAAATCAATTAATAAAAGCGAGGCTATTATATTATGGCAAGACAACTTTATACTCTTGAGTTTAAGGCAGAGCCGTTACATTACTATTTGAAAGCGGTAAATCAGTTGCTCTCATGACTCAATAATTTGATATAAGAGAAAATATTATCCATGACTGGAAAAATTGTATCAAGGATAAGCCTGATTCCGCCTTTCCAATTCCCCATAATCCTCTGAGCAAAAATTAGAAATACGTTGTCTAAAAGCCAAAGCAGCCAAACTGGAAGAGGATAAAACTATCCTAAAAAACGACGGTATTTTTTGCACAGGGAAAATCGCTGAAATAGACTATAGAAACTAAATTATCAGTTTTCTCTCTGTTAATCATCTTTGTCAGTTGCTTGCATGGCATGGGTAAGCACTTTGTACCCGTAAGCAATTAGATAATTTAATTATTGCCATAGATTAGGGTGCAACAAAACAGCAGTGGGACTTATAGTATACATCGTTTACAAAGTGATTTAAAGAATGGGCGGTGTTTTTATGGTAACACTCAGCTGGGTCGATTGATGAAACAGGTTAGCCTAAAAGCCGTTAATGAGTCCCACTATAAAGTGACAACCAAGAGTGGACATAATTACCCATTGCACCTAAATTTATTAGACCGTGACTTCCGCCCCTTCTGCTTGGGTATCCGCTATTACATACATCAAAACGGCGGAAGGCTTGTAATATCTGGCCACAATACTTGACCTATATTGGCTATCTCTATCTGAATGAGTTATCATTTTTTTACCAGCCTGATGTTGTTTTACTATCATGTTCAGGGTATTGATAATTAATGGCATTTTCAAAAAAAAAGGCTTAAGTTCCAGACAATGATTTTTCGAGTGATTCGGCTGTATACCAGTCATAACTATTGAGTAGAGTTAGGGAAATATGGATTAAGCTGCTCAATGAGTGGCAAGGGCTGCGGTTATGACAATATGGTGAGCGTTAAAAACAGGGGAATGTAGGGAAAAGCGTTAATTATCTGAGTCGCTGCAATGAGTTCAATATTTGATTATATCTAAGTGTTCTACAATCGCGATTGCAAGGATTCAACATCGGATGATTTATCTCCGGTTGATTATGAAGCGATAGCGTAATTAGCAGGGAATAAATTTTGGGACAGCTCCGCAATTCCAAATTTAAAAAAGTACATAGAACTAATAGGTGGAGTATTTACATATTGACTGCGATTGCATGATGTTCTTGTGTATCTCTATTCAGAATATTTAACAATCAAAAAGTTTATTACCATACAAGCCCTCATGTGTAAGGTTTGTTGCCCACTAGATATTCTAAATCTTAATCATTGATGCCATAGAGCGCTTTACTTGCGATTGAGGGGTAAGTGAGTATAATCGACAGCGCAATGACACCACGCTTATAATCCAGTATAAGATATAGATAAAAGTATTATTATATTGGTTTTGGCCTAATTAACTAACTTAGATGTGCTAGTGTTCATGCACTATCATTATCTATTGTGCCTTTAGGAGCTTAACCTAAGGGCGGTAGCATGCATTTTTAATGCATGTAAAACTGAATGCATTAAATTTCAATGAATTGGAATAGTAGATGAGCAATAAAGAGCAAATTCAATCACACCCCCAACCGGTCCTTTCTGGTTACTATCCAATGTATCACGCTACTAAAACTGAAGAGATCGATTTGTTCGATCTCTTTGTACAACTATGGAAGAAAAAGCATTGGATAGTTGGTTGTATGTTAGTGACCACACTTTTGTCTGCAGTTTATGCATTTACAGCTAAAGAGCAGTGGACTGCTACTGCCGTTGTTGATGTGCCAAATTTCGATTCAATGGATAATTATTATCAGGGTTCGAGATTGTTGGAGGGCAATGTTGATAGACCCACCTCATCAGAGGAAGTAGCTAATAAATTGTTTAAACAATTCATTTCGCAGGCCGGTTCTTATAATGAGTTAAGTAAATTTATTAGTGAAACTAATTATTTTAAAAAATTAGTTGAAGGAAAGAATGAACGAGATAGAGCTAATATATTGAATGAACTCATCGAAAATGTAAAATTAACTAAAAATCAAGACAATTTAATATATACCTTTAGTTTCTCAGCTACCACAGCCTCTGAAGCAAAAAATCTATTGGAAGAGTATATCGATAGAGTTAACGCTAATGTTAGCCAAGTTTGGTATGCCCAGTTAATGTCTCAAATAAAGAATAAAAAGCAAACATTGAAAAATCAAATGGCTGCTATTAAGAAAGTGGCAGAAGAGCAGCGCCAGGAAGAAATTAAGAATATTAAAATGGCACTGACTATTGCGGAAAGAACTAATATCCAAAAACCAGAGGTAACTGGTTTAACTCAGCTGGATAGCAACAGATTGTTTTTATTAGGTAAAGATGCACTAAGTGCTATGTCTGAAAGTATAGAAAAACAACCTTTGGTTCTAGGTGATTTTTATTATGATCTGCAGCGTCAGTGGATAAATTTAGATAATTTTAAAGTTGATAGTACCGATGCTAAAGGATTTAGTTATTTAAAGAGCCCTATTTCTCCAACAAATAAAGATAAGCCTAGAAAATTACTAATATTGGTCATTGGTAGTTTATTAGGTGTGTGCATAAGTGTTCTTTTTGTTTTTTTTAATGATGCTATCAAAAAAAGAAAATAGATTAGAAGTGTTTAAAACTGTGTTTATGACAAAAAATTGAATTACACAGAATTATAGAGAAATATTTTGATGACAAAAATTCTTCTGTTTGGCAAAACAGGGCAGGTAGGTTGGGAATTGCAACGTTCACTAGCACCATTGGGGAATGTTATTGCAGTTGATATTCATTCTACAGAGTATTGTGGCGATTTTAGCAATCCGGAAGGTGTGGCCGATACAGTCCGTCGGGTGAGGCCCGATGTGATTGTTAACGCTGCAGCACACACAGCTGTTGATAAGGCAGAAAGTGAACCTGATTTTGCTCTCTTATTAAATGCTATTAGTGTAGAAATCATTGCTAAAGAAGCTGAGAAGTTAAACGCTTGGTTGGTTCATTATTCTACTGATTATGTTTTCCCAGGTAATGGTGAGAAACCATGGTTAGAAACTGATATGACTGCGCCATTAAATGTATATGGTGAAACTAAACGTGCGGGTGAGCTAGCTGTTCAACAGAATTGTACAAAACATCTCATTTTTCGTACTAGTTGGGTATTCGCAGGGAAAGGAAATAATTTTGCGAAAACAATGCTAAAGCTGGCAAAAGAACGTAATTCGCTCTCGATAATTAATGACCAATTTGGTGCGCCAACAGGAGCTGAATTACTAGCTGATTGTACCGCTCATGCTATTCGCACCGCGTTAAGTAGACCTGAAGTCGGTGGACTTTACCATCTTGTTGCTGCGGGAACGACGACATGGTTTGATTATGCTCGGCTTGTTTTTGATGAAGCAGAAAAAGCGGGCTTAGTTCTGGCGGTAGAAAATATTTACCCTGTCCCAACAAGCTCCTATTCAACTCCTGCAAATCGTCCTCATAATTCACGCCTGAATACGCTAAAGTTTCAGCAAACGTTTAATTTAATATTACCTGAATGGGAAGTGGGTGTTAAACGAATGCTGGCTGAACTATTTTCTATGACGGCGAATCGTGTATAGTTAACATATAAAAAACGGAATCTTAGATTCTTTTTACTTATGGAAGCCTATAATTTATAGCCATAAATTGGAATCATATAAAATAAACTGGTATTAGATCATTATTGAATGCTGCGGTAAGGGATTTATAGATTTGAGGCCTGCAAGAATATTGGCTTCATTATTACTAAATAATGATTACAATAAATATTAGCTAAAGATAGTTAAAGGTTATTAAATAATGAACGTTATTAAGACAACAATTCCTGATGTGTTAATCTTAGAACCAAAAGTCTTTGGAGATGAACGAGGGTTTTTCTTTGAAAGTTTTAATCAGAAGGTTTTTGAAGAGGTTGTTGGTCGTAAAATTGATTTTGTACAAGATAATCATTCAAAGTCAATGATGGGAGTTTTGCGCGGTTTGCATTATCAGTTATCACCTCATGCTCAAGGTAAGTTGGTTAGGTGTGTTGTGGGTGAAGTGTTTGATGTAGCGGTAGATATCCGCCATGATTCAGCTACTTTTGGTCAGTGGGTTGGGTGCAATCTTTCTGCTGAAAATAAACGATTTATGTGGATACCTGAAGGTTTTGCGCATGGTTTTGTCGTTCTAAGTGAAATAGCTGAGTTTTTATATAAAACAACAAGTTATTATATGCCTGCTGCTGAAGGTACTATCGCATGGAATGATCCTAGTTTAAATATTAATTGGCCAATTAATAGAAATAAGATTATTTTATCGCATAAAGATATGAATGCAAAGAGTTTTTCTTTAGAGACTAATCAGTATTTATAGTTCTAATAAATAAACAATATATTAATTAGGTAATAAGAAATTCATTATTATTCTTTGAATTTTATATTTATAGGTTAATTGGTTCTTTAATAATTTATTTTTCATTAAATAATTTATTATTCATTAGAATAAGCAGTGAAAATAAATGTTAAAAAAAATAACAATACTTTATTCATCACAAATTTATAGAGCAATAATTCCTTTAATATTTGTTCCATATACAATCGGTATTCTAGGTGCAGAAAATTATGGATTGGTTTCTTTTTTTACAATGCTAATAGGATTGATTGGGATATTAGATGCTGGTATTGGAAGTGCATTTATAAAAATTGTTTCTACAAATCGATTTAATCAATATTCTTTTCAAAAGGTAATAAGTTTATTTCTTAAAGTATTTTTTATTTTTTTAATTATAGCATGCATAATTATTGTTTCATTTTATTTCAGCTCTGATTATATTGTTATTGGGTGGTTAAAAACATCAATTAATTATCCTGAAGCTATTTATTGCATAAAGTTAATTGGCATTATTTTATCAATAATGTATTTGAAATCATTTGTTTCAAGTTTTATAAATGGCATGGAGAGACAAGATATTCTTGCTCTTTGGGGCATTATATATACAACATTATTTTATTGTGGTTCTTATTTAGCAATAAAAAACGTGAGTAATGATCTCTATACTTTTTTTAAAATAATATTATTTGTATCAATACTAGATTTTTCTATTATTAGTTTTATTTGGATATTATTAGTATTTTTTAATATCAAGTTAACTAAGAAAAAAATAAATGAAACTACGCAATTTGATAAAATTGCAGATGAATTTTCTTTGCTAAAGATTGCGAAGTTTTCATTACAATTATCTGGATTATCAATTATCTGGATAATTGCGACACAAATTGATAAAGTAGTATTGTCAAAGTACCTAATATTAGAAGAATATGCTAATTACCAAATTGCTGCTCAGCTAGCTACTACCATATCAATTTTTACTGTTCCATTAACACAGTTTTTGCTTCCAAGACTAAGTGTGTTATATAAAGATAAAAATGAAAAAGAATTTTTAAGAATATATAATATATCATTATTTGTTTTTGTTGCGCTACTTTCTCCTATTATTCCTTATTTTTTTCTTTTTGGTGATGATATAATTTCATTATGGATAAGAAGTGACTTATTAGGTGCGAATATTAATGGTTATGCAAAATGGTTGATTGCTGCTGCACTGATTGCAGGGATTATGAATTTTGTATTTATTATCTTGTATGCACAAGGAAAATTAAAAAATCATTTTTATGCATATATTATTTACTCATCACTAACAATTCCATTGTCAGTTCTTATTGCTAAGTATTATGGCGCAGTGATTAGTGCTAAATTTGTATTTATACATTCTTTATTATTTATGATTTTTTGGGGGGGGTACTGTGTCCATAAATTAATGAATAAATTTATTAATTTTTTTGCATTGATTTTTGGCGGAGTTTTTATACTTTCTACAAGTATATTTTATATATTTTCAAATACAAAATATATTACATCAGTACCTATTCTTGATTTATTTATACCACCATTGATTAATTTCTTTATAACGCTATTAATATATTTTCTTGTAAAGAGATATATTCATTTGTTTTTTTCAAAAATAACATTAAATTAGTAATGTAGTTTATATCAGGTTAAATAGGATACCTAGAAGGCAATAAATTGAATATTTTACATCTATCTACTGGTGATGATCGTGGGGCATTTTTTGGTGCATTTAGGACTCATTTAAATTTAATAAAATATAATCATAATTCTTTAATGTATGTAGCAGAAAAAGGATCTATGGATGATGATGTTTATCAAATGTCCAAAAAAAGAACATCTTTCTTCAACTTTTTTTATAAGGTCTTACGTAGACTAATTGTTAGACGAAAAACAGATAAAGATCGTGCATATTTATTATATGGTACAACATTTAGTGTTTCTGAAATAGAAAAGAAAACTAAATTTAAGCCTGATATGATTATTGTTTATTATGTGTCCGGATTTTTATCTGATAAAGATATATATGAATTACAGAAATATTATCAAGTCCCAGTAGCTTTTTATTTGATGGATGCGGGAATGTTAACCGGAGGATGCCATTATCCTTGGGAGTGTATTGGTTATCAAACAACTTGCACTGGATGTCCTGCAATAAAATATCCGAATTTAATAAATATAGCTGAGAGAGTTTTAACTTCTAGAATAAAACAGTTTAGAGAAATAAATAGTATTTTCTTATCGGCTAGTAAATGGTTAGACGAAAAATATGATTTGAGTGCTATTAATGCAAAGTTTGGGCGAGAAAAACTATTGATTGGTATCGATGATGAATTGTTTTTTCCAAGATCAAAGCTTGTTGCACAAAATAAATTATCAGTAGAATTGCCAAAAGATAAATATGTATTATTTGTAGGGGCTCAATCATTAAATGTTCCCAGAAAGGGATATAAGTATTTAGTCGATGCCTTAAGTATTCTCGAAAATGATGGGTTTTTGCTGGATGGCATATCAATATTAACTGTTGGCGATAGTGATTTTAGTTTAAATAATGTTTCTCATACAAAATTAAAATTTATAAAAGATAAGACTCTTTATCCATATCTTTATAACTTAGCAGATGTTTTTATTTGTTCTTCTATTGAAGATGCAGGTCCAATGATGATAAATGAATCCATGATGTCAGGTGTACCTGTAATTTCATTTAAAATGGGTGTTGCGGAAGATCTTATCATTGATGGTGAAACAGGGTTCCTTGCTGATGATATTAATGCAAGTGCATTAGCTGAGGCAATAAAATCTTTTATTTCTAAAAATGTTGATGAAGTTGATAAAATGAAATTTCAAGCTAGAGAGTTTGCCTTGAAGACAACTTCAGCAAAAGTGCAAGTAGATACCTTAGAGCGTATTATATATAAAATCAGCACATGATTTTTTAGTTAATTGTGTAAAGTAATTAAAATTGAACTTTTCAAATTAAATTTTAATATTTGATTAATACTATTATATCTTGTAGGGTATGTATATATGTATGAGATGATGATTTTATGAATGCATTTAGTTGTTTTAGTAAGTTTTTCCTAAATGTAATTGTCCTTTTTAGCTTATTTTCTGGCAGCTATATAATAAGTGGAATTAAAGTTTACCCCCCACTAATTATTGCATTTTTAGGATTTTCAACATGCATATTCAAATATAAAATACCTAATACTCTTCGTAATGAAATTATATTCATCACAGTATTATTAATAATGTGTTTGGTTTCTTTTTTTGTTGGCCAAAATACTGATTCATTATTTATCATATTACGCTATGTACTTAAGGCTTTAATTATACCTTTGGGTTGTTGTTTATTTATTCGTAATATTGCATTGAAAATATCTAAGGAGAATTTTCAAACTTATCAGGGTTTGTTAATTAAAGCAGTATTATTTTCTTTATTTATACAGTTGCTAGTTATAATTGCACAGTTATCATTACCTTCATTTCGTACTTTATTTAATTCAATTATAGACTTAACTAATGAATGGAAGATTTTAGCTGAACAGGGACATTTTAGAGCTACGGGATTGGCAGGGTTATCTATATATGACACATCAATTTGTTATGGACTTATATATTTTATGTTTTCAAATTGGTGTCTATCTCTTAAGTATAGGGATAATGTTAAATTTGTAATTGTGACTTCTTTGTTGGCTGCCCTTTCGCTAATTGCAGGAAGAAGTGGTTTTATTTTGGTTTTTTCGGTTTTCATATTGCTATTTAGTATTTCAAAAAGAAAGTTATTCTATCTTTTTTGCTTAATTAGTTGCATGTTTATTTCTGTTGCTTTGTTGACTGCTGTTTTAGGCGTAGATAAATTTAATGTCTTTTTAAGGTTTGTATTTGAGCCTATCTATAACTTTATTGAAAATGGAACTCTTGAAACGGCTTCTACAAATGAATTATTTGATAGCTATCTCTTTATACCATGGAATGTACCAGTATTTATAGGAACTGGATTTTGGGCACAACCTGGATTAAGTGAGCAATATAATTTTTTATATAGCACTGATTCTGGAATACTTCTTAATTTCATTGCTTTTGGAATTTGTGGGTTGTTATTTGTTTTTGTATATGCAACCCATTTTATTACAAGTTATTTTAGATATCTGAAAGTAGAAAATAAAATTCAACTGTATGCTTTTTGCTTTTTATTTATAGGGTTGATTTTTAGTTTTGTATTAAAAGGACCAGTGTTTTTTTCTGAAAGGATAATGATGGCATTTTTCATTTGGCTTATATATAACTCATCAATAATATCGAAAGAATTAATTATATATGAAAATTAGTATTCTTGTTGTAATTTATAATGAAAATATTCTCTATACTGAAACATATAAATCATTAGTTACATCATTCTCGATTGTGGAAAAAACAAAAATAAATTATGATGTAATTTTTTGGGATAATAGCGAAAAAAATTTTAATAGCGATAATGTTGATTTGGTTATTGCTGATTTTGAACGATTAAATGTTAATGTCCAGTATATTAATACACCAGAAAACGTTGCGTTATCAGCATTGTATAACAAGACTCTCAGTAATATTAAGGGAGGTAGTGATTATGTTATTTTGCTTGATCAAGATTCAGAGTTTGATATTGCTTATTTTTCTGAGCTTGAGCAAGTTATAACGGAGTTTTCGCCTGATATCATTCTACCAATTATTTATTATCATTCTAAAGTTGTAAGTCCTACACGTATATTTTTTGTCAAAGGTTCATATTTCGATGTGCCACCTTATGGATTTACTCGATTAGATATTTCGGCTATTAATAGTGGAATGATTATTTGCCTTGATTTTGTGGTAAGAACTGATTTTTCATATAATCCAAGTATAAGAAATTATTGTACTGATGACGATATTATGCGTCACGCCAGGCGTTATTTAGGAAAGATGTATGTTATGAAATACAGTTTTAATCACCATTTGACATTATCAACATTGAATGAAAACTCCGAAAAATTAAGGCTAAGATATAAAGAGATGATCAAATCAAAAACGATAGTTTTTGGGGATACAGTTTTTAAGAAATTAATGGTTACTTCATATTTCGTAATCCACAGATTTTATATGGCTTTGAAATATAGGGATTGGAAATATTTATGGGGGTAGTGAGGTGACGAAAATATATTTTTCAATTCCTAGGTTTGCTTTATCTGGAGGGAACTTAGTAAGTTTAGAATTAGCGCGACACCTTTCATCTCATACAATAGATGTTTATTGTTGCTCTGGCTTTAGTATTCTTCATGTCAACGATGTTAAATTGGTTAAGCCAACCAGAGGTATTTTAAATTCTTTAGCGAATATAACAGCATTTTTTTTACTTTCTTTGCATGCATTATTTTTGAAAAATTATGTTGCCACACATCATTTAACATCAGTATTTAATTTTATTAAAAAATCCAAGTATGCTTTGATTCAAGATATTGAGGTTGATTTTTATCCTAATCGTTTAAAATGGCTAGGCCGTTTTTTTTGGAAGAATTATCTGACTGCGAAAAATGTCATTGTAACGAATCAGACTCTAGCGGATTTGTTACAAATAAGTACACCTGTTATAGGTTTCCCTTATATAGCTGAAGCTTTTAAATATGACAGGGATACAAATAGCAAGTTTCACTATGATGTTGTGGCAATTATACGTGATGGGGAATATAAAAATCCCAAAAAGACGCTTGAGGTTATGCGTTTGTTATATGCTCAAGGAGTTAATGTTCTGGCAATTAATGCATCAAGACAAGATGAGAAATTTAATTTCATCATCAGAAACCAATCAAGAAGTGAATTCTTTTCTTTGTTGATGCAATCAAAAATATTTATATGTTTATCTAAATGGGAAGGGTTGGGCTTGCCAAATCTTGAAGCTTATGTAGCTGGTAATTATGTTATTTCTACTGCTATTCCATCGGCATTATTTTTACAGAAATTAGATTCTGATTGTATAAGTATTGTTGACTATGATTGTGATGAAAATGAGATTTCTACTATTATTTTTAATCAACTTAGCAATATAAGTATACTTGGGTCTGAAAACTCTGGGGATTTAAATATTAGAGAGCTAACTTTAAAGAGTGAGCATGAGTTGTGGCTAAAATATGCCAAAGATATAATTAAAGGTGCAATAACGTGAATGTAGTAATCTCTGTTGTATCACATAACCATTTTGCTGTGATAAAAAGACTACAATGCTTGCCAAAATTAGCTAAATTATTTACTGTTTATGTTATAGATAATGTAGCCGAGTCAGGGTTAAATGAGTGGTGTGACGAGAATAAAATAAACTATCTTTCAAATAAAGAAAAGTATGGTTTTGGACAGAATAATAATATCGTTTTCAATCATTATTTTCAAAGGGATCTCAATGATGATGACTGGTTTCTTGTTTTAAATCCAGATGTAAGTATTGAGCCATCAGTTATTTCCTCACTAATAAATAATATGACCAAAAACACTCATTGTTTTGCAGCAATTAATCTCTTTAAAGATTTTAATTATATTAACCATGATAATTCTATAAGGCATTACCCTAGTTTATTTGATTTTATCAGTTCATATATCTTTGGTATCAATAAAACAATTATTGATAAAAATAAAGTTACAGAACCAATTAAAGTTGATTGGGCTTCAGGTTCTTTTATGATGTTTAGAGCTACATTATTTAAGTTATTAAATGGCTTTGATGAAAAATATTTTATGTATTGTGAGGATATTGATATTTGTTATAGAGCTTATAAAATATATGGAAAAGAGCTTATATACTATCCTCAATATCAAGCAGTCCACTTGGCTGCGCATTCAAATAGAAAATTATTGTCTAAAAGTTTTATTTGGCATGTTAAAAGTATAGTTAGGTTTTTAATTTTAAAAAATAAGTATCATCATTAATGATAGGTTGCTATCGAATTAGGAGGTAATACTAGTGCATAACGAGCGACCACTTATTCTTTTTATTAGAATGTTATGGTATCCATATAGAAGAATTAGAAATCTTTTTTATCAAAAAGCGTTTAATACTAAAAAATTGTGTGTTGGTGATAATTCTATATTACGTGGAACACAAAATATTTTCATTGGATATAATGTTAATTTGGGTAATCAAACTTGGATTGATGCTATTAATAGTGGAGAGATCAGAATTGGCAATAATGTTTCATTTAGTCAAAATGTACATGTGGCATCTGTATGTAAAGTAATCATTGGTGATGGCTGCCTTATTGGAAGTGATGTTTTAATCACTGATCATGACCATTCATTTGATCACAATGAGTTAAGTGTACTGCCAAAAGAAAGACCCTTAATTGTTAAAGGAGAAACTATTTTAGGGAAGAATATTTGGTTAGGTGATAATGCGAAAATTTTATCAGGAGTTAATCTTGGTGATAATGTCATTGTAGCAGCTAATTCAGTTGTAACAAAATCCTTTCCTACAAATACTGTACTTGCTGGAGCTCCAGCAAAAATTATTCGACACATACCCTAATCTGAATCTTTGAAATAATTATCTAAGGGTGAGTACTTTATATATAAGTATTGATACGATATTTTTATCCCTATCTATTTTTAACTAATTAAATATATTGTGAATTTAGCTTCTTTCTTTTCTTAAAGGAGATGTTTAACATAAAGTTAATTGTTATTAAAATATATAGTTGTTTATATAAAAATGGTTTGAATCGTAAAATTGAACGAATGCATTTAAAGTATTCTTTATTGTTGTATGATTAATTATCAAAATTATTATTTTTTCATTCCCCAATCAGTCTCCCCCGATACCTCTCCACCCACATCGCCGTCGCACCACACACGGCAACCGGCATAATAAACAGATTAAGAAACGGTATCATGGTAAACAGACTGACGACTGCGCCGAACTGTATGTTTCGAACTTTTTCCTGGCTCAGTGTTAGTTTCATATCTTTAAAACTGACTTTGTGGTTATCGAAAGGGTAGTCGTTGTACTGGATCGAAAGCATCCAGGCGCTGAACAGAAACCACAGAACAGGAAATATCGTTTGGCCAACACCTGGAATGAAATAAAGGATCAGCAGCAGCAGAGCCCGAGGCAGGTAATAGACCAGTTTTAGCCATTCGCGCTTCATGATGCGCGGAATATCTTTAATAATGCTGGTATCAGGTAATGGTTTTCCTGTTAGTTTTGCTTCAAGTTTTTCTGCCAGCAGTCCATTAAATGGCGCAGCAATCCAGTTTGCTATGGTACTAAAGATATAACCAAAAATTAGCAGAATTGTGATCACTGCCACAGGCCAAAGCAAATAACTTAACCATTGTAGCCAGCTTGGAACATAACTCATAATAGAGGGGATCCACTCACCTAACTGATTGTATAACCACCAGAATGCCCCACCGATTAGCAATATATTGATTAACAGCGGGAGAATGACAAAGCGTTTGATACCGGGAAGAGTAACAAGCTTAAAGCCTTGTGTGATATAGTAAAAGCCACTTTTAACGGTTTGGCCATATTGATCAGATTGTATTGTCATGCATTAAAAGTTCCAGTTATAAACGCAAATCAGGTTATCATATTCTATGATAAATACATTGCGAACTTTGTGAAGACCAAAAAGTAAGCAAGAAAGTAAAAAAACGTATTTATCGATAATAAAATCAAGCACGGGCTTGCACTTGGATACGCGGACAAATAGATTAGTAGGGTAAATGTTTGCCGCGGTGGCATGTATTAGAAGAGCAGAGATAGCGATGATGCAGAATTTGCGTCTAGTATTGATAGTTGTTGGAGCTATAGCAATTTTAGCGTTGTTAATTCACGGTTTATGGATCAGCCGTAAGGAACGCTCGTCAATTTTTCGGGACAAACCACTAAAGCGTGGGATAACACAGGAAAACTCTAAACCTTTCGATTCTTTGGAAGAAGGGGTTGGAGAAGTTCGTGTGCGCCCAGTTTCAGTATCTCGAGCCGATCCTTTATCTGCCCAAGAACCGGTTGTGGATAATGACCCATTACCAGAGTTCTCATTGGTATCTAATGAGTTAAAACAGTCAGAGCCTGAATTAGGACTGGAACCTGAAGATGATGAGGTTTCACCAATTCAGATGTCTTTTGATGATGTTTTGGCTTTCCCTGAAGAATCTAAAGCGGCAGAGTCAGAAGCCGTTGAGGTTACAGCTGCTTCGGAGCAGGTACAGGAAGAGACTAAAGCCCAGTTAACAGATAAACCACAGGAACTGGTTATTGTATTGCATGTTTCTGCATTAAATGGCGGTAGTATCGTTGGAGATGTACTGCTACAAAGTATTTTGCATGCAGGATTTAAGTTTGGCGCTATGGGTATATTCCATCGCCATGTGGATCCTGCAGGAAGTGGTCCTGTATTGTTTAGTCTGGCTAACATGGTTAAACCTGGTTCATTTGATCCGGAAAACATGGCTGATTTTTCAACGCCGGGTATTTCGATGTTTATGATGGTGCCATCTTATGGTAATGCTCATCAAAACTTTAAGCTGATGCTTCAGTCAGCACAACGCATTGCTGACGATGTTGGTGGCGTAGTTTTGGATGATGCCCGTCATATGATAACTCCGCAAAAGCTTGAAACGTATAAAGCCCAAATCAGAGAAGTACTTGAGAATACATCCAAGTAATAATAATGAATAAGGCTGTTATTTAATTGTCTGTTTATTCAATAAAACCCCCGCCTGTCGGGGTTTTTTTATCACTATCGGTGAATGATTATGGAATCCCTTAAGCAACGTTTAATTGAACTCTGCGAACAACTGCGTCATCACGAATATCTGTACCATGTTCTTGATGCTCCAGAAATTCCTGATGCTGAGTACGATCGTCTGATGCGCGAACTGCGTGATATTGAGACTGCCCATCCTGAGTGGATAACCGATGATTCACCTACTCAAAGAGTTGGTGCCGCACCTTTGTCTGCGTTTGAGCAGGTTACCCATGAAGTTCCCATGTTATCGCTGGATAACGTATTTGATGAACAAAGTTACTTAGCTTTTGATAAACGCTTACACGATCGTTTAAAGAGTGATGAAGAGATAACGTTTTGCTGTGAGCTGAAGCTGGATGGCCTGGCTGTCAGTTTATTGTATGAGGATGGCCGACTGGTGCAGGGCGCTACTCGGGGAGATGGTACTACCGGAGAAAATATTACCTCAAATGTGCGGACGATTGGAGCTATTCCTTTACGCCTGACCGGGGAGAATATTCCACGTCGCCTTGAAGTTCGGGGGGAGGTCTTTATGCCACAGTCTGGTTTTGAACAACTAAATGAGCATGCCCGACGTAACCATGAAAAGGTATTTGCTAACCCGCGTAATGCGGCAGCAGGCTCTTTGCGGCAATTGGATCCAAGAATCACTGCTAAAAGACCACTGACTTTCTTTTGTTATGGTGTAGGACTGATTGATGGTGGAGAGCTTCCAGATAGTCACTGGGAGCGTTTGATGCAGTTTAAGCGTTGGGGATTACCTGTTAGCGATCGTATTCGATTATGTAAAGGTAGCCAGCAGGTATTAGATTTTTATCATCAGGTTCAGGAACAGCGTCCTAACCTTGGTTTTGATATTGATGGTGTTGTTATTAAGGTGGATGATTTAGCTCTGCAGGAAGAATTGGGTTTTGTAGCTAAAGCACCTCGTTGGGCAACGGCATTTAAATTTCCGGCTCAGGAACAGATGACGGTATTACGTGATGTCGAATTTCAGGTTGGGCGTACCGGTGCAATAACTCCGGTTGCTCGTCTGGAACCGGTTACCGTTGCTGGCGTTACGGTTAGCAATGCCACTTTGCATAACGCCGATGAAATTGCGCGTTTAGGGCTCTGTATTGGCGATACAGTGGTGATTCGTCGCGCAGGTGATGTTATTCCTCAGGTTGTGGGCGTTATCGCCTCAGAGCGCCCCTCAGACGCAAAAGAAATCGTTTTTCCAACCGAATGTCCGGTATGTGGCTCAAGTGTTGAAAAAATAGAGGGTGAAGCAGTAGCTCGTTGTAGTGGTGGTTTGGTTTGTGCTGCGCAAAGAAAAGAGGCTCTGAAGCATTTTGTCTCTCGTCGGGCAATGGATGTGGAAGGGATGGGGGACAAGATCATTGAGCAATTAGTGGATAAAGAGTATGTCCATACGCCAGCTGATCTATACCGCTTGTCGATTGGTATTCTGAGTCGCCTTGAGCGTATGGGGCCAAAGTCAGCACTGAATCTGGTTGAAGCGCTGGATAAATCAAAAAATACTACTTTTGCTCGTTTTCTGTTTGCTTTAGGTATTCGCGAAGTAGGGGAAACTACGGCAGCTAATCTTGCCAACCATTTTGGTTCTCTTGAGGCGTTGCAAGCTGCGGATATGGATACGCTTAAAACTGTACAGGACGTAGGGGAGGTTGTGGCAAAGCACACGTTCAATTTCCTGCGTGAAGAGCATAATCAAAAAATTATTAATGAGCTAACTGGTCCTGAAATTGCAATCCACTGGCCGGCACCTGTTGTGATTGTTGCTGAAGAGATTGACAGCCCTTTTGCCGGTAAAACAGTAGTGCTTACTGGTTCACTTAGTCAAATGTCCCGGGATGATGCTAAAGCCAGGTTGATTGCTTTAGGTGCGAAAGTTAGCGGAAGCGTATCGAAAAAAACGGATATGGTTATTGCCGGTGAAGCCGCAGGTTCAAAATTGGCTAAGGCTCAAGAGTTAGATATTCCGGTGATCGATGAGGCAGAGATGATTCGCTTACTTGGCGAATAAGCTAATAAACAGGATATTAGTGAAATGATAGAAAAAGAACATTTGCTTCAGATTGCCAACACGCCAATGCCGTTTGGTAAATATAAAGGCAGAATGTTGGTGGATTTACCTGACGAGTATCTATTATGGTTTGCGAAAAAAGGTTTTCCTGCAGGCTCATTAGGACAACTGATGGAACTGACATTAGCATTAAAGATAGAAGGGTTAGATAGTGTTATCCGGCCATTAAAACGAGTATAGGGTTATTTAGAGTCTGATTTATTCAGGCTCTTTTTTTATACTTTTGATATGAAATTGCTAAAAGAAGCGGAAGATAAACAGGAATAACTGAAATTGAAATGGTGCCCGGGGCGAGACTTGAACTCGCACGGCGTTGCCGCCGAGGGATTTTAAATCCCTTGTGTCTACCGATTCCACCACCCGGGCCATACTGGAAGTTTATATAAAAAAAGCGCTCTTAGCGCCATTTCTAACTTGTTATAAACTGTCCATAATTGGTGGGTCGTGCAGGATTCGAACCTGCGACCAATTGATTAAAAGTCAACTGCTCTACCGACTGAGCTAACGACCCAATTAATGGTGGGTGATGACGGGCTCGAACCGCCGACCCCCTCCGTGTAAAGGAGGTGCTCTACCAACTGAGCTAATCACCCAAACTACATACTGCTATTTTACTGCGCTTCTACTACACCACATAAATTATGGTGGGTGATGACGGGCTCGAACCGCCGACCCCCTCCGTGTAAAGGAGGTGCTCTACCAACTGAGCTAATCACCCAAAACTACATGCTGTTATTTTTACTACGCTTTTACTGCATTACACAAGAATGGTGGGTGATGACGGGCTCGAACCGCCGACCCCCTCCGTGTAAAGGAGGTGCTCTACCAACTGAGCTAATCACCCTTCTCGTGTGGAGGTGCATTATAGGGAACCGTCCAACTGAGTCAATGATTTTTTGAATGAAACTGACTGTTCGTCGTAATTTTAGACAGTATAGTAAATACTTTTTAAATTTATCTCTGTTTTCAGTGCTGCTTGAACATTGAGGATTCAGCATGGAGTGATAGAATGTGCCCCACTATAGCGAAAGACAGATATCAAATTACTCTTTGCTGATTAAATCTTGCAACAAGGCTAACGCTCAATGTCCATGAAAATAAAAACACGTTTTGCTCCAAGTCCAACCGGTGATTTACACGTCGGTGGTGCCCGTACCGCGCTTTATTCCTGGCTGTTTTCACGTCATTTTGGCGGTGAGTTTGTCTTACGAATTGAAGATACTGACCTGGAACGCTCAACCCAAAAAGCAATAGATGCGATTATGGATGGTATGAACTGGTTAGGTATTGATTGGGATGAAGGTCCTTATTTTCAGACCAAGCGTTTTGACCGCTACAATGCGGTTATTGATGAAATGTTAACTGCGGGTACTGCTTATAAGTGTTATTGCTCTAAAGAGCGTCTGGAAGCATTACGTGAAGAGCAAATGGCTCGCGGTGAAAAAGCGCGTTATGACGGCCATTGTCGCCATGACCAGTGTAATCATGCTGATAATGAACCTCATGTGGTGCGTTTTTTGAACCCACAGGAAGGCTCAGTTATTTTTGATGACAAAATCCGTGGCCCGATTGAAATCAGCAACCAGGAGCTGGACGATTTAATTATCCGTCGTACCGATGGCGCTCCAACCTATAACTTCTGTGTAGTGGTTGATGATTGGGATATGGAAATTACTCATGTCATTCGTGGGGAAGACCATATTAATAATACACCTCGCCAAATTAATATTCTGAAAGCTCTGGGTGCGCCTATTCCTGAATATGCGCATGTTTCGATGATTCTGGGTGATGATGGACAAAAGCTGTCTAAACGCAATGGCGCTGCCAGTGTGATGCAATATCGTGATGCGGGTTATTTACCAGAGGCGCTGCTGAACTATCTGGTTCGTCTGGGCTGGTCTCATGGCGATCAGGAAATTTTTAGCGTTGACGAAATGAAACAACTGTTTACTCTGGATGCTGTTAGCAAATCAGCCAGCGCATTTAATACTGAAAAGTTACAGTGGTTAAACCATCATTATATTAATCATTTGCCGCCAGAGTATGTTGCTGTTCATTTATCATGGCATATTCATGAGCAAGGTTTTAATACTCAAAATGGTCCGCAGTTAGTAGAAATAGTGCAACTGTTGGGGGAGCGCTGTAAGACCCTGAAGGAAATGGCTGAGTCTTGTCGCTATTTTTATGAAGAGTTTGATGAGTTTGATGCTGATGCAGCGAAGAAACATCTGCGTCCGGTAGCTAAAGAGCCTCTGGATTTGGTTCGGATTAAGTTAAGTGCGATTAGTGACTGGACCGTCGAAAATGTGCATCATGCAATTGAAAGCACTGCTACTGAACTGGAAGTAGGGATGGGTAAAGTTGGTATGCCGTTGCGTGTTGCGGTAACCGGATGCGGTCAGTCTCCGGCAGTTGATGCAACTGTTCATGCGGTTGGAAAATCTCGCAGTCTGGCCCGTATTGATCGCGCACTGGCATTTATTGCTGAGCGTGAAGCTCAACAATAATCAACCTATTAAAAATTTATTGGATTGATAACGAAAGTCGGGTTGTAAAAGGCCTGACTTTTTGTATTTTTCTGTCTATAAATTCACAGCTTTGTTCTCTTTTTCAGCATTCAGACTGATTCTGTAAATTAGCCGTTGACAGACCTCCCCGATGTTTCATATTATGCGCCCGTCCTGATGATGTTACCAGATACACATCATATGATATATATGGGGTTATAGCTCAGCTGGGAGAGCGCTTGCATGGCATGCAAGAGGTCGGCGGTTCGATCCCGCCTAGCTCCACCAAATTCGAAAAAGCCGACTGTAAAGTCGGCTTTTTTACGTTTTAATAAAAAAATAGAAGTAGTTCGAATCCCCACACCACCCACTAATCCCGATAAATATTCACATACACCGCGTGCCCCACGCGACCGATACCTCGATACATTCCTTCACTATTAAACGGAGTAACCACGTTTCCTTTTGAGTCGATGGCAATTAAGCCGCCGCGTCCATTGATTGCGGGCAATTTTTCCATGACCACTCTGTTAGTTGCTTGTTCTAATGACATTCCTGCGTATTCCATCATGGCAGAAACGTCATAGGCAGCAACGGTTCTCATAAACATTTCGCCGGTGCCGGTAGTGGATACTGCGACAGTGCTGTTATTGGCATAACAACCAGCACCGATAAGAGGTGAATCACCGACTCTGCCAACCTGTTTATTGGTCATGCCACCGGTAGAGGTTGCTGCCGCCAGGTTGCCATGGATATCGATAGCAACCGCTCCTACAGTGCCGAATTTTTTATCTGGATCGATAGGTTCACTTTGTGGCTTTTGTGCTGCCTGAGTAGCGCCATCGTGATCCAGTACGGCACCACTTTGTTCTCTTAGGGCGCGTTGGAGTTGCTCATAACGGGCTTCAGTGAAGTAGTATTCAGGCTCTACAAATTCAATTCCCTGAGTTTTGGCAAATGCTTCAGCGCCATCACCAATAAACAATACGTGGCTGCTATGTTCCATTACGGCTCGAGCCGCCAGAATTGGGTTACGTATATGAGACACACCGGCAACGCCACCAGCATTTAGCGTGGCGCCATCCATAATTGATGCATCCAGCTCATTCGTTCCTGCATGGGTGAAAACAGCGCCTTTTCCTGCATTGAACAGAGGATTTTCTTCCAGTAATCGCACAGCTTCCGTTACTGCATCAAGAGCGCTGCCTCCGGCGGCAAGAATGGTTTGACCGGCGGTTACTATCTCAGAGAGTGCCTGACGAAATTCCTGCTCTTTTTCTGCGGTCATTGCTGTTCTGGTGATAGCGCCAGCGCCGCCATGGATGGCTATTACGGGAGTGAGTGTCATAGTAGTATTCAGTCCGCTGTTTAAAGGGGTTAAGACTAATTTGTCATCATATTTGTGGTTGAACAAATTTTGATGGTTAATTTTTCATTATTCGGAATATGAGCAACTAAATATCAGTGTTTCTCGACTATAAGTTTTTTGATTACCGTACGTAAAGTGAAAAATTGTCTGGAAGAGGCGAATATTCCTGATTAATTGTCAGTGGATATGACATTGATTGGCAATTCACTTTATTTAATCAAAAATAATTATTTTGATGATTTGATTAAAGAAAGTTGGTGAGATCTCATCTTATTTATATTCATTTAATTCAAATGGTTAATTCTCTATTTTTAATATTATTCTTTTATGGAATGAGTAATGGTTTTCTTACTGCTATAGGATATAAATGACCGTTAGTACTTTTATCCTGAGCCTAATGCATGATTGTTATTACTTAATGTCATTATTGTTACTAATGGTTTCTTAAATGTTGTATTTATGAGGTGGGCTGTAGTTTACTGTATTATAATGACCGTAATATTTACGTTGATTTAGGTAATACAACTTCGGCTTTTGATGCGAAATATTATCTGGCTGTTTAATTGCGCCTATCTGAACGATAAGCGTAATTAAGTTGATATTTGAATGAGAATCATTATCATTTGATTGTGTGGTGATTCGGAGAATATATCCATGTCAGATTCAGGTGCCATAGTTCAATCAGGTAAAGTATCGAGAAAGATCAGGCTTGCTCTGATGGGACCTGCTTTTATTGCAGCCATTGGCTATATCGATCCCGGTAACTTTGCGACCAACATTCAGGCTGGTTCAGCTTTTGGCTACCAGCTGCTTTGGGTTGTTGTCTGGGCCAATATCATGGCAATGGTAGTACAGCTTTTTTCTGCCAAGCTGGGAATTGCGACTAATAAAAATCTGGCAGAACATATTCGCGATCGATTTCCACGTCCAATTGTCTGGTTTTATTGGGTTCAGGCTGAGTTGGTTGCAATAGCAACAGATTTGGCTGAATTCATTGGTGCGGCAATTGGGTTTAAGTTATTGCTGGGCGTAAGTTTGCTTAATGGTGCAGTGATAACTGGTATTTGTACCTTTCTAATCTTAATGTTACAGAGTAAAGGGGACAAACCTTTAGAACGGATAATTGGCGCTTTTCTGTTGTTTGTTGCCGGAGCCTATATCATTGAGCTGGTGTTTTCGGCACCTGATGTTACCGAACTCACCACCGGTATGCTAATACCCGGATTACCAAATAATGAGGCTGTATTTCTGGCTGCGGGCGTATTAGGTGCGACTATCATGCCGCATGTCATTTATCTGCATTCTGCATTGACGCAAAATTCTAAAGGCACTCGGGAAGAGCGCTATTCCGCCACAAAATGGGATGTTGCCGTGGCGATGACTATTGCTGGTTTCGTTAACTTATCGATGATGGCAATGGCAGCAGCAGTATTTCATTTTCATGGACAAACGGGAATTACTGAACTTGATCAGGCTTATGTCACATTAGAACCTCTGCTGGGTAAGTTTGCTGCAGTGACTTTTGGCCTTAGTCTGGTGGCCGCTGGGCTGTCTTCTACCGTTGTCGGAACTATGGCCGGACAGGTTGTTATGCAGGGTTTTATTCACTTCAGGATACCGCTTTGGCTGCGCCGCGCAGTGACGATGCTGCCATCGTTTGTTGTGATTATGAGCGGTATGGATGCGACCCGTATACTAATTGTTAGCCAGGTATTTCTCAGCTTTGGTATTGCTCTGGCGCTGATTCCATTATTGAGTTTTACCGGGAATCGAGAACTTATGGGTGATTTGGTTAATAGTACATTGATGCAAAATATTGGTCGGGCAATTGTCGGACTGGTCGTCAGCTTGAATATCTATTTGTTAATCAGTTTCTTCTTATAGCCGATAACCGCCACGGTAAAAGCACCCAATAGCGGTTATCTGAGCTAACAATCTTATTTGGCCAGAATAGTTTCTATCTCATTGAGTTCCTGTTGGCTAAACGTCAGGTTATTCAATGCAGCCACTGCATCTTCGATTTGGCTGACTTTACTGGCACCAATTAACGCAGAAGTTACTCTTCCTTCCCGTAACACCCATGCCAGAGCCATTTGAACCAGTTTTTGTCCACGACGCTGAGCGATTTCATTCAACTGACGAATTTGAGTTACCCGAGCTTCTGTTAACTGATCGCTGGTGAGGAAAGGACTGTCACTGGCGATACGAGAACCTTCCGGAATACCCGACAGATAGCGATCGGTTAACAGGCCTCCTGCCAGTGGTGAGAAGGCAATTGAACCAACACCTTCTTCTTGTAAAACATCCTGTAATCCATTTTCAATCCAGCGTTCAAACATTGAGTACTTGGGTTGATGGATAAGACAAGGTGTTCCCAGTGTATTCAGAATACGAATAGCCTCTTTGGCTTTATCCGCCGGATAGTTGGAAAGTCCAACGTACAGCGCCTTACCCTGACGAACAATTAAGTCGAGTGCTGACATGGTTTCTTCCAGCGGCGTATCAGGGTCAGGACGGTGGTGATAAAAAATATCAACATAGTCGAGCCCCATACGCTTCAGGCTTTGATCAAGGCTGGAGACCAGATACTTTTTAGAGCCAAAATCACCATAAGGACCAGGCCACATGGTATATCCGGCTTTAGAGGAGATAATCATTTCATCGCGGTAGTGCTGGAAATCTTGCTTCAGAATACGCCCGAAATTGATCTCTGCGGAACCGGGAGGAGGGCCATAGTTATTTGCTAAATCGAAATGGGTAATACCCGCATCAAAAGCCGTGCGGATCATTTCACGACTGTTTTCATACAGGGTAACATCACCAAAATTATGCCAAAGGCCAAGCGATATTTTAGGCAGCTGTATTCCGCTGCGGCCACAACGAGCATATTGCATCGAGTCATACCGTTGTGGATTGACAAAGTGGGACATTCATATCTCCTTAGAAAGGTGCACCCAAGTAGCAGGTGTACCAAATAATAAAATTGAATAGATCAGTGTTGAACTGTGACAATTAGTTCTCATTGCCTAGCTGAATAACTAATTTTCCGAAATTCTCGCCTTTTAACAGGCCGATAAAGGCTTCAGGTGCGTTTTCCAACCCCTGAACCAGATGTTCCCGATATTTGATTTTGCCTTCAGATACCCATTGCCCCATTTGCTGGATAAATTCGCCAAAATGGTGGGCATAGTCATTAAAAATAATGAATCCCTGCATACGAATTCTTTTTTTCAAAATAATACTTTCCAGCAGGCTGAGTCGGTCAGGGCCATCTGGCAGGGCAGTGGCGTTGTATTGTGAAATGATGCCGCAAACAGGAATACGGGCGCGCGGGTTTAGTAATGGAAGAACTGCATCAAACACTTTGCCTCCTACATTTTCATAGTAGATATCAATTCCCTGAGGGCAAGTGTTGGCTAACTGTTGGGCTAAATCCGGCTGATAATGGTCGAGACATACATCAAATCCCAATGTTTCTACTGCATAACGGCATTTTTCAGCGCCGCCAGCAATACCGACTACCCGACATCCTTTCAGTTTAGCTATCTGACCTACGGTACCACCCACCGGGCCTGTTGCGGCGGCTACTACCAACGTTTCTCCAGCTTTGGGTTGACCAATGTCCAGAAGCCCCATGTAGGCGGTAAATCCTGGCATTCCAAGAATACCTAATGCATAAGAAGGGTGAGGAATAACACTATCCAGTTTGATAATGCCTTGACCATCACTCACCGTATAATCTTGCCAACCGGCCTGGCCTACTACCCAGTCACCAACCTGAAATTCAGGATGGTTGGATTGCACTACTTTACTAACGGTACCACCAACAATAACATCATTTATCTCCATTGGAGGAGAATAGGATGGAGCATCACTCATACGCCTGCGCACATAAGGGTCGAGGGAAAGATAAACATTGCGCAGTAGTACTTCACCCACACCTGGAACAGCAATAGGTTGCTGTTCCAGACGAAAATCATTCGGAGTAGGGGCACCATAAGGGCGAGAGGCAAGAACAATACGACGGTTGATATTTGGACTTTGACTCATAATGGCTTCCTTCATTAATACTGATAAGGGGAAACTGAGCTTTATTCGCGTAACACAAAGTACCTCTAATCATGGTCAATAAACAGCGTTTGTGTTTATCTAATTGAGTGAAAAAATGAAAAGCCAGACAGGAGAAGGGAAGACAGAGCAACAGAAATAAAAACGCCACTGAAATTTAGTGGCGTTTTTTAGTGAGAGGTGAGAGTTATCCCATCATCAGGACTAACAGATAAGCAACAAATATGGCCAGATGAGCCGCTCCGTTTAGCACATTGGTTCTGCCGGTTGCAAATGAACTCTGACAAAGCAGCAATACGGTAATAAGTAATACAGCATTGGAGGTCGACAGGCCAAAGACCAAATGTTGACCAGTGATCATCGCAATAATTACGACGGCTGGTACCGTAAGGGAAATCGTTGCCAATACAGAGCCAAAGAACAGATTCATAGCTCGCTGTACCTGATTATTCATTACCGCTTTCAAAGCCCCCAGACCTTCCGGTGAAAGAATTAATAATGCGATCAGAAAGCCGGTAAATTGTGGTGGTGCATGTAACTCGGTTAATAAATACTCCAGCGATCCGGCATTGATTTTTGTAACGGCGATAACAGCAACCAGATGAACGACTAACCAGCATGCATGCCAGGCATTACCATGAGCAGAGGGCTTTCCATGATGATCGTCCGGGCCATCACCTTCATCTTCGTGTTCATATATAAACAGATTTTGGTGAGTTTTAGTTTGTATAGTCAGAAACACGATATACATTGCGGCAGACAGCAGGGCGATAATTAAAAGTTGGCCAGAGCTAAAGGTTCCACTGCCAAAGGTCGCGGGTAAGACCAGAACGATAATTGCTAATGGCAATAACGCGGTCAAATATTGTTTGATACCGGCCAAATTAACGTGTTGAGTTGCAAACTTACGGCCACCCAATAACAAAGATATCCCTACCAGCCCACTCATGACTATCATAATGACAGAATATAGCGTATCCCTCATTAGCGTTGGCCCAGTATCACCGGTAACCATCAGCGCAGAAATCAGGCTGACTTCCAGTATTACCACAGCCAGACTCAGGATCAGTGAACCATAGGGTTCTCCTAATCTGTGAGCCAGTACGTCAGCATGACGAACCACACTAAAAGCTGCACCCAGAATCGTAACCAGTGCAAGAAGGTTAATTAAGACAGTAATCAGAAGGTTAGTATTGTGCTGCATAAAGAGCAGTACAGGAATGGTAATCATAGTCAGAATGAGTGAATACTCTTTATGACGAGTTTTGCCCGAAGGATGATGTTGTGCTTGATCCATAAATTCTCTCTGTGGCTAAGGGTATAATCAGGCGATAAAGTGAAGTTCTACTGTTATTACATCCAGAATAGATGTTAATAGAACTTTAGTCACAGGGCTTAAATAATCAGGCCGGACGTTAACCTGCCTGAGAAAAAGGGTTAACGTTACCGACTCTGAGAAAGCTCTCAGCTAGAACTGCCAGCGAGCCCAGGTAAATAAGACGTTACCGTTGTTATAGGTACCAGGAATATAGGTGTTTTGAATAGCAAACTGTTTATATTCTATTGAGAATAGCGGCAGTGGTAATGGGATTGGAATATAGGAATAGTCGTGGCGTGCAGTAATTGCTGCAGTGAAACCCAATCCTAAGCGCCAGTCTCGGTCTTTACCAAAATACCAGTTTTTCTGATAGCCATAACCAGCAATTGGTTGAAATTGATTATGTGAATCCTGAAATTCCATTGCGTAAATAGAATGCCAGTTTCCTTCATTGTCGAATCGCGATACGCCATAGCCAACCCCCCAAGGTCTCTCGTTATAAGAGTCGGTTTTATCTTTGTCATACATGGCTCGGTTATGCCAGGTATTCAGAGGCACATAGAGGTCACGGGTAGGGGAATTCCAGGTTTGTTTAACATTGCTCTTAATGGTTTCCCAAATACCGTCATCTGCCGATTCTTCTGCGACGGCATTGAAAGACAAACTGAATAACAGAGCTGATGTAATGATAACGGCTTTCATAATTTAAGAGTTACTTTCCAGTATATGTATATGTCCCTATTCTGCGCGTTCCCAAATAAAAAAACGTTGCGCATAGAATTTGTTTTGGCATGGAGCCTTGGCTATGAACCGTCGGTTATTATAGTAAAATCAAGTATAGAATTCACTATAAACGCGCTATTTATGTGGCTTAGTTGTTACAACGTGTTGTTCTGGATAGATAATGTTTTCGTGAAAATAGTCATTTTCTTGCTTGATATTGATAATTAACCTTAATAAATATATGGGTTTATATTGTGTTACATAATCTGCTAACCAGTTAACTCAATCAGCGACATTAATTAGCTTTTAAGTTAAAGTAGCCGAATAGTTTGTTATCTGTTACCTAAATATTGAGGGGTCTGTTATGTATGACCGCTATCAGGGGTTGATCTTTGACATGGATGGCACCTTGCTGGATACCGAAGAAGGGCATCGAAAAGCCTGGAATGAAGTGCTGGCAAAATATGGTATGGAACTGGATTTAGAAAAAGTTATCGCTCTGAATGGTTCACCTTCCTGGAAGATTGCCGAGTTTGTTATCAACAGCTATCAGGTTGATATGGACCCTTATAAATTAGCGCAGGAAAAATTCGATATTGTCGAAGAGATGGTATTGGATATGGTTAAACCATTGCCAATTGTTGAAGTGGTTAAATCTTATCGTGGAAAACGCCCAATGGCAGTGGGTACAGGTAGTATGCATGGCTTTGCAGAAAGGCTGTTGCAACACGTTGGGCTAAAAGATTATTTTACGGCGATTGTTGGTGCCGATGATGTACAACATCATAAACCGGCACCGGATACTTTCTTACTCTGTGCGCAGTTAATGAAAGTAACTCCTGATTCTTGCATCGTGTTTGAAGATGCACCATTTGGCCTTCAGGCAGCTAAAGCTGCTGGTATGGACGCCGTGGATGTTCGTTATTTGTGAGTGATGCATTATCGCTATCAGCGCTCTTTAGCAGCAGTTTTTTGAGTGCGACTATACTGCCGGGCAATTCAGAAGTGGTATTTGCCACTTTGCTAACCACAGTAAATACAGCTCCGTGGTTATTGCTGGTAGTGGCGATTATAGGGAATACGCTAGGAGGGCTGACGAATGTCATCATTGGCCGAATAGCGCCAGTACCTAAACATCACCCTCGATTAGAATTGGCTATGAAATGGCTACAACGTTATGGTTCGCCAGCGTTGTTATTAAGTTGGTTGCCCGTAATGGGTGATTTATTGTGTCTGCTGGCCGGGTGGTTACGTTTACCCTGGTGGTCGGTGACTTTTTTTATGCTGTTAGGGAAATCGCTGCGCTACTTGCTTGTGATGGCTATTACTCTAAAAGGCATCTCTTTTTTTAGCTAACAAAAGAGAAAAGTACTGATATGAATCTTCGGTTTCGGCAGGTTGTATGAACATTGATTACGGGAGGTCGAATTGATCCCGGACGTATCGAAAGCGCTATCCTGGCTGGAAGCGCACCCTCAGGCTTTAAAT
This sequence comes from Limnobaculum xujianqingii, assembly GCF_013394855.1. Lineage (NCBI taxonomy): Bacteria > Pseudomonadati > Pseudomonadota > Gammaproteobacteria > Enterobacterales > Budviciaceae > Limnobaculum > Limnobaculum xujianqingii. Next base: position 1,529,680 of record NZ_JABMLK010000001.1, on the reverse strand, counting down.
GGTATTCAACGTGGTATTGAACGTGAGACCCTCCGCATAACTTCAGATGGCCATCTGGCGACGACTCCGCACCCTAAATCATTGGGTTCGGCGTTGACTCATCGCTGGATAACAACAGACTTTGCTGAGGCATTGCTCGAGTTCATTACGCCGGTGGATGGAAATGTCGATCATCTGCTGGCTTTCCTGCGTGATATTCACCGCCACGTGAGTCGTGATTTGGGTTCTGAACTGATGTGGCCATTAAGTATGCCGTGCTTTATCAGTTCAGAAGACAAAATTGAGTTAGCTCAGTACGGTACTTCAAACGTCGGCCGTTTTAAGACCCTGTATCGTGAGGGGTTAAAGAATCGCTACGGTGCGTTAATGCAGACCATTTCAGGTGTTCATTACAACTTCTCTCTGCCATTAGAATTCTGGCAAGCACGAGAAGGAATAACGGATGCTGAAAGTGGTAAAGAGAAAATTTCGGAAGGATACTTCCGTCTGATTCGTAACTATTATCGCTATGGCTGGGTGATCCCTTATCTGTTTGGTGCTTCTCCTGCACTTTGCTCCTCTTTTATTAAAGGCCGTGAAAACAAAATGCCTTTTGAAAAGCTGAAAAGCGGGGCCTGTTATTTGCCTTATGCAACTTCATTACGTATGAGCGATCTGGGTTATACCAATACGGCACAAAGCAATCTTGGTATCACCTTTAACAATCTGACCACTTATGTGGAAGGATTGAAAAAAGCCATTTCTATTCCAGCTGAACAGTTTAAACATTTGGATGAGAAGAGTAATGGTCATTACCAACAGATCAACAGTAATGTTTTGCAAATAGAAAATGAATTCTATGCACCAATCCGGCCAAAACGCGTTACGCGCAAAGGCGAATCACCATCTGATGCATTATTGCGTGGTGGTGTGGAATATATTGAAGTCAGAGCGCTGGATATCAACCCGTTCTCACCAATAGGTATTGATGCCGATCAGGCTCGTTTCCTCGATCTGTTCCTGATTTGGTGTACGCTGGCGGATGCGCCAGAAATGAGTAGTGAAGAACTTCAGTGTACTCGCCATAACTGGAATCGGGTTATTCTGGAAGGGCGTAAACCAGGGCAGACTATTGGTATTGGTTGTGATACGGCTCGTCAGCCGCTGGAAGTGGTTGGTAAATCGTTGTTTGCTGATTTATTACGGGTTGCTGAAGTGCTGGATGGCTCAAACAAAAATTCGCAATATCAGGATGTATGCAATAAATTAATATCAGCGTTTGAAGATCCTGAACTGACCTTCTCTGGCAGAATGCTACAGGCCATCAAAGATGTTGGTATTGGCAGTTTTGGTCTGGCGTTGGCAGAACAATATCGTCAGATGTTGCAATCAGAACCGTTAAGTGTATTAACCGAAGACGCGATGGAGTCTGAACGCGTCGCTTCTCTCCGTCGTCAGCAAGAGATGGAACAGCGGGATACGATGAGCTTTGATGAATATCTGGCTGAACAAAACCAGCGTTAATTGGATAAAAGAAAGGCCACATATCTAGTGGCCTTATAAACATCTCTAAAGAGGGATGATGATAACGAGTGTTCTTGTACTTATTAGGACTCACGTTTTCGAGAAAGGTTTCCTGTTTAAGTAAAAAAAATTATTTTTTTATAAGGTGACGAAAATGCCATTGTTAGATAGTTTTACCGTTGACCATACCCGCATGGCTGCGCCCGCTGTCCGGGTTGCAAAAACAATGCAAACACCTCATGGGGATACCATCACAGTGTTTGATTTACGTTTCTGTCGCCCGAATATGGAAATTCTGCCAGAGAAAGGTATCCATACGCTGGAGCATCTGTTTGCCGGATTTATGCGCGACCATCTGAACGGTAACGGCGTTGAGATTATCGATATTTCTCCAATGGGGTGCCGTACCGGATTCTATATGAGTCTGATTGGTCAACCAGAAGAAGGACGGGTAGCTAAAGCATGGGAAGATGCAATGGCTGATATTCTTAAAGTGCAGGATCAAAATAAGATCCCTGAACTGAATGAATTTCAGTGTGGTACCTATGAAATGCACTCATTGAAAGAAGCCCATGATATTGCCCGCCACATTATTGATAGCGGCATTCGGGTGAACCACAACGATGAACTGGCATTACCGGCAGAAAAATTATCTGAGTTACATTTGTAATTTAGTTATCTGCAGTTATGTCGTTAAGCTGTTAAAAAACAAAACCCGCGAAAGCGGGTTTTGTTTTATCAGTAATCTATCCGTATTCTACTATTTCTTTTTCAGATTTTTCGCCGGTGGTTCACCGTTGAGTGGGCGAATCAGCACCTGCTTAATCATATTGTTATTCACTTCGATAATATCGACAGAATAGTTTTTGAAGTCTACGTGGGTGCCTGCTACCGGGATATCTTCAAAATACTCCAGCAGCAATCCGTTAATGGTCTTAGCAGTAGATGTCGGTAAGTGCCAGCCAAAAGCTTTATTCAGCTCCCGGATACTGGCACTGCCATCAATATAAACTGAGCCGTCTGCCTGAGGTACTACTTCTTCAGCCAGCGAAGGAGACATAGAGGTAGTGAAGTCACCCACGATTTCCTCAAGAATATCTTCTACGCTAACCAGCCCCTGAATATCGCCATACTCATCAACAATGATGCCGACTTTTTCACGATTGCGTTGAAATTTAACTAACTGTACGTTGAGTGGTGTTCCTTCCGGAATAAAGTAGATTTTGTCCGCTGCGCGCAACATAGTCTCTTTATTAAACTCACTTTTTTCCATCATCAGACGATAAGCTTCGCGAACCCGTAACATACCGATGGCATCATCCAGAGTATCGCGATATAGCACAATACGGCCATGAGGGGAATGAGTTAGCTGCTTAAGAATATCTTTCCATTCGTCATTTACGTTAATTCCGACAATCTCATGGCGTGGAACCATAATGTCATCAACATTGACAACTTCTAAATCCAGTACCGATAACAGCATGCTTTGGTAACGATGAGAAATTAGCGGATTTGAGGCGTTTACGATAGTGCGCAGTTCATCTTTACTGACGGCATCACTGCCTTTAACGTCCGAACGTAAACCAAACAGATGCATAATCAGGCGGGTTATGCCGTTTAGTAACCAGACCAACGGTGCCATGATTTTCTGCAGCGGTTTCAGTAAAAAACTGCTGGGAAATGCTACTCGCTCAGGATAGAGCGCCGCAACAGTTTTTGGCAGAACTTCTGCAAACACCAAAATAACAAAGGTCAGAATACCAGTAGCAATGGCGACACCGAGGTTGCCATAGAGGCGGATACCAATAACAGTAGCCAGTGAGGAGGCCAGAATATTAACCAGATTATTGCCAATTAAAACCAGGCTGATTAAACGGTCCGGACGCTGAAGCAGTTTTTCAACTCGTCGTGCCTGACGGTTGCCCTTACTGGCAAGGTGGCGGAGTCGGTAACGGTTCAGCGTCATCATCCCCGTTTCCGAGGCTGAGAAATAGGCTGAAATCAGCACCATGACAATTAAGACGGGTTGATACGTCGTCCACCGATAAATGTCCTCAGTTATGATGAGCTATACGATATAGTATATAAACAGCTTGAATGAAAAGCTGTTAATGCGCTAAAAGTTCCTGAATCAGTCGGCTGCCAAAATAGCCCATAGTCAGTAAAAATGCTCCGCTCAGGCTAAACCATACCACTTTACGACCGCGCCAGCCTTTACTGTAGTGGCCCCAAAGTAAGACCAAATAGACTAGCCATGCCATGGTTGAGAGCGTGGTTTTATGCACATTTTCCTGACCAAGCAGATTATCCAGATAAAGAACGCCGCTCAGTAACGTTAAGGTGAGCAGAATGACACCAACCTGGGTGATATGAAAACACTTACGTTCAATAGACAACAGCGGTGGCATATCCGGGCTGAAGGAGAGTTTTTTATTCTTCAGGCGATAATCAATCCAGGCAATTTGAATCGCGTACAGCGCTGCAATAATCAGCGTAGCATAAGAGAACAGGGCTAAGACGATATGAACCAGCAGCGTTGGGCTATCTTCCAAATGGGTAATAAACTCCCAGGGAGTAAAGCTGGCCAGCGCCAGATTGATAATGGAAAAGCTGTAAACAATAGGAAGTAGTATCCAGCCGCGATCTTTAGAAGCCACAAATGTCATGATGGCACTGATCAACAGGCTGGTTCCTGAAGCAATATTAAGCAAACTTAGATTTTGGCCATAGTCGACATCAAAAATACGCTGTTGAAGAGCGATTCCGTGAAAAACGAGCGCAATAATGGCCGATATCAGCGTCCAGCGACGATGAATGCCTTTTTTTCTTAACAGACTGGGAATAATCAACCCAAGACTAGTCAGATATGCGATCAGTGATAATATGGCGAAAACAGGCATAATAATTAATGTTTGCATAAACCATGGAAAAAAGTGTAACCAGTATAACGTTAGTGGCGATTCCCTCCAATCAATTCTCAATAAGTATCGGTAACTGACCTGAGTATTGTTCGTGTTATACTTGCTAAAATTTTACCGCTGTCGCGGATTACCATCATGTTGGGCATAAGACGATGTTTGAAAACTTAACCGATAGATTGTCGCGCACGCTGCGCAACATCAGTGGCCGTGGGCGACTGACCGAAGAAAATATTAAAGATACACTGCGTGAAGTTCGTATGGCGTTGTTAGAAGCTGACGTAGCTTTACCGGTGGTTCGCGATTTCATTAATAAAGTTAAAGAAAGTGCCGTTGGGCAGGAAGTTAATAAGAGCCTGACCCCTGGACAAGAGTTTGTCAAAATTGTTCGTAACGAACTGGTTGCGGCAATGGGTGAGGAAAACAACAGCCTCAATCTGGCTGCTCAACCACCAGCAGTAATATTAATGGCGGGTTTGCAAGGGGCGGGTAAAACCACCAGCGTTGCCAAACTGGCTAAATTCCTGAAAGAAAAACAAAAGAAGAAAGTACTGGTGGTTTCTGCCGACGTTTATCGCCCGGCAGCGATCCGTCAGTTAGAAACTCTGGCGGAGGCTATTAGTGTTGATTTCTTTCCGTCCGATGCTCAGGAAAAACCAGTTGATATCGTCAATAATGCTTTAAAACAGGCCAGGCTTAAATTCTATGACGTTCTGATTGTCGATACCGCCGGTCGTCTACACGCTGATGAAGCGATGATGGACGAAATCAAACAGGTTCATGCCGCTATTAACCCGGTAGAAACACTGTTTGTGGTTGATGCCATGACCGGCCAGGATGCGGCTAATACGGCGAAAGCGTTTAATGAAGCACTGCCATTAACCGGTGTAGTACTGACCAAAGTAGATGGTGATGCACGTGGTGGTGCGGCGCTTTCTATTCGTCATATTACCGGTAAACCGATTAAGTTCCTTGGTATTGGTGAGAAGACCGAAGCGCTGGAGCCTTTCCATCCGGATCGCGTAGCATCGCGTATTCTTGGCATGGGCGACATGCTCTCTTTGATTGAAGATCTTGAGAGTAAAGTTGACCGTGAACAAGCGGAAAAGCTGGCAAATAAACTGAAGAAAGGCGACGGTTTTGACCTGACCGACTTTCTGGACCAGCTTAAGCAAATGCGCAACATGGGCGGAATGGCCAGCATGATGAGCAAATTGCCGGGAGCAGGCCAGATTCCGGATAACGTAAAAGCACAAATGGATGACAAATTACTGGTGCGTATGGAGGCGATTATTAATTCCATGACGCTGAAAGAGCGTGCCAGTCCGGAAATCATCAAAGGTTCACGTAAGCGTCGTATTGCGGCTGGTTCAGGTATGCAGGTACAGGACGTTAACCGCTTGCTGAAACAGTTCGACGATATGCAGCGTATGATGAAAAAGATGAAGAAAGGTGGATTAGCGAAAATGATGCGCGGTATGAAAGGCATGATGCCACCGGGTATGATGCGTTAATCAGATATATTGATAGTTCCATGGGGGAGATGAGATAAATGGCGTGTTTAGCTGTGATAGCCACCAATCTGGCTCAGTTTCCCCCAATGGAAAAAAAGATTGCTGAATATATACTGGAAAATCCCAAAAAAATCAGGGAGCTTTCATCTCAGGAACTGGCGACAATTTTAAATATTAGTCAGTCAGGGGTAGTTAAATTCACGCAAAAACTGGGTTTTAAAGGCTATACCGCATTTAAACTGGCCATCAGTGAAGAGTTGGGGCGTAGTGAGCTGGTAGCCAGTAAGTCAGCGTTGCATCTGCATAATGAAATTACCGGTGATGATACCCTGCTTGAGATTGCTGGTAAGTTACTGTTAGAAAAGCAAAGCGCATTGCGTGAAACCATGAATGCTTTGCAGCCTCAAATATTTGAGCTGGTGGTTGAGCAGATTTTCAATGCTAAAAAAGTGCATATTACCGGCGTTGGTGGCTCAGCTCTAATTGCGAAAGATCTCACTTATAAATTATTAAAAATTGGCATTCCTGCTTTTTCTGAGATGGACAGCCATGTTCAGCTAACTATCGCCCAAACGTTGGGACCAGACGATGTTCAAATCGCTGTTTCCTATTCCGGGATGCGTCGTGAAGTGGTTCTGGCGGCAGAAGTCGCTAAAAAACAGGGAGCTAAGCTGGTAACAATTACCAGTTTAAAAAGTAATCCGTTAAAAAATCTGGCTGATTATGCTCTTCATTCCGTAGCGGATGAAAGTCAGTGGCGCAGTTCTTCTATCTCTTCCCGTACCGCTCAAAATGCAATTACCGATCTATTGTTTATGGGATTGGTTCAGCATAATCAGGAACATGCTAATTTACTAATTCAACAAAGCCGCGAATTAGTGAATAAAATCAGTCTGTAATCATTTCTCCGGCTAATTCCTCTCTGATTTATCTGTTGTTTAATACGTGATGCCAATCACATATTGATGGTTCTGTTTTTATCTCTTTTAAGGAATAATTTATTATTTATTTTAGTTTATTTTTGGAATAAAAAATTCCAAATATGATTAGTGATAGCAATAACAAGTTTACTGAGGTCCATATGAATATTGATTTAAACTCCATGGTCACTGAAAGCCGCAATACGGCGAGTGAAGATATCGACCAGCTATCAACGCTGGAGATGCTACGAGTGATAAATAACGAGGACAAAAAAGTCGCGTTGGCCGTTGAAAAGGAGTTACAGCATATTGCGGATGCAGTAGATATTATCAGCAGCGCTTTTACTGACGGTGGTCGTTTGGTGTACTGCGGTGCCGGAACCTCCGGTCGACTGGGTATTCTCGATGCCAGTGAATGCCCACCAACATACGGTACTAAACCTGAACAGGTTATTGGTCTGATTGCTGGTGGTCATCAGGCGATCTTTAAAGCGGTAGAAAATGCAGAAGATAGCCTGGAGTTAGGCATTGAGGATTTAAAAGCTATCAGCTTCAGCAATAAAGATGTATTGGTTGGCATTGCCGCCAGCGGCAGAACGCCTTATGTAATTGCTTCAATGGAGTACGCTAAATCACTGGGGGCTAACGTTATCAGTATTAGCTGTAATCCGGATAGTCCAATTGCTCAACAGGCAGATATTGCTATTACCCCGGTTGTTGGTGGTGAAGTGGTTACCGGTTCATCACGTATGAAAGCAGGAACGGCTCAAAAGTTGGTCCTGAATATGTTAACCACGGGCTCAATGATAAAAATTGGCAAAGTATATGGCAACCTGATGGTGGATGTGGAAGCAACTAACGCCAAGCTGGTAGAAAGGCAAAAAAATATCGTGATGCAGGCAACGGACTGCAGTCGGGAAGAGGCTGAGCAAGCGTTATCACAATGTCAGCGCCACTGTAAAACTGCCATTGTGATGGTATTAACCGGTATGAATGCAGAGCAGGCTAAACAGGCTTTATCAGCCAGTCATGGATTTATTCGTGCGGCAATCGCCTCTAAATAATCAGCGCGGGAATGAGAAAAAGATATGGCTAAAATCACCAGAGAGATGATTGAAGAGATCGTTGCTGCAATCGGTGGACAGGAAAATATTCTGAAAAGCGGTAATTGCATGACGAGATTGCGATTAACGCTGAAAGATAATCAGATGGTTGATAAGAGTCGCCTTAAGGTTATTCCTGGCGTAATGGGGGTGGTAGAGAGCGATAACCAACTACAAATTATTGTAGGGCCAGGAAAAGCACAGGCGGCGGCTGAATTAGTGAGTGCTGTTCTGTCAGAGCAACCAATGGAAAGTGCAACCAAACCTGCTGGTGAAACTCAGTTAAAAGATATTGCCTCTTCGAAAAAGAAAGAGATGAAATCTAAGCAGAATAGTGCTGTTCATCATTTTTTAACTAAGTTTGCCACTATCTTTACTCCACTTATCCCGGGATTTATTGCAGCAGGTCTGTTATTAGGTTTTGCCACGCTGATAGAACAATCTTACGTTCAGAGCGGTCAGGAGGTGAGCGGTTACTTGCTACATGTTATAGCGTACATGAAATTGTTCAGCAAAGGTCTGTTCGCTTTTCTGAGTATCATGATTGGTTATAACGCCCAGCAGGCTTTTGGTGGGTCTGGTGTGAATGGGGCGATTATTGCTTCACTGTTTATTCTGGGCTATGACCCTAATGCAACCGCTGGAATCTATTCCGGTATGGATAACTTCTTTGGTCTGCATATTGTGCCGAAGGGCAACATTATCGGGGTACTGATTGCGACTATTGTGGGCGCTTATGTAGAACGCGGTGTCAGACGTTTTATTCCTGATAATTTAGATATGATCCTCACTTCTACGATCACTTTACTGATTATGGGCGCAGTAACTTTTGTGGCGATTATGCCGTTTGGTGGCGTTCTGTTTAGTGGTATGTCCTGGTTGTTCCTGCATTTAAATGGTAATCCGATTGGTTGTGCCATTCTGGCCGGTCTGTTCCTGATATCGGTCATGTTTGGGATTCATCAGGGATTTATTCCGGTCTATTTCGCTCTGATGGACGCGCAGGGTTTTAACTCCTTATTCCCTATTTTAGCCATGGCTGGAGCAGGGCAGGTAGGCGCGGCTCTGGCGTTGTATGTTAAATCAGATAAGACTTCATTATTACGTACCCAAATTCGTGGCGCGATTATTCCAGGTCTGCTGGGAGTAGGCGAACCACTGATTTATGGCGTTACATTGCCAAGAGTTAAGCCTTTTGTCACTGCCTGTATCGGTGGGGCTATTGGTGGTTTCTTTATTGGTTTGGTTGCCTATATGGGATTACCGGTTGGTTTAAATACGGTTTTTGGACCGTCAGGGTTGGTGGCGATTCCGTTAATGACGTCTAATCACGGTATTTTTGCTGGTATAGGTGTGTATACCGCCGGTTTGTTAGTTTCTTATATCGGCGGTTTTGTGGTGACTTATTTCTTTGGTATTAAAGATATTGATTTATCGTGAGTCAATTTTACTTTTAGCTATAAAAAAGGGCACTATTGGGTGCCCTTCAGACTACTGACAAACTTAATAAATCAACACCTACGTATATTCCGACCGTAAAAACACTGTGCTTATATTGGCATCAGTAACGGTCGGTAACTCGTCTGTATTTAGCGGTGGAACGCGTCGGGCCTACCTTTCCTATGGGCGCTTCGTTGGCTTACGCCAAGTCGACCCAAACGGAAAGGTCTCCCTCCGATTGGCTATTTAAGGTGCAAAACTGAATTATCATATTCTGTCATTAATACGAACTATTTTGATTATAACCGGGTAATCAATTCAGCCAGCAGGGCTGAACGTGGAGCCATATCAGCAATATTAATATGCTCATATTCAGCATGCGGACCTGCGCCCGTTGAGCCTAATCCGTCCAGAGTTGGAATACCCATCGCAGCAGTAAAGTTACCATCACTACCACCACCAACGGCGGCATCAGTTACTTCAAAACCCAGCGCTTTCGCTGCATCTTGTGCTTTTGCCATTAGTCCGGCAGAGGCAGAGTTTCGTTCCATTGGCGGGCGAACCATACCACCCGTTATCGTTAACTTGATGCCATCAAGTTTGGCAATTGAACCGTATATTGCCTGATGAATGCGTTCGGCTTCGTCCAGTCGGGTTACCCGTACGTCTATGCTCAGATTGGCTTCTTCTGCGACTACGTTAATCTTGCTGCCGCCGCTGACGATCCCAACGTTAACCGTGGTGCCATTTTGCGGTGCGTTAAGTGAGTGCAGATGCTGAATCTGATAAGACATTTCCTGAATGGCGCTGATACCATCTTCCGGGTTGTTACCCGCATGAGCCGCACGTCCTTTGATATGAACATAAAAACGTCCGGTACCTTTACGACCGGTTTTTAGTGCGCCACTTGCGGTGGTTGGTTCAGCTACCAGTACCTGTTGATAGTTTTTCGCCTGTTGTTCAATAATCGGACGAGAACTTGGGCTGCCTAATTCCTCATCGGCATTGCACAGAAAACGGATATGGCGATCCCCTAGCAGATTGAGTTCTTTTAGTGCTTTAACTGCCCAAATAGCCTGAACCAGGCCTCCTTTCATATCCAGTACTCCGGGGCCAAATAGCTTGCCATCTTCCTGACGTAAGCTCAGGCGACCAATGTCCCAAACGGTATCAAAATGGCCCAGAATCAGGGTGTGCTGCGAACCAGTACCAATATCAAACGCCAGATGGTCGCCGTATTCAGTTTGAGGGAAAACCTCGGCTTTTGCCCCTAAATGCTCCATAAATAGTTTTTGTAGAACCTGACCGCAGGCATCAACCGCCGCTTTGTCATGGGAAGGGGATTCGGCTTTAGCTAATAATTCAAGATCGGCCAAAATGCGACTCTGATGTTGAGTCAAATAAGAGGAAATTGCTGACATAGTTATAACCTTATTTTTAGCAAGGAACCCGAGTATAGCGTTTCTGATAAGAGAAAAGAAAACCGATCAAACACGCTTTTGATTTGGATCTAATACTTGTTTTGCATGCGTCCTGCTTTCTTTGCATTGTTACTTTTTCTGAGGTTTGTTTGAGCTGAATTCTTTCTATCTAATATTTACAACTAAATTAAACCGAGTCGAAATGCTTTATTCCGACATGGTCAATTGATTTATGTGGTAAGTTACACCTGTTTATTGAGTGATGTAGTCTCAGTTCCAGCCACTTTTGGAATTGAATCACTAATATCAGGCGCTTTAGGTTGCTTTTTGCGCCAAAATGAGTAAAATTTTCGGGCTTTTTATATTGCACCAGACCCCGTTCCTCGATGGGGTCTGTGTGTTTTATTAACTAAAGAGGATGTTATGGTAACAATTCGTTTAGCTCGTGGCGGCGCTAAAAAGCGTCCGTTTTATCAAGTTGTTGTGACCGACAGTCGTAATGCACGTGACGGTCGCTTCATCGAACGCGTAGGCTTCTTCAACCCGGTTGCAACCGGTCAGGCAGAACGTCTGCGTTTAGATCTGGACCGTATCAATCATTGGACTGGTCTGGGTGCAACCGTTTCTGATCGCGTAGCTTCGCTGATCAAAGACGCAAACAAAGCAGCATAATTTGTCTGGGTGTCAACAAATGAGCAAGCTACTAAATCCGGTAGTTCTCGGGAAACTGGGTTCTACGTATGGCATCCGGGGTTGGCTCAGAGTGTTCTCATCCACCGAGCAGTCTGAAAGCATTTTTGATTATCAGCCGTGGTATATCCAGCGGGCTGGTGAATGGCGGGTTATCGAGCTGGAAGGCTGGAAACGCCACAATCAAGATTTGATCATCAAGCTGAAAGGCGTTGACGATCGTGAAGTTGCTAACAGTTTAACCAATTGCGAAATTGCCGTTGAAGCTGAGCAACTGCCACCACTGGAAGAGGGTGATTACTACTGGAAAGACCTTATGGGCTGTCAGGTAGTAACAACTTCAGGTTACGAACTGGGTAAAGTCACAGATATGATGGAAACCGGTTCTAATGACGTTTTGGTGGTTAGAGCAAATCTGAAAGATGCTTTTGGCGCCAAGGAGCGTTTAATTCCGTTCCTGGATGGACAAGTTATCAAAAAAATCGATCTCACTGCTCAATTAATTGAAGTTAATTGGGATCCTGGTTTCTAACTCCGTATTTGATGCGTTAAGCGTCTGGCGGTAGTAGCAAATGGAACGTTAAGTATGTGGATTGGTGTAATTAGCCTGTTCCCCGAAATGTTCCGCGCGATTACCGATTATGGGGTAACCGGCCGAGCAGTAAAAAATGGCCTGCTGAGTGTAACCTGCTGGAGTCCACGCGACTTCACGCACGATCGGCATCGTACTGTGGACGACCGACCTTATGGCGGCGGACCGGGGATGTTGATGATGGTTCAGCCCTTACGGGATGCAATACACACGGCAAAAGCAGCGGCAGGCGAAGGGGCGAAAGTTATTTATCTTTCTCCACAGGGTCGCAAACTGGACCAACAGGGTGTTTGCGAGCTGGCAACTAATCAGAAGTTGATTTTGATTTGTGGCCGGTATGAAGGCGTGGATGAGCGCGTAATACAAACCGAAGTCGATGAAGAATGGTCTATCGGTGATTATGTTCTCAGTGGCGGCGAGCTTCCCGCGATGACATTGATTGATTCGGTTTCCCGATTTATTCCGGGAGTACTGGGGCATCAAATGTCAGCAGAAGAGGACTCGTTTGCTGACGGTTTGTTGGACTGTCCGCACTATACCCGACCTGAGGTGTTAGATGATATGGAAGTACCGGCAGTATTACTATCGGGCAACCATGAACATATTCGTCTTTGGCGCATGAAACAGTCGCTGGGTCGAACCTGGCTTAGAAGACCTGAGCTTCTAAAAAGCCTAGCTCTGACTGATGAGCAAGCAATGCTGTTGAAACAGTTCCAACAGGAACACCAACAGCAAGACTAATAAGGGAAGGATATTCGTTCCCGCAGTTTCAGTTTACCTAGGGTAAGAGAGATATTATGAGCAACATTATTAAGCAAATTGAACAAGAACAGATGAAAAAGGACGTACCTGCATTCCGTCCGGGTGATTCCGTGGAAGTTAAGGTATGGGTCGTTGAAGGTAGTAAGAAACGTCTGCAGGCATTCGAGGGCGTGGTTATCGCTATTCGTAACCGCGGTCTGCATTCTGCGTTCACTGTTCGTAAGATTTCCAACGGCGAAGGTGTAGAGCGTGTATTCCAGACTCACTCACCTGTTATTGACAGCATTACTGTTAAACGTCGTGGTGCCGTTCGTCAGGCTAAACTGTACTATCTGCGTGAGCGTGCTGGTAAGTCTGCTCGTATCAAAGAGCGTCTTGGTAGTAAAGCTTAAGCAACATCCAAAAGCTATTAGTTATATACAGGGCTTAGCAGTGCTAAGCCCTTTTTTATGAAAACTTCTGTAAATCAGACCCAGCCTTTACTACGAAACTCTTTTAGCACGCTAACAAAGGTTGTCATTTCTTCTGGTGTGCCCAATGTCAGGCGATTCCAACCTTTAGCTGGTGGGAACTCACGGCCAACAAACACATGGTATTCTTTCATTCTGTCCTGATAGGTTTTTACCTCTCCCGGTACTTTGTGGAAGATAAAGTTAGCCTGTGAGGGCAAATATTCCAGACCCAGCTCATCCAGTGCATTGGTAACAATCTTACGAGCAGTTTCTACAGATGTCTTACTGATAGTCAGGAAGGTCTTGTCATCCAGCGAGGCAAGTGCTGCAACCGCTCCGGCTGCATTGGTATTATCCAGTGAAATAAAGTCTTCAACCTGAGCGATAATTTCTTCATGGGCAACAGCATAGCCAATACGCAGGCCTGCTAAGGCATAAATTTTAGAGAAAGTACGGGTTACCACCACGTTTTTATGTTGTTTTAAAATCAACTCAATGCCACTGCTAAAGCGGGGATCGGTGACGAACTCAGCATAGGCTTCATCCAACAGGAACAGGGTGCGTTCTGATGCTGTTTTAATCCATGGATCAATCTGGTCAGCTGGTGTAATGGTTGCTGTTGGATTATTCGGGTTACACAGATACACAATGGATAAACCTGGGAACTCATCGGCAATCTTCTTCATTGCCGCAATATCAAACGCCAGCTTATCGTTTAGTGGCACTTTAATCACTGCAACACCAAGCGCTTTAGCGTATAGCTCGGCATAGTTGAAGGTTGGATCGGGAACAATAACCTGAACTTTCTGACCCGCTTTTTGGGCCTGATAAATAGCCATTTGAACCACAGCCTGAATGGATTCTGATGAGCCGTTACCTAATGAGATATTTTTTGATTGTAGTTTGTGGCTTTCTGCTATTTTTTCAATTAATTGCTCTCTGGCAGCATCCGGATAGCGGAAGGCTTGAGGTAGGGCATTAACCACGGCTTGCTGCGCTTTAGGCGACATTCCCAGAGAGTTTTCATTAAAGTTAAGTAACAGTGGTTGTTCTTTGGTTGGTGTCGGTAAAACTTTTGCAGCACTGGCGGTTTGATGATCCTGACTGGCTCTGGCGACGCCGGTGGCCAAATTGCCAAAGGTTAATCCACCCAGCAGTAATCCTGACGATTTTAATAGCGTACGTCTGTCCATAATTTTCTCTCTTATAATGAATATTTATTCAATAAATATGGGTTATCCGCAATAACCTAGCGAGTTTTATGAATATTGTAAATATCAGGAAATAAATTTACTGTGAGAAAATAAAGAGAGGGATAAAGTGACAGATAAAGAAGAGAAGTAATAAGTTAATCGCTATGCATTATTCGCATAGCGATTAACTGAAGATACTATTAAAACAATCAGCCTTTGATATCGTTAGCTTCGATAATCTTTTTGACTTTATCCGCCTGAGACGCCAGATTTAACTGCCGGTATGCATTTTCCATTAACGGTAATGCATTGCGCGTTGCTTCAGAATCAGGATAATCACGCATCATTTGTTCAACGCGGTTAACTACTGCAACAAAAGCGCCGCGCTTAGTGTAATATTGCGCAACGGAAAGCTCGTAGTTAGCCAGACGGTTGTGCAACGCGACTAAGCGTTTTTGAGCATCAGCAGCATAGGCGCTTTGTGGGAAGCTTTGCACCAACTGAGTAAAGTCGCGAAAT
Organism: Limnobaculum xujianqingii; assembly: GCF_013394855.1. Classification (NCBI taxonomy): domain Bacteria; kingdom Pseudomonadati; phylum Pseudomonadota; class Gammaproteobacteria; order Enterobacterales; family Budviciaceae; genus Limnobaculum; species Limnobaculum xujianqingii. Next base: position 1,514,653 of record NZ_JABMLK010000001.1, on the reverse strand, counting down.
GCGGCGCGAGCATGTTGCGGATCGCGATCCGAACGGTCAATACCAAAGAAATCTTGTACCGTATTACCGTCGAACGCCATATCGGTTAAACCGCGCATATACATAACATAATCAATGTTAGGGTGCGTAGGGTTTAAACGGGCAAAGCGATCGATAGTGGCTTGTGCCATTGGTAACTCATCTGCTTTATAATAAGCGTAGATCAGGTCCAGTTGCACTTGCTGTGAATAAGGGCCAAATGGATAGCGGTTATCAAGCGCTTCCAGTTCTGTGATGGCGCCCCGGAAGTTACCGCTTTGTAGTTTTTCTTGCGCGGTTGCATACATTTCCGATGGCGGATTATCGGGGACAGTGTCCGATGAGCAACCTGCCAACGTCAGGCTCAATATGGCAGAGGCCACTAAATATTTCATACGCATCATGACGTTTTGCTTATCCTCAGAGTGTTGTTCTGGAAGCTATCCATTCAGCTTCCGGTGAGTACCAGTTACAATAGCACATTATTTTAAACGGCATTGCCGCGAAAACCCAACTTAAAACTTAAGAAGTTATTTTATGTCACAGCAAGTACAACTCACAGCAACAGTTGCCGAGTCACAACTCGGACAACGATTAGATCAGGCTTTGGCCGAATTGTTCCCTGATTATTCACGTTCTCGCATAAAAGAATGGATTTTGGAAGAGCGTGTATCAGTAAACGGTCAAATAATCGCCAAACCTAAAGAAAAAGTTTTGGGTGGTGAGTGTATCGCAATTGATGCGCTGATCGAAGAAGAAGTACGTTGGGAATCGCAAGATATTGCATTAAACATTGTTTATGAAGATGACGATATTATCGTTATCAATAAACCAAGGGATTTTGTTGTGCATCCGGGAGCCGGTAACCCTGATGGCACGGTATTAAATGCTTTGTTACATCATTACCCACAAATTGCCGATGTACCGCGCGCCGGTATTGTTCACCGTCTGGATAAAGACACGACAGGCTTAATGGTGGTAGCAAAAACGGTACCGGCTCAGACTCGTCTGGTAGAAGCGTTGCAGGCCAGAGAAATTACCCGTGAATATGAAGCAGTAGCAATTGGTACTATGGCCGGTGGCGGGACAGTAGATGCAGCGATTGCGCGCCATCCAACTAAACGTACTCATATGTCGGTTTATCCAATGGGTAAACCCGCGGTTACTCACTATCGCATTATGGAGCACTTCCGTGCCCACACCCGTTTACGCTTACGTCTGGAAACGGGCCGGACACACCAGATCCGCGTGCATATGGCGCATATTACTCATCCACTGGTAGGGGATCCATTATATGGTGGTCGTCCTCGGCCACCTAAAGGCGCATCTGAAGCTTTTATACAGCAATTACGCTCTTTCGACCGTCAGGCTCTGCACGCCATCATGTTACGCTTGCATCATCCAATTACCGGTGAACTGATGGAATGGCATGCGCCATTGCCGGAAGATATGGTACAACTGATAGCCGCACTACGTGCTGATACTGAAATTTTTAAAGATGAGCTGAACTGGTAATGATCCCACTAATAACGCCGGAATGGATAGCACCTGCAGGAGTGAAAGCGGTTAGCACTACGCGTAATGGCGGCGTCAGCCAAACGCCTTATGATACGTTGAATCTGGGGAACCATGTTGGTGATGAACCAACAGCTGTGTTACAGAATCGTCAGCGTTTGGAGCAACAGTTAAACATTTCCGGCGATATTACCTGGCTTGAACAAGTTCATGGTGTTGAAGTATTAACTCTGACGCAAAATACACCAATATCTTTACGTGCTGATGCCAGCTATACCCGTACTCCGGGTAAAGTTTGCGCCATCATGACCGCCGATTGTCTTCCGGTACTATTCTGCTCGGTAAATGGTGATGAAGTGGCGGCGGCCCACGCCGGGTGGCGAGGGCTTCAAGCGGGAATTCTTGAACGGACGGTTGAAAACTTTATGACTACGCCGGATAACATTATTGCCTGGTTGGGGCCGGCAATTGGCCCAACGCAGTTTGAAGTTGGACCAGAAGTTCGTGATGCTTTTATGGCGGTAAATCCACTTGCAGATAGTGCATTTACTCCCAGAGCCGATAAATACCTGGCTGATATTTACCTGCTGGCTCGTCAGCGCCTTCAATCTCTGGGTATACAAAAAATTTATGGCGGTAGTTACTGTACGGTTAGTCAACCTGAACTCTTTTTTTCATATCGTCGTGAAAGAGATACCGGCAGAATGGTCAGTCTGATTTGGTTTGATTAATCTATTGATATCAAAACGTTTCTTTATTCTGTGAACTCACCTCAATAATTTATATTGACTTTGGTCTTGAAAAACGCTCTCGCACCCTTATCTATATGGCATAGCAACATATATTGTTGATTTGTTCTTGGAGGTGTTATGCGTCTGGATCGTCTTACCAGCAAATTTCAACTCGCTCTGGCCGATGCTCAATCATTAGCGTTAGGGCGTGATAATCAATTTATAGAACCTATTCATCTGATGAGCGCTTTGCTCAGTCAGGATGGTGGGAGCATTCGTCCATTACTGACGTCTGCCGGGGTTGATATTAACCGGTTACGTCGCGACCTGGATGATGCATTAAGTCGTGCCCCACAGGTTGAGGGCGCAGGTGGTGATGTTCAGCCATCGAATGAACTGGTTCGTATTCTGAACCTGTGCGACAAACTGGCTCAAAAGCGTAACGATAAATTTATCTCTTCCGAACTGTTTGTTCTTGCTGCATTGCAAGAGCGCGGTCAGTTAAGCGATCTGCTGAAAAAAGCCGGTGCAACCAGTGAAAGGTTAACTCAGGCGGTTGATCAATTAAGAGGAGGTGAAAGCGTGGATGATGCAAGTGCAGAAGATCAACGTCAGGCATTGAAAAAATATACTATCGATCTGACTGAACGGGCAGAACAAGGCAAATTGGATCCGGTGATCGGCCGTGATGAAGAGATTCGCCGTACCATTCAGGTATTACAACGTCGTACTAAAAATAACCCGGTACTGATTGGTGAACCCGGCGTTGGTAAAACCGCGATCGTAGAAGGTTTAGCTCAGCGTATTGTGAACGGTGAAGTGCCTGAAGGTCTGAAAAACAAACGTGTGCTCTCTTTAGATATGGGCGCATTGATCGCTGGTGCGAAATATCGTGGTGAATTTGAAGAGCGTTTAAAAGGTGTATTGAGCGATCTGGCGAAACAGGAAGGCAGCGTTATTCTGTTTATCGATGAGCTACACACCATGGTTGGTGCCGGTAAAGGTGATGGCGCAATGGATGCCGGTAACATGCTCAAACCAGCGCTGGCCCGTGGTGAATTGCACTGTGTAGGTGCCACAACGCTGGATGAATACCGTCAGTATATTGAAAAAGATGCGGCGTTAGAGCGTCGTTTCCAAAAGGTATATGTCGCAGAACCAAGCGTGGAAGATACTATTGCTATCTTGCGTGGCTTAAAAGAACGTTATGAATTGCACCACCATGTGCAAATTACTGACCCGGCTATCGTTGCAGCAGCGACATTGTCGCATCGTTATGTTTCCGATCGTCAGTTACCGGATAAAGCGATTGACCTGATTGATGAAGCGGCCTCCAGCATTCGTATGCAGATGGATTCTAAACCAGAATCATTAGACCGTCTGGATCGTCGTATTATTCAGTTAAAACTGGAACAGCAGGCGCTGATGAAAGAGTCTGATGAAGCCAGTAAGAAACGCCTTGAAATGCTGAACGAAGAGTTAGAGCAAAAAGAGCGTGAATATTCTGAGCTGGAAGAAGAGTGGAAAGCGGAAAAAGCTGCGGTATCCGGCACCCAGACCATTAAGTCCGATCTGGAACAGGCAAGAACCACTCTGGAACAAGCGCGCCGCGTAGGCGATTTGGCCAGAATGTCTGAATTGCAGTATGGCACCATTCCGGAACTGGAAAAGCAATTAGCGCTGGCGGAAAGTTCTGAAGGTAAGACCATGAAGCTGCTGCGCAATAAAGTAACTGATGCTGAAATTGCTGAAGTACTGGCTAAAGCAACGGGTATTCCGGTCGATCGTATGCTGGAAGGTGAGCGTGACAAATTACTGCGCATGGAAAAACAACTGCATCAGCGAGTGATAGGCCAAAATGAGGCGGTTGAAGCGGTATCGAATGCGATTCGTCGTAGTCGTGCAGGCTTATCCGATCCGAATAAACCCATTGGTTCATTCCTGTTCCTGGGACCAACCGGGGTAGGTAAAACCGAGCTGGCAAAAGCACTGGCCAACTTTATGTTCGACAGCGATGATGCCATGGTGCGTATCGATATGTCCGAGTTTATGGAGAAACACAGTGTTTCCCGTCTGGTGGGCGCACCTCCGGGATATGTTGGTTACGAAGAGGGCGGTTATCTGACAGAAGCAGTTCGTCGTCGTCCATACTCAGTTATTTTGCTGGATGAAGTCGAAAAAGCGCATCCGGATGTATTTAATATCCTGTTGCAGGTACTGGATGATGGTCGTTTAACTGATGGACAGGGGCGTACCGTTGATTTCCGTAATACCGTGGTAATCATGACGTCTAACCTGGGATCTGACATGATCCAGGAACGTTTTGGTCAACTGGATTACGGCGAGATGAAAGAGTTAGTGATGAGTGTTGTTGGTCATCACTTCCGTCCGGAATTTATCAACCGTATTGACGAAACCGTAGTGTTCCATCCGCTGGGTGAGAGCATGATTAAATCCATCGCACGAATTCAGTTGGAACGTTTGTATCAGCGTCTGGACGATCGTGGTTATATCGTCAGCATGTCTGAAGCCGCTTTGGATCTGTTAGCTAAAGAGGGATACGATCCGGTTTATGGTGCGCGTCCATTGAAACGGGCTATTCAACAGGAAATTGAGAATCCGCTGGCACAGCAAATTCTTTCTGGCCAGTTATTACCTGGAGTACCAGTGGTACTGGATGTTGAAGGTGGCAAGATTGTTGCTAAGCAATAATCAATAAGTAACTGAAAAATGGGTGACAATAGTCACCCATTTTTTTGTTTGTTCAGAATTATGTAGCGAAGAGAAAAATGATTAACTTTATGTTTTATCTTTTTTCAGTGTTTCCCAGCTAAGGCCAAAACGAGAGAGGTACTTTCTCAATCTATCGGCATCATTTGGGTTCTGTTTTTGCTGACGGGAAACGGCAAATAGTTTCCTTCCTGCCTCCGACAAGCTGCTACTGGTGTGGCAGATTTCAATAACAGCCTGTAGTTGATACTGATCAAACAGATCTATGGGTTGATCCAACTCGGGTAATAAAAGTGGTTTAGTGATATATCCCCAGCTTTCCTGTAAACGTTTTATTTCATCATTGACAATATCATCACTAATTCTTCCTGATTCAGCCAGTGTTGCCATACGGGTAATAGAAGCGCTGAGTTCACGAAAATTACCTGACCAAAGCGCCTCAGATGAGGTGGCAAATGAGAGATACTTACGGCGTGATTCAGCATTAAAACGAGTTTGTTCACCTTGTTCACGAGCAAAACGAGCTAACTCATAATCCAGGTTGGGTTCGATATCTTCATTGCGTTGAGCCAGACCGGGAAGTTTATAGGTCCATAAGTTAATGCGTGCATACAGATCTTCACGAAACAGACCTTCACTGACTTGCTTGCGTAAGTCCCGATGGGTACCGGCAATAAGTTGAAAGTGGCTTTGTGCTTCTTTGTCGCTACCAAAAGGAAGAAATTTTTTCTCTTCAATGGCTTTTAGCAACATCGCCTGTTCATCCAGCCCGAGCTCTCCGATTTCATCTAAAAATAACATGCCATTATCTGCTGCTCGCAACAGGCCTGGTCGGTCAGTTTGAGCACCGGTAAATGAACCTTTAACATGACCAAACAGCGTTGACATTGCACTATCACCCCGAAGAGTGGCGCAGTTAACCTCAACGAATCGGCCACTTATTTGATGTCGTTCCAGCTTAAGTTCGTAGATTCGTCGGGCAAGGAATGATTTTCCTGCTCCGGTGGGTCCCACCATCAATATTGGTGCGGTAGAACGAATAGCGACACGTTCTATTTCTTCTATCAGACGGTTAAAGGTGGCATTGCGCGTTGCAATACCGGCTTTCAAATAAGAGACCGAGTTTTCACTGATTTGTTGGAAACGAGTAGATATCTGATCGTAGCGACTTAAATCCAAATCAATAATGGCGTAATTACCTTCAGGATTACCGGGGTGTTCATCGCTCTTATTGTTCCTGTCCGGCATGGTTTGAATTAACTTACCTGGCAGATAACGGGCCTCGGTAAGTAAAAACCAACAGATTTGTACAATGTGAGTACCTGTGGTGATGTGAACTAAGTACTCTTCATTCTCAGTATCAAAAGGGTAGTGTTCAGAAAAATCTAATAGCTTGGTATAGACCTCTTCAATATCCCAGGGATCATCTAACGTAATGGCATTGAGTTTAACTTCAGTTTGTGGCGATACCAGATGGATATCCTGAACCAGCTGCTCAGCCATTCCCCGATCTCTGGCAGCATGAATCAGCTCAAGTCGGTCAATATGTAAATCAGGTTGCTGGCACATTCCTACGGTTGGACGCCATTTATTCCAACGGTTTTCCCGTTTACCACGTTTATCCAGAACGGTACCTAACACACCAATTGCAATCCGTTTCATATTTTATCTCTAAATATAAACATTATCTGAATAAATAAATTATCTTATATTTTCAGAATTCTCCAGCATTAAACTAATTACTTTAATGTTCATTTAAAACAATAAATTAAATCTACTTTTAATGATAAGAAGAAAGTTGGCAAGCTGATTGCAATATCTGATAGTAATACCGTAAGTAATAACGAATAAAAAGGAGAAATGCGATGCAAAAAGGATTACTAACTAATCGTAAAGATTTACCTGTTGATGACCATCCAGTATCAGCAGAGATGAAAAATCGCATCCTGAATGAGCTGAAAGAGATAGAAAGAAAGTTTGATGTGAAAGTACTGTATGCCTGTGAATCTGGAAGCCGGGGATGGGGATTTGCTTCAACGGACAGCGATTATGATGTTCGCTTTATTTATGTGCATAAACCTGAATGGTATTTAACCGTTGAACCGGGCAGAGATGTGATAGAACGACCACTGGATGATGAACTGGATATCAGCGGTTGG